>CAVWOQ010000021.1:0-205421 GCA_963756655.1 uncultured Solirubrobacterales bacterium
GGTCCGTGAGATGGTCAGGCCGCCGGCGCCCGATCCCATCAGCGACCGCTCGGAGCGTCCAGTTCTCGATCCCTCTGCGACGCTGGCTTCGTCAGCTTGGCCGCCTTCGGCTGAGGGCTCATGCACTCTGGATGGGAGTGGGATCTAATCGCCGAGGCGGGTGCGCCGGGCATGAGACTGTCGCGCCTCTCTCGGTGCTATCAGCTGGTTTAGCCCGAATCGAGCATCTCGCGCGTGATGTTGTCGAGCCACAGACTCTGTCCCTGCTTGTGCAGCTCCTGGGTGGCCTTCACGTCTCTCTCCTGTCGGTTGGCGCGGGCTGAGCTGACCGTCCTGATCGTGTCCGTGCGCGCCGCTGTATATCGACATCGTGGTCGATTGTGGTCGCTACGTGTGTTGGCTGTCAGGGCTCCGCGGTCACGCCCGCTGCCGCCGGCTCGGGCTTGCCCGCGGCCGCCGCGTCTCGCCGCTCGAAGAACTCGGCACCTTCGATGCTGAGGTGCGGAAGGATTCTGTCGATCCAGTGGGGGAGATACCAATTGACCTTTCCCATCAGGATCATCAGCGCCGGCACGAGCAGGCAGCGCACGACAGTCGCATCGATCAGCACGGCGACTGCGAGGCCGACCCCGAACTGCTGCACGGTCGGATTCCCGTTAAGAATGAAGCTGCCGAACACGAACACCATGATCGTCGCGGCCGCGGTGATCACCCGCGCGCTCGTCACGAGTCCGTGCACAACCGAGCTCTTGTTGTCCTCGCCCTCGTGGACGTGCTCCTCGATCTGGCTGACGAGGAACACCTCGTAGTCCATCGAAAGACCGAACAAGATCGCGAACATGAACAGGGGCACGTAGGACACGATCGGGACCGGGTCGCTGTGACCGAGGATCCCGATCGCCCAGCCGTACTGGAAGATCGCGACAAGCACCCCGTAGGAGGCGGCGATCGAGAGCAGGTTCATCAGCGCCGCTTGGGCTGGGACGACAACCGTCCGGAAGGCGAGCATCAACAGCAGGAACGCGAGCACGATCACGACCGCGATCTGGAGCGGCAGCTTGCTCGAGATCTTCGATGCGAGGTCCACGTACGCGGCGGTCTGCCCGCCGACGTAGGCCTTCATATTGGTTCCCTTCTCGGCCTGTGGAATCGTCGTGTCCCTGAGCTTGGAGACGAGAGCCGCGGTCTTGTTGTCAGACGGCGCGGTGGTCGCAATCGCGTTGAAGAATGCGGTCGTCCCGGCCTTGTCGAGCACGACCGGCGTCACCGCCGCGACCCCCGCCACGGCTTTGACGTCCTTCTGGAGCGTCGCGAGGCGCGAATCCGATGACGACTGCGCCGGCGAGCCCAGCTTGACCGCGATCAGCAGCGGGCCGTTGACGCCCTGCCCGAAGTTCTCGCTGATCTGATCGTAGGCCTGGCGCGCGGTGGTCGAAGTCGAGAGCGCGCCGGTGTCCTGCTGGCCGAGAGTCAGCGACAGCAGTGGGATCATCAGCGGGATCAGAATCGCGAGCGCGGCGATGCCGGCAACCCACGGGTAGGAGGCGATCTCGTGCGCCCACTTGGCCCACAGGCCGCCCTCTGACGGGTGTGACTCCGGGTGGCGGTCGCGCACGCGCAGCGAGTTGATATGCGGTCCGATGATCGCCAGTACCGCCGGCAGCAGTGTCAGCGCGCCGAGCACCGCGACGACGACCGCGATCGCGGCCATCAACCCCATCGTCGTCACGAGCGGGATCCCCGCGACGGCAAGTGACACGAGCGCGATCGTGACTGTCGCGCCGGCGAAGAAGACCGCGCCACCGGAGGTCGCGGCCGCGCGAGCGATCGACTCGTCGATGTCCAGGCCGTCCTTCATCCCGCGGAAATGGCGCGTGACGATGAACAGGGCGTAGTCGATCCCGACCCCGAGGCCGATCATCGTCGCCAGCGTCGGCGCCACCGTCGGCACCGAGAGGACGTGACCGAGGATCCGAATGATCGCGAGCGTCGAGGCGAGCGCGAAGATCGCCGTGATGATCGGCAGCGCCATCGCCACCAGCGTTCCGAACGTGAACGCGAGGATTACCATCGCCGCGATGATTCCGATCAGCTCGCTGGACTCCGTCGACGGGGTTGACACCTTCTGTCCGAGCTGTCCGCCGGTCTGCACCTCGAGCCCGGCTGCTTTGAGTGGGCCCGAAGCCGCGTCGATGATGTCCTGCGCCTGCTCGGTGGACAAAGACCCCGGATTGACCTTCGTCGTCACCGAGATGTAACCCGTCATCTGGTTCTTACTGAGCTGGGACGCCCCCTGCGAGGTGAGCGGGTTGACCGCCGATTCCACATTGGCGGCCTTTGCCACGTCCGACGACGCCGTGTTGATCGCGCTGGCGTACTTGGAGTCAGTCAGCTTGCCGCTCTTGGTGTGGATCACGATCGGACTTGAGCCGTTCGACTGAGCCGCGAACGGCCCGGCGAGCGCGTCGGTCGCCAGCTGGCTGCCGGTCCCAGGCAGCGACAGGTTGTTATTGGTGGTGTCGCCCATCTGGTGCGACACAGCGACCAGCCCGATCGCGATCACCAGCCAGATTCCGAGCACGACAAATCGCCGCCGGCCGCAAAGCTTCCCCAACCGATAGAGAACACCGGTCATCTAGTCGTGCAAGCCCCCTCCTGACTCGCGGAGCGCGCGCTGAGCGCGAAAGCATCCTCCCGCCAGGATCGGCCGCTGTCAAGCGCGGATACGGCCCGCGCGCTGACCCGCCGCCGTCGAAAGCCTGAATCTTGCGCGTCGTTTGCGAGCCGGCGCGCAGCGCGGCTGCCGCAGCGCAGCGCGACGACGAGCGGTCTAAGCACCCGACAGCGTGACCTCCATGAAGCTCGTCACCTGAGCGGCTCGATCACACATGTCCCGCTGAACGAGGGCTTCTTTGCCGTTCGCTTCTCAGTCGGCGATCGGCTCTATGAGCTGAGCGCCGGCCACATGAAGCAAATCAACCCGCCCGGGCTCCCCCACCACTAACCCGCCGCTGCGCTGCCCCCAGCTACGTAGGAGCCCAGTTGATGGCTGGGCGACCTACGTAGCGACCGCGGGGTGCTAACCCGCGAAGGTCTCGTGAACCGAGAACTGCTTGATGTCCGGGGATCCCTGCAGCTGGGCGCCGGCGGCGGCCACCGCGGCCCCGATCCGCGGCTCGAACGCGTCGAAGTCCTGGCGTGACTCCCAGAAGTCGATCACGCCCCACCCTTGTTCGATCGGTCCCGAGGCGTGAAACAGCAGCCCCTTCGGGGGATTCCCTGCCGGGTCGACGTGCTTGTTCACCGCGTCGAACTGCTCTTCGGTGATCCCTGCGAGCTTGATTCGGATTCCGACGGCCATGGTTGGCCCTTCCTGTCGAGGATGCGTACGGATACGTTGTGCGACTGATGCCCGGCCGCGCCGGGGCGACGCCGGCTGGTCGAACCATCAGGTCAAGTAGGTAAGGCGCTCGGTATGGATCACCCGCACACCACCGCCGTGGCCAAGCGATCCGGATTGGGACGCGCCCACCACGTTTGGTGGAGTAGCGCCTGGAGGACGTGAGCACAGGCCCAACGGTCAAAATCCAGTTGGCCCGCATCACGCCTCGTGGCGCCGCAGCGCCGTTGGTGGCATCCAACCTTCGGGCTAACTCTTCTGGCCGCCGGGGCCAGCTCTCAACCGACACTACTCCTATTGCATCGTGGGCGACTGGCGAGGACGTCGCCCGAGACCCGCTGACCCGTTTCGCGCGCAGCGGCGTGCTTCTCGCGACAACGCCAACGGGCGGTTCAGCCTCCCGCCGGCGCGTCAGTCTCGGAGGGCGACTCGCGGGGTGCCCCGTTCCGGCAAGGCAGCAGGCAATGTCATCCTGGAGTCAGCGGCGCTTATCGGCGGAAATGAGACTTCGATGGTGAGTCCGCCCTGCGGTTGCGCACGTGCGACGAGCGCGGCACCGTGAGCGGTCGCGATCGCCTGGACGATCGAGAGTCCCAGTCCGTGTCCGCCCGTGTGCTGGGTACGGGCGCCGTTGAGTCGTTGGAACGGTTGGAAGAGACGCTGGATCTGTTCGGGCGGTACGGCCGGGCCGGTGTTTGCGATCGATATGAAGGCGTGTTGGTCGCGGGTCCCGGTTGTGATTTCGACACGTCCTTCCGGGGTGTTGTGGCGGATCGCGTTGTCGATCAGGTTGGCGATCAGACGCTCGACCAGCCGTGGATCGCCCGCGGTCGGCGCTGTGGCCAGCGTTGCGCGAACGTCGAGGTCGCGGGCTGCGGCTTCTGACTCGCGCGCGAGCAGGGCCTTGGAGGCGAGGGCCGAGAGGTCGAGGTGCTCGCGACGCTCGAGCTCGGCTTGGCCGCGCGTGAGGGTCAGCAGCGCGTCGATCATCTGCTCGAGCTGTTGCTCGGAGGCGAGCACTCGCTCATGGGCCGCGCGCAACGAGGTGAAGTTCGCGTCCGGGTTGGCGAGCGCGACCTGGATCAGGGCTCGCTGGCGTGTCAGCGGCGCGCGCAGCTCGTGCGAGGCGTTGGCGACGAACTGACGTTGCGCCTCGAACGCAGCTTCGAGCCGCCCAAATAGGTCATCGAGCGTATCCCCGAGTTCCTTGAGCTCGTCCTGCGGGCCGTCGAGGGCTAGGCGCTCGTGGAGGCTCGTGGAGGAGATCCGCCGCGCCGTGCGGGTGATGGTCCGGATCGGTCGCAGCATCCTGCCGGCAACGAGCCAGCCGGCAAGGAGGGCGAGTACGGCCACGATCGCGAGAGCGATTCCCGAGTTGACCAGAAGCTGGTGCGAGTCGGCAGCGCGCTGAGCGGCCTGGACGGACCCTGCTTGTGCCACCTGGTGCACGGCGTCTGCCAGCTGATGGACAGCCTGCGCCAGCTGATGCTGGTCCTTTGCCAGCTGGTGCTGTGCCTGTACCAGCTGAGGCACAGGCAGACGCACCTTCGATGCTGGTCCTGCGCCAGCCCGACCCACAGGCACTGACAGCTGATACTGGTCTTGGGCCAGCCGACGCTGGACCTGTGCCAGCTGAGGCAGAGCCTGTGCGAACCCACGCGGAAGCTGGAGCTTCTGTATGGCGGGAGCGTTAGGGACCTTCGGTAGGTGAGGCGTTCTGTATTCGGTCGCCCGTTCAAACAGGACGTAGGTGATCGCCACCAGAGCGACGCCGGAGAGGAGGAAGAGGCCGCCATAGAGAGCTGTGAGCCGGAGCCGGGCGGTGCGGCGAGGCAATCGCAGCCAAGAGGTTGGTGCGAGCCGGGTGTGCGCGACGTCCATCACTGGCCTCCGATGCGGTAGCCGGCCTTCGCGACGGTCTCGATTACGGGGGGATCACCGAGCTTCGCGCGCAGCCTGCTGATCGTGATCCGGACGGCGCCTGTGAACGGGTCGGCGTTCTCGTCCCACACACGTTGGAGCAGCTCCTCGGCCGAGACGACCCGGCCCTGGGCGGCGAGCAGCAGCTCGAGCGCCCCGAACTCCTTGGGCGTCAGCTCGAGATCACGGCCAGACCGCTGCGCGCAGCGCCTGGCCGCATCGAGCACGACGTCGCCGTGCTCCAGCACCGGCGGGATGCTCGGCTGTGCGCGCCGGGCCAGGGCGCCGAGGCGCGCCACCAACACGGGGAAGTCGAACGGCTTGGGCAGGTAGTCGTCCGCGCCGAGCCCAAGCCCATCGACGAGATCGTCGTTCGCCGACGCGCCGGTCAGCATCAGCACCCGGCTGCGTCCGCCGGCGGCGACCAGCTTGGCGCACACCTCATCGCCGTGGAGGGCAGGAAGGTCGCGATCGAGCACGATCACGTCGTAATCATTGATCAGCGCGCACGTCAACCCAGCTTGACCATCGAACGCGACGTCGACCGCCATCCGCGCGTGGCGCAGGCCGGCGGCGACCGTCGCGGCCAGCTCCTCGTCGTCCTCGATCACAAGCACGCGCATCTGTACCTCCTTGTCGTGATCAAGGTAGCGCCGCAGTGTTTCAACTCTGTTTCGCCGGCTCGGGCAAGCAAACCGCTGCCCGAATCGGAGAGTGAAACAACGCCGAAACAACCCACCGCGTAGAACCGATCCGGGAGCGGGCGCAAACGCCCGGAAGCAGACCCCGAAGGAGACCAAATGCCGCAGCGGATCCATACCAAGAGGGCTCACCCGCCGCGAGCGTGCCTGCTGATCGCCGCGGCAATCGTGAGTGCGGCTGTGGTCGTTGGATGTGGGGGAAGCTCCCCCAACCCGACCACGGCGTCGGGCGGCTCGACCGCCTCGAAGTCGAGCGCGGCGAGCGCGAGTTCGAGCGGCCCGAGCGACGGCGCCCCGGGGGGGCTCGCGTTCGCCAGGTGCATGCGCGCCAACGGGGTTCCCAACTTCCCGGACCCGTCACCCGGAGGCGGCTTCGCCTTCGAGGCGCCCGTCTCATCGCCCGCGTTAAGGGGGCGCAGGCGAAGTGCCGGAAGCTCCTGCCGGGCGGCGGCCCCCCTGCCTTAGGGTCAAAGACGCACCCCTCCGCACAGACTCTGGGAAAGCTGCTCAAGATCGCGGAGTGCATGCGCACGCATGGGGTCCCCCAGTTCCCGGACCCTCGGACCTCCGTCCCGTCCAACCCCGTTGGCATCCGCGAGATAACCGATTTCGACGACGCGATCCTTCTGTTCCCGAGCACGATCAACATGCAGGCGCCGGCCTACAGGCAGGCCTTGACCGCGTGCGGCGCGCCGCCACTTGGCCTCCGGCACTGATGGAAGCCGGAGTCGACACCGGCAGCTCAGCCGCTGCTCGCCGACGAAGGCTGGGGCTCGCACTGTCGGCGCTGCTCGCGGCCGGGGTGGCGGTGGCGATCCTGGTAGGCACCAGCTCGCCCTCGCAGCAGGCCACCCTCAACGCGGGCAGCGCGGGCGGCGCCGCGATCGTGCAGCGCCGCGACCTGATCGAGACCGACACGGAGTCGGGCACGCTGGGCTACGCCGATCCCCAGACCGTCTATAACCGCCTCAGCGGGACGATCACGTGGCTGCCGAGCGTCGGACAGGTGATCAAGGCGGGGCAGGTGCTCTACAGCGTCAACGGGCGCCCGGTGGTGCTGTTCGACGGCGCGCTGGCGGCCTACCGGGCTTTGAAGGCCGCGGACAGTGACGGCCGGGACATCCTGCAGCTCAACAGCGACCTCGTTCGGATTGGGTTCGCCGATGGCGAGATCACAATCGACGACGCCTGGCAGGCTGGCACGACCGACGCGGTCGAGCGCTGGCAGGCGTCGCTCGGCGAGAAGCAGACCGGCAAGATCGCGCTCGGCCGGATCGTGTTTCTCCCCGGCGCTCAGCGGGTCACACAGCTGGAGACTGCGTGCGGGTCGACGGGGGGCGGATCAAGTGGTGGCTCCGGCTCGGGCACCGGCTCCGGACCGACCAACGGATGTGGGGTCTCGGACGCGAGCGCCTCCGTAACCGCACCGCACCCCGAGTTCATCGACCTCAGCACGTCGAGCACCACAACGCCGACGACCACGACGTCCACGACGACGACCACGACCACGACGACCACCGCGGCCCCGACGACCACCGCGGCCCCGACGACCACCACGGTCCCGACGACCACCACGGCCCCGACGACCACCACGACCACCACGACCACCACGGCCCCGAAGAGCACAAAGCCAGCATCTGGACACAGGCACGGGCACTCCGGCAGCGGCAGCAGCCGCGGGTCCGGCAAAGGCGGCGGCAACGGCGCGGGCAGCGGTAGCGGCGCCGGCAGCGCCAAGGGCTCCGGAAGCCACAAGGGCTCGAGTGGTTCCGGCACTTCTGGCACCGGGAAAGGCTCCGGGAGCGCCAAGGGCTCTGGCAGTGCCAAGGGCTCCGGCAGCGCCAGCAGCGCGGGCAGCGCGTCGGCGATTCTGCAGACGACCTCAACCAAGCTCGTGGTGACGGTCGATCTGGACGCGAGCCAGCAGTCGGAGGCGACGGTCGGCGAGCATGTGCCGGTCGAGATGCCGGCCGGCAACACGGTCAACGGCAAGATCAGCGCGGTGAGTTCGGTGGCGCAGGCCTCGAGCAGTGGCAGCGGCCCGGGCTCGGGCACGGGGAGCGGGAGCGGGAGTGGCAGCGGCTCATCGGGCTCGACGATCCCGGTCACGATCACGCTTGCGGGCAACCACCCCGGCGCGGGACTCGACCAGGCGGCGGTGAGCGTGAACTTCGCGCAGGCGAAGGCTCACAACGTGCTCTCCGTTCCGGTCACGGCATTGCTGGCGACGGGGGGAGGCGGCTACGCCGTGCAGCAGGCGGCGGCTCCTCACAGGCTGATCCCGGTGACGACCGGGCTGTTCGCGGCCGGCTACGTCCAGATCTCCGGATCCGGCATCGACCCGGGCCTGCAAGTGACCGACTCGCAGGGATGAGCGGGAAGGCCACCACGGTGCTGAGGATCCTCGGCACGCTCGACCGCCCGACCGGCGGCGAGGTCCCCATCGCCGGTCGTCGGCGGGCTACCCGTCGTTCAGGTACTTCTTGCACGGCCCGTTCTGTGCGCTCTGGAAGGCGGGTGACTGGGGAATGCGGCTGGTGATGGGGAACTGGATATTGCCGTTCGCATCCGGATCCGGGAACTTGGGGACGCCGTTCGCGCGCATGCATTTCGCGAGCAGGAGCTCCTGGTGCCGCGCGCTCGCCGGTACTGGCGGCGAGTGTCCGGATTGGGGCAGGTGCTTTTCGCATGCGTTGAACGCGCTCTGCTGGGCGGGCGACTGGAGGCTGATGCCGCCGCGCTGGTAGCCGCCCGGGCCGGGGTCAGGGAAGTTCGGGACGCCGTTGGAGCGCATGCACTGGCTGAACTGAAGGGCGGTGTTCGACCCGGGCGTGGCGCCGGTCCGGCTGGGCGGGCCGGTCGACCCGCAGCCGGCGATCGCCGCGACGCCGAGCATGGCGATGGCGATCCGGAGCGAGCTGACGCGAAACCCGCGTATCGTGCTCATTGGCCACGTTGTACGCTCGCGGCCGTTACGGCGGTGTAACTCTGTTATGCCGCTGTTATGTGGGGTCCGCCATCCTGGCTCGTCGGACGTCGGCGCGGGACCCCGCGCCCGCGCGGGCGATCCCAGCAGGATGACCTGTCAGCCTCAGAGACGCGCGTGGCTGCGCCACCCCCAGACCACGATCCGCTGGCGGCTCACGCTGCTCTACGGGGGAATGTTCCTGGTCTGCGGCGCCGCGCTGTTGGCGGTGACCTATACGCTCGTCTCGCGCGGGATCACGGGAGGCGTGGGCATCACCCTAAGCCGCCCAGGGCCTGCCGGCGCCAAGGCACCGCCTACCGGCAGCAACACGGTCCCGGTGCCCAGCTTGACCATGCCGAAGGTGCCTCCTGCGGTCCTCCGGGTCATGCAGTCGTCCGCCGGACAAGAATTCTTGCGGCTCGTGGAGACCCAACAGCGGGTCAACGAGCTGCACCAGCTCGAGATCGAATCCGCGGCCGCACTCGGCATCATGGCGATCGTCTCGGGTCTGCTCGGCTGGGTCGTCGCCGGCCGCGTGCTGCGCCCTGTGCGCACGATCACTGCCACCGCGCAACAGATCTCGGAGGGCAACCTCCACCGCCGGCTCGACCTGCCCGGCCCGCGTGACGAGCTCAGGACGCTCGCGGACACGATCGATGCGCTGCTCGCGCGTCTGGAGGCGGCGTTCGAGTCTCAGCGGCGGTTCGTCGCCAACGCTTCGCACGAGCTGCGCACCCCATTGACCACAATGCGCACAGCATTGGATGTGGCGCTCGCCAAACCGCAGCTGTCGTCGCAGCCGCGGGTGAGGGCGCTGGATGCGAGCCTCCGGGAGGACCTCGACCAAGCCGATCGCCTGCTCGAGAGCTTCCTGGTGCTGGCGCGTGCGCAGCGCGGAGAGCTGGGCGAGGAAACAACGGTGTCGCTCGCGCAGGTCGTCGACGACGCACTCGCGAGCCGCGGCGAGGCGATCGCCGCCGAGCAGATCGAGCTTCGGAGCACCCTGGCGCCGGCTTGTGTGGAGGGCTCGGAGACGCTGCTGGCGAGGATGGTCGACAACTTGATTGACAACGCCGTGCGACACAACGTGCCGGGCGGTCTCATCAACGTGACGTGCGAGGCCGACCGGGAGACGTCGCGCTTGGTGGTCGAAAGTGGCGGTCCGGTTCTCGACCGGGCGGCCGTCGGGCAACTCGCCGAGCCGTTCAGGCGACTTGGAGTCGAGCGCACCGGCTCGCAGAACGGGAACGGAGTCGGGCTCTCGATCGTCGCTGCGATCGCCGCCGCGCACGGCGGCGATCTCAGGCTCTACGCCCGCGACCAAGGTGGGTTGGGGGCCGAAATCACCCTGCCAGTTGCTCCCGACGCGCAGCCCGCGACCGGATCGGCATGAGGGTTCTCGTTGTCGAGGACGCGCCGCGGCTGGCGAACTGGATCGCCGAGGGGCTCCGCGAGCAGGGGATCGCCGTCGACACCGCCTACGACGGTCACGAGGCCGCGAGCAGGCTGAACGTCAATCCCTATGACGTCGTCGTGCTCGACCGCGACCTCCCGGGAATTCACGGCGACACCCTGTGTCAGATGATCGCCGAATCCGACGAGCCGGCGATGATCCTGATGCTGACCGCCGCCGCTGCGCCCGACGAACGAGTGGCGGGGCTCGCGCTCGGCGCTGACGACTACCTGCCAAAACCGTTTCATTTCCCTGAGCTGGTGCTGCGCGTGCGCGCGCTCGCCCGACGCAAGTCGACAACCCACAGCGTGACGCTGCGGGCAGCAGGAATCGAGCTCGACCCGACGACAGGAAACGTCACTCGAAACCGACGTACGATCTCACTGACGGCCAAGGAACGCGCCGTGCTCGAGGCCCTGCTCAGAGCCAGCCCCGCCGGCCTCAGCGCCGAGAAGCTGCTCGAGCAGGCGTGGGACGAGAACGCCGACCCATTCACGAACACGGTCCGGGTCACGATCGCCAGGCTGCGCCGCAAACTGGGAGCGCCCAAGGTAATCCAAACGACGCCCGGCATCGGTTATCGCATCGCAAACACCGACGGCGAATCGGGCTTCCACAGCGACGCGTGACCGTGTCGTCAATTCGAGATCGGCTCCGAACGGTGACCTCAACTCGCCGAGCGCCTGGTGTCTGCCATCTGGTCCAAGTGCGCCCCCACGTACTCGGATTGGGCTCGGCGAGTTGAGGCGAGCTCGATCGTATGCCACAAGGGGGCAGCGCCCCCACTAGCAGAACGTCGAGACCGGCCTAGACCAAAGTCCGGACCCTATTCAGCGTCCTCCTCGGCTTCGAGCTCGGCCTCGAGCTCCTCGGCCTCGAGCTCCTCCTCGAGCGCAACGATCACGATGCCGAGCGCCTCGGTGATCTTCATCGACGCCGACAGCGTGCGCGGCGTGCCGACGATCGGGGCGACGGCGATCAGGACCCCCTGGACCTCATCGACCGTGAAGCCCGCGTCCATCGCTGGCCCGACGTGCATCAGATAGGAGGCGGCGGGCGCATCGACAGCGACCAGCGCGGCGAGCCGTGCGGCGAGCAGCTGATTGGGATCGAGGGTGGAGCGCGCCAGCGACTCGGCGGTCATGGCGGCCAGCGTTTCGAGCACCGGACTGTCAGATGAGGCGTCGTTCATTGCGGTCCTCCAATGGTCGGCTGTTCGAGGTTCGACGATTATGGCTAGCCGGGGGCGTCGCATCACCCATATGGGGTGACAAACGGCGGCAACGGCCGAGGTGAGCCGGATGAGGATCTTCCTAGCGACCGTTGACGGGCGCTTGATCGCGTCGCCCTACGATCAGCGCCCCGTCGGCGCTGGCTGTCGTCCAAGTCCCCCGACGTTGCTGCCGTGCGTCGGCGGGGCCCGCTCTGCGGCAGAGGACGCTGCCGACCGCGCTAGCCGGCGATCTCGGCACGTACCGGGTTGGGCGGAAACGGCAGACCGTGGTCCGTCAGCTCGCGCACGAACCGCGCCATCGCCTGAAGGCCGGCGGTCCACTCGCCGGCGGCGCCGACCTCGTAGACGGTTCCGAGCACCAGCAGCGTGGCAGCCGTCGGGAGGCTCGCCGCCCAGCTCGGCGAGCGACGGCATGAGCGGCCCGTACGGGGCCGAAACCTTGATCCTCAACGTCGGCAAAGCGCAGCGCTCTCAGCGCTCTCAGCGGTCTGAGTGCTCCAGGCGATTCAGGGTCGGCGGTCCCGTGATCACGGTGTCGTAGAACACGCGCGACCGTGGACGAGTTGCGCGGCCGCTGCCTAAGAGTTCGCGAATTCCGTGTCGGCGGCTGCTCCTTCGGCACGCGGGTGGTTGACGATCGCGACGCCGAGGATCACAACTGCGACGCCGAGCGTGCCGGCCGGGCCCGGCAGCTGGCCTTGGAACGCTTCGATCACGACCGCGACCGCTGGGACGAGGAACGTCCATGCGTACACCCGCGTCGATGGCCAGCGGCTGAGCGCGGCGTTGAACCCGAGATACACCAGCACCTGGCCGCCAATCACGAGGTAGGCGAGCTGCAGGTCGAGCGCCGGTTCGCCCCAGGCGGTCGAGCCGCCGGCCAGCAGGGCGAGTGGGATCAGCGGCACCCCGCCGGCTAGGAACTGCGCGGCCGTGACACCGGCGATGTCGAGGTCAGGTTCGCGTCTTGTGAGCACTCGCATGCCGAGACCGCCACCCGCCCAGCCGAGCGCCCCCAGCAGCGCCAGCAAGACCCCGATCGCCAGCCGTGAGCCGTGGGAGACGTTGCCGGGGTCCGAAAAAACGACCAACAGCACGCCGCCGAAGCCGATCACGAGCCCGGCAGCCCGCATCGGGGTGATCGACTCCCCGAGCGCGAAGCGCGCGATCAGCGCGACGAAGAACGGCGATGAGTTGAGCAGCACGGCCGCGACGGCCGCCCCGGCACGGGCCGTCCCGACGCTGATTCCGATCTGCGTCAGCGTCGTGTTTCCAAAACCGATCGCGGCCGACCAGGCCCACAGCCGCCGCGTCCGCGGCAGGCGGCTGCGCAGCAGCGGCAGGATCGCGGTCAGGAGCGCTCCGCCGACAAGCGCACGCAGCGTAGCGATCATCACCGGTGAGGTGTGATGCAGCGCGGAGTCGGTGACCGGATAGACGATTCCGGCGGCGGTCATCGAGACGGCTAGGGTCAGCGACACCGGCAGCCGGTACCCCGGGACGCGCTCGCGCGTGCGGTCCATGACCAACGGATACCACCCGCGGCCACCGACGGGGCAGAATCAATGCAGATTTGATCACTGGTCAGAAAGGAGCTGCCGGTGCCCGACAACCGACAAACCCCACTCGAGGCGGCACGCGATCTGGCGTGGGATGCCTCCGGTCACGCCGGCGTCAGCGACTCAGGCGTCCCGGCCAAACGCAGCAAGCTCGAACGTGAGCTCGCGCAGACGTTCGCGCTGGTCTCGATCGCCGAGAGCCTGGCGCAGCTTGCGGAACGGTCACGCGAGGCCTCCCGGCCGAAGGCGGGGATCCTCAACGAGCTCATCGATGCGCTCCAAGAGGGTCTCCGGCGTGAGCCACCCGCGAGGCCGGACGTCGAGTTCGACGAGTAGGGGTCAGTCGATCAGCAGGCGCTGGTCCCCGACCCAGAGGCGATCGCCGGCCCGCAGCTGACAGCGGACGACAGCCGCGCCGTTGACCAGCGTGCCGTTGGTCGAGCGAAGGTCCTGGAGGATCCAGTTGCCGTCGCGAAACCTAAGCCGGACGTGGCGCCGTGAGACGGTCGGGTGGGTCAGCACGACGTCACACCCAGACGCGCGTCCCAGCAGCAGCTCGTCGGTCGCCCCCGACCAGTCGAGTGCCAGAAGATCCGCCGCCGGTGGGCCATCGTCCGCGAGCAGGCTGCGGAAAAACCGCAGCGTCCGGTCAACGACGCCTGGCAGCGAGGTGTCCCGCGAGCGGATCGTGAGGTCGCCGATCAGCCTCGACGGGTCGATCACGCGGCTGTCGAACAGCAGGTCCAGCCGGTGGGCGAGCGTGCTGTCGCTCAGCAGGCCATCGCCGTAGGCGGCGTTCAACGTCGCCGCGATCCGCTGGCGCAACCCTCCCGGGAACGGCATCGTCAAAGTTTCGCGCGTCCGGTGACGGTTGTCCAAGATTGCGCCGGTGCGCCCTGGACCAGCGCATCACCGAACGCGACGGTCACGCCGCGGTTCCCGCTGGGAACGACCGGTGGCACCGCATCCCAGAGTCTGGCAAACAGCTTTATGCGTTCCAGACGTCGGCCGCGACGTCGACGATCAACTCGAGCTTTGCGCGCTGTTCGTCGATCGTCAGCTTGTTGCCCTCCTCGGTCGACGAGAAACCGCACTGTGGCGAAAGGCACAACTGGTCGAGGTCGACGAACCGCGATGCCTCATCGATCCGCCGTTTGAGCAGCTCCCGGTGTTCGAGCGCGGGGCGCTTGGTCGTCACCAGCCCCAACACGACCTGCTTGCCACGGGGGACGAACCGCAACGGCTCAAACGTGCCCGAGCGCTCGTCGTCGAACTCGAGGAAATAACCGTCGACGTTCAGGTCGCCGAACAGCGCCTCGGCGACGAAGTCGTAGCCGCCCTCGGCCGCCCACATCGACTGATTGTTGCCGCGGCACAGATGAGTCGTGACCACGAGGTCGTCGGGCTTGGCAGCGAGCGCCTTGTTGATGTTGGCGATGTACTGCTCGTGGAGGTGCTCGGGGTCGCCGCCGATCTGCTCGATGTGCTGCCGCTGGGCCGGGTCATTGACGTACGCGAGGCTCGTGTCGTCGAGCTGCAGGTAGCGGCAGCCGAGCTCGTAGACGCCCGCGACCTGCTCGGCGTAGGCGCTCGTCAGGTCCTCCCAGAAGGCGTCGAGCTCGGGATAGACGGCCGGGTCGAGCGACGAGTTGCCGCCGCGGTAGTGGACCATGCTCGGCGATGGGATCGTCAACTTCGGCGTCTGCCGATCGCCGGCGTGATCGCGCAGGAACCGGAAGGCGTCGGCGAAGATCGTGTCGCGCAGCCTGACCGGCGCCGCGACGCGCATCGCCGGCGGGCTGTAGTCGTACTCGCCCGCTTCGCTGTGGAATTGCACGTGGATCGTCTCGCCGTCTGACTGCTCGATCCCGCCCAGCGAGTAGATGAAGTCCATGTGCCAGGAGGTGCGCCTGAACTCGCCGTCGGTGACCGTCTGCAGGCCGGCTTCGCGCTGCAGTTCGATCACGTCGAGGATCGCCTCGTCCTCGATCGCGCGCAGCGCCTCGGCGTCGATCTCGCCCGCCTTGAATCGCGCCCGGGCACGCGTCAGCTCGGGCGGGCGCAGCAGGCTGCCGACGTGGTCAGCGCGGAACGGCGGCCTGTCGCGAGCTGGAATCGTGAGCCTCCTGGATCGTCGTCAACGATAACGCGGAGCCCTTGTAGGCTCGGATCATGGTCGCCAAGTACCGGTCAGTCTTGGCGGTACCGGGGTCGCCGGCGCTGATCGTCAGCGCGCTGCTTGCCCGCCTGCCGCTGGGGATGTACTCGCTCGCGTTTCTGCTGCTCGTCCGGGGCACCGGTCACTCCTACGCGATCGCAGGGCTTGCGGTCGGCGCGTTCGCGTTCGCCAACGCCGCCAGCGCCCCGCTCCAGGGCCGGCTGGTCGATCGCTTCGGCCGAGCGCGGGTCCTCGCGCCGTGCGCGCTGCTGCAGGCGCTGGTGTTGATCGCGTTCGTGCTCGCAAGCAACGGCCGCGCGGGCGCCGCGGTGCTGGTCGTGCTCGCCGGTCTGTCGGGTGCGCTGATGCCCCCGGTGTCGCCGACGGCGCGCGCCCTGATGCAGGAGGTGTTTCCGGACCCGATCGTCCGCGACACCGCGTACGCGCTCGACTCCGTCGTGCAGGAGGTGGTGTGGATCACCGGGCCGCTGCTGGTCGCACTGGTGGTCGACGCGACCTCGCCGTCGGTCGCGGTCCTGCTGCTGGCCGTCGTCTGCGTCACCGGCACGCTGGTGTTCGTCCGCTCGCCGCTGGCCCGTGGATCCGGGACGCGGGCCGCGCACGAGCCGCGGCAAGCGGTACTGGCGAACGCAGAGCTGCGAATCCTGATGGGTCCGGTGGCGCTGATGGGGGTCGGGCTCGGCGCGATCGAGGTCGGGCTGCCGTCGCTCGCGCTGCACGCCGGCTCCCGGCCCGCGTCGGGACTACTGCTCGCGATGTGGAGCCTCGGCAGCATGGTCGGCGGGCTCTGGTACGGGTCCCGCGCGTGGAGCTCTCCGATCACGAGCCGCTACCGGCTGCTGTTCCTTTGTGCGGTCGGCTTCAGCGCGCCGCTGATCGTCGCGCGTACGATCCCGGAAGGAGTGATCGGGGCGCTGCTGGCAGGGCTGGCAATCGCGCCCGTGTTCGCTTGTCAGTACTCGCTCGTCGGACGGGTGGTGACTTCCGGCGCCGAGACGGAGGCATTCACATGGGTGTCGGCGGCGCTGGTCGGGGGGCTTGCGGTCGGGTCGGCGGTCGCGGGGGCGCTGATCGCATCGGTGGGCGTCAGCGCGCCGTTCGTGTTCTCGTGCTGCGCGACCGCGGTCGCGGCGCTGCTGGCGCTGCGGGCGCGAGAACCGGTAGCTGCCTAGAGCAGCGCCAGCTGACGCTGGCTCCAGCTCGCGTGCAACGTCGCGACGTCGCCGCCCGACGCCTCGAACGCCAGCAGCGTGCGCTTGCGGTCAAGTCCGCCGCCGTAGCCGGTCAGCGACCCGTCGGCACCGATGACCCGGTGGCACGGGACGATGATCGGCACCGGAGTGCGTCCGACAGCGCCGCCGATCGCGCGCGGCTCGGCCGCGCCAAGCTCGCGCGCGAGTGCGCCGTAGGTCGTCGTCGCGCCGTACGGGATCCGGCGCAGCGCATCCCATACGCGGCGCTGGAACGGAGTGCCCTCGAGCTGGAGCTCGAGCTCGAAGCGCTCAAGCTCGCCGGCGAAGTAGGCGTCGAGCTGCTCGATCGCGGCACGCACCGGTGCCGGCAGCGAGCCGTCATCCGAGCCGCCGGGCAGTGGCCCGCCGCGGCCTGGGAAGCGAAGCTCGCGGAGGGCGTGCTCGTCGCCGATCAGCGTCAGCTCCCCGATCGAGCTGTCATAGGTGGTCACGTTCATCTCGCTCCTCATTTCGAATCGTGAAAGATGATGCCGAGCGCCGTGCGCTCGCCGCCGGTGACGGTGCTGACGCCGTGGCGCAGGCCGACCCGGTGGTAGCCGTTCTTGCCCCTGTTGGGCCGCTCACGGGTCGGGAAGATCACGAACTCGCCCTGGCGCGGCGCCAGCACATGCGCCCGGCTCTGGGCACGCGGTCGCTGCTCCACGAGCACGAACTCGCCGCCCGCGTGATCGATTCCTGCCCGCGTGAGCACGGTCAGGACCTGGAACGGGAAGTAGACGTCGCCATAGAGATCCTGGTGCAGGGCGTTCCAGTCGCCGGGGTGGTAGCGGAGCAGCAACGGCGTCGGCCTGGTCTGGCCGCTGGCGCGGCAGCGATCCAGTAGCTCCGCGTGCGTCGCCGGGAAGGTCGCGTTGTCGCCCGACAGCAGTCCCGCCCAGCGGTTGGCGACCGGCGCAAGCTGCTCGTAGAACGACGCCCGTGCCGCGCCGATCGGCTCCGGCAGCGGGTGATCGAAGTACCGGTAGCGGCCGTCGCCGAACCGGTGCCGAGCCATCTCGATCGTCGCGCGGAAGCCGTCGCCGTCGAACATCGCCGCGAGCTCCGAACATTCGTCGCGGCTCAGGAGCGGCTCAGTGATCGCGAAGCCGCGCTCGTCGAGCTCGTGCTCGAGCGCGGTCCAGTTGAGTGCGGAGATGGCAACCACGTGGATGAAACGCGGACGGGGCCGCGTCTGTGAGATCCATTAGACCTCGCGCACCGGCCGGCACGGGTTGCCTAGACACAGGTGGCGGGCCGGCAGGTCGCGGGTCACGACGCTCCCCGCGCCGACGGTCGTTCCGGCGCCGATCGTGACCCCCGGGCAGACGATCACGCCGCTCGCGAGCCAGACGTCGTCGCAGAGCGTGATCGGCGCCGAGGACTCGATGTGGGTGCGGCGCTCGTCGGGGTCGAGCGGGTGCGTCGGGGTCACCAGCTGGACGCCCGGACCGATCTGGACGTCGTCGCCGATCCGGACCGGCGCCGAGTCGAGGATCACGGCGCCGAAGTTGATGAACGTCCGCGACCCGACCTCGATCTGGTAGCCGTAGTCGCAGTGAAACGGCGACAGGATCTCAGTCCCGTCACCCACCAGACCGAGCAGCTCGCGAAGGACCGCGTCGCGCGCCCCGGACTCGGCCATGCTGGTCGCGTTCAGCCGCGCGAGCACGATCCGGCAGCGATTGCGATCGGCGACCAATTCCTCGTCGTCGGCCAGGTACGACTCGCCGGCGAGCATCCGCTCCTTGTCCGTCGGCATCCGGCCATGCTGACAGCCGCGGCACGCCGATGTGCGCGCGATGCGGGCCTGATGCTCTAGCCTCGCCCGTCCTCGCCATGGACTCCACGCCGTCGTTCTGGCTCGATCAACTGCCCGGTCGGCTGCCGCGCCCGCCGCTTGCCGCAGACCGGGAGGCCGACGTGTGCATCGTCGGCGGCGGGATGACCGGGCTGTGGACGGCGTACGAGCTGCGGCGGGCCGAGCCGGGGCTTGAGGTGGTGGTGCTGGAGGCGCGCAACGTCGGCTTCGGCGCCTCGGGGCGCAACGGGGGCTGGGTGCTCGGAAGGCTGTCGGGCACGCCGGAGGCTTGGCGTTCGCGCGGCGGCCAGCAGGCGCCGCGGGCGATGGCGGCAGCGATCCAGGCGACCGTCAGCGAGATCGGTGCCGTCGTCGAGCGCGAGCGGATCGAGTGTGACTTCAAGCACGGCGGCAGCCTGATCGTCGCTCAGAGCGAGACGCAGCTCGCGCGCCTGCGGGAAACCCAGGCGGACGAGCGCGTGGCGTTCGGCGATGACCTGGCCGCGGTCCTGCTGGACGAGACCGAGCTGCGGTCAAGGGTCGCGATCGGCGGCGGCCGAGGTGCTCTGTACACGCCGCACTGCGCCCGCGTGCAGCCGGCCAAGCTCGTCGGCGGGCTGGCGGACGCGGCCGAGCGTGCCGGCGCGACCATCTACGAATCGACCAGGGCGATCGAGCTCGTACCGGGAGAGGTGCGGACTCCCGGCGGCCGCGTGCGGTCGCGGTTCGTCCTGCGCGCGACCGAGGGCTACACGGCCGACCTCGAGGGCCAGCACCGCACGCTGCTGCCGCTCAACAGCTCGATGATCGTCACCGAGCCGCTGAGTGACGCGGTCTGGAGCGCTCTCGGTTGGGAGTCAGCCGAGACGATCCTCGACGGCTCATATCTCTACACGTACTCGCAGCGGACGGCCGACGGCCGGATCGCGATCGGGGGTCGTGGAGTCCCGTACCGGTTCGGGTCTCGCACCGACCGCGAAGGACCCGTGCCGGCGAAGACCGTCGAGGAGCTGCGCGAGCGGCTCGTGGCGCTGTTTCCGGACCTGGAAGGCGTCACCATCGCGCGCGCCTGGGCCGGCGTGCTGGGGGTCTCGCGCGACTGGTGCCCGGCGGTCGGTCTCGAGGGCGCGACCGGGCTCGGATATGCGGGCGGCTACGCCGGCGAGGGGGTGGCGGCCACAAACCTCGCCGGACGCACGCTGCGTGACCTGGTGCTCGGCCGCGACACCGAGCTGGCGCGACTGCCGTGGGTCAACCACCCGGCGCGCCAGTGGGAACCCGAGCCGCTGCGACTGATCGGCGCGCGCGGGATCTACGCGCTCTACGGTCTCGCCGACCGGCACGAGCGCCGCAGCGGGCGCTCCTCGCCGATCGCGAAGCTCGCCGACCGGGTCGCCGGGCGCTAACGGGCCGGGTGCTCCGGCGGCGCCGAGACCAGCAGGAACTGGATTTGCTTGTCGAGTCGTGGCGTCGAGCGCCTGCTGTAGCTCCGGGAGTCGTCGAGCTGTAACCCGTAGCGGTGGTAGCGCGGGTGGCCGCCCGGGTACAGCAGCGCCTTGGCCTCGAGCACGCCACAAGCTCCGCTCGCGCGGCCGAAGCGGGTCAGCGCCACCTGGTTCCGGCGCAGATAGTGGCCGAAGATCAGCTTGCCGGGCTGAAACCCGGAGAAGTACCAGGTGACCTTCTGGCTCGGAACCGCCTGGGTGGGCATGATCCCGACCGCCAACGGGGCGACCGTCACAGGGGTCGTCGCCGTGATCGCCGCCGTGCTCTCAATCGCGGTCAGGGTGACCGTCTGCTGGCCGGGCAGGGTGAACGACGGGTCCGGAGCCGGGGCGGTGGCGGTGATCGTCCCGGTGAGGCTGGCCGTCGTATCGAGCGCGACCGAGCCATCGCTGCTCGAGATCTGGACCTGGCCGCCGGGTGCGAAGCCCGAGCCGGTGACGGTCATCGGCGCCCGCTTGGTGCGCGACGTGTTGACGTAGCACGGCCTTGCGACCGCGATCGCCGCCGCCGCGCCGCTCCCAGGAGTCGTGGTCGCCGCGGAGGCGCCGCTAGCAAGAATGACGGCGGCGATCACCGCTCCCAGGCCGACGCTCGAACTGCAGATGCGCATTTGGCTACCCCCTGCGCGTTGATTTGCAGGTACCGCCGGCCGAGCAGCGAGTCTACCCTCCGGGGCGTTGACGCTGCTGACCTGCATCTGATATATCAGAGCCATGGCTACGGAATCCAGGCAGTTGCCGGCGCGCCAGAGCGTGGTGGTGATCGGGGCGGGAATCGTCGGCAACAGCGTCGCCTACCACCTCACGCGGCTCGGTGAGACGGACATCACGCTGATCGACAAGGGGCCGTTGCCCAACCCGGGTGGCTCAACCGGACACGCGTCGAACTTCATCTTCCCGGTCGACCATTCCAAGGAGATGACCTCACTGACGCTCGAGAGCATGCGTCAGTACAAGGATCTGGACGTGTTCCTCGAATGCGGCGGGATAGAGGTCGCCCGGACTGAGGCCCGGATGCAGGAGCTCACCCGGCGGATCGTGTCGGCCAAGACGTGGGGCATCGAGCCGGTCTCGCTGCTGACGCCGCACGAGATCAAGGAACTCGTCCCGTTCATCAACGAGGAGATCCTGCTCGGGGGCTTCTACACGCCGGGCGCGGGCGTCGTCGACTCGCTGCGCGCGGCGACGATCATGCGCGAGCGCGCCCAGCAGGCCGGGATGACGATCTCCGCCAACACCGAGGTGGTCGGCCTCGACGTCGAGCACGGTCGCATCACGCGCGTCCGAACCGACCGCGGCGATATCGAGGCCGACCGGGTCGTGATCGCGTGCGGCTGCTGGAGCCCGCGGATCGCCCGCATGGCGGGCGCCAACATCCCGCTGTCGCCGGCCGTGCACCAGATGATCGACATCGGGCCGGCGCCGCTGTTCGCCAACCCCAAGACGCTGGTCGACTACCCGATCGTGCGCGACATGGACACCAACATGTACGAGCGCCAGGACGGGACCGGGCTCGAGATCGGCTCATACGCCCACCGCCCGATCATGATCGACGCAGACGAGATCCCGTCGATCGACGAGTCGGCGCTGAGCCCGACCGAGCTGCCGTTCACGCAGGCCGACTTCGAGCTGCAGATGGAGCAGGCGCTCGAGCTGATGCCCGAGATCGTCGGCGACGAGAGCGTCGGGCAGCGCTACGCGATCAATGGCCTGCTGTCGGTGACGCACGACGGGATGCCGCTGATCGGCGAGACGCCCGAGGTCGGCGGGCTGTGGTCGGCCACCGCGATCTGGATCAAGGAGGGGCCGGGCGCCGGCAAGACGGTCGCCGAGCTGATGGTCCACGCCGAGTCCGAGATCGACGTCTACGAGTCGAACATCGCACGCGCGTATCCGCACCAGAAGACCAAGGCCCACATCCGCGCCCGGGTCAGCGAGGGCTTCAACAAGATGTACGGGATCGTCCACCCGTCCGAGCAGTGGGAGTCCGACCGCCGCGTCAAGCTGTCGCCGTACTACGAGCGCCAGCAGGAGCTGAAGGCCGTCTTCTACGAGGCGGCAGGCTGGGAGCGCCCGCAGTGGTATGAGTCAAACGCGCCGCTGTTGGACGAGTACCGAGACCGGATCAACCGACGCGAGGCCGAGTGGGAATCGCGCTGGTGGTCGCCGATCATCAACGCCGAACACCTGGCGATGCGTGACCGCGCCGGATACACGGACCTGACCGCGTTCGCGATCTTCGACGTCACCGGGCCGGGGGCCATGGAAGCCGTGCAGAGCGTCGCGATGCGCCAGATGGACGTCGCCGTCGGGCGGGTCGTGTACACGCCGGTGCTGACGCCGAGCGGCGGCTTCAAGGCCGACCTGACGATCATGCGGCTCGCCGACGACGCGTTCCGGGTCGTCACCGGCGGCGCCTGGGGGATGTCCGATCTGAAGTGGTTCAAGGACCACCTGGCGCCCGACGGGAGCTCGGGTGGGCGGGCTCAAATCCACGACCAGACCAACGCGTGGACGACGCTCGGGATGTGGGGGCCGCGCGCGCGCGACATCCTCGCCGCCGTCACCAGCGACGACGTTTCCAACGAGGGGTTCCCGTTCGCGCGCTTCAAGATGATCGAGGTCGGGCCGCTGCAGGTGCTCGCATCACGGATCTCGTACGTCGGCGACCTCGGGTGGGAGCTGTACGTGCCGATCGAGCAGGGCGCGCGGCTGTGGGACATCATCGCCGAGGCCGGGATGCCGCACGGCGCGGTCCCGGTCGGCGCCGGCGTGTACGGCACAACCGGCCGGCTTGAGAAGTGCTACCGCGCCTACGGGGCCGAGCTCGAGGGCGAGTACGACGTCGTCGAGGCCGGGATGGCGTGGGGCAAGGTCAAGGAGCAGGACTTCGTCGGCAAGCAGGCGCACGTTCGCCAGCGGGAATCGGAGCCGGCGGCGCACATGTGCACACTTACCGTCGACGACCACACCTCGAAGTCGGGCGTCAAGCGCTACATGCTCGGCGGCGAGCCGATCCTGACGCTCGGCGGTCACAGCATCACCGACGCCAAGGGGCGGCGGTCCTACGTGACCAGCGCCGGCGCCGGACCCTCGATCGGCAAGCACATCCTGATGAGCTACCTGCCGCCCGAGCACGCCAGGGAGGGCGAGCAGCTGCTCGTGCAGTACATGGGCGAGCAGTATCCGGTGACGGTCGCGGTCGCGGGCTCGACGCCGATCTTCGACCCGGATAATTCGCGCGTGCGCTCATGAACATCCTCGTCTGCGTCAAGCGCGTCCCGCTGACCGGCGGCAAGATCACCCTGACCGAAGACGAGCAGGCGATCCAGACTCGACACCTCGGGTTCACGATCAGCCCGCACGAGGAGTGCGGCGCCGAGGAGGCGGTCCGCCTGGTCGAGCAGCACGGCGGCTCGAGCACCGTGCTGACGCTCGGCCCCGCGGAGGCCGAGGAGCAGCTGCGAGACATGATGGCGATCGGGATCGACCAGGCAATCCATCTCGTGACCGAAGGCGGCGAATGGGATCCACAGGCGACCGCCGCCGTGATCGTGCAGACGATCCAAGCGCAGCCCGAGCCCTACGACCTGATCCTGTTCGGAAACGAGTCCGCCGACGCCGGCAATTACCAGGTCGCGATCCGGGTCGCGCACGCGCTCGGGCTGCCGTGCGTCGCCGGCATCAAGGGGATCACGGTCGAAGGCGACAGGCTCCGCTGCGAGCAGGAGGTCGCCGGCGGGCGCGACGTCTACGTCGTCGCGATGCCGGCCGTCGTGACGGTCAAGGAGGGAATCAACCTGCCGCGCTATCCGTCGGTTCCCGGCAGACTGCGCGCCAAGCGCAAACCGCTGCACGCCGACAATCCGTTGCGGCCCGACAGCAGGCTTGAGATGGTCCGGCTGGTGCTGCCACAGACCGCGAGCAAGCAGGCCGAGGTGCTAGGCAGTGGCGCCGACGCGGCGCCCGCGGTCGTGCGTGTGCTGCAGGAGATCGGGGTCGTCTGATGCTGCTGGCGCTGATCGAGGACCCGGCCGACGAGCTCTCGCAGCAGGCATTCGCGTTCGCGCGCGGCCTCGGCGACGAAGTCACGGCGGTCGCGATCGACGACGGCGCGCCGTACGCGCCGGCCGCCTGGGCGCAGACGCTCGTCGAGCTGGTCGGCCGGCGCTCGCCGTCGGCGGTCGTCGCGCCCGGGACCGATCGCGGCAACGAGGTGCTCGCCCACGTGGCGGCCAAGCTCAACCAGCCGATGGCGGCCAACTGCGTCTCGGTGACGCCCGGCTCGCCGGCGACCGTGATCCGAACGCGCTGGGGTGGCAGCCTGCTCGAGGAGGCACGCGTCCACGGCGAGCCGCTGCTGCTGACCGCCGCCGCTCACGCGGTCGGCGCCGAGCCGGTCGTGGACGTCGAGGTCGTGCCCGTGTCGGCTTCTGCCTCGGAGCTCGACCGGGCAGTGCAGATCTCCGAGCACGTCGCGGCGACCAGCGCGGGCGTGTCGCTGGCCGACGCCGACGTGGTCGTCTCCGGCGGCCGCGGGGTCGGCTCGGCCGAGGGATTCTCGGTGATCGAGGAGCTCGCCGAGCTGCTGGGCGGCGCCGTCGGCTGTTCGCGCGCGGTGACGAGCGCGGGCTGGCGGCCGCACACCGATCAGGTCGGCCAGACCGGCACCAAGATTTCGCCGGAGATCTACATCGCGTGCGGAATCAGCGGCGCGACGCAACACATGGCCGGCTGCAAGGGCGCCAAGCGGCTGCTGGCCATCAACCCCGACGGCGAGGCGTCGATCTTCGCCAGCGCCGACTATGCGGTGCTCGGCGACCTGCACGAGGTCGTGCCGGCGATCTCGGCCGAGATCAGGAAAGCGAGAGGCTCATAGGGGTGCTGATCGCCGGGCTCGTGCTCGCCGCGATGCTGGCGGTGAGCGCGGCGTTGTTCGCCGTCCGCGTGCGGTTCCTGCTGGCGCTGCTCGGCGCCGCGGCGCCGGTCAAGCGCGGCGGAGACGTCGAGCGCCGGGTGCGCAACGAGGCGACGATCGTGCTCGGGCAGCGCAAGCTCCTGCAGCGGCTCGGTCCAGGGCTGATCCACGCGTTCATCTTCTGGGGCTTCCTGGTGCTCGCCCCGACGATCCTGATCGCGCTGATCGGCGTCGTCGACAAGCACACGACGCTGCCGTGGCTCGGACACCAGGGCTGGTTCGCGTTTCTCGCCGACATCTTCGCGACGCTGGTCCTGATCGGGTGTGCGTCGGCGGCTTGGATCCGCAAGGTCCAGCGACCCGCGCGCTTCGAGGGCAGCCACCTCGGCGAGGCCGACGTGATCCTGGCGCTGATCGCGACGATCGCGACCACGCTGCTGCTCTGGCAGGCGTGCCGGATCGCGCTCGGGCTCAACGAGTGGCCGGCGTCGTCGGCGCCGGTCTCCGACGCGCTTTCGCACCTGTTCTCCGACAACGCCGTCACGAAGGTCCTCGAGCGCGTGTTCGTCTGGCTCCACGTGACGACGATCCTGACGTTCCTCGTCTACCTGCCGCGCTCCAAGCACCTGCACATCGTCAGCGCCGCGTTCAACGTCTGGTACGGGCGCACCCGGGCCGGCGGGCGGCTCGAGCCGCTGCGCTTTGACGATCCGGACGTGCCCGAGGACGAGATCCGGTTCGGCGCCGGCAACGCAGCCGACCTGACCTGGAAGCAGATGCTCGATACGTTCTCGTGTACCGAGTGCGGCCGCTGCCAGGACGCTTGCCCGGCGTTCGCGACCGGGAAGCTCCTGTCCCCGAAGCTCGTGATCATGGGGCTGCGCGACCAGGTGTTCGGCGACGGCGGCTCGATCGTCCGCGGCCGCGGCGCAACCTCCGAGCTCGAGCCGCTGGTGCCAAACGCCGTCCCGGAGGAATCGGTCTGGGACTGCGTGACCTGCGGCGCCTGCGTTCAGGCGTGCCCGGTCTCGATTGAGCACGTCGACCACATCGTCGACCTGAGACGCCATCTGGTGATGGTCGAGTCGAGCTTCCCGTCCGAGGCCGAGCCGATGCTGCGCGACGTCGAGCGCTCGTCGAACCCGTGGGGCAAGGCGCAGTCCGAGCGGGCCGACTGGGCCGCCGAGCTCGGCGTCCGGGTGCTCGAGCCCGGCGACCCGCCACCCGAGTACCTGTACTGGGTCGGCTGCGCGACGTCGTTTGACGAGCGCGCGCGCAAGACCGGCGAGGCGACCGCGCGACTGCTGAAGAAGGCGGGCGTCGACTTCGCGATCCTCGGACCCCGCGAGGCCTGCACCGGCGATCCGGCGCGCCGGATGGGCAACGAGTACGTGTTCCAGGCATACGCCGAACAGAACGTCGAGACGCTCAACGAGGCCGGGGTGACGAAGATCGTCACCGGCTGCCCGCACTGCTTCAACACGCTCGGCAACGAGTACCCCGACTTCGGCGGCGAGTACGAGGTCGTCCATCACTCCGAGCTGCTGGCGCGGCTGGTGGCCGAGGGACGGCTGGCTCCTCAGCGCGACCAGGGGCTGAGCATCACCTACCACGACTCCTGCTACCTGGCGCGCCACAACGACGTGCTCGCTCCACCGCGGGAGCTCGTCGCCGCCGTCGGTGAGCCGGTCGAGATGGAGCGCAGCGGCAAGCAGACGTTCTGCTGCGGCGCCGGCGGCGCGCACATGTGGATGGAGGAGCGCGCGAACGCGATTAACGAGAACCGGGTGCGTGAGGCGGCGCAGACGGGGGCGCAGACGCTCGCGGTCGCATGTCCGTTCTGCACGGTGATGCTCGACGACGGCGTCCAGAGCGCCGGCGAGCAGTTGCGGGTGGTGGACGTTGCGACTTTGCTCGACGAGGCGGTCCGCGAGTGAGAGACTCGCGCCCGCGACACAGACGACAGGAGGCTTCCAATGTCGGACGCATTTGATTACGTGGTTGTGGGCGGCGGGTCGGCAGGCGCGGTTGTCGCCGCGCGACTGTCGGAGGATCCGGAGACGTCCGTTTGTCTGCTGGAGTGGGGGGACACGGATCAGGGGAACGACGACGTGCTTCTGATCCGCCGGTGGCTGGGTCTGCTCGAGGGCCCGATCGATCTCGCCTACCGGACGACCCTGCAGCCGCGCGGGAATGCCCACATCGTCCATTCGCGCGCGAAGGTCCTCGGCGGCTGCTCGTCGCACAACACGATGATCTGGTTCAGGCCCTTCCCCGGCGATTGGGCCGACTGGGTAAACCAGGGCGCGACCGGGTGGGACTACGACACGATCGACCCGTACTACGCGCGGATTCCGGGACCGCACCAGCGCGTGCAGCCTAAGGATCAAAACCCGATCCTGCACGATTGGATCAAGGCGTGCGCGTCGGCGCTGGGCGTGACGCCGAACCCCGACTGGAATGACGGGCCCTATCACGACGGCGCGGGGTTCCTCGACGTCGGTTACGACCCCGACACCGGCGTTCGCTCATCCTCATCGGTGATGTACCTGCACCCGATCCTCGGCAGCCGTCCCAACCTGACGCTCCGGACACGCTCGCGCGCGATGCGAATCGAATGCAAGGACGGGCGGGCCGTGGCCGTTCACGTGCAGCGCGACGGGCTCGAGCACGACCGGGTGGAGGCAGCAAAGGAGATCATCGTCTCGTGTGGCTCGATCGACACGCCTCGGCTGTTGATGTATTCGGGCATCGGCCCGCGCCGCGATCTCGAGGCGCTCGGGATCGACGTCATCCGCGACCTGCCCGGCGTCGGCGAGAACCTGATCGATCATCCGGAGTCGATCATCATCTGGAAGCTGAAGCGGCCGATGGGGCCGGAGGGATGTATGGACGCCGACTGCGCGCTGTTCGTCAACCGCTTCGAACGCGACGACCGCCCGGACCTGATGTACCACACGTACCAGATGCCGTTTACCTTCAACACCGAGCGGCTCGGTTACGAGGTACCCGATGACCGGTGGTGCATCTGCATGACGCCGAACATCCCGCGGTCTCACTCCAAGGGCCGGCTGTATCTGCTGTCGCGTAACCCCGAGGTCAAGCCGGCGCTCGATTTCCGCTACTTCACCGACGAGGACGGGTGGGACGAGCAGACGATCGTCGACGGGATGAAGATCGCCCGCCAGGTGGCCGCCGAGGGTCCGTTCGCGGACTGGATCGAGCGAGAGATCGCGCCGGGCGAGAAGTTGACGACCGATGAGGAGCTGTCGACCTACGGCCGCGCGGTTCACCACACCGTCTACCACCCCTCGGGGACCTGCCGGATGGGTGCCGAGTCCGACGATCTAGCTGTTGTCGACCCCAAGCTGTGCGTCCGCGGTATCGAGGGTCTCTCGATCGCCGACGGCGCGATCTTCCCGTCGATGCCGACCGCCAACCCGGTCGTGCCGACGTTCATGATCGGCGAGCGCGCCGCGGACCTGGTCCGGCAACGACACGCGTGACCGGGAGTCGATCGGCCCTCGGAACCAGAGCTCAGGGCAGGTGCACGGCGGCCAGGAGCGCCGCATACGAGCGCACGAGCGCCGCTCGCTCATCGTCGACCAGCGGGCTGGCGAGGTCGGAGCCCTCCCGGACCCAGCGGTCAGACAGGTCCATCGCTAGGGCCCGCTGCTCGGCGGCCTGACGGACCGACGTCTCGGGCGCCGCGTACGCATAGGAGTAGAGCCTCGCCAGGGCATCGACGAGCGCCCGTTCGTCGAGCCCTGAGCCGTTGCGCTGGTGCTCGCGGTGGATCCGCCACCACTCGACCTCGAGTCCAGCCGCGACCCGCGGGTCATAGCGCTCGTCGTGCTCGCGCTTGACGAGCGCGTAGAAGCGCTCCATTGCCCGCCGCGCGCCGTCCCGGTCGTTGTCGGTCTGTGGCGCCCACAGCTGGTTGGCGCGCAGCACCAGCCACGCGCCGCGCAGCGTCTCGTGCCACGGCAGCCCGAACAGGTGGCGCGTGACCAGCACCACCGCGTGCAAGAACTTCGGCCACACGTGGCGGTAGTAGGTGACCCATGCGACGCATTCGAGCCGGCCCACCCGGTGCGGGTCAAATGAACGGTGTGGCTTCTCACGCCGATCCTGCGCGCGCGCACGCGCCCCAATCAAAGCTACCCCTCGTGGCTGCCGCGCGGAGTGTCGCGGACTCCAGCGCGCGGATCAAGTCAGCAGGCGCTCGAGCCCGCGCTCGAGCCCGATGTTGCCGACCTCCCGTATCTCGAGCGGCAGGCCCAGTCGCGTCGCTGCACGCACGGCGCACGCCCGCGTGGCCTGGGTTGGACGCTGCGCCAGCCATACGACCCGGGTGTAGTTGCGGAAGTACTCGTCGCGCAGCTGCGGGTACCGGTCGAGCCCGAGCTCGCGCACGATCGTGTGCTCGAACGTCCGCGCCAGAAAATCGGTCAAGAAGTATGTCCCCGGCTGCTCTGCCAGCGCGTCCGCGACCTCCTCGCGCGCGAACACGTCGTAGCAGTGATCTCCCGCGAGCTGGGGGAGACCGAGCTCGTGGAGCGCCCCGTGCGTGCCGCAGTCGGCGTAGGCGAGCGCAACCACGTCGTGTCGCTTACTGAGTCGCGCCACCTCCGGGGCGATGCGCTCCGGATGGTTGTGCAGGAGCGCGTCGACCGGCACGACCTCGACGTCCCACCCGCGGCGGCGGGCGATCTGGCGCACGTCGAGCGCTAGCGCCCCGCAGGCGATCACGGCGGCAGTCCTCCGCGGGCCCTCCGGGCCCGCGTTCTGATTGCAGGACCTTGGCATCCGGCCTCGGTTGACCGTTCGCGCTGGGCGCTCACTCATCCCGGAAACGCCAACTGGTCGATGAACAGGTCGTTGAAGTCCGCGCGCCCCGAGAGCTCGACGTACTCGACCTCGCGCAGGATCGACTCGGCCTCGGCGCGCTCGCGCAGCGATAGCGCGGCGATCTTCGCGCCTTCGCCGGCGACGTTGCCGGCCGACACGATCCGCGGCAGCGCGATCCGAGGGACGAGGCCGATCCGGATCGCGCTGAGCGGCGTCAGGTAGGCACCAAAGCTTCCGGCCAGGAGCACCTGTGCGATGTCGTCGGCCTGGACCCCCATCTCGCCCAGAAGGATCTGCCAACCGGTCGCGATCGACCCCTTGGCGAACTGCAGCTCGCGCACGTCGCGCTGCGAGAGGAACACCGACGCCGCCGCGTCCTCGCCGCGCCAATGCAAGACGAACACGCGCTCCTCGCCGATCTTCGTCAACCGGGAGGCGAGCGCGGGATACTCGGTTGCGGCCTGATCGTCCGGGATGAAACGCCCGGAATGGTCGAGCAGGCCCGCGTGAACGAGCTCGGCGACCGCATCGACGAGTCCCGATCCGCACATACCGACCGCATCGACGTCTCCGATCACCTCGAGCTCTAGCGAGTCGCCATTGAGCTTGACGCCCTCGATCGCGCCCTCCGCGGCGCGCATCCCACACTTGATCTGCGCGGCCTCGAACGCCGGGCCGGCCGGTGCCGCGGTCGCGAGCACCCGATCGACTGAGCCGAGCGCAATCTCGCTGTTGGTCCCGACGTCGATGAACAGGCGCAGCCTCCGGTCGCGGGTCAGGCCGGTGGCGAGCATTCCGGCGACGATGTCTCCGCCGACGTAGGCGCCGAGCGACGGGAACACATACGCCGATGCCCGCGGGTGCACGGTGACGCCGAACTCGGTCGCCCGCACTGGCGGAAAGGTGTGGGTGGAGACCGTGAACGGGGCCATCGACAGCGGCTCCGGGTCGATCCCGAGCGCGATCTGCATCATTGTCACGTTGCCGCAGACGGTGATCTCGTACACCTCGAGCGGATCGACCGCCGCATCGGCTAGCACCTCCGCGGTCAGCTCCGCGAACGTCTCGTGTGCACGCTCGCGCAAGGCACCCAGAGCCCTGTCGTCCATCATCGTCGCCGAGACCCTCGTGATCACATCGGCGCCGTAGGGCTGCTGGCGGTTGAGCATCGAGCGGACCGAGGCGGGCTGGCCGTTGTCGAGATCGAGCAACGTCGCGACGACCGTCGTGGTGCCGAGGTCGAACGCGATCGCGAACCGTCGACCCGTGGTGTCGCCGGGCTCGACGTCGATCAGCTCGTCGTCGCGGACGACAGCCGTGACATCGAAATGCGACCGACGCAATACGCCGCCGAGCGTGCGCAGCAGCTCTATCGACGCGTGGGGCTCGAGGTCGTCGATCCCGTCGAGTACTCGCTGCAGATCGGAGCGCTGGTCCTCGAGCGTCGCCTCCTCCAGCACCAGATGACGTTTCTGCACCGCGGGCCGGAGAATCACGTGGCGCCCAACACCGACGAGCGCCGCCTTGGGCCGCGTCTGCAGCGGCGGGACTTCGACGACGAGATCGCTGCGCGCGAGTCCGCGGCAAGCTAGCCGCCAGCCGTCACGGAGCTCGTCGGTCGTGAAAGCACGCGGATCGATCGTCCCAACGGGGACGTCGCCGGAGACGATCCTGACCTTGCATTTCTTGCACGTGCCGTGGCCGCCGCAGGTCGAGTCGATCGCGATCCCGTTCCAGCTCGCAGCATCGAAGATCGGCGTCCCGCTCGGGACTCGGACCTCGTCGCCGGCGGGCAGGAAGCGCAGCCGCACGCGTTGTGCGCCATCGGTCTCGGCGGGCGCCTCGTCGCGCTCGAGCCGGCGAGGCTTCGGCGACGAAGCGCTCACGCTGGCCTCCGCTCGCCCTCGGGCTTGCTGCCCGCTCGGCATCCGGCCTCGCCAGAGCGGGCAGCGCCCGAGTCATCCAGCTGGCTCGCCAATATGGAGTCCGCGTGAGTCATCCGGCTGCTGTCTGCGCGGCCTCCTGGAGGGCGGCCTGCCGGGCGCGGTGCGCCGCGATCCAGCTCGTGCCCCACGGGTCGTGGCCGAGCAGCAGATCAGACGCACGGACCGCTTCGACGCAAACCTGGGCGGTCGACATGATCGCGCTCGTCAGCCCGGCGGCCATCGCCATCGGCAGGAAGCCGGCGTTCAAAACGTGGCGCTGCGGGAGACCGAACGAGACGTTGGAGGCGCCGAGGCACATGTTGACCCCGAGCTCGTCGCGGATCAACGAGATCGTCGTGAGCGTGATCGTGACCGCGTCCGTGGCGGCACCGACGGTCATCGCCAGCGGGTCGATGATCACGTCCTCGGTCGCGATCCCGTGGTCGTTGGCGGCGCCGACGATCTTGCGCGCGCACTCGAGCCGCTTCTGAGGCGTCTCAGGGATCCCGGTCTCGTCGTTGGCGAGCCCGATCACAGCGGCGCCGTGGCGCGCGACCAGCGGCAGGATCTCGTCGAGGCGCTCGTCTTCGGCGGTCACCGAGTTGACCAGCGGCCGGCCCTCGTACACGGACAGCCCTGCCTCGAGCGCTTCGATCACGCTCGAGTCGATGCAGATCGGAACGTCGACCGCCGTCTGCACCGTCTGAAGCATCGACTTCAGGAGCTCGGATTCGTCGACCATCGGAATCCCCGCGTTGACGTCGAGCATGTTGGCGCCGTCCTGGACCTGGGCGAGTGCGTCGAACGTCACCGTCGACAGGTCCCCGGCGCGAAGCTCCTCGGCGAACTTCTTGCGTCCGGTCGGGTTGATCCGCTCACCGATCACACAGAACGGCTGCTCGGCGCCGATCGTCACGCTACTGGAGCGCGACCTGAGCACTGTGTCCATTGGTCTCCCTTTCGATGCGTGTTGGTATGCCCAGCCGCTGGCAGAGCTTTGCGATCCCCGCGTCCTTGCGGAACGAGATGAAGTGAAGCCCGGCGACCCCGGGCTGCGCGAGCGCGTGCGAGGCGAGCTCGTAGGCGATCTCGAAGCACTCGTGCTCGGCGTCGGCGGCCCGCTCGACGCGTGACACCGTCTCCGGCGGGACGTCGATTCCCGGCACGCTCGAAGCGACGAACCGCATCCCGCCGATGGTCCGCAGGATGCAGATCGACGGAATGATCGCGGTCTGCTCCGTGACGCCGGTCGCGTGCGCCTCGCGCATGAAGCTCTCCAGTTGCTGGGTCCGGTAGCAGAGCTGCAGCTGCAGGAACCTCGCGCCGGCGAGCGCCTTCTTGGCGGCGCGCCGGACGCGGTAGTCGAGCGGTGGCGCGCTCGGGTTCTCGACCGCGCCGGCGAAGAAATGAGGGGCGGGGGAGATCCGCCGGCCGGACAGGTAGTGCCCGGATGCGAGCGAGCGGACGATCGAGACCAGCTGCACGCCGTCGACATCGAACACGCGGCGCGCCTCGGGCTCGTCGCCGGCGGTCACGTCGTCGCCTGTCAGGCAGGAGATGTTCTCGATCCCGTGCATCGAAGCGCCGATCAGGTCGGCTTCGAGCGCGAGCCGGTTGCGGTCGCGGCAGACGAGCTGCATGATCGGTTCGACGCCGGCCTCGCGTAGCGCGATCGCGACCGCGAGCGGCGAGCAGTGCGCGTGCGCCGATGGGTTGTCGGTCGCGTTGAACGCGTCGACGTAGGCCTCCATCGGCTCGAGCTGGCGCCGGATCTCGTCCTTGCCGCCACCATCGATCACCGGCATCTCCGCCGTTACGACGAACTCCCGCGCGGCGAGCTTGCGCTCAAGGAGCGACATCGGCATCTGCCGTCCAGCCGGCGGGCACCTGCTTGTCGCGGCCGCTGAGGAGGTTCAGCCACGACGAGCTGCCCTTGAGCGTGTTGTCGACCGGCGGGCGCAGGTGGTCGATGTGGTCGCGCCACATCGGCAGCCGCTCAGAGCGCTCGACCGCCTTCAGCCACACGCAGCGCATCTCCGGCTTGACCTCGCAGTTGCCGTTCGGGCGGACCCCGCCACAGGGGCCGTTGCGCAACGTCTTGGGGCACGTCATCGGGCACGTCAGGCCGGTCGAGTGCAGCACGCACTGGCCGCACATCTGACAGCCCCAGATCGGCTTCTTGACCGCGTGCTCGACGCGGGCGACGACGCTCACGCCGTCACCCTTCCGAGTTCGGCGCCAGCCGAACTCGCCAGCGAACACGAAGTGTTCGCCGCTCACGCCGATACCTCGTGGTCCCGAGTTCGGCGCCAGCCGAACTCGCCAGCGAACACGAAGTGTTCGCCGCTCACGCCGGTACCTGCTCACGGCGGCGCTGGATCAGCTCTTTGGCCATCTTGACGGCCGACGAGGCGTCGGCCGAGTAGCCGTCGGCGCCGACCGCGTCGGCGTACTCCTGCGTGACCGGTGCGCCGCCGACCATCACGATCACGTCGTCGCGGATCCCGGCCTTTTCGAGCGCGTTGATGTTGGCCTTGAACATCGGCATCGTCGTCGTCAGGAAGGCGGAGAAGCCGACGATGTCGGGGCTGTGCTCGCCGATCTGCTCGACGAATTTCTCGGGCGGCACGTTGACGCCGAGGTCGATGACCGTGAAGCCCGCGCCTTCGAGCATGATGTTGCAGAGGTTCTTGCCGATGTCATGGACGTCGCCCTTGACGGTACCCATCAGGAACGTGCCGACCGTGGCCGTGCCGGTCTCAGCCAGCAGCGGCCGCAGGATGTCGAGCGCGCCCTGCATCGCGCGGGCGGCGATCAGCATCTCGGGGACGAAGTAGTCGCCACGCTCAAAGCGCGCGCCGACCTCCTCGAGCGACGGGATCAGCGCGTCGTAGAGCATCCGCTCGGGCTCGAGGCCCTGCTCGAGGCCGTCGTTGACCCCGTCTTTGACCGCCGGCGCGTTGCCGATCAGCGTCTCGTCGTAGAGCAGTTGCAGGATCTCCTCGTGCGTCATGCGGCGTGTTCTCCTTGGTCGTCGTTGCCGAGGCGTCGGCTGAGGGCGGCCGCTTCGGCGATCAGAACCGGCTTGAGCTCGGCGATCCGAGCCGGGGTCATGCGGATCGTGGGACCCGTGATGCTGAGGGCGGCGATCACCTCGCCGGCGGCGCCGCGAACCGGCGCCGCGATCGCCGCCAGCCCGAGCCTCGAGCTCGTCGATCGCAGTCGCGAACTGCTCACGCCGGACGACGTCGAGCTCGGCCCGCAGGCACGCCGGATCCGTGATCGTGTTCGGAGTCAGCGCCGTCAGCGGGCGGGCTGACATCGTCGCGCGGCCGAACGCCATGAACACCTTGCCGACCGCCGTGCAGTGATAGTCGACCGACTGGCCGAGCCACTGGCCGGCGCCGAGGAAATGCCGGCTCTCGACCTGTGCGACGTGCTCGACGCCTTCGCGCGCCGGAACCGCGAGGTTGATCGTCTCACCGCTCGCCTGCCCGAGCGAGTCGAGCGACTGGCGCGCGAGCTCGACGACGCTGCGCTCGACCATGCTTCGCTCCGCGACCCGCAGGATCGCCGGGCCTGGCCGCAGCCGGCCGCGCTCGCCGTCCTGCTCGACCAGACCGCGACGCTCGAGCGCGCTGACGAGGCGCGATGCGGTGCTCTTCGGGATCCCGCTCGCGGACACGAGCTCTGAGAGCGCGACCGGCTGCGCCGATTCGAGCACCCGGACCAGCAACTCGGCGCCGCGGTCGATCGCGGTCGTCCCGGGTGCGGGTGCTGCACCGGTCGGCTTCGAGGAAACTTGGAACTGTTGTTCCACGGGCGTTATATTACGGCCACACACCGCCGCGTCAAGCCACGATCATCGGAGACCGCTGTGTTCAAGAACGAGATGCCGCGCTACGAGATCCTCAGCGAGGACGCGATCGAGACGCTCGACCGGGGGTGGCGGCGGATCGTCTCCGAGCTCGGAATCGAGTTCCTGCTCCCGGAGGCGGTCGAACTGCTGCGCGGCGCGGGGCAGATCGTCGAGGACGAGAACCGTGTCCGGTTTGACCCGGAGTTCATCCTCGAGCAGGTCGCCAAGGCGCCGAGGGAGTTCGAGCTGCAGGCGCGCAACCCCGCCAACACGGCCCACATCGGCGGCGACAACATGGTCTTCGCTCCCGTCTACGGGTGTCCGTTCATCCGCGAGGGTGACGTCCGCCGCGACGCGAAGATGGCCGACTTCGAGAACCTCGTCCGGCTCGCGCAGGCTTTTCCGGAGCTGGACTCGCCGGGTGGCACGATCTGCGAGCCCGAGGACCGGCCGCTTGATTCGCGCCATCTCGACATGGTGTTCGCGCTGCAGACTTTGAGCGACAAGCCGTACATGGGCTCGGTGACGTCCGGGCCGAACGCGGCCGACACGATCCGGATGGGGGAGATCCTGTTCGGCGGACGCGAGGCGATCGAGCGCGCGCCGGTGTCGATCTCTCTGATCAATGTCAACTCGCCGCTGCGCTACGACGACCGGATGCTCGCGGCGATGTTCGAATACGTGAAGGCTAATCAGGCGGTCGTGATCACGCCGTTTCTGTTGATGGGCGCGATGTCGCCGGTCTCGCTCCCGGCGACGCTCGTGCAGCAGATCGCCGAGGGGCTGGCGGGGATCGCGCTCGCGCAGCTGATCCGTCCCGGCGCGCCGGTCGTGTTCGGCTCATTTTTGTCCAACACCGACATGCAGTCAGGCTCGCCGTCCTTTGGGACCCCCGAGTCGGGGATCGGAGTTCTGTGCACGGGCCAGATCGCGCGCCACTTCGGGTTGCCGTGGCGCGGTGGCGGGGCGCTCAACGCCTCGCAGACCGTCGACGCACAGGCCGCCTATGAGTCGCTGATGACGTTCCTGCCGACGTTCCTGGCGGGGGCCAACTTCGTCATGCACTCGGCCGGCTGGCTCGAAGGCGGACTCGTCTCGTGCTACGAGAAGTTCATCGTCGACGTCGAGCTGCTGCGCGAGCTGCGCCACGAGTTCACGCCGCTCGAGATCGACGAGGAGTCGCTGGCGTTCGACGCGCACCTCGAGGTCGGCGCAGGCGGGCACTTCCTCGGCGCGACTCACACTCTGGGTCGCTTTCGTGAGTGCTTCTACCGCCCACTGCTCTCGTCGACCGAGAACTTCGATCGCTGGACCAAGAAGGGATCGCGCAACGCGACCGTCCGCGCCGGCGAGATCTGGCGCTCGACGCTCGAGAGCTACGAGCAGCCGCCGCTCGACGACGCGATCCGAGCCGAGCTCGAGGAGTTCGTCGTGCGCCGCCGCGCCGAGCTCGGCGACTGATTTCAGGTGTCGAGGCGGCGCACCCGGTAACCAGCCGCCTCGAGCGCAGCGACGATCGCGAGACTGTGGTCGGCGCCGCGCGTCTCGAGCGCGATCTCGACGCCGGTCTCGCGGACGTGCAGCGGGACCGCCTCGCGGACGTGGTCGGCGTGGACGACGTTGCCTCCGGCGCGCGCGATCTCCGTCAACAGCGCCGCCAGCCCGCCGGGCCGATCGGAGATCGTCGTATACATCCGCAGCCGGCGTCCGGCGAGCGTCTCATTGCGTTGAGCGATCGCCGCCAGCAGGCCGGCATCGACGTTGCCGCCCGACAGCACGATCACGGTCCGGCCGGCGGGTGCCGGCGTGACCCTTCCGCTGAGCAGCGCCGCCACACCGACGGCGCCGCCGCCCTCGACGACCAGCTTCGAGCGTTCCAGCAGCCACACCATCGCGTCGGCGACCTCGTCCTCGCCGACCACGACCATGTCGTCAACCCACCGCTGCACGAGCGGCAGCGTCAGCTCGCCCGGCCGCTTGATCGCGATCCCGTCGGCGATCGTCGCGCGCGAATTGAACGTGGTCGGAGCGTTGGCGATGATCGAGTCGGGAAACGAGGCACAGGCGTCGACCTGGACGCCGATCACCCGCGCCGAGGGCAGGGCGCCCTTGACGACGCCGGCGATACCCGAGATCAGGCCGCCACCGCCGACCGGGACGACGACCTGGGCGAGGTCGGGCACGTCCTCGAGCAGCTCTAGCCCAAGCGTCGCCTGACCGAGGATCACGTCGGGGTCGTCGAACGGGTGCACGAATCCGAACCCGGCCTCGGCCGCGCGCGAGCGCGCTAGGGCGACGCACGCGTCGACCGAATCGCCACCGAGGTGGACGATCCCCCCGAACGCCTCGACGGCGGCGACCTTCGCGACCGGCGCCTCGTCGGGCATGAAGACCTCGCAGGGAATGCCCTGCGCGCGCGCCGCATACGCGAGCGATTGGCCGTGATTGCCGGCGCTGCCCGCGACCACCCCGGACACCTCGCCAAGCCGCGAGATCTTGTGAATGGCACCCCGGAGTTTGAACGAGCCGGTGCGCTGCAGGCTCTCGGCCTTGAGCACGATGTGGCCGCCGCAGCGCTCGGACAGACTTCGCGTGGTCAGGAGCGGCGTGTGTCGCGCGACCTCCGAGACGACCTTGCGTGCGGCCCGAGCATCGCCGGCCGCGATCCGACGGGCGACATCGTCGGCGGTGGGGGACTCAAGCTGTACTGCTTGGCGCGCGATCAACCGAATGTTAGACTCCTTGTCGATGACTCATATATCAGCTGCGTGCGGCCCCCCGGCAAGGAGCCGTGATCGGCAGCTGGTAAGGAGGGGACTTGGCAAACGAGCCGGTGACGCAGCGCGGAGCACGGGAGCTGCTCGCTGATCGCGCATACGGTGAGCTGCGCGACAGGATCGTGACGCTGCGGATCGCCCCCGGGGCTCCGATCGACGAGGACGCGCTCGGCCGCGAGCTGGCGATCGGGCGCACGCCGGTCCGCGAGGCGATCAAACGGCTCGCGCTCGAGAACCTCGTGACGGTCTTCCCGAGGCGGGGAACGTTCGCTTCGGAGATCAACATCACCGACCTCGCCGGCATCTCCGACGTCCGGATCCAGCTCGAAGGTCACGCCGCGTATCGCGCCGCGCAGCGGATCACCGCCGGCCAGCGAGAGGAGCTCGAGCAGCTGCTCGAGGAACTGGCCGGGAGCCAGGGCAGCGATGACGTCGAGGCGCTGATGGCGCTCGACACGCGGGTCCACAGGTTCGTGCACCGGTGCGCCGCCAACCCGTACCTCGAGGAGACGCTCGGTCGTTACTTCAACTTGTCGTTACGGATCTGGTACCTGGTGATCGATCGCCTGCCGCACCTGTTCACCCGCGTGCACGAGCACGACGACCTGCTGCGGGCGATCGCCGACGGCGAGGCCGACAGAGCACGCGACGTGCTGGCCGAGCACGTCGAGACGTTCGAGCGCGAGATTCGCTCGGTCCTCTAGTCCGGCTCGTATCCGAGCCGCTTTGCGACCTCGTCGGCCTGTTCGGCCGCGACCCGGCCGAGAAGCTCGAGCCGCTGCGGGCGCAGCCGTAAGGTCGCGCCCGATACGCATAGCACCGCGACCACGGCACCGCCCTGCTCACGGATCGGCGCGGCGACGGCCGACAGCCCGTTCTCGAGCTCGTCGACGATCGCCGCGTAGCCGCGCTCGCGGACCGTCTCGAGCTCGCTCTCGAGCCGCGCGCGGTCGGTGATCGTCGCTGTAGTCGGAGCGTCGAGATCGCCGTCAGGCAGCGTCGAGGTGCCGAACGCGAGGAACACCTTGCCCGCCGCGGTCATATGCAGGCCGAGTGGACGACCGACCCAGTTCATGACGCCGAGCAGGTGCGAACCGTCGATCTGGGAGATCGCCTCGGTCCCGCCCGGCCGCGGCACGATCAGGTTGGTCGTCTCGCCGCTCTCGGCCGCCAGCCTGCGCATGCCCGGGCGCGCGAGCTCGACGAGGTCGGCGATCCCGACGTCCGAGCGTGCGAACCGCAGCGCCGCTGGACCAGGGCGCGCCGCGGAGCGATCCGAGTCGAGCCCCAGCAGGCCGTGGCGCTCGAGCGGACCGAGCAATTGCTCGAGCTCGGTTGCGTCGACGCCGGCCAACGCCTCGAGCTCGGCCATCGAGCGCGGCGAGCGCTCCAGCACGGCCGCCAGCAGCGCTGCGACGCGCTCGGCGACCTGCTCAGGGTTCATCGCGCCCGGCGGTCGGGCGTGATCACGATCGTCTGCAGCTCCGTGAACGAGTGCATCACGTGCGCGCCGCCGACCTTGCCGATCCCGCTGTCGGTCCCGGCCCGGCCTCCGAACGGGAGGTGCGCCTCCCAGTAGTTGCTCGACTCGTTGATGTTGACCCAGCCGGTCTTGACGCGGTCGGCGAACTCGAGCCCGCGCGCGAGGTCGGCGGTGAAGATCGCCGCCAGCAGACCGTACGGCGACTCGTTGGCGAGCGCGATCGCGTCCTCGAGCGAGCTGATCTCGACGACCGGCGCGACCGGGCCGAACGTCTCCTCGGTCGACACGTGCGCGTCGGCTGGCACGCCGCCGAGCACGGTCGGCTCCCAGTAGAGGTCGGTCGGGAAGACGGAGCTGCGTGAGCCGCCAGTGAGCGTCTCGGCTCCGCGGTCGAGCGCATCGGCGACGTGCTCGTCCATCTTCGCCGCGACCGGCTCGTTGTTGAGCGGTCCCATCGTCGTCTGCGCGTCGAACGGATCCCCGAGCACGATCCGCTCGGTGACCGCGCGCGCGAGCTTCTCGACGTACTGGTCGTAGACCGCACGGTGCACGAGGATCCGCTCGCCGGCGGTGCAACTCTGGCCGGCGCACAGGAAGCAGGCGGTCAGCGTAGCCTCGACCGCCGCGTCGACGTCGGCATCGTCGAGCACGACGACCGGGCCGTTGCCGCCCATCTCGAGCAGCGCCGCCTTGCCGGCGGCGGCCTGGCCGACGAGCCGTCCCGTCGACGTCGAGCCGATGAAGCCGACCCCGTCCGTTCCGGGGTTGCTGGCGATCTCGTCGCCGACCACCGGACCGGGCCCGGTGACGAGGTTGAACACTCCCGGCGGCAGGTCGGCGTCCGCGATGCAGCGCGCGAGCGCGACCGCGCACAGCGCGGTCGACGGCGCGGGCGTCCAGACGACGGCGTTGCCGCACGCGAGCGCCGGCGCGACCAGCTCGGCCGGCATCGTGTAGGGCCAGTTCCAGGGGCTGATGATCCCGACGACGCCGCGCGCGCGCCGCGTGAGCAGCACCCGCTTGCCGGGCGAGAACGAGTTCGGCAGCTCGCCGCCGAGCCGCTTGGCGTCCTCGGCCGCCATCCGCCAATACTCGGTCAGCTCGTCGACCTCGCCGAACGCCTCGGCCTGCATCGGCTTGCCCTGGTCGAGCGTCAGCGTGCGCGCGAGCTCGTCGCGCCGCGACTCGATGATGTCGCCGACGGCGTGCATCTTTGCTGCCCGCTCAAATGCGGTCATCGCCGCCCATCCGTCGGCCGCCGCCCGAGCGGCGTCGATCGCGGCGCGGGCGTCGTCGCGGTCGCCCTGCGGCACGCTTCCGATCTGCTCGCCGGTCGCCGGGCTCGTTGCCTCAAACGTCTCGCCGCTGGCGCTGGGCCGCCATTGGCCACCGACGAACATCTGCTCCGCGGTACCAGTGGCCATCGCTCGCCTCTCGCTCTGACGCTGCCTCGAGCGTCGTTGACACGTTTCGACAACTGATATATAACAGCCCGATCAGGATCGGGTCAATTGCTTTCACAGCGGCCGGCGCGCCGGCCAATCCGACCACCGGGCACAACAGACCGCGCGTGACAGTCGCGGACGGGGAGGTTGATTGATGGCAACCACTGAAGACACCCGAGCAGCGAACGCCGCCAAGGACAGTTCAGAGCTAGCCGGATTCGGCTACAAGCAGGAACTTGACCGGTCACTCGGGAGCTTCTCGTCGTTCGCGGCCGGTTTCAGCTACATCTCGATCCTGACCGGCGTCACCGCGCTGTTCGGGCCGGCTACGCTTAACGCGGGGCCGGGCGTTTGGTGGACGTGGCCGGTGATCGTCTGTCGGGCAGGCCTCGTCGCGCTCTGCTTTATGGAGATGCGCGGGCAAGTATCCGATCGCGGGCTCGGTCTACCAGTGGGGCAAGCAGATCGCGAGCGGGTTCATCGCGTGGATGACGGGCTGGATCTACATCGTCGGCGCGATCGTGACGATCACCGCCGTCGCGATCGACTGGCAGGTCGTGCTGCCCCAGATCACGACCAAGCTCCAGTTCTTCGGCAGCTCGGCGGATGCGGGCGACGATCACCAAGGGCGGGGCGCAGAACGCGCTGTTGCTCGGGGGCGGTCCTGATCGTCATCACGACGATCATCAACATGCTCGGCGTCAAGCTGATGTCGCGGATCAACAACGTGGGCGTGCTCTGCCGAGCTGATCGGATCGACGATTCTGATCATCCTCTTGCGTTCCACCTGCACCAGCCACCGTCGGTGATCGTCCACTCCTACGGCTACGGCGCGGGTCACCCGTGGGGCTACTTCGGCGCGCTGCTCATCGGTGGACTGTCTGAGCGCTTACGTGATGTACGGATTCGACACGGCCGGGACGCTCGCCGAGGAGACCAACAACCCCCGCAAGCACGCGCCGCCGGCGATCATCCGTGCGGTCGGGGCGGCGTTCGTCATTGGTGGGCTCGTGATCCTGCTTGGGATCATGTCGAACAAGAACATCGCCGACAAGAACATCGGGCTGCTCGGTCTTCCCTACGTGATCAAGCAACGCATTCGGCAACACCACCGGGAACATCTTCCTGGTCAGACGCGCGCGATTAGCGATCTTCGTCTGCTGCCTGGCGGTACAGGCGGCGACGATTCAGAATGCTGTTCTCGATGGCGCAGAGACAACAAGTTGCCGTTCGGGCTCGGCAGGTCGCGCGCGTCTCCGGCCGCGGCAAGGTGCCGGTCATGCCCGCGCTCTGATGACCGGGATCCTCGCGATCGCGTTGCTGGCGATCAACGTCGGCAACCAGAGCGCGTTTCCTGGTGATCACTGGAATCGCGATCATCATGTTCTATATGGCGTACCTAGGCGTGACCGCACCGATGCTGGTGCGCCGCCTGCGGGGCACGTGGCCCACGCCGAACCCCGGGCAGTACTTCTCGCTCGGGCGCTGGGGATTGCCGGTGAACATCGCAGCCGTCATCTTCGGGACCCTGGTCGCGATCAACATGGCGTGGCCGCGCAACTCGGATCTACAACGCCGTCGGCGAAACCCACACTGGTACTTTCAGTGGGTCGCGGTCCTGTTCATCGGGGCGGTCGTGCATCATCGGCATGCATGTACTACTTCCGGTGCAGAGTGAAGAAGTCGACCGACGTGTTGGCGGAGCACCGCGCTGATCTTCCGCCGATCCCGGCGCCGATGGGAGATGCGTTCCCATGATCGACGGCGGCGAATTCGACTATGTGATCGCCGGTGGCGGAACGGAGCGACGACGAGCTCGTCGACTACATGCATAAGACCCACAACACCGTCTATCACCCGGCTTGCACCGCGAAGATGGGCCCCGACTCGGACCCGATGGCGGTCGTCGACCCGCGCCTACGGGTGCGGGGGGTGCGTGGACTGCGGATCGCCGACGGCTCGATTCTTCCGTTCCTGCCGGCGATCAACCCCTGTATCACGACGATGATGGTCGGCGAGAAATGCGCGGACATGGTCAAGCAGGACGCGCGCGCGGAGGCCCCGGCCGCGCACGCTTGAGGCCGGCACCGTGAGCGCCGACGAGGCGCTCGAGGTAGCGGCGTTCCTGCGGGCCTGGCCGCCGTTCTCGGAGCTGCGCAAGGACGACGTCGTCCGCGTCGCCGGGCTCGCCGAGCTCGAGGAGCTGCCAGCCGGAATCACGATCTTCGCGCAGGGCGAGGGGCAGGTCACGCACCTGCGAGTGATCCGCCGCGGCGCCGTCGAGATCGTGTCCGACGGCCATGTGCTGGACCTGCTGGGCGAAGGTGAAATGTTCGGCCAGGCATCGATGCTGTCGGGCTTCCCGCCCGGCTTTGAGGCGCGCGCCGCCGAGGACACCGTCTGCTACCGGATCCCGGCTGGCGTCGCGGAGGAACTGCTCGCCGCCCCGCCCGGCCTGAGGTTCGTCGCCCGCTCGCTGCTCGAGCCGCCGTCGGAGGTGCACCTGCTCGCCCGTGAGCCGGCCCGTAATCTCGCCGACCAGCCGGTCGGCACACTGCTCGAAGCAAGGGCGGTCGTCTGCGGGCCTCGAGACGGCGATCCGGGAGGCCGCGCGGCTGATGTCAGCCGCGCGGGCAAGCTCGGTGGTCGTCGAGCTCGGCGACGGAGAGCTGGGGATCCTGACCGACCGCGATCTGCGTACGAAAGTCGTCGCGGCCGGCCTCAGCAGCGACGAGCCGGTGTCGGTCGCGATGTCGGCGCCCGCCTACACGTGCACCGCCGATCGGCGCGCCGGCGAGGTGCTGCTCGAGATGTTCGATCGCGGCTTTCGTCACTTCCCGGTCGTGTCTGCGACCGGCGAGCTGCTCGGCGTGATCGAGGACGTGGATCTGGTGCATATGCGCACGCGCCAGTCGTTCTACCTGCGCCAGCGGATCGCGGTCGCGCGCAGCGTGTCCGAGCTGATCGCCGTCGCCCCCGATCTTCGTCCGATGGTGATCGCGCTGGACGAAGCGCAGGTCGATGCCGCGAACGTGATGTCGGTGTATTCGATCGCCGTCGACGCGCTGACCCGGAGGATGCTCGAGCTCGAGCTTGAGCGCGTCGGCGACCCGGGCGTCGAGTTCGCGTGGCTGGCGCTTGGCAGCCAATCGCGGCGCGAGGCGCTCCCGAGCTCCGACGTCGACAGCGCGATCGTCTGGTTCGGCGGCGAGGAAAAGCGGGTCCATGAGCCGCTCCTCGAGCTGGGTCGCGCTGTCCTCGACGGGCTGCGCCGCTGCGGCCTCCGGCCCGATTCCCACGGCGCCGCGGCGTCGGATCCGCTGTTCGTGCGGTCGCTCGAATCGTGGCAGCGGCTCGCGCGCAGCTGGATCTCGGATCCGACCCAGGAGCAGGCCCTGATCCTGTCGTCGGTGCTGGTCGATTCGCGGCCCGTGTGGGGCGTTCACACGGGCACGCCGGTGTCTGACACGTTCCGGCTCGCGCCGAGCTCGCCGGCGCTGCTGCGGATGCTCGCCCAGTTCGCGCTCTCGCATCGAGCGCCGACGGGCTTCCTGCGCGGCCTCGTCGTCGAGCACAACGGCGAGCACCGCGGCCGGCTCGATCTCAAGCACGGAGGCGTGATCCCGATCGCGGACCTCGCCCGCTGGGGCGCGATGGCGGCCGGCGTGACGACCGCGTCAACCGTCGAGCGGCTGCGGGCAGCGGGCGACGCGGGCAAGCTCTTGCCGCCCGACGCGCACTCGCTCGAGGATGCATTCCAGCTGATCAACAACCTCCGGCTCGAGCACCAGGTGGAACAGCTGCGCGCCGGTCACGACCCCGACGACTACGTCAATCCGGCAGACTTGAGCTGGCTGATGCGAACCCAGCTCAAGGACGCGTTTCGGGCGATCACCTCGATCCAGAAGCGGCTCGCGGCGCAACTGCGGATGGCTCGGTCGGGGATCACGGTGGACGTGTGATGGCGCGCGACCGGCGCCCGGAGCCCGCTCCCGCGCCCGATGATTGGCGCGTCTACCGGCCGGCGATCTGGGCGGCGATGCTCGGGATCGCGCTCGCCCTGCTGATCAGCCCCGGGTACATCTGCGCGCTGCCGCTCGGCGCCGCGCTCGGGATCGCGCTCAAGATCCACGGCGCGCGGGCGGCTGCGACGCTGAGCGCGCGAGGGCGCCGTGTATGTCGTGACAAATCCGCGGGCGGCCCTTGGATTTGGCGCAAAATCGAGGTGCTCCGTGCGCCTGGCACAAATCCGAACGGCCGCTGACGATTTGTCGCAACCAGCAGGTCCGCCGAGGCGCAGTTGAGCCCGCCGCGCTCCGTTGACTCAGCCGCGCCCAGCGCTCAGTTGAGATCGCCGCGGGCGACCGCCAGGCACGCCTCGCAGCGGGGCCAGGGCGGATTCCAGGGGTAGCCCGTGACGTCCTTACCGCACAGCGCGGTGTCGGGATCGCTCTCTGCGACCAGGTGACAGAGCTCCTCGAATCCCTGGTCGTCGATCGACGGGACGTTCCGGCAGCTCGGATGGACGTTCGGAATTCTTACTGGCGGAGGCGCGCTCGCCATCGTTTCGAGCATACCGCCGTTCTAGCCCGCGACGAGCTCGGGGCGGTCCTGCGGCGCCGGAGCGGACGGCTGCTCGTCGGGCGGCGACTCGCGGAACCGCTCCGCGGTACGGCGGGCGGTCTCGAGCGCCCACTCGCTCGTTGTGACGAAGCCGAGCATGAGCACCACGACCCCGAGTCCGACCATGATCCACCAGCTGACGTGGGTCGCCGCGGCGAACGAGACGCCGATCGCTCCGGCCGCCGCGCCGCCGGCCAGCGCGCCGAGGACCGCGACGCCGAGCGTCTGCCCGACCTGGCGGCTGGTAGAGGCCACCGCGGCGGCGACTCCCGCCTGCGACGGCGGCATCCCGGAGACGGCCGTGTTGGTGATCGGCGGGTTGACGAGCCCGAACCCGATCCCGAACAGCGTGTAGCTGATGATCAAGACCCAGAACGGCGTCGTCGCGCTCAGCTGCGTGAGGATCGCTGCGCTCGCGATCAGACCGAGGCTCCCGCCGACGAGTGAAGGGCGACTGCCGCGGTTGCCGACCAAACGCCCCGACAGCGGCGCGATCACGAGCGTCATCAGCGCCAGCGGCAGCGTGTACAGGCCGGCGTGAAATGGCGACAGCCCTCGGACCTCTTGGAGGTAGAGGGTGTTGAGGAACAGAAACCCGCCGAGGCCCGCGAACGCGCAGACAGCGATCGCGCTGGCGCCCGAGAACGGCGCGCTGCGGAAGAAGCGGATCTCGATCAGCGGCTGGTCGCGGCGCAGCTCGTAGGCGATCAGGAACGTGAACGCGATCAGCGAGACGGCGAACAGGATCAGCGTCTGCGCCGACAGCCAGCCGTTGCCCGGCCCCTCGATGATCGCGTAGGTCAGCGTCGACAGCGCAACGATCACCGCGAGCTGACCAAGCGGGTCAAAGCGCCGCGCATGGGCCGCGCGTGACTCGGGCACGAACAGGGCCGTCAGCACGATCGCCGCGATCCCGACCGGCACGTTGACGAGGAACACCGCCGGCCACCCGACCGAGTCGACCAGTGCTCCGCCGACGACCGGGCCGAGCGCCATGCTGAGTCCGATCACGCCGCCCCAGACGCCGATCGCCTGCGCCCGCTCACGCGGGTCCTCGAACACGTTGCGGATGATCGACATCGCGACCGGGTTGAGCATCGAGCCTCCGACCGCCTGCAGGACGCGCGCCGCGATCAGCAGCTGCTGGCTGGGCGCCACGGCGCACAGCAGCGAGCCAAGCGAGAACACGACCAGGCCGAGCTGGAAGATCCGCCTGCGGCCGAAGCGGTCGGCCATCGAGCCCGACAGCATCAATAGGCTCGCGAGCACCAGCGTGTAGGCGTCGATCGTCCATTGCAGCTCCGACAGCGACGAGTGAAACGCACGGTGAATGGAGGGCAGCGCGACGTTGACGATCGTCGTATCGAGCCCGACGATCAACAGGCTCATCGAGCAGATGCCGAGGATCAGCAGGCGCCGACGGCGATCTGGGACCACCTGACGGTGGTCTGCGGTCTGGTCAGCCACTGCTTCGATCCTAGCCAGGACCGATTCTCAGCCGAGCTCGGACTCCCAGCCCGCGATCAGGCGTCGCGCGGCCTCGACGTCGGGGTGCAGCGGGCGGTCGTCGAGGTCCGGGTTGAGGTGCTCAGTCGCCAGCTGCCACAGCGCGCGGGTGCCGGCCCCCTGCGGCTCCTGGCCGGCGAGCCGCAGCGCGCGCACCGCCACCACGAGCTCGGTCGCGACCGCGACCCGGAGGGCGTTCAGCGTCTCGTGTGCGCGGCGCGCGGCGATCGGGGCGAGGCTCGAGTGTGACTCGACCCCGCGCGAGACGGCGACCGTCTGGGCGGCGACCGGGGTCACCAGCGAACGGACCTCGGCGACCGCCGCGTGTGCGGTGTACTCGAGCACCAGCGCGCCGGTTTCGGGACCCGGCCTGCGGGCGAGGAACGGCTGCAGCCCGGTCAATCCCGAATCGAGCAGCGTGCTGACGCGCGCGGCGATCAGTGCCGCCGATTGTGCGAGCGCCGTGCGCAGACCGTCGATCGCGTTGGCGAGCGGCGCCGCGTGGGGGTTGCCGTTCGGCAGCGCGACGTCGTCCTCGGCGATGATCAGCGCGTTCTCGCCGGCGAAGTTGAGCTCGTGGACGACGGTCTCCTCGAGCGCGCGGAGCGCCTCGTGGACTGTGCCGTCGACTTGGGGCTGGGCTCGGAACGGGTATGGGTCCTGGACGCCAAGCGGTCCTGGGTCGCGGGTCCGCCGCTCGAGACCTTCGAGCAGCTGTCGCATCCGCGCCGCGACCGCCGCCTGGCCGGGGCGGTGGCGCCACGAGTGGATCCTCGTGTCGAGGACGCCGGGGTCGGCGGCCGCTGCCTCGAACGACAGCGCCGCCACCGACAGCCACGCGTCGAGCAGTCGCCGCGCATCGACCACCAGCAGCGCGGTCCGGCCGATGCTGATCGCGTTCGAGCTCATCAGTGCGAGGCCGTCGCGGGCGCCGAGCCGGGCCGGCTCGAGCCCCGCCTCGGCGAGCGCCTGACGTGCGTCGACGAGCTGCTCGCCGCGCCACATCTGACCCTCGCCGAGCAGCGCCAGGCCGATGTCGGCGAGGTTCGTCAGGTCGCCGGTGCCGAGTGAGCCGAGCTCACGCGTGAATGGCGACAGCCCTGCATTGAGCGCGTTCACCAGTCCGTCCAGCAGCTCCGCCGCGACCCCGGCGCCGCCGGCGCCGATCTGGTTTGCGCGCGTCGCCATCGCCGCCCGGACCACCGTCGCGGGCAACGGGTCGCCGGCGCCGCACGCGTGGCTGCGCAGCAGCCGCAGCGAGTACTGCTCGCGACGGTTCTTCGGGACCCGGTAGGCGCGCAATGCCCCGACCCCGGTCGTCACGCCGTAGAGCTCCTCCCCGCGGGCGAGCAGCGTCGCGATCGCCTCGCGGGCGCGGTCGTTTCGGGCCCGCGCCTCGGGAGCGAGCTCGGCCGGAGCGCCGTCGCGCGCGATCAGCGCGACACCCTTGGGCGTCAACGTGCCACCGTCGAGGCGGACGGGAGCCATGCTCGAACTCGCGACACGTTGGATCGCCATCGCCGACGGACTCTAGTTATCGTCGCGATCGATGGGTGGAGCGATCGCAATCACTGGCCGTGATCTCGACCCCGCGACGGTGGCCGCGATCGCGCGCGACCGCGCGCCGGTCGAGATCGATCCCGCGGCGCGGGCGCGGATCGAGCAGGCCCACGCCGTGGTCGAGCTCGCCGTCAGCGAGGGCAGGCCGGTTTACGGGGTCACGACCGGGCTCGGCTCGCGGGTCGTCGATCGCGTCGACGGCGGCGACGCGGCCGCGTACTCGCTATCGACGCTGCGCGGGCGCGCGACGGCGGTCGGCGAGCCGCTCGACGCCGAGCTCACACGCGCGGCGATGGCCGTCCGGCTGAACGGGCTGTGCGCCGGCGGCTCGGGCGCCGGGATCGCGGTCGCCGACGGGCTCGCGGCGCTCCTGAACGCGGGCGTGCACCCGCGCGTGCCACGCAGCGGGTCGGTCGGTGCGGCGGATCTGTGCATGCTCGCCCACGTCGGGCTGGTGCTGATCGGCGAGGGCGAGGCGGAGCTCGGCGGCCGCCAGCTGCCGGCGGCCGCGGCGCTCGCCAACGCGGGGCTGGAGCCGGTCACGCTCGGCGCCAAGGACGGCCTCGCGATCTGCTCGAGCTCGGCGGTCTCATCGGGCGTGGCGGCGCTCGCGCTGTTCGACGGCGAGGCGTGCCTCGAGGCGGCGCAGGTATCGGCGGCGCTCGCGATGGAGGGGTTTCGAGCCAACCTGAGCCCGATCGACGAGCGCGTCGTGGCCGCCCGGCCGGCGCCCGGGCAGCGGTGGTCGGCGGACGGCTTGCGGCGGCTGCTCGCGGACGGCGCGCTGACCGAGCCCGATGCCGCGCGGCGCCTGCAGGACCCGCTCAGCTTCCGCTGCGCGAGCCAGATCCACGGCTCGCTGCGCGTCGCGCTCGATCAGCTCGGGGCGGCGCTCGAGCCCGAGCTCAACGGTGCCGCCGACAACCCGCTCGTGCTGAGCGCCGACGAGGAGATCCTCAGCAACGGCAACTTCCACGTCCCGGCGCTCGCGCTCGCGCTCGACGCCGCCGCGATCGCGGTCGCGCAGGTGGCGGCGGCCGTGTCCGAGCGCCCGGCTCGCCTGCGGACCGAGCGCCTCAGCGGCCTGCCGCCCGGGCTGACCTCGGGCGGACCGGCGCACGCCGGCGTCGCTCCGTTGCAGAAGACCGCTCAGGCGTTGACGCTCGAGATCCGCCAGCTCGCCGCGCCGCTGGCGATCCACGCGACGGTCGGCGCCGATGGCGTCGAGGACGACTCGACCGGCGCGGCGCAGGCCGCCCTACGTCTCCGCGAGCAGCTCGCCAAGCTGCGGCTGCTGGTCGCGATCGAGCTGCTGGTCGCCGCCCAGGCGGTCGAGCTCGCCTCGCCGGAGAGCTTGGGTCGCGGAACCGCGGCCGCTCAGCGTTGCGTGCGTGAACTCGTCGAGCCGTTGGATGAAGACCGGCCGCTCGGGATCGAGGTCGAGCGTTTGGCGCGGGAGGCGCTCGCGAGCGGTGAGCTGCTCGCGCGGGTGTCGCGGACTTGATCGAGCTCACCTACCTGAGCGGCGCCGACGTCGACCAGCTCGCGCTCAGCGACGAGGAGATCCTCTCCGCGGTCCGCGATGTGCTGGCTCAGCAGGGGCGCGGCGAAACCGTGATCGAGCCCCGCACGCATCTGTTTCCCGGCCGCGCCGAGGGCCATTTCAACGTCCTGCGCGGGGTGACCGCCGACTACGCCGGGGTCAAGGTCGTCGGCGATTTCGTCGACAACCACCGTCTCGGCCTGCCCTCCGAGCTCGCGCTGCTGCTGTTGATGGATCCCGCCACTGGCGCCCCGGCGGCGATCATCGATGCGACCGCGATCACGGAGATGCGCACCGGCGCCGTGACCGCGATCGGCGCCGAGGTCCTCGCCCGCCGCGATGCCCGGACGCTTGGTCATATCGGCGCCCGCGGAACTGCGTACTGGAACGTTCGGCTGCTGTGCCGCGCGTTACCGCGACTCGAGGAGATTCGCGTCCACTCCCGCCGCGCCGAGAGCCGCGAGGCGTTCGCGCGGCGCCTGAGCGACGACCTTGGTCGCGAGGTGCGCGCGGTGGCGAGCTGGGAGGAATGCGTGCGGGGCGCCGACGTGGTGGTCGAGGCCTCACGTCTGACCGAGCCCGAGCCGCTGCTGAGGACCGAGTGGATCGCGGCGGGGTCGCTGGTCGTCCCCTACGGCACGGTCAGCGCGGTCGATCTCGGGCTGACCGAGATCATGGACAAGATCGTCGTCGACGACTGGGGTCAGGTCGGCGCCGGGCCGCTCGGGGCGCTGCGCGCGCACGTCGACTCTGGTCGCCTGAGCCGGGATAACCTGCACGCGGAGCTGGGCGAGATCGTGTGCGGCGCACGTCCCGGGCGCGAAAGCGACGACGAGACGATCCTGTTCTGGCATCGCGGTCTGTCGATCACCGACATCGCGCTCGGACGGGCGCTGCTCGCCAGGGCCGGCGCGGCCGGGGTCGGGACGCGGCTGCCGTATCGCTAGCGGGTGCCGATCGCGGTGCGCTGGATCATCTCGCGCACGCGATCAGTGATCTCGGCGACCAGCTGCGCGCGCTCGTCTTCGACCGCCGGAGCGAGCGACCACGTGTCGACCGTCGGCGTCTCGAGCTCCTCGAGGAACGTCGCGACGACCTTGGGGTCGAACTGGCCGCCGGCGTCGCGCTCGAGCTCGGCGCGGGCGGCGGCGCGAGAACGGCCGCTGCGGTAGCAACGGTCGGTGGTGATCGCCTCGAACGCGTCGCAGACGGCGATGATCCGCGCCCCGAGCGGGATCGCCTCGCCCTTGAGGCCGTCCGGGTAGCCGGCGCCATCCCATCGCTCATGGCTCGCACGCACGATCGTCGCGACCGGCCGCAGCGCCGGCGTCGCGCTCAGGATCCGCTCGCCGATCACGGTGTGCTGGCGGATGTACTCCCACTCCTCGGAGTTCAAGGGGCCCGGCTTGTCGAGGATCGCGTCCGGGATCCCGACCTTGCCGACGTCGTGGAGCTCGGCCGCCCGGTTGAGCTCATCGAGCTGCTCAGCGGTCATCCCGAGCCCGCGGCCGATGCGGATCGCGAGCCCGGCGACGCTACTCGAGTGATCGGGCAGCCCGGGCTGCTTGGCCTGCATCACGTAGCGCAGCACGTCGGAGGCCTGCTCCCGGGCGGCGGACGAGCGTCCGTGCTTGCGCGCGTACATACGCTTGTCGGCGAGCTGCAGCGCGTAGTCGCCGTTGGTCGCTTCGTGTGGCAGGATCACGGCGCCACACGAGGCCCGGATCGCGAACGTCTCGCCACGCTCATCGAGCGCCTCCGCGGCCGCGGTGACGACGTCGTGCAGCTGATCGGGGCCGGCGGAGATCAGCACGCAGAACTCGTCGCCGCCGAGCCGGAAGGCGTCGCCGGCCGGCGCAACCGCGGCCGCGAGCTTGCCGCCGAGGCGCGCCAGCAGCGCGTCGCCGGCGAGGTGACCGAAGGCGTCGTTGTAGGACTTGAAGCCGTCGAGATCAAACAGCAGCAGCACCAGTGGCTCGCCCGCCGACGCGTGCGCGAGCCGCTCGCGGAGCTCGTCGGCTAGCTTGCGGCGGTTGCCGAGGTGCGTGAGCGGGTCCGTGATCGCCTGCTCGCGCAGCATGTCGTGGGCGACGATCTCGGCCGCGGCTCCCTGCGCGCGCTCGACGAGGCCCGCCATCAGGTCCTGCTCGTCGTCGCGGAAAGCGCGATCCCGTCGCGCGACGACAAGCGCCCCGTTGCCCGCCTCGCCGAGGATGATCGGCAGCGCCAGCGCCCAGGCGCCGTCACGCTCGAACTGGCTGCGCCGAGGGTCCTTCTGGACCGCGCGCGCGGCGGACTGCAGCAGCGGCTCGAGCTCGACGGCGCCGGCGGTCTCGCTGAGCGGCGAAGCGCCCGCCGCTTGCAGGACCAGATGGCCAGCGTCGCCGCCGAGCGCGTCGATCGAGCCGTGCAGCACGACGTTGCCGAGCGCATTGAGGTCGAGCTTGGCGGCGAACGCCTCGCCCAAGCGCCTGACGGCCGCCTGCAGGCGCGTCCGCTCGAGCGCGACCAGACCGAGGCGATGCTGGGCCTCGGTGATGCGCGCGCTGCGATCGCGGTCGACGAGCACGACCAGCGCTGTCAGCGGCAGCAGGAGGAGCAGCTGGGCCGGGGCGTGGCGCGCGCCGTGGGCGACCAGCAGGCCGAGCGGCGCGATGCAGGCATCGATCAGCCACACGACGGCGATCACGCGGAACTGGATCCGCGGGGCGACCCCGAGCGCCGCCGACTCGCGCACGGTGGCGGCGAAAAGGTCGATAACGCAGCCCGCCAGGAACGCGCCGAGGTAGACCCCAGCGAGCGCCGCGCCGCCGTGGACGCCGATCGCGAGCGTCAGGACCAGCGCCGGGCCGAGCGTGTGCAACGCGTCGGGGATCGAGAACAGCGCCTGCTCGACGCCGGCACGCCCGGCGGCGACCCGGACCAGCGTGCCGCCGACCAGCCCCGCGGCCGCGAGCAGCGGTACCACGCCCGGCGGCAGCAGGAGCAGCATCGGAACCAGGATCAGGTAGGACGGAACGACGTAGCCGGCGCCGATCGGGAACTTGATCGCCCGCGAGACGACCGCGTACAGCGCCACCAGTAGCACGGCGACGCCCGGATCGAAGCTCTGCGTCCGAAGCGAAGAGATCGCAAGCGGCACGGCAAGGACCAGGAACAGCGCCGCAGCGCCCGTCTCGACGACCAGCTCATTGATCCCCGCGTGGCGTGTGCGCGTCGCCCACGAATCCTCGAGCAGCCGCTCGACCGGGCCGGGCGCACGCGCGTCGTCAACAGTCGTTCCGTAGATCATCGTTGCTCCCGCCTGGGTTGGAAGACCGACCCGGCCCGCCAACTACCCCCTGCTGTACGGATCGACGTAGAAGTCGTAGAGCTGAACCTCGTCGCCTTGATCGCTGCCGGGCGCGATGAAGTGGAACCGGGCCATTACCCAATCGCCGGCGCCGGGCGGGTTCAGCTGCCACGGGTCTGACAGCGACCAGCCTCCTCCCGGACTGGCGCCCGTCACCGCACCGAACTGATTGCCGCCGATGCCCGGGTAGGAGACGAAGTAGTAGAGGGTGCCGTCGCCGCCGACGTCGCTGACCATCGCCCGCGCCGACACGTAGCTCACGTTCACGCACGTGAGCGGGCTGATCGCGACCGCGCCGCTCGGCAGGTCGACCACGTTGCCGGTGCTTCCATCCGACAGCGTCTGGGTCTGAATGTTCGCGCCGCCGCGCAGCGTCCAGCCGGTCGCGTCGAAGCTGTCGTCGCTCTCCCCGGGAACGAGCGTGTAGTAATTCTGGTCGTTGAACGACGCGAAGGGCTGCGTGAGGATCGGCGCGGAGCAGCCGGCCGGGCTGCCGTTCGGCATCACCGGGGTGCCATCGGCCATCGCCGGCGTCGCGTTGACGGCAGCTGCGCCGATGCAGCTCAGCGCCGCGCCGCTGGCGAGCGCCCAAGAACGCAGACGCTTTGTGGGACGCTGAATTTCGTACGGCACGAGCAGACCTCCATCGGTGGCCGGTGCTTGCATTGGAGGTCGGCAGCTAGGCCATCTCAAAGAGACCCCTGGCTTTGCGCCCCCGCCTCGCGACGGGTATGCCGTTTGCGACCCTGTCCTTCTCCTGCCGCCCTCTTCATCGGCTCTTACAGAACCGAGTTGGTCAGTAGTAACTACGGAAACGGCGCCCGGAGCCGCGCAAACCGGCGTCACGAACGAGGGCTGGCGCGACCCGAAGCGCTGCGGTAGCGTGCGGCGGCGATGCCTCATGGTGCGACGAATTGATGCTCTGCCGTGGCTGGCAGCAGGAAGGCGCGCTGCGGATGCTGCACAACAACTTGCATCCGGACGTAGCCGAGCGTCCCGAGGAGCTGGTCGTCTACGGCGGCATCGCCAAGGCGGCGCGCAACTGGTCCAGCTATCACACGATTGAGCGCGAGCTGCAGCGGCTCGCCGACTCCGAAACGCTGCTCGTTCAGTCCGGCAAGCCGGTGGCGGTCTTCGAGACCCACCCCGACGCGCCACGGGTGCTGATTGCCAACTCCAACCTGGTTCCCCAATGGGCGACCTGGGAGAAGTTCCGTGAGCTCGACGCCGCCGGACTGATGATGTACGGGCAGATGACCGCCGGCTCCTGGATCTACATCGGGAGCCAGGGGATCCTGCAGGGCACCTACGAGACGTTTGCGGCGGCCGCCCGCCAGCGCTACGACGGGACGCTCGAAGGTCGGCTGGTGGTTACGGCGGGGCTCGGCGGCATGGGCGGCGCGCAGCCGCTGGCGATCACGATGCTGGGTGGCGCGGCGCTGTGCGTCGAGGTCGATCTGCACCGGATCGAGCGGCGGATCGAGACCGGCTACCTGGACGAGCGGGCCACCGACCTCGACGACGCTCTGGCTCGGCTTGACGCTGCCCGTCGGGACCGTCGCGGCCTGTCGATCGGCCTCGCGGGCAACGCCGCCGAGGTGCTGCCGGAGCTGGTCAGGCGAGGCGTTGAGGTCGATGTCGTCACCGACCAGACGAGTGCCCACGACCCATTGAACGGCTACGTGCCGGCGGGCGTGACCGTCGAGCAGGCCGACGTCCTGCGGCGCACCGATCCCGACGACTACCTGCGGCGGGTGGGGGAGAGCGCCGTCAACCACGTCGGTGCGATCCGCGCCCTACAGGAGTCCGGCGCCGACGCGTTTGACTACGGCAACGCGCTGCGCGGACTCGCTTTTGACCATGGCGACCGCGACGCGTTCTCGTACCCGGGCTTCGTCCCGGCATACATCAGGCCTCTGTTCTGCGAGGGCAAGGGACCGTTCCGGTGGGTCGCGCTGTCGGGCGATCCGGCCGACATCCACGCGACCGACCGCGCGATCCTCGACCTGTTCGGCGACCAGGAGCACATCGCGCGCTGGATCGCGCTGGCGCAGGAGCGGGTCCAGTTCCAGGGTCTCCCCGCCCGGATCTGCTGGCTTGGCTACGGCGAGCGTGACCGCGCCGGCGTCCGCTTCAACGAGATGGTCGCCAGCGGTGAGCTCAAAGGGCCGATCGTGATCGGCCGTGACCACCTCGATGCCGGCTCGGTCGCGTCGCCCGAGCGCGAGACCGAGTCGATGCGCGACGGATCCGACGCGGTCGCCGACTGGCCGCTGTTGAACGCGATGCTGATGACCGCCTGCGGCGCCAGCTGGGTGTCGATCCACCACGGCGGCGGTGTCGGAATGGGCAAGTCGATCCACGCGGGGCAGGTGGTGGTAGCAGACGGGACGCCGGCCGCCGGTGAGCGCGTGCGCCGGGCGCTGACCGCCGACCCAGGTTTGGGTGTCGTGCGCCATGCCGACGCCGGCTATCCAGAGGCGCTCGACGTGGCGCGCGAGCGCGGAGTCCGGATGCCGATGCTCGACCCCGAGCCCGACGTCCGTTGAGCTCAATCTGCATCCGCGGCGCCGAGCAGATCCTGCGCCCGCCGCGCGACGGCCTCGGCAAGCTCCGCGGCGGCGATCTTGAACGGCAGTTGCTCGAGCCCGGCGAGCTTACGGTCGCCGACGGGCTGATCAGCGCGCTGGGCGCCGAGTCCGGCGGGCTGCAGATCGACGCCCGCGGCTGCGCCGTGATCCCCGGGTTCGTCGATTGCCACACGCACCTTCCGTTCGCGGGCTGGCGGGCTGGCGAGTACGAGCAGAAGCTGCGTGGCGTGCCGTACGAGGAGATCTCCCGCGGCGGCGGCGGAATCGCCGCTTCGGCGCGGGCGCTGGGCGAGAGCTCTGACTCCGAGGTCCTGGCCCAGTCCGCCGCGCTCGCCGCGGAGATGCTGGCGTGGGGGACGACAACGTTCGAATGCAAGTCCGGCTACGGGCTTTCACGCGACGGCGAGCTGCGGGCGCTGGCGCTCGCGCGTGAACTGGCCGCTCAGGTCAGCCAAACGACCGTGTCGACCGCGCTGCTGGCGCACGCAGTCCCGGACGGCTACAGCGCCGATTCCTGGATGCACGAGGTCGAGGCGATGATGCCCGAGGTGATCGAAGGCGGCGGGGTCAGCGCGCTCGACATCTTTGTCGAGTCGATCGCGTTCTCCAACGAGCACCTGACCGCGATGGGTTCGCTGGCGGCCGCCGCCGGCTTCGCTCTGCGAACCCATGTCGAGCAGTTCGGCGGCTATCGCTCAGTGCCGGTGGCGCTGGCGGCGGGCGCCCGGTCAGTCGATCACCTGTCGACGCTGCACGAAGAGGACATCGCGCCGCTGGCCGCCGCCGACTGCGCCGCGGTCCTGCTGCCGGCGGCTGAGTTCCTCGGCGCCGAGCACCGCGCCCCGGGGAGGGCGCTGCTCGACGCGGGCGCGCTGGTAGTGCTGGCGACCGACGCCAATCCTGGAACGGCGCCCGTCGTGTCGATGCCGCAGGTGGTTGGGCTCGGCGCACGGCTGTACCGGATGTCAGCGCTCGAGACGCTCGCGGCCGCGACGCTGAACGCCGCCTGGACGCTCGGGCTCGAGCACACGCTCGGCTCGATCGAGGTCGGCAAGCGCGCCGACCTGCTGGTGCTCGATGTCCCGGTCGACCAGATCGCCTACCGGTTCGGCCACAACCCGGTGCTGATCTCCGTGATCGGCGGCGAGATCGCATACGTGCGCGACGACGCGGACTGGCGGGTGAGCGTCGGATGAGGGTGCCCGCAATGCCGAACGCCCACAGCCACGCGTTTCAGCGCGACCTGCGCGGGATCGCCGAACGCCCCCATCCGGGCGACGACTTCTGGAGCTGGCGGACCGAGATGTACCGCCTCGCGTCGAGCCATGACCCCGCCTCGATGCGCGCGGTCGGCGAGCGCGTCTACTTGGAGATGGCAGCCGCCGGCTACGGCGCCGTCGGCGAGTTTCACTACGTCGTGCACCAGCCCGACGGGACGCCGTACGAGGAGCCGAACGCGATCGCGATCGCGCTCGCCGAGGCGGCCGTGGCGTGCGGGCTCGAGATCGTGCTGCTGCCGGCCGCCTATCACCGCGGCGGCGCAGGGCGCGAGCCCGACGCGGGCCAGCGGCGGTTCTGCGACCCGGACGTCGAGACCTTCCTGGCGCGCACCGACGCGCTGCGTTCGTGGGCGGACGGCCGCGCGGGAATTCAGGTCGGCGTCGCCGTGCACAGCGTCCGCGCGGTACCGGCCGACTGGATCGAGGCGATCGCGGCGTACGCGGACCGCGAGGGCCTCGTCCGCCACGTGCACGCGTCCGAGCAGCGGCGTGAGCTCGCCGAGTGCGACGCCGAGCACGGCTGCTCGCCGATCGAGCTGCTCGACCGCTGCGGTTTCCTCGGCCCCCAGACGAGCGTCGTCCACGCGATCCACGTCAGCGATCGCGACATCGAGCTGCTGGCTGCCAGCGGCTCGGTCGTCGTCACCTGCCCGACCACCGAGGGCAACCTCGGCGACGGTTACCTGCCCGGGATGCGCTACCGCGACGCGGGCGTGCGGCTGGCGATCGGGACCGACTCGCAGGTCCGGATCGACCCGTTCGAGGAGCTGCGCGAGATGGAGACGCTCGCCCGACGAGAGCGCCAGACGCGATTCGCGCTGCTGGCGGCGGCCGACGGCGACCTGTGGGGTCAGACGGTCGCCAACGGGCGCGCGAGCCTCGGCCTCGAGGGGCCGGCGTCCGAGATCGGGCTCGACCTCACCGCGCCTGAGCTGGCAGGTGTGTCCGCGCAGGACATCCCGCTCGCGCTCGCCACCTGCGCGTCGCGGGCGGTCGTCAGGCGATGACGGTCAGGCTCGGCGCGCGCGCGGACATCTGCGTGCAGAGCTTCATGCGCGTCGCCTGGGAAGGGCAGGAGGTCGAGGTGGCGCCCGACGCGCTGGCGCTCATCGCGCGCCGGCGCACGGAGTTCCTCGCGTTCGTCGCGGCGCACCCGGATCGCAAGTTCTACGGGGTCAATGTCCACGCCGGCGAGGGGTCCGACAGGCTGCTGAGCGCATCCGAGCAGCGCGACTACGACCGGGGCCTGCACGCGGGCACGTCGTTCGGTGAGCCGCTCCCGCGCCGTGTCGTCCGCGGGATCGCGTTCGCACGACTGGCCAACTTCATCGAGGGTGACTCGGGCGTCTCCGCCGAGTTGGTCGCGTTCGTCGCCGCGATGCTGGATGGCCGACCGCTACCACCGGTGCCGCGCTACGGCAACGGCGGCGCGGGGGAGATCCAGGCGCTCGGGTGGCTGTTCGGCGATCTCGGCGAGCAGCTGTCGCTCGGCGTCAAAGAGGGGATGGCGCTGATCAACGGCGCGCCGTGCGCGGCGGCGCTGCTGGCCGACGCCTGCCTGTCGGCCGAGCTGATGATCGGCGTGTTCGAGGCGGTGTCGTGTCTGGCGGCGGCGGCGCTGAGCGTCCCGCTCGTGACCTACGATGAGCGGCTCGGGCAGCTGTGGGGCGATCCGTGGCAGGCCGAGGCGCTCGCCGGTATCCGCGCGGCGCTCGCCGGTGCCGATACCCTCGCCGGCCTCGAGCACCCCCAGCCGCCGGTCTCGTTCCGGATCCTGCCGCGCGTGCTCGGCAACGCGCGCCGGGTCCTCGCCGTGGCGCGCGAGGCGGCCGAGATCGCGCTGCCGGCGGTCAGCGACAACCCCGTGTTCCTGGGCGACGAGATCGTCTCCAACGGCGGCTTTCACAACGCCGCCGCGCCCGCCTGCATCGACTCGCTGACGTTCGCGCTGGCCGACTTCGCGCAGCTCGCCCAGCACATGGTCCAGCGCCTGCAGACCAGCCCGCGGGCGCTGCCCGGTCTGGACTCGCTGGCGCTGGGGACGATGCAGATGGTCGCCGGCGGGTTCGCCGAGGAGGCCCGCGCCGCCGCGGTCCCGTCGCTGCTGCCGCTGTCGGGCTACGGCCAGACCGACGTCCCGGCGCCGTCGTTTCACGCCTTCAACCGGTTCGAGCGCGTGCGCGGCTTCCTGGTCGGCTCGCTGACGTGCCTGGCGGCGCTGGCCGCGCATGCGCTGGCGCGGCCCGGGCGCGAGGTGCCGCCGGCGCTGGCGCCGCTGCAACGCAGCGTGCTCGCCGCTGTGCCGGTGGTGGTCGAGCGCCGGACGCTCGGCCCTGAGCTTGAGAAGCTGTCCGCGGTTCTGACTCCCGAGATTCCGGCCTGATGCCGCATCGCTACCCCGCGCTGCTCGCCGCTCCATCGCCCGCTTCGGGGCGTCTGTGGCTGACCGGCGCGCGGCTGTTCGATGGGACCGGGGCGGGCATTCGTGAGCGCGCCGCGGTGCTGATCAACGATGGGGCCATCGAGAGGGTGGGGGATGCGTCGGACGCGGCGCCGGAGGGAGCGCGTGTCGTCGAACTCGGCGGGCGGACGCTGATGCCGGGGCTGATCAACGCGCACGTGCATGTCCAGGGACGCGAGCCAGAGCCCGAGCACGGAGCCGAGCCATTGTTGGACGACACGAGCGCTCATTTCCTGCAGGCGAGCCTGCGCGACTGCCTGCGGATGGGAGTGACGACGATCCGCAACGTCGGCTCGCGCGTCCTGGGTCAGCCACAGGCGGCGCGCCAGGCGATGCGCTACGACGCGTTTCGCGGGCCGCGGCTGCTGACGTGCGCGCTGATCATCTCCGCCACGGCGCCCGGCGGGCGCTTCTACGGCGCGATGTACCGCGAGGCCGACGGGGTCGACGAGGTCCGCAAGGCGGTCCGTGAGCAGCTGCGCGAGGGGGCCGACTTCATCAAGGTGATGACATGCGGTGCGCGCTCGAACGAGCTCGAGGACCCGGAACCGCTGCAGCTGACCGACGCCGAGCTCGCGGCGCTGGTCGACGAGGCGCACCGGATGGGGGTTCGCGTCGCCGCCCACGTCGAGGGCCTCGACGGCACCACCGCCGCGATCGACCACGGGATGGACACGATCGAGCACGGGATGTACCTCTGCCAGCGCCCCGACTTGGCCGAGCGGATGGCCGCCGGCGGCCAGTTCCTTGTGCCTACGCTGAGCGGCTACTACTGGATGGGCGGCTTCGGCGACGTGATCGACCCGGCGGCGGCTGACGTCGAGCCCGAGATGCTGCCGAGCATCGTCGAGCTGGCCCACTACAACCTCTCGCAGGGCAGCGCGTCGCTACGCGCAGCGCGCGACGCGGGGGTGCCAATCGCGCTCGGCTCCGACCGGAGCGGGGTGTCGGGCGACGACGCGGCGCTCGAGCTCGCGCGGATGGTCCATCACGGGCTCAGCACGCGCGAGGCGCTGCACGCCGCGACCGGCGCGGCTGCGCGGGCGGTCGGGCTCGATGAGTTCGTCGGGACGGTCGCGCCGGGGTTGCTGGCCGATCTGATCGTGGTCGACGGCAATCCGGTGGAGGAGCCGTCGCTGTTCCTGGACCGCTCGCGGATCTCGATGGTTTTGCAGCTTGGTGAGCTGGTGGCGGGGTCCGCGCTCGAAGCTAACGGTGGCGTTCGAGGATGAAGTGAAGGCGGGCCGCCTCGCGGTCTTGGTCGTTCTTGAAGCGTTCCGAGGTGATTCTGATCGTTACGTGGTCGGCTTGGAGCGTTGCGGCGTCGCGCTCGCGGTCGCGTTCGAATGCTCGCCGGTCCTTGTGGAACTCCCAGCTGTCGAGCTCGACGATCACGCGCTCGACAACGAACAGCGCGTCGACCTCGTAGCCCGCCACTTGGGCGTTCATCTTCGGGGTCGGGAGGTTGTAGCGCTTGCAGAAGGGCGGGAACCGGCGCTCGAACTCCGAGCGCGTCGGGTCGGCGGGGTGGCGCAGGAGGGAGGCGCCTGGATGGCGGGGGTAGCGGTTGAGCGTCGCGCCGAGCTGATCGGGGCGCATGTGCTTTTGCAGCAGCGCTTGGCTGACCGCCCGCTGTCTGCCGCCCTTCGTTTGCCTCGGCGCGATGTCCATCACCGTTCGGGCGGGGCTGGTCAATCGGATCCCGCGGCGGGTTCGGATGTCCTTCGCGTCGAGGGTGGGGTGGATGTGGATACGGACACCGCTCGGGCGGCGTTTCGCCGGGACGGTGACCTCGTGGATGGTCGGCCAGCCGGTCAGTCCCCAGAGCGCCGCGGCCGAGAAGTGGCTCAGGACCGCGTCAGGGCCGCATGCGAGAACGGCAGCGGCGGCGCGGGCGACTCCCTCGGGGCGGGGGTGGCCCACCGCGTACACGCCACGGTGGACGGGAATCAGCTGTCCCTTCTTGATCCGCAGAGCGATCTGGCGCCGGGTGAGCCCGAGCGCGATCAGCTGTTGGTATGTGATGTGCCCGTACTGCTTGGCCGCGAGCGAGGCGATTCGGGCGTCGCTTGGAACGTTAAGCACCGCATAGGTGCAGAGCGTTCCAAAGCCCTGCTTTCACCCCCCTTTTCATAGCCGAAGTTGGACACCAGCTAACTCCTCGTACAAACGCACGGCGCTCATCTCACCGGCGTTATCGCCGAACGCCGCTCGGGCCCGAGCGTTTATCTGCTCGACAAGCGCCGCGAGTTCGACTGGGACACCGACATCCCGTGCGAGGTCGACGGCGAGCCGGAGATCCTTGCTGACGAGCTTCATCGCAAAGCCCTCGTCGTAGTCGCCGTCGTCGAGGATCATCCGTACGTCCTGCTCCATGAACACCGAGTTGGCCTGCGAGTGGACGAGCGCGTCGTGGAGCTTGTCGAGTGGGACGCCGGCCTTGACGCCGACAGTCAGCGCCTCGGCGGTCGCGACCGCGTGCATGAACCACATCAGGTTCAGCAGCAGCTTGACCGTGTAGCCGCTGCCGCTCGGACCGAGGTGCGAGATCCGCTCCGGGTCGCCCATCGTCTCGAGCAGCGGCCGAGCGCTCGCAAACCCCTTGCGGGTGCCGCCGACGAAGATCGCGAGCGTTCCGGCCGACGCGCCGATCGTCTGCCCAGCCACGGGTGCATCGACGAACTCGACCTTACGCGATCGCGCCAGCCGTACAAGCCGTCGTGCCAACTCCAGTGAGCTCGTGCTCATCTCGATCGCCACTGAACCCGGAGCCAGCAGTGGCAAAGCCTCGCCGAGCACCGCTTCCACCTGCGGTGGCCCCGGAAGGCTTGTGATCAACACCTCCGCCGCTTCGAGGCAATCGGGCACCGACTTGGCGCCACGCGCACCCGCGCGCACCGCCCGGCGCACAGCGGTGCGGTCGAGGTCGTAGCCCGAGACGTCATACCCGCCGGCGACGACGTGGCGGCACATGTGCGAGCCCATGTGACCCAGCCCGACGAACGCGACCCGCGTCATGCGAGCGAGATCCAGGTCGTCTTCAGCTGCGTGTAGGCGTCGAGCGCGTGCAGCGAACGGTCGCGGCCGTGGCCCGACTGCTTGAAACCGCCGAACGGAGTCGCGAGCGACGAGGCGTCGAACGTGTTGATCCATACGGTGCCCGCGCGCAAACGCCGCGCCAGACGGCCCGCCGTGCGGACGTCGGAGGTCCAGACCGCGGCCGCGAGCCCGTAGGGCGTGTCGTTGGCGAGCCTCAGCGCGTGATCGACGTCGTCGGCCTCCTGGATCACGAGTACGGGGCCGAACACCTCCTCCTGGACGACGGCCAGGTCGGACGAGTCGACCTCGATCAGGGTCGGGTCCATGTAGGCGCCGCCGGCGACCGGCTCGGCTGCCGTGCCGCCGGCGATGACCCGCGCGCCATCCCTGACCGCAGCCTCGACGCGGCGCAGGACGCCGGCCAGGTGCTCGGTGCTGATCATCGCGCCGAGCACGGTCGAGTCGAGCGCCGGGTCGGCGGGGACGAAGCCGCGGGCGGCGTCGCCGAGCCGGAACAGGAGCTCCTCGCGCACGGCGCGCTCGACGACCACCCGGGAGCCCGCATGGCAGGTCTGGCCGGCGTTGTAGAAGATCCCCCACGCGATCGACTCGGCAGCAGCCTCGAGATCCGGGGTGTCGGCGAGCACGACCTGCGGGCTCTTGCCGCCGAGCTCGAGCGACACTTGCTTGCCGTTTGACTCGCCTGCGTAGCGCTGGAACATGCGACCGACGGGCACCGAGCCGGTGAACGCCACCTTGTCGACGTCCATGTGGCGGCCGAGCGCCTGTCCGGCCTCCTCGCCGTATCCGGGCACGACGTTCAGCACGCCGTCCGGCACGCCCGCCTCGGCGGCGAGCTCGGCCAGCGCCAGGGAGCTCAGCGGCGACTGCTCGGCGGGCTTCAGGACGACCGAGTTGCCCGCCGCGAGCGCCGGGGCGAGCTTCCAGGCGGAGATGATCAGCGGATAGTTCCAGGGCACGACCGCGCCGACGACCCCGAGCGGCTCGCGGCTGATCAAAGCGATCGCGTCGGCGGCGGTCGGCGCGATCTCCCCGTAGACCTTGTCGACCGCCTCGCCGTACCAGGCAAAGCAGCGGGCCGCCCCGGGGACGTCGACGCCGCGCGCGTCGCCGATCGGATGGCCGGTGTCGCGAGACTCGAGCTGCGCGAGCTCCTCTAGCCGCTCGAGCATCAGCTCGCTCAGCCGGACGAGCACGCGGCCTCGCACGGCAGGATCCTCGTACGCCCAGTCGCCGCGTTCGAACGACGCCCGCGCGGCGCGCACGGCGTGGTCGATGTCGAGCGCGTCGCCGCGGGCGACCGCCGCCAGCACGCTGCCATCCCGGGGCGCCACGCTGTCGAACGTCCGCTCGTCGACGGCGGGCACGAACTGACCGTCGATGAACAGCTCAGACCGCATAGTGGGCGACCGCCTGCTCGTCGAGCGCAATACCCAACCCGGGCGCCGACGGTACCGCGAGGCAGCCATCGGAGTCGATCGTCAGCGGCGACGCGAGCATGAAGTCGCGCCGTTCCGGAGTCCAGCCCGGCGGGTCGTACGGGAACTCGAGAAACGGGCCGCCGCCGACGCCGCAGCAGACGTGCAGGTTGGCGAGCAAGCCGATCCCGTTGGTCCACGTGTGGGGCGTGAACCAGCGGTTGCGCCGCAGCACGACATCCGCCAGCGTGCGCGCGCCCGCGACGCCCAGCGACAGCACGACATCGGGCTGGAAGACGTCGAGCGCATCGACCGCGAGCGCATTCCAGAGCTCATCGAACGTGCGCGCCATCTCGCCGCCGGCGATCCGCGCGCGGACCCGCGAGCGCAGCCCGCGCATCCCCTCGAGGTCGGCGCCGGCGAGCGGCTCCTCGACCCACAGCACGCCGAGCTCGTCGAGCTGCGCGATCACGCGCGCCGCATCGGACGGCCCCAGCCCAGGCTCGATGTCGCCGGCCATCCGCCACCACTGGTTGAGGTCGACCATGATCTCGAGCGCCTCCCCGACCTCGTGGCGGATCGCGGTCGCCGCGGCGATCCCCTCGGCGAGCGCGTCGCGGGCAATGCGCAGCTTGACCGCGCGAAAACCGGCGTCGACGAGCGCGCGAGCGTCCTGGGCACGCTGCGCAGGCGCGCGCAGCTCACCGAGCGAGGCGTAGACCGGTAGCCGCTCGACCGCCCCTCCGAGCAGCGAATACACGGGGACGCCGAGTTTCTTGCCGAACAGATCCCACAGCGCGGCCTCCACCGGCCAGTAACGGCCGGCGTGAAACGCGATCGTCTCGAGCGTCCGCGCGTGACCCGACAGCAACAGCGGATCGCGGCCGATGAACAGGTGCTCGAAATCCTCGAAGCCGGCCATCGTGTCGCCGGAGCCGATGCCCGTCAGGCCCTCGTCGGTTTCGACGCGGACGATCGTCGCGTCGAACTGGCGCCGAGGATCGGGGTCCCACGCGGCATAGAAGGGTGGGTCGAGTGGCAGCCGCAGCCGCTGCACCCGGATCGCCGTGATCCTCACGAGCCGCTGTAGAACGGGTTGCGCACCGAGTCACGGCGCTCGACCAGCGTTCTCGTCTGCGCCGGGTCGCGTCCGTTGATCGCGGTGCGGATTCCCTTCAGGGTCGCCGCACGGCTCGCGACCCGGACCGCCGTCTCGTCGGTCGCGTTCGGGTCGATGTAGATCGCGACGAACACGATCAGATCGCCGCTTGCCTCGATCAGTCCCTCGGCGACCGCGTCGAGGACGCCCTGCGCGATCCCGAGCTGGCCCGCGCCCCAGGTGATCTTCTGGTGCATCGGCTCGAGCGCGGTCTCCTTGTTGATCATGATCGTCGGCGGCCACACCGGCTCGTACTGGTCCTTGGTCTCACCGACCACGACCAGGATCGGAGCGTGGCCGGGGGCGGGGGACGTGAAGGTGCCGATCAGCGAGGCGGCGGTCGAGGTGCCGCGTCTCGCCAGCACGACGTTGACGTGCGCGCCGTCGGGGTCGACGCCGCTCCAACCCTCGCCGATCAGGCCGTCGAGTTCGCCGTTCATGCGCGTCTCCCGGCCTCGGCGCCGGCAAGCCCGCTGTCCAGGATCACAACCGACCGCCCGCCTTCGCCGCGACGCAGGCGCTCGAATGCCGACTCGAGCTCGTCGAGCTCGATCAGGTGCGAGACGACGTCGGCGAGCTCGATCCGGCCCGAGCGCACGAGCTCGATCAGGCCGGGCAGCGTCGCCGCGGGGTCCGAGGAGCCGTAGTAGCTGCCGATGATCGCCTTCTCGGACAGGAACTCGATCGCCGGCAGCGAGACCTCGACGCCGCGCGGCGCGAGCCCGACCACGATCGCGCGGCCGCCGGCTCGGAGCGCGTCCCAGGCGGTTCGGATCGTCGCCGCCGAACCGACGACCTCGAATGCGTAGTCGACGCCGCCGCCGCTGATCGCGCGGATCTGAGTGGCGGTGTCGGCGAGGCTCGCGTCGACCGCGTGCGTGGCGCCGCGGCGGATCGCGTGCTCGAGCTTGTCGTCGCCGCGGTCGACGGCGATGATCTGCGACGCGCCCGCGAGCCGCGCGGCGGCGATCACCTGCAGGCCGACGCCGCCACAGCCGATCACGCACACGCGCTCGCCGATCCGCACCCCGGCCGCGTGGCTCACGGCGCCGAAGCCGGTCACGACGCCACAGCCCAGCAGCGCGGCCTGCCAGAGCGGGATCTCGTCCGGGATCTTGATCGCGCCACCGGCCGGGACGACGGCGTACTCGGCGAAGCACGCGATCCCGAGCCCGTGCTGGAGGACGGTGCCGTCGGCGGTGCGCAGCCGGGAGCTCCCGTCGAGCAGCGTGCCGGCGAACGACCGTGCGCCGGCGACCTCGCAGAGCGTCCGCCGGCCGGCCCGGCAGGCGCGGCACTGTCCGCATGCGGGCACGAAGCAGAACACGACATGGTCCCCGACGACGAGGCCCGCGACGTCCTCGCCGACGGCCTCGACGACGCCCGCCCCCTCGTGGCCGAGGACGATCGGCCAGCGGCCGTCGCCCAGCGCCCCGTCGGCGAGGTGGACGTCGGAATGGCAGACGCCTGCCGCGGCGACACGGACCAGCACCTCGCCGCGCCGGGCCGGATCGAGCGCCACCTCCTCGACCGCGACCGGCAGCCCCGGTTCGCGCATCACGCTCGCCCGCATCTGTAGCGCCGCGCGCGGCTGCTCGACTGCGGCCTCGGTCGCGTCCCCGGGCATCAGGCGGGCGTTCTGCCACAAGCGGCCAGCCGTGTCAAGGTCAGGTTCCAAACTGGCTCCGGATCGCGTCCATCAGCATCAGCGCCGATCCGCTCAGGTCACGGCGGCGCGGCAGGCAGAGCGCGATAGTCCGTGGAATCAGGATCTCGGCCGGCTCGATCCACGTCAGCGACGGCTCAATCGCGCTCGCGGCGCTCAGCCGGTCCAAGCACGCGTGGCCGTAACCGGCGGCGACCAGCCGCTGGAGCGCGAGATTGTCGTCGGTGCGGTAGACGACGCGGGGGCTGATCGCACGCCGACGCCACGCCTGCTCGAGCTGGAGCTGGGTGCGCCAGCGCCGCGTCCAGGCGACGACGTCGACCCCGTCGAGCATGTCGAACGACGGCGACCGCACTCCGACCAGGTCGCTGTCGCGGCGGGTCAGGATCACCCAGCGGTCGTCGAGCAGCGGGAGCGACTGGATGCGCTCGTCGGGATCCGGGTTGACGATGAACGCGATGTCGAGCCGGCCGTCAGCGAGCCGGTCGAAGGCCTGTCCGTTGTCGTGGATCTCCGACAGGACGACCTCGACGTCGGGGCGGTTCTCGCGAAGCGTCCGCAGCGCGCTCGGCAGCAGCTCGGTGGTGGCGGTCTGAAAGACGCCGATCCGCAGCGTCGGTCGCTCGCCGCGCTCGATCGCTGCGACGTCGGCACCGAGCGTCTCGAGCTCGGCCAGAACGCGGCGTGCCCGGCGATAGGCCGCATCGCCGGCGGCGGTCAGCGTGACCGCACCGCGCCCGCCCGGGCGGGTGAACATCGACGCGTCGAGCGCGCGCTCGAGTCCGGCGATCTGGTGCGAGATCGCCGACTGCGTGTAGCCGAGCGAGCGAGCCGCGCCGCGGAACGAGCCCCGGTCGGCGACCGTGACGAGCGCGCGGAGCGCCCGAACGTCAACCGCAGTTTGATCAGCAGAGTCGATCATAAACCATCAAAATCATCAAGTTACAAGTTGCGACGACGATCGTACTGTCTATGACCGATGCTGTCCACACTCCAGATCGAGCGCGTACCTCGCCTGCACCGCAACTCCCGGGCGCTCCGTCGCGGTCCCCAGCTGCCGCCGCGCCAGCTGCTCTGGCTGCTTTACGCGCTGTTCCTCGTGTCGGGGATCGCGCAGGCGGTGATCGTGCCCCTGCTGCCGCGGCTGGCGGGGATCTACGACCTGACTCCGTCGGAGACGGCGCTGCTGCTGGCGCTCCCGGGACTGGCAACGCTCGCGGTCTCGGTCCCGGCCGGGCTCGTCGCCGACCGGTTCGGCGCCCGGCGCGCAACGCTCGCCGCGGGCGCGCTGCTGTGCTCCGCGTGCCTGCTGCAGGCGGCGCCGTCGCTGGTGCTGCTGGTGAGCGGACGGATCGTCTTCGGGGTCGCGTTCGGAGTCGTGTGGACGACCGGCATGGCATGGCTCTCCGAGGTCGACACGGGCACCAAGGGGGGGCGGCTCGGCCCAGCTGTCACCTGCTCCTCGATCGGGGTGATGGTCGGTCCTGCAGTCGGCGGGATCCTCGCGCAGCGCGCCGGCATCGCGGTTCCGTTTCTGTTGATCGCGGCGGTCGCCGCGCTGGTCGTCGTACCACTCGCGCTCGGCTCGGGCAACCCGCCCGCGAAGCGCGCCGGGGAGCCGGCACCGCTCGCCCCGCGGACCTCGATCCGCTCGCTGATCGCGCTGATCCGCCGGCCGGGCGTGGCGGCCGCCGCCGGCGGGTTGGTCGTCTCGGGCGCGGTATCGGGCGTCAGCCAGCTCCTGATCACGCTCGGGCTGCATCACTACGGACTTACAACCGGGAAGATCGGGCTCGCGTTCACGTCGGCGGCCGTCTTTTACATCGCCGTCAGCGCGTGGACCGTGCGGCTCGGCGAGCGCGCTCGGACGCTTCGCTTCAACGCGATCGCGACGCTGGCGCTGTCGCTCGCGCTGATCCCGGCGCTGCTGGGCGGCGGCCCGCCGGCGCTCGTTCTGGCGCTGCTGTTGACGGCGATCCCGCGAGCGGTGGTCGGCACAGTGGCCTACTCCCTTGCGGCCCAGGAGGGCAACGCGTGCAGCGAGGGGTTCGTGTTCGGGATGGTCAACGGCGCCTGGGCGGCGGCGATGGTGTTGATGCCGCTGCTGGCCGGCACGCTCGACCAGCGCGGTGGCGCGCAGGCGGGCTTTCTGGCCGTGATCGTCCCGTCGTGCGTGATCGCGTGCTGGCTGGTCGTCCGCTCACGCCCGGCGGCGCGGCGGCGGCTCGCGTTCCGGACCCGCTTGTAGCTACTCGCTCGACGAGCTCGGCGCGGCGGGCGCAGACGCGACCGCGTCTTCATTGCCCTGCAGCTGGCGAAGCTCCGCCAGTGGGATGTGGCAGCGGATCCCGTGCCCGGCTTCCTCCTGGCGCAGCTCAGGCTCCGTCTCCTCGCAGATGGCGCCGATCTTGCGCGGGCAGCGGGTATGGAACACGCACCCGCTCGGCGGATCGGCTGCGCTCGGGATCTCGCCCTCGAGCTTGATCCGTTCCATGTCGGTCTCGTCGAGCGTCGGAACGGCCGACAGGAGCGCCTCGGTGTACGGGTGGTGGGGAGCGTTGAATACCTGATCGGCGGGGCCGAGCTCCATCACGCGCCCGAGATACAGGACCGCGATCCGGTCCGACAGGTAGCGGACGACGCCGAGGTCATGACTGATGAACAGATACGAGACGTCCTCGCGCTGCTGCAGGTCGGTGAGCAGGTTGAGGATCGCCGCCTGGACCGAGACATCGAGCGCCGAGGTGGGCTCGTCGCAGACGACGATCTGGGGATCGCCGGCGAACGCGCGTGCGATCGCGACGCGCTGCTTGAGCCCGCCCGACAGCTGGACCGGCTTCATCGCCAGGTGGCGCTCAGAAAGCCGGACATCGGAGATCAGCTTCTTGAGCCGTGCCAGCAACGCGTCGCCGCTGTAGCCGCCGAGCTTCGACAGAGCGCGCGACAGCAGGCGCCTGACCGAGTGGCGGCGGTTGAGCGCCGAGTCGGGGTTCTGGAACACGATCTGGAGCGCCTTCTTCTGTTCCCGAGAGCGTTTCGGTGACGTGCCGGCCAGCGGTTCGCCCTCGAACTCCAGCGTCGCTCCGTCGTCGGGAGCGGTCAATCCCAAAAGGACGCGGGCAAAGGTCGTTTTGCCGCTGCCCGACTCGCCGACGAGCCCGAGCGTCTCGCCCTTGCGGACCTCGAGGCTGACGTCGACGAGGCCGTGGATCTCCTGGCCGGCGATGTGGAAGGTCTTCGAGACGTCAGTCGCCGAGATCAGCGTCGGCGCGTCGCCATTGCGTGACCCAGTCGGCAGGCGCTCGTCCTTGAACACGCGCGGAAGCGTCTGAGCGCGATCGTGGAAGTGACAGCGCGACCTGCGGTCCGGTCCGACGTCGTACGGAGGTGGCTCCTCCTCACGACATCGATCCTCGGCCAGCCCGCACCGGTCGGCGAAGATGCACCCCTTCGGGACCGATCCAGGCGTCGGCAGAAAGCCAGGGATCGTGTCGAGCGTTTGACGCGCCTTGAGCATGTCGCGGCGCGGGATGCACCGCAGCAGCCCGACCGTGTAGGGATGCCGCGGGTCGTTGAACACCTGGCGCGCCGGGCCCTCCTCGATCATCTCGCCCGCATACAGGACGCCGACGCGATCGCACATCTTCGCGATCACGCCGAGGTTGTGGCTGATGAACATCAACGAGGTCCCGAATTCATCACGGAGCGCCGAGATCAGGTCCAGCACCTCGGACTCGACGGTCGCGTCGAGCGCGGTCGTCGGCTCGTCGAGGATCAGCAGTGCCGGCGCGGCCGCGAGCGCCATCGCGATCACGACGCGCTGCAGCATCCCGCCCGACAGCTGGTGCGGGTAGCGGTTCATCACCCCGCCTGGGTCGGAGATCCGGACCTTCTCGAGCATTTCTCGGCTGCGCTCCAGCGCCTGCTCGCGCTTTAGCCCGGCGAGCTCGTACACCTCGGCGACCTGACGCCCGACCTTGAGCGTCGGGTTCAGTGCCCGCCCGGGCTCCTGGTAGACCATCGAGACGGTGCTCTGGCGCAGCTCGCGCAGGTCGCCGCTCTTGAGCCCGAGGACATCGCGGCCATCGATCGAGATCCCGCCGCTGGTCACGTTGCCGTTGCGCGCCAGATAGCGGACGACCGCCAGCGCGATCGTCGACTTGCCGCACCCGGACTCGCCGACGAGCCCGTAGGACTCGCCGCGGCCGATTCGGAACGAGACATCGCGTACGACGAGGATCTGCTTGCCGCGCACGCGGTAGCTGACGTCGATGTGCTCGACCGCGAGCGCGTCGGGCTGCGCGGTCGTAGCGGGCGGCCCGGCCGGCGTGTCGGCGACGGTGCTCACCGCTCCAATACCCCCTGGACCGCGTCGGAGATCAAGGACACGGAAACGACCAGCGTCGCGATCGCGATCGCATCGAACAGCACCTCCCACCAGTAACCCGCCGGCACGACCCCGTAGTTTGTCGCAATGTCGAGGCCCCAGTCAGGCGACGGCGGCTGGACGCCGAGCCCGAGGAAGGTGAGCGTCAGGATCGTGAAGATCGCATACGCGAGGCGAACGGTGAATTCGACCAGGATCGGCCCGGACACGTTTGGGAGGATCTCGACGAACATGATGTAGAGGCTGCCCTCGCCGCGAAGACGAGCCGCGGAGACGTAGTCGAGCTCGCGCTCCATGAGCACCGCGGCGCGTACCGTGCGCGCGATCAGCGGCGTGAACACGAGCCCGATGACGATGATGATCACGAGGTTCGAGCGCCCGAGGGCGGACAGCGCGATCACGCCGGTGACGACCAGCGGCAGGGCCAGGAAGGCCTCGACAAAGCGCCCGAGCACGTCGTCGATGACGCCGCGGAAATAGCCCATCACCAATCCGATCGCCGTCCCGCACACGGTTCCCAGGAGCGTTGCGAGCGGGGCGATGATCAGGATGTCGCGCGAGCCGACGATCACGCGCGAGAACATGTCGCGGCCGAGCTGGTCAGTTCCGAACCAGTGCGCGCTCGACGGCGCCTTGTTGATCCCGAGGAGGTTTTGCGTGTACGGGTTGTGGGGCGCGATCGCCGAGCCGAAGATCGCGCAGATGATCCAGATCAGGAGGATCGTCGACCCGACGAGGAAGGTCTTCGAGTGCCGCAGCTCGCGCAGCAGCTCGCGGCGTATCTCTGTGCGTCCGGCTTGGAGCGCGCCGGCGTCCTCGACCGGGATGTCGGCGATGCTCATTCGGCGGCGCGCAGCCTTATCCGCGGGTTCAGCAGCGAGAAGCCGATATCCGCGATCAGCGTCACGACCATGTACACGATTCCGATCGTCAGCACGCACGCCTCGAGCATTGGGATGTCGTGCTGGTTGGCCGCGTTGTAGGTCAGCATTCCGATCCCGTTGTAACGGAACAGCACCTCGACAACGACCAGCCCGCCGATCAGGTAGCCCGTCTGCGTGGCGATCACCGTGATCGTCGGCAGCAGCGAGTTACGCAGGACATGGCGTCGGATCATCACGCCGCGCGGCAGCCCCTTGAGGGTCGCGGTCCGCGCGTAGTCGGACTCGAGCGCCTCGACGGTCCCCGCGCGGGCCATCCGGGCGATGTACCCGAACAGGACCAGCACGAGCGGGATCACCGGCAGGATCAGGTACTTGAGCTGCGTGAAGAACCCGGAGCCCGGGGGCGCGGTCGCGGTTACCGGCAGCCACCCGAGCGCGATCGAGAAGATCACGAGCAGAACGATCCCGGACACGAACTCGGGCACCGTCAGCGCCGACTGGCCGACGATGCTGATCGTCCGATCGATCGGCTTGCCGAAGTTCAACGCCGAGACGATGCCGCCGATGATCCCGAGCGGGACGACGATCACGAACGCGAACACCGCCAGCTTCAGCGATTGCTTGAGGGCGCTGGTCAGGATCGGGCCGATCGGCGCCTGATACTGGGTCGAGGTCCCGGGGAAGTGGGTGATCCAGTTCCAGTACTGGGTCAGCAGCGGCTTGTCGACGCCTAGCTGGTGATCGAGCGCCCGCACCGCACTCGGCGCCGCCAGCGGCCCGAGGACGGAGCGCCCCGGGTCGCTGGGCAACACCTGGCCGAGCACGAATACGATCACGCTCAACAGCCACAGCGTTATCAGCGCCAGGCCGAGTCGCTTGAGGATGAACGTGACCATCTCGGGCTCGGCTATCTCATGACTTGTAGGCGTTGTTCAGATAGAGCTGCGCGATCGAGGTCGGGTTCAGTCCGCCGACCTGCGGGGTCGACGCCGTCAGGCCGTCGATCCAGTACGGGATCACGATCGGGGTCTCGGCCAGCAGCAGCGTTTCGATCTGGGTCGCGATCGACTTCTGGGTCGAGAGATCGAGGGCCGCCACGTACTGCTTGACGAGCATGTCGTACTGCTTGTTCTTGAACCGCGCCGCGTTCCATGGCCCGGCCGAGGTGAGCGGCGCCTCGAGGTACACATTCGGGACGCCGCGGTCGCCGTAGTCGACGAGGCTCGTGGTCCCGTCGAGCCAATCCGAATTCCCGTACGCCGCTTTGCCGTAATAGAGCGCCTGGCTCTCGATCTTGAGGTCGAAGGTGATCCCCGCCAGGGCGGCGTTTTCCTTGATCACCGTGGCCAGCTGCGGGATCTCCTGATAGACCTCGGTGTAGAGCGGCGCGCTGATCCCGCTCGAGTGACCGGCCGCGGCCAGCAGCTGCTTGGCCTTGGCGATGTCCTGCTCGCGCTGTGGGAGCGTCAGGTTGGACGAGGGGAACCGCGGCCCGAACGGAGTGTCGTTGGCGACGCTCCCAAAGCCGCTCAGCAGCGCGGCGACCATGCCCTTGCGGTTCAGCGTGTAGGCGACCGCCTGGCGGACCCGTGCGTCGGTGAATGGCGCCTGGTCGTTGCGCATCGAGAGCTCGCGATGGTTGGCGGACGCGAGCTTGATGATCTTGTAGAGGCTGGGCTGTGAGAGGATCGCCGCCGCGCCCGCGGGCACGAACTGCGCGATCACATCGACCGATTTGCCCTGCAGTGCGAGGAGCATCGGCGTCTGGCTGGAGAAGAACTGGAACGACGTCCCGGCCAGCAGGGGCTTGGTCCCCCAGTAGTTCGGATTCGGGACGAACGTCGCCCCGCGGCCTTGGGTGTAGGTCCCCAGCTTGAACGCGCCCGTGCCGACGAACGTGGTCTGCCACTTGCCGAAGTCGGTCCCCTTGGGAACGATGATCGCGTTGTAGTTGTCGGATGAGACCAGGTACGGGAAGTTGCCGTTCGGCGACTCGAGGGTGAACTCGACCGTCGTTGGGTCGACCGCCTTGACCCCGGACGGGGTCAGCACTCCGGTGAAGGTCGACAGCGCGTTGGAGGCGTTCTTGGGGTCCGAGAGCTGCTGGAAGGTGTAGACGACGTCGTCGGCGGTCATCGGCGCGCCGGTGCTGAACTTGACCCCTGGACGGAGCTTGAAGGTCCAGACGCTGCCGTCGCCGTTGTGGCTCCAGCTGAGCGCCAGCATCGGCTGCAGCATCAGCTTCAGGTTTGAGTCGAAGACCAGGAACTCGCCGGTCTGGTTGAGCATCAGCAGGCCGCCGGCATCCGAGATGGTGAGCGGGTTGATTGCAGCTGTGGGCATGACGCCGGCAACCGCGAGTGTCCCGCCCGCTTTCGGAGCGGGGGCGCTGCTCGAGGCCGAGCTCGCGGCGGACGACGAAGACGAGGACGAGCTTCCGCAGGCAGCCAGGATCGTGCCTAGCAGCGTGGCCGACATTCCCATCATGCTGCCGCGGCGCAGGAACTGCCGGCGGTCGATGCGCCCTGCAAGGAGCTCGTCGATGTAGTGATTCTCGAGCTCGGTCCGCTCGACGCGAATCGCGTCGAGCTTGCGAATGTCAGGCTTATCCATGGTGTGACTTCCTTTCTATGGCGATCGATCCTGCGTCGGCCGCTGACGCGGAATCGACGCTGAAGTCAGACGTTTGATGCATCTGGGGGGTCGAGGGAGGGGGCGAATCGGCAAGCGGTACAAGCGAGCGTGCGGCGCTGAATAGGTCCGACAGCATTTCAGCCGCACGGTCGGACGTCATCCGACCGCTCGGAACGCACAGCGTCAGCGCCGCGACGACGTGTCCGGGCGGTCCGACTCCAACGGCGACGCAATGAAGCCCGAGCGCCGTCTCGTCGATGTTCTCGCCGTACCCGAGCCGGCGGGTCCGGGTGAGAATCCGATGAAGCTCCTCGAGACCACGCAGCCGCCGGCCGGTGGGCGTCACGAGCGCCGAGCCCGCGTACATCGCGTCGACGCGCTCGCGCGGCAGGTCGGCGAGCAGGACGCGTCCTGAGGCGGACGCGAACGCGGGGAGCCGGCTCCCGACCGAGGTCACCAATCGCACCAGGTGGGTCGTCTCGACCTTAGCGACGAACAGGCTGTCGAGACCGTCGAGCACGACGAGACAGGCCGTCTCGTTGTGGCGCGAGACCAGCCGCCCGGCGACCGAGTGAAAGCCGTTGGTGAGGGCGGCCGCCGGTGTGGCCCGCGCCAGCCAGGCTGTCCGGGGGCCGAGCCCCAGCGTCGCGGTGTTCTCGTCGCGCGCGATCCATCCGCGCTCGAGCATCATCGAGCAGACGCGGTGCAGCGTGCTCTTGGGCGCGCCCGTCTCGCGCGCGAGCTCGGACAGGCTCAGCGTGCCGTGACCGTCAAGCGCATCGAGCACGTCGAGCACGGTCGCGACACCCGCTGAGCGAACACGCGGCCTGGGTGCGGCCTCAGGCTTCAGGGCGGCCCTCATCTCCTCCTCGACCCACCGGCGGAACGGCGTTCAGCGGATGGACCTTCATCTTCTCTCAGATTCGGAGGCGATGTCAAGACTCGCCGGGCGCCTAATCACTGCCTAACGAAACTAATTAGATCGAGATACTACTGAAAGCACGTCGTTGACCACCAGCGAGGCGTGCTCGATGTCCGAGGCGTCGGCGCCCTCGTCCGGCGTATGGCTCTCGCCGCCCTCCAAAGGTACGAACACCAGCAGCGTCCCAAACAGCGCCGCGAGATGTTGGGCGTCGTGTCCCGAGCCCGACCACGTCTCCGTCGCCGCGATGCCGCGAGCCTCGGCGGCGTGCAGCGCGGCGTCCGCGAGGCCGCGGTCGAGCTCCACAGGGTCGCCGCCGCGAACCAGCTCGACCTCGACGTCGACGGCGCGTCGCGTCGCAATCCCGGCGGCGTCGGCACGGATCGCGGCGTCGAGCCGGGCAAGTGACTCCCCGGAGATCCCCCGCGCGTCGATCCCCAAGCGCGCCCGGCCCGGGATCACGCTGATCGCGCCGGGTGTGATCTCGATCTTCCCAACGGTCGCGACCGTCTGAGGCGGTTCGGCGCGGGCGGCGGCCTCGACCGCCAGGATCAGCTCGGCCGCGGCGGCGAGCGCGTCGCGGCGCTCGTCCATCGAGACCTCGCCCGAGTGGCCGGAGCGGCCGCTGATCGTCACCACCAGGCGGCGGGGAGACGCGACCCGCGTGACGACGCCGAGCTCCCGCAGCGCCCGTCGTTGAGCGACGTGGATCTCGGCGTGCGCGCGGACGCGCGCAGCCGCCGGTTGCACGCGCGGGAGCTCGGCGAGCGCCTCCAGGTACTCGTCGCGGGCCTGCGCCGCGGTCGTTCCCGACGCGTCGACCAGCGAGTCCAGGGCGCTGACCGCCAGCGTGCCGACCAGCAGCCGCGAGCCGACCGTGCCGGCGCCGAACCGGGGTGCCTCCTCCGCGGCACAGACCAACAAGCCGGATCCGATCTCGTGCGCGAGCTCGAGCCCCAGCACGGTGCCGAGGGCGCCGTCGTAGCGCCCGCCGTCGGGCACCGTGTCGACGTGCGAGCCTGACGTCGCGACCCGGTCAGCGCCGGCCGGCAGCGCCCAGAGGTTGCCGAACTCGTCGATCCCGGGCTCGAGCCCCGCTTCGCGTGCCCAACCCGCGACCAGCAGCATCGCCTGCGCCTCGGCGTCCGAGAACGCCGGGCGGTCCGCGCCGCCGGCCGGGCCGTGCGCGATATCCCACAGCGCCTGCAGGCGCGCGGCGATCCGATCGCGGTCAGCCAAGCGCGTACTGCGCGAGCGGCTTTCCGAGCATCGTCTCGACCTCCGGGTAGACGCTCGGCTCTCTGACGCCGTCGCCGAGCGGCACGTTCGCCTTCGGGACGTGCAGGACGACGACCTCGTCACCCTCGCGGAGGTTGGCGATCGAGATGATCCGGCCCGTCTGCAGCGATAGCGTCGCGATCACGTCGGGGAAGGTCGCCAGGCGCTCGCCGGCGGACTCCGCGGTCAGGTACTCGTTGACGAACCCGAGCTCGAGCTCGCCGACGACGATCGTGCCGATGTCGAACGCGTTCTCCGTCCGCAGCACCCGTGAGCGCACCGCGCCCTCGGCGATCAGCGCGCCGCCGAGGTGCTCGGCCGTGACCTCGATCATCCGGCGCGGTCCGTCGTTGTCGACCGCGAGGATCGCTTCGCCGAGTGCGAGCGCGAAGCTGATCGCACCGACGGCGGCGTGCTGGGCGACGAACGAGGCGGGCAGCGGATTGCGGGCGCAAGAGATGAAGCCGCCCGACTGCTCGGCCGCCGTCCGGAGCACGTTGGCGGTGTGGCGCACGGTCCCGCGGGTGACGACCTCGAGGTAGCGATCCTCGGCCCGGTTGCCGCCCGCTACGGCCTGCACTGTCTGGTAGTCGTCGTCGGCCGCGAGCCCGAACGACCCCATCTTGCCGGTCGGGTGAGCGCGACCATCGCCGGCGGCGTCGATCACCAGCGTTCCGAGCACCGCCGACGCGACCCAGCCGTTGCAGGTCGTCGAGGAGCCGTTCTGGGCGGTGACCGTACCGACGATCGGCTCCGGGACAGCCTCGATCAGCAGCTGCAGCGCCCGCACGTAGTCGCCCGGGCGCATCTCCCAACCGACCGCCGCCGGGGCGCCGATCGCGCTCACGGTCGCGAGCATCGCATCGGGGTCGAGCTCGTCGAGCGTCGCCAGCCGCGGCGTCCCGTACTGGACGGCGGTCGTCCCGACGAGCAGGCCGTGGTCGACCCAGCCGCCGCCGCCGGCCGCCAGCACTGAGCCGCCCGCGACGGCGGCGTGGACGGCGTGCAGGTCGAGGTCCCTCATCGCGCGGAACCTACAGGCGACAGACCAAGGCCGTGTTCGTGAGCGCTCTCGACCGCCTCCTGGCAGCCGGCGTCGGCGTGGCGCAGCACCCCGAGCGCGGTGTCGACGTTCAAAGCCGCGGCCAACCGCGCCTGTGCGTCGCCGGTGCCGGTCGCGACGACCGTCATCCCGGCGCTCTGCGAGTAGCCCGCGTAGCCGCCGCCACCGGCGTGCAGGGCGACCAGGTCGGCGCCCGCCGCGGTCGTCAGCATCGCGTTCAGCAGCGGCCAGTCGCTGACTGCGTCGGACCCGTCGGGCATCGCCTCGGTGATGATGTTCGGGTGCGTCATCGCGCCCGAGTCCATGTGGTCGCGGGTGAACGCGACCGGCGCTCGAAGCCGCCCGTCGGCGACCGCCTCGTTGACCGCCAGTCCGAGCCGCGTGCGCTCGCCGTGCCCGAGCCACGCGATCCGTGCCGGGAGGCCCTGGCGAACGACGTGCTCGCGCGCGAGCTCGATCCAGTTCGTGATCCGCGGGACGTCGGCGAACAGCTCCAGGCACAGGTCGTCGACGAGTTCGAGGTCGGCGTCGTCGCCCGACAGGCAGATCCAGCGGAACGGGCCGATCCCGCGGCTGAACAGCGGCCGCAGGTAGCGGGCGGTGAAGATGTCGATCGTCAGCGCGTCGTCGACGCCGCCGCCGGCGGCGTGCGGACGGATGTTGTTGCCGTAGTCGAACACGACCGCGCCACGGTCGCGCAGCTCCAGCATCGCGCGGACGTGGCGGACCATCGTCGCGAGCGCGAGCGCCTCGAGCTTGCCGGGGTCGCCGCGCCGCAGGGCGGCCGCCTCGTCGAGGCTGACCCCGGCCGGCAGGTAGCCGCTGCGCAGGTCGTGCGCGGCCGTCAGGTCGGTGACGACGTCCGGCACGAGGTCGCGTTCGAGCAGCGATTCGAGCAGCTCGGCTCCGTTGGCGATCAGCCCGACGGCCAGCGGGCGGCCATCCGAGCGGGCCGCGAGGCTCGCGTCGAGCGCCTCGTCGAGATCGCCGGTGACGACGTCGACTGAGCCGGCCGCGAGCCGCGAGCGCGCCTTGTCGCCGTCAACCTCGGCGATCAGCGACACACCACCGAGCATCCGCGTGATCGCGATCGGTTGCGCGGAGCCCATCCCGCCGAGGCCGGCGCTGACCACGAGCCGTCCGGCGAGCGTGCCGCCGAAGTGCTCACGCGCGACCTGCGCGAACGTCTCATAGGTGCCCTGCAGCACTCCCTGCGAGCCGATGTACTGCCAGCATCCGGCGGTCAGGCCGCCCCACGCGATCAGCCCGCGGCGCTCGAGCTCGTAGAAGACCTCGGGCGTCGCCCAGCGCCCGACCAGGTTGCCGTTGGCCAGCAGCACGGCGGGGGCGCGCGGACCGGTTGGCAGGACCGCAATCGGCTTGCCGGACTGGACGACCAACGTCTCGCCATCGCGCAGCTCACGCAATGCGGCGACGATCGCGTCGAGACTCTGCTGGTCGCGGGCCGCCTTGGCGTGCGCGGCGTAGACCACCAGGTGCTCGGGGTCCTCGGCGATCGCGAGGTTGTTCTCGAGCAGCCGCAGGATCGCCTCCTGGCGCCAGCCGCGACACCGCAACGACGTGTCAGGCACGGGAAGGCTCGCGGGCCGTGTTCGCGGCCACGAAGCGGCCGTGACCGGCAGACGCCCCAGCACGCCGGCCGTCCCACACCTGGACCCCGCGCGAGAACGCCGCGATCACGCGGCCGCGCGGGCGGCGGCCCGAGTAGGGGCTCCAGCCGGCCGCGGTCACGAGCTGCGAGGGGTCGATCTCCCACTCGAGCTCGGGATCGAGGACCAGCACGTCGGCGTCGGCGCCCGGCATCAGATTGCCCTTGCGCGGCCACAGCCCGAAGCGCCGTGCGGGGGCCTCGCAAACGAGCCGCAGGAGCTCGTCTACCCCGAGCGCGTCGTGGACCAGCGGGACGATCAGCTCTACCCCCGGCGCGCCCGAGGCGAGCGCGAAGATATCCGGGCCGTGCTTGCGTTCGGGCGGCCAGCCGACGTGGTCGGACGAGATCAGATCAAGGCCGGCGGCCGGCAGCGGTGCCGCGCGCAGCGGCGGGTTGATCTTCGCCTCGCCGCCGCGGCTCAGGAGCTCGTTTTCGTCGAGCAGCAGGTAGTGGGGGCAGGTCTCGGCGCTGACATCGACGCCATCGCGGCGTGCGGCCGCGACGAGCTCGACGCCGCGCGGCGTCGACACGTGGCAGATGTGGAGCCGGACGCCGGTCGCGCGCGCGAACTCGAGCACCCGGGCGATCGCCTCGTGCTCGGCCACCGGCGGGCGCGAGCGGGCATGAGCGAGCGGGTCGGCGCCGCCGGTGGCCTCCTGCTCGGCCGCGATCCCCGCGCGGACGATCTCGTCGTTCTCGGCGTGGACGCCGGCCAGCCCGCCGGCGGCCGCGATCGCCTCGAACGCGCGCAGCAGCTGACCGTCCGGGATTCGCGGGAAGCGCTGCGGATGGGTCTCGAAGGTCGAGAGCTTGAACGCCGCCGCGCCGGCGTCGACGAGCGCCTGCACGTCGGTGATCGGCCCGCGCGGGGGCACCGTCGCCCACAGCGCGACGTCGACGTGCGCCTCGCGCTGCACGTCGGCGACCTTGGCCTCGAACGCGTCGACGCTGTCGATCGGACCGGCGGCGTCGTAGGGCATGTCGACGATCGTCGTCACGCCGCCGGCCGCGGCCGCCAGCGTGCAGCGCTCGATCCCCTCGCCGTCGTAGCTGCGGGTGTGGACGTGGACGTCGACGGCTCCGGGGAGCAGCAGCGCGTCGCCGAAATCGAGGCCGCCGCCGGCCTCGCACAGCTGCTCGACGCGCCCGTCGCGAATCGTGATACCGGCCCGCTGCGGCGCGCTGCCGGGGGTCACGATCCGACCCGAAAGCTTCTCGATCGCTGAGATCTGACGTACGATATATGATCGAAACGGTGACAGTGGTCTCAACCAGCGAGAACATCATTCTCAGCGGCGATGGGCTGACAGTGGATGATGTGCTCGCGGTGGCGCGCGGGCACGCGCGCGTCGGGCTCGACGCCGACGCACTGGTCCGCGTGCGCGCGGCGCGCGACGTGGTCGACCGCGTGCTCGCCAGCGGGGAGTCCGTGTACGGGCTCAACACCGGCCTCGGGTCGCTCTCGCGCCACCACATTCCGCTCGAGGAGATCGGCGCGTTCGCATTCGCGACCGTCGCCGACCAGGTGTCGTTCGTATGGTCGGCCGGTGCCGACCGACGTCGTGCGCGCGATGATGGTGTCGCGCGTCAACGGGATGCTGAAGGCTGGCGTCGGGGTCCGGCGTGAGCTGATCGAGCTGCTGGTCGCGCTGCTCAACGCCGACGTGCACCCGGTGGTGCGGATGCTCGGCTCAGTCGGGCAGGGGGACCTGTCCGAGATGGCCGACATCGGCAAGGTGCTGATCGGGCGCGGGTGGGCGGAGTACGGGCACGAGACGCTGCACGGCGACGAGGCGCTGCGGCGCGCCGGGATCGAGCCGATCACGCTCGGTCCCAAGGAGGCGCTCGGGCTGATCAGCGCCAACGCGGTCACGATCGGCCGCGGGTCGCTCGTGCTGGTCGACGTGGCCGACCTGATCGACAGCATGCAGATCGCCGCCGCGCTGAGCTTCGAGGCGTTTGCGGCCAACCTCTCGATCGTCCACCCGGCGGCCGACCGCGCCCGCCCGCACAGCGGTCAGGCGACCGCGAGCTGGCGTCTGCGCGAGCTGCTCGAGGAGTCCGACCTGTGGCGCCCCGGCGCCGCCCGCAACCTGCAGGACCCGCTCTCGATCCGGTGCGTTCCGCAGACGCACGGCGCCGCCTACGACGCGCTCTCGGTCGCGCGCGGGATCATGGAGATCGAGCTCAACTCGGCGAGCGACAACCCGCTCGTGCTGGTCGACGAGGGCGCGATCGTATCGGTCGGCAACTTCGACGTCACGTCGCTCGCGATGGCGTTCGACCATCTACGGCTCGGGATCGCGCACGCGGCCCAGGTCGCCAACGAGCGGGTCCAGAAGCTGCTCTGGCAGCACTTCAGCGGCCTGCCGACCGGGCTCGCGCACCAGGACGGGCCGACCGGCGGCCTGCGCCCGCTGGGTCGCGCGTTCGCGGCGGCGGCTTCGGAGGCGCGGTTTCTCGCCAACCCCGTGTCACTCGAATACCGCGGCCAGCTCGCCGAGGGGGTCGAGGATCACGCGTCGATGGCGCCGCTGGCGGTCAGCGTCACCTCGTCGCTTGTCAGCCTCGCGCACCGGCTGGTGGCGCTCGAGCTGATCATTGCCGCGCAGGGCGTCGATCTGCGGGGCGGGCCGGACCGCCTCGGTGCCGGGACCGCTCGCGCGTACGCCGTCGTCAGGGAGTTCGCCGGCAGCCTGACCGACGAGACCGAGTGGAACGCCGACGTCGAAGGGCTCGCGACGCTCGTCGGCGACGGCCAGCTCGCGCACCGGGTCGCCCGCGTCGCCGGCGCGCGCCCCGCACTTTCGGAGCACGAGCCGCCCGGGATATAGAGCGATGCCCGAGGGAGCCCTCCAGCGCGCCGTCGAGCTGCTGGGACGGATCGGCGAGCAGCCCGATGAGCTGACGGTCGCCGAGCTCGCGTCCGACGCCGGGATGCCGACCAGCACCGCCTACCGGTTGCTCGCCGAGCTCGAGCAGCACGGCCTCGTCCAGCGTGGCGCCGGACGGACCGTCGCACTCGGGACGCGGCTGGTGGCGCTGGGGCGCACGGCCGAGGAGGCGCTGCGCGAGCGGCTGGTCGAGCCGGCGCGAGGGGTGATGGAGCAACTGTCGGGGCGGCTGGGGGAGACCGCGATCCTGACCGCGCCGTGCGGGCTCGAGGGCATCGTCCTGCACGTCGTCGAGGCCGACGAACACTCGGTCCGGCTGTCTTACGCGCTCTACCGCCGGGCGCCGATGCACCGCGGCGCGTCGGGGAAGATCCTCGCCGCATACCTGGACCCCGGCGAGCGCGCGCGGCTGCTGGAGGCGATCGGGTCGGCGCGCCTCGAGCGTGAGCTCGACCGCATTCGCCGCGCTGGGTTCGCCTACACGGTCGGCGAATTCGATGCCGGCGCCGCCGCGCTTGCGGTGCCGATCCTCGACCGCCGCGGCCGGATCGCCGCCGGACTGTCGATCGCCGGGCCCGCCGAGCGTCTCGCAGCGCCCGAGCTATACAAGCCGGTCGTGCTCTCTGCCGCGCAGACTATCGAGCGCGCCTACCAGCGCTGACCACAACACGTGTCAGAGTTCACGTGGCGCCGCGTGAGCGAAACGACCTCAGACTCAGCTGTCACCTCAACGGGACGCAGCCGGCGCACGCGGCGCGGCCCGGCGCGGCGGATCGGCCATCGCCCGCGCCTCGGCAAGCACGCCGACAAGGGCCACGACCTCGATGTCCCGCGAGGCCTGGCGGCGCTGAGCCTCGACGCGCTGTCGAGCGTCGCCTATGGCCCCGAGGCGATCATGATCGTGCTGTTCACGGCCGGCGCGTCGGCGCTGCGGTTCACGCTGCCGATCACGCTCGTGATCACGGCGATGCTTGTACTGCTGGTGATCTCCTACTGCCAGGTGATCACCGCGCATCCCGACGGCGGTGGCTCCTACGCGGTCTCAAAGCAGAACCTCGGGCGCTGGCCGGCGATGCTCGCGGCGGCCTCGCTGGTAGTCGACTACGTGCTGACGGTGGCGGTCAGCCTCGCCGCCGGTGCGGCGAGCCTCGGCAGCGTGTTCCCGGCCTCGCGAACCACATGCTGGTGGTGTCACTGGCCGGACTGGCGATCCTGACCGCGGTCAACATGTTCGGGATCACCGAGTCGGCCAAGCTGCTGATCGGCCCGACGTTCGTGTTCGTCTCGCGATCCTGGCGATGATCGCGCTCGGCTTCGTGCGTCCGCACGTGCAGGCCGTGATCGGGACGCGCGAGACACCGACGATCACCGCGTCCTTGGGGATCATTCTGATCCTCAAGGCGTTCGCGTCGGGGTGCTCAGCCGTCACCGGCGTGGAGGCGATCGCCAACGGCGCGCCGGCATTCCGCGAGCCAAGAGCCCGCACTGCGCAGCGGACTGAGATCCTGCTTGGGGTCCTGCTCGGGGTGATGCTGGTGGGGATCGCGCTGCTGATTCACAGGCATCACGTCGAGCCACGGGGTGGTGTGACCGTGCTGGCCCAGGTGTCGGCGGCCTCGTTCGGCACCGGCTGGCCGTTCTATGTGACCAACATCGCGATCGCGCTGGTGCTCGGTCTGGCGGCCAACACGAGCTTTGGCGGGCTGCCGGTGTTGATGAGCCTGCTGGCCAAGGATCACCGGCTGCCGCACGTCTTCTATCTCCGCGCCGAGAAGCCGGTCTACCGGATCGGGATCGGCGCGCTGGCGCTGCTGTCGCTCGTGCTGCTGATCGCCACAGGAGCGCAGGTCAACAGCCTGATCCCGATGTTCGCGATCGGCGTGTTCATCGGCTTCACGCTCAGCCAGGTGGGGCTTGTCCGCCACTGGCGCGAGGAACGGCCGCCACGCTGGCAGCTGCGGGTGGCGATCAACGCGACCGGGTCGGTGATGACCGCGATCGCCGTGCTGGTGCTGCTGTTCTCGAAGTTCCTCGAGGGCGCGTGGGTGGTGGTCATCGCGATTCCGGCGATGATGTGGCTGTTCTCGCGAATCGAGGCGTACTACGCCGAGGTCAGTCGCGAGCTGAAGCTGGGCCGTACGCCACCGCTGCCTGCGAAGCGCGAAAGCATCGTGATCGTGCCGACCTCGACCGTCAACCTGCTGACACAGAAGGCGCTCAGCGCCGCGCTTTCGCTCGGCGACGACGGTCGTGGCGGTCGCGGTGGCGGGCGACGAGGACGAGCGCGCCGAGATCATCCGCAACTGGAGCCAGTGGAAATGCGGCGCGCACGATCGAGGTGATCATCGACCCCCACCGTTCGCTGATCCGCACCGTGCTCAAGTACGTCAAATCAATCGAGGACGACGAGACCGACAACGCGCTCGTGACCGTCCTGATCGCCGAAATCATCCCGCGCAAACGCCGTCACGAGATCCTCCACAACCAGCGCGGGCGGCTGCTGGCGACGGTGCTGAAACTACGCACCGACGTGATCGTCGCGACGCTGCCGTTCAAGCTCGACGATTGAGCGAGCGTTCAGGCGCGTGCTGCCCGCCTGGCGCCGAGCAGCCGCAGGGGCGAGGTTTCGTGCTCCCCGCCGGGCCGCGGCGGCCCCGCAGCCGAGCGCCGTCGAGGGCGCGCGCGGCGCTGCGAGCGTGCCGAAAGGACGTCGAAGCGGTCGTCGCTGCCAGGGCGCAGGACGACAATCTCGCCCTCGGCGTTGTCGAGCAGCCAGGCGACGTCGTCGGGGTCAAAGCCGTCACCTCCGTGCGCGGCGCCCGCGAGCACGATCCGGTCATAACGCTCGTGCTCGATCGTCTGGCGCAGCGCGTGGCGGTAGGTCCGGCCGCGCTCGATCCGCGCGTCGACCGGGACCCCGAAGGCGGCCGCGCGCTGCTCAATCGCCTCCTGGAGCGCGTTGGCGACGTCGGCCTGACGCGGCAGCGGCGTATCGAGCGGCATGTGCAGCGGGACGCGCGCCAGGAACACCGGCACCAGCACGGCGTCCTCGGCGCGCGCGAGCCGTCAGCGCCGCGTCGAGCGCACGTCGCGACAAGGCCGAGCCCGCGAACGGGAACAGGATCCGCCGTGACCCCTCGCTCACCGCGCGTGGCGCGGACCGCGAGAAGCGGGTCTGGCGCACCACCAGTACGACCAGTGCGGCGGCCAGCACCGCGACGAGCGCAATCAGAAACGGTGTCATTCGTCCTCCCGAGGGCGCATCGTCCGGTCGGCGACGATTCGCAGGTCGATTCCCGGCAGCACCTCCATCAGCCGCGTCGGCAGCGAGTGCGACGTCAGCCGGCGGACGACGCTCCGCGGTCGTGGGGTTCCGATCAGTACATAAGTTGTGCCACGGTCGCGGGCGACCTGCTGGGCCACGAGCGCCACGTCATCGCCGTGCTCGACCAGCAGGTGCGCGCCGAGCACGCTCGCCAGCCGGCGCAGCGCCTCGATCTGCTCACTCTCCTCGTCTGTCGGCTGGTGGTCGGCGACCCAGAGGATGTCGAGCTCGGCACCCAGCCGCTGCGCGGAGCGCCACGCGCGTCGCACGACCCGCTGCGCGTGCGGCCGGGGTGTGATGAGCGCCAGCAGCCGCTCGCCGATCGCCTGCGGCGCAACCGCCTCGATCAGGCGCTCGCCGCGGCCGCGCGGGGCGGGCTCAGACGTGACCCGCTTGGACTCGATCTCCTCGGCGACCTGGCGCAGCGCGACCTCGCGCAGCGCCGACAGGTTCTCGAGCTTGAAGAAGTTGCTGAGCGCCCCCTGGACGCGTTCGGCCGGATAGACCTTGCCCTCGAGCAGTCGCTGGACGAGCGACTCAGGGGTGACGTCGATCAGGACGACATCGTCGGCGGACGCGAGCACCGCGTCGGGGACTGTCTCGCGCACGCGCGTGCCGGTCAGCTCGGCGACCTGGTCGTTGAGGCTCTCGAGGTGCTGGACGTTGACGGTCGAGTAGACGTCGATCCCAGCCGCCAGGACGTCGGCGATATCCTCGTAGCGCTTTTCGTGCTCGAGTCCGGGCGCGTTGGTGTGGGCGAGCTCGTCGATCAGGCAGAGCTCCGGTGCGCGGCGTAGGATCGCGGGGAGGTCCATATCGGACAGGGTCGTGCCGCGGTACTCGACCTGCCGCCGCGGGATCGTCTCCAAGCCGTCCGCCAGTGCAAGCGTTTCCGCGCGCCCATGAGGTTCGAGATAGCCGATCACGACGTCGCGGCCGGCCTCGGCTTCCGCCTGCGCCTCCTGCAGCATCCGGTAGGTCTTGCCCACGCCCGCGGCCATACCGAGGAAAACCTTGTACCGGCCCCGGGACGTGACGTCCGTGAGAGGTGCGTCATCGGCGCCTGATACCGAGCGCAGTTCGGCCATCGACTGGGTCTCTCCTCATGCCCCAAGAATGTTGTGGACGATCAGGTCGATCAGCTTGATGCCGATGAACGGCGCGATGATCCCGCCCAGCCCGTAGATCCACAGGTTGCGGCGCAGCAGCGCGCTGGCGCCGATTGGGCGGTAGCGGACGCCGTGCAGCGCCACGGGGATCAACAGCGGAATCACGATCGCGTTGAAGATGATCGCCGAGATCACGGCGGAGCGCGGGTCGCCGAGGTTCATGATGTTCAGCACGCTCAGCGGGCCCTTCTTGCCCGGCGACGCCGCCCACGTGAACAGGAAGATCGCGGGCAGGATCGCGAAGTACTTGGCGACGTCGTTGGCGATCGAGAAGGTCGTCAGCGCCCCACGCGTGATCAGCAGCTGCTTGCCGACCTCGACGATCTCGATCAGCTTCGTCGGATTGGAGTCGAGGTCGACCATGTTGCCTGCCTCGCGCGCGGCCTGGGTACCGGTGTTCATCGCCACGCCGACGTCGGCCTGGGCAAGTGCCGGGGCGTCGTTGGTGCCGTCGCCGGTCATCGCGACCAGGCGGCCCGATGCCTGCTGCTCCTTGATCAGCGCGAGCTTGGCCTCGGGGGTGGCCTCGGCGAGGAAGTCGTCGACGCCAGATTCCTCGGCGATCTTGGCCGCGGTGAGGCGGTTGTCGCCGGTGATCATGATCGTACGGATACCCATCGCGCGCAGGTGGTCAAAACGCTGGCGCATGCCCTCCTTGATCGTGTCCTTGAGGTAGATGACGCCCATCACCTGCGAGTCGCGCGCGACCGCGAGCGGGGTGCCGCCCTCGCGGCCGATCCGGTCGAGCACCGGCTGCAGCTCGGCGGGGGGCTTGCCGCCCTCTGCCTGCACCCACGCGATCACCGCGTCGCCGGCGCCCTTTCGCAGCTGACGCCCGTCGAGGTCGACGCCGCTCATCCGCGTCTGGGCGGTGAATGGGACGAAGTTTGCGTGCAGCGACACCATGTCGTGCTCGCGGATCCCGTACTGCTTGGCGAGCACGACGATCGAGCGCCCCTCCGGCGTCTCGTCGGCGAGCGATGACAATTGGGCGACCTCGGCGAGCTCGGCCTCGGACACGCCCGGCATCGGGATGAATTCGCTCGCGAGCCGGTTGCCGATCGTGATCGTGCCGGTCTTGTCGAGCAGCAGCACGTCGACGTCGCCCGACGCCTCGACCGCGCGACCCGAGAGCGCGAGCACGTTGCGGCGCACGAGGCGGTCGATGCCGGCGATCCCGATCGCCGACAGCAGCGCGCCGATCGTCGTCGGGATCAGCGCGACGAGCAGCGAGATCAGCGTCGTCTCCGAGATCGGGGTGTGGGCGAACAGCCCGAATGGGCGCAGGGTGGCGACGACGATCATGAAGATCAAGCGTCAGTCCGGCGAGCAGGATGTTGAGGGCGATCTCGTTCGGCGTCTTGCGGCGCTCGGCGCCTTCGACGAGCGTGATCATGCGATCCAGGAACGAGTGGCCGGGTTCCTGCGTGATCTCGACCACGATCTGGTCAGACAGCACGCGGGTGCCGCCCGTGACCGCGCTGCGGTCGCCGCCGGATTCGCGGATCACCGGGGCGGACTCGCCGGTGATGGCCGACTCGTCGACCGATGCGATCCCCTCGATCACGGTGCCGTCACCCGGGATCAGCTCGCCGGCATCGACGACCACGACGTCGCCCTTGCCGAGCTCAGACGCCTGCCTGATCGAGCCGTCGCGCATCTTGGCGACGGTCTCCTGGCGCATCGCGCGCAGCGTGTCGGCCTGGGCGCGCCCGCGTCCCTCGGCGAACGCCTCGGCCATGTTCGCGAACACGACCGTCAGCCACAGCCAGAACGAGATCGTGGCCGTGTACCAGGCCGGCTCGTGGCCGCCGCCGAGCGGGCCGCCGCCGAACACCTGGATCAGCCAGGTGACGGTCGTGATCGTTGCACCGATCTCGACCACGAACATGACCGGATTGCGAATCTGCACGCGCGGGTCGAGCTTGATCAGGCTGTCGAGCAGCGCCCGGCCGACGATGTCCTTGCGGAACAGCGAGATCGCGCGGCGCTCGTGGGGAGTGGCGGGCACCTGGGGCTCCGACGTAGGGGCGGGGGTGTTCACCGACATCAGTGGCCTCCCGTCTGTCGGTCGAGGGCTAGGTTGAGCTGCAGCACGTTGACGCCCGGCTCACCGGAGAACCCGAGCCCGCGCCCGTGCGTGTACTGCGAGATCAGCGACATGACCTGGCTGAGCGACAGGTGCCTGACGGCGGCGATCCGGTGCGCCTGGATGTCAGCGTTGGCGGGCGAGATGTCGGGGTCGACCCCGGACGCCGAGCTGTCGGCGGCGTCGACCGGGACCTTCGCCACGGTCAGGCCGGGGTCATACGGCTTCTCGAGCGCGAGGTAGGCCTGGACGTTGGACGAGATCTCCTGCTCGGTCGCGACGCTGTTGGGGCCGAGGTTCGAGAACGTCGTCGCGGCGGCGTTGTAGGGCGGAACGGTCGCCGACGGGCGGCTCTGGAAGTAGCGCGGGTCGGGGACCGTGACCGGGTTGCCGCTCTTGTCGACCTCGGGCTTGCCGGTCTTCTTGTTGATCACCTGGTCGGCGAACTGCTGGCCGATGATCTTCGAGCCGACGAGCTTGCCGTTGACGATAGAGCTTCTGGCCGTTGGCGTTGCCCGGGAACGCGACCTGCGAGACGCCGGTGATGAACAGCGGGTACAGGATCCCGCACAGCAGCGTGAGGACCACGATCCCGATTGCGGAGGTGACGATGTCGCGCTTCATCAGTAAAGGTGTCCGGTCAGGCCCTGGACGATCGGTCCGAGCAGCAGGGCGGGGAAGAACGTGAGCGCGCCGACGAGCACGATCACGCCGATCAGGAGCACGACGAACGTCGGGTTGTCGGTCCGCATCGTGCCCAGCCCGGCGGGGCTGACGCGCTTGCCGGCCAGCGAGCCGGCGACCGCGAGCGCGAACAGGATCGGCGCGTAGCGAGCGAACAGCATGTCGAAGCCGCCGAGCAGGTTCGCGAAGGTGATCCCGTGCGAGCCGAGGTTGCCGGCGTTGGGCTGGATGAAGCCCGTGTAGCCCGCGAACGCCGAGCCGTTGTTGTTGGCCTGACTCAAATACGCGTAGAAGGTCTCGGAGAAGCCCTGTGGCTGGCCGGCGGCGGCGGCGGAGATCGAGGCGCGTCCGGCGCTGCTGGCGGTCGCCATCGCGGTGCAGAACAGCGCCGCCAGCGGCGTGATCAGGATCCCGAGCGTGACCAGCTTGATCTCCCGCGCCTCGATCTTCTTGCCGAGGTACTCGGGCGTGCGGCCGACCATCAGACCGCCGAGGAAGACCGCCAGCAGGACGTAGAGCAGGATCGAATAGAGCCCCGTGCCGACGCCGCCGAAGATCACCTCGCTGGCGCTCAGGTTCGCGAACGGCACCGCGCCGCCGATCCCGGTGAACGACTCGATCGCGCTGTTGACCGCGCCGCACGAGGTGACCGTCGTGATGACGTCGAACAGCGCCGAGCCGGCGATCCCGAAGCGCTGCTCCTTGCCCTCCATGTTGCCGCCGGAGGAGCCGTGGATCACGCCGGTGTGCAGGCCCGCTGCGTGCTGGGCGGGACTCCCGTGGGCCTCGGCGATGTAGGCGACGCACACGGCGCCGAGGAACATGATCATCATCGTCGCGTAGATCGCGTAGCCCTGGCGGCGGTTGCCGGTCATGCGCCCGTACATGAACACCAGCGCCGCGGGGATGATCAGCACGGCGAGCATCTCGACGAGGTTGGTGAAGCCGGTCGGGTTCTCGAACGGGTGCGCCGAGTTGGTGTTGAAGAAGCCGCCGCCGTTGGTGCCCAGCTCCTTGATCGCCTCCTGGGAGGCGACCGGCCCGACCGCGATCGACTGATGCAGACCGGTGATCGTGTGCACGGTCAGATACGACCCGAAGGTCTGAATGACCCCCTGCGAGACGAGGATCAGCGCGATGATGATCGACAGCGGCAACAGGACGTACAGGGTCGTCCGCACGATGTCCTGCCAGAAGTTGCCGATGCTCTTGCCGCTGCGGCCGATGATCCCCCGGATCAGCGCGACCGCGACCACGATCCCCACCCCGGCCGAGAGGAAGTTCTGAACCGTCAGCCCGGCCATCTGGCTGAAGTAGCTCATCGTCGTCTCGCCGCCGTAGTACTGCCAGTTCGTGTTCGTCATGAACGACGAAGTGGTGTTGAACGTCACGTTCCACGGCGCCGAGTGGAACCCCTCGGGGTTGAGCCCGGTCCAGTTCCACAACGTCTGCGTGCGCAGGATGAAGTACAGGAGCAGCCAGCCGGCGAGCGAGAAGAGGATCAGACTCTTGGCGTACGCCTTCCAGTCCTGTCCCTTGTTGGGGTCGGTGCGGATGATCCGGTACAGCAGCCGCTCCGGTCCCCCGAGGATTCGATCGAGGAACACGTGCTCGCCCGTGTAGACGGCCGCCAGGTAGCGCCCGAGCGGCAGCGCGAGCGCCGTCAGGATCGCGACGAACAGGAAGATCGTCAGCCAGCCGAGAAACGTCATCGGCTCAGAACTTCTCTCCGCGCAGCAGCGCGTAAAGGAGGTAGAGGCAGACGATCGCCGAGACGATCAGTCCGAACAGATCGCTCGCGCTCATGGCCGCCGCTCGCCTTCCGGGCTCGCCTGAAAGGCGGCCGCGCGAGTCATCCGGCTGCTCATATCCGCTCGATCCCATAGATCAGCGCGATCAACAGGCCGAACATGAGCAGGCCCAATAGAACCGATACGACATCCATGCCGTACAGCTTTGCCGCCCCTACATCAAGGCGGCGTGCAGAATCAGCCCGACGTCATACAGATGTTGTGAAGATCCGCGCGGCCGCGGGCATCGGCAGTCGATGCATCGGGAGCATGCGCTCCAGCAGCGCCAGCACGGACTCGTGCAGCTCAGCGACGGTCGGCGCAAGCGCCAGGCGCGCGGCGTCGCGCGCGGCCGCGCGGCCACCGATCAGTTGGCCGGCAGACAGCGCCTCGCGCGCGACGACGGTTGCGGCGTCGGCAGCGGCGGCGCGGGCCGTGGCGCGGGCCCGGTCGCCGGCGATGTCCCCGACCGCCACTCGCGCGGCTGCCCACGCGGCCGCGGCAGCACAGCCCCAGGCGGTCTCACGGGCGGCCGTGCGGGCCGCAGCCCACGGCGCGGTCCGCTCCTCGCAGCGCGCGCTGTGCGCCTCGCGTCGCGCGCGGTCGAGCACCGGAAGCGCCGCGTCCAGGCTAGGTTCGTCGAGGATCGGTGCCAGCGCGCGGAGCTCGATGCCGGATAGCCCCGCAGCCTCGATCCACACCGGCGCGTAGACGCGGATCAGCCAGTCCATCGCGAGCCACGAGCGGGCCTCGTCGAGGCCGTCGTCGGCGGTGCCGATCGTGCGCGCCAGGTACGGACGCAGTCGCTGGCGGGGGAGGTCGTCGAGCCCGTCGTTGAGCCCGATGCACAGCGCTCGCAGCACCGGACTGACGCACCGCGGCTGGTCGGAGTGCGGCTCGCCGGCGAGGTGGCTGACCCATTCCATCGCGCAGCGCCCGTCCTCTGGGTTGGCGTGGGTCCCGTATGCGAGGGTGTAGTCGCAGGTCATCGGACCTCCCTGGGGCTGATTCAGTCACCCGGATTGTCGCGCGCCGCGAGCCGAACTTCCAGCGCCAACGTCAGGCGGCGAACCGGTATCCGACCCCTGGGTCGGTGCGGATGTAGCGCGGGCCCCCGGGCGGCTCGATCTTGCGGCGCAGGTTGGCGATGTGGGCGCGCAGAACCTGCGTGTCCTCGCCGTAACCGGCACCCCAGACGGCAACGAGCAGGTCGCGGTGGGTCATCAGCCGCCCGCGGTTGCGCGCCAGCTGCGCCAGCAGCCCGAACTCGGTCGGGGTCAGGTGCACCTCCTCGCCGGCCTGGCGAACGGTCCGCGAAGCGAGGTCGATCTCGAGCTCGTCGCTGGTGATCAGCGACTGCTCGGGGTCGGGATCGATCCGGCGCAGGTTGGCCTGCAGGCGCGCGATCAGCTCGCGCGGCCCGAACGGCTTGGTCACGTAGTCGTCGGCGCCGGCGGCCAGCGCCCGTACCTTGGCGTCCTCGTCGCCGACTGCCGAGAGCACGATCAGCGGCATGTCGCTCCATTCGCGCAGCCGCCGGCAGACCTCGATCCCGTCGATGTCCGGGAGCACGAGGTCGATGATCGCGGCACTGGGGCGCGCCACCGCGGCCGCATCGAGCGCCTCCTCGCCGGTGCTGGCGGGCACCGCCTCGTACCCGGCGTCACGGAGAATCACCCGCAGCGCGCGCAGGATCTGCTGCTCGTCGTCGCAGACGAGCACGCGCGTCTTCGCGTTCGCGGAGCCGCTCACTGACTGACGCCGACCGGCGCCCGCTCGGAGATCGGCAGCGAGATCTGAAAGCTGGTCCCCTGCCCCGGCAGCGACTCGACCTCGATCGTCCCACCGTTGGCCTCGACGAAGCCCTTCGCGATCGCGAGCCCGAGCCCAGAGCCCGTCCACGGCTGCGCGTTCGCGCTGCGGCCACGGTAGAAGGGCTCGAAGATCCGGTCGCGCTCGGCGGACTCGATCCCAGGTCCCTGATCGACGACGCTGACCAGCACGCGCGCGCCGGCCCGGCGCGCGTGGACGGACACCGGCAAGCCACCCGAATAGCGGCCGGCGTTCTCGAGCAGGTTGGCGAACGCGCGCTCGAGCTGGGCCGCGTCGGCGCGCAGCTCCGGGACGTCGGCATCCACCGTCAGGCGAATCTCGACCGGGCCGCCTCGCAGCCCCTCGGCGGCGGCGGTCACGAGCTCCTCGATCGAGACCCAGTCCGAGCGCGGCTCGGCGGCTCCGGCCTGCAGCCGCGACAGCGCCAGCAGGTTGTCAACCATCCCAGCCAGCCGCGTGCCCTCCTCGACGACCGCGGCGCTCAGCTCGCGGCGATCCTGCTCGGTCAGCGAGCCCGTGCCGAGCGCGTGCCCGGCGGCGACGACCGACGTCAGCGGCGTCCGCAGATCGTGTGAGACGGCGCGCAGCAGCGCCGTCTTGATGTCGTCGCTGCGGCGCAGGGCGGCGCTCTCGACCGCGTCCGCCTGCATCGCGTCGCGGCGCTGAGCAATCGCGACCAGCGCCTCGAGCGTCGGCACGACCTGTGTCCGGAGCTGCTCGTCGGCCGCCGCCGGTAGATCGCTCGGTACGAGCAGGGTCGCGATCTGGCGGCCCTCGGCATCGCGCAGCGCCAGCGCGGCGCGGCGCTCGTCGCCCGTCGCCTCGCCCTGCTCGATCGCCGCCGAGCGCAGCCCGAGCGCTTCGGCCACACGGCGGGCCGTGGTCGCCAGCGCCCGGCCCGTGTCCTCGCCGAGCAGCAGCTCCCGCGCGAGTGCGGCGGCGAGGTCGGCCTCCGCTTCGCGCCGCTGAGCCTCGATTGTTCGCGCGCGCGCGAGCTCGGCGATCGTCCCGGCGACGAGCGCGACGATCAGGAAGGCTGCCAGCGCGACCCAGTTGCGGCTGTCGGCGATCGTGAACCTGCCGACCGGCGGCAGATGGAAGAAGTTGAACGCGGCCGCGCTCAGCAGGCTCGTGAAGACGCCCAGCGCGAGCCCCCAGTACGTCGATGCGAGCAGCACCGCCGGCAGGTAGACGACGCTCAGCGAGACGACCGGCGCGATGTGCTTGAGCGGGTAGATCGCGAGCGTCGCGGCGGCGACGGCGGCGACCGAGATCGCCGCCCCGAGCCACATGTTGGGCCGCGCGCCGCGCAGGCGATTCACCCCCCGTATGTCGAAGGCGGCGCGCCGGCGGCGCGCGACGAGGCAATCTGCTCCAGCAGCGCCGAAGGGCTCGTGCCGCCGAGCACCCGCAGGCGGGGCAGCGTGTAGCTGTCGCTCGACGGGCCGGCCCAGCCGGGCACGACCGTCGTCGAGCCGACGAACCCCGCCGCCTTGACGGCGGCGACGACGGTCGCGTTGTAGTGACCGGACGGGTAGCAGAACCAGTCGACCGGCACCCCGTAACGCCTGCGCAGGATCTGGCGCGCCGTCGCGACCTGGTAGTGCAGCTCCGAGGGATCGAGCGTGATCAGGTCGGCGTGGCTGATCCCCTGCGTGTCGAGCTCCCAGCCGGCGTCGATCAGGGAATGGACCTCGCCGTCGGTGAGGCCGCCCTGCGACGGCGGCAGCCCGCTGAGCTGGATGTTCTCGTCCGCGACCCAGCCGAGCCGCTTGAGGACCGGCAGCGCCTGCGCGTACTGAGAGTGGTAGCCGTTGTCGAACGTCAGCACGATCGGCTTGCCGGGCGGCAGCCGCGACCCATGCTGCCAGTAGGCGCGCAGCTGATCGAGCGTCACCGGACGCCAGCCGGCCGACTTCAACGCCTGCATCTGGGCCGCGAACTCGGCTGGCTGGACGTACAGGCCGGGGAACGGAGCCCCAGCCGGCGGGGGGGCGATCACGTGGTACATGAGGATCGGCACCGAGGCGGTCCCGGGCTTGCCGGTCGCCGGCCCGAGCGCTGCGGCGGTCGATCCGCGCGCGGCCGCGTGGTGGTGGTGGCGTCGATGGTGCGCGGTCTGGGAATCGCCCGTCGCGCGTGCGCCGCCGTTCTGATCGCCGGGCGTCGAGCCGCCCGATGAGGCGACCAGCACCGCCGCCACGATCACGACCAGCGCCAGCGCGCCGGCAGCCGCGAATCTGCGACGAACCTGTGCCCGGTGGCGTTCCTGTGCGCGCGCCGCACGCCGTCTGGCGAGTTGCTCAGGGTCCATCTTGCAACGAGCGTATAGATTGCCACGGCGGTGATGAACGGCGCTGTCAAGCGGACGGTCGCGCGGGACGGCGCCACGCTCGCGGTCGCCGAAGCCGGCGACCCCTTGGGCCCGACGATCGTGTTCGTCCACGGCTACCCGGACACCAAGGAGGTGTGGACGCCGGTGCTCGAACGGCTGGCCGGCGAGTTCCACGTCGTCGCCTACGACGTGCGCGGAGCCGGGGCGTCGAGCGCCCCGCGCGGTCCGGCGGCGTACGGGATCGAGCTGCTGGCCGATGACTTCGCCGCCGTCTGCGACGCGGTCGCGCCAGGCGCGCGCGTGCACCTGGTGGGTCACGACTGGGGCGGCGTCCAGGGCTGGGAGTTCGCCACCTCACCACGGCTCGAGGGCCGGATCGCGTCGTTCACGACGATCGCCGGGCCGGCGCTGGGGCACGCGCTGCGAGCGACGCGCAAGCCGCTGCTCCGCGCGCTCTGGCGCGCGCGGCGATCGTGGTACATCGCGCCGATCGTGATGCCCGGCGGGCCGACGGTGATGTGGCGCGGGATCATGTCCCGTGAGCGCTGGCGACGGCTGCTCGCGACCGCCGAACGGCTGCCGGTCGATGAGGGCTTCCCGGCGCCGACGGTGATCGCGGACGGCCTGCACGGCGCCAACCTATACCGGCGCAACATCCCACCGCGGCTGCTGCGCCCGGTCTCGGAGGCCCGCGCGCACGCGCCCGTGCAGGTGATCGTCCCGTCGGGAGACCGTTTCCTGTCGGAGTCCTATTACGAGGCCGCGGAGCGGGTCGCGCCCGGCGCGCGCCGTCGGCGGGTCGCGGGCTCGCACTGGGCGCAGCGCAGCCGACCAGAGCTGATCGCCCGCTGGGTGGCCGAGTTCGTGCGCGAGACCGAGGCCGGTACGCCGGCGCCCGCGGCCGGCTGGCGGCGCGGGGGCGGGACCGATCAACTGCGCGGCCGGCTGGCGGTCGTCACCGGGGCGGGCAGCGGGATCGGCCGCGCGACCGCCGTCCGGCTCGCGGCGCACGGCACCCGCGTGCTGCTGGTCGACCGCGACGATGCGGCGCTCGCGCGCGCGGGAAACGAAATCGCCGGCTCACGCACGCTGCAGTGCGACGTCGGCGACGAGCACGCGATGGAAGCGCTGGTCGCGACGGTGCTGGAGACCGAGGGGGTGCCCGACGTGGTCGTCAACAACGCCGGGATCGGGATCGCCGGTCCGTTCCTGGACACCGGCGCGGCGGACTGGCGGCGGATCGTCGACGTCAACCTGTTCGGCGTCGTCCACGGCTGCCGGTTGTTCGGCCAGGCGATGGTTCAGCGCGGAGCCGGGGGACAGATCGTCAACACGGCCTCGGCGGCGGCGTTCATGCCGAGCACGGCGCTGCCCGCGTACTCGACGACGAAGGCAGCCGTGCTGATGCTGAGCGAGTGCCTGCGCGCCGAGCTCGCTCCATCTGGAATCGGCGTCACGGCCGTCTGCCCGGGATTCATCGCGACGAACATCACCCGCGCCACGCAGTACGTCGGACGCCCGGAGGCCGACCAGGAGCGGCTTCGCGACCACGTGACGCGGCTCTACGAACGGCGCAACTTCACCGCCGAGCAGGTCGCCGACGAGATCGTCGCCGCGATTGGCGCCGACCGCCCGGTCGCGATCGTGACGCCGGAGGCGAAGCTGATGCGGGCGATCTCCCGCCTGTCGCCGCGGCTCGCGCGACGGTTGGCGCGAGTCGAGCTGATCCCCTCCTAAAAGCAGGACTCGGACCGCGGTGGGCGAACGCAGCACCATGCTGCTCAAACACCGCCCGCCCCATATTGAGTCGCAGCCGGCGAAGCTCCGCGACGGACTCGAGCACCTCGACCAGGGCTCGATCGCCGTCCTGCGCTGGCTGAACGCGAATAAGGTCGACTACGTGCTGGTCGGCGCGTTCGCGCGCCGGATCCGCGGCGAGGTCGAGACCGCCGGCCCGGTCGCGATCGTGCCAGCGCCGTACGGCCGCAACTTCGAGCGACTCTGCAACGCGCTGATCGCCGAGCACGCCGGACTGCGGTCCGACCTCGAGCGCGGCGCCGGGCCGCGGACGACCGCCGTCGCGGTCAAGCTGACGCCGGACAAGCTGGCCCGCGGCCGGCGGTGGATGCTGCGGTTCGGCGACTACGACCTCGACATCGAGGGCTCGCGCGAGAGCGAGAAGTTCACGGGCATGCGCGAGAACGAGTACGCGCCGCGTTACCAGGAACTGCTCTACGAGGCGGGCCGGGTCGAGCTGGCCGATGGCCTCAGCGTCGAGGTCGCGTCGCCCGAGGACCTCGAGCACTACTCGCACGTCCGCAGGACCGGGACGGCCCCCGAGTTCCAGGTCAGCCGCAAGGCGCCGGCCGAGCAAAGCTGAGCCCGACCGCCGACCGCGCGAAACGTTCGCTTCGAGCGCTCACCGGACGCTAACCTGAACCTAAGGCGAGCGCGTTTCCGCCGCCTGGACCCCGACTGTTACACCGCGGTGACCGGGTGCTGAAACAGCCTGGGTGTCCGTCAGAATGTCGAACCAGGTGCCTCGAACGAGCGACCAGACAGAATCCGAGCCGGCGGAGAACGCGCGGTGAGCGGGCCGCGGGGGCGATCGCGTCCCAGCGGCGCGACACTGGAGCCAGAGCAGGACGGTTCTAGCCAGCCGTCGTCGGGGGCGAAACGGAGTTTCAACGAGGCCGCGCACAAGCTCGGCTACTGGCCGGTCAAGACCGAGCCGCGGCGTGAGCAGGATGGACCGTCGGCCGCGGTGCAGGCGGCCGACGACGATTCGCGCGATGTGATCGCCCACGCGAGCCGCCTCGTGCTCGCGCTGGGCGCGCTGGGCGTCGTGTTCGGCGATATCGGAACCAGCCCGCTGTACACGGAGCAGTTCATATTCACCGCGCACCGCAACGCGGCCCACCCCGACATTGCAGGGGTGTATGGGATCGCGTCGCTGATCTTCTGGGCGCTGATGGTGGAGGTGTCGATCAAGTACGCGGGCTTCATCATGCGCGCCCACAACCGCGGCGATGGCGGCATCATGGCGCTGACCGCGCTCGTTCAGCGTCGCCGCGTCCCCCACGCGGCCGTGCTCGTGGTGCTCGGGATCTTCGGAGCCGGGCTGTTCTTCGGAGACGGGATGATCACGCCGGCGATCTCTGTCACGTCCGCGATCGGTGGTCTGAACGTCGTCAGCCCGAGCCTGTCGCACCTCGTGGTACCGCTCTCGCTCGTGATCCTGGTCGGCCTGTTCGCCGTGCAGCGGTTCGGGACGGGCGCCGTCGGCTGGCTGTTCGGGCCTGTGATCCTGCTGTTCTTCGGGGTGATCGCGATCTTCGGCCTGCACCAGGTGGTGCTGCATCCGGGCGTTCTGCAGGGCCTGTCGCCGTCCTGGGGCGCACGATTCATGGTCGACCATGGGGTCGATGGATGGCTGACGCTCGGCGGCGTGGTGCTGTGCTGCACCGGCGCCGAAGCCCTTTACGCCGACCGCGGTCACTTCGGCGCTGGACCGATTCGGATGACCTGGTTCGGGATCGTGTTCCCCGCGGTCATGCTCTCGTACCTCGGTCAGGCGGGATGGATCCAGGCCCACCCCGCGTCGGTGCTGAAATCGAACTTCAACCCGTTCTTCCAGATCATGCCGAACAGCCTGCTCGTGCCGATGGTCTTGCTCGCCACCGCGGCGACGATCATCGCGTCGCAGGCGGCGCTGACGGGGTCGTTCAGCGTCGCCAAGCAGGCCGTGCAGCTCGGCTTCCTGCCGCGGCTGCGGATCGTCCACACCTCGAACCTCGAGGGTCAGATCTACGTGCCGCTGATCAACTGGTTCCTGTGCGTCGGCGTCGCGACGCTGGTGCTGGTGTTCAAGAGCTCCAACCGCTTGGGCGACATCTACGGGGTCGCCGTGACCGGCACGTTCATCCTCAATACGATCCTGTTCCTCGCGGTGTCGCGGGCGCTGTGGCGCACGCCGAAGTGGCGGCTGGCGATCCTGGGAACGTTGTTCTTGACCGTCGAGGTCGCGTTCTTCACCTCGAACCTGGCGAAGATCGCCGACGGTGCCTACCTGTCGCTGGCGGTCGGTGTGGTGATCGCGACCGTGATGATCACCTGGCGCCGCGGGCGCGAGATCGTGACCCGCAACCGGACCGAGAAGGAGGGGCCGCTACGCGAGTTCCTCGACGAGCTGCCGGGCGTCAAGCCACCGATCATGCGGGTGCCCGGCACCGCGATCTTCCTCAACCCGGGCGACAAGACGACCCCGCTGGCGCTTCGCGCCGTCGTCCGGCACAGCCACGCGCTGCACGAGAAGGTCGTGATCGTGTCGGTCGGGTCGATCAGCATTCCGCGGATCGACGGCTCCGACCAGTTCGAGGTCAAGGTGATGGGCCACGGGCTGTACAAGGTCGTGCACGTGACGATGCGTTGCGGCTACCGCAATCGCCAGAACGTCCCCGAGGCTCTCGCTGAGGCGCGCAAGAAGGGGCTGCTGGAGCGCAACCTCGACCTCGAGCACGCGTCCTACTTCCTGTCGCACATCACGATCACGCCCAACAACGACCCGGATATGCGCCGCTGGCGCAAGAAGCTGTTCGTGATGATGGCCCGTAACTCCGCGAGCCCGATCGAGGCCTTCCACCTCCCCAGCGAGCGCACGGTAATCCTGGGGTCTCAGGTCCCCGTCTAACGCTGCGCGCTTGGGATTGACCTCCCCTTTCCCTCGTATAACGCGGGGAGGTGTATGCGAAGCTCAGCGGTAGCGGCCGGGCTCCCAGAGCGGCTCGTCACCCTGATTGGCGCCGCGGCTGAGGATGAACAGCAGGTCTGACAGCCGGTTGAGGTAGCGCACGACCTCGGGGCTGGCCTGCTCGCATGCGATCGTGCGCCGCTCCGCACGCCGGCAGACCGTCCGGCAGACGTGAAGCTGGGCGGCGGCGCGAGTGCCTCCGGGGAGCACGAACGACTTCAGCGGCGCGAGCGTCGCGTTGACCTCGTCGCAGCGCTCCTCGAGCCACTTGGTCTGCTCCGGCAGCAGCCGTAGGCGCTCGCGCTCGGGGTCCTCCGGCGCGGCGATGTCGGCGCCGACGTCGAACAGGTCGTTCTGGATGTGGCGCAGCCATTCCGCGTAGCGCCCGTCGAGACCGTCGATCGTCAGCGCGACCCCGATCTGCGCGTTGAGCTCGTCGACGGTGCCGTACGCCTCGATCCGCGGATCGGTCTTCGGCACCCGGCTCATGTCGCCGAGGTGCGTCTCGCCGCCGTCGCCGAGGCGGGTGTAAATGCGTGTCAGGTTGACGGTCACCCTGCGCTTCAGTCTAAGAGGGCGATACGATCGGCGACGTTCAAGGTCGGTGGTGATGGGAAGCCGGTTTGATTCCGGCGCGGTCCCGCCACTGTGATCGGGGACGTCAATCGCATCAATGTCACTGGCCGGCGCCCCGCCGGCCGGGAAGGCGCGATTGATAGGCCCGTAAGCCAGGAGACCAGCCTCCGACCGTCAAGCCAACAAGCCCTCGTGGAAAGGGGTGGCCCTCATGAATCGCAACACGGTTATCGCTCTCTTGGGAGCGATTGTCATCGCCCTCGCGGCGTCAGGCGCGGCGCTGGCTGCCGGCACGGGCCCGGCCGTGACCGTGCAGGTCAAGACCCTGTCGAAGACCCTGAAGACAGCGGTCGTCCACGGTCAGACAGGCTGGATCACGAAGGGCGGGACGCCGCGCGGCAAGTGCTCCGCAAGTCGGGCAGCGGGCGCGCTCAACGCAGCGACGCACGGCCGCTGGACAGGGACGTACTCCAAGAGCGTCGGCGGCATCTTCATCACGTCGATCTTCGGCGTGAAGCCGACCGGCTCGGACTACTGGTCGGTCTACGTCAACGGCCGCTCGTCGAGCAAGGGCATCTGCGACATCGCACTGCACCAGGGGGAGCGGCTGCTGTTCAAGATCGTCAAGTGATGACCCGCGCGGCTGCACTCACGGCGACGGCGATCGCGGTTGCGTTCGCCGTCGCCGGTTGCGGCGTCGGCGCCGGCCCCGGCACCGGCGGCGTGAAGCTGACCGTGACCGACGACTTCGGCACCCACCAGCTGGCGGCGATCAGCGCGGCCCATGTGCCCGGCTCCGAGACGGTGATGCGGATGCTCGAGCGCCACTTGAACATCGCGACCCGGTACGGCGGCGGGTTCGTCGAGTCGATCGACGGCCACAGCGGCAGCGCGTCGCAGACCGATTGGTTCTATTACGTCAACGGCGTCCAGGCGCCGCAGGGGGCGGCGACGACCGCCGTGCATCGCAACGACCGGATCTGGTTCGACCTCCACGACTGGAGCGCGACGGATTCGATCCCGGCCGTCGTCGGCTCATTTCCGGAGCCGTTCTCAAACGGCTTCGGCGGCAAGCGCTACCCGGTCACGATCGAGTGCGCGTCGGACGTCAACGCCGCCTGCAAGCGGGTGACCGCGGCGCTCTCGGCGGCCGGGGTGCCGGTCGCCGATCAGCTGCTCGGAACTGGCTCCGGGCCCGACACGCTGGGCGTCGTGGTCGGCACCTGGCGTGAGCTGGCGCCGGAGGTGGCCGCCGAGCTGATCGCGCACGGACCCGGGGCGAGCGGCGTGTACGCGAGGTTCTCCGGCCCCGACGGAAGCTCGCTCCAGCTGCTGAACCCGGCCGGCAAGGTCGCAAAGACGCTCGGCGCCGGCGCCGGGCTGATCGCCGCCACCGCCGACACCTCCTCGGTCCCGACGTGGCTGATCACGGGCACCGACGTCGCCGGCGTGACCGACGCCGCGGCGGCGCTCAACGAGCGCTCTCTGCACGACCGCTTCGCGCTCGCGGTCCAGGGCGGCACCCAGCTCTCCGTGCCGCTCGACGGAGGCCAATGAGCTACCGCCGCCGTGCGAGTCCCTTGCACGCGGCGCACGCAGGCGCGGGCTGCGCCTACTGCCTGGCGCTGGCGCTGGCGGCGCTGACGCTTTCTAACCCGGTCGTGCTCGGCACGCTCGTTGTGGTCGTGCTCGCGGCGGGAGTGGCCGCCGGCGTCGGTCCTGAGCTCCGCCGCGCGGCGCTGTTCTCGCTGCCGCTCGCGATTGGGATCGCGGTGATCAACGCGCTCGTCTCGCGTAACGGCCTGACGGTGATCGTCAGGCTCGGCCAGCTGCCGATCCTCGGTCACACCGACGTGACGCTCGAGGCGACCGTCTACGGTGCGATTCTCGGCCTGCGCGCGATGGCCGTGATCATGTGCGGGGCGCTGTACACGGCCGCGATCGACCCCGATCAAGTCCTGGCTCTGTTCCGCCGGTTCTCGTTTCGCTCGGCGCTGACCGCGACGCTCGCGACGCGCATGGTGCCGGTGCTGATCCGCGACTCGCACCGGTTCGCCGACGCCCAGCGCTGCCGTCCCGGGCGGCCGCCGTCGCGCGCGACGCTGCTGCGCGCCGCCTCGAGCGGCGTGCTCGACCGCGCGCTCGACGTCGCCGCCGCGCTCGAGGTGCGTGGCTTCGGCTCCGCGCGCCGACCGCAGAGACGTCGCCGCGTCTACTCGCGCCACGACCTCCAGTTCGGCGCGGCGGCCGTCGCGATCGTCGTGCTGGCGCTCGCGATCAGAATCGGCGGCCTGGCGCCGTTCACCGCGTACCCCGCCCTGCATTCCCCGGCCGGGCCGACGGTGCTCGGCGTCAGTCTCGCGATCGCCGTCTGCGCGCTGGCGCCGTTCGCCGACCGGCGGGGGGTGGGGCGGTGAGCGTGCTCGAGTTCGACGGCGTCACCTACGCCTACCCCGGGGCGCCGCGGCCGGCGCTGCGCGACGTGTCGCTCGAGATCGGGCACGGGCAGCTGGTCGTCGTCGCCGGCGCATCGGGCTCCGGCAAGTCGTCGCTACTGCGCGCGGCGAGTGGGCTGGTGCCCCATTTCCACGGCGGCACCTTCGCCGGCGACGTGACCGTCGCGGGTCTGAACACCCGGGAGCACACCCCGGGCGAGCTCGCGCACGCCGTCGGGACCCTGTTCCAGGACCCCGAGACGCAGGTCGTGATGACGACCGTCCGGGCCGAGCTCGCGTTCGGGCTCGAGAACCGCGGCGATTCGCCGGCCGCGATCGCCAGGGCGGTCGAGGAGGTCGCGCTCGCGCTCGGGATCGCGCAGCTGCTCGAGCGCTCGACGGACGAGCTGTCCGGCGGTGAGCTGCAGCGCGTCGCGCTCGGCGCGGCGCTAGCGGGGCGGCCGCAGCTGGTGGTGCTCGACGAGCCGACCTCGCAGCTTGACCCGGTCGCCGGCGACGAGCTGATCGGTCTGCTGCGCCGCTGCAACGAGGACTTCGACACGACGATCGTTCTGGCAGAGCATCGGCTCGAGCGATGCCTGGCGGCGGCCGACCGGGTGATCGTGCTCGAGGACGGCGCCGTCGCCTGTGACGCCGCGCCGGACGATTTCCTCGCCTGGGCGGGGCGCGCGGCGCCGCCGCTCGTGACGCCCGGTGCGCGGCTGCTGGCTCAGCTCGGCCTCGACCCGGTGCCGGGCGTCAAGCGCGCACGCGCCGCGTTGCGCGCCCACGGCCTGCTCGGCGAACCGCAGCGACGAGAGCCGGCGCCGGAGCCGTCGCTGCCAAGGCGGCGGCGCGTCGGCCACGGCCGGCCCGCTTCGGCGCTCGAGCTCGACGGCGTCTGGCACGAGCTGCGTTCCGGCCCGGTGATCCTGCGCGACGTGTCGCTGCGCCTGGAGGCCGGCGAGCGGGTCGCCTTGATGGGCCGCAACGGCGCCGGCAAATCGACGTTGCTTCGCCACGCGGCCGGCCTTGAGCGGCCGACCAGGGGCGGCGTCCGCAGCGCCGGCCGGGTCGCGCTGCTGTTGCAGAACCCAAACGACTACCTCGTCCACGAGCGGGTCGAGCAGGAGGCCTCGGACGCCGCGCTGGCGCGCGCGGGGCTGGATCCGCGCGCATTCGGGGGCCGTCATCCGCGCGAGCTGTCGGGCGGCGAGCGCCAGCGGCTGGCGCTCGCGATCGTGCTCGGCGAACGATCGACCGCCGCCGCCGCGGTCTGCCTCGATGAGCCGACCCGCGGCATGGACCGTGAGCGCAAGCAGGCGCTGGCGGAGCTCCTGTCGGGGCTCGAGGCGGCGATCCTGGTCGCGACCCACGACCCCGAGTTCGTCGCCTCTTTCGCGCGGCGCGTGATCCTGCTCGGCCAGGGGTCGGTGATCGCCGACGGAACCGCGCACGAGGTGCTCGCGGGGGGCAGCTACTTCGCGACCGAGACGGCCCGGATCCTCGCCGGCGCGGGCGGCGCACTGACGCCGGATGAGGGCGCACAGCTGATCCGCGCGCGCGCGGCGGAGGCGATCGCGTGAGCTGGCAACCGGCTGCGTTCGGGGTGCTGGCGGTCGCGCTCGCCGCTGGCTTTGGGTGGTACGAGCGCGTGCGTCCCGACGCGCGGATCGTGGCGCTGGTCGCGACCCTGGCCGCCTTCGCGGCGCTCGGCCGGATCGCGTTCGCCGCCGTCCCGAACGTCAAGCCGACGACCGACATCGTGCTGATCTCCGGCTATGCGCTCGGCGGCGGCCCCGGGTTCGCGGTCGGCGCGCTGGCCGGGCTGACTTCGAACTTCTTCTTTGGCCAGGGTCCGTGGACGCCGTGGCAGATGGCCGCCTGGGGGGCGACCGGCGTGATCGGCGCGGGCCTGGCCTGGGCCACCTCGCCCGCGATGCGCGCGCGGCTGGGGTGGGGTAGAGCGCGGCCCGCCGGCGGCCAGCCGTGGATCGGACGCTGGGCGCTCGCGATCGTCTGCTGCGTGGTCGGGTTTGCGTTCACCGCCGTCCAGGACTTCGGCGACTGGGTCACCTACAGCGATCACAGCTCCGCGCAGCTCGCCGTGTACGTCGGCAAGGGACTCGGGTTCGACGCGATCCACGCTGCCGGCTGCTTCGCGTTCGCGCTCGCGTTCGGGCCGGCGCTGACGCGGTCGATCCAGCGTTTCGCGCGCCGCCTGCAGGTCACCTGGGTGCCCTCGAGTGCGGCCGCGCCGCTGGTCGCGCTCGTGCTCGCGGCGGCGCTGACGGTCGGGGTCCCGGCACCGCAAAACGCGCGCGCCGCCGCCGGCGGCGTCGAGGGGCCGGTCTCGTACCTGCTGCGCGCCCAGAACGCAGACGGCGGCTTCGGCGCCGCGCCTGGCCGGAGCTCGAATGCGCTCTATAGCGGCTGGGCGGCGCTGGGGCTGGCGTCGGCCGGCTACGACCCGGCCCGCATCTGGAGGCGCTCGCGCACGGTGATCGACTACCTGCGCTCGGGCGCCGGCTTGGCGTCCGACGTCGGCTCGATCGAGCGCACGATCCTGGTGCTGGGCGCCGCGGGGTTGCCGGCCCGCAGCTTCGACGGCCGGGATCTGGTCGCGACCCTCGAGCACGCAGTGCGCCGCAACGGCTCGGTCTCCGATCAGACCAACCTGACCTCGTTCGCGGTCCTGGCGCTCCGCGCCGCCGGCCTCGCGCCGGCGGCGCGCACGCTGTCGTGGCTGGTGAGACAGCAGGATTCAGACGGCGGCTTCAACTTTGCGGTCGCCGGCGGGCAGAGCGATGTCGACGACACCGGGGCGGCGCTCGAAGCACTGGCCGGGGACCGCGCCTCCGGGGCGGAGGCGGCGCGGGCCCGGGCGATCGACTACCTGCGCCGGCGACAGGATCGCGACGGTGGTTTCCCCTCCCAGCCGGGACAGGGCTCCAACGCACAGTCGACCGCCTGGGCGGTGCAGGGGCTGGTGGCGGCGCGCGTCGACCCGGGCGCCCTGCACCGCGACGGGGCCGTGTCGCCGCTCGCGTACCTTCAAGGTTTGATCGCGCCGAACGGGAGCGTCGATTACGCGCGAGGCAACAGCCAGACCCCTGTCTGGGTGACCGGGGAGGCGCTGATGGCGCTGCAGCGAAGGCCGCTGCCGCTCGTCGCGCCCCGTGCGGGCCGCCGCCCGGCGGTGGTACCGGCGCTGTCGATCGGGCGGCTGCCATCGGGCTTTGGCTTCGCGACCGCGGTGCTGCTCGCGCCGGTCGGCCTCGGGTGAGCCGCCACCCGGCGTCGTCAAGCGCCACTCGCTAGCCTGCAGCGCCCCATGAAGATCGGCGTCCCGAAGGAGACAGCGGACGGCGAGCGTCGTGTCGCGCTCGTGCCAGAGGTGATCAAGCGGCTCTCGGGCGACGGGGGCCAGCAGGTGATCGTCGAGCGCGGCGCCGGCGCCGGCGCTCTGATCCCCGACGAGGCATTTGCCGACGCGGGTGCCGAGCTCGTCGACGACCCGTCGCAGACGCTTGGCGCCGACCTGGTCGTGAAGGTCGCGGCGCCGAACGAGGCCGAGATCGCACAGCTGCGATCCGAGACGGTGCTGATCGGGTTTCTCGGGCCGCTGACCAACGCCGAGGGCATCAAGGCGATCGCGCAGACGGGCGCGACCAGCTTCGCGCTCGAGGCGGTGCCGCGGATCAGCCGGGCGCAGTCGATGGACGCGCTCTCGAGCCAGGCGAACATCGGTGGTTATAAGGCGGTGTTGATCGCCGCGACCGAGATCGGGCGCTTCTTCCCGATGCTGATGACCGCGGCGGGCACGATCCGCCCGGCGACGGTGCTGGTGCTCGGCGCCGGGGTCGCGGGTCTACAGGCGATCGCGACCGCGCGCCGCCTCGGCGCCGTGGTCCAGGGCTTCGACGTACGGGCGGCGGTCAAGGAGCAGGTCGAATCGCTGGGAGCGCATTTCCTCGAGTTCGACCTCGGCGGCGACCTCGAGGGCGCCGGCGGCTACGCGAAGGAGCTGACCCCCGAGCAGCAGGCCCGCCAGCAGGAGCTGATGGCCGAGGCGATCGGCAAGGTCGATGTGGTGATCACGACCGCGCTCGTCCCCGGTCGGCGTGCCCCGATCCTGGTGACCGCGAAGGCGGTCGAGCTGATGAAGCCCGGGTCGGTGATCGTCGACCTCGCGGGCGAGGCCGGCGGCAACTGCGAGCTGTCGGTGCCCGGCGAGAGCGTCGTGCGCCACAACGTCAAGATCCTGGCGCCACTGAACGTGCCGAGCACGATGGCCGAGCACGCCTCGCAGCTGTACGCGCGCAACATCCAGGCGCTGCTGGGGCTGATGATCAACGACGACGGCCAGCTCGAGCTCGACTACGACGATGAGGTGATCGCCGGAGCGTGCATCACCCGCGACGGCGAGATAGTCCACGAGGGCGCCCGCAAAGCGGCCGGACTGTAGGAGGCAACTCAGATGTCCACGATCACCGAGATCGCGATCCTCGTGCTGGCCGGCTTCGTCGGCTTCGCGGTCATCTCGAAGGTGCCCAACACGTTGCACACGCCGCTGATGTCGGGCACCAACGCGATCCACGGGATCGTGCTGCTGGGCGGCCTGCTGCTGATGCACGAGGCGACCGGCTTTCTGGAGCACGCGTTGCTCGTGATCGCGATCGCGTTCGGGACGATCAACATCGTCGGCGGCTTTCTGGTCACCGACCGGATGCTCGCGATGTTCAAATCCAAGCCCGAGCTTCCGAAGGCCGACGAGACCGCCGGCGACGAGGAGGGCGGCGCCTGATGCTCGCCGCGACGATCTTCCTGCAGCGCCAGAATTTCGTCGACGCGCTCTACATCATCGCGTTCTCGATGTTCATCCTCGGCCTGATGGGGCTGACCGGTCCGCGAACGGCGGTGCGCGGAAACAAGATCGCCGCCAGCGGGATGGCGATCGCATTCATCGCCACGCTGCTGACGCCCCACGTGCTGAGCGGCTCGGCCACCGTGCCGCTGATGCTGGTCGGCCTGGCGATCGGGATCGCGGTAGGGATCCCAGCGGCACTGAAGGTGCGAATGACCGCGATACCGCAGATGGTGGCGCTGTTCAACGGCGTCGGCGGCGGCGCCGTGGCGCTGATTGCGTGGGTCGAGTACCGCAACCATTTCGGCGGCGACTTCGCGCTCAAGGTCGAGATCCCGTCGCTGTTTGCGGCGATCATTGGCTCGATCTCTTTCTGGGGCTCGAACATCGCCTTCGGCAAGCTCCAGGAGATCCTCCCCGGCCGCCCGATCAAGCTCCCAGGGCAGGCGTTCATCAATCTCGCCCTGCTGCTGATCGCGGTCGGATCGGCGGTCGTGCTCGCCGCCGGCACCCACTCGCAGGCCCTGTTCATCCTCGGCATCCTCGTCACGGCCGGCGTCCTGGGCAACATGGTCGTACTGCCGATCGGCGGCGCAGACATGCCGGTCGTGATCTCGCTGCTGAACGCGTTCACCGGTCTGTCGGCGGCCGCGACCGGTATCGCGCTCGACAACACGGCGCTGATCGTCGCCGGCATGATCGTCGGCGCCTCGGGCTCGATCCTCACCAACCTGATGGCCAAGGCGATGAACCGAAGCGTGCCGGCGATCGTCGCCGGCGGGTTCGGCGGCGCCGTCGCCGCGCCGGCCGCCGGTGCCGTTGAGGGTGGCACAGTCCGCTCGACCAGCGCCCAGGACGTCGCGATCCAGCTCTCGTACGCGCGCCAGGTCGTAATCGCGCCTGGCTATGGACTCGCCGTCGCGCAGGCCCAGCACGCGGTCCGCGAGCTCGAGCGGGCGCTCGAGGCAAAGGGGGTCGAGGTCAAGTACGCGATCCACCCGGTCGCCGGGCGGATGCCCGGGCACATGAACGTGCTGCTCGCCGAAGCCGACGTCCCCTACGACCTGCTCAAGGAGATGGACGACATCAACCCCGAGTTCTCGCGCACCGACGTGACGCTCGTGATCGGGGCCAACGACGTCACCAACCCCGCAGCGAAGAACGAGCCCGGCAGCCCGATCTACGGAATGCCGATCCTCGAGGTGGACAAGTCCGGGGCCGTAGTCGTGCTCAAGCGCTCGATGGCGTCGGGCTTTGCCGGAATCGACAATCCGCTGTTCTACGAGCCCAAGACGTCGATGCTGTTCGGCGACGCGAAGTCGTCTGTGAGCGAGATCACGTCCGAGGTCCAGGCGCTTTAGTCAAAGTTCTGGCTTGATTGCTGCGTCTGCGGGTAGAGTCGCGGCGCGACAAACCAGCAAGCGAGGATCGACGATGGACATCAACCGCCTGACAGCGATACCGATCTTCTCCGAGCTCTCGCCTGAGGAGGCAAAGCGCCTGGCGACGTTCGCGACCGAGACGAGCGCGTCGGAGGGCCAGATCCTGATGAAGGAGGGCGACTACTCGGTCGAGTTGATCGCGGTCGAGGAGGGGACCGCCGACGTGATCCAGGGTGGGCAGAAGATCGCTTCGCTGAAAGCCGGGGACCTGATCGGCGAGATGGGCCTGCTGGAGCACCATCCCCGCAACGCCGACGTGATCGCAACGTCGCCGATGCGGCTGATCAAGCTCACCCATTGGGAGATCCGGCGGATGTCGGACGAGACCGTCGATCGGATCAAGGAACTGATCCAAGAGCGTCAGCAGGCGGGCGTCGCGGACCCCGCGGACAAGTAACGCTCGTCCGCGGCGGACGACGCCAACGCGTCGGCGGATTCTGATAGGTTGCCGCTCGCCTAATCCTCGGATAGCCGCCCCGGGGAGCGGGGAGCCCGAGTAGTTTCGGGGCGAATCCCGCGGTGATCCGCGAGAAGCGCTCACCCCCAGAGCGCGAGCCCGTCAGCTAACTCCGCCGGCCAATCAGGCACCACCGTCTGCAAGACCCCGCCCAGCGGGCCCCGTCTTACGTGCCTATTTTCAGCAGCTTCTCGAACCGGAACGTGTGCATGCCCAGGCGCAAAAGGGCTCGCGGCACGGGCTTCGTCGAACGCTTGGAGGCGATGGGTCCAGTTCGACGAGTGCTGATCACGATGGTGCTGGCGATGCTCGTTCCCGCGGCCGTCGCGACGGCGAGCTCCGGCGGCGCCGGTCTGGCCGGGGCTTCGAACCCGAGCGGGATCGTCGACCCGAGCCACGGCTCGCAGGTGTTCGCGCGGGTGCTTCGCAAGGGCGACCGCGGCGTCGATGTCAAGACGCTCCAATCGTGGCTGACTGACGTCGGCTACATGCTCCCCGAGACCGGCTACTTCGGCCCGATGACCAAGAGCGCAGTGACCCGCTTCCAGCGCGCACACGCGCTGTCGCCGGCGAGCGGGACCGTCGGAGCGCGCACGGCCGCCACCCTCCAGGCCGCGGTAGCGCAGGTGGTCAAGGGGGTCGGCGTAGCCGCCGGCGCTGGTACCGCGCCGTCTTCGAGCGGTCTCGTGTTCCCGCTGACACCGCTGTCACGAGTGCTGGCGCCGAGCGACTGGACGCTCGACCAGGGGATCGACATCGGGACCGTCAACAACGCATGTGGCCCGCAGGTCGTCGAGGTCGCGATGGCGGCCGGCACAATCGTGCAGGAGGGGATCGAAGGTTTCGGACCGTACGCGCCGGTCATCAAGGTCTCGAGTGGCGTCTACGAGGGGCGCTACATCTACTACGGGCACGCCGCCCCGGCGCTGGTGCCGGTCGGCGCGACGGTGACCGCCGGCGAGCCGATCGCCGAGGTCGGGTGCGGCGACGTCGGGCTGTCCTCGGGTCCGCACATCGAGATCGGGATCAGCGCCCCTGGCGGGCCGCCGTGCTGCCCCGGTTACCAGGAGACCTCGCCGGCCTGGTACCAGGTCGTGCTCGGGCTCTACAAGCAGGCCGGCAGCTAGCCCCGCGGCCGGATCAGCCTGCGGCTATGTTGGCCGCATGCTGAACCGCGAGCGCGCGCTGCAGACGCTGGCCGACGAGCAGTTCGAGGTCGCCGTGATCGGTGGCGGGATAACGGGCGCAGGCGTCGCGCTCGACGCCGCCTCGCGCGGCTACAGCGTCGCGCTCGTCGAGCAGGCCGACTTCGCCGCCGGCACCAGCAGCCGGTCGTCGAAGCTCGTCCATGGGGGCCTGCGCTACCTGCAGAGCTTCGACCTCGGTCTCGTCCGCGAGGCGCTGCTCGAGCGACAGCTGATGGTCAAGCTCGCGCCGCACCTCGTGCGGCCGCTGCCGATGGTCGTACCGGCATTCGACGGCGACAGGCCGGACCGGCTGACCGGCATCGGTCTGAACATGTACGACGTGATGGCGGCTCCGTCGCTGCGCGGACGGAGGCGCCGTGCGGCCGAGCAGAGCGACACCGAGTGGAGCCCGGCGCGCCATCGTGCGATCACCGCCGAGGAGGCGAGTGAGCTGCTGCCCGCGCTCGCGGCGCGCAACCCGACCGGCGGTTATCTGTTCTACGACTGTCAGACCGACGACGCCCGGCTCGTGCTGACGGTGCTCGGCGAGGCCGAGCGCTTCGGCGCGATCATCGCCAACCGCCTCGAGGTCACTGAGCTGACCGCTGGGATCGGGGTGACGGTGCGCGATCGTGAGACCGGCAGCTCGTTCGTCGTGCGGGCGGCGAACGTCGTCAACGCGACCGGCGTCTGGGCCGACCGGATCCGGCCCGAGGAGCTGCACTCAGAGGCCGAAGTCCCGCGGATCGTGCCGAGCCGCGGCACCCACATCACGGTTTCGCTCGACGACCTGCCACTGACCGCGGGGGCGATCGTCCCGGCCGGCGGCGGACGGTCGATCTTCGCGCTGCCGTGGCTCGGACGCAGCCTGATCGGCACGACCGACAGCAACTACGACGGCGAGCTCGATCACGTGCGGCCGTCGACCAAGGACGTCGACTATCTGCTCGCCGCCGTCAACGAGTTCTTCGCCGTCGAGCTCTCCCACCGCGATCTGACCGGCGCCTACGCGGGCGTGCGGCCGCTGATCTCGAGCGGCGATAGCCGCAAGTCGGTCGACATCTCCCGCAAGGCGGAGCTGTACGAGACCTCGAGCGGCCTGATCACGATCACCGGCGGGAAGCTCACGACGTGGCGGCGGATGGCGAAGCTGGTCGTCGACCGGCTCGTCGAGCGCGACGGCCGCGAGGCTCCGTGCCGTACACACGAGATCCCGCTCGGAGCGCCGATCGACCCCGACGCCCTTCGACGGGTGTCGGGCGTGAGCGACGACGCCTACGGGCAGCTCGCCGGGCGGTATGGCCATGCGGCGGAGCGCGTGCTGGAGCTGGCGGCGGGCGACCTGGCGCTCGCGCGGCCGATCGTCCCCGGACTGCCGGACCTGCTGGCGGAGGCTTCGTTCAGCGCCCGCGATGAGCAGGCGCGGAGCGTCGGCGACGTGCTCCTGCGGCGCACCCGCCTCGGCCTGCTCGCCGCGCGTCAGCTGCAATCGCCCGAGGGCGCGGCTCCGTTGCTGGTGGCGCGGGCGATCGCGCCCGAGCTCGGCTGGGACCAGGCGCGCGTCGCAGACGAGGTACGGCTGTTCACCGAGGAGGCGGGCGCGGAGGGACTGCTGGTGGACGGCGGCGAGCCGGAGCTAAGCTCACGATTCGATGGATGAGCTGGTTGAGTTTTGCGCGCGGCTGCTCGGCGACCGCGCCGCCGCCGTCGCGGTCGCACGTTCGGCGCGCGAGGCCGGCGGCGACGACAAGCTCGCGACGCTCACCGATGCGGTCAAACGGTGTCGCGACCGAGGCGTGGCCGAGGCGACGACGCAGCTGGACGGGGCGCCCGACGCGGGCGAGCTGTCGGCGGCGGTGGCCGCCGAGCTGTCCGCGGCGACGGCGCGGCTTCCGCCGCGCCAGCGAGAGGCCCTGGCGCTGCGCGAGCTCCTCGGGCTGTCGCACGAGCAGCTCAGTTTCGTGCTCGGGATCGACCCCGCGGCGGCGGCGCCGCTGCTGGCGCGGTCGCGGCTGCGGCTGCGGGCTGAGCTGCGCGGCGCGGCGGTGGCTCGCAGCGACTGCGCCGAACGCGACCGGATGCTGCGCGTCGCAACCCTGCGCCAGGACGGCGAGCAGGTCGCGATCGCCGACGACGACTGGCTCGTCGACCACCTCGGACACTGCTCAGATTGCATTCGCGCGCACGCCGCGATGCTCGAGGGCTCGGCGTGCTATCGCGGCTGGCGGCCTGGAGTCGACCCCGCGGCGCTGGCGGCTGAAGCCACGTCGTGACCCCGAGGCCGGCGAAACTGATCACCTGCGCCGGAGAGCTGGTGCTGGGCGGGCATCCGTGGCTGATGGGGATCGTCAACGCCACGCCCGACTCGTTCTCCGACGCCGGCCTGCATCAGACGCTTGATCAGCGCGTTGAACTCGCGGCTGGGTTGCTGGACGCCGGCGCGCGGGTGATCGACATCGGCGGCGAATCGGGGGTCACGAACCGGCCGGCGGTGACGCCCGAGGTCGAGATCGAGCGGGTCGGGCCGCTGATCGAGCGCGTCAGCTCAGAGCTCGGCGCACTGGTGTCGGTCGATACCTACAAGCCGGCCGTGGCGCGCGCCGCGATCGCGGCCGGCGCCTGCATCGTCAACGACGTCAGCGGGCTGCGCGACCCGGAGCTGGCCGACGTCTGCGCCGAGACGGGCGCCGGACTGGTGTTGATGCACACGCGCGCGGAACCCAAGCAGAAGCTGCTCGATCCGTCCTACGACGGCCGGATCGTCGCCGACGTGTGCGGCTTTCTCGAGCGGCGGATCGAGCTCGCCGTCAGCCGTGGCGTCGAGTTCGAGCAGCTGATGCTCGACCCGGGTCCCGACTTCGCCAAGACACCGGCCCAGACGATCGAGGTGCTGCGCGCGCTCGACGCGCTGCAGGCGCTCGAGCGGCCGATCCTACTCGCCGTTTCCCGCAAGGACTTCGTCGGCGCGCTGACGGGCCGTGGTCCCCGCGACCGGCTGGCCGGGACGCTGGCGGCGATCAGTCACGGGGTCGATGCCGGCGCGCACATGCTCCGTGTTCACGATGTCGCCGCGACGGCCGACTTCCTCGCCGTCCGGGCGGCGCTGAACGGCGAGCTGGAGGTCGACCCGGCCCTGAGCGTCGATGACTCGCTCCGCTGGGATCAGGGACCGCCCGACCCAGCGGGGTTCCGTACGGGCGGCCCGCTAGCCTGATAGGCGCGAATCGCCGGTCGCTGGCCCAACGCGACCGGAGCCCACCGTTCATCCGCTACGCAAAGGAGTTTTCAGATGTCAGTACTGGACCGCAGCGCGCTCGAGGCGAGCCCGCTGGCAGACCTTCACACGATCGCGTCCGAGCTCTCGATCGACGGCTACCGCCGGTTGAGGCGGGCCGCGCTGATCGACGCGATCCTCGACAAGCAGGCCGGCGTCGAGCCGTCGGCGCCCGGCCCCGAAGATGAGCCGCAGGCCGAGCACGAGGAGGCCGTGCGCGACGAGGATGTGGCACGCGACGAGGATGTCGCACGTGACGAGGATGAGGCACGCGACGAGGATCTGGCACGTGAAGAGGATCTGGCACGCGACGAGGATGGGGCACGCGACGAGGATGCGGCCGAGACCGGCGACGACGAGGAGCCGGCCCCGCGGCGACGCCGCGGACGGCGCGGGGGCCGCGGCCGCAACGCCGCGCGCGGCGAGCGCTCAGCGGCTCAGGACGAGGACGGAGCCGAGCCGGACGAGGAGTCCGAGGCCGGCGAGGAGGAGCAGCTCGTCGAAGGCGTGGTCGAGCTGCTCGCCAACGGATCGGGCTTTGTCCGCGTACAGCCGCCCGACGCCTCCGACGACGACGTCTACATCTCCGCAGCTCAGGTCAAGCGCTGCGAGCTCGTCTCGGGCGATCGGGTCACCGGCCCCAAGCGCGCGCCGCGCCGCTCGGAGCGGTTCGCGTCGCTGATCCGGGTCGAGACGATCAACGGCGGCCCAGCCTCGGAGCTAGCCGACAGCGTCCGCTTCGACGATCTGCCGGCCGCGTTCGCCAGCGAGCCGCTGACGCTCGGCTCCGAGGACGCGACGTTGAAGGCGATCGACCGGTTGACGCCGTTCGGCAAGGGCTCGCGCGTCGCGATCGTCGGCGAGTCGCGGTCGGGCAAGTCGCACACGCTGAGGCGGATAGCGCTCGCGCTGGCCGACCGCGACGACGTCACGGTCCAGGTCGTGCTCGCGGGAGTCAGGCCGGAGGAGCTGTCGGAGTGGAACGAGGGCGGCGTCGTCCCGGTCGCCGCGCTCACCTTCGGCGCCTCCGAAGACGCCCAGAACGGCGCGATCGAACCGGTCATCGATCAGGCGCGTCGGCTGGCGGCGCGCGGGTCGGCTGCCGTCGTGCTGATCGACTCGCTAGACGGCTGCAGCCCACAACTGGCGCGCAAGGCGCTGGCGTCGGCGCGCAACATCGTCGACGGGGGTTCGCTGACCGTGATCGCCGCGACGACCGATCCGATCGGCGGTGAAACGACCGTGATTGCGCTCGACCACGAGCTGACCAGCGTCGGCCGGTTTCCGGCGATCGACATCTTCGCGAGCGGCACGCTCCACCCGGAGCTGCTGGTCGGCGAACAGGGCGCCGACGTGATCGCGCGGATGCGGGCCCAGGCTCTGGAGATCGCCTCCGGTCAGTAGGCCGTGCAGCGGCTGCGGTGCCGCGGCGAGGCCTTGTAGCGCGCGCCCTGGCCGCGCAGCCACAGCAGCTGGTCGATCTCGGCCGCGCACGCCTCGGGGCGCGCGGCCACGATCAGCTCCACCGCGTGCACGGCGCAGGCGCGGATCTCTACCTCCTCCGGCGAACCGTGTTCGATCAGCTCGCCGCGCTCGATCCGCGCGACCAGCCGAGCATCGAACTCGAGCACCCCATCGAGCCTGAGGACGTGCGGGACGAGGTTGTCGGCGAACATCGTCAGCTCGGCGAGGTCGTCGAATTCGGCGACGCCGGCGCGCTGGAGGTCTGCGGCGGCGATCTGGGCGCGCTTGCGGAACGGGACCTCGAGCTCGTCATAACGCGAGCTGTCGGCAAAGCACGACCAGCTCCCCAGAGTTAGCGCGAGCGCAACCGCCGAGCCGCCGGCCGACTCGACGACGCCCGTGAATGAGCCTCGATGCGCGGCGTCGACCTGTGTGCCGAGGTCGTTGAGCGACCGCGCGAACAGCGTCATCAGCTCGTGACCGGGGCGCTGGCCGAGGACCGCGGCGATCTTCGGAGCGTTGATCTGGGTCAAGTCGGCGGCCGTCCACGGGCCGTAGCGGTCGAACTGATCACGGACGCCGGCGGCGATCGTCTGATAGCCCGATCGCCCATCTCGCTTGGCGAGCGTGGGAAACCAGCCGGAGCCGAAGTTGATCGCGTCGAGGGTCAGCCAGAACGCGGCCAGCCGCTCGCGCTCGCGTGCTTGTGGCTGCTCCTCAGGCCGCCGTGTCGGGGTTGCGAGCGACGCCGCGTAGGGCCCGATCGCGTCGGCGACGATCTGCACGTGGCGGGCTCGCGCGGCGACGGCAGCGCAGGCATGGCGTAGCTCGTCCATCGCCGCGATCGTAGGGCGGCGCCCCGCCGCACCGCTCGCTAACTTCAAATTCACGATGGCCGACGTGACCGACGAGATCGAAGCGCTGCTTGCCGGGCTCAACGAGCCCCAGCGCGAGGCGGTCACCTACGGGGACGGTCCGCTGCTGATCCTGGCCGGCGCCGGCTCCGGCAAGACTCGCGTCCTGACCCACAGGATCGCCTACCTGGTCGCGACCGACGCCGCGAAGCCGAACGAAATCCTCGCGATCACGTTCACCAACAAGGCGGCCGGGGAGATGCGCGACCGCGCCGAGCTGCTCGTCGGCGGCCGCGTGCGCGCGATGTGGGTGATGACGTTCCACGCCGCCTGCGCCCGGATGCTGCGCGCCGAGGCGCCGCGCCTGGGTTACACCCGTCAGTTCACGATCTACGACCAGGCCGATTCACGCCGGCTGGTCAAGCGCTGCCTCGACGAGCACGGGATCGATCCCAAGCGCTTCACGCCGGCGTCGGTCCAGGCGCAGATCTCCGACGCCAAGAACAAGCTCCGCGACGCCGAGGCGTACGGGCAGATGGTCGGATCGTTCTTCGAGCAGACGGTCGCCGACGTATACCGCTCCTACGAGCGCGAGCTGCACCGGATGAACGCGATGGACTTCGACGACCTGCTGGTCCGGGCGGTCAACGTGCTCGAGCTGTTCCCCGAGGTCCGCGAGCGCTACGCCAACGGTTTCCGGCACGTGCTCGTCGACGAGTACCAGGACACCAACCACGCCCAGTACCGGTGGCTACAGCTGCTCGCGGGCGAGCGCCGCAACCTGATGGTGGTCGGCGATGACGCGCAGTGCCTCGTTGAGGGGACGTTGGTGACGATGGCGGACGGCTCGTCCTGCCCCATCGAGCGGGTGTGCGTTGGCGACAGCGTTATGTCTGGATACGGCAGTGGCGACTTTCGCCCGGCAAGGGTGCTGGGGGTGCACCGTTCCGAGCGGACCGACGGGATCGCAATCACCACGCGTTCGGGAACTCGGCTGTTGAGCACTCCTGAGCACGTACATTTCGCCGGCTACGTGGTTGGGCGCACGCCGCAGCTCCACATGACGTATCTGATGTGGCGACGCGACCGCGGTTTTCGAGTTGGCACCTCGAGGACGTACACGAGGGGACAGACCAAGGCAGTCGTCGGAGTCGCAGCACGAACGCGAGGCGAGGGCGCCGATGCCGCGTGGGTGATCTCGACCCATCAAACCGAGGCCGAAGCCCGCTTCGCCGAGGCTCTGCTAGCTGCCAAGTATGGGCTTCCCACGGTCCCATTCGTCGCCCGGCCGCGGGGTGGTGGTGTGGGCCACAGCCTTATCGGCGATCACTATCTCCTTGCTCGTCTGTTCTCAGAGCTCGACACGCGCGGCGGTGGCCTTCGGCTGCTCGCCGACTCCGGCTTGTTCTTCGATCGCCCTCATTTTCAAGCGGGCACCTACACACGCACGGAGGTGCGACGACGTCGTCTCGCGATCTCTCTCTGCGGTGACCGGCGTGGTCGAACCCCGATGCACCGGCTCGCCCTATTCGGGTATGACCAGGGCGGCAGGCAAGCGCTGGAGAACATCGGCTTGAGTCTGCGGCCGGCGCGACGGGGCTCAGATGGCTGGCGGTTTGAGACCGCTTGCAAGGACATGGCAACGATCCAGCAGATGGCCAAGCAGATCGCGAGCACGCTGGATGACGTCTCGATCCGCCCGTCGGCGCGTCTGGGGTCCAACCGCGTAGACCTCGCTGGGAACTCGCTTCCGTTCACTGCCGCCTCGTCGGTGCGGCCCGGGATGGTGATGTTCGACGGGAACGGCGATTACGACGTCGTCGAAACGGTCGAGCGCATCGAACTCGATCGTCCGGTCTACGACCTCAACATCGAGCACACCCACAATTTCATCGCCAACGGCATCGTCACGCACAACTCGATCTACAGCTTCCGCGGCGCCGATATCACCAATATTCTGAATTTTGAGGACACGTTCCCCGACGCGCACGTCGTCAAGCTCGAGCAGAACTACCGCTCGACGCAGACGATCCTCGACGCAGCCAACGCGGTGATCCGCAACAACCGCGGCCAGAAGCCGAAGTCGCTGTGGACCGAACTCGGGCAGGGCGATCCAATTAAGGCCCGCGAGCTCGACGACGAGCACGCCGAGGCGCGTTACGTGACCGGCGAGATCCAGCGGCTCGTGGATGAGGGGACCTCGCGCGCGGAGATCGCGGTCTTCTACCGGACCAACGCGCAGTCGCGGGTGCTCGAGGACACGCTCGTCCGGGCCGAGATCGCCTATCAGGTGATCGGCGGCACGAAGTTCTACGAGCGGGCCGAGATCAAGGACGCGATCGCCTACCTGACGACGCTGGTGAACCCGCAGGACGTTGGCGCGTTCACGCGGATCGTCAACTCGCCGCGACGCGGGATCGGGTCGACCTCGATCTCGCGGCTGCTGGCGCACTCCAACACGACCGGAGAGACCGTCTGGGAGCTGGCGGTCGCGCCCGAGGAGGTCCCCGCGCTCGGCGCCGCCGCGATCAAGGCGCTGCGGCGCTTCATGGGCACGATGGAGGTCCTGCGCGAGCGTTTCGAGACGGGGGCGCGGGCTTCGGAGCTGCTCAACGAGACCCTGCAGGAGACCGGCTATCTGGAGGCGCTCGAGGCCGAGCGCACGATCGAGGCGCAAGGCAGGATCGAGAACCTCGAGGAGCTGGTCAACGTCGCCGTCGAGTACGACGCGGTGGCCGGCGATCATGGTTCGCTGGCCGAGTTCCTGGAGCAGGTCGCGCTCGTCGCCGACGCCGACACGCGAGTCGACGACGAGGGGCTGGTGACGCTGATGACGCTCCACAATGCCAAGGGGCTCGAGTACCCGATCGTGTTCATGATCGGCTGCGAGGAGGGTGTGTTCCCGCATTCGCGGGCGCTCGACGAGGGCGGCCTCGAAGAGGAGCGCCGGCTCTGCTATGTCGGCATCACGCGCGCCGAGCGGGACCTGTACCTGACCTGGGCCCGCACCCGAACGGTGTTCGGAGCGCGCAACTTCGGGGCCCCGAGCAGGTTCGTGAACGAGATTCCAGACGAGCTCACCGATCGTGAGCAGCAGGCTCCGAGGGCGTTCGGATCGTTCCGCGCGCGGGCGACGTCCTGGAGGCGCGGCGGCGCCGACCTGCCGGCGGGGGACGCACCCGCGCCGGCCGCGTTCCGGCTCGGGGACGATGTCGTACATGCAGCTTTTGGCGAAGGGGTCGTGACCGGCGTCGAACCGGGCGGGATCGTCGTGATCCGCTTCGCGACCGACCGCTCGGAACGCAAGCTGGTCGCCGACCTTGCTCCGATCTCCAAGCGCTGAGCGATCGACTACCGTGCGGCGCTGATGGCTGCCGCCGACGTCGACCAGGACACCGAGGGGACCGCGCCGGCGCCTAGAGGACGCGTCTATCGCGGCGAACTGACCAGCGCTCTGTGTGCGCTGGGTCTGCTGTTCCTGATGTTTGCGACCAAGTGGTACGGGGTCGCCGGCGTGCCCGATCCGTCGGCGGCGCGCCCCGCGGTCTCGACCGCCGAGAACGCCTGGCACGGTCTGACGATCGTTCGTTGGGTGATGCTGGTGACGATCGTCGCCGCGCTGGGCTCTGTCGTGCTGCACGCGTCACAGCGGTCGCATGGCACGCGCACAAATACGAGCTGGGCGCTGGTCACGCTCGGGTCGCTGACCTCGGCGCTGCTCCTGTACCGGGTGCTGATCGACCTCCCGCAGGCCAGCCGCGTGATCGACCAGAAGCTGGGCGCGTTCCTCGGCCTGATGTGCGCGCTCGGAATCGCGCTCGGCGGGTTTGAGGCGATCGGCGAGCAGCGGACCCACGCGCGCGCCGTGTCGCTGCGCCCGAGGCACAGACAGCGAGTGGTGTCCGACGATCGCGCACGGTAGATTCCGGTAGCCGCCCGTGGCATCTGATCGTCCCCGCGCTGAAGCAGCCCCGAGCGAGCCAGAGTTGTGCCATTGGTCACCAACGGAGGGCCGGGCTGAAGACCGACAACATCTCTCGGGATGACTGGATCATGGGTGCGGTGGCGTTGGCGCTGATCATCGACCTGCTGTTTTTGCCGTGGTTCAGCTTCGGGCCGCTCAGCGTGACCGCGACTGGCGCGCCCGACGGCTGGCTCGGCGTGCTCGCCGTGCTGTCGGCCGTGGCGTTGCTCGCCGACCTCGCGGTGCAACGGCTGTCGCCGGCCGCGCAGCTGCCGTCGTTGTCGGGCGGTCGCACGCAGACGCGGTTCGTGCTGGCGGCCGTGACGGCCGTCTTCCTGGCGCTGAAATTCCTGTTCAACATCCACTGGAGCCTGTTCGGCTACGGCTTCTGGGTCGCCGTGGTCCTGACCGCGGCGCTCGTCTACCTGACCGTTCGGGCCCGCACGCCGGCCACTTTCGGGCGTCTGTAAGCCGATGGACCTCAAGCTCTCACGGCTGCGGAGCGGCGAATGGATCGCCGGTACCGGAGCGCTCGTGCTGCTGGTGACGATGCTGCTGCCGTGGTACGGCTACCCCGGGGCGTCCGGTGTGGCTCAGATCACCGGCTGGGACGTGTTTATCCACCTGCGGTGGCTGATCCTCGTGACGATCATCGCCGGGCTTGCGCTCGCCGTCCTGCAGGCGGCCTGCCGCGCGCCGGCGATACCCGTGTCGCTCAGCGTGATCGTCACTGTGCTCGGGGCGCTGACGTCGCTGTGGCTGATCTATCGCGTCCTGATCAGCGTGCCGGGGTCCGATGGGCTGCTCGTCCAGAAGCCGGCTGCGTACGTCGGGCTGGCGAGCGCGCTCGCGCTGACGGTCGGGGGGTTTCGCTCGCTGCGGCAGGAGGATCGGCCCGATCCGGCGGGCAACGCCGAGATCCCAACCATCGCGCTCGACCAGGAAGGCTGACGCCCGCGCCCGGCGCCCAATCCTAGAATGGGTCGCATGCTCGACCGCGCCCAGGTCCTACACGTTGCTCGCCTCGCGCGGCTGGAGCTCGACGAGGAAGAGGTTCAGCGGATGTCGGCGGAGCTGTCCAAGGTGCTGGATCACGTCGAGCGGATCCGCGAGCTCGATCTCGACGGAGTGCCCCCGACCTCACACGTGGTCGATATCTCGAGCGTGCTCCGGCCCGACGAGCCGACTCCGTGCCTTCCTCGTGACGCGATCCTTGAGGCCGCTCCGGAGCCGGTCGACGGCGGCTTCGGCGTTCCGAGCCCGGGCGCGGCGGCACAGTGAGCGAGCTAATCGAGCTGACCGCGGCCGCTGCGGCCGCGAAGATCCGCGCGCGGGAGATCGACGCAGTTGAGCTGTTCGACGCCTACCGGGAGCGCGCCGCAAGCGACGAGCTGAACGCGTTCACCTGGGTCGCCGACGCCGCTCCCGACCCGGCGATCGACCCCGAGGCGCCGCTGGCAGGCGTGCCGCTGGCTGTCAAGGACCTGTTCTGCACCGCCGGGGTTCCGAGTCAGGCGGGGTCGCGAATCCTCGAGGGTTACCGGCCGCCGTATACGGCGACCGTGGCCAAGAAGCTGTTCGAGGCCGGGGCGCCGCTGCTCGGCAAGACCAACCAGGACGAGTTCGCGATGGGCTCGTCGAACGAGAACTCGGGCTTTGGCCCGGTCCTCAACCCATGGGACCGCGGTCGCGTGCCGGGGGGCTCATCGGGTGGAAGCGCGGCCGCCGTCGCGGCCGGGCTGGCGCCTTGGGCGATCGGCACCGACACCGGGGGTTCGATCCGCCAGCCGGCGGCGCTGTGCGGGATCGTCGGCGTCAAGCCGACCTACGGAGCGTGCTCTCGCTACGGGATGATCGCGTTTGCGTCTTCGCTCGATCAGGCCGGACCGCTGACCCGCGACGTGACCGACGCGGCACTGCTGCTGTCGAAGATGGTGGGTCACGATCCGTGCGACTCGACCTCGCTCGCGTTCCCGGGCTCGATCGAGCTGCCGAGCGTCGAGGACCTGCGCGGGATCCGGCTCGGGATCCCCGAGGAGCTGCTGGGCGGCTCGGAGTCGGGCGCCGGGATCGAACCGGGCGTGCGGGAGAGCTTCGAGGCGACGCTGAAGCTCGCCGAGCGGCTCGGCGCGACGATCGAGTCCTGCCGGCTTCCGCATGCCCCGCACGCTCTGTCGGCTTACTACCTGATCGCGCCGGCCGAGGCATCGGCGAACCTGGCCCGGTTCGACGGCGTCCGCTACGGGCTGCGGGTCGACGGCGACGCCGACCTGGAGACCATGTACAGCCGCACCCGCGCGGCCGGCTTCGGCCCCGAGGTCAAGCGGCGGATCATGCTCGGGACGTATGCGCTGTCGAGCGGCTACTACGACGCCTACTACGGCACCGCGCAGAAGGTACGGACCAAGATCTCCGACGATTTCAGGGCGGTGTTCGAAACCTTTGACTTCGTCGTCACGCCGACGAGCCCGTGGGTCGCATTCGAGCTGGGCACGAAGACCGACGACCCCCTGGCGATGTATATGAACGACTTCTGCACTGTGCCGATGCCGCTCGCCGGGATCCCCGCGATCTCGATCCCGTCGGGGCTCAGCGACGGGCTGCCGGTCGGCTTCCAGCTCGCCGGCCCGGCGTTCAGCGAACAGCGTCTGCTCGAGGCCGCCTACGCGCTCGAGCGTGCGATCCGCTTTGATGGGAGCGCGGCGCGGAGATGACCAGCTTCGAGCCGGTGATCGGCCTCGAGATCCACGTCCAGCTCAAGACGCGGACGAAGATGTTCTGCGGCTGTGAGCTGTCGTTCGGCGACCCGCCGAACGTCCACACGTGCCCGGTCTGCCTCGGCCTTCCCGGCGCCCTGCCGGTGCTCAACGCGCGCGCGGTCGAGTTCGGGATCATGATCGGGCTTGCGCTCGGGTCGGAGATCGCGCCGCGCTCGCTGTTTCATCGCAAGAACTACTTCTATCCCGATCTGCCGAAGGGCTACCAGATCTCGCAGTACGACGTTCCGCTGTGCCGCGGCGGGAGCCTCGCCGATGTCCGGATCCACCGCGTCCACCTCGAGGAGGACGCGGCAAAGCTCGTGCACCTGGGAGAGAGCGGGCGGATCCACGGCTCCGATCGCAGCGTCGTCGACTTCAACCGCGGCGGCACGCCGCTGGTGGAGATCGTCACTGAGCCGGACCTGCGCTCGCCTGAGCAGGCGCGCGAGTGGCTGACGCTGCTGCGCGCGACGCTGCGCCAGCTCGACGTCTCCGACGTGAACATGGAGGAGGGCTCACTGCGGGCAGACGCCAACGTTTCGGTCAGACCGGCCGGCTCCGAATCGCTCGGGACCAAGACCGAGCTCAAGAACATGAACTCGTTCAGGTTTCTCGAGCGCGGGGTGCGAGCCGAGCTCGACCGCCAGGTGTCGCTGCTCGAGTTGGGCGAGCCGGTCTCGCAGGAGACGCTTCACTTCGATCCGGCGTCCGGGACGCTGACGCCGTTGCGCTCCAAGGAGGAGGCGCACGACTACCGCTACTTCCCGGAGCCCGACCTGGTCCCGCTCGACGTCGACGCCGGGATGCTGGCGGCGGCGCAGGAGCAACTGCCCGAGTTGCCCGCCGCGCGCGCGGAGCGGTTCGAGCGCGAACTCGGTCTCGACGCCGATCGTGCGCACGAGTTCGCGTTCCGCCGCGAGCTCGGCGACTACTTTGAGCGCGCGCTCGCGGTCGCCGACGGCGGCGGCGAGTCGGCGATCGTGATCGCCAACTGGATCCCACAGCTCGTGGAGCGCATCGGTTCCGACGCCGACCCGGCCACCAGCAACGTGCAGCCCGGGGCGCTGGCGACGCTCGCGACGATGGTCGCGGCCAAGGAGGTCAGCCGCGACGCCGCCCGCGAGGTGTTGACGACGCTCGTCCAGTCGGGCGGCGACCCGCGCGAGATCGTCGCCCGCGAGGGCCTGGGGGCGCTCAGCGGCGATGACGGCGATCAGCTGCGGGCGATCGTCGACAGCGCGCTCGCCGCCGATCCCGACGCCGCCGCCAAGGTCAGGGAGGGCAACATGAAGGCGATCGGACCGCTGGTCGGATACGTGATGCGCGAGACCAAGGGCCGCGCCGACGGCGGCGAGGTCACCCGGCTGATCCGCGAGCGCCTGGAGCGCAGAAGTTAGCCAACTAGGAGCTGCGCTCGCCGCGCGCGGCTCGCGCGGCGCGTCTAAGGCGGCGACCGGTCGGGTCAGCGACCGGACACGACATCGGCGCTGTGCTCCTTGTCCAGCGCCTCCAGGGCCCTCAGCACCTCGGCCAGATCATGCGGGCGCTCTCCGCCGAAGCGCGCGCACAGCCCGGAGTCCACGAGCTGGCGCAGTCGGCTCTCTCCGGCTTGAGCCATCAGCGGCTCGATGCCGACGTCACGCACGAGGACTGCGGCGTCGGCCAGCTCGTCGGCCCGGCGCTCGGCGTAGACAGCGAGCGAACACATCACGCGTTCGGCGAGACTGGGGAACGGGACCTGCTCGCCGGCGCCACCGATACTGGCCACGACGGCCTCATCCACGCCGTGGCGTCGCGCTGCCAGCAGCATCTCGAGCACCAGCGCATCCCGCCCCTTCATGAACACGCTGCGCAGCAGCTTGACGAGCGCCGCATCGCCCGCCGCGCCGGCTATCGCGGTTACGTTCAGGCCCAAAGCAGAGGCCTCGTCGCTCCACCGCGCCGCGCCATCACCCGCGGCGAGCATCGGAACGCCAGCGCCGGCGGTCACGACCGTCCCGAGTACAGCAACGTCGACATACGCCGCGCCGGCGTGTGCGACGAGTTCCGCGGCGGCGCGCTTTGCGGCCGGCAGGCTGGACGACGGATCGACGTAGATCTGGCCGCTGTGCAGGTGTGGCGCACAAGCCTCCACGACGTCACTGGCGGACGAGGCGGGTACGGCCGCGATCACGACATCAGCGTCGGTCAGCGCCGCACTCAGCGATTCGGCCGGGCGCACGCCGGCAGAGCTCATGCGTTCGCTCCGGGCCTGCGCCGCGGATGGGTCTGTCCGCGGGCGGACGTAGGCGCAGAGTTCGACACCGGTAGCGGACAAACCGCGGGCAATTGCATCCGCGAACTCCCCGTAACCGATGAACGAAAGGCTGCACACAGCTGGTTACCGCCCTGGGCTCGAGCTGTTGGCGAACGCCGAACGGGACAGTGCCAGCCCGTTCGGCGTCACGGCATCAGCCATCTTGCGCCAGCCCTACTCAGTCTCGATTCGGACCCCATTATTGCTGAGGATCTGATCGACCCAGTCGTTGGAGAAATCGCCGCGCGCGACCGCGGCGGTGTAGTCCGACTCGGCCGCCTCGCGCGCCTCAAGCCGCGCGATCAGGTCACCGGCAATCGCGCGCGGGACGACGACGACGCCGTTCAGATCGCCGACGACTATGTCGCCCGGCTGGACGACGATGCCACCGACCGAGACGGGGTGGTTGATCTCGCCAGGGCCGCGATGAAGTGGACCGATTGGCGTCACGCCCCGGGCGAATACCGGAAAGTCCCCGAGGGCCTGAATGTGGGGAAGGTCACGGATCATGCCATCGACGACAAAGCCTCTGATGCCGCGGTGCCGAGCCTTGGTGGAGATCAGATCACCCAGCACCGCTGTGTTGCCGGAGTTCGCCGCATCGACGACGATCACATCTCCAGGCTGCGCGATATCGAGGCTTTTGTGGACCATGAGGTTGTCTCCCGGATAGACCTTCACGGTGCACGCGGGGCCAATGATGCTGAGCGACGGATCCGTCAGGTTCCTGATCAGCGACGACATCGTGTAGAGACGATTCATCAGATCCGAGATGGTCGGCGTCTCGAACCGCGCCAGCCGCGGCAAGGTGTCCTCCGGCGGACGTTCGACCCAGCGCCGGACACGGAATCCGGGCCCGGGATGCATTTCGGCGCTCTTCGGCTTGCTAACTACGGTTTTCGTAGCTGACATCTAAATACCCCCAAAAATTAATCGGACCTGCCTGAAGTGCATATGATCCGGGAAAGGCCGGTTGAACGCAAGGGTCTTCGCTTCGAGGATCGCTACTGGCGGTCGCCGATCCTGGGACATGTCAGCAAGCGGACAGCGCCGCATCGTGCTGTAGGAGCGCCTCTTCCGCGTACAGGGGGCCGTCGAGTACAGGCAGGTTTACAAGCAGACGGTTGGCCGACGTAGTGGCTACAGGCGCCGAGAACCCCTCGCACTCGCGCTACGTTTCGACCGCAACTTTCGCCTGCTTGACAGGTTTGCGAGGATATGGTGACGTTTTGACGGCGGGCCGGTGGGGCTGCCAGGTCCGAATGCACAACAGAAATAAGGGCGCCGGGCCGCAGGGCCGGAGGCTCGGTCCGCCTAAGGGGCAACGACAGACCCACAAAGGGGGAAGTACTTGATGAAACGTTCGTCACGCGACTCCGCGCGAGTCGTTGAAAATACTGTGCGGCGGAGCGCGCTCCGCCGCGGGCCCGGAGCGGGGTCCAGCTGGATTCGTCCGGCCGTTATCGCGCGGAGTGTGGCGCTCGCCGGGATCCTGAGCGCGGCCGTTGCGATCTTCGCCACGCCGGCGATGGCGTACACGGTCAGCCACAACGTGGCTTTGATTCCGTCGAATCAGCCCAATCCGCCCGAGGGCTACAACAACATGGACGGGATCATGCCGATCTCGTCCACCGTTGCTGGGAACCCGAGCGAGTCGTTTGGCAAGTTCTCATTCACCGACGTCGGGCTGACTCAGATCACGCCCGCCGAGCTGTCGAAGTTCGACACGGTCGTGCTAAACGAGGTGAGGACGACTGAGCTGTCCAAGTCGGCGACGGCCGCGCTGGCGCAGTTTGTCGCCAACGGCGGCAAGCTCCTGATCCACGATGCCGACGAGACGCATGGGAACGACTATTCCTGGGTGTTGGGGCAACCAGCGGGTACCACCGTGGTTGGGGCCAGTTGCAACGACTGCGGCCTGAGCTCCGGGACCTCGACGATCAGCGTCAACACCAGCCTGATCAGCGCAAATCCCGCCGATCCGTCGTACGTGAACATTGCCGAGATGCAGCACTACACCGATGCGGTCGGCGATTCGAATCTGCTGACCTCGCTGGGGCAGGGGTGGTTTGCCGCGGCACAGGGGGCGAACGCCAACGACCGAGCAGGGCGCGCAGGTCGCATACGCGACCCCCGGCAGCGGGCTGGTCGTCTACAACGGCTTTGACACCGACATGATCATGCCGACCGCGACGTCCCCATGGCGCTGCGTCATGGATCCCGACACGCACTACGATTGCCCGTCGGGCGCTGCTCATGAGCAGGTCGATTGGGTGGCCCAGATGTGGTACAACGAGCTCAACGAGGGTCCGGAGTCGGCAGGCCCAGGCCTACCAGCGACTAACCCCGTATCGTCGATTGGGACACCCGTATCACCGGGCGCGGCGGGGCTGCCATCCAACACGAAGTGCCTGGCCAGGCGAAGCGTGTTCCTGCGACTGCTGAGACTGGTCAGCCACCACAACAGCAAGCACATCGCCCAGATCGACGTTTTCGTCAACGGACGCCACCGGCTGCGGGAGCGTGGCCATTGGCACAACGTGACCGTCCGGCGCCTGCCGAATCACGGAACCTACGTGATCAAGATCGTCGCGACGACGAGGCGTCACTATCACCTGATCAGCAGACAGCATTACCACGGCCTGCTGAAACGGCAAATGACCCGCGAGGCCGGAGATTCGATGTCAAAGTACGCCGGATCTCCGGTCTCGACGGGTCGCAGTTTTCGACCACGCCGGATCGGATAGGCGCGCGCCTCGTGGCGGCGCCCGACCAGTCCAAGGAGGGACAAAGGAGGGGACCATGAAGATCTTTGACTTTGACGTCGACGCCGCTCGTGCGCAGTTCGCCGAACAAGGTTGGGTGCTGGTTCGGGGCGGGATGAGCGATGAATTTCTCGCTGAGTTGGAGGGTTTTGCCAACGAGCACTTCAACGAGACGAAGCTGGACGCTCACGCGATCAAAGGCAAGAAGGAGCAGGCGCTCTACACCTTTCCGGACGGCGTCGACTATCCGGGCGAGCTATTCGACGTGATCTCGGACGTCTGTGGGCTGGATCGTGGTGGGATGACGCTCTCAGAGCGCCACATGCAGGCGTATGAGGCGAATGCCAACCCGCACCCGCCTGCGCACAAGGACCGGGCTGCCTCGCAGGTTTCGGTGGGCTTCTCGGTGACGATCCCCGGGGCCTCGCGGCTCTTGCTGTGGCCGGACGACACCGACGAGGTCAACGAGGTCGAGAAGGCGACCTACGTCGATGCCAACGAACTCCCAGAGGGTGCCGTGAGGATCGCTGACCAGCCCGGGGACGTGGTGATGTTCCGCGGTCACAGGACCTGGCATCTGCGTGAGAACTCGGCGGGCGCGGTCAACCTTTACGTCAAGGTCAACGACTACGGCGCCGATCCGCTTGGCGAGGGAGTCGGCGCGGAGTAGCCGCCAAGATGCTGGTCCGCGGGGCCCGCGTGCGAACGGCGGCAAGCCGAGCCGTAGTGCGTATTGGTCGGGGAGCAGGCTGCGGACCTACATGGAGCAGCCTACGCCGGGCTTGGAGTGCCCGGGGGCGAGGCAGCTGACCTTGACCCGCGGCCCGCGCCCAGCTCGAACGGTGAACGCGTAGTACTTCGCTATCCACCGCGTCCTGTCGATCACGACAGTGAGCTTCGTGCCAACAGAGAGGCGGTGGCCCGCGAGCCGCGACGTTAGATTCGCGACCCCGCCGCCCCGACACTTGCGCTTCGTTCCTTTGCCGCACCGTTTGCCCTTCGTCACAACGCTGACTCGCGCAGCGAACGGGCAGCCCCGGCCGGCACATTTGACGGTCAGGCTGTCACCGACCGACGTCCCCTTGACGAGTAACTCGATCACCTTGGTATAGGAAGGCGTGTAGTAGAACGTCCATCGCATCGTCGACTTGATGGTCCCCAGGATGTACGGCTGAACCGTGATCTGCGTGGCCGACGACGCAGAGCCGGCGAAGTTTGCGTCGCCGCCGTAGCTTGCGCTGATGCTGTGCCCGCCACGCCGGCTATAGGCGAGCGTGCAGGTGGCGATTGAGTTGACCAGCGGTTGGCTGGTGCAGGACTTGATCGGTTGCCCGTTGTCGAAGAACTCAACCGTGCCCGATGGCTCGTACGGACCGGGGCGACTCGGCGGCGGCGCGACGACCGCGGTGTAGGTGAGGCTCTGGCCCACGATTCCCGCGCCCGGCAGCTGGAGGGAGACAGAGCTTGAGTCCCGCGCGACCGAAACGCTGAGGCTTCCGCTACTCGAGCCGGGGGCGATCGACCCAGGGCCCGGCGTGAACACAGCCGTAACCTGCGCTGCGGACCCCGCGGCCGCAAAAGACGTCTCGCAGGTCGCGCTCGTGGTGGCTGCCGAGCTGACCGCGTCGCCGGTACAGCCGGCGATTGGCGCGCCATGGTTTTCGAACGTGACCGTCCCCGCGATAGAGCCGGCGCTGCTGACGAGCGCGAAGAACGTCACCGGTTGGTTGGTGACCAAAGAGGTGGAGGAAGCCACGAGCGACGTGCTGCTGGTGGTCGAGGACTGGATCAGGGTCTCCTGGTTAGACGCAACCTTGCCGTCCTCCGCGGTGAACGTGGTGGTCGCGGGGGATCGGACGACGGTGCTCGTGAAGGTGACGCTGCACGTGCCGTTGGCGGCAGTGGTGCAGGTCGATGAGCTGGGCGAGACCGGGGCGCCGCTCGTGACGAAGTCGACAACTTGGCCGCCCAACGGATGCAGGCCATCGGTGACCGTTGCGGTAGCCGTTGTGGTCGAGCTGCCGTTTCCGAGGATCGTGGATGGGTTCAGGGGCGACAGCGTCACGGCCGCGGGCCGCCCCAGCAGTCTCGGTCAGGGTCGCGTGCCCCTGCGCGGCGCCGTCGCTCGCTGTGATCGACGTGGACCCGACGCTGGTACCCGTGATCCTGACGCTGCATGTGCCGCTGGAGCCCGTTTGGCAGGTGAACGAGTTGAACGTGACCGGGGTGCCGCTCTCACCGAAGCTGACCGTTTCGCCGGAGAGTGGGTTATGAGAGGCGTCTGTGACCGTTGCCTTCGCGGTTGTGGAGGAGGAGCCGTTTGCGACGATGCTGGTTGGGTTCAGCGACAGCGTCATGTTCGCGGCTGTCCCGGAGTCTCGTTCAGGGGCTGCGTGTTAGAGGTATTCGTGCCGTCGTTCGCTGTGATCGTCGAGGATCCGACCGCAGTGCTTGTGATGTTGAACGCTGCAAGCGCCGGTGACATCGGTAGTGCACTGCGTAGGGCTGAACGAGACGGAACTGCCGCTAGAAGAAAAGCTGACCAGGTCGCTCGGCACGGGAACGCCCGCGAGCGAGACGGAAACCGAGGCCGTGGCTGGCGTTGTGCCGTCATCCGGAATGCTCGACGGCGAGACAGCTGAGCGTGATGGTCGCCCAGGTGGGCCCTGCGCGTACGCGGCCTGTGGCAGCGCCCACCAGCCCGCGATCGCTGCGAGAAGAACGATCCGGATCACGGATCGAGTTGAAAAGTTAGGCAACGAGCAACGTGTGGTCGCTGCTTTGAGACGGTTTCTGATGCTCACCCCGCTACCGCTGACGTTCCCCACAAACTGGCCTAAAGCTCCGCCGGCCGCGGCGCGTCCGGGATTATACGCTTTTGAAAGGTTTGGGCACGGGCATGCGGATTGTTAAGGCGGCCCAACATCCTCCGGGCGCTCGCGACCGATATTTCGGGTCCACGGCCGGGGGCGTCTCGGGCCGTCGAGGCAAATGCCGCCGTTTCGGCCGCAGCGTTAGCGGTCGGTGCTGGCCTAACTCGGCGGCTGGAGGCCGTCGCCGGAGGTGGCGGCCGGCGCGGTGCTGGTCGGCGTGGTGGAGGTGCTGCTGCCCGCCGTGCCGCTGCTGGGCGCGGCGCTGGTGGGCGTGGTGGACGTCCCGCTGGTGGGGCTGGTTGTCGCCCCGGTGCTCGTAGGGCTGGTTGTCAGGTCGCCGTTGGTGGGCGTTGGGGTGGTGGTCGGCGTCGTGGTCGGCGTCGTGGTTGTGGGCGTGGTGCCGGTAGGCGTGGAGCTGCTGGGCGTGGTGCCGGTAGGCGTGGCGCTGCTGGGCGTGGTGGGGGAACTGCTGGTGCTGGCCGGGGGGGACGCGGGCCCCGTAGTGCTGGTTGCCGGGGTACCGCTGGTACTGGACGCGGGCGCGCCTGTGCCACCGCTGGCGACGCCGGTGCCGGATGCGCTCGTTGAGGACGCGGCGGGGGTAGTGGAGGTGGCCGGCGGCGGCGTGCTCGCTGAGGTCAGCGATGTCGCGCCATTGTCTGTCGGGGTGGTGGTCGAGCTCGAGGACGCGGCGGTACTGGAGCTGGAGGACGCCGTGCTGAGTGCTGCTACTTGGCGTCGCTGCGGTCGATGACGTGGACGCGTCAGTGGCGGGACTGGTGGTCCCCGGGACGGAGGATGTGCCGGAGGCCGGCATAGGACTCTGGTTGGAGGCTGCCGGTGCTGACGGCGAGCTTATGAGCACCGAACTCGCGGGTGCGGACTGAATCGGCTGGGGCGGGGCCAGTCGGGTCGCGCCGATTACGCCGGTGGCGACCGCGACCGCCACCGCGATCTTCGTGCCGAGTGCGGCCGACGTGGCTCCGGTGATCCCTCCGACGACGGCAAGATCCGCGCCTGCAGCGGCGACAGCGGTCGCTGGGACCATCGACGCTGCTGCAACGCCGGAGGAGCCGGCGGCCGCGAGACTGCCGGCGCCGAGGCTGGTTAGGCCGCCTGCGGCGCCCATGCTCGTCAGCCCACTCGCCGCGCCGACGCTGGTTAGGCCGCTCGCGGCGCCCATGCTCGTCAGCCCACTCGCCGCGCCGACGCTGGTTACGCCGCTCGCGGCGCCCATGCTCGTCAGCCCACTCGCCGCGCCGACGCCGGTCGCGCCTCCACTGCTCGCCAGCACGGCCCCGCCGCCACCTACGCCTGCCCCGGTCGCGCCACCGGCGCTGAGCCCGCTGGCGCTGCTCAACGCTGCGGCGAGCACCGATGTCTTCAGCTTGGCGGTCAGCACAACCGGTAGAACGAGGGCGAGCGCGCTCCGTTGCTTGCGCACTTCATCCTCGAACGCCGAACAGCCTCGGCAGCGATCGATGTGAGCCCGCAGCTTGCCGCGCGGCGGCACGTTGCGCGCAGTCGCGAGCGTCTCGCGGATCTCCGCGCACGGTCTGTCCCGGGCCCGGCGACCGCGCCACAGGGACTCGCGGGCCTGGAAGATGAGCGCTTTGACCTTTTCGCGGCGAACGCCGAGCACCGTGCCGATCTCGGCGTGCGAGTGGTCACCTAGCTCGAAGAGGACGAGCGCCGCGCGCTGATCTGGAGGCAGTCTTCGGATGTCGTCGAGCAGCTCGTCGAGCTGCTCCGAGCGTTGGAGCTGATCTGCCGGCTCGTCGTGGGATGGGCGGCTCTCGATCAGCCGGTCGCCGCTGAGTGTGCCGCGATGTGAGCGCAGCGCCGACATGCAGTGGTTGCGGGCGATCGTGTAAAGCCACGGCCGCAGTGCGATGTCGTGGTTCCCATTCCGCAGGGCTCGGTACGCGGAAACGAAGGTCAGCTGGAGGATGTCCTCGGCCTCCTCCTTGCTCCCGAGCATATGCCTACAAAACGCGAGAACCCCCCGCGAATAGCGGTCGTAGATGGCCTCGAAGGCCGAGCTGCTTCCTGAGCGCACCTGCGCAATCAGCTGATCGTCGGACTGAGCCGCGAAAAGTCGCCGCTCGGCCGGCGGTCGGATGCGCACGATCCCCAACGTTGTTGCCCCCATCGCACCGATTATGCTCTACATAACTCCTAAGATCTAGCGCAAATTCGCACCAACTAACCATGACCCGCCGACGAAGCCGCGATTTGCAGCCGGATTTCTTACGAGGCCGGGCCGGCTCACCGTATACTCCGCGTTCGGCGAGCTTTGCAAAACTATTGGAGGGCGCGTGGCAGTAGGCACAGCTGCAGGCGGAAGTCTTGCCAGATCTGGGACCGTGGCTTCGGGGTCGGCGCGACGCATCGGTGCATTCCGTGAGCCGCTGCTGGGCCTTGGCCTTCTAATCGTTGCCCTGGCGGCTGCTTTTGCTGTACGGCAGGCAACCGCGACGCGTGCGGACAGCCTCACAAGACCCGGCGCCACAGCGACCCTCATCCAGGCCCCAGTAGGCATCGTCGCGATTAGGTCGATTCCAGCGCCTGGTCCGCTGAAGCTTGCGCCTGTGCACGCGCACAAGGCGCGACCGACTGTCTCACATCCGCCAGCCGTCGCCCCTGCGCCGGCGATCCACAGGGTCTTTGCTCGAGCTCGGTCGGCGCCCGCCGTCTCTGCTCCGGGCGAGAGCACCGGGTCCACCGGATCCGGCTCCCCTGCGCCGCGTCAGACCACCGGGTCCGCCGGGTCCGGATCAACCGCCACCGGAGGCGACGGCACGAGCTCCGGCGCCGGCAACTCCACCGCCGCCGGAGGCACCTCGTCTAACAGCGCAGATTCAGGAAGCGGCTACGCCACCGGTGGCAGCGGCACGAGCGGCGGTAGCGGCGGCAGCGGCGGCGGCACGTCCGGAAACGGCACGGGGACTGCAAGCGGCGGCGGCTGATCGTCTCGGAGTCACGCGACTCCGTATCCGAGACCTCTCAACCGTCCGACGGCGAGATTCAGCGCTTGCGTCGTGTGGGCGACCTCGACGCGGGCAGCGCTGTAGGCACCGGCATCGTTGTGGGTCGCAGCGACCGCCAGTGCGCCATATGCGTTGGCGGTCATCAGCAGCGCCTTGGCGAGGGCCCCGTTGGGGGCCGGTGCGACGCCCGCCCCGATGTGCTCGAGCGCCAAAGCGGCCTGCGCGTGTGCGTGCGCGAGCCTTGTCGCGGCCGCCGCCTGCTGATGAGCGGTCGTCGCGGCTGCGAGCTGTGCGCCGGCGGTCAAGCGGACGGCGTTCAGCTGGCTCAGCGCGGAGTTCAGCGCGCGGCCGTAATTTGTGTTCACCGCCAACCGGACAGCACTGCCGGTAGTCAGCTTCATCGTGCCGAGCACGCGCTCGCAGCTACCCACAAACCCAGACGAGGCTCGTTCGTTCTTGCACACCCCAATGATCGTGCCGACCGTGGTCGGCATTGCGTAAATCGCCTCGGCACTGCCCCCGCCGAACGATGATCGGCTCGGATACCGCTCGAGAACGACCTGGTCGATCCTCACGAGCTCCGGCGCGACCGTGGGGGAAAAGGCGACGAGCAGTCGCTGGGGAAGCGGCGAGGGATCGCCTGCAGCCATCATCCCGATCACCAGCACACCGGCGTCGGAAGCCGGGGACGCGATCGCGAGCTCTCGCGTGAGTCCGAGCGACAGCCCCGCCGGGACAGCTTCCTGTCGCCAACCCGAAGGAAACGACAGTCGCACCGCGCCCAGGTCTGCGATCTTGCTGGCCGCCTTGCTCGTCGGCGCGCTTGCGGTCGTCCCCGCGATGATCAAGCCGAGCGCTGCTGCAATGGCCATTGCGCCGAGCGCTACCCAGCGCCATCGGTGACCGCCGGACACGGGAGTCTCCGACTCTTCCGTCCGCGGACGGGTTGCCGGCGATACCCCCGCTTGTGCCGGCAGCCCGGCGCTTCGGTAACCGTGCTCGAGCACACTGGCCACGTGGCGCAGCTCAACCGGGACACCCTGTTTCGCTGCCTCGTCCGCGGCCGCTAGGCCACAACGATGGATTGTGCTTCCCGGCCAATTCAGCCAGGTCGCGAGGTAGTCCAGCGTGCCCGCCGTCAACCGCGAATCGTCGGGGAGCGAGTTGCGCCAGATCTCCTTGCGCGCATCGGTCTCGGGAAACGGAAAGTTGACTACAACGTCGAAGCGCTCGATCAGTGACGAGTCCAGATCATGAGTCGCCGTGGACGTGAAGATCACCAGGCCTGAACATTGGTGGCTGCGCTCCAGCAGCCATGAGAACGACCGCTCGTGCACAGACGAAACGACCGGCGGGTCGACCTGTCGGGTCTGCGTCGCGCCGAGTCCGTCGTGCGCTGGCGTCGGTGACCGCCTCAACAACGGCGCAGCACCATCGATCACGAGGATCGCGTCGGCATTCCCAGCGGCGTCGAATGCGCGCCCGACGATCTCCTCAAACTCTCGCTCCGGTGAGACTCCGGCGAGATCCAGCTCGTGAACAGGCAGCTCGAGATCGGCAGCGATTATCTGTGCCGCCATGGTCTTGCCGGTGCCGGAGGGCCCCGCAAACAGCACCGTGATCCCCGGCTCTCGCGAGACCGGCGGGCCCGCTAACCCGGCGGGAACCGTGCTCTGTCGCAGCTGGACCTTCTGCACGATCGCCCGCAACAGCTCCCGTTCCGGCCCGGGGAGCACCAGGTTATCCCAGGTGTAACCGGCGCCTAGCTGCCCCGCTTGCGCCTCACCCCCCGATAGGGACCCGCCGTTGGCGTGCCCGTCGTCCATAGCCGCAGGATAAGCGTTTGAATTCTCGAGAGCCAATGGTGCTGCTTCGAATTGGAAGCAGATCGCCGACCTGGCTTTCTGCCCCGGTTCGGTTTACTGCTCGCCTCTTTGATGAGGCCCTCATAGACTACTTGAGGATCTCTGATGTTTCTTGAAGTTCCATGGCTTTTCGGTAGCATTTAGACCGATTTGTGGACCAGTGCCGTTGGGGGTAATGCGGGTCCGTTCGTCTAGGGCGTCGGCAACCGAATCCAGGAATGGGAGAGGCGTGGATCCTGCATTGAATGATGCTGTCGATGTTTCCGTTCTAGTGCCCGTCCTCAATGAGGAGCGTCACATCAGGCAGAGCGTTGCCGCCATGCAAAGGCAGCGCTCTGCCGGTCGGATCGAGCTCCTGTTTGTCGACGGAGGCTCAAGCGATCAGACCCGAGAAATACTCGAGTCGCTGGCGGCTGGCGACGATCAAGTTCGCGTCTTCGACAATCCCAGGCGCGCATCCACCAGTGGCCTCAATGTGGCTCTTGGGCGAGCGCGGGGGCGATGGGTGGCCCGTATGGATGCCCACACTGTGTATCCCGACGACTACTTGGCCGTCGGCGTCCGCCGGCTCGAAGAGGGCGGAATTCGATGGGTCAGCGGGCCGCAGTTGCCAACGGGACGCGGTCGCGTTTCGCGGGCGGTTGCCTTGGCGCTCGGGTCACCGCTGGGACGTGGGGGGTCTCGGAAGTGGGAGCGACGCAACGGGACCGAGTTCGTGATCGACTCCGGCGTCTTTTGCGGAGTTTGGGAGCGGGCGACGCTTCTCGAGTACGGCGGTTGGGATGAACGCTGGCCGATCAACCAGGACTCAGAACTCGCGGGACGGTTCCAGAAGAAAGGCGAGTCGCTCGTCTGCGTCCCCGCAATGGCGGCCGAGTACACCCCGCGTGATTCGTTCTCCGGCCTGTGGCGACAGTACCGGCGCTACGGGGAGTTCCGCGTCAAGACGGCGCGCCACCATCCGCACACAATGCGGCGGTCCCATCTGCTCGCCCCAGCGGTCGTGCTCGACGCCGTGCTTTGTGTCGCCGCGCCGAGGCCGGTCCGGAGAACCGCGCGGGTGGGGCTCATGGTGTACGGCGCGTCGATCGCCGCAGCCGGGGTTCGCGCGGGCCGCCGGTCGGAGAACGCAGCGGACGCGGCGCTCGTACCGCTGGTGCTTGTCACCATGCACTTCGGCCACGGTGCGGGGGCGCTGACGGGAGCCAGGCGTCACGGGGTGCCGCTGGCAGCGCTGCTCGCCGCCGCGGGCCTCAAAGATGTCGCGCGAGCTGTCGCAGGAGAGCCGGATCCAGTGTGCGCGCCCTCGTTGGAGGCGCATCGAGATCGTGACGGCCTGCGTTCGGTTGCCGTTGCTGTCGATTCCAGCCAAGTGGTTGGCGACGAACAGCATTCGCTGAACGCCACAGTTTGACGTCACCCAACGCCTGTGCGGATGAGTCACCGCCCTGCGTTCGGCCTCGGATGATCACCGCCGTGAGTGGCGGTTCGTCACACGGGATGGTCGTGCGTCGACCGACCAACATGACCCTAGTGGCGGTTCGTCACACGGGATGGTCGTGCGTCGACCGACCAACATGACCCTAGTGGCGGTTCGTCACCCGCGATGGTCGTGCGTCGACTGACCAACATGACAAGGCCGAGGCGATAACCGCGAGAACGGACTCTCTCGGAAGCGCTTCGAGCGCCCCAAAACGTCGACACAGGCGCGCTACAACATATGACCAGTCGGGGGTGAGGCGGAGACTGGCTCGCTCTCAGCCAGTGCTCCACACGGCCGGTCGTGCTAGGGTGCCCGCCCAACATACAAAGCCGAGTCGTCAGGCCATCCGTGGCCGGCGAGCGGGGGACCCATTGCGATCTCTTGATCGTTGGGGCGAATCGCCGCAGTTCCGGCGTAGCGCATCGCGCGAGCCCGTCAGCTAACTCCGCAGGCTTACCGACAGTTTCAGAAGGAGTCTTGGACCGTGCGCGACTCTCGTTGTGTTGTGCTGTGCCAACCGTCGTCAGACCGGGCGCTTGCACGTCGAGGTGCGCTGCCCGTGCACGGTGTTAATCGTCTTGCTGCCCCGCAAGTGTTCGTGCGCGCCGCACCGGGTCAGGCGGACGGTTTGGTGGAGTATTCGGCCCTCAAGCCCCGCAATTTGCGAGGCGATTGCGCGCCGACGGGTTCAGGCGCAGACTCTCCCACCGTATTGCCTCGCCATGTGAGCAGCCATTGCTCGGACTACAGCGCAAACGGAGTTGCCTGAACGAATGCCTTCGCAGAAGAAACAGGGTAAGGGGCGTACTGCCGCTGGTGCCTTGTTCTGCTGCCTGTTGGCCGTCTGCGTGTTGACCGCGACGGTCGGCGCCGCGCCGCTTGATCCGATGGGCGGCCCGACCGCGCAGATTGCCTCGGGGCGCTCTCACTCGCTCCGCTGCTCGCGCCGACACAGTCACTGCACCCGCAGACGAGCTCAGCGACTCCGGCGCCGTGGGCATCACGCGAAGACGACGGGGCGCGGGCATCACGCCACGCACTCGGGGCGTCGGCATCACGCCAGGCAGACCGGGCGCCGGCATCACGCGAAGACGACCGGGCGCCGGCATCACGCGAAGACGACCGGGCGCCGGCATCACGCCACGCACTCGGGGCGCCGGCATCACGCGAAGACGACCGGGCGCCGGCATCACGCGAACACGACCGGGCGCCGGCATCACGCGAACACGACCGGGCGCCGGCATCACGCGAACACGACCGGGCGCCGGCATCACGCGAACACGACCGGGCGCCGGCATCACGCGAACACGACCGGGCGCCGGCATCACGCGAACACGACCGGGCGCCGGCATCACGCGAACACGACCGGGCGCCGGCATCACGCGAACACGACCGGGCGCCGGCATCACGCACAGGCCGGGGCGCCGGCATCACGCCAAGCCGGGGCGCCGGCATCACGCCAAGCAGACCGGCCGCCGACGTCACAGGCCGGCCCGCCCGCCGCTCCCGAGGCCGGTGATCGCCTCGGCCAATCCGCTTGTTCCGGCTGGGCCGACGGTGGTCGCCAGCGCTCCGTTCGGGCCGGCGGCGCCGAGTGGTGGCTGGGCGATGGAGTATGCGGACGCCTTTGGCGCGCCGCTCGGAACCGGGCCGGGTCAGGACAACACGGTCTGGCCGAGCCGCGTGACGGGCAATTGCACAAACAATCCGGGTTTCAATAGCAATGAGTTGGAGGTCTTCAACTGCTCGCAGGTCAGCACCGACGCCAATGGCCTTCAGCTCAGGTGCAGCTATGCGCTGAACGTCGCTGCGGGCAAGAACTACAACTGTGGCGCGATTGAGACCGATGGCCAGGACCATCCCGCGGGCTACAGGCTATTTAACTTCGAGCCGGGTCAGGGCCAGGAGTGGGCGCTGCAGATTACGACCAGGTTCCCGCCCAATACTGGCGAGGACGATCCGGGCTGGTGGGCATCGACGCCGACGTGGGCCTGGGAGTGGGACATGTTCGAGGCCTTCGGCGCTCAGGCGGGCAGGGGGGGCGGCTGGTGCTCTGGCAACTATGTCGGGACGACTGACCCGACGTTTATCTCCTCGACGCACCCGTTGACCTCCAGGAGCGGCGACTCCTACATCTGCCGCGACCAGGGGTTCGATCCCTCGGCGGGCTTCCACACCTACACGACGGTCTACTACCCCAACAGCACGATGTCGGAGTGGATCGACGGCAAGCCCGTCACCTGGACCTACGGGGATGCGAAGAGCTCGACGGTGCTCAGCGTCGGCTCGCCGCCGGCGGTGATGGGCGGTCTGATCCTCAGCTACTCGCTTCGCAACGTGGCCGTGGGGAACTCTGACCCGTACTTCAGCTCCGGGACGCGCTCCTGGACCACCCGGTCGATCGCGGTCTATGAGAACGCGACCGCCGGTGGCGCCAACACCATCAACCCCGAAATAGCGCCAGGCACCCGAGTCGGATAGCCCAGCGCACGCCGCTCAGCGGTGTGCTCTGAACCGCTCGTCAAGCGGCAACAAGTAACACAGCCGCAGCGCGAGCTGTCTTCGCTACATCCCTTGGGTGACGCACCCGAGGGTCCCCTGCTGGACGTATATCCGATCAATTCAGCGTATCTGGCGTGTGTAGCAGCCAGCGCTAAAGCTGAGGGGGCCGCTGCCCGATCAGACCCGAGTGAGTGGAGGCCGCCGACGAGAGGACAGCTGGGTTGGCGTCCGATCGCGGATCGTCGCTGCGGCGTGCTGCTGCCTGTTGGCAGTCTTTGTTTTGAGCGGGACGGTCAACGCGGCCCCGCTTGATTCCGCTGCCGGTGTATCGGTGCGAACCGGGGTAGTGCTGAGAGATGCGACGAGGCACGGGGAGGTACGTCGCCATCACGCGAGGTCACGCCGCCGTCACGCGAGGTCACGCCGCCGTCACGCGAGGCCACGCCGCCGTCGCTGCTCGGCAGCGGCCGGCAGGCGCCGATGCTGGCGCCCGCAGAGACGTCACCGGCGTCACCACGCGAGGCCGGTGCGACCCCGAGAGCGGGCACGCCAGATGCGGCGCCACAGAAAGCTGCTGCGACGCCACCGGCACCACCACAAGACGCTCGTGCCGGCCAGGCCGATACCCCCGGCGGGTGACGGTAGCTCGTCGACCGGGGCCGCTGGACTGGCCGTGGCGAGTGCGGCCGGTGGCGGTGCATCGGCGCATAGTGCTGACTCTGGGCCGACGGCGGTCGGCAGTGCTCCGTTCGGGCCGGCGGCGCCGAGTGGTGGCTGGGCGGTGGAGTATGCGGATGCGTTTGGTGCGCCGTTGGGGACCGTGCCGGGTGAGGACAACACGGTCTGGCCGAGCCGGTTCACGGGCAACTGCACGAACAATCCGGGTTTCAACGGCAATGAGTTGGAGGTGTTCAACTGCTCGCAGGTCAGCACGGACGCCAATGGCCTCGAGCTCAAGTGCAGCTATGCGCCGAACATCGCCGCGGGCAAAAACTACGATTGCGGCGCGATTGAGACCGATGGCCAGGATCATCCTGCGGGCTACAGGCTGTTTAACTTCGAGCCGGGTCAGGGCCAGGAGTGGGCGCTTCAGATCGTGACGAAGTTTCCGCCCAATAGTGGCGAGGCGGATCCGGGCTGGTGGGCATCGACGCCGACGTGGGCGTGGGAGTGGGACATGTTCGAGGGGTTCGGTTCTGAAGGTGGCAAGGGCGGTGGCTGGTGCTCTGGCAACTATGTCGGGACGACCGACCCGACTTTTATCTCCTCGCCTAACGGGTCGAATTCCACGGGCGGCGAGTCCTATCTGTGCCGCGACCAGGGGTTTGATCCCTCGGCTGGCTATCACACGTATACGACGGTCTATTACCCCAACAACACGATGTCGGAGTGGATCGACGGCAGGCCGGTCACCTGGTCCTACGAGGCGGGGCAGAGCTCGACGGTGCTCAGCGTCGGCTCGCCGCCGGCGGTGATGGGCGGTCTGATCCTCAGCTACGCGCTGCGCAATACCACCGTCGGAGCTGCCGACCCGTACTTCAGCTCCGGAACGCGTTACTGGACGACCCGGTCGATCGCGGTCTATGAGAACGCGACCGCCGGCGGCGCCAACACCATCAACCCCGAAATAGCGCCAGGCACCCGGGTCGGATAGCCAGCGCACGCCCCTCAGCGGTGCTGCGCGCCGGCCCTCAGGCGATAACGCGCGTGCCCAGCATCCTTTCGCTCGGTTGGACCGCCAAGCCTAATCCGATGGCGTGAGGCTTGATCAGGTTTCACCAACCTTTGGTGATAGCCTACGCGACCTGCGCCTGCTCGTTCCTGGTTGATCAATCAGGTCGGAGTGGCGGATCCACAACTTTGTAGGGGGAGCTGATAATGCCGAACTGTTCAAGCGCCTCGGTGCGGCGCCATCGCAGGCACGGATCGATTCGCGGTGGCGGGCTGTGGCTGATCATGCTGACGATCGTTGGCCTGATCGCCGTGCCGGCTGCGGCCGCGCAGACCAATGACACTTGGACAGGTGCCGCAACCAGTTCGGCGTGGTCTAATCCGACGAACTGGACGGCTGGAGTGCCTCCCCTCGCGGCGGGAGTCCTGACGTTTCCGACCCTGTCGGGTTGCGCGGCGCCCAAGACCTGCTACACGAGTAAGAACGGACTGTCGGGCATCAGTGCCACCGGCCTGGTGTTCAGCAACACTGCGGGCCAGTACAAGATCCAAGGCAACGACCTGACGATCGGCGCCGGGGGGATCACCGACAATCCTGGGGCCGATCGGGGCGACGTGATCAACGCCCCGCTGACCTTGAGCGCGGCGCAGACCTGGGCCGTCGGAAAGGGTCCGGGCAGCGCGTACAACAGTCTGAGCCTGACCGGCGGGATCACGGGCTCCGCCGCAGCGCTCGGTGTGGTCTTCCCGTCCGCGGGTCAGGGCGACGTTTACGTCGACAGCGACATGGAGGTCGGCCCGGTGACGGTGAACGGCGCCGGAGGCATTCACATCGGCGGTGCTCCGGGCACGAATACGCCCGGCTCGGTCAACGGCAGCGACGGCAACACGGTCACGATCCGCGGCGGAGCCAAACTGGTCGCCAACCCGAGCGCGACGGCCGGCCCGCTGACGATCACCAGCGGCAAGCTTCTGCTCGGAACGAACTCGACAAACACCGGCACCACAACGCTCGGGGTCAACGGCGCCTTCTCGATCGATTCGGCCAGCACCACTACGACATTCATCAACGACAACGGGACCGTCCCAGGCACCGACTTCTCGCAGCTGAGCGCGACCGGCAACGTCTCGCTCGCAGGCACCCTGAAGGTCGGGCAGGGCGCGACTCCGACTGGATGCATCGCGCTCACCAAGGGCGACGTTGCGACCTTGTTCACGACTACGGGGGCGCTGTCGGGCACGTTCGCCAACGCTCACGCGGGCGCGGTCCTCAAGTTGTCTCCGTCGTGCGCGAGCCCCGTCGCTCAGGTAAAGATCGGCTACACGAGCAATAGCGTCACCGCGACCGTGGTCAGCTGACCGCGGCCGCTCCATGACGTGCGCAGGGCGACCGTGGTCAGCTGACCGCGGCCGCCTCGTGACGTGAGCAGGCCGTCAGCCAGCTCGGCGAGTCCGCGACCGGCTGCAGCGGCGCTCAGTCACCGCCTAGTAGCCCTAGCCGTCGAGACGAGGTTCTCGTAAAGGTCGGCGAATTGAACGGCGAGGCTGCCGATCGTGAAGTTGCTCAGGCGTTTAGTGGCTGCGGCGCTCAGGGACGCGCGACGCGCTGGATCAACGAGCAACCGTGATATCGCGTCTGCGAGCGCGCGCGGATCCCGTCGCGGCACGAGGACTCCGGACACTCCATCCTCGACAACATCCGGGACTCCTCCGACCGCGGTGGCGACCAGTGGTGCATCATGGGCCATGCATTCAAAGACGAACAGCGGCGTTCCCTCGAAATCGGACGACAGCGCAGCCACATCGGCGGCTTTCAGGATCGCGTCCACGTCGTTCCGGACTCCGAGAAAGTGCACGGACGCAGCTAACCCGAGTTCGCGTGCTCGGTGCTCAAGCGTTTGGCGCAGCGGATCGCGTATGCCCTCCTTGCGCATGACTGAGTCGCCGGCGATGACCAGATGGGCAGCCGGGAGTCGCTCGACCACCAGGGCGAATGCGTCCAGCAACACGTCGATCGCCTTCTGCGGACGAAGTACGGCGGCGGTCGCGACCAGCGGTGCCGCGTCGTCGAGCCCCAGTTCGCGGCGGATATTGCCGCTAGCCGCCGGGCGCGGAACATAGGCCGTTGGCATCACCACCACCTTCGGCGCAGGCACGCCCTCATACTCGACCATCTGCTGTGCGTCCGCTGAAGAGACCGCGATGAAGCGCGTCGCGAGTCGCCCGATGACCTTGCCGTCGACCCACGCGCGAGCCGGGTTTCCTTCAAAGGCCCACGTGTGCTCGTGCGCGAGCACGACCGGTACGCGCAGCAATCGGCCGCTCGCGGTCCCCCACAGGTTTGAGCCAAACATGTGCGCGTGCAACACGTCGAAGCGCTGTTCACGGAGCAGCCGCAGCAGTCCGAGCATACGATGGCTCTCCCACCTCGAATGGCGCCCGAGAACGATGCACGGCACCCCGGCCGTCCGCAGCGTCTGAAGAGCACCATCGGTCGCAGCTCGGGTCACGCAAACCCACGGCTCAATCCGATCCCGGGGCAGGTTCGCGGCCAATCCGAGCGTGAACCGTTCAGCCCCCCCTTGTTCACCGAGCTTATTGATCAGGAACAGCACCCTGAGGCGAGCCCTCGCGTCTGGCCCGGTGACGCTGTCGATGTGGTGGTTCTCGACAAGGCGAGTCATGGCGACAGCGAGGTGCCCGGAGCGATCAGGCCACCGTTCACGGTGCCGGCGCCTCTCGCCGTGGCGCTCTCATAGACCGCGATCGAGCGAACGGACATGCTGCGGGCGCCTGACGTGAAGTATGGATCGGGATTTCCTGTGACCGTATCTCTCAAGGCGTAACTGATGATGAGGCCCCCATACGTCGCCGGCGACGCGCCCGGAGGACCGATCACGGTGCCACCTCTGACATGGGAGTTACCTCCGGCGGGCACGTAATCCCAGGCTTGGATGTGACCGTCGATGTATTCGGACAGCGTGTTGTTTGGGTAGATCACGGTCGTGTAGGTGTGGTAGCCGGCTGAGGGATCGAACGGCGAGGGCTGCGCGTCCCTGCACAACATCTGCTCCGCGCGGATGCTCGAGCGCGGTTCTGTCCGGTAGATCCAGGTTGGGTCAGTGACCCCGATCCACGTGTTACCGCTCACGGGATGGCACCACGTGCCCCCAGAGCCGGCGCTCGCTCCGAACCCCTCGAACATATCGATCTCCCAGGTCCATCGCGGGTCGGTCACCCACCATCCCGGATCCGCCTCGCCGGTGTTCGGCGGAAACTTTGCGCTGATCTGGATCGCCCACTCAGAGCCGTGGCCTGGCATGAACTGAAACAACCTGTATCCCGCGCGCGCGGTCGCAAACGGATGGAGGCTACGTGTGTTGATTGCGCCGCAGCTGTAGTTCTTGGTGCTGACGATATGCGGGGCGTACACGCAGGCGAGCTGCAGGCCGTTTGGGTCTACGGTCACCTGCGAGCAGTTGAACACCTCCATCTCGTCGCTGTTGAACCCAGGATTGTTGATGCATTTGCCGTTTATGCGGCTCGGCCAGATCGTGTTGTCGTGGTCGGCGCCGGTGCCCAGCGGCGCACCAAAGGCGTCCGCATATTCGACGCTCCAACCCCCTTTAGGCGTTGGCGGTCCGCTTGGCGTCCGGCTCACGGTCCGTGGGCCAGCGAGCGGCAGCGCGGAGCTTGCCCAACCCGATCCGGTCCCATTCGTGGCTCGTACAACAACTCGGACGCTGCCCCCAACCTGGTTGGCGGCGAGGATGTATGAATTGGCCGTCGCCCCGCCGATGTCGTTGCAGTCGGTGCCGATGGAGTCGCAGCGCTGCCATTGATAACTGTAGGCAAGGGCTGCCGGACTCCAGGACCCGCTGCTTGCGGTGAGCCTGTCGCCGGCCGCCCAGGCGCCAGGCCTCGTCAGGTCAAAAATCGCGGGCGCCACCGCGTTCACGGGCGACCCCGCGTGAGCCTGGATGCCGCAGACTGGGAAGGGCTGATCGGCGTTTGCCGATCGCAAGCTGCTGGGCGACGGAGCCGTGGCGGAGCCAGAGTCGGCCAGGACGCCGATCCAATACGACTGGGCGGGCACGATCCGCACTGAGCTCGGAAAGGTGAGCGTGTACCACGCCGGACTGGGACTCGAGGAGACGACCTCGTTGGAGACGCCGAGCAGCGCGCCCGGCGCGCCATGCGAGTCCGCGTAGACAACCCCGCGCACGATCTCCGGGCCGGCTGAGCCGGTCCTCGCGAAGTAGGTGCTCAGGGCCGTCAGAGGCCCAGATGCAGACGGCGTGACGCGGATCACTCGGATCCGCTCGGCCGTCGCGCCCCCGGCTGACGATACGGCTGCAGTCGCGACGCCGAACGTGCAGCTGGAAGTGCGCCCACTGCCACCAATCCGGGGAGTGGGTGCCGAGGCTTGCGGGATCGACCCAGCGGCACTCCGCCGGATCACGACCGCGCGAATCGCGAACCCGACATCCCGCGACGTTAACCTATAGGTGGGCCGGGTTGCGCCTGCGATGGCCGAGCAGCTGGCGGACTCGGCACCGCATCGCTGCCACCGGTAGGCATAGCCGGAGATCGAATGAAGCCCGCCGCCGTTGTCCGCAAACCAACTTCCGGTCGTGGTGGAGAGAGTGTCGCCGACGACATACCCGGAGGTCGTGCCGTCGCTCACTAGGGGCCAGGATGCCGCCTCAGGGAGGTGCGACGGCGCAATTTGGATCCCGGCGATGTACGGCGAGCTGAGGACGAACACCTGCGCGGTGTGGGACCGCAAGGTCTGCGCCAAGATCACTCCGGCGACGCCTGCGAGTACGACTACGCCTCCAACCGCAAGGGCGAGGTTGCGCCTGCGACGTCCCCGCGTGGCCGGCGGCGTGCCGGTGCGGCGCTCGGATGCCATCACGCTCTGACGGGGCGTGCTGCGCTCACGAACTGCGCCGCGAAGGAACGTAGCTCGAGCACTGAAACCTCACCGCTGAGAAACAGCGCACCGAGGTAGGCGATTGCTCCCGCCGCGCCCCCGATGACCCACTGAGCCGGCGACAGGTGCTCGGTGCCGACGATTCGCAAGACCAGCGCCATCGCGGCTGCGGCGATCACTGTTCGAGCCACGGACGCCAGCAGCGGCGATACCTCGACAGAGATCAGTTGTGCGCAGAGCCAGAGGCTGGCCCCGACGTAGACAATGGCGACGATGTCATCGGCGATCGCGGCGCCAACCAGGCCGAGCACGTCGATCAGAACGTACGTCGACACGACCCCGAGCACTAACGTGAGGAAGATGACCTTGACGCGGCGCTGCGCCGCCCCAAGGTAGTTGACCGAGACGGATAAGAGAGCAGCCGGGGCCGACACGAACGCGGTGACCGAAAGAACCTGCATGATCACCGCCGACCGTGGGTAGCCGGAGCCGAGCAACAGATCGGTCAGAGGCTTGGCCCAAACGATCATCGGTGCGAGCACCAGACCCTGCAGGATGAGCAGGTAGCGGATCGCTTGGTTGAACGCCCGCGTGTCCGGAGAGCCACCAGCGAGCGATAGGCGAGGAGCCACGCCGGCCGAGACTGCGGTACCGAGGTAGCCGAGAACGGTAACGATCCGAAGCACGGCACTGAAGCTGCCCACGGCTGCCGAAGTGAGCAGTACACCGATCAGCAGGATGTCAACGCGGGCGATCACGGTGTAACCGACGTCGACGATGAATGTCGCGCTGGCATATCCGAGCACCTGCCGAGGGACGACCTTAGCGTTTACGCGGTCCTTGAGCCGGACGCGGCCGAGCAGGCGCCCGATCAGGACGAAACCCGCCACCGTCGCGACCGCGTAGCCGATCGACTTGCCGAGCGCTGCCCCCGCAGCGCCCGCCCCCACTACAACCAGCAGGACCGCCGACGATGTCTCCGTCACACTTTCGACGATCGCCATTCGGAGGGGCATGCCCGACTGGCGAAGCGCCGCGCCGGCATAACTGAGGAAAGTGAAGAGCGCCTGGCCCATCACCGATAGAGCGACCAAACGCAACGGCCAGGCGAGACGCGGATCCCCGTAAGCCTTGGCGATAAGTCCGGCCGAGGCGAAGAGGCCGACTGTCACCATCAAGGTCGCGGGAACGAGAAGCTTGAGTCCCAGCGCGAGGATCGCCCGCAGCTGGCCGATGTCGTTTCTGTTGTCGGCGAGGTAGCGGCCGACCGCCATCGGAAGGCCGAGGCCGGTGGGCAGCACCAACAGCCCGGCAATGGTCACCGCCAACGCATACCGACCGTAGCCCGACGCTCCGAGCGCCCGGACCAGGAACAGAGTGAGCACCCCCGTGAAGATGACCCCGGCCATGTTGCTGATGAACTGAAGGAGCGTGTTACGGCTGGCCCCGTGGTCGGCCAAGGGAGCGCCTGTTGACTCGGAGGCACCCTCGACGCTGTTCGAAGACGCCCGTAGTCGCCGACTATGTCGATGTCGAACGGACTCAGTCACGGGAGCGCGCTGCCTGCCGCCGTGACGGTGTCACCCAACTTGTGTCCGTCGCGCCTCGGCTTGTGCGATCGCGAGCAGCGGGAGCGGCAGGGCCAAAAGCAGCCAGAGCAGCTTCTCCGAGGAGTCGCTGATGAAGAACGCGCCACTGAGCATTGCGACGATCGCGAGGGCAACGCATCGGGACATCGCCTCAGCTCGCCTGTCGCCTATTCGCTCATAGATCCGAGCCGATTTCAGCGCAGCCGAGATCGAGGCCACCGCGATCGTGAGGAACGCGATCAGCCCGGGGATGCCGAGATCGTCCAGAAGCTCCAGATAGGTGTTATGGGCCGGCTTGGGTTTCTGGGCGACGATCAGATAACCGAAGGTGATGTTGTCGAGTTTCTGGACATAGTCGGCTGATACGCCAGCGAAGTTTCCCGCGCCGACGCCGATGATCGGATGCGCTTCCCACACGCGGAGGCCGACCCGCCACAGATCCGTCCTGCCCGTCGAGCCGGAGTCGCTGAGGTGCGCAGCCGCCGCATGCGGGGCAAGCGTGGTCACATAGAGTCCGGTCGCTCCTGCAGCCACGAGCAACGCAGCGATCGCCGTGGATCGCCAGCGGCCGCCAAACAGCGCACCAGCCGCCAGACCGCATCCGAGTGCCACCAGGCCGCTGCGCGATCCGGCGTTGATCAGTCCCGCGAGCACGATCAGCACACCGATCCAGCCCCAGCGCTTGAGCCGGGAGCCAGGCGCGAGCGATGCTAGAAAGCCGATCAGCAGGATCAGCGAGGTAGCGAGGAGGATCCCCTCGCTGTCCGCGTCCCCAACGGCTCCCACCTGTCGTGAGCCATGCTGGCCGAGTCCAACCAACCCCGAGACGACGGCGCCGAGGACGAACGCTCCGAGAACCCAGACAAAATGCTCCCGCCGTCTGATCGCGTCGAAGACGATTGGAAACAGGAGCAGTTCGAGCACCAAGCTGTACGTCGACGTGAGTGCCGTGCCCTGCGCATGAGCCCACACGATGCTCAGCGCCGACCAAGTGCCGAGCGCAACGGCAGCGACCACCAGAACTGGCTGCTCATCGGACAGCGCACGTGCGTTGCGATCCGAGCGGATCGACTTCGCCGCAACCCAGGACACGAAGACCAGCAGCCCGGCGACCTTCGCGCCGCTCACTGCAGCGCTGCCGTGGGTGATCGTATGGAGCCACGCCAGCACGGTGAACAGGCACAAGCCAACCGTGAGGTTCCACATCACTGCGGCACAAAACGCGATTCCGATCGGTACGAAGATGCCGAGCTTAGGCTCCACCCCGGCGAGGACCCCGGTCGCTGCGCACGCCAGCGCCACGAGGCCCAGCCACATCGCGCGTCCGGCTCCGACCCGTCCTGAGGCAGTTCGCAGACGTCGCAGGCCCGAGACCGGGAACGCCGCATCGGTGAAACCCGAAGCGGTCGCGACGTTCTGGTTTGCAGAACCAGGGATCATCGCCTAGCAGCCTGCGGGGGCGCGCCCGGTCGACCGCCGCCTAGGCAACGCGGTCCGGCTCTCCGTGCTCCTGGTGCTGGCCGCGGACGGGGCGAGAGCGATCGCTGCCAGCATAGTACGGGGTGGTTCGCCGCGCGGGCTGACCGATGAGCACGACACCGGTCGGAAAACTACCCTGGTCCACAAGGAGATCGCGAAGCTCCCACAGCTTGCTTATCTTCGAGCCGTATCGGGCCACGACGATCACATCGTCGGCCAACCGCGCCAGAGGGAGGGCGTCGCCGACGGCCGCGAGCGGCGGCGAATCGATCACCACGAAGTCACTCAGAGCCTTGACCTGCTTGATCAGGCTCTCCGCAACGGACAGCGACAACATATCGGCCAGATCGTCGCCGGGCCGACGCAGCGCGAGCACTCCCACCACGGTGCTCCCGATGTTGGCAACGGTAAGTGCTTCCCCGACGTCGGCTTCGCCGGTCAGGACGTCGTCGATGCCGGATTTGACGTCCAGCTGGAGCGCTGCCGCGATCGCAGGCTTTCGAAGGTCAGCCTCCATCAAGATGACCCCGGAGCGCCCCTGGGCCAGCGCCGTGGCGAGACTGACCGCCGATGTCGTCTTGCCTTCAGCGGGTCCAGAACTCGTAACCAGCACCGAGCGCGCCTCCCCTCCGGCGCGGGCGCTGATGATCGTGCGCAGGGTCCTGTATCCCTCGGCTGCGCCGAACGAGAGCTCCTGCGGAAGGATCGGCCGGCCTGCCTTGGACCGGCGCTGACGGGGGATGCGCGCAAGGACCGGAGCATCGAAGATCTCCTTGAGCTGCTCATCGCGCCGCAGGCGCGGATCAAGGACATCGAGCGCGAACGCCGCGAGGAGTCCGAGAATCAGGCCACCGACAACAGCGCCGAGCAGCGTCAGCTTGGTTTTCGGTGAAGACGGAGCCGTCGGGCGGTCCGCCAGCGTCGCGATCGTGATCGTTGGGTCGTTGCGGTTCTCAAGCTGCTGATATTGGGAGTACTGCTGACCGGGCGTGCCCGGACCGCTGCGCTGCGCTGGCGGCGACGCCGCGGTCTGATTCTTTAGCCCGGGGAGCGCCTGCGCAACGGCGGCGTGCAATGCCGCCGCGCGGGTAGCGACCACCTGCCGCACGTATTCGTTGGCAATCGCCTGAGCCGAAGCGGCGGACCCGGCGGTCACCTGAACGGCGACGAGATCGCTCTGTCCAACCGGCGCCGCTTGCAGGTTTGACAACAGTTGGGCGGGCGTCTGGCGAAGGTGCAGCGCGCTCACCACGCGGGCGGCCACCTGCGAGTTGGAGATCAGGCTGGCCGCGGTGAGCATGTCCGTAGTCGCGTCGCCCGACGCGTGTAGCACGGGGAGTCCGAGCAGCGAGGAGTCGGTTATTGGGATCGGCGCCACGAGCATCTGCGCCTGGGCGGTGTACTGCTTCTGACTCGTGGCTATGTAGGCCCCCGCGCCCGCGACCGCGATGACCACACACAAGACAATGACCCACCAATGCTCGACTACGGTCCGGTAGTAGCGGCTAAACGCTCGTGGTTCCGGACGCAGTACGCCGCGCCTGGGGTCTGGGGAAGTGCGATCCAAGAACATGAAATTATGTCAGGTAGGGGTCAAATGGCGCGCCGGTCAAGCAGACTGAAAAAAGTCGTCGAGCGGCGATGGTTTGGGCGTTTGGTCATTGTTCGCTTATAGCTTCAGACACGCGCAACTGATTCGAACGCCGGCCAGATGCGGCTTGAGCGGATCCGTCGAACCGTCCGATCGACCTTTAAACGGAATCTCCACATCTGATCGGCGTGGTAGATGCCGACACGGGGCCAGCGGTGCAAACCGTTCCGCCGGAGGCTGCTCGACAACGCCGCTGCGGCCGTATAGCCCGCCGCGGCGGCTGCGCGCGCGACCCGCAAATCGACATCGCCGTACGGGTAGGCGAGCGTCTGGCACGGCGTGCCCAAGTTGGTAGTGCACTCCTCGCGCGAACGCTCGAGTTCGATGCGCAACGCCTCGTCGCCGAGGCGCGTGAGGCGGGGATGCGTCCGGGTGTGCGAGCCGATCTCCCATCCGTGGCTTGCCAGATGCCGCAGGTCCTCCCAGCTCATCGCGTCAAGTTCCGAGCGGTGGGGCGTGTCCGCCCAGGTCTCGATTCCAGGCCACGCCAGTTGCTGGCGGTCGTTTGAGATGAAGGCGGTCGGAGCGAACACGGTCGCCGGGAGACCGAGCCTGGAGAGGATCGGGTACGCCTGCTCGGACACGGATCGGAACGCATCGTCAAACGAGATCACGAGCGTGCGGCGTGAGGGTGGCGCCGTGACCGCCTCCGAGAACGTCGTACCGTGCCAGCCCGCACGCACCAGCGTCGTCAGCTGGGTCTCGAGCGCTTCCGGGGGCACCGAAAGCGCAGCCTGCCACGTTGGGCTCACCGCGTGGTAGCACAGGACGAGTACGTCGCTCGCCGCGGCTTGAGCGAACTGGTCCTCAGAAGCTTCGCGACCCGGGCGCGCGCGGTGAAATCGCCTGCCCAATCGCCGGAAGCTCAGGGCACCGTCGGGCTCGATCATGACAGCCTGGGCCATCGCCGGTTTCAGTCCTGCGCGTCGCGAATCGCTGTATCGCGAAGGCGACAGATCTCAGCGATCGTGAGCAACATGATTCGAAAGTCGAGCCCCAGCGACCAGTTCTCGATGTAGTAGTTGTCCCACTCCACGCGGTCCGCGATCGATGTCTGCCCGCGGAGCCCGTTGACCTGTGCCCAACCGGTGATCCCCGACTTGACCCGGTGGCGATCGCGGTAGTGATCGATCTCGGCATCGAAGCGCGCGACGTACTCCGGGCGCTCCGGTCGTGGACCGACAACGCTCATCTCGCCGCGAAGCACGTTCAGCAGCTGCGGGAGTTCGTCCAGTGCGGTGCCGCGCAGCCAGCGGCCGATTGGCGTGCGGCGGTCCTCGCCCTCCACGCCACCGGGCGCGCAACCGTCTGGAGGGACGAATCTTCTGACGCTGCCGACTTCGCGCATCGTGCGGAACTTGAAGACGTCGAACTCACGGCCGTCGCGTCCGACTCGACGCTGGCGGAAGAGCACCGGACCAGGCGACGTAGCGCGTACGGCGATCGCGATCCCGATCACCAGCGGGGCGAGCACAGTCAGGAGGATGGCGGCGACGCAGCGGTCCAGCGCGTGCTTGACCCAGAACTTCCAACCGTGGGGATCCGTGCGCCGCAGCGACAGCAGCGGGAGACCTCCGACGTGGTCGAGCATCACCCGTTGATTGATCGCCTCATACATCCGGGGCACCAGCGAGACCTCGATGCCGAGCGCCTGGCATTCCTTGACCTTCTCGATCAGTAGGTGGTCGGGCTCAGTCGTGAATGCCAGGATCACGTGGCGCGCCCCGGTATGGGCGATCGCCTCGGGAAGATCGTTCGGGCCCCCCAGGACCGGTGCGAGCGCGGTCCGCGGCTGGTCAGGATTCGGCATCGGGTCGGTGTCGAGGAAGCCCGCGGGCCGCAAGCCGTATGCAGGGTCGGCGAATAGCCGCATGGCCAGGTGCGCGCCGACAGGCCCGGCGCCCACGATCAGCGTCGGCGTGGCCAGCGCCTGGTTCGACAACACGTACCTGCGAGACGCGAACAGCACCATTCGCTCGACGCCGACGCAAGCGACCGCGAGCGCCCAAAGGTGGAGTGCGAATGACACGTGATGGGCGCGGCCGAGAATTGATCCCGCTGCGATAGTGAAAATCGTCGCCAGCGAGATGACGCCCAGGACGTGCGCGGCTGCGTCGAGCGCGGATCCGTGCAGCCGCTCCTCGGGGTTCCGTCCAGCGCAGATCAGCGCGAGTGTGACGAGCGGGAAAGCCGCCGCCAGCCACCGATTGGATTGGGCCACTGCCGAGCCGGAGGCCAAGATCGCGGCGCTCGACGCCAGGCAGAGCATGGCCGCATCCGCAACGAGGCGCACGCGGGCCCAGACGCGGGAGTCGAGCACCCGCCCATGACGCTCGCCGATGACCTTCCGAAGTGCCCCGCGAGCCGTGTCGGCAACGTCAGGCGTTGGGGCGTGCGTCGGTTCGGCCGCCGCGGGCACGCTCGCCAGGATCGGTCCGTCCGCGGCGGGCACGCTCGCCAGGATCGGTCCGTCCGCGGCGGGCACGCTCGCCAGGATCGGTCCGTTCGCGGCGGGCACGCTCGCCAGCATCGGTCCGTTCGCCTCCGCCGTGACGGCATGCACCGAGCTGGCTGTCTCAGTCGCTGGGACGGACATGGCGCTGCCTGCCTCAGCCGCTGGGACCGTCATCGGCCCGGCTGCCTCAGCTGTGGACAACGGCGCCAGGACCGTCGAGGTGGCGTCGTGAGAGTTGCCGAGCATTGCGCCCCGGAGCACCGAGCCCCCCAGTTTGAGTCCATCGCTACCGGGCCGCGGCCCCAGCGAAATCCTGAGTTTGGACGACAGTTTCTCTCGCACAAGCGAGTCCCCCTTGTTGCATCCGTACAGTCCCCATTCCCGGCTTGACCGACGCCCCCTTGTTCCAATCGGTGCCCCCGGGGTGCAGCATCAGATTACGCTTTTTACTAACAAACTGTTCTGCTTAAACGCGATAGCTTCCGGTAGGTTGGCATACCTTACGAAATTCGCCAAGCCGGTGCGGTCCGAGGGATATCACCCAGCGCGGTCAAATCGACCCGGAAAGGCCTTGACGACCCGTACAATGGACCCGCGGCACGGCCTCGAGTCTGTTTGACCGGGCGTCCGCACCGCGATCGAGACACGAAGTCGAGGAGGGGCGATGGGTAGAGCTGAGGGGCGCGGGCCACGACCGGCGCGGAAATTGGGGCTGAGCGGCGCGCCGCCCGCAGTCGTGCTGGGCGGCGGCGTGACGGCACTGTCGGTCGCGCGCAGCCTCGCCGCCGCCGGCATCGATGTTCACCTGCTGGACGTGCCACATTCCCCGGCGCGCGTCTCGCGAGCCGTGGCGGAGTTCGTCGATGTCGGCACCAAGGAGCCGCAGGAACGGATGCTCGAATGGCTGCAAGCGACCGATCTGGAGGCCGTGGTGCTTCCCAGCTCCGACGAGGGCGTCGAGCTGGTCGCGCGGCACCGGGCTGATATCGCGGCGCACGGCCATCACCTCGCCGAGGGGAATGACGAGGTGCTGCTCGCGATGTTGAACAAGGTTCAGACCTATGATCTGGCGCGGCGCCACGGGATCGCGACTCCAAGGATCGTTCGCCTCGGTGACGAGCAGGGCTTGGCGGCCGCTCTCGACCAGCTCGAGTTTCCCTGCGTGCTGAAGCCCGACCAATCCCATCTGTTCTTTCGGCGGGGTGGCTCAGGCGCCAAAGTGGTGGTCGTGAACGACGCTGCAGAGCTACGACGTGAGTTCGCGCGGGTCGCCGCGATGGGCGTTGAGATGTTCGTCACCGAGGTGATCTACGGGGAGTCGGACGAGTTCGTCTCGTACTTCGGTTATCTCGACCAAGAAGGGGAGTCGCTGGTCGATTTCACCAAGCGCAAGATCCGGCAATCTCCCCCGGGATTCGGAATCGGCACCTACCACGAGACGACGCTCGATCTAGAGGTGGCGGCCGCCGGTCTGCGCTTCTTGCGGGCGGTCGGGCTACGTGGACTGGGCAACGTTGAGTTCAAGCGCGACGCGCGCGATGGCCGCCTCATCCTGATCGAATGCAACCCGCGATTCACGTTGTCCAACGAGCTCGCACGAATCGCAGGCGTCGACCTCGTCCTCTTGTCCTACAACCGGGCGCTCGGGCGCCCAGCCGATTCGATCACGGAGTACCGGGTGGGCTTGCACCTGTGGGACCCGGTGCGTGATCTCGGTGCGTTCCCAGCCTACCGGCGGGAGGGCGAACTCTCGACGTACGCGTGGTGTCGGAGCCTCCTGCACCGCCAGGTATTCCCGACGTTTCGACTCGATGACCCCGCACCGGCCATCGCCCGGGCACGCACGATGATCCAGAAAGCTGGACGCTCGCGACCTGCCGTCGCCGCGGTTCGGTCGACGGCATCGGGGTCGCACAAACGTCGATCGACCAAGCCCTCCAGCGTCCACCGGGCCCTGGATCGGCTGGCGAGCGGCCGTGGCCGTCGCGGCCGTGCCGTAGCCGCCCGGCTCGACCTGACATACGCGTGCGGCCCCGGCCCAGTGATCCGCCGAATCCGGTCCGAGCGGCGTTTCTCTGGACTTGGCCCGGGGACCAGAGACCGCCTGTACGAGGACATCTGGACGCGTGCCGCAGAGGCATGCGGCGCAGAGGTCGTGGAGGTCGCGCCGGGACTACTTCAGCTGCACCGCAATGGGACGCGGACGCGTGTCTACCACCAGTTCGTGCCGCTCGACGATCCCGTCACCCTTCAGGTGGCGCTCGACAAGTCGGTCGTCCATCGGCTGATGGCGGATGAAGGCGTGCCGCACGCCGACTATCTGGAGTGGTCGGCTGATGAGCCGGGGCCCGCAGCAGCATTTCTCGCCAACGCCGCCGGGCCCTGTGTGGTCAAACCCGCCGCCGGTACGGGCGGCGGCCACGGCGTCACTCCGGGCGTAGAAGGTCTCGAAGACCTGCTGCGGGCGCGATGGCATGCCGGTATGGGAGTCGACCGGCTGCTGATCGAGCGACAGATCACCGGCTCCGTGTACCGCCTCCTACTGCTCGATGGAGAGCTCCTCGACGTCGTGCGCAGCGTTCCGGCGAACGTCACCGGAGACGGGCATTCGACGGTCGAGCAGTTGATCGCGGGTGAGAATGAGCGGCGGGTGGCCGCGGGCGGGGCGGCGGGACTGTCACTGGTCGGGCTCAACCTCGACACGATGCTCACAGTTCGCCGAGCCGGATTGACCCTGTCGTCCATCCTCCCGTCCGGGCGCCGCCTTGACCTACGCGTCGCCACGAACGCCAATGCCTCACGTGACAACGAGACATGGAAGGGGGAGGTCTGCGAGTCCGTGCTCGAGGATGCAAAGGCGGCGGTTCGCGCGGTCGGGCTGCGCCTGGCCGGCGTCGACGTTGTGGCCGCGAACATCAATCGGCCGCTGCGCGAGACCGGCGGCGTCGTGAGCGAAGTCAATGGCGGCCCCGGACTCCATCACCACTACCTCGTGGCCGATCGCGCTCAGGCGACGCCGGTAGCGGTTCCCGTGCTCGAGAGGTTGCTGGCGGGGGTTCGAGAACCGGCGTTGCTGGTCGAGCATCACTAGTATCGGAGCCCGGCACTCGGCCGCTCGGATGATCGGGCGCGCACAATTTTGGCCGCGGGGCCAATTCGGCGCTCAGGGGGGATGGCGATCATTATCCCCATGACCGAACGCAGCCGCTCTTCGAAGATACTGCTGGTGGCGGGCCGTCGCAGCGACGCCGACACCTCCGCCACCACGACGATAGTGCGCCGGTACCGGCTGGCGCGCGTCCGCTTCGATGCCCGCCCGGCGGGTCCGCACGCACAATCGGAGCCGTCCAAACGCCTTTACGGCTGACCGCCTCGAGCCGACTGGCCCGTGGCGCTACGCTTTGGGCATGAAAAACGAGCTCGAAGCAACTCGGTCCCGGCCGCCGGTCCTCAAGCGAGCAGCCGCGGTGTTGGTGCTTGTCGCCATTGCGGCGCTCGCGGTCCATTTCATCATCGGCCTGGTGGTTGCGGTGTTCTGGATCGCGGTTATCGTCGCCGCTGTCGTAGCCGTGCTCTGGGCTGTCAAGACCGTCTTCTGAGCGGAGGCGATCATGCAGGGCCTGGGCCTGCTCGTGATCCTGTTCTTCTTCGGTCTGGCCGGAGGGATAGTCGGACGAATCAAGGGAAGCTCGTTCTTCATCTGGTTCCTGATCGCGTTCTGCATCCCGTTCATTGGACTGCTGACCGCGATTCTCTATCGCTACGACACGGAGGAGCTGCGTCGCCAGTGCCCGGAGTGCGGCAAGGTGGTCAAGCTGCACGATGCGGTTTGCACACGCTGCGGGACCGAGCTCGAGTTTCCGGACGTCGCGATCGCGTCGGAAGCATCGATCCGACGGCGGGCAGCCTGATTCCGGGCGGTTAGACTTGGACGGGGCGTCCACCGCGGGCGCGCTCGTACAGTCATCCTCGCAAGAAAGGGAACCAATGCGTGCAGTCGACGCCCTGATGGAGTGCCTCAAGGCCGAAGGCGTCGACATCGTATTCGGTCTGCCGGGGGGTGCGAACCTGCCGACCTACGATGCGTTCTACGACGCGGGGATCCGGCACATCCTCGTCCGCCACGAGGCGGGTGGCGGCCATGCGGCCGAGGGCTACGCAAAGGCGACCGGCAAGGTGGGCGTGGCGCTCGCAACCAGCGGTCCCGGTGCGACGAATCTCGTCACGCCGATCTGTGACGCGATGATGGACTCGGTCCCGGTGGTCTTCATCACCGGGCAGGTGCGGACCGAGTTGCTCGGAACCGACGGATTCCAGGAGGCGGACACGATCGGGATCACGATGCCGATCGTCAAGCACAGCTTCATGATCCAGCACCCGCTCGAGCTCCCGCGCTCGATCCACGAAGCCTTTCATATCGCCCGGACCGGCCGACCGGGACCGGTCGTGGTCGATATTCCCCAGGACATCAGCCGCGCCGACATCCCGTATCAGCCGATCGACGACGTACACCTCCCGGGCTATCAACCGACGACGGACGGCAACCAGAAACAGATTCGGATCGCCGCCAAGGCGCTGGCCAACTCTCACCGCCCAGTCATTTATGCCGGCGGCGGAGTGATCTCGTCAAACGCCGCGGAAGAGCTGACTGAGCTGGCGACCGCGGATCGTTTTCCCGTCACCTGCACCGTGATGGGACTGGGCGGATTTCCAGCGCCCCATGACCAATGGCTCGGGATGCTCGGCATGCATGGAACCAGGACAGCCAACTACGCGATGGACGAAGCGGACCTGATCGTCGCGATCGGCGCGCGCTTCGATGACCGGATCACAGGCAAGCTTTCAGAGTTCGCGCCGAGGGCGAAGTTCATCCACATCGATATAGATCCGGCCGAGATCTCCAAAAACGTCCCGGCACACATCCCGATCGTAGGCGATGCGCGCAACATATTGCCGCGCCTGACGGCTGAGTACCGAGCGCAGTCGCCCGACGCGGCCCGGCTCGAGGCGTGGTGGTCGCGGATCCGCACCTGGCAGGAGCGCCATCCGCTCGGGTACGAGGACTCGACTGACTCCGAAATCAAGCCCCAGTTCATGATCCAGGCGCTGTATGAGGCGACCAGCGGTGACGCGATCGTCGCCTCCGACGTCGGACAGCACCAGATGTGGGCAGCTCAGTACTTTCACTTTGACAGGCCGCGCCGGTGGATCAACTCCGGTGGCCTGGGAACGATGGGATTCGGTTTACCCGCAGCGATGGGGGCCAAGGCCGGCTGTCCCGACCAGACGGTCGTCTGCATCGCGGGCGACGGATCGGTCCAGATGAACATGCAGGAGCTCGCAACGTGTGCCAACGAGGGGATCGCGATCAAGGTGTTCATCATGAACAACGGTTACCTTGGGATGGTCCGCCAGTGGCAGGAGCTTTTCTGGGACAAGCGCTACAGCCAGGTGGACATGGGTCAGTGGCCGGACTTCGTCAAGGTTGCCGACGCCTACGGCGCGACCGGGATCCGGCTGCAGGATAAGGGCACGCTGGTCAACGACATGCGTGAGGCGCTCGCGACCGACGGACCCGTGCTAGTCGACGTGCGAGTCACGCGGGAGGAGAACACCTACCCGATGATTCCCGCGGGCCAGCCGGCTCGCAACATGGTCGGTTAGAAGATGGGCGAGCCCGGAACCAAAGAGGTCCTCTCGCTCGACGAGCTCGACGCTGCGGTCGGGCTCCGCACGGGGCGCAAGCACATCCTGTCGATCCTGGTCGAGAACAAACCGGGAGTGCTGACTCGGATCGCGGGACTGTTTGCACGGCGGGGCTTCAACATCGACACGCTCGCGGTCGGTCCGACCGATGACGAAGCGTTCTCGCGGATCACGCTGACGCTCGATGGCGCAGTGCACCCGATCGACCAGGTGACGAAGCAGCTGCACAAGTTGGTCAACGTGCTCAAGATCCGAGATCTCGAGCCGGCCGAGACGCTCGCGCGCGAGTTGGCCATCTTCAAGGTCTCGGCCGACGGCACGGCTCGCGCCGAGGTGATGCAGATCTGCGAGATCTTCCGGGCTAAGATCGTCGATGTCAGCAAGCGCTCGCTGATCATCGAGGTGACCGGCACTTACGACAAGGTGGACGCGTTTGAGCGGCTCATCCGCCCGTTCGGCCTGATCGAGATGGCCCGGACGGGTGAGATCGCGATCTCCCGCGGGCGCTCCGAAACCTGAACTCCACCCAGGAGACGAGCAGCCGTGCCTCGCGGCGCGCGCCGGCGCCGCGACGCTGCTCGGTGACGGTCTGATCGCGGGACGGACCTGAGCACGAGCTTGATCCGCCTGCGCAACCCTGCCTGACCGGTCCGAGATTGCGCCGCGTACCTGACGGTCAGCCTGTGGTGGGGCTCGGTCTTCAGCAGCCTGAAGCAGCGGGCGCTGATCCGGGGCCGAGCGGTCGCACCGTGGTGGGCCTTGATCCGGAAGCCCCCGGTCGCGCACGCGACAGTCTTGTGTTTGCCGAGCGTCGTGGTAAGCGAGAACTTCCCGGCGCACAGGACGCTGCTCTGACACCGCTGGGGCAGCAGGATCGTCAGTCCGAAGACCGTCAGCCGGCTCGAGGGACCCAGCAGTCGGCCCATGGCCCTGGTCGTGAACGTCAGGCTCTCGCCCCGCGCCGCTGTGCTCCCCGATGCCGGCGATAGGACCACGAGCCGGTAGTGGTAGCGGACGTTTGGCGACAGCCGATTGACGACCGCGCTCACCGAGACGGTCCGTTGTGGCCCGGCGGCGATCGCCCGCAGCTGGGTCGAGCGGTTATGGGCGGCATCGCGTCCAAACTCGAACATCCAGCTGACGGCCGCGCCGCCGGGGCTGACACTCCCGGTGAGCGTCGCCTGCCTTGTGCCGATACGGACGGCCCGTGAGGTGCGGGCGGAGATCGTCGGGCCCTGTTGTGTTGCCGACGTCGGCGGCGCCGGGCCGTTGAGGACGGTCGCGATGACGCTGTTTGGCGTGTAGTTGATCCGGACCAACGGGGTAGGGGTCTGGCACGAGCCGCCGTTCATCGACAGGACCGTCCCGTCCGGCACGCCCGCGAACGTGCCCGACAGCGTCCCTGTGGTCCTCAACAGGACGGCGACGTCGCCTTGGGTAAGCGTGGCGCAGCCGCCCGTGCTCGAACCCTGCCCGATCACCAGCTGACCGGCGAGCGCGATGTTGCCGGTAGCGCTCAGCTGCGAGAAGTCGGCGCCCGGGGTCGACCCGTTGTCGTCGATGAACGTCGTGGTGGTGCTGGCCGAATCGATCGAGAAACCCCCGTCGACCGCGAGCGTCGTGGCGCCCGTGTTGGTCGAGTTGGTTCCGAGCAAGAGGTTGCCGTTTGTGATCGTCAGCGGCCCGGTTTGCGAGTCTGGGTTGGCCACCAGCCTGGCGCCGTTGTGGATCGTGACCGTGTTGCCGTCGCTTGCGTTCACCGCTCCGGGCATGCCCGAGCCCGGGGGCCCGCCGATGTGAAGGCCGCCCGCGCCGCTGACCGTGACCGGACCCACCTCCATGTTGCTGTCGACGAACAGGTCGCCCGGGCCGCCGGCTGGAAAGGCCACGCCGAGCGAGTCGTCGGGGCCCGTGATCGGGCCGGGCAAGCTGAGGCTGTTGTAGCCGTCGGGCTTCCCGATCGTCCAGGTCTGCGCCGCGTCCAGCGTCAGCGGGGCGCCGATCACGTCGCTCGTGGACCCGCCGGAGCGATAGGAGATTCCACCCGGGCCGACGGTGAGGCCGTCGCCAGAGATCCTGTACTGGCCGGTGGTGTTGCTGAGCACCAAGCCAGTCGCGCTGATGCCCGACACGTCGTTGGCGCTCGTGTAGCACGTCCCGCAGCCCGCCAGCGTGGGGAACGTCAGCGTTCCGGCGCTGCCCGAAGGCACCCCGGTCGTCCAGTTGGATGCGTTGGACCACGCCGAACTGCTCGACTCACCGGTCCACGTGTCGTCGGCCCGCGCCGCGGCAGCCGGTAGCGCCAGCAGGCCGACGCTGGTCAGGACGGCCAGCAGGACGCCGCGAATCCGGAGACTGCGACCAAGCCGGTGTACGGCGATGGTCATTACCCCCATTTTCCCTCCAACTGATAGGTCCAAAACCCGGCCAAACCCGTCGGATGCTGCATCCGGTGCGAGCCCGGCGGCTGTTTAGCGGAGCACGAGCGTGATCCGCCTCCTCAGTCCGATCTGTCCGGTACGAGACCGAGCCGCGTACGTGACGGTCAATCTGTGGTGGGGCGCCGCCCGCAGGAGCTTGGAGCAAGCGGCGCTCAGCCTGGCCAGAGCGATAGCCGTGCCGTGGGCCTTGATGCGAAAGCTGCCGGTCGCGCAGACCACGGTCGAGCGCGTCTTTTTCCTGCCAACCCTGACCGTCGTGGCGAGCGAGAAGCTCCCGGCACACAACACCTTGCTCTGACACGTCTGCGCCACCCGGATCGCCCGGCGGCTCGTCGACACGCCGGCGCATGGGACCGAGCAGCCGGCCGGTCGCCTTGGTGGTGAACGTCAGGTCCGCGCCGTGCGCCACCGCGCTGCCCGAGGTCTGCGAGAAGACCACGAGTCGGTAGTGATAGCGCGCGTGGGGCGAGAGCCCCTTGACCTGGGCGCCGACCGACACCGTCCCCTGGTTCCCGCCGCGAAGCGTCTGCAGCCGCGTCGCCCGGTTGTAGGCCGTGCCCCGCCCGTACTCGAACCTCCAGGTCACCGTCGCTCCAACGGGGCTGACGCTCCCGGTCAGCGTCGCTTGCGTGGTCCCGACGTGAGTCGCCCGCGAGGTGGCAGCGGAGACCGTCCGCGGCCCGTGGACGGTAAGCGAGGTTGCCGGCGAGGTTGACCCCGAGAAGTTGCCGTCGCCCCCGTAGGCGGCGGTGATCGAGTGCGCCCCGGGACCCGTGTAGGACACCGCGCATGTGGCGGTCGACGGGCCGGCCGTCAGCGGCTGGGCTGAGCAGCCCGAGATCGGGCTGCCGTTGTCCATGAACGCGACGGTGCCCGAGGGCGTTGTCGCTCCTCTGGCGTTCGGGGCCACGGTGGCCGTGTAGGTCACGCTCGCGCCCGCACCCGGGTCGTTGCTCGAGGCCACAACGGTGGTGGCGGTGGAGCCCTTGTTGACGGTCAGCGACTGCGGTTGGGCGCTAGACGAGCCGGCCTGTCCGGAGCCGGTTGAGCCGGTGAAAGCCGCCGTCAGCGACACGGGCGAGCCGGCGGCGGCAAATGATGTCGTGCACGTCGCTGTCCCGCTCGACCCTGCGGCGCTGACCGGCTGGCTCGTGCAGCCGGCAATCGGGGCGCCGGTGGCCGAGAAGGCGACCGTGCCGGACGGGGCGACGTCGGTGTTCGTCGTCACCGTCGCCGTCAGCGTCACCGGCTGGTTGGTGCTCGCCGGTGACGGGTTCGGCGGCGCCAGCGTGGTCGTCGTCTGCGTCGTGCCCGTGACCACCGTCGCCGTGAGGCTGCTGGCGGTGTAGTGGATCTGCACCTCGGCGCTGGGACACGAGCCACCCAGCGTAAGGATGGCGCCCGCCGGCGCATTAGTGAACGTCCCGGACAGCGTCCCGTTCGTCGTGACCAGCGTCGCGACGTCGCCTGGACTGAGCACGGCGCAGCCGCCGCCGTTGGTCGGGCCGTGATTGAGGTTCAGCGTCCCGGCGAGCGAGATGTGGCCGCTCGCACTGAGCTGCGAGAAGTCAGTCCCGGGCGTCGACCCGTTGTCGTTGATGAACGTCGTCGTGGTCGTGGAGGAGCTGAGCGTCGCGGGACCGTTGACCTGCAGCGTCGTGGCCTGGTTGTTCTGCGGACTGGTCCCGAGCAGCAGCGTGCCGGTGTTGATCGACAGCGGACCCGTCGTCGAGCTTGGGTTGGCGATCAGGGTCCCTCCGGCGATCGTCAGCGACGACCCATCGGTCGCGTTCACGGAACCGGGGTTGTGCAGCTTGGGCGCACTGCCGATGTGAAAGCCGCCGGGGCCGTACGAGGTCACGGGTCCGACCTCCATATCGCTGTCCACAAACAGGTCTCCGCCCGCCGGCATCCTCGCGGTTACCGAGGCCGCGCTGCCAGTGATCCCGCCGAGCAGGGTGAGGCTGTTGTAACCGTTGACCGACGATCCTACGGTCCAGGTCTGCGACCCGGGCGACAGGATCAGCGGTGCGTGAACCACATCACCGGTGCTACCGCCGCCGGTATCGGCGACCCCTCCGCTCCCCAGCGTCAGGCTGTTGCCCGTGATCGAGTACTGGTTGCTCGCATTCGAGAACGCCAGGCCGGTCGCGCTGACGCCTGACAGGTCGTTATTGCTCGGGTAGCACGTCGTGCAGCCCCCGAGGTCCGGGAACGTCAGCGTGCCGGCGGACGTGTTCGATGCCGGCGGCGTGCCGGTCCAGTTGCCGGCATCGGACCAGTCCGAGCTCACGGTCCCGGTCCAGGTGGCGTCGGCTTGCGCGGCGGCGACCGGCAACGCCATCACAGCGAGCATCGCCAGCAGGAGGAACCGCAGGCCGCGCATCCGCCGATGGCTCCGAGGGCCCAGCGCGTGGGCTGCTAGTTGCGCCATTGCACCGTCATTGAGTTGCGGGATGCGATGTCCGACGGCGCCGCACACGTCGCCGTCCCGCCGCGCAGAGAGTACTGCGACGAAGCCGGCAGCCCCGAGACGCTCGGGGCCTGAGCCAGGCCCCGAGCGCGCACCATCGCGAGCCTACGGCCTCGCTTACCGGAGCACGAGTGTGATCCGATTGCGCTGACCCACCTGTCCGGTCTGAGACTTGGTCGTGTAGATGACGGTCAACCGGTGGTTAGCCTGGGCTCGCAGCAGCCGCAGACACGCGCCGCTGAGCGTGACCCGGAGACGCCAAGGACCGGTTCGCCCGGATCCGGAAGCTCCCGCTCGCGCAGCCCACGGTCGTGAGCTTCTTGTTCTTACCCCGCACCGTGACAGTCAACGAGAAGCGCCCGCGGCACAGCAGCGTGCTCTGGCACTTCTCCGTGAATCGGATCGTCCGCCCGATCACCGTCAGTCGGCCTCCGGGGCCCAGCAGACGGCCGGTCGATTTCTTGCCCGACGGCGCGCTGACCGTCACCGTGGTGGCCGGCGAGGTCGAGCCCGAGAAGCTGGCGTCGCCGCCATAGACGGCGGTGATCGAATGCGCCCCGCCGCCCGAGTAGGAGACCGCGCACGTCGCCGTCGACGACCCGGTCGTCAGCCGCTGAGCTGGGCAGCTCGAGATCGGGCTGCCGTTGTCCATGAACGCGACCGTGCCCGAGGGCGTGCTCGCGCCGGTCACGCTCGGGGTCACCGTGGCCGTGTAGGTCACGCCGGCGCCCGCAGCCGGACTCTGATTGGACACCGCGAGCCTGGTGGCGGTCGCTCCCTTGTTGACGGTCAGCGACTGCGGGGTGCTGGTCGAGCCGGTCTGTCCGGAACCGCTTGAGCCGGTGAACGCCGCCGTCAGCGACTCGGGCGAGCTGCCGGCGGCAAATGACGTCGTGCACGTCGCCGTCCCGGTCGATCCGCTGGCGCTGACCGGCTGGCTCGTGCAGCCCGGGATCGGCGCGCCGTTGGCCGAGAACGCGACCGTCCCCGACGGGGCGACGTTGCCGTTGGTGTTCGTCGTCACGGTCGCCGTCAGCGTGACCTTCTGGTTGGTGCTCGCCGATGACGGGTTCGGCGTCGCCAGCGTGGTCGTCGTCGGCGTCGAGCCACTGACCACGGTCGCGATCACGCTGTTGCTCGTGTAGTTGATCTGCACCTGAGGAGCGGTGGCCTGGCACGAGCTCGCCACCGTCAGGATCGTCCCATTCGGCACACCGGTGAAAGTGCCCGACAGTGTCCCGGTCGTCGTGAACAGGGTCGCAACGTCGCCCTTGTTGAGCGCGACGCATCCACCGCTGCCCGGGCCCTGGTAGAGCTTCAGGGCGCCGTTGAGCATGATGTTGCCGGTGGCGCTGAGCTGCGAGAAATCGGTCCCTGGGGTCGACCCGTTGTCGTTGATCAGCGCCGACGTGGTGCTGGCCGAATCAAGCGACGCCGCGCCGTTGACGCTGAGGGTGGCCGGGGTGCCGGTGTTACCGGCGGCGGTTCCAAGTTGAAGCTTGCTACTGACGAGGCTCAGCGCGCCGACCTTCGCATTGGGGTTGGCGACCAGTGTCGCGTTGCCCGAGAGCGAGACACCGTCTCCCGTCGGTCCCATTGACCGAACCCGGGCTGCCGGAACCGCCGACGTGCAGGCCTCCGTCGCCGGTCACGCTAACCGCCCCGACCTCCACGTCGCTGTTGACGAACAGAGCGCCCGTCGGCGCCGCGCCCGAGCTTGGCGGGAAGGTCACACCGAGCGTGTTTGAGCCGGTGACTCCGCCGACAACGCTGAGGCTGTTGAAAGCGGCGTCCGGGAGCCGTTCCGATCGTCCAGAACTGACTGCCGGTCAGGGCGAGCGGGGTGTTGATCACGTCGCCAGTGCCGCCCCCGGAGTTCTCGGTGATCCCGCCGGTCCCGAGCGAGAAGGCATTCCCGAGGATGCGGTACTGCGTGCCGGAGGTCGTGTTCGAAAACACCAGGCCGGTCGCGCTGATACCCGTCAGGTCGTTGTGGCTCGTGTAGCAGGTCGTCGTGCAGGTGCTGGTGCTGCCGAGGTCCGGGAAGGTGATCGTTCCCGCGGCCGTTCCATTGGTCGTCGGCGGCGTCGTACTCGACGCGTTCCAGTTGGTCGGTTGAGACCACTCCGGGCTCGCATTGGCGCCGGCCCAAAGCGCGTCGGCCTGCGCGGCGACAGCCGGCAGCGCAGCAAAGCTGAGCACCGTAAGCGCGATCAGCCACAACCCGCGACCGCGAACAGATCGATACCTACGAAACCCCCGCACGGACGCGGTTGAAGAGTTGCCCATGAATAGCTCCTTGAGATTTCTGGCCCCGTCAGTCCGACCCCACTGACGGAATCGCCGCCTTGGCGACGCACAGCATAGAGCTTTCTTTCCAATCTTGGGACAGATTCCATAAAAGCTCAGACAAACGCCATAAAGCGGATCAAGCCGCGTGGATCCTCGGCCGTTCGCGACGCGCAGGCGGGAGCTCGTCGACCAGCCGATCACCCGACGACTTGGCGACCGATACGACAGACTGGCTGCTGGAGATGACCGAGTCCACAGACGCACGCAGATCCGTGATCGCCGACGACGTGCTGCTGGCGGCCTGCATTGCCGCCGCGGCTTGCCACTGACGGCCGGTGGGGGTGTCCGAGCACGTGCGGCAGCCGCTGCGTCTAGGCGTCTACTGCGACTTTTCCTACCGGGTCAGCGATGGCGCAATCACGGCGGAGCTTCCGTTTAGCCTGTTCGTCGAGGGGCTGGCGCCGCACTGTGATCGTCTTCTCGTTCTCGGCCGGCTCGATGCCAGTCCCGAGCCGTATCCGTACCCGCTGAGCTCGGCTGAGCTCGTCGGGCTGCCCCACTACAGCAGTGGAGCCGAGCTGGGTGCCGTGATTCGGGCGATTCCGCTCTCGATCCGCCGCTTCTGGCGGGCGCTCGACGACCTCGACGTCGTCTGGATCCTCGGCCCCAACCCGCCGCAGGCCCAGCTATTCGCGCTCCTGGCGATGTTCCGGCGCCGCCGCGTTGTACTCGGGGTGCGCCAGAACCTGCCCGAGCTGATCCGCCACCGCCGACCGGGCCGGCGCGGGGTGCTCGTCGCCGCTTACCTGCTCGAATGGGCGTTTCGGGCTCTCGCCCGGCTCGTGCCGACCGTGGTTGTCGGACCGGATCTCGCCCGCCGCTACCGGCGAGCGCGCGCCCTGCTGAACGTTTACGTGTCGCTGCTGCACGAGTCCGATCTGCGCCGGGGCGACGCCGACTTGCGGCCACCCTACGATGACGAGACGCTCGTGATGCTCAGTGTAGGGCGGCTGGACCCCGAGAAGAACCCGCTGCTGCTCGCCGACGTCCTGTCCGACGCGCTCCAGATCGACCGGCGCTGGCGCTTGGATGTCTGCGGTGACGGACCACTGGCCCGGGCGCTCACCGAGCACGCGGAGCGCCTGGGAATCTCAGACCGCGTCATCCAGCACGGATACGTGCCGATCGACGATGGCCTGTGGGACCTTTATCGCGACGCGCACGCGCTCGTGCACGTCTCGATGACTGAGGGTGTGCCACAGGTCATCCTCGAGGCGTTCGCCGCGGGTCTGCCGGTGGTGGCCACCGATGTCGGAGGTGTGGGGCACCTGGTCAGCGGCCGCGGGCTGCTCGTGGCCCCGCGCGATTCGCTGGCCGCCGCCGAGGCGCTCAACAGACTGGCCCACGAGGCGCCGCTGCGCGCACGGCTCGTGGACGCAGGACGCCGGATGGCAGCGGATCACACGATGGAGGCCGAATGCGCACGGCTGGCGGACTTCCTGTCTACGAACTCCTGATACCAAAGTTCGAGCATCAGCAGCGTCCACAGGCCGCGCGTGTGCTCGATGCCGCTGCGGTGCTCTGAGATCAGCCGCTCCACCGTTCCGGCATCGACTATCCCGCGTGACCGGCTGGTCGAGCCCAGCAGCGTGTCGGTCAGCAGCTCGTAAAGGTCGCCGCGCAGCCACGCCGGGATCGGCGCGCTGAAACCCATCTTCGGCCGCCGGAATAGCTCCGACGGGAGGTGTCTTGCGAGCGCGTCGCCGATCAGTCGCTTGCGGCTGAGGCCGCGCTGTTTGTGGGCAGTCGGCAACCGAGCCACCCATTCGACGAGCCTGAAGTCAAGCAGGGGCGCCCGCGCCTCGAGCGAGTTGGCCATGGTCGCGATGTCCATCTTGAACAGGAGCTGGTCGGGCAGCGATTTGGAGATGTCGACCGCGAGCGCGCGGTCCAGCGTTGTCCCCGCCCACCCAGGTGGGTCGGCTGGCCAGACCCGCGGCAGGACTGGCGACAGCGCCGTGCGTTCGTCCGGGCTGAGCACCGCGGTCCACTCCGCGTAGCGCTCGCCGGGCTCAAGCTCGATCGCGCGTAGCGCGCGGTAGAGCTTGTGCCGCAGCGACATCGGGTGCGCCGACGCGCTGGCGACCCGGGCCGCGCCCTGCGCCGCCAGCCGGCGCGCGCCCGCCGGCAGGACGTCGGCATAGCCGGCCAGCCGCGCCGCTTGGTGACGGTAGTAGCCGCCGAACAGCTCGTCGCCTCCCTCACCGGTCAGCGCCACCGTGATCCGCTGGCGTGCCCAGCGCGCCAGGTAGAAGGTCGGCACCATCGACGGGTCGGCGAACGGCTCGCCGTAGTGGTGGACGAGCTTCGGCAGCATCTCGACCAAGTCGGTGGGCTCGACGACCGCCTCGTGGTGGGTGCTGCCAAGCCGCTCGGCGATCACGCGGGAATGGGCGCGCTCGTCGTAGCGTGAATCAGAGAAACCGATCGCGAAGCTCTGGATGTCCGGCGCGCCGGCGGCGACCATCTGCGCCAGGATGAAGCTCGAGTCCACGCCGCCGGAGAGAAACACGCCCAGCGGCACGTCGGAGACCAGGCGCTCGCGCACGGCCACGAGCGATCGCTGCTGGAACTCCTCCAGCGCATCGGCGTAGGACAGACGGTGCTTGGGCCCAAAGTCCAGCTGCCAGTAGCGCCGCCGCTGCACGCGACCGCTGGGCTCCCAGGTCAGCATCGTTCCCGGCTCCAGCTTGGTCACCCCGCGCAGGATCGTCCGCGGCGAGGGGATGTAGCCGTACTGCAGGTACTCAGCCAGCGCCGTCTCGTCGACGTCACGGGCGATCCGCTCATCGAGCAGCAGCGCCCCCAGCTCGGAGGCGAAGCTCAGCGTGCCGTCGCCGTGGTGGGCGACGAACAGCGGCTTCTTGCCCAGCCGGTCGCGCGCGAGGATCAGGCGGCCGGCGCGCTGGTCCCAGAGGGCAAAAGCGAACATCCCGTCGAGCTCAGAGACGAAGCCGTCTCCGTACTCCTCGTACGCGTGGGCGATGACTTCGCCGTCGGTCTGGGAAGCGAATCGGTGGCCGGCGCGCTCGAGGCGCTCGCGCAGACGCTTGAAGCCGTAGATCTCGCCGTTGAACACGACGTGGATGGACCCCTGCTCATTCTGGTACGGCTGATGGCCATCGGCCACGTCGATGATCGATAGCCGGCGGATCGCCAGCGTCACCCAGGCATCGTCGTAGGTTCCGGACTCGTCAGGCCCGCGGTGCACCAGACCTGCCGAGATCCGCGCGAGAACGGCGCGCCGGTCGCTGGTTTTGCCGGCTAGCCCAGCGATACCGCACATTCGACCGGATCTTAGCCTAGTCCTGCGGTGCGCCGAGAGTCAGAGCTCGATCGTCGCCGGTGCGTCGGGTGATCGAGCTCGTCGGCCGCTGCAGTTCCAACCAAGCGCTAATGACCCGATCGGCGAGCTCAGATCTGCAGATCAGCAGATCCGGCAACCATGGATCCGGCTGGCCGTAGCGCAGCGGAGAACCATCAAGGCGGGAGGCGTGCAGTCCAGCCGCGACAGCGACGGCGGCGGGTGCAGCCGAATCCCATTCGTACTGGCCGCCCGCGTGTGCGTAGACATCGGCTTCGCCGAGCACGACGGCCATTGCCTTCGCACCCGCCGAGCCCATACGGACGACGTCCAGATCTAGCTTTTCGCCGAGCATGAGTACCTCTGGCGTTGGGCGACTTCGGCTGACGACGAGCGTTGGGCGAGTTCGGCTGCCCGCGCGACGACCCGAGCGAGTGCGAGAAGCCCGAACTCGCACGTTGTCGCTTCCCAGCGTCATCCGGCGCGCCGGTAGGGCGACGGCGCCGGCGGCAAGCTTTCCGTCTACCGCAAGGGCCACATGGACGGCCCAGTCGCTACGGCCCGGCTCGTGGTACTCCCGAGTGCCGTCGAGCGGGTCCACGATCCACACCCGTCGGGCCTCGAAGCCGTCCGGGGTCGGGTGGCGCCTCTTCGGCGAGCACTGGGTCGCGGGGAAACGCGCGCGCCAGGCGACGTAGGATCAAATCCTGCGCACGCGCGTCGATCGTTGAGTTGAGCGCAACGGGCTGCTCACGCGCGCGGAGCAGAAAGTTGCCGGCGAGGCTGGCGAGGCGCCGGCAGGTCACGTGATCGTCGGGTGTTACGAGCGCAGGCGGACCATCAAACGGGGCAGCGAGCTCTTCGGTCATAGCGACGCGATCATCCCTCGGCGCCGCAGTTGCTCGAGGATGCGCTCGACTGCCTGCTCGGGGGACATCGTGGTGGTATCGATCTGCACGTCCGGAGCCTCTGGTCGTTCGTAGGGCGAGTCGATCCCCGTGAAGTTCTTGATCTCGCCCCGACGAGCTTTGGCGTAGAGGTGCTTGGGATCCCGCCGCTCGGCGACTTCCAGCGGTGTGTCAATGAAGATCTCGATGAACTCGCCTTCGTCGAGCAGTTCCCGAGCCATGCGTCGTTCGCTGCGAAATGGTGAGATGAACGCGGCAATCACGATCAGTCCTGCATCAACCATCAGCTTCGATACTTCCGCGATCCGACGGATGTTCTCGACCCTGTCGGCGTCGGTGAAGCCAAGATCCTTGTTGAGCCCGTGGCGGATGTTGTCCCCGTCTAGGAGATATGTGTGACGGGTGAGCAAGTGGAGCCTTTGCTCGAGCATGTTCGCGATCGTCGACTTGCCGGCGCCAGATAGTCCCGTCAGCCACAGCACGCAAGGACGCTGATGTTTGAGCCGTGCGTGGGCCTTCTTATCTACCTCGACGGCCTGCCAGCGGACGTTCTGGGAGCGCCGCAGCTCGAAGTTGATCATTCCGGCACCGACGGTCGCGTTGGTGATCCGGTCGATCAGCACGAAGCCCCCCATGTCACGATCGGCGCTGTAGGGGTCAAACGCGATCGCGCGGTCAAGCTCGAGCTCGCAAACGCCGATCTCGTTCAGCTGCAGCTGCTCGGCGGCAAGATGCTCGAGCGAGTCCATGTTGAGCTTGAACTTGACTGGGCTGGTCGTCGCCAGGGCGGTGCTGGTGCCCAGCCGCATGACGTAGCTTCGGCCGCGGAGCATTGGCTCATCACCCATCCAGACGATCGTCGCCTCAAATTGCGCGCCGACCCCGGGCGGCTGATCGGCTCCGGCGATCACATCTCCGCGGCTGACATCGAGTTGGTCAGATAGGACGACCGTCACGGACTGACCAGCCACCGCGCACTCGAGGTCTCCGTCGTAAGTCACGATCCGCTCGATCTGGCTGCTCCGTCCGGAGGGTTGCACCACGACCTCGTCGCCCGTGCTGACGGTTCCGCTGATCACGACCCCCGAGAAGCCTCTGAACTCGGGGTCCGGGACGGTTGACCCATTGCACCGGCAGGCGGAACGGCGCCGATTGCAACCGCTGCTCGTCGAGCTCCACCGTCTCGAGGTACTCAAGCAAGGTGGGGCCGGTGTACCAGGGCATCCGCGTACTGCGCGTCACCACGTTGTCGCCGCGCAATGCCGAGACCGGTATGCCGGTAACGTCCTCGATTCCCACCTGGTTGGCGAAGGCAGTGAACTCGGCCTCGATCGCGCGAAACGTGTGCTCCGAGTAGTCGACCAGGTCGAGCTTGTTAACTGCCAGGGCGACGTGGCGTAGTCCGAGCAGTGAGACGATGTAAGCGTGACGTCGGGTCTGGCTCAACAATCCGTTACGCGCGTCCACCAACAGCAGTCCGCAGTCAGCCGTGGAGGCGCCGGTGACCATATTGCGTGTGTACTGTTCGTGGCCGGGAGTGTCGGCGACGATGAACTTCCGCCGTTCGGTGGTGAAGTAGCGGTACGCGACGTCGATCGTAATCCCCTGCTCACGCTCCGCCTGAAGACCGTCCAACAGCAGCGCGACGTCGAGCTCGTCGCCTTGGGTGCCAACGGTCCGCGAGTCGACCTCAAGCGCCGCCAGCTGATCCTCTAACACCAACCCACTCTCGTACAGCAGCCGCCCGATCAGCGTGCTCTTACCGTCATCGACGCTGCCGCAGGTGATGAAGCGCAAGAGCTCCTTATTGTCGTGCGCGTGCAGGTAGGCGGAGACCTCGTCGGAGACAAACACCCCGGTGGTCATCAGAAGTAGCCCTCCTGCTTCTTCTTCTCCATCGAGCCCGATTGGTCATGGTCGATGACCCGTCCTTGGCGCTCAGACGTGCGCGTCAGCAGCATCTCAGCGATGATCGCTTCGAGCGTGTCCGCGTTGCTCTCGATCGCACCGCTCAGTGGGTAGCAGCCGAGCGTACGGAACCGGACCACTCGAAGCATCGGCTGCTCGTCCGGCCCAAGTGGCATCCGGTCGTCGTCGACCATGATCAGCGCGCCGTCGCGCTCCACGATCGGCCGCCGAGCCGCGAAGTACAACGGCACGATCGGGATCTGCTCGACGTAGATGTACTGCCAGATGTCCAACTCGGTCCAGTCAGAGAGCGGGAAGACCCTGATCGACTCGCCTGGATTCTTGCGCGCGTTGTACAGCCGCCACAGCTCTGGGCGCTGGCTCTTCGGATCCCAGCGATGCTGCGCGGAGCGAAACGAGAAGATTCGCTCCTTCGCTCGCGAACGCTCCTCATCCCGCCGCGCGCCGCCAAACGCCGCGTCGAACCGATACTTCTCGAGCGCCTGCTTGAGCCCATAGGTCTTCATCACATCCGTATGAACCGCTGAGCCGTGCGAAAAAGGGTTGATCCCCGCCTTGAGTCCCTCCTCGTTCACGTGAACGAGCAGGTCCAGAGTCGTGCTCCCGAGCCATCCGCTCGCGGAACTCGTACATCTCTTTGAACTTCCACGTGGTGTCTACATGGAGAAACGGAAACGGTGGCTTCGCCGGATGAAACGCCTTGAGGGCCAAGCGCAGCATCACCGAGCTGTCCTTGCCAATCGAATAGAGCATCACCGGCCGCTCACACTGCGCCACCGTCTCACGCATGATATGGATGCTCTCCGCCTCGAGCCGCTGAAGGTGCGTCAGGCGAACCCGAGTGGCAGGTTGTGCGTGTGGGTTCATTGACTCTCTAACTGGTCAACCGATCCCGGCGAAACGCCGGCGTCGACACGTCAGCGGCCATGAACAGCAGGCGGTGGGTGCCGATGCGGGTGACTCGAGCGTTGGTCCGGATGTCGACTCCACGACTGCGCAACTTGCGGATCAGGTGACGTCGAGTGATTGAGTCAATTCCCATCCCGATGGCGGGTTCTATCTTTACGATCCCCTTCGCTCCGTGCTCGCTGAGTAGCTCAGCGGTCTCGCAGGATGTGGCGCTGCCCCCGGTGACGGCGATCCGCGCCGAATCCATCGGCGAAGTGTCGACCCAGCCGCACCCGCCCGCCAACACGAGTCCGATCGGATCGGCAAACTCATCCTACCATAATTGGTCAAACTAGCGGTTCTTGAGCCATTGGCCTTCTTCCTGATCGGACTTCATCGAGAATGTGTCCGTCGACGAGGCTCGCGATACGGTTGCGATCCCCCATGTCAGTAGGGTTCGGCCGCGAGAACAAGATGGCTGTTCCAAGCACTCCCCAATACATTTTTGTGATCGGAACCGGGCGCTGCGGCTCGACCCTGACCGAGGAGATCCTCTGCCGGCACCCTGAGGTCGGATTCATATCCAACCTCGACGATCGGTTGCACCTGCCAATTAGCGCGACGCGGTTCAACGGCTGGCTTTACCGCCGGCTTCCCGCCGCGGTCGCGGACAACGGGCTTATGAAACTCGCCCCCTCTGAGGCCTACGTCACGCTTGATCGAGAGGTCTCGCCGATCCTCAGTTCGCCGTTTCGCGATCTCGACGCCCGCGATGCCAGTCCATGGGTGGCCGGCCGACTCGAAGCGTTCTTCGCTGCACGCGCCGCCGCCCAGCGGGCCAACACGTTCCTTCACAAGTTCACCGGATGGCCGCGCGCCTCCTTTCTGCAGCAGGTATTCCCGACCGCGCGCTTCATCCACGTCGTCCGCGACGGCCGCGCGGTCGCCAACTCGTGGCTGCAGATGCCCTGGTGGCTGGGGTTCGGCGGTCCGGAGCGATGGCAGTGGGGTCCCTTGCCGCCGGAGTTGGCGAAAAAGTGGGATGAAGCCGACCGATCGTTCGCAGTGCTCGCCGCGTTGCTGTGGCGATTGCTGGTCGACGCGTTTGACCACGCGCGCGCGACAGTGCCCGCCGACGCGTGGCTCGAGATTCGCTACGAGGACCTCACCGCACAACCTCACGACGCCTTTGACACCATGCTGCGCTTCTGCGGGCTCGAATGGTGCAAAGAGTTCGAGCGGGGTCTCGCCCGGCATCAGTTGAGCACCGCCCGCGTCGACGCGTTTCGCCGTGATCTGGACGCGGACGAACTTGCTCGGGTGACCCAGGCCTGCGCGCCGGCGCTGGAAGCACACGGCTATCCCAGCGGTTACTGACGACGACGCGAGGCTCCTAATACGGCCTGAGGTATCGCAGTGTGGCTATCGGCGGATACAAGCTGTGGATCCGCCGGCCGCCGAGTAGCCTAGAGACCACGTCATCGAGCGTTACCGGAACCTATCCCGCGCAACCTTGGCTCGATGCCACAAGTTGGCATCGGCTAGAGGAGAGGCTGCAGGCGGCCCGGCCGCGTCGCGTCGACGGTGCGCCCGCGCTCATCAGCGTCACGGCCAAGCTCGGCGACCACGTGGACCCCAGCGGCGTCGTGGCGGCCTCGCGCCGTCCGGATGAGCCTTGGTTCTGCCTCGAGCAACCAGATCGAGACGGAGCGGCGGTCGCCGGTCTCGGCCGCGTGCTGGCGATCGAGGCCGACGGGGACGATCGATTTGCGCGCGTCGCTGGGCGGTGGCGAGCCGTCGCCTGCCACGCGCTCGCCGACCAGACCGACGGTCCCGGCGGTTCTGGCCTGGTGGCCCTCGGCGGGTTTTCCTTTGCGCCAGCGGGGGGCGCGTCGCCGACGTGGAGCGGCTTTGCTCCGGCATCGCTGATCGTGCCGGAGGTCTCGCTGGCCCGGCGGGGTAACCAGTCGCGGCTGACGGTGAACGTCGCGCTCGCCGCTGACGACACCGTCGACGCCGCGGCCGAACGGGTCGTTCGCCGGCTGGGCGAGCTGCGCGAGGCGCCGTTACCACTGCTCGATCCGGTCCCGGTCGGGACCTACCAGGTGGTCAGTCCGATGCCGCCCGCCCACTACGAGCAGGCGGTGGCGCGCGCGGTCGCGCGGATCGCCGAGCTCGAGTTCGAGAAGGTGGTCCTAGCCCGCGAGGTCGAGGTCCATGCCCCCGTCGCGCATGATCCTGCTGCCGTCCTCGGTCTCCTCCGCGAGGCGTTTCCGACCTCGTTCACGTACGTCGTGGGCCGCGCAGATGCCACGTTCATCGGCGCCACTCCCGAGCTCCTCATCCGGCGCGAGGGCCAGCGGGCGAGCACCGTGGCCTTGGCCGGCTCGACACGGCGCAGCGCCGACCCGGCGGTTGACGACCACCTCGCTGAGCAACTGCTGCGCTCCGACAAGGAGCGCGACGAGAACGCGATCGTCGCCCGCCGGATCGTCCGAACGCTCTCCCCGTTTTCGGTTTGGGTGACCGCTGCCCGGGAGCCGGTCGTGGTCAAGGTGGCCAACATCCAGCACCTGGCGGCGCCGATCCGCGCCCAGCTGGCCTCCTCGATCGACGCGATCGAGCTCGCTGGGCGGCTCCATCCCACCCCGGCTGTCGGCGCCGAGCCCGCGTCGGCGCTCAGCGTGATCCCGGCACTCGAGGGGTTAGACCGCGGTTGGTACGCCGGCCCGGTCGGTTGGACCGACGCTACCGGCGACGGGGAGTTCTGCGTTGCGCTGCGGTGCGCGCTGCTGCGGGGCACGCGTGGCGACCTGCTACGCCGGCTGCGGGATCGTCGCCGACTCGGACCCGGCGGCGGAGCTGGCCGAGACCGAGATCAAGCTGCAGGCGCTACTGCCGGTGCTCGCCGGGTAGCGCCGCCAACACCGCGTCGCTGACGCGGCGGTGCAACGCGACGTTCTGGTCACGGTCGGTCCGCACCTCGATGATCGTCGTGGCGTCGGCGCGCAGCGCGCGCTCGACGGCCGCGCGCAGCTGATCGACGCCGGTCGGACGCTCATACGCGCACCCGTACAGCGATGCCGCGAGCGAGAACTCGAGCCCGTGGGGGGTGGCGACATGGTCCTCGAACGCGTCGGTCTCGCCCGCGACCGGGAGGAAGTTGAAGATCCCGCCGCCGTCGTTGTTGAGCAGCACGATCGTCAGCGGCAGGCCGAGACGCGGCGCCGCGAGCAGGCCGCCGATGTCGTGCGCGAGCGCGACGTCGCCGGTCAGCAGCACGACCGGGCCATCGCCCGCAGCCGCGGCGCCGAAGGCTGTCGAGACCGTCCCGTCGATCCCGTTGGCGCCGCGGTTTGCCAGCACCCGCGGGCCGCCGTCGCGCACGGCGACGAACTCCTCGACGTCACGGACCGGCATCGACGAGGCGACGAACAGCGTGGCATCCGACGGCAGCCATTCCGGGAGCCGGGCTGCCACCAACGGCTCGGACACCTCCGTGCCGAGCACATCGGCGATCGCGGCGGCCGCGCGCGCGTCGGCGGCCCGCCACGACGCGAGCCACCCGTCCTCGACCGCTGGAGCGGGCGCGTCTGCGAACAGCGTCTGGTAGGGAGCACCAATTCGCAGCCCGACGACCGCGTCCGGGTCCTGCCAGGCGCCGTCGGGGTCGATCGCGATCTGGGCGGCGTCGAGGCCAGCCAGCCAGGCACGCAGCGGCTTCGACGTCGGGAGGTCCCCGACCCGGATCACGAACTGAGGGCGGTGGGCGACCGCGAAGCCGGCGTCGCGGAGCAGCAGGTCGTAGTGTGCGATCGCGGCCCGGCCGCAGCGTGCGCCGGACAGCGGATCCGCGAGCAGCGGGATCCCGGCGCGGGCCGCGAACTCGGCGAGCCCGGCTCCCGCGCCCGAGTCGCGTTCTTCGCGGCCTGCGACGATCACGATTCGGCCGGTGGGCTGAGCGTTGCCCGATGGCGAGCGCTGGGCGGGCCGGGAGAAGTCGACATAAGCCCGGTCGCCGGCACGCCCGGTGTCGTCGGGGGGTAGCTCGCGGTTGAGCACCAGCGGCTCGCGGAGCGGGAAGTTCAGGTGCACCGGTCCCGGCGGACCGTCGACCGCGGTCCAGTAGGCGCGACAGGCGAGCGTCCTGATCCAGCGGATGCGCTGTAGCGATGCATCGTCGACCCCGACCTCGAAGAACCACTTCGCCGCGTCGCCGTATAGTTTCAGCTGGTCGATCGTCTGGCCGGCCCCGACCTCGCGCAGCTCCGGCGGGCGGTCGGCGGTCAGCACAATCAGCGGCACGCGCGCCTGCTGGGCCTCGATCACCGCCGGCGCGAGGTTCGCGGCCGCCGTGCCCGATGTGCACGTCACCGCGGCCGGGGCGCCGGCTGCCTTCGCCGCGCCGAGCGCGAAGAAGCCGGCGCAGCGCTCGTCGACGTGTGACCAGCACCTGATTCGCCGCTCGCGCACGAGCGACAGCACGATCGGCGTCGAGCGGGAGCCGGGCGAGGTGCATGCGTGCCGCATGCCGCAGCGCGCGAGCTCGTCGCAGAACGCTCGTAAAAGCAGGTAGGAGTCGGTTGCGGTCATGATCTCGTCGGTGATCGCGCCCACGCTCGTGTTCCTGCACGGCTTCACCCACACCGGCGCGAGCTGGGACGCCGTCAACGGCGCGCTGCCCGAAACCTACCGTCCGCTGGCTCCCGACATCCGCGGGCACGGCACGGCGTCGGAGCTGGCGCCGGTCGATCTCGAGCACGTGATCGATGACGTGACGCGGCTCGCACCGGACTCGTTCACGCTCGTCGGCTATTCGATGGGGGGCCGAATCGGGTTGCATGCCGCGCTTGCGCTGGCGCCGCGCGTGCGGCGACTGGTACTGATCGGTGCCAGCCCCGGGATCGCCGATCGGCGCGCCCGCGACGAGCGGCGCGCCCGCGACGAGCTGTTGGCGGACGAGATCGAAAGCTCGGAGATCGAGCAGTTCGCTCGCTCGTGGGCACGGACTCCGGTGCTGGCCGATCAACCGCCAGAGGTCGCGGCCGCCGTTCACGCCGACCGTTTGCGCAGCTCGCCCGGCGGGTTGGGGCGGGCGCTGCGGGGCCTCGGCACGGGCGCGCTGCCGTCGTTATGGGAGCGGCTGGGCGAGCTGACGATGCCGACAACTCTGATCGCCGGCGAGCGCGACGCCACGTTCCGTGAGACGGCATCGCAGATGGAACGTTTCTTGATCGCCGGCGAGATCGTCACCGTGCCCGGATGCGGTCACGCGGCCCACCTAGAGAAGCCTGAGGAGGTAGCGGCCGCGATCGTCAGCGCTGAGGACAGATCGACCCGGCGACTCAGCTGGGGCGATACCAGCTGATCAGCCCGCTACCCAGGCCGGCTCCCGCCGGCACGCGCATCCGTCCGCCGCGGGCGGGGAGCGGATCCTCGCGATCGGCGAATTGGCTCAGCGTCGCGAGTCCAGACGGCCGATCGGGCGCGATCACGGTGGCGGCGTGGAGCGCCGCGGCGATCCCGAGTGGCCCGTCGAGCGTCGATGCCAGGTAGACCTGATAGCCGGCGCGCCGCGCACGACCGGCATCGTCGATCACGCCCGTGATGCCGCCGCGACTGATCTTCAGGCAGGCGGCCTCGCACAGGCGGTGGTCGAGCGCGCCGGGGCTCGCGGCGCTCTCGTCGAGCGCCAGCGCGACCGCCGTCTGCCCGTCGAGCTGGGCGATCTGCGCGGCGCCGCTGACCGGCTCCTCGCACAGCTCGAGCCCGGCCGGCTCGAGCACGCGCAGCGTCGTGAGCGCCTCTGGGATTGACCAGGCGCCGTTCGCGTCGAGCCGGATCCGCATCCGGGGCCCGGTTGCCGCCCGTACCGCCGCCAGCCGGCCGGCGTCGTCGCCGACCCCGACCTTGAGCTTCACGCAGCCAAAGCCGGCTGCTGCCGCGGCTGCGGCCTCGCGCGACGCGCCGGCGCGGTCGGTCGCGGCGATCGTCGCGTTAACGGTGATCGGCGCCGGATCACGCGCGCCCAGCAGCCGCGACACGGGCTCGTGCAGGCGCCGGCCGGTCAGGTCCCAGAGCGCCAAGTCGACGGCCGCGGTCGCTTGGGGAAGCACGGCGGCCGAGGCGCACGCTCGGAGCAGCTCGGCGCGGTCAGTGCCGTCGGATGCCCCGAGCAGCTGCCGGCAGTCCTCGAGCGCCGCGCGCACGTCGTCGATCGTCACCCCGTCGTAGCTCTCGAGCGGCGCCGCCTCGCCGTGGCCGACGGCACCATCCGCCGCTTCGAGGCGCAGGACGATCAGGGGGCGAACGCTGACGGAGTCGCGAGACGAAACAAAAGGCGCGCGCAAGCGCGCCTCATAAAAATCGATCTCGACCTTCACCCGCTGAGGAGCAGTCCGGCCGACAGCAGCATGCAGAACGTGAGTTGCAGCATCCCGGTCTGAGCGAGCGCCTGGTTCAGCGACGGGCCATCGGTCCGGTTGCGGACCGTGCGGACGACCCCGGCCGCGAGCACGATCGTCAGCCACGGCAGCAGCACCCATGCCTTGAGTGGACCGAAGATCCAGACCACCGGCGCGAGCACGAACGCGAGGTAGACGATCGCCGCGTACAGAGCCCGCGTGCGCTCGCGGCCGAGCCGGACCGCGAGCGTGCGCTTGCCTGCCCGGCGGTCGGAGTCGATGTCGCGAAAGTTGTTGACGACCAGGATCGCGGCCGCGAGCAGCCCAACCGGGACCGCCAGCGCGAACGCCTCCCATTCGAGGTGTGTCACCTGGACGAAATACGAACCCGCGACGGCGACGATGCCGAAGAACAGGAACACGAACAGCTCGCCCAGCCCCTCGTAGCCGTACGGCCGCGGACCGCCGGTGTAGGCGACGCCGGCGAGGATCGAGGCGGCACCGACCAGCAGCAGCTGCCAACCCGCGACGGCGATCAGATAGGCGCCCGCGAGGACCGCGAGCCCGAATGAGACGTAGGTCGCGACCAGCACCTGTCGCGGTGGCACGAGGCCGCCGGCGGTCACACGCACGGGGCCAAGCCGGTCGTCGGCGTCGGCACCGCGTCGCGCGTCGGAGTAGTCGTTGCTCAGGTTGGTCCCGACCTGGATGAAGATCGCCCCGAGCAGCGCGGCGACGAACCGCAGCGGGTGAAAGACGTTCTCGTAGCCGGCCAGCGCGGTGCCGACCAGCACCGGGGCGATCGCAGCGGGAAGCGTCCGCGGACGCGCCGCCATCAGCCAGATCCTCACCCCGCTCGAGGGGGCCGCCCCGCTCTGTGCCACTACGGCCGCCGCGGGAACTTCGAGAAGTCGACGGGGCGCTTCTCCAGGTAGGCGTCGCGGCCCTCCTGCGCCTCCTCGCTCATGTAGAAGAGCAGGTTCGCGTCGTGCGCCAGCTGCTGGATCCCGGCTAGGCCGTCCTCGTCGGCGTTGAAGCTCGCCTTCAGCAGGCGGAGCGCGAACGGCGACAGCGCCAGCATCTCGCGGCACCACTTGACGGTCTCTGGCTCGAGCTCGTCGAGCGGCACGACCGCGTTGACGAGCCCCATCTGCAGCGCCTCGACCGCGTCGTACTGGCGGCACAGAAACCAGATCTCCTTGGCTTTCTTGGGACCCACCAGGCGCGACAGCACGGTGGCGCCAAAGCCTCCGTCAAACGAGCCGACCTTTGGTCCGGTCTGGCCGAATCGGGCGTTCTCGGCCGCGATCGTCAGGTCGCAGATGACGTGCAGCACGTGACCGCCGCCGACCGCGTAGCCGGCGACCATCGCGACCACCGGTTTCGGCAGCCGCCGGATCTGGACATGAAGGTCGGTCACGTGAAAGCGCCCGACTCCCGGCTGGGCGCCGGCCTGGGAGGGGTCCGCCCCGGTCACGTAGCCGCCGCGCTGGCCGCGCACGCGCTGGTCGCCGCCGGAGCAGAACGCCTCCGTGCCCTCGCCAGTCAGGATCACGACCCCAATCGTCTGGTCCTCGCGCGCGCGCTCGAACGCGTGCGAGAGCTCGATCACGGTTTCGGGCCGGAACGCGTTGCGGACCTCGGGGCGGTTGATCGTGATCTTCGCGATCCCGGCGGTTTCACCGTCGCCGATCTCGTAGCGGATGTCCGTGTAGTCGCCGACCGCCTGCCAGCTGATGCTCAAGGAAACGCTCCTGTTCGGGTAAGAGTCTGTTGAGACAGGCTCTGGCCAGCGAGGACTCTACGCAAGCAGGGTGAACTTCAGCCTGGGATGTCGCGTTCGGATTTGATTAGGTGGCCCTAATGCCGCGGCGCGATCTGTGTTAGGTTCCCCTAATGGCGCGTGTGACGCGTAAACAGGCCGGCTGGGGTGCGGCGATCGTCGTGCTCGTCGGGCTGATCGTGTGGCAGCTTGTGAGCGCCGGCGCCGGGACGCCGGATCCGACCAACCCGAACACGCACCTGAGCCACTTTGCGGTCGTACTCGACAGCGGCATCCTCGTGCTGCGCGAGGGGCTCGAGACGATTCTGGTCCTGACCGTCCTGACGGCGAGCATGCGCGGCGCCGACCGGACCTACCGCAAGCCACTCGCGCTCGGCGCGGCGACCGCGTTCGCGGCTGCAGTGGCGACGTGGTTCGTCGCGATCGCGATCACGAACGCAGTTGGGCCCGGCAGCCTCGACCTCCAGGCGGCGACCGGGCTGCTGGCGATCGCGGTCCTGCTGGTGGTGATGAACTGGTTCTTTCACCGGGTCTACTGGACCGGCTGGATCTCGCATCACAACAAGCGTCGCAAGCAGCTGATCGATGGCGCGCCGTCCGCCGGCACTCGCAGAACGTTGCGCGGTCTCGCGCTGCTGGGCTTCATGTCCGTGTACCGCGAGGGGTTCGAGGTCGTGCTGTTCCTGCAGGCGCTGCGGCTGCGGTACGGGTCGGGCGTCGTGCTCGAGGGCGTCGCGCTCGGGCTGGTGTTCGTCGCGCTGATCGCCTACATGACGTTTGGCATGCAGGCGAAGCTCCCGTATCGGCGGATGCTCGTCGCGACCGGGGTGATGCTGGGTGTAGTGCTGCTGGTGATGGTCGGTGAGAGCGTCCAGGAGCTCCAGCAGGCCGGATGGATCGGAACCACATCGCTGCACGTCGCGATCCCAGGCTGGATGGGACTCTGGTTCTCGATCTTCCCCAATATTCAGACTGTGGTGGCGCAGGCTGCCGCGGCGGCGTTCGTAATTGGCTCCTACTTCCTGGCCGAGGAGCTCAAGGTGCGTCGTCCGCGGCGGCGGGGCGCACAGCCCGCCCTACGCGCGACGGTGCCGCCGCCAATGCGCGCATTGCGTTCGCAGTCGTACCCTCGGTAGGTGGAAAATTGGCTGGCGCGGGCGGCGCGCGTGCGGGCCGAGCGCGCCGCGCTGGTGCTCGCCGATGGTGGGACGCTCTCGTACGCGGCTCTGTTTGAGCGCGCGACGCGGGTCGCCGGCGCGTTGCGGGAGCGCGGCGTCGGGGACGGTGACCGAGTTGCGCTCGAGCTGCGCAGCGGCGAGCTCGTCGTGGCGCTTCACGGTTGCATGCTTGCCGGGGCGGTGGCGGTCCCGGTCGACCTGCGGCTGACGCCGGCCGAGCGAGCGCTGCGGAGTGCATCGGCGGCGCTGGTACTTGACGAGCTCGTCAGCGGCGACCCGGTCGACGGCGAGGTGTCGTTGGAGGACCCCGCGACGGTGATGTTCACGTCGGGCACGACCGCGGGCCCGAAGGAGGTGGTGCTCAGCTACGACAACTGGCTGTGGAATGCGCTCGGCTCGGCGCTCGCGCTGGGGCTCGACCCCGGCGAGCGGTGGCTGTGCCCGATGCCACTCGCGCACGTCGGCGGGCTGTCGATCCAGATCCGCAGCGCGATCTACGCGACCAGTGTGATCCTGTACGAACGGTTTGACACCGATGCGGTGCTCGATGCGCTGATGGACCCGTCGGTTCGGGTCACGCTCGTCTCGCTCGTGCCGACGATGCTCAGCCGGCTGCTCGATGCCGGCTTACGCGAGCCGCCGACGTTGCGGCGCGCGCTGCTAGGCGGCGGGCCGATCACGCCGTCGCTGCTCACGCGCGCGCGCGAAGCAGGTGTGGACGTGGCGCCCTCCTACGGGATGACCGAAGCGTGTTCGCAGATCGCGACCGACGGGTGGCCGCTGCTAGGCGTCGAGGTGTGTGTGGCCGCCGACGGGGAGGTGCTCGTGCGAGGCAAGACCGTCGCGGCGGGCGCCCTGTCTGCCGACGGCTGGCTGCACACGGGCGACCTTGGGCGGTTTGACGCCGACGGGCGGCTCGCGATCGTCGGCCGGATCGCCGACACGATTGTCACCGGCGGCGAGAACGTGGCGCCGGTCGAGATAGAGCAGGTGCTGCTGGAGCATCCAGGGGTGCTCGATGCGGCGGTCTTCGGCAGGCCGGACCCTGAGTGGGGTGAGCGGGTCGTGGCTCGCGTGGTCTTACGCGAACCGGTTGATCCGCACGAGTTACGCGCCCACTGCGGCGCGCGTCTGGCGCCGTTCAAGGTCCCAAAGGCCTTCGAGTTCGCCCCGGCGGTGCCGCGCGGGCCGACCGGCAAGCTGCTGCGGCGCGAGCTGGGGTGACGGGCGCCCTCCGATGTGACGTCGTTTGATGTGACATCGTTGGCGGCGCGATGGCCGCGGAGCTCACGATTGAGCAGCTCGCAGCGCAGTCCGGGATGACCGTGCGCAACATCCGCGCACACCAGGCGCGCGGGTTGCTGGCGCCGCCCGAGGTGCGCCACCGCGTTGGCTACTACGGGCCTGAGCACCTCGCCAGGCTGAAGCTGATCCGCGACCTGCAGCAGCAGGGCTTCAACCTGATGGCGATCAAGCACCTGCTCGACGACAGCAGCGGCATGCCGGAACGGCTCGAGCGCTTCCGCCAGGCGCTGACGGCGCCCGCTGAGCAGCCGGCGACACTGACCGCCGCCGAGCTCAGGCGTCGCTTCTCCGTCGAGCCCGAAGACGCCGCCGGCGTGCTGGCGCGCGCGGAGCGACTCGGCGTACTGGTCCCGACCGCCGACGGCCGCTTCGAGGTACCCAGCCCGTCGCTGCTGTCTGTCGCCGAGCGGGTGGTCGCGCGCGGCGTGTCGCTCGACGGCGCGCTCGCCGTGTTCGAACAGATCGTCCAGCACTGCGACGCGGTCTCGGAGTCGTTCGTGAGGCTGTTCATCGATGAGGTCTGGCAGCCGTTCCTGGCGGCCGGGATGCCGGTCGCGCGGTCGCGCGAGATCGAAGAGTCGATCGGCCTCTTGCGACCGCTGGCGACGGAGGCGCTGGTGGCGATCTTCGGCGAGCGGATGAGAGCCCAGATCGACTCGGCGTTCGGCGATCGTCCGAGCCGCTAGGGTGCGGCTCAGATGAGCACGATCGAGCCCGACGAACAGCGAGCTGTGAGCCGCGAGGGGTGGGAGCGCGCCGCGACGGGTTGGGGCAACCGCGCCGATCGGATCCGCGATTGGGGGATGCCGGTTTCGGTCGCGATGGTCGACGGCCTCGAGTTGCAGCCGGGCCAGCGGGTGCTCGAGCTCGCGGCTGGGCCAGGCGACACCGGCCTGATGGCGGCCGAGCTCGTCCGCCCCGGGGGGACGCTGATCTCGAGCGACGGGGCCGAGGCGATGCTCGCGGTCGCGCGCGAACGCGCCGCCCAGGCAGGGATCGACAACGTCGAGTTCCGCCAGCTGGAGCTCGAGTGGATCGATCTCGAGGCCGCCAGCGTCGATGCCGTCCTGTGCCGCTGGGGGATCATGCTGATCATCGATCGCGAGGCGGCCGCGAAGGAGGTCCGGCGGATCCTGCGGCCCGGTGGCAGCGCGGCGTTCGCCGTCTGGGACCGTCCCGACCGCAACCCGTGGGCGACGATCCCCAGCCAGGCGATGATCGCGCTCGGTCACACAGAGCCACCCGACCCGAGCGCGCCTGGGATGTTCAGGCTTGGGGCCGACGGTGAGCTGTCTGAGCTGCTGGAGTCGGCCGGGTTCATCGACGTCGACGTGCAGCCGGTCGCGCTGCGCCGCGAGTACCGCCGGGCGCGGGACTACATCGACGAGACGGTCGAGATGTCGCCGTTGCTGGGCAGGGCGTACGGAGAGCTTGACGAGGCGCAGCGGCGCGAGATCGCGGAGCGGATCACCGACGGGCTCGCGGAGTTCACCGCGGCGGACGGATCGATCGTGCTGCCGGGCAGTTCGCTGGTCGCGATCGCCGCTGCGTAGTTGCACACGCCGGCTTCGCAGCTGTGCCGTGCCCGCCGGTGGCCGGCGGGACGCGAGGGTAGCCCGCTGCCGGCGTTCTTCGAGTCACGGCGCTGATCTGATCGGATCAGAACGCGCTGCTGAAGACGACGTGGCCTTCGATGTGGGCGATCCGCGGCCCGTTGGCGATGTGCCTCACGCGGCAGGTGCCTGAGCAGCGCACGGTGATCGTCTCGGCTCCTCCCTCAGCGGCGACGATCAGGTCGCCGGGCTTGACGCCCGCGGCCGTCAGTGTCGCTCGAGACAAGCCGAGGATCAGGTCATCACCCGGGTGGGGATTGCCCGGCGTGCGGCGGTCGGATACGAGGGCATCCCTGAAGTTGGCGGGCACGAACCCCTCGCTCTCGACGCCGACGTCCTGGCCGTGGGGCAGCCCCGATGTCGCGACCAGACTCGCGCGGCCCGTGGGACTGAGCGCGTACAGGTTGCCGGAGATCTCGTCGGGGGCGATGAGGTCGCCGGCGAACCGGCCGAACGCCGCGGGGGCCACCTCCATGCCGCCCTCTACGCGCGGGGCGGTGCGGGTCAGAATCTGGACCCGCCCGCGGCAGTCGATGGCGAACACGGTCGTCCTGCCGGACGCGGTCGCGGTCACCAGCAGCCTGTGATCGAAGCGACCGCCGGTGTCGAACGCGATCCCGTTCTCAAGCCCGCTGTTTGGCAGCGCCACGAACTTCCGCACGGCACCCTGCCCACCGACCACCGTCACCCCATCGCCGTGGGCCAGCCTTAGGGCGTAGATGCTGCGGCGAGGAAACGCACATCCGGCGTCCGCGACCCGCTCGCCGGAGGAGAGCGCGATATAGGGCTCCAGCCCCGGCGGTGCCGAGTACCCGGCCGCAAACGGACGCATCCCCGCGCCGGGGGTGAGCGTGAACAGGCGCCCGCGGGCGGCCACGACGATCGCGCCGTCCGGTCTCGGGGCGCTCAGGTCAACGACACCGTGGACGTGGGCGCGCGCCGTCCAGTCGGCGATGTCGGCCGGGGCGTGCGACGGCGACGCGGTGGCGGTGGCGGACGTAGTGCTCGAACGATGGGCCGCGGATGAGCCGCCGCACGCCGCCGCCCAGATCAGACAGGCGGCCACGGTCAGCAGAACAGTTGCGCCACGAACCTGGAACATCGCGCCCGATCGAGCATACGACCCCGCAGGCCCGCCCGGGCCGGCTTGACCTTAATCACACCTGGTGTGCGTGTGACAGCAATCTTGCGGCTTGGGAGGCCGCTTGCAGGAGTTTTCGCGCCGACCGCGACGGCGGACACTGTCGCGCATGCGCACCTCCATCCAGGCTTTGCTCACCACCATTGCAGTGCTCGCAGTTCCGGCCACAGCGTCGGCCGATTTCGGACACGTCGTTGCACCGGGGGAGTCGCTCTCCTCGGTCGCGGCCGCCGACGGCCTGTCGGTCTCGCAGCTGGCGGCGGCCAACGGGCTGTCCCCGGACGCGATTCTGGTCGCTGGCTCGACGATCCAGATCCCGCCGCAGTCGCAGGCGGTCTCGGCCCCGGCTCAGCCGGCCGCGCCCGCGGGTGACGAAACGGAGCCGGCCACCGCGCCGCAAACAGGCTCATACGTCGTGCAGCCGGGCGACACGCTGTCGGCGATCGCGGCCGCCAACGGCATGACGGTCGATCAGCTGGCTGCCGACGACGGGCTCGACCCGTCAGCACCGCTGCTGGCCGGGTCGACGCTCACGATCGGCGGCGGCTCGCAGGCCGGCGCTTCGCAGGGCGCGCCGTCCCCGGGCTCGTACGTCGTCCAACCGGGCGACACGCTGTCGGCAATCGCCGCCGCCAACGGATTGTCGGTCGGCCAACTGGCGTCCGACAACGGGCTCGATCTAAATGGCGTCCTGTTGGCGGGATCGACGCTCAGCGTCGGCGGCGGCTCGGCGGCGTCGACGGGCCAGCCGGAGACGACGGGCGTTCCAGGAACGGGAGCCCAGCCGACGCCGGAGGCGGTCAGCGCCCAGGATGTCGGCCAGATCGCCGCGGCCAACGGCGTGCCACCATCGCTTGCAGAGGCGATCGGCTACCAGGAGAGCGGCTTCAACAACAACCTCGTGTCGCCGACCGGCGCGATCGGAGTGATGCAGATCGAGCCGGCGACCTGGAACTACATCGGGCAGAACCTCGCGGGACCGCCGGCGCTGTCCCCGTCTTCGGCCGAGGACAACATCCGCGCCGGCTCACTGCTGCTGCGTTCGCTGCTGAACCAGACCGGTGGTGACCCGAGCCTCGCCGCTGCCGGCTACTACCAAGGGCTGCCGTCAGTCGAGCGTCACGGGCTATACCCGTCCACGCAGCAGTACGTCAACGACGTGATGGCGCTGCAGCGGCAGTTCGGCGGGCAGTAGGCGCCGGCTGGTTGCTGGGCCCGCGGGTGACCGCCCGCTGGTCCGCGGCCGGGGATCGGCAGTGGCCCGCGGCTGGGGAGCGCCGTTCGCCGGGGACTCGGGGCTCTGTGCCGACCACCGGACTACAATGCCCCAGCCGCCCGGTGAGATGACTCAGCCAGCCGTACCAGATCACCCGGCCGGGAGTCGCCCGGTTCTCGTGAGCGTCCTCACCCCGGTGCTCAACGAAGCCCACGGGCTCGGCGAGGTGCTTCGGCGTTTTCAGGAGCAGAAGGACCCGGGCGGGGAGATCGAGTTCCTGTTCGCCGATGGCGAGTCAACGGACGACACCAAGGCCCTCCTGCAGCAGGGGGCCGAACACGATCGACGTATCCACGTGCTGGACAACCCTGGACGGGTCACATCGGCTGGGCTCAACGTCGGGCTGGCATGGGCTCGCGGCGAGTTCGTGGCCCGAATGGACGCCCACGCGCTGTACCCGCCTGATTACCTCAAGGTCGCCGTCGAGCGCCTCCGTCGTGGCGACGTGGCCGCGGTGAGCGGGCCGCAGATCGCGGTGGGGCGCGACCCGTGGTCGGCTCGGGTGGCGACGGCCATCAACACCAAGCTCGGCATGGGCGGCTCGAACTTTCGCCGGGCGATCGATCACGAGCTCGAGACCGACTCCGGGTTCACCGGGATGTGGCGGCGCGACACGCTCCTGGGCATGGGCGGCTGGGACGAGCTGGCGTATCCGAACGAGGACAGCGAGCTCGCCGCCCGCATCCGTGAGCGTGGCGGCCGGCTGGTGCTCATCCCCCGGATGGCCGCCGAATACACGCCGCGCAACAGTCTGCGGTCCCTGTGGGTCCAGTATTGGCGTTATGGCCAGGCCCGGGGCCGCACCGCCCGGCTGCATCCCAACTCGGTGCGACGCAGCCATGCGCTATGTCCGGCGCTCGTCCTGACGCTGGCCGCAGCCGCGACACCGGTCCCGCGAATGTCGCGCCCGGCGCGCGGGGCGCTCGGCGTGTATGTCATCGCAGTGGCCCTCACTGCCGTGACCGCGCGCCCGCGGCGGCACGCTGTCTATCTGCCGCTGATCCTCCCGGTCATGCACGTGAGCTGGGGGGCGGCTTACCTCCGGGGACTGGTGACCAAGCGGTCGGTCGTCAAGCCACGGCCCGGGTACGTTCCGTCAGGGCCCCTGGATCGACCCTAGTCGCCGCTCCGGGTCGCACCGACGCCCTCCGGCGGCGCTACGACCGTGCCCCGAGTCGCGTCGAAAGGCGACTGCCGTGTAGCCTCCACGGCCCATGTTCTACGACGACGACGCCGACCTCAACAAGCTCGACGGCAAGACCGTCGCGATCATCGGTTACGGCTCGCAGGGCCACGCCCACGCGCTGAACCTCAAGGACTCTGGCGTCGCCGTCGTCGTCGGCCTGCGCCCCGACTCGGGCAGCGTCGCGAAGGCGCGCGAGCACGGTCTCGAGGTGCTGGAGCCGGCCGACGCCGCCAGCCGCGGCGACGTCGTGATGATGCTCGTCCCCGACGAGCTCCACGGCAAGGTGTGGGAGGACGGGGTCAAGGACGGGGTCGCGGCGGGCAACACGCTGATGTTCGGCCACGGGTTCTCGATCCACTACGAGCAGATCGTCCCGCCGCCCGACGTCGACGTCGCGCTCGTCGCCCCGAAGGGACCCGGCCACCTCGTCCGCCGCCAATTCCTCGAGGGATCCGGCGTGCCGGCGCTGGTCGCGGTCCATCAGAACCCCAGCGGCGACGCGCTCGCGGTCGCGCTCGCGTACGCGAAGGGGATCGGGGGGACGCGCGGCGGCGTGATCGAGACGACCTTCAAGGACGAGACCGAGACTGACCTGTTCGGCGAGCAGGCGGTGCTGTGCGGCGGCGTCACCGAGCTCGTTCGCGCCGGCTACGAGACGCTCGTCGATGCTGGGTACGACCCTCGGCTCGCGTACTTCGAGTGCCTGCACGAACTCAAGCTGATCGTCGACCTGATGTACGAGAAGGGGATCGCGGGGATGCGGTACTCGATCTCCAACACCGCCGAGTACGGCGACCTGACGCGCGGCAAGCGTGTGATCGGCCCCGATTCTCGCCGCGCGATGAAGGAGCTGCTCGCCGAGATCCAGTCCGGTGACTTCGCGCGCGAGTGGATCGCCGAGAACCGCGCCGGACAGGAGAACTTCAAGCGGATGCGCGCCGAGCAGGCCAACCACCAGGTCGAGACCGTCGGTCGCGAGCTGCGCGCACAAATGGACTGGATCGATACCGAGTTCCAGGAGTAGCGGCCGGTAGACTTGCTGGTCGCCGCCGTGACTGGCGCTAGCGGGTGGAACAACCACCGGGAAGCGGCGGCCAAAGTCTGCCGCGCGCCTGGGCATGTGACCCCGCTACCGTCGAGGAAGCCATGACCCAGACCGTTCTCAAGATCCCCGACGAGCTCAAGCCCGTCGATGGGCGCTTCGGCTCGGGCCCGTCGCGCGTCAGGCAGGCGCAGGTCGAGCAGCTCGCCGGCCCCGGCGCGGCGCTGATCGGAACCTCGCACCGCCAGCGGCCGGTCAGGCGGCTGGTCGCACAGATCCGAGCCGGGCTCGCGGAGCTGTTCGAGCTTCCCGACGGCTACGAGCTACTGCTGGGCAACGGCGGCACGACGGCGTTCTGGGACGCGGCGACCTGCTGCCTGGTCCGCGAGCGCGCGCTGCACCTCGCATACGGAGAGTTCTCGTCGAAGTTCGCGCGCTGCACCGCCGCCGCACCGTTCCTCGCCGAGCCGATCGTCGTCGAGGCTGAACCCGGGGATGCGCCGGAGCCGACCGCGGATCCGGCGGCAGACGTGATCGCCTGGGCGCACAACGAGACGTCGACCGGGGTGATGGTTCCTGTCGTCCGCCCGGCCGCGTCGGGGTCCGCGCTGGTGCTGATCGACGCGACCTCGGCGGCCGGCGGCCTGCCGGTCCGGATCGCCGACAGCGACGTCTACTACTTCGCGCCCCAGAAGGGCTTCGCCTCCGACGGCGGCCTGTGGCTTGCGGCGCTGAGCCAGGCGGCGCTCGCGAGGATCGAGGAGATCGCCGCCGACCCCGGCGAGCGGTGGATTCCCGACTTCCTGTCGCTGTCGGTCGCGCTCGAGAACTCGCGTCAGGATCAGACCTACAACACGCCTGCGATCGCGACGCTCGTGCTGCTCGCCGAACAGCTGCGGTGGATGCTCGAGCGTGGCGGCCTTGCGGCGATGGTCAAGCGCACGAGCGCGTCGTCGGGGATCCTCTACGGGTGGGCGGACCGCCACGAGCTCGCGACGCCGTTCGTGCGTGACCCGGCTAAGCGCTCGCTGGTCGTCGGGACGATCGACTTCGACGACGCAGTCGACGCTCAGGAGTTGGCGGCGACGCTACGCGCGAACGGGATCGTCGACGTCGAGCCGTACCGCAAGCTCGGGCGCAATCAGCTGCGGATTGCGATGTTCCCGGCCACTGACCCGTCCGAGCTGCAGGCGCTGACCGCCTGCATCGACTGGGTCCTGGAGCGGCTATGAGCACTCCGAAGGTGCTGGTCGCCGAGAAGATCGGCGATTCCGGTCTCGACCTGCTGCGTGAGCACTTCGATGTCGACGTCGGCGCCGGCTGGAGCGCCGAGGAGCTCGATGCGCGGATCGGCGAGTACGACGGGATCCTGATCCGCTCGGCGACCAAGCTCGATCGCGAGCTGCTCGGCAAGGCGCGGAGGCTGCGCGCCGTCGGCAGGGCCGGTGTCGGGGTCGACAACGTCGACGTCGACGCTGCGACCAAGCGCGGGATCGTGGTCGCGAACGCGCCGCAGTCGAACGTGATCACGGCCGCCGAGCACACTATGGCGTTGCTGCTGTCGCTAGCCCGGAACGTGCCGCAGGCGCACGCGTCACTGACCACCGGCCACTGGGAGCGGTCGAAGTTCTCGGGCGTCGAGGTGTACGAGAAGACGCTCGGGATCCTCGGCTTCGGGCGCATCGGGCAGCTCGTCGCGCAGCGCGCCAGGGGTTTTCAGATGCGAGTGGTGGCATTCGACCCGTTCGTCGCCGCCGAGCGCTACCGCGAGCTGGGGGTCGAGCGGGCCGAGACGCCGGACGACGTCTACGCGGTCGCAGACTTCCTCACGCTTCACCTGCCCAAGACGCCGGACACCGAGGGTTGGCTCGACGCGGCGGCGCTCGCCAAGTGCCGCGACGGCGTCCGGATCCTGAACGTCGCACGCGGGCAGCTGCTGGTCGACGACGACCTCAAGGCCGCGCTCGACTCGGGCAAGGTGGCCGGCGCCGCGATCGACGTCTTCCGTACCGAGCCGGTCACCGAGCACCCGTTGTTCGGTTACCCGAACGTGATCGTCACGCCGCATCTCGGGGCGTCGACCGCCGAGGCGACCGATCGCGCCGGCTACCAGGCCGCCGAGCAGGTCGTCGCGGCGCTGACAGGCGGCGTCGTCACGAGCGCCGTCAACGTGCCGGCGATCTCACCCGAGGACGTCGAGGTGCTCGGCCCCTACGTGCCGCTCTGCAACTCGCTGGGCCGGATCGCGATCGCGCTCGCGGTTCAGGAGGGCGCGTCGGTCGACCGGATCCAGTCCGACTATTTCGGGCGGCTGGCTGATCGCGACACGAGGCTGCTGTCGATCGAGGTCCTGCTCGGGGTGCTCGATGGGCACGTCGAGGAGGACGTCAACTCAGTCAACGCACCCGCGATCGCCGACGAACGCGGGATCCGGGTGGTGGAGACCAGGCACAGCGTCGCGCGCGACTACAACGACTTCGTGCGGGTCACTGTGACCGCGGGCGAGAGCACCGTGCGGGTCGCGGGAACCCTGCTCGGGCGCCGCAACCGGCCGCACCTGATCGAGGCTTGGGGCCAGCGGTTCGACGTGCAGCTCGAGAACCATGTGACGCTGTTCCGCTACCAGGATCTGCCGGGGATGCTGGGGCGGGTCGGGAACGCGTTCGGCGTGCACGGGGTGAACATCGTCTCGGCCGCCGTCGGGCGTCAACCGAACGAGGACCCGAGCGGGGACGGGCGGCTGGCCGCGATGGTGATCACGACCACGACGCCGGTTCCGCCCGAGGTGGTCGACGAGATCGTCTCGAGCGACGGATTCTTCGCCGGGCAGAGCGTCACGCTCTGAGCCGGGGTGCCGAGCGGGTCAGCCGGCGGCCTCGCGAACCCGTGCAGCCTGCGCGCGCGCGTGCTAGACCTCGCCGACGATGGGCGCAGCGGTCGAGACCTCACGGGAGCCCGGCGAGCGCTCGCCGGCGCTCGACGCTAGGACCATGTGCGAGGCCTTTCAGCTGACGGCCGCCGCGCACCCGGACGAAGTCGCGCTGCGCACGATCAAGGACGGGCTGCGCTACACGTTTCGCGAGTACTCGGCGCGGGTGCGCGGGCTCGCCGCGGGGCTGCACGCGCTCGGCGTGAGGCGCGGGGAGACGGTCGGCTTCATGCTCACAAACCGGCCCGAGTTCCATCTGCTCGACACGGCGGCCATCCACCTCGGCGCGACCCCGTTCTCGATCTACAACACGTCGTCGATCGAGCAGATCGCCTACCTACTCGGCGACGCCGGGTGTCGCGTCGCGGTTGTCGAAGCGGCGTTCCTCGAGCGGATGCGGCTCGCGATCGCCGAGTCGCAAACGGTCAAGGACTTGATCGTGCTCGACGCGGAGCTCGACGGTGCGCTGACGGTCGGCGATCTGGAGCGGCTCGGCGAGCTCAACGGCGACTTCGACTTCGACGCGAGCTGGCGCGCGGTCGCGACCGATGACGTCCTGACGCTGATCTACACCTCCGGGACCACCGGTCCGCCGAAGGGCGTGCAGCTGACTCACGGCAACGAACTCGCCCAGTGCCGCGGACTCGCGGCGGCCGGCGGCTGGGGCGGCAGCGGCGGCTCCGCGGTCTCGTTTCTGCCAACGGCGCACATCGCCGATCGTGGACTGTGTCACTACGCGCAGATGGTCTGGGGCTTCACGATCACCACCTGCCCTGACCCGGCGCGGGTATTCGAACACGCGGTCGAGGCCAGACCGACGCGGTTCGGTGCCGTCCCTCGCGTGTGGGAAAAGCTGATGGCGGCGCTGCAAGCCGGGATCGAGGCAGAGGCCGACGAGCGAAAGCGCACCGCGACGCGTGACGCTATCGAGCTCGGATTGCGCAAGGTTCGCGCCGAGCAGGCGGGTGAGCCGGTGCCCCCCGAGCTCGCGAACGCGTGGCAGCGCGCCGACGAGGCGATCTTCTCGAGGATCCGCGAGCGGATCGGTTTTGACCGCTGCGATACCTACATGATCGGCGCGGCTCCGGCGCCGATCGAGCTGTTCGAGTTCTTCGCCGCGATCGGGGTCCCGATCTGCGAGGTGTGGGGGATGTCGGAGCTGTCGAGCGTCGCGACGCTCGTGCCGCGCGACGCGGTCCGGTTCGGAACCGTCGGCAAGCCGCTGCCCGGCGTCGAGCTGAAGCTCGCCGGAGACGGCGAGGTGCTGGTTCGAGGCGAGACGATGATGGCCGGCTACCGCAACCAGCCCGCGAAGACCGCGGAGACGATCGACGCCGACGGCTGGCTTCACACCGGCGACGTCGGCGCGCTCGACGACCGCGGCTACCTGCGGATCATCGACCGCAAGAAGGAGCTGATCATCAACGCGGCCGGCAAGAACATGTCGCCGGCCAACATCGAGCAACATCTGAAGTCGTCAAGCTCGCTGATCGGTCAAGCGATCGCGATCGGCGACCGCCGGCCGTACAACGTCGCGCTGATCGTGCTGGACCCGGACGCGTGCTCGGCGTTCGCCGCCAGGTGCGGGTTCGCCGACCCGTCGATCGCGGCGATGTCCGCCGAACCAGCCGTGCTCGAGGAGGTCGCCGCCGGCGTCGATCGCGCCAACTCGCACCTCAGCCGGGTCGAGCAGATCAAGCGTTTCGCGGTCCTCGATCGCGACTGGCCGCCCGCCGGAGACGAGCTGACGCCGACGATGAAGCTACGACGCAAACCGATCGCCGAGAAGTACGCGGTCGAGATCGCACGGCTCTACGAATAGGCTCGTGGGCAGCGTCACCGCAGGGCGCACTTCGAGCTTCGCTAGCTGCACACGACCCGGCCGCTGATAGTCTGTCGGGCTACATGGCGCTGTGCCTCGATCTTCGACTTCTCCTCCTCCCCCTTCGGGGGGAATAGCGCGTTGGCGGCCGCACGTAGCCGCGAAACCAGCACGGAGAAGCGAAGTTCGAGAGATGAGGAAGCGACATGAACAAACCCGATGACCCAGACCGAGTACTGATCTTCGACACCACGCTGCGCGACGGCGAGCAGTCGCCGGGGATCTCGCTCAACACGCAGGAGAAGCTCGAGATCGCGGCGCAGCTGGCGCGGCTCGGCGTCGACGTGATCGAGGCGGGCTTCCCGATCACCTCGCCGGGCGATTTCGAGGCCGTGCAGACGATCGCCCGGACCGACTTCGGACTCGATGTGCCGCCGGTGATCGCCGGGCTGGCGCGAACCCATGTGGCCGACATCGACGCCGCGTACAACGCGGTCAAGGACGCCGCCCGCCCACGGATCCACACGTTCATCTCGACCTCGGACATCCACATCCAGTATCAGCTGCAGACCACGCGCGACGACGTCAAAGGCCAGGCGCGCGCGGCCGTCGCACACGCCAAGCAGTACGTCGACGACGTCGAGTTCTCGCCGATGGACGCGACCCGTGCAGAACTCGAGTTCACCGCCGAGGTCTGTCAGATCGCGCTCGACGAGGGGGCGACGACGATCAACATCCCCGACACGGTCGGCTACGCGATTCCGTACGAGTACGCCGCCTACCTCGAGCGGCTATACGAGTTGGTCCCCGGATTGCGCGATGTCGTGCTCTCGGTCCACTGCCACGACGACCTTGGGCTCGCGGTGGCGAACTCGTTCGCGGGCCTGCGGGCCGGCGCCCGCCAGGTCGAGTGCGCCGTCAACGGCATCGGCGAACGCGCCGGCAACGCGTCGCTCGAGGAGATCGTGATGCTGCTGCATACGCGCCAGGACGAGATCGGGCTGCGCACGGGCGCGGTGACGACGGAGATCGCGCGCACCTCGCGGCTCGTTTCGCGCCTGACGGGCTATCCCGTGCAGCCCAACAAGGCGATCGTCGGACGCAACGCGTTCGCGCACGAGTCGGGGATCCACCAGGACGGCGTCCTCAAGGAGCGCACGACCTACGAGATCATGGACGCGACGACCGTCGGGCTCGACGCCAACTCGATCGTGCTCGGCAAGCACTCAGGGCGTCACGCACTCGCCCAGGCGCTGTCGGAGCTCGGGTTCGAGCTCTCCGGGCAGGCGCTCGTGACCGCCTTCAAGCGCTTCAAGGAGATCGCCGACAAGAAAAAGCACGTGACGGCGATGGACCTCGAAGCACTCGTCACCGACGAGCTGCGTGAGGAGATCGCGGGCTACCAACTCGAGTGGTTCGACGTCGAGGCATCGACCAGGCGCCCGCCGCACGCGACCGTCGGCGTCCGCGGGCCTGACGGCGAGGAACTCGTCGGCTCGTTCACCGGCGACGGCCCGGTCGACGCGATCTTCCACGCGATCAACACGGCCACGCGCGTCGATGCGCGGTTGCGCGAGTTCCGCGTCGACGCGGTCACGGGCGGCCAGGACGCGCTCGGTGAGACCTCGGTGGTGCTCGAGGTCGCGGGCGTCGTCGGTTCCGGGCAGGGCGTCTCGACCGACATCCTCGAGGCCGGCGCCAGGGCCTACGTACGCGCGCTCTCGAACGCCGTTCGCCGACACGGCGTGCTGGCAGAGGCCGATGCGGTACCCACCGGCGCGACGGAGGTCGTGCGAACGCCGTGAGCTAGCGGCGGTTGCCGTCGGCGCCGATCAGCAGCCCCTGCCGGTAGCCCGCCGCGAGCACGCGCGTGCGCGGTTCCTCGGCCATGAAGTTCGAGCCCATCGCGGCCGCGCACTCCGTGTTCGGCGCGACGGTCTTGACCGCGGCGCCCCGGCGCCGCAGCGCGAGCCCCTCGATCGACGCGGCCGAGCGGGCGACGTTGCGCATCAGGCGCAACAGCGTGTGCGTCGGGGCGAGGTTGGCGGTCGGGTTCAGGCACAGCACGTGCGTGTCGCGACCTGCTGGCGCGGCGTCGAGGTTGGTCGGGCTCCAGATGCCGCCGTCGACGTACTCGCGGTTGCCGATCCGCACCGGCGCGAACAGCCAAGGGACCGTGCACGACGCCTCGACCGCCTCGGCGACCGACGCCGTCGGCGCCCCCGGGCTGCCGAACACGACCCGGCGCCCGGAGTGGCGGTCGACCGCGGTGACGCGCAGGCGCCCGTCGAAGCGGGCGGCCGACTCCTGGACCTGGTGGCGCAGCCGCGCGAGCGTGTCGGGCGGCTGGGGGAGACCCCGGAGCAGCAGGGCCCGGACCGCCGCTCCGCCCGGGGCGGCGACCCCGAGCGCCAGCGGCGCGAACGTCGAGCCCGCCGCGAGCGCGAACGAGCCGGCGCGCCGGGCGGCCGCGACTGCGGCTACGGCGAGGCTCCTCGCCGGCTGAGAGTGGCCGACCTCGACGTCGGTGCTGACGGTTGACGGTCGCCGCGGTGGGCGTCCCGACACGAGGTGCGCCGCGACGATTGCGCCGGCCGAGGTCCCGACGAACGACTCGCAGTCGCGCATGTCGAAGCCCGTCGCGTCCTCGATCCCGGCGAGCACCCCCATCATCCACGCCTCGCCGAGCACGCCACCGCCGCCGAGCACCAGCACGTCGGGGCGGGAGAGCATCCGCCCAGCCTAGCGGCCGCAATCTGACGCCCGCCGATTGCGGGCTGGCGCCCCTGGCCGTAGCATTTACGGGGACATAACCAGGGGGCATAGGTGCAACGAGGTAGTGCGGTCCGGCTGACGGCAATGCTCAACCACACACTACGCCGGCGCACGACCATTGCGGTCATGTGCGCGGTCGGCGCGATCATTTGCCTGCTTTTTGCGGGTGCCGGCGACGCGGTAAGAGCGGCGACCGGGCCGCCGCCGGTATCCGTCCGGGTTCGCGTGAGCGCCGCCGGCGTACCGATCCCGCAATCGTTCTTGGGGCTGTCGATGGAGTACACGGGCGTCGCGACCTACGAGAAGCTGGGACCGCTGTTTGACCGCGTCGTGGCGATGATCCGACCCCAGGACGGCAGCGAGATGCTGCTCAGGCTGGGTGGCAAATCGGCGGACCACGCCTACTGGGACACGCCGACGACCGGCGCCCCACGATCCGTGTTCGAGCTCGATGACGAGTGGATGGACGCCTTGAGCGCGCTCGTCGCGCGAGATCGGCTGCGGGTGATGCTGGATCTCAATCTCGGCGTGCACTCACCGACGATGGCGGTCAGCTTCGCGCGGGCCGCCGCCAAGGCGCTGCCACGGTCGAGGCTCGCTGGCGTCGAGATCGGCAACGAGCCGGATCTGTACCACTTCCAGGGAGATCTCAACAAGGAGCGGATCGCCAGCACGCCCAAGTCGCTGGCGGCCAATTGGGAGCGCGGCTACTCGGCATCCGACTACCGGCGCGACTGGATCTCGTACGCAACCGCGCTCAAGGCGGCGCTCCCCTGGCTGCCGATCGGCGGTCCTGAGACGATCTCCGACAAGCCACAATGGCTGTCTGCGATCGAGGGGCTCGGACGCCTGGATCCGCAGTTCTTGACGATCCACCGCTACGCATCCTCCAACTGCTGGCCGACAGGATCCCCGTTCTATCCGACGATCGGGCTGATGCTCAGCCCGGCGGCATCGGCCGGGCTCGCCGGCACCGTCCGCGGAGCGGTGATCTACGCCCGCGCCGAGCACCAGGCGCTGCGCCTGACCGAGGTCAACTCGATCAGCTGCGGCGGCAACACTGGCGTCGCCGACTCGTTCGCGACCGCCCTGTGGGCCCCTGACGCGCTGTTCGAGATGATCAGCGAGGGCGTCGCCGGGGTCAGCTGGCACATCCGTAGCAACTCCGTCAACGCGCCGTTCCTGCCGACTGCGCTGGGGATCGTTCCCAGGCCAGAGCTCTACGGGCTGGCGGTGTTCGCCCAGATGACCGGTCCCAACGCGCGGCTGCTGGGAACGAAGCTGACAAGCTCCGGCGCCGCCAACGTGACCGTGTGGCCGGTTCGATCAGGCCATGGTCTGAAGGTGCTGGTGATCAACAAGGGGGGGCGCGCGGCGAACGTCACGCTCGCGCTCGGCACGGGCTCGCCGAGGGCATTCGTGCGGCGGCTACTGGCCCCGGGGATCAGCTCGTCGACCGGCGTCACCTATGGCGGTCAGTCGATCGGCCCGAACGTCGAGTGGCGGGGCAAACGGGTCGTGACGACGGTCGCCGGACAGCGCGGGTCGTTCACGGTGCCTATGCCGGGCTACAGCGCCGCGGTGGTCACGTTCTAGATTCCAGGACCTGCAAAGCCTGGTCGTGGATGCGGCCGTTTGAGACAAGCGCATCGCCCGTGTCGAACGCGTCGCGCCCTCGCAGATCCGTGAACCGCCCGCCCGCCTCCTCGACGATCACCTTGGTCGGCGCGAAGTCCCACGCGAAGCCGGTACCTGAGGTCAGATCGGCCTCCCCGGATGCGACCGCGAGGTGGCTGTGTCCGCTGTGCGGGCGGACGCGGGCGGTGGCGCCGGCGAGGGTGGCAAGCGGGTGACCGGTGACGCCGCGCGCGAGCCTCCGCTGCCAGTCGTCGGCGACCGTCGCGTCGGACAGCTCGCCGACGGCTGAGACCGTGATAAGCGAGCCGTCGCGAAACGCCCCCGCGCCGCGCGACGCCCACCAGCGCTCGCCGAGCGCCGGCGCGCTGACGACGCCGACAACCGCCTCACCGTCGACCGCGAGCGCGATCAGGATGTACCACTCGGGGTCGGCGGCGACGAAGTTGCCCGTCCCATCGATCGGGTCCAGATACCAGCGGTGATCGGCGTCGCCGCTCGCCCCGCCCTCCTCGCCGAGGATCGCGTCCCCCGGCCTACGGTGCTCCAAGATCGCCCGGAGCTCGAGTTCGATCTGCCGGTCCGCGCTCGACACCGGACTCCCATCCGGTTTGGTCTCAACCGCAAGATCGGGGTCACGAAAGTGCCGCAACGCGATCACGTCGGCCGCGTCCGCCAGTTGCAGCGCAAGCTCGAGCTCGTCGCCCAGTGAATCCATTCCCTGCTCACGGTAGCTGTACGTGATAGCGTACGTTTGTATGACGATTGTCGATGAGCAGCTGGTCGTCGGTGAGGCGCTGGGTGCACGGATCAGGTCGCTGCGCGAGGCGATGGACCTGTCGCTGCGCGACCTCGCGGCGCGCTCCGGAGTCAGCGCGCCGATGCTCTCGCAGGTCGAGCGCGGCGAGACCAGCCCGACGCTCGCGGTCGCGAGGCGGATCGCGCACGGGCTCGAGCTGCGGCTCTCGCAGCTCCTGCGGCTCGACGAGCAGGGGGCGGTGACGGTCGTGCGCAGCGCCGAGCGGCGCAAGGGCCCGGCCGCGACCAGCGGCCACAGCTACGAGATCCTGACCCCGCCGCTCCCTGGACAGCGGGCCGAGCTGTCGCGCCATACGCTCGCTCCGGGCGCCGCGACGGGTGGCCCCGGCGACCCACCGATGCACGAGCCCGGCAGCCGCGAGACCGCGCTGGTCGACTCGGGGACGGTCGTCCTGTACTGCGACGGTGCCCGCCACGAACTCGCCGCCGGAGACTGCGTGACGTTTGATGCCGACCTTCAACACCACTTCGAGAACCCCGGAAAGGATGAGGCCGTGCTGCTCGCGGTGGTCAGCGCCGGCCTCAGGAGGAGCTAGAAACCAGCGATGCCCAAGAGCCTGTTCGACAAGATCTGGGAAGCCCACGAGGTCGCGCCGGGCCTGCTGTACATAGACCTGCACCTCGTGCACGAGGTCACGAGCCCGCAGGCGTTCGACGGCCTGCGGCTGGCCGGCCGCAGGGTCCGGCGGACCGACCGTACGCTCGCGACGGCCGACCACAACGTGCCGACCGACGGCACGCCGGTCGCGGCGCGGATCCGGGACGAGCTATCGCGGGTCCAGGTGCAAACGCTCGAGCGCAACTGCGAGGAGTTCGGGATCCCGCTGTACTCGCTCGGTTCGGATCGCCAGGGGATCGTTCACGTGATCGGCCCCGAGCTCGGGGTCACCCAGCCGGGGATGACGATCGTCTGCGGTGACTCGCACACCGCCACGCACGGCGCGTTCGGCGCGCTCGCGTTCGGGATCGGCACGAGCGAGGTCGAGCACGTGCTCGCGACCCAGTGCCTCGTGCAGTCAAAGCCGCGCTCGATGAGGATCAGCTACGACGGCGCGCTCGGGTTCGGCGTCACCGCCAAGGACCTGATCCTGGCGACGATCGGCCAGATCGGGGTCGACGGCGCGGCGGGTCACGTGGTCGAGTTCGCGGGACCGGCGATCGAGTCGCTGAGCATGGAGGGCCGCATGACGGTCTGCAACATGACGATCGAGGGCGGCGGCCGGGCCGGCATGATCGCCCCCGATGAGACGACGTTCGAATGGGTGATCGGCCGTCCCGCAGCTCCGCCCGAGGTCCCAGACGCGTGGCGGACGCTGCGCAGCGATCCCGACGCGGCGTTTGACCGCGAGCTGGTCATCGACGCCGCCGCGGTCAGCCCGATGGTGACGTGGGGGACCAACCCCGAGATGGTCGTCGGCGTCGGCGAGGCGGTCCCCGAGCCGAGCTCCGAGCAGGACGAGCGCGCGCTGCACTACATGGGTCTCGAGGCGGGGACGCCGATCGATCAGATCAAGCTCGACCGCGTGTTCATCGGCTCGTGCACGAACTCGCGGATCGGTGACCTGCGGGCGGCGGCGTCGGTCGTCGGCGATCGCAAGGTCTCCGATGGCGTCTACGCGATGGTCGTCCCGGGTTCGGCGCAGGTCAAGGAACAGGCCGAGCGCGAGGGCCTCGACGAGGTCTTCAAGCGGGCCGGCTTTGACTGGCGCGGCGCGGGCTGCTCGATGTGCCTGGGGATGAACCCCGACATCGCTGCCCCGGGCGAGCGGGTCGCGTCGACCTCGAACCGCAACTTCGAGGGCCGCCAGGGCCGCGGTGCGCGTTCGCATCTGGTCTCGCCGCAGATGGCGGCGGCGGCGGCGATCGAGGGCCACTTCGTCGACATCAGGGACTGGGAGCTCACGCGATGAAAGCGATCGAGACGATCACGGGCCGGGTCAGCGTGCTGAACCGCGACGACGTCGACACCGACCAGATCATCCCCAAGCAGTTCCTGAAGCGCGTCGAGCGCACCGGCTTCGGCGAGTTCCTGTTCTTCGACTGGGCCAAGGAGCCCGGCTGGGAGCTGCCGAGCAACCCGATCCTCGTCGCCGGGCGCAACTTCGGGTGCGGCTCGAGTCGTGAGCACGCGCCGTGGGCGCTCGAGGATTACGGCTTCCAGGCGATCGTCGCGCCGAGCTTCGCCGACATCTTCCGCTCCAACTGCACGAAGATCGGGCTCCTGCCCGTGGCGCTGACGGCCGACGAGTGTGCGTCGATCGCCGCCGCGGGCGAGGCACAGGTCGACCTGCGCGAGCAGCAGGTCCGCTGGCCGGGCGGTCAGGCGCGCTTCGAGATCGACCCCGAGATCAAGCATCGGCTGCTGAACGGGCTCGATGACATCGCGCTGACGCTGGCGCAGGACGAAGCGATCGACGCCTACGAACACGAACGCGCGTGGGCGGCCCCGAGCACGACCGCGCTGTGACCCCCGCCCCGTCGCGCGACTGGGACGCCGTCACCTACGATCGGATCTCGGCGCCGCAGCAGGCGTGGGCGGCCGAGCAGCTGGACCGACTCAGGCTGCACGGCGACGAGGTGGTGCTGGACGCCGGCTGCGGCTCAGGCAAGATCACCGTCGAGCTCGCACGGCGGGTGCCGGACGGCACCGTGTACGCGGTCGATGTCGCGCCGTCGATGGTCGAGCACACACGTGAGGCGCTGGGTGACCGCGCGACCGTGCTGTGTCAGGACCTGACTGAGCTGTCGCTGCCGGAGCCGGTCGACGTCGCATTCTCGAACGCCACGTTCCACTGGATCGCCGATCACGACGCGCTGTTCGCGGCGCTGCACCGCAACATGAAGCACGGCGCGCGGCTGCTGGCCCAGTGCGGCGGCCGCGGCAACATCGACTCGTTCCGTCGCGCGGCCGACGAGGTCACTTCGCGGGAGCCGTTCGCGCCCTATTTCGCGGATTGGCGGCGGCCGTGGAACTACGCGACCGCCGAGGAGACGGAGGAGCGCCTGCTGCGAGCGGGGTTTGAGCAGGTCTCGTGCTGGCTGCAGGCCAAGCCGACGCCGCTCGCCGAGCCGCGCAGCTTCGTCACCACCGTGTGCCTCGTCCGTCATCTCGACCCGCTGCCGGATGAGCTTCGCGAGCAGTTCGTCGACCGCGTCCTCGAGGCGACGCGGGCGACCCGGCGAGCCCTTGGTGCTCGAGTACGTGCGGCTGAACATGTCGGCCGTCCGCGTCTGAGCTCGCCCGTTCGGTTGACCGAACGCGACCCGGAAGGACAAACGCGTGAGACCGCCGTTCGTTACCGGGTCGCGATCGGATACGGTGGCCAGCCATCATGGCGGCCAAGGTAGTCCTCCTGCCCGGCGACGGGATCGGGCCCGAGATCATCGGGCCGGCGGTCGAGGTGCTGCGCGCGGTCGGCGCCGAGTTCGACTACGACTCGCATCTGTTTGGCGGCGCTTCGATCGACGAACATGGGGTCGCGCTCACCGACGAGACGCTCGCCGCCTGTAAAGCCGCCGACGCGGTCCTGCTGGCCGCCGTCG
>CAVWOQ010000022.1:0-178779 GCA_963756655.1 uncultured Solirubrobacterales bacterium
AGTGGGACACGACTGACCCGGCCAAGCCGCGACCCGAGCAGGGGCTGCTCGGCTTGCGCAAGGGCCTCGGCCTGTTCGCCAACCTGAGACCGGTCAAGCCGATCCCGGCGCTGTACGACGCGAGCCCGCTGAAGCGCGAGGTGATCGAACACACCGATCTGCTGGTCGTCCGCGAGCTCACCGGCGGCATCTACTTCGGCGACAAGACGCGGACCGCGGACAGCGCCTCGGATGCGTGTGTCTACACGCGAGCCGAGATCGAGCGGATCGCGCGGGTGGCGTTTGGCGCCGCGAAGTCCCGGGTGACGAGCGTCGACAAGGCAAACGTGCTCGAGACCAGCCGGCTGTGGCGCGAGGTCGTCCGCGACGTGCACGGAACCGAGTTCCCGAACATCGAGCTCGAGCACCTGCTGGTCGACAACGCCGCGATGCGCTTGGTCGCAGCGCCGCGCCACTTCGAGGTGATCCTGACCGAGAACATGTTCGGCGACATCCTGTCCGACGAGGCCGCGATGCTGACCGGCTCGCTGGGGATGCTCCCGAGTGCGTCGGTTGGAGACGGCGGACCCGGCGTATTTGAGCCGGTCCACGGCTCGGCACCGGACATCGCCGGCCAGGGGATCGCGAACCCGCTCGCGATGTTCCTTTCGGCGGCGCTGATGCTGCGTCATGGATTTGGCATGGAAGCCGAAGCGGCGGCGATAGAATCGGCCGTTGATCGTGCGCTTGCCGAGGGGCTGCGCACGCCGGACCTGGGGGGCGATGCGACAACCGCGCAGGCCACCCAGGAGGTCATCAAACACCTTTAAGGAGCCGTGTCGTGGAACAAGCCGACCTCATCTGGCACAACGGAGAGCTGGTTGCCTGGGAGGACGCGAAGATCCACGTACTGACGCACGGGCTGCACTACGGGACGGGGGTGTTCGAGGGCGAGCGCGCGTACGAGACGCCACGCGGAACCGCGATCTTCCGCCACCGCGATCACCTCGACCGGTTGATGAAGTCGGCCGAGCTGTACTACATGCCGGTCCCCTACTCGCTCGAGGAGCTGCGCTCCGCGACGCACGAGCTGATCGCCGCCAACGGCTTTCGCGAGTGCTACATCCGGCCGATCATCTATCGCGGCTACGGGCAGATGGGCCTCTACCCGCTCGATTGCGAGGTGTCTGTGTCGATCGCGGCCTGGGTGTGGCCGGCGTACCTGGGTGAGGAGAGCAAGCGCACCGGGGTGCGCGCCAAGGTCTCGAGCTGGCGGCGGATCTCCGGCGACTCGCTGATCCCGCACTCGAAGGCCAGCGGCCAGTACCTCAACAGCGTGCTGGCGAAGATCGAGGCTTCAAAGGCCGGCTATCAGGAGGCGATCCTGCTCGACTCGCGCGGTTTCGTGTGCGAGGGCTCAGGTGAGAACATCTACGCGGTCCGCGACGGCCAGATCATCACGCCGCCGCAGTGGGCGAGCATCCTCGACGGGATCAACCGCCGCTCGATCCTGACGATCGCACGCGACCTCGGCTACGACGTGATCGAGCGCGATATGGCCCGCGCCGAGCTGACGCTGGCCGACGAGGTGTTCTTCTCGGGGACCGCCGCCGAACTGGTCCCGATCCGCGAGATCGACGACCACACGATCGGCGACGGCTCCGGCGCGGGTCCGATCACGCGCGAGATCCAGCGTGTCCACGACGACGCCCTGCACGGACGCGAGCCGCGCTACGCCGAGTGGCTTGACATCGTCGCGGTCCCGTCGGGACACACGGCCGCATAGCCCGGCGCCATGGCCCGATGAGCCGCATCGAGCTCTATGACACGACCCTGCGCGACGGCATGCAGGGCGAGGGGATGTCGCTGTCGGCACACGAGAAGCTGCGCGTCGCGCATCGCCTCGACGAGCTCGGAATCGACCTGATCGAGGCCGGCTTTCCGAGCTCGAACCCGAAGGAGCTCGAGCTGTTCGAGCTGCTGGCCGGCGAGCGGTTCGTCAACGCCCAGGTCGCCGCCTTCGGCATGACCCGCCGTCGCGGGGTGAAAGCCGCCGCCGACCCGGGGCTGCGGGTGCTGGCGGATTGCTTTGCGCCCGTCTGCACGGTGGTCGGCAAGACGTGGACACTGCACCTCGAGAAGGTCGTCAAGGTCGACCGCGACGAGAACCTGCGGATGATCTCGGAGTCCGTCGGGCTGCTGGTCGGCGAGGGCAAGCGCGTGGTCTACGACGCCGAGCACTTCTTCGACGGCTTCGCCGATGACCGCTCATACGCGCTGCGCTGCCTCACCGTCGCTGCGGAGGCCGGCGCCGACACCGTCGTCTGCTGCGACACCAACGGCGGCACGCTGCCGCACGTGATCGGCGCCACGATGTCCGAGGTCGTCGCGGCGCTGGCCGGCGCCGGGGCGCGGATCGGGATTCACACCCACGACGACGCGGGCTGCGGCGTCGCGAATTCGCTCGCGGCGGTGCTCGCGGGCGCGACCCAGGTGCAGGGGACGGTCAACGGCTACGGCGAGCGCTGTGGCAACGCGAACCTGATCTCGGTGATCCCCAACCTGCAGCTGAAGCTCGGCTACGAGTGCCTGACCGAAGCTCAGCTCGGGCAGCTGACGCCGACGGCCAACTACATCGCCGAGCTGCTGAACTTCACCCCCGACCCCGACGACCCCTACGTGGGGCGCAACGCTTTTGCGCACAAGGGCGGCATGCACGTCGCCGGCGTCGCGGCCGACCCGGCGACGTTCGAGCACATCGAGCCCGGGGTCGTCGGCAACCGCCGCGAGATGCTGATCTCGGAGCTGTCGGGCAAGGGCACCGTCCAGGCGCGCGCCCGCGAGGCCGGCCTCGAGCTCGACGACGCGACCGCCGCCGAGGTCGTCGAGCGGGTCAAGCAGCGAGAGCACCGCGGCTACCACTACGAGGCCGCGGACGGGTCATTCGAGCTGCTGCTGCGCAGGGAGACCGGCGACTACGAGCCGCTGTTCACGCTCGAGTCGTGGCGCGCGATCGTCGAGAAGCGCGCCGACGGTCGCGTCGTGACCGAGGCGACGATCAAGATTTGGATCCCGCCCGGCCCCGACGGCGAGCGCTACGTCCGCACGGCCGAGGGCAACGGTCCGGTCAACGCCCTCGACCGCGCGTTGCGCGAGGCGCTGGTCGAGATCCACCCGCACCTGCGCGAGATCGAGTTGGTCAACTTCAAGGTCAGGATCCTCGACGAGACCACGGGCACCGGCGCCGTCACGCGGGTGCTGCTCGACGTCTCCGACGGCGACCGCGTGTGGGGCTCGATCGGCGTTTCGGAGAACGTGATCGAGGCCTCGTGGGAGGCGCTCGTGGACTCGCTCGAGTACGGGATGCAGGCCGGAGTCCGCTCAGGGCTGCGCCGGGCGCCGGCGCCGGGCGCGTGATCGAGGCACGTTTGGAACAGGTGCCGCTGGCGAGGCCGGTGCTCGGCGCCGACGAGGAACAGCGCGTGCTCGCCGTGCTGCGCTCGGGCCAGCTGTCGCTGGGGCCGCTGCTGGCGGAGTTCGAACGCGCGTTCTGCTCGTATCTGGGAGCCGCCTTCGGCTGCGCCGTGTCGAGCGGCACGGCCGGCCTCCACCTGGCGCTGCGCGCGGTCGGAGTGACCGACGGCGACGAGGTCGTCACGAGTCCGTTCTCGTTCGTCGCCAGCGCCAACGCGATCCTGTATGAGCGCGCGCGACCCGTGTTTGTCGACATCGACCCGGTGACGCTGAACATCGACCCGACGGCCGCCGCCGCCGCGGTCACGGAGCGCACGAGCGCACTGCTGCCGGTTCACATCTTCGGTTACCCGGCCGACGTTCCGGCTTTTGAGCGGTCGGGGTTGCCGATCGTCGAGGACGCGTGCGAGGCGCTGGGAGCGGTTCACGCCGACGGCGTCGCGGTCGGCGCGCGCGGCCACCCGGCGGTGTTCGGCTTCTATGCCAACAAGCAGCTGACTACCGGAGAGGGCGGGATCGTCACGACCGCCGACCCGGCGATCAAGGAGCGGATCGACTCCGAGCGCAACCAGGGCCGGGCGCCCGACATGGGGTGGCTCGACCACGACCGGCTCGGGTTCAACTACCGGCTGTCGGATATCGCCTGCGCGATCGGGCTCGCGCAGCTCGAACGGCTCGACGAGCTGCTCGCCGGACGCGCCCGCGCCGCGTCGCTGTACCGCGAGGCGCTGGCGGACGTAGACGGCCTCGAGCTCCCATGTCCCGACACCGGCGGCGACCGCCGTGGCTGGTTCGTGTTCGTGGTCCAGCTACCCCGCGGGATCGATCGCGATGAGACCGTCCGCGCGCTGGTCTCGCGCGGGATCCAGAGCAAGCCCTACCTGCCGGCGATCCACCTGATGAGCTTCTACCGCGAGCGCTTCGGCTATCGGGGCGGCGAGTTTCCGGTCTGCGAGGACGTCGCGGCGCGATCGATCGCGCTGCCGTTCTTTCCGCAGATCACCGAGGGTCAGGTCGCCCGGGTCGCTGAGCAGCTGCGCGCGGTGCTGGGGCGCTGACCGGGCGGTCGCGGCCGATCCCGCCCGTCCATAATGGGCGCGTGTCCCGTTTCGCGGAGCCTCCCGACGCCGTCTTTCGCCGTCTCAACGACTCGATCTCGTTCGACTGGCGCCTGAGCCCCTACGACGTCGACCAGTCGGTCGCGCATGCCACGATGCTCGCCGCCAAGGGGATCATCACCGGTGAGGACCGCGACCAGCTGTTGACCGGCCTCGAACAGGTCCGGCGAGAGCTCGCAGCGGGCTCGTTCCCGTTCGCCGACGGCGACGAGGACATCCACATGGCGATCGAGCGTCGGCTGACCGAGATCGCCGGGCCGGTCGGCGGGAAACTGCACACGGCCCGCTCCCGCAACGATCAGGTGGCGACCGACATGGCGCTGTTCGTCCGGGCCCACGCCCACGAGGCGATCGACCGGATCCAGCGACTCGGCGGGACGCTGATCGGGCTCGCCGAAAGCCATCTCGACTGGCCGCTGCCCGGCTATACGCACCTGCAGCGCGCCCAGCCCGTGTACCTCAGCCACCACCTGCTCGCGTACGTCTGGATGCTCGCGCGCGACCGTGAGCGCTTCGAGTCCGTGATCGCGGCGACCGGCAAGCTGCCGCTCGGCGCCGGCGCACTGGCGGGCGTCAACTTCGACACCGACCGAGGTGCAGTCGCCGAGCAGCTTGGCTTCGCGGGTGTGGCCGAGAACTCGATCGACGCCGTCTCGAATCGCGACTTCGTGCTCGACTACCTGGCGGCCGCCGCAACGTGCGCGACCCACCTGTCACGCCTGGGGGCCGAGATCGTGTTGTGGTCAAGCGAGGAGTTCTCGTTCTGCGAGGTCTCAGATGCCTGGGCGTCGGGGTCGTCGATCATGCCGCAGAAGAAGAACCCCGATGCGGCCGAGCTGCTGCGGGCCAAGGCGCCGCGGCTGGCCGGCAACCTGGTCGCGCTGTACGGCGTCATGCACGGCCTGCCGCTGACCTACAACAAGGACATGCAGGAGGACAAGGAGCGCCTGTTTGACAGCTGCGACACGCTCGAGTTGTCGCTCGACGCGGCGTACGGGATGCTCGAGACGATCACCTTCAGGCGCGAGCGGCTGGAGCGCGCGGCCGGCGACGAACTGCTCGCGGCGACAGACGTAGCCGACCTGCTGGTGCGCCGCGGGATGCCGTTCCGCGAGGCGCACAGCGTCGTCGCCGGGCTCGTGCGGCACGCGATCGACAATGACAAGCGGCTATCGGAGCTGACACCCGCTGAGCTCGCCGAGCAGTCGCCGCTGCTGGACGGCGAGTTCTACCGGCTGCTCGAGGACGGCGCCTGGCTCGAGACCAAGATCTCCGAGGGTGGAACGAGCCTCGAGCGGGTGCGTGAGCAGCTGTTACGCGCCCGTGCGGCGCTGAGTTGAAGCCGTCGTTCTATGACCGGCCGGTGCTGGAGGTGGCTCCGGACCTGATCGGTTGCGTGGTCAGCTATGGCGAGACCGCCGGGGTGATCGTCGAGGCCGAGGCCTACCACGAGTCCGAGCCGGCGTCTCATGCGTTCGCCGGCTTGACGCCGCGCACGAAGACGCTGTTCGGGCCGCCCGGGCGAGCGTACGTGTACCGGTCATACGGCGTCCACGCGCTCCTGAACGCGGTCTGCGAGCCGTCAGGGGTCGGGGCAGGGGTCCTGATTCGCGCCCTGCAGCCGCTGGCCGGACTGGATCTGATGCGGCTGCGGCGCGGGCTCGAGCGAGAGCGGGACCTGTGCTCGGGACCGGGCAAGCTGAGCCAGGCGATGGGGATCTCGCTCGACCTGAACGGTTCTGACCTCCGGCGCGGGCCGATCCGGATCTCACGCCGTCCCCAGGCTTGGCGCAACGTCGAGGTCGTCTGCGACCGCCGGATCGGGATCACGCATGCGGTCGAGCTGCCGTGGCGCTTCACCGCGGCGGGGAGCCGCTTCCTGTCGCGGCCGTTTCGAACAGTCATGGGCGTCTAGCGCCGTGCTTCGGCGGCGGCGGTCGCTCAGGCGCGGGCGCTAGCCGCCGCCGAGGCCGGCGCCGCCGGCGCCGCCGGTCCGCCGCCTGTCCCACCGCCGGTGCCGCCGCCTGTCCCACCGCCGGTGCCGCCGCCTGTCCCACCGCCGGTGCCGCCGCCTGTCCCACCGCCGGTGCCGCCGCCTGTCCCACCGCCGGTGCCGCCACCTGTTCCACCGGCCGGGGTGGTTCCGGTCCCGCCGCCGGCTGGGGTGGTGCCACCGGTTGGGGTGGTGCCGGTCCCGCCCGCCGGGGCAGCTCCGGTTCCGCCGGTCGGAGCGCTGGACGACGTCTGGGTGACGGTCGATCCGGGGCTGACGGTGCTCGGCACGGTCCCGATCGAGGTTCCTGTCGAAGAACTTGACTTGGCCTTGTGGGGCCCGAACTCGGCGGCCTCCTGAGAGTTGATCTGCAGCGCCTGGACCATGAACGAGTGCCAGATCTCGGCCGGGAAGGTGCCGCCCTCGACCGGTCCACCGTTGAACAGGTTCGTCATCGGGACGAGCTTGTTCGGAAACCCGACCCAGACGGCGGTCGTGATCTGAGGCGTCCACCCGACGAACCAGGCGTCACCGTAGTCGCTCGTCGTTCCGGTCTTGCCCGCGACATCGACGCCCGAGATCCCAGCCGCGGTGCCGGTGCCGTTCTGGACCACCCCGACCAGCAGATCGTGGATCGTCTGCGCAACGCTGAGCGGGATCACGCGGCGGTAGTGAGGGGTGTCAACCAGGGCGCGCTTGCCGTCGCAGCGCGCCACCGGACACGAGATCTGCGCGATCCCGGTCGGGCCCTCCTCCGGGGCGCCGAGCACCGGGTCATACACGCGACGGCCGCCGGTCGCGATCGTCTCGTACGCGTGCGCCATGTCGAGCGGCGATACGCCGACCCTGAGCCCGCCGATGATCATCGCGTAGTTGGTCGACACCGGCGTGCGGATCCCCATCGCCTTCGCCATGTGCGCGATCCGCTTGGTGCCGACGGCGAGCCCGACCTGGGTGAAGACGCTGTTGTCCGAGACCGCGGTCGCGTTCGCGAGCGTGATCGGGCCGGAGTACTGGTTGCCGAAGTTTTTGACGAAGTAGTGCTCCTTGCCGCCGCTGTTGGGGACGATCAGGTCCAGCGGCTTTGAGTCGATCACGGAGTCGGGCGTGAACCCGTGCTCGAGCGCGGCCGCGAGCGTGAACGGCTTGAACGCCGACCCGGGCTGGCGCTCCCCGGCGGTCGCGAGGTTGAACGGGAATCGCTCGTAGTCCTCCTGACCGTCGACCAGCGGACCCCCGACCATCGCCCGCACCTGACCGGTCCGGTTGTCGATCGCGACCAGTGACGCGACCGGCTCGCCGGGGCCGCTCGGGAGGTCGTCGGAGATCGCCTGCTCGGCCGCCTGCTGCATCGGCAGGTCGATCGTCGTCTGGATCTTGAGGCCGCCGTAATAGGCGCGGTACTCGGCGATCTGGGCTGGAACGCCATGACCGAGCCCCATCGCCGACAGGATCTGAGGACGGAGCCAGCTCGTGAAATAGGGAGCGGCGGGCGGTTCCTGGGGCTGCTCGACCGTCTGCGGTACGGGCTGCGCGATCCCCTGGCGGTACTGCTGGCGGCTGATATAGCCCTGCTCACGCATGTCGTAGAGGACGAGGTTTCGCCGCTGGGCCGCCGCACCGGGAAACGCGACCGGATTGAAAGCCGACGGGTTCGCGACCATGCCGGCCAGCAGCGCCGCCTGATACGGCGCGAGCACGGAGGCGCACGAGGGCCGCGGCGCATCGCCGCACTGGCTGCTCGGGCTCGCGGGCGCGGCGGGGTCATAGCCGAGTGTCTTCCCGAAGTACACGCGCGCGGCCGACTCGACCCCGTAGGCGCCGTTACCGAAATAGATCGTGTTCAGGTACTGCGTGAGGATCTGCCACTTGTGCCACTCGTGTGTCAGGTGGTAGGCCATCACCGCCTCGCGCAGCTTTTCCAAGATCGTGCGGTTGCCCTGCTCGGCGAGCGCGTTCTTGACGAACTGCTCCGCGATCGTCGACGCGCCCTGCGTCGCGCCGCCGGTGACATCGGCCACCACCGCGCGCCCGAGGCCGCGGATGTCGACCCCCGGGTCAGTCCAGAAGCGCTTGTCCTCGACGCTGATGATCGCGTCCTTCATCGACTGCGCGATCTGACCGTAGGTGTCGATCACGTCGTGCGTCGGCGGCGCGAGGATCCCGATCGGCCGCCAGTGATCGTCGTACAGGTAGGAGTTGACCTCGTGCCCGTACTGCTGGCGGTTCTCGATCTCCGGCAGATCTGAGGCGACCGCCATCATCATCCCGAACAGGGTCGAGATCAGCGCCAGAATCGTGAACCCGAGCAGCACCGAGAACAGCCGTAGCTTGCGCACTTTCGGCTTCGTGCGACGGCCGTCGGCGGAGCGGCGCCAGGGGCGGCGTGGGGCCCTGAATGGGATCGGCGTCCGCTGACCGGAGCCCGGGCTGTGGGTGTGGTTGTCGTCGCTCATGCGATCGGTAGGCCGTGCTTAGGCGCCGATGGACCGGACTGGGCGGCGGTGCGCCACACGCTCGAAAACGGCCGGCGCGGGGACAGGCGGCGTATCCCACCCGGCGGCGCGAGAGTCTAGCATTGGCCCGGATGGGTCCTAGGTCATCCACGCCGGCGGATGCGGCCGCGTGGCTGGCGCGAAACGCGGTCGATTGCCTCCCGGAAGGGGAGCTCGAACGTAAGCTTTCGCTGGGCCGTCCGCTGCGGGTCAAGCTCGGGATCGACCCGACCGCGCCGGACATCCATTTCGGCTTCACGGTCGTGCTGGCGAAGCTGCGCGAGTTCCAGGACCTCGGCCACACGGTCGTGCTGATCATCGGCGACTACACGGCACGGGTAGGCGATCCGAGCGGCCGCTCGAGCACCCGCCCGGTGCTTGACCCGGCCCAGATCGACGCCAACGCGCGGACGTTTCAGGAACAGGCGCTGACGGTGCTGGATCCGGAGCATCTCGACGTCCGGTTCAACGGCGAGTGGCTCGACATGCCGGCCGCCGACCTGTTCACGCTGATGCGGACCGCGACCGTGGCGCAGATCCTCGAGCGCGACGACTTCAGCAAGCGCTACGCGGCGGGCGAGCCGATCTCGATGCTGGAGCTGCTCTATCCGCTGCTGCAGGGCTACGACTCGGTTGCCGTCCAGGCCGATGTCGAGCTCGGCGGCGCCGATCAGAAGTTCAACCTGCTGCTCGGGCGAGACATCCAACGCGCCTACGGGCAACCCGAGCAGGTGATCCTGACGATGCCGCTGCTGACCGGAACCGACGGCGTGCGGAAGATGTCGAAGTCCTATGACAACTACATCGGGGTCACGGACAGCGCCGAGGACATCTACGGGCGAACGCTCAGCATCCCCGACTCGTCGCTCGCCGACTGGTACTCGCTGCTGCTGGATGAGTCTCCCGATCCTGCGGTCGGTCCACGCGACGCCAAACGCGCGCTCGCGCGGGCGCTGGTGGCGCGATTCCACGACGAGGCCGCGGCCGACGCGGCCGAGGCGGGCTTCGATCGCGTGCATGTCCGCCACGAGCCGCCCGAGAAGGTGCCCGAGGTCCAGTTCGCGGCCTCCGACGGCGCGGTGCACATGCCTGCGCTGCTGGCGCAGGCGTTCGGAATCTCGACGTCGGAGGCGCGGCGGAGCCTCGCCCAGGGGGGCGTCAGGCTCGACGGCGAGCCGATTGAGGACGGGCTGTTGGACGTCGCGGCGGCGCGAGTCGACGGTGTCGTGCTACAGCTCGGCAAGCGGCGCTTCGCGCGCGTGCGTCTGATTTGAGCCTTGAGCTTTGAGCCTTGAGCTGAGCTCAGCGCCCGGGCTGAGCTCAGCGCCCGGCCTTGCCGACCCGCAAAGCACTGGCGCGCGCCAATCCGTATGCTCAGCGGCCGCCGGCAGCTGCGCGGGCTCGATCGTCAGCAAAATCACGTGTTGACGCTCGATCCGAGCGCTATACTCGTCGGTCCGCTCCGAGATCCAGGTCGGGTCTCGGACGCTCCGTTTTAGGAGGAATAACTTCCTGAAGGGGTGCGACGGTCTTTGAAAACTCAACAGCATGCGCACCCTTCGACCGAACCCTCGGTCGAGGAGTGTGTCCAGGTTCGACGCCGTCGCTCGAATGACGCCTCTGTTAGAGACGCCTGAGCGGCGGTGCCAAGATTGACCCCGTCTTGCGCCCCGGAGCTCACTGTGTACACCGAGCTCCAATTGTCTTTGGCGCAAGGGTCGGGTCCCACCAGGGGCCGACCCAGATTTTGACCCGTCGCCGGCTGTGGCCTTATATGGTCGCTTTCGGATCGAACGGGTTGTACTTCTGACGACTCTTTGTGAAGTTCTTCACGGAGAGTTTGATCCTGGCTCAGGACGAACGCTGGCGGCGTGCCTAACACATGCAAGTGGAGCGACGAACCAGGCTTCGGCCTGGGGCAAAGCCGCGAACGGGTGAGTAACACGTGGGTAACCTGCCCCGATGATTGGGACAACCCGAGGAAACTCGGGCTAATACCGAATGTGCCCTCCGACCTCAAGGTCGCTGGGGAAAGGAAGCTTCGGCCTCCGCATCGGGATGGGCCCGCGGCCCATTAGCTTGTTGGTGAGGTAACGGCTCACCAAGGCAACGATGGGTAGCTGGTCTGAGAGGACGATCAGCCACACTGGGACTGAGACACGGCCCAGACTCCTACGGGAGGCAGCAGTGGGGAATCTTGCGCAATGCGCGAAAGCGTGACGCAGCAACGCCGCGTGGGGGAAGACGGCCTTCGGGTTGTAAACCCCTTTCAGTTGGGACGAAGCTTCCGCGGTGAATAGCCGTGTGGAGTGACGGTACCTTCAGAAGAAGCCCCGGCTAACTACGTGCCAGCAGCCGCGGTAATACGTAGGGGGCAAGCGTTGTCCGGAATCATTGGGCGTAAAGAGCGTGTAGGTGGCTCGGTAAGTCCGCTGTGAAAGTCCAGGGCTCAACCCTGGAATGCCGGTGGAAACTGTCGAGCTAGAGTCCGGAAGAGGCGAGTGGAATTCCTGGTGTAGCGGTGAAATGCGCAGATATCAGGAGGAACACCAATGGCGAAGGCAGCTCGCTGGGACGGTACTGACACTGAGACGCGAAAGCGTGGGGAGCAAACAGGATTAGATACCCTGGTAGTCCACGCTGTAAACGATGGGCACTAGGTGTGGGGGGTGTCGACTCCCTCCGTGCCGACGCTAACGCATTAAGTGCCCCGCCTGGGGAGTACGGCCGCAAGGCTAAAACTCAAAGGAATTGACGGGGGCCCGCACAAGCAGCGGAGCATGTGGTTTAATTCGACGCAACGCGAAGAACCTTACCTGGGCTTGACATGTTCCTGACCGCCGTGGAAACACGGTTTCCCTTCGGGGCAGGATCACAGGTGGTGCATGGCTGTCGTCAGCTCGTGTCGTGAGATGTTGGGTTAAGTCCCGCAACGAGCGCAACCCCCGTCGCATGTTGCCAGCATTTAGTTGGGGACTCATGCGAGACTGCCGGTGACAAACCGGAGGAAGGTGGGGATGACGTCAAGTCATCATGCCCCTTATGTCCAGGGCTACACACGTGCTACATTGGCGCGTACAGAGGGTTGCGATACCGCGAGGTGGAGCGAATCCCTTAAAGCGCGTCTCGGTTCGGATTGCAGGCTGAAACTCGCCTGCATGAAGGCGGAGTTGCTAGTAATCGCGGATCAGCACTGCCGCGGTGAATACGTTCCCGGGCCTTGTACACACCGCCCGTCACACCATGGGAGTGAGCAACACCCGAAGCCGGTGGCCTAACCCTTTTGGGGGGGAGCCGTCGAAGGTGGGGCTCGTGACTGGGGTGAAGTCGTAACAAGGTAGCCGTAGCGGAAGCTGCGGCTGGATCACCTCCTTTCTAGGGAGCCCTCCTAAGCGAGGGCACCGGATGCCGGACACCGATCGCCCCGAGCTCCTCGGAGCCCGCCCGATCGGAAGGTCTGAGCGCATTCCGGTCACTAGACATGTCGACCGAACCTGGCGAATCGCCCAGTGGGCGATTCACATGGGAGAAATCTTCGATTTCTCCCGGCTCGAATCGCGCAAGCGATTCGGCATGCTGTTGAGTTTTGAGAGACCGGCCTTGTCGGCCGGCGGCTCAGAGGGTCTCGATCCCTGGGCCGCCCGTGACAGGACTAACCTCTTCGCGGACCTTGAAAACTGCACAGTAGCCAATGTATTGGGTATCAGGGTGATTGCTTGACCGCAGTCACCTTGGAGAAATCTCGATTTCTCCGTGGGGATCTCGCAAGAGATTCCCCGATCACCGTCAAGATAGTAAGGGCACACGGTGGATGCCTTGGCACCAAGAGTCGATGAAGGGCGTGAACGGCTGCGATAAGCCGCGGTGAGGCGCTGAATGGCCTGTGACCCGCGGATTCCCGAATGGGCAAACCCAACGCCGGTAATGCGGCGTTATCCCGCGTTGAACACATAGACGCGGCGAGGACAAGCGGGGGAAGTGAAACATCTCAGTACCCCGAGGAAAGTAAATCAACCGAGACTCCCCAAGTAGTGGCGAGCGAACGGGGATCAGCCTAAACCGAGCACGTGTAAGCAACCACGCGTTGCGCGCTCGGGGTCGTAGGACGTCTGGTCCGAGTCGTGGTTGGCTCGGCGGAAGTTACAAAGTCATGTTGTAGTCGAAGCGTGTGGAACCACGCACCACAGAGGGCAATCGTCCCGTAGGCGAAACGGCATGACCTTCCGCAGATGTTCCTGAGTAAGTCCGCACCCGTGAAACGCGGACTGAATCTAGGGGGACCACCCTCTAAGGCTAAGTACTCCTTGGTGACCGATAGCGGACTAGTACCGTGAGGGAAAGGTGAAAAGTACCCCGGAAGGGGAGTGAAATAGTACCTGAAACCGCGTGCCTACAAGCGGTGGGAGCAGCCTCGTGCTGTGACCGCGTGCTTTTTGCATAACGAGCCGGCGAGTTACTCGTCTGCGGCAAGGTTAAGCGATGAGCGGAGCCGTAGCGAAAGCGAGTCCGAATAGGGCGACATAGTCGTAGGCGGTAGACCCGAAGCTGAGCGAGCTACCCATGGGCAGGTTGAAGCGGGGGTAAGACCTCGTGGAGGACCGAACCGACCTAGGTTGAAAACTGGGCGGATGACCTGTGGGTCGGAGTGAAAGGCTAATCAAGCTCAGTGATATCTGGTTCTCTCCGAAATATATTTAGGTATAGCCTCGGATAAATTCTGTGGCGGCCGTAGAGCACTGTTTGGACTAGGGGCCCTACCAGGTTACCGAATTCAGGCAAACTCCGAAGACCGTCACGGTTACTCCGGGAGTCAGTTGCTGGGGGATAAACTTCAGCGTCAAAAGGGAAACAGCCCAGACCGCCAGCTAAGGTCCCCAAGTACTAGCTAAGTGGTAAACGATGTTTGAATGCAGAGACAACCAGGAGGTTGGCTTAGAGGCAGCCACCCTTGAAAGAGTGCGTAACAGCTCACTGGTCAAGTGTTCGAGCGCGGACAATGTAACGGGGCTCAAGCTAGTCACCGAAGCTGCGGGTGCGTGAGGTCTTCGGACCGATCGCGCGGTAGGAGAGCGTTCCGGCGCCAGCGAAGCAGCGGCGTAAGCCAGCTGTGGAGGCGCCGGAAGTGAGAATGCCGGCATGAGTAACGAAAGAGGGGTGAGAATCCCCTCCGCCGATTGCCCAAGGTTTCCTGAGTAAAGTTCGTCTGCTCAGGGTTAGTCAGGACCTAAGGCGAGGCCGAAAGGCGTAGTCGATGGCCAACGGGTTGATATTCCCGTACCACGTCGCGACCGTTTGACCGAACGGGGGGACGAGGAAGGCTATGGGATCCCAGGCGATGGTCGTCCTGGGGTAAGCATGTAGGGGTGGCTCTAGGTAAATCCGGAGCCGCATAACCTGAGGTGCGATGCCAGCTGGCTCTAAGCCGGCGAGTCCCGGAAGCCATGCCTCCAAGAAAAGCCTCTAGGGAGGTCGCGCGTGCCTGTACCAAAACCGACACAGGTGGGCAAGTGGAGAACACTAAGGTGATCGAGATAACCCTCGTTAAGGAACTCGGCAAAATCGCCCCGTAACTTCGGGATAAGGGGCGCCCCAGTAGGGTGAAACTCCTCGCGAGTGGAGCCCGAGAGGGCCGCAGTGAATAGGTTCAAGCGACTGTTTACCAAAAACACAGGTCTCTGCTAAGTCGTAAGACGACGTATAGGGGCTGACGCCTGCCCGGTGCCGGAAGGTTACGTGGAGGTGTTAGGGCTTCGGCTCGAAGCACCGAAACTAAGCCCCGGTAAACGGCGGCCGTAACTATAACGGTCCTAAGGTAGCGAAATTCCTTGTCGGGTAAGTTCCGACCTGCACGAATGGCGTAACGACTTGAACGCTGTCTCAACGAGGGGCTCGGTGAAATTGCAGTCTCGGTGAAGATGCCGAGTACCCGCAGAAAGACGGAAAGACCCCGTGAACCTTTACTACAGCCTGGTATTGGGGTTCGATCCATTTCGCTCAGGATAGGTGGGAGGCTTGGAAGCGCCGGCTGCGGCTGGCGTGGAGCCAACCTTGAGATACCACCCTTGGTGTATTGGATCTCTAACAGTGCGCCCTGAATCGGGGCGCTGGACAGTGACAGGTGGGTAGTTTGACTGGGGCGGTCGCCTCCCAAAATGTAACGGAGGCGCGCAAAGGTTCCCTCAGCACGGTCGGAAATCGTGCGTAGAGTGTAAAGGCAGTAAGGGAGCTTGACTGCGAGACCGACAGGTCGAGCAGGTGCGAAAGCAGGCCTTAGTGATCCGGCGGTAGCAAGTGGAAGCGCCGTCGCTCAACGGACAAAAGGTACTCCGGGGATAACAGGCTTATCGGGCCCAAGAGTCCACATCGACGGCCCGGTTTGGCACCTCGATGTCGGCTCGTCGCATCCTGGGGCTGAAGTAGGTCCCAAGGGTTGGGCTGTTCGCCCATTAAAGCGGTACGCGAGCTGGGTTCAGAACGTCGTGAGACAGTTCGGTCCCTATCTTCTGCGGGCGTTGGAGAGTTGAGAGGATTCGTCCCTAGTACGAGAGGACCGGGATGAACGCACCTCTGGTGTATCTGTTGTCCTGCCAAGGGCACTGCAGGTTAGCTACGTGCGGATCGGATAACCGCTGAAAGCATCTAAGCGGGAAGCCGGCCTCGAGATGAGCTCTCCCATCCCCTTGAGGGAGTAAGACCCCTGGAAGATCACCAGGTTGATAGGCCGGATCTGGAAGGATGGTGACATCCGTAGGAGACCGGTACTAATGGGTCGAGGGCTTGACGGATATTTGATATCCGTGCATTGGCACTGTGTAGTTTTGAGGGCCCGCGAAGAGGGGTCTCGACCGGTTTCCGGTGGTTATAGCGAGGGGGAAACACCTCTTCCCTTTCCGAACAGAGCCGTTAAGCCCCTCAGCGCCGATGGTACTTGGCTCGCAAGGGCCTGGGAGAGTAGGTCGCCGCCGGTTTTTATCTCAGCCCCGCTCGTGCACCGCACGGGCGGGGCTTTGTTTTTGCGTTGGTGAGCCCGTAGCGGTCGGTGAGCGCGTCGCGCGCGGTGAGCCCGTCGCGGCAGGTGAGTCAGTCGCCGGCGTTCGCTGACCGGCGAGCCGGTCGTAGGCTTGCGGTGTGCCGGCACTCCCGTTACCGCAGCCGCCGCTGACCGACGGCGTCGTCGCGCTGCGTCCTTGGCGCGAGGCGGACGTCGCAGCGGTCGCCACGTGGGGCCAGGACCCGGAGATCGTTCGCTGGACGGCGGTCCCGGTCGACCAGGCCGCGGACACCGTCCATGCCTACTTCCGGCGGGCTGAGCGCGCGAGGGAGGTGGGTCTGTTCGTCGCCCTGGCGATCGTCGATGCGGAGTCGGATGAGGTCATCGGGTCGTGCGATGTGCGGCGCCCGGACCCGACGGATCTCGCGATCGGCGAGCTCGGCTATGTGCTGATCGCCGGCGCGCGCGGTCGCGGGCTGGCGACGAGGGCGGTGCGGCTGCTCACGGACTGGGGTTTCGGTCAGCTGCGCATGCAGCGGATCCAGGCGCTGGTGCACCCAGAAAACCCTGCATCTGGGCGGGTTTTGGAGCGGCTCGGGTTCCGGCGGGAGGGCCTGCTGCGCAGCTATCGGGCCGAAGCTCACGGGCGCGAGGACCGAGTGATCTACGCCGTCCTCCCGGGGGAGCTCGCCGGCCCGCGGACCGGCTGATCCATGCCGTCCCCCCGGGGGAGCTCGCCGGCCCGCGGACCGGCTGATCCATGCCGTCCCCCCGGGGGAGCTCGCCGGCCCGCGGACCGGCTGATCCATGCCGTCCCCCCGGGGGAGCTCGCCGGCGCCGCCAGAGGTAGCGACGCAGGGCGTTGGTGACGCGCGACGGACCAGGGCTCAGGTGAGCCGGACGATCGTGAGCCGGCGCATGCCCTTCGGCGTCGGCACCTCGACCGTATCACCGACAGGGCGGTCGAGCAGCGCCTTCGCGATCGGCGACTCGGCAGACAGCTTGCCCTGCGCGCGGTCGGCCTCGGTCGCGCCGACGATCATCCAGTTGTGCACCTCGCCGGTGTCCTCGTCGCGGATCTCGGCGGGGCGCCCAAATGAGAACACGTCGCCCTCGGTCGAGACCTCCACGACGACCGCGCTGCGCAGCCGCTGACGCAGACGCAGGATCCTGGTCTCGAGCACCGCCTGGTCCTCCTTGGCGGCGTGGTACTCGCCGTTCTCACTCAGATCGCCGTGGCCACGCGCGGTGAGGATCCGCTGGGCGATCTCGCGACGGGCCGTCGTCTCCAGCCCGCCGAGTTCGGCTTTCAGCTCCGCGAGCCCCTTCTGGGTAATCGGCTCGCCGGCGTTGTCCTGAGTAGTCATCACAGGAGTTTGTCAGGTAGGGCCTTGCACCGGGTCGGCGGACGGACGTGGCCCGACGGCAGCGCGGCGCCAGGGGCCGCTCACAGCCCTCAGCGCGGGCGCTGGCGCCCATCCATGCAAGCAGGGCGGCGCCAGAGGCCGCTAACAGCCCTCAGTGCGGGCGCTGGCACCCCCGCCCGGCAGGGCAGGCCGCCAGAGGCCGTTAACAGCCCCGACCGCGGCACGCAATAACCGATCCGTGCCAGCATGTAGACGTGCGAGAGATCAGCGACTTCATGCGCGAGAACCCGCAGGTTCTGATCCTGCTGATCATCTGTCTCGTGCTCGGGATCGGGACGTTCTTGATCGTCCTGTTCGGCGTCGCGAGCTCGGGCTCGACGCAGACGAATGGCTATCCGTCGGACGCGATCTTCGGGCTGCAGGCGCTGCTCTAGTGCCCCGATTCAAGAATTCGGTGGCAGTTCGCGCGGGACCCTGTTCGATTCGGTGGCAGTTCGCGCGGGACCCTGTTCGATTCGGTGGCAGTTCGCGCGGGACCCTTGTTCGATCCCGTGCCATATACGTCAGAGATCGAACTCGCTCTCGCGGCGTCTGCTCGGCCGGCGGCCCGCTCGGCGTCCAGCCTCGCTGGTTCGGGCCGCGCCCGAGTCATCCGGCTGCCTGGAACCATCCGCCCGGCGCGGGTACGTCAGTACGCCTGCTTGCTGTGGGTGCGGCCCCCCAGCCACGCCCAGCCGCTCCCAAGCCTGCTCACTAATTTCCGAATCGCGACACTAGGTTTCCGGGAGCCCCACTAACTGATCCGCTCGCGCCGCTTCCGCTGGGGCGCGGGGCGGACGGGGGAGATGCAGCGGGCAGGCGGTGCCGGAACCGATCCGGGCCTCCGCCGGTGCTCGAAGCGCAGCGGCCGCCGGTGCGGGTGCGGGACCTCGAGCTCGGGGGCGGGGTCGCCGAGGATGTCGTCCGCGAGGCTCAGCAGCGCGCGAAGTCGTTTGGCTGAAGACTGGAACATATGTTCGTAACCCTAGGACGGCGCTCGGACGGAAGATCAAGCGCTCACGCGGACGGTCCCGGCGACGCCCACAAACGGGCCCGCCGTCAGCGACAAGAGCGGCTTAAGTGCCTGCAACCAGGCGAAATCTGGCGCGCCGAGTCAGCCGTTTGCGGCGTGGGCGAAATCTTGCAAGAACGCGCCCTGATCACGAGCCCAACGAGGACCACACCTCGAGCTTTGTGGCGACGAGTTCGATGACCGCATCGGTGAACTCAGTCGTCCCGGCGTGGCCGCCGAGATCTGGCGTCTTGATCCCAGCCGCGACCGTCTCGAGCACGCCCTCGTAGATCGCCCGCGAGGCGCGCTCGCAGGCGCTGCCGTAGCGCTCGGCGCCCTGACGCAGCACTGCGCCGCAGGCGAGGATCATCGCCAGCGGGTTCGCGACGTCCTTGCCCTGGAGGGCCGGTGCCGTGCCGTGCGGCGCCTCGGCCATCGCGACGGTCGTGTCGTAGTGCTGATCGAACGCCAGCAGCACGGACTCCGCACCGGCGATCGAGCCGAACATCGGGAGCACCATGTCAGATAGGCAGTCGCCGTCGCGGTTGAGCGCCGGGATCACGAGCGGCACGTCGGTCGCCCCCGACAGCAGGCCCGCATAGGTCGCGTCGATCAGCACCGGCCGGTACTCGATCTCCGGGTGGCGACCGGCGGCCGCGTCGAGCTCTTCCTTGAGCATCCCCTCGTAGATCGGCGACACCGTCCACTTTGGTCCGCCATAGACGCGGGCGCCCATCTTGGCCGCGGTCCGGAACGAGTACTCGGCGACCGCGCGGCACGTCGAGCGCGTGATCTTCTCAGTCCGCAGCGCGACCTCGGATGCGGCCCCCGGCTCGCCGGTCCGTTCCTCGTGCGCCCCGTAGGCGTCCTCGACCGCCATTCGGACGACCGCGATCGGGTAGTGAACGCCGGCGATCGGGGCGACGCCCGGGAGCCGGCGCCCGGTCCTGACGATCACCTTGCCGTCGACCTCCTCGCGCAGGATCCGGTTGGGCGAGCCGACGTCTCCGGCGCCCTCGGGCGTGATCGTCGCCGCCTTCAGCCCGAGCCCCGCTTCCCGCATCGCCGCGGCCGCGTCGATCACCACCTGGTTCGACGTCGCGCGGCGGTTGTCGAGCGACAGGTCGAAGCGCTGCAGATCGAGCTCGAGCCCGAGCAGATCGCCGTCGAGGACCCGGAGGGACTGCTCCAGCAGCTCCTGCCCGGTCTCGTCGCCCTCCATCACGACGACGCCGACCGACATCGGTCAGGAGGGGGCCGTCGAGTCGACGGAGGCCGGCATCAGCTCGTCGCGCCGCGCGGTCAGAGCCTCGATCACGATCGTCAGGTGCTGATCGAAGTCGACGTCCAGCTCCTCGGCGCCGAGCCGGATGTCCTCCCGGCTGACGGCGGCGGCGAAGCTCGGCTGTTTCATCTTCTTCTTGACCGACTTCGGCGACATCCCGACCAGTCCCTCGGGGCGCACATAGGCGCAGGCGAGGACGAACCCCGACAGCTCGTCGACCGCGAACAGGGTCTTCTCCATCGGCGTCTTGCGCGGGACGCCCATGAAGTCGGCATGTGAGGCGACCGCGCGGACGAGCTCAGGCGGGTACCCGCGCGCCTCGAGCTCGCGGATCGCGTGGCGCGGATGGCCGTCGCCGAGGTTCGGATAGCGCTCGTAGTCGAGGTCGTGGAGCAGACCCGTCAGCCCCCACAGCTCGACATCGCCGTCGAACCGCGGGGCGTAGGCGCGCATCGCGGCCTCGACCGCCAGCATGTGGCGGCGCAGCGAGTCCGACTGAGTCCATTCGCAAAGGAGGTTCCAGGCCTCCTCGCGCGAAAAAGCAGCTTGCATGGCCGTTACCCTAGCTGAGCGCTCGAGGCCCGCTGGATCTCCTTCACCGGCGTCACCAGCTACGCTGACTGATCCACGACCCCAAGCGACTGAAGCCGGAACCAGCCACCCGAGGTCGATCCCTTTGCAGAAGTTCGTAATCGAAGGCGGAGTCCCGCTGTCGGGCACGATCGTGCCGGCGGGCAACAAGAACGGAGCGCTGCCGATTCTGGCCGCGTGCCTGCTGACCGACGACGAGGTGATCCTGCGCAACGTGCCGCGGATCGCCGACGTCGAGGCGATGGTGATGCTGCTGGAGACGCTAGGCGCGCGGGTGCAGTGGCTCGGCCCGAGCGAGGTGTCGGTCGATTGCTCGTCGGTCGACGGCACCGAGGTCGATTCGGAGCTGTCAGAGCGGATCCGGGCCTCGTTCCTGCTCGCGGGTCCGCTGCTGGCGCGGTTCGGAACCGCCCGGATGCCGCCGCCCGGTGGCGACGTGATCGGACGCCGACGGCTGGATCCGCACCTGGACGCGTTCCGCGCCCTCGGCGCGCTGGTCGAGAGCCGTCGCGAGGACATCATGCTGACCGCCCCGCCGCTCGGCCTGACGCCGTGCGACTTCCTGATGGACGAGCCGTCCGTGATGGCGACCGAGAACGCGCTGATGGCCGCCGCGCTGACGCGCGGGCCGACCGTGATCCGTAACGCCGCCTCCGAGCCGCACGTCCAGGACCTCGCCCGGATGCTGATCTCGATGGGCGCGGCGATCGACGGCGTCGGCTCCAACGTGATGACCGTCCACGGCCAGCCGAGCCTGCGCGGCTGCACGCACGAGATCGCCCCCGATCACATCGAGATCGGCTCGTTCATGGTGCTCGCCGGCGTAACCGGCGGTGAGCTCGTGGTCAAGGACACGCGACCCGACGATCTGCGGATGATCCGCCTCGTGTTCGAGCGCCTCGGCCTGCGCAGCGAGGTCCACGGCGCTGACGTGATCGTCCCCGGCAACCAGCGCCTCAAGATCCGCAACGATGACGGTGACCACATGCCGAAGGTCGAGGACGGTCCGTGGCCCGCATTCCCGGCCGACCTGACCAGCATCGCACTGGCGCTCGCGACCCAGGCCGAAGGGTCAGTGATCATCCACGAGAAGATGTTCGAGAACCGGCTGTTCTTCACCGACAAGCTTGTGATGATGGGTGCAGCGATCACGATCTGTGATCCGCACCGCGCGATCGTCAACGGCCCTCGGCCGCTCACAGGCGGCCGCGTCGAGTCGCCCGACATCCGCGCCGGCATGGCGATGCTGATCGCGGCGCTGTGCGCCGACGGCCTCACGGAGATCGGCAACGTGCGGCAGATCGACCGTGGCTACGAGCGGATCGACGAGCGCCTGCGTGAGCTGGGCGCGCGCATCACACGGCTGGAAGACGCTCCAGTCACCGCGTGACCGACCGGATACCGAGCGGCACCCGAGACGTCCTTCCCGACGAGATGCGGGAGCTTCGAGCGGTCACCGGCCGCGTCGGCGACGTGTTTGAGCGCGCCGGCTACGGAGAGATCGCGACCCCGGCGCTCGAGTACGAGGGCAGCTTCGCGCGGATCGACATGGCCGAGAGCCGACCGGCGTATCGCGTGTTCGACGAGCAGGGCAACGTGCTCGTGCTGCGCTCGGACATGACGATCCCGATCGCGCGGGTGGTGGCGACGCGCTACGCGCACGCCGAGCCGCCCTTTCGCTTCTGTTACTTCGCCCACGCCTACCGCGGAGTTCGCCCCCGGCGCGGGCAGTCGCGCGAGTTCCTCCAGGCCGGCGTCGAGCTGATCGGCGCCCCCGGGCCGCACGGCACCGCCGAGGTGCTGGGGGTCCTGTGCGCGGCGCTCGACGCGGCCGGGCTCGAGACCTATCGGATCGGGTTGGGAGATGCGTCGCTGTATCCAGCGCTGCTCGAGTCGCTCGGCGTGGAGGACGCGGAGCGTGAGCTGATCCTCACTGAGCTCGCCGCGGGCAACTTCGTCGGGGTCGAGCAGGAGGTCGACCGCCTCGACGTCGAAGACGAGCAGGCGGAGCTGCTGTTGCGTGTCCCGCGCACCCGCGGCGGGGCAGAGGTCCTCGAGGACCTCGATGACATGCTCCAAGGCGCGCTCAGCGGACTTCGTGACCTGCACGCGTTGCTGGCGCCCGATGTCGCGGCGCGGATCATCTTCGATCTCGGCCTCGTGCGTAGCATCGGCTATTACACCGGCGCCGTGTTCCAGGTCTACGACCCCGCGTACGGCGTGCCGCTAGGGAGCGGCGGTCGCTACGACGAGCTGCTCGGTGCCTTCGGGCGCTCGCTGCCGGCGGTCGGCTTCGCGCTCAACGTCGAGCGGCTTCACATCGCGCTGACTGGCGAGGAGCGCGGGCGTACCCGTGGCGGTGCGCGATGAGCGGGCTGCGGATCGCGGTCCCGCGGGGCGCGCTGTTCGCCGATACGCTCGACCTGCTCGACCGGCTCGGGATCGACACACGCGAGGTCCGCGAGAACGATCGTAAGCTGCTGTTCGACGCCGCCGGAATCGTGACGATGCGCCCGTCCGACGTTCCAACGTACGTCGAGGCGGGAGCGGCCGACATCGGAATCACCGGCAAGGACGTGCTGATGGAGCAGGCGGAGCGGGAAGTCTATGAGCTGATCGATCTCGGATATGGACGCTGCCGGATGGTCCTGGCGAGCGTCGAAGGCGAGGATCGCGCTCAGGAGGCGCTACGACGCCTCGGGGTCGTGCGGATCGCGACCAAGTACCCACGCGTGGCCGCGCGGCACTTTCTCCAGACAGGGCGCCAGGCCGAGATCGTCGAGGTCAAGGGATCAGTCGAGCTCGCGCCGCTGACGGGGCTCGCGGAAGCGATCGTCGACCTGACCGCGACCGGCACGACACTGCGTGAGAACCACCTCGTCATCCGCGAGGAGATCGCCCTCTGTACGGCGCGCCTGATCGCCAATCCGGTCGCTCACCGGCTGCGGGCGCCGACGATCGACGGTCTCTTGGAGCGCGTCAATGCGGTCTGAGCGCCTGACGCTGGCCGGCGATCCGGTCGCGCTCGCGCAGGAGCTGCGGGCGCTCGTGCAGGCGCCCGAGTCAGTCCAGCAGGAGGTCGCCGAGATCATCGCGCGGGTTCGTGCCAGCGGCGATGAGGCGGTCCGCTACTACACACGCCGGTTCGACACCGACGGCTCGACCCCGTCGGCGCTCCAGGTACCGGATGCCGAGCTTGCGACTGCCGAGACGCGCCTCGACGACGACGTGCGGGCGGGCTTGGAGCACGCGATCGCGAACGTGACCCGCGTCGCGCAAGCATCGCTGATGCCCGATAAAACCGTGAGCTTCGGCGGACACGAGGTGATCCTGCGCGAAGTGCCCGTGCGACGCGGCGCCGTATACGTGCCCGGCGGGCGCGCTCCGTACCCGAGCACGGTCGTGATGGGCACTGTCTGCGCGCGGGTCGCCGGCGTAAAAGAGATCGCAGTTTGCGCTCCGCCGGGTCCCGACGGCGAGGTCAACTCGGCCGTGCTGGGCGCCTGTCGGCTGGCCGGAGCCTCGGTCGTGTACCGGATGGGCGGCGCGCAGGCGATCGCCGCGCTCGCCTACGGGACCGACACCGTGACCCCGGTCGACGTGATCGTCGGTCCGGGCAACCTGTACGTCCAGGAGGCCAAGCGCCAGGTGTTCGGTCAGGTCGGGATCGACGGGATCGCCGGACCGAGCGACCTGATGCTGATCGCCGACGGCGACTGCGACCGTGAGGCGCTGGCGCTCGACCTGCTCGCGCAGGCCGAGCACGGCCCGGGATCGCTCGTGGTCGGGATCTCGCGCTCCGGGGAGCTGATCGACTACCTCGCCGCGGAGCTCGCCGCCGCGGCCGACAGGGGCGCGGTTGCGCGGCTGATCCAGGTCTCGGAGCTCGATCACGCGCTGGCGATCTCCGAGCAGTTCGCGCCCGAGCACCTGCAGCTGGTCGGCGAGGCGGCCGAGGGACTCGCGCCGCGGGTCACGACCGCCGGCTGCGTCCTGATCGGCGCCGCCAGCGGGACCGCGTTCGGCGACTACATCGCGGGCTCCAACCACGTCCTGCCGACCAACGGCGCCGCTCGTTTCGCGTCGGCGCTGACCCCGGGCGCGTTCCGGCGCCGGTTCGCCGAGGTGCGGATCGAGCAGGGCGCCGCGGAGCTCGCTCGCCAGGCCGCGCCGGTCGCGCGCGCCGAGGGGTTCGAGCTCCACGCTCGCTCGATGGAGGCGCGCATTCGCGACAATGGCTCGCGATGACGCGTGCCGGTGAGATCGAGCGCAGGACCGGGGAGACCCAGATTCACGTCGAGCTGCAGCTCGACGGTGACGGCCGCGGCGAGCGCAGCACGGGCGTCGGCTTCTTCGACCACATGCTCGACCTGCTCGCGCGCCACGGGCGCCTGAACCTGACGGTGAGCGCGAACGGCGATCTCGAGACCGGCGCGCATCACACCGTGGAGGACGTCGGCATCTGCCTCGGCCAGGCGCTCGACGAGGCGCTCGGCGACCGTGCCGGGATCAGCCGCTATGGACAGGCGACCGTCCCGATGGACGAATCGCGGGCGTCGTGCGCGATCGACATCTCGGGCCGCGGCCTGTGCGCATTCGAGGCGGAGCTGCCCCCAGGTGCGATCGGTAACTTCGACCACGAGTTGACCGAGGAGTTCTTCCGCGCGCTGGCGACCAACGCGAAGCTGACGCTGCACGTGACGGTCGAGGCCGGGACCAACGCCCATCACGTGATCGAGGCGGCGTTCAAGGCCGTCGCGCGCGCACTCAGGGCCGCGGTCGCCCTGGATCCGACCGAGCACGGCGTGCCGAGCACCAAGGGGACGCTGTCGTGACGGCGATCGCCGTCGTCGACTACGGGATGGGCAACCGCCGCTCGGTCCAGAAAGCGCTCGAGCACGTCGGCGCGAACGTCGAGCTGACCTCCGATCACGACGCGATCCGCGCCGCTGACGGGGTCGTCGTCCCCGGCGTTGGCGCCTTTCCGCTCGCGATGCGCAACCTCAACGAGCTTGGGCTCAACGAGCTGTTGCGCAGCTGCGCGGACAAGCGCAAGCCGCTGCTCGGGATCTGCCTCGGAATGCAACTGCTGTTCGATCGCTCCGAGGAGCTCGAGCCGAGCGATGGCCTCGGGCTGATCAGCGGCATCGTGACGCCGCTCGAGGCACAGCGCCTCCGGGTTCCACACATCGGCTGGAACGAGGTCATGTTCGACCGTCAGTCGCCGCTGACCAGGGGCCTCCCGGCCAACGGTTGCGCGTTCTACCACGTGCACTCGTTCGTGGCGCGCCCCAGCGACGAGCGCGACGTCGTCGCGACCACCAGCTACGGCGAGCGTTTTGCGACGATCGTCGCCCGCGGCAACGTGTTCGGAGTCCAGTTCCACCCCGAGAAATCTTCTGCACACGGCCTGCGGATGCTCGAGAGCTTCGTCGCGCTCTGCGACCGTCCCGCCGCGGCGACCGCTGCGCTCTCGCCGGTCCGGGCATGATCCTGCTGCCGGCGATCGACATCCTCGACGGCAAGGCGGTGCGCCTGACCCGCGGGGACTACAACCTGCGCACGACGTATGACGCCGACCCTGTGCAGGCCGCGAAGCGGTGGGTCGACGGCGGTGCCCGCGCGTTGCACGTCGTCGACCTCGACGGCGCCCGCAGCGGCGAGCCGTCGAACCTCGAGCTCGTCAAGCGGATCATCGCGCGCGTCCCGGTGCCGGTTCAGGTCGGGGGTGGTCTGCGCACGAGCAGCTCAGTCGAGGCGGCCCTCGAGGCCGGCGCCGCACGGGTAGTGCTCGGCACAGCGGCGTTTCGCGACCTCGACTTCCTCGACGAGTCGCTCGCCGCGCACCGCGATCGCGTTGTGGTCTCGATCGACGCTCGTGACGGCCGGCTGGCGACCTCTGGCTGGACCGAGCAGACCCAGATCCCGGTCGAGTCCGTGATCGAAACGCTCGGCCGGCGCGGCGTGACCAAGTTCGTCTATTCGAGCATCGACCGCGACGGGACGATGGGCGGCCCCGACCTCGATGAGGTCGCCCGGGTGGCGGCGGTCGTGCGCGGCACGTTCGTCTACTCCGGGGGCGTCTCGACCGTCGATGACCTGCAGGCGCTGGCGCGGCTGCGGCAGGTCAACCTGACCGGCGTGATCGTCGGCAAGGCGCTCTACGAGCAGCGCTTCGACGTCGCCGCCGGCCAGGCGGCGCTCGCCGGCTGATGCATCACAAGCGCGTGATTCCGTGCCTCGACGTCGATCGAGGGCGTGTCGTCAAGGGCGTCGGGTTCGTCGATCTCCGCGACGCGGGCGACCCGGTCGAGCTCGCCGCGCGGTACGACGCCGCGGGGGCCGACGAGCTCGTGTTGCTCGATATCACGGCGACGTCGGACAAGCGCAAGACGGTCGTCGAACTCGCGCGCCGGGCCGCCGATCAGGTCTTCATCCCGTTCACCGTCGGCGGCGGGATCCGGTCGATCGCCGACGCCCAGGCGGTGCTCGACGCCGGCGCCGACAAGGTGTCGATCAACTCGGCGGCGCTCTCGCGCCCGGACCTGATCGACGAGCTCGAGCGGACGTTCGGGGCCCAGTGCGTGGTGCTCGCGATCGATGCCAAGCACGATGGGCAGGGCAGCTGGCAGGCGTATCTCGCGGGCGGGCGGCAGGCCACCGGCCGCGACGCGGTCGTCTGGGCGCGGGAGGGGGTGGAGCGCGGCGCCGGCGAGATCCTGTTGACAAGCATGGATCGGGACGGAACCAGCTTGGGGTACGACCTCGAGCTCACGACCGCGGTCGCCGAAACGGTCAGCGTGCCGGTGATCGCCTCAGGCGGAGCGGGTGCGCTCGACGACCTGACGGATGCGATACGCGCCGGAGCGGACGCCGTCCTGTGCGCCTCGATCTTCCATTACGGGCAGCACACCGTGGCCGACGTCAAGCGCCACCTCGCGCGCGACGGGGTGTCGGTGCGGCTCGTCGGAGGGCAGCGCTAGAGCGCCGCGCGTCGGAGGGCAGCGCTAGAGCGCCGCGCGTCGGAGGGCAGCGCTAGAGCACCGCGCGTCGGAGGGCAGCGCTAGAGCGCCGCGCGATCCGCGGCCCCTGTGGAGCAAGAATGCAGTTTTGTTAGGACTCGACTGCGAGCCGACCGCGTTTAGGCGGCCTCTTCCACGTATCCAGCCGCGGCGCACGCATCGCAGTACGCGGCGGGCGGAACGCGTGGCTCGTAGCAGCCGGGACGACAGCATGTGGACGACCGCTTGGGCCGGCCACGACCGATGCGAGCGGCGGCGGCATCCTTGAGCTCCTCGCGCATGCGATCGAGCTCGGCTGCGTGCTCTGCGCAGAACCGGCGGCCCTTCTCAGCTGGATGCTGACAGTGACTTCCACTACGACAACGCATAGACCCTGTATGATAACAGGCCGCCCGGAAAGTCGGTGCGCTGCGCGGTTTTGTGCGGCTTCGAGCGGGGGCTCGTGGAGGGGGATTTATCGGCGCATCAGCGTTGATGTCGCGACCGCTTTCGCGCGGCCCGGTGGAGTTTGTGCTTGGCCTTGCGGACCTGCCTGCGGGTCGGCTTCGGGGGCGGCCTGTGGGCGACCGGACGCCGTCCGGGGAGCAGTTGGTAGATCGTTCCGTAGCCGTCGAGGTACAACGCGTGATAGTCGGCGATCATCGGCGTGAACGCGCCGTCCGGGAACGAGAACACGGTGCGCCCGTTGGTCGCGTCCAACCCGCTCGTCGTCTTGGTGCCCAAATCCGAGTAGTAGACGACGTTGCCGATCACGGTCGAGGAGCCGGAAATCTTGCCCCCCGCCGGATGACGCCATCTGATCGCGCCCGAGCGGGCGTTGAACGCGTACAGGTTGCCGTTGTAGGAGCCGACGTAGACGGTAGGACCGAGGCCGGGGGGATCGGCGATCGACGCGGACGCGTACACGTAGGCCCCGGTGCCGGTAGCCCACGCCAACGCGCCCGTGCGAGCGCCGAACGAGTACACCCGCCCGTCGGTGTTTCCCATGTACACGCGCCCGAACGCGACCGCCGGGGTGGCGTAGAAGTTGCCCGAGCCGAAGCCGAAGTGCGCGCCGCTGGTCCCGACGGCCCAGATCTGGTGCCCGTTTGAAGCATTGATCGCGTACGCCCGGCCGGCGTAGTCGCCGAAGTACAGGACGCCGTTGACGAGCGCCGGGCCGCCCTTGATCGCGCCGCTCGCGTGGTAGGTCCAGTCGACGTGGCCACGGGTCAGCGACAGCGCCCACAGAGTGCCGCCCTGGTCTCCGAAGTAGACCGTCGCGCCGTGCACGATCGGCGATGACTCACTGCCCGTCGGCAGCGGCTTTGACCAGACGACGTGGCCGTTGCGCATCGAGAGGGCGACGAACCGCCCGCCGCCGGGGGAGCGGCCGTGCGTGGACAGCACCGGCATCACCACGAGCCCCTGGTTTGCGGCCACCGCCGGTGATGCGGCCGCCAGCGTCCCGACGGTTCGATGCCAGAGGGTGTGGCCGTTGAGAACGTCGACCGCCTTCGCGACGCCGTCATCGCCCAGCACGAACAACGTCGTGTGGTAGATCACGGGCGGGAACTCGAGCAGGGTTCCGTCGTTGAGCCGCCAACCGACGTGGAATGGCGGCTTGAGCTTCGGCGCGTCGGCGAAGAACCTCGTCCGGCCGGCGTCGTAGCCATACCACGGCCACTGAAAGTTGTCGACCAGCCGATGCTGTTTGCGCGTCGGTGTCGACGTCGTGGTCGCGGTCGAGGTGCTCGCCGTGAACGGGACGCTGGGGTTGGAAACGTTGCCTGGAGCGTGCAGCAGGATGAATGCCACGACGCCCCCGACGACGATCAGGACGACCGCCAACGCGACGAGTGCCCGCCGCAGCAGCCGCCGCGAAACGGGACTCGGCATGGCGCCCATGGTAGTAAGAGCGTCCGCGCACGCGCCGGTTCAGTCACCGCGCCGGTCGCCGCGCGATCATGGCGCTGTGGTCGACGAGGATCCCGACGTGCTGCTTGCCCGCCTCGAGGCGTTGCCCGCCGCACGGCCGCTGCTTGCGGCACTTGCCGACGGAGCGGCCGACGTCTATCTGGTCGGCGGCGCGGTGCGCGACATGATGCTCGGTTCGGAGCCGCGGGAGCTCGATCTGGTGGTTGAGGGCGAGCTCGAACCCGTGATCGCGCGGCTCGGTGCGACGTGCAAGCTGCATGACCGGTTCGCGACCGCGAAGCTGACGCTCGACGGCTTCGAGTACGACCTGGCACGCGCCCGGCGTGAGACGTACGCCCGCCCTGGCGCGCTGCCGACGGTCTCAGCGGCGAACCTCGACGACGACCTCAGCCGGCGCGACTTCACCGTCAACGCGATCGCGCTGGCAATCGCGGGGCCGAAGCGGGGTCTGCTGGTCGCGTACGGGAGCGCGATCGGCGACCTGCGCGACGCGATCCTGCGGGTGCTGCACGATGCGAGCTTCGAGGATGACCCGACGCGGCTCATGCGCCTCGCGCTCTACCGGGGCCGGCTCGGCTTTTCGATCGAGCCGCGCACGCTCGAGCTCGCGCACGATGCGATCGCCGGTGGCGCGCTCGCAGCCGTGAGCGGCGCGCGTCTCGGCGCCGAGCTGCGCCGGCTGGCGGACGAGGACGACCCGGTTCGTGCGCTACTGGCACTGCACGAGCTCGGCATCGATCACGCGCTCTCAGAGGGCTTTGGCCTGCACGATCCGCCGCTGGCGCGGCGCGCCCTGGCGCTGCTCCCCGAGGGTGGCGATCGGGCGACGCTCGTGCTCGCCGCCGCCGGGCTCGACGCTCCGGAGCCGGAGCTGTCGGCGCTGCTCAGCCGGCTGGCGTTCCATGCCCCGCAGCGGGACGCGATCGTCGCCGCGTCGGCACACGCTCGGGCGCTGGGCGCGGCGCTCCGCGAGGCCGGCAGACCGTCGCAGATCGCCGCCGCGGTGGACGGGGCCGGTCTCGAGGCGGTCGCGCTGGCGGGCGCCTTCGACGCCGAGGATGCGGCCCGAAGCTGGCTCGAGAGGCTGCGGTTCGTAAAGCTCGAGATCAGCGGCAATGACCTGCTCGACGCGGGTGTCAGGCCGGGGCCGGCGGTCGGCGGCGGGCTCCGTGCCGCCCTGTACGCGAAGCTCGACGGGCGCGCCAGCGGCCGCGACGACGAGCTTGCGGAGGCGCTCAGGGACGTGAACGCGACCGGATAGCCTGACCGCGATGGAGCTTGCCGATCCTTTCTACGCCCGGGGCGAGCAGTTCGGGATCGACCTCGGCGCGACGAAGGTCGTGTTCACGACCCGCCGGGGCGGATATTCGCGCGGGCCGTACGCGAGCCTCAACCTCGGCCGGCTGACCGACGACGATCCGGCGGCGGTGAAGCGCAACCGTACGGCACTCGAGGCCGGGCTCGGGGTTCGGCTGGCGTTCGTGCGCCAGGTGCACGGACGGGGCATCTGCGCGCTGAGCGCATCGACCGTCGCTCGCCACACCGCCGGCGCGGACCAGCTGCCCCACGCCGACGGGCTCGTGAGCGCCGAACCGGGGCTCGCGGCGACGGTCTTGACCGCCGACTGCCTGCCGGTCGCGATCGCCGGCGAGCGAGCGGTGGTGATGGTCCACGCCGGCTGGCGCGGCCTGCGGGAGGGCGTGATCGCCGCGGGCGTCGAGGCACTGCGCGCGGCCGGTTCTGACGGCACCCTGAGTGCCGCGATCGGTCCCGGCGCGGGGCCGTGCTGCTACGAGGTCAGCGAGGAGCTGCACGAGCGGTTCGCCGATCAGCCTCAGCACGTACATCGCGGCCGCAACCTCGATCTGAAGGCGATCGCGCGCCACCAGCTCGCGCAGGCCGGGGTGGGGGAGATCCGGGACATCGGGATCTGCACGATCTGCTCGGATCCCGGACTGCTGTTCTCCCACCGGCGCGACCGGGGCGTGACCGGACGTCAGGCGGGAATCGCGTGGTTGAACTAGTCCACGGGCTGAGCCCCGAGCGCGTGCGCACGAACCTCGCGCGCGTCCGCGACGCGATCGCCGCCACGGGACGCGAGCCGGGCACGGTCGAGATCCTCGCCGCGGTCAAGTACGTGCCGGCCGACGAGCTGCCCGCGCTCGTCGAGGCCGGCATCACCGTGGTCGGCGAGAACCGCGCCCAGGAGCTGGTTCGGAAGACGGCCACGGCGCCCGCCGGTCTGAGCTGGGACTTCATCGGTCACCTGCAGAGCCGCAAGGTTCGCGACGTCCTGCCGCTCGTGCGCTACATCCACTCCATCTCGAGCGACTCCGTGCTCGCCCAGCTGGCGCGGTACGGAAACGCCCAGACGGAGGTGCTGGTCGAGGTCAACCTGTCGGGCGAGGCGAGCAAGAGCGGGATCGAACCGTCGCAACTCTCCGGCTTTTTGGAGCGCTGCCCGGTGCGCGTGGTCGGGCTGATGACGATGCCGCCACTCGCGGCCAGAGCCGAGGACAGCCGGCCGTACTTCGCGCGGCTGCGCGAGCTGGCGGCCGAAAACGAGCTCGCGCAGCTGTCGATGGGCACCAGCCAGGACTACCTCGTCGCGGTGCAAGAAGGCGCAACGATCGTGCGTCTGGGCACAACCCTGTACCGATGAGCGCCATAATCACGAGCAGGGAAATACCGCCCCTGCGCGAACCCTGACACCCAGAATGGCGTTCAGAGATACATGGCACAGGACGCTCGTCTATTTCGGTCTTGCCGAGGACGAAGCGTATGACGACGAAGACCTCGAGCCCTACCAGGAGCCCGAGGTCGATCTCCAGGACAGCTACCGCGAGCGCCCCAACGTCCGCCGGCTGAGCTCACGCCGCCGGCGCGACGAGATCGACGACATCTTCGCCGACGAGCCGGCCGCTGAACGTCGTACGACATCGCTGCGCCCGGTCGGCGGGAGCAGGCCCCCCAATGGCCGCAGCCAGGACGTGCGGGTGCATTTCGTCGCCCCCAAGAACTTCAACGACGTCCAGGACGTGGCCGACAAGTTCAAGGAGTCGATCCCGGTGATCCTCAACCTCCAGGGCACCGACACGGACCTGTCGAAGCGACTGATCGACTTCTCGAGCGGTCTGACGTACGCGCTCGACGGCGGCATGCAGCGGATCGCGGACAAGGTCTTTCTGCTGACGCCGCACAACGTCGAGGTGTCGGCCGAGGAACGAGCGCGGCTGGTCGAGAAGGGCTTCTTCAACCAGTCCTAACCGTCGCGCCGGCGCATTCGCGGGGATCGGTCGGCGCCAAGGTAGATTTCTCTGTGTGAAGGTTGGCCTGATCGGAGCCGGGAACATGGCGCGCGCGATGGCGCGCGGTTGGGGTGACCCAGTGCTGTGCTCTGACAATGGCTCCGGCCGGGCCTCGGAACTGGTCGCGGAGTTGGGCGGACGGGCGGCGACCAACCTCGAGGTCGCGGCCGAGGCCGACCTCGTCGTGCTCTGCCACAAGCCGGCACAGCTGCAGGCTGTCGCGCACGAGATCGGGGCGCACGCCAAGGCGGTCGCGTCGGTGGTCGGCGGCGTCAGGAGCGGCGTGCTGGCGGATGCGTACCACGGAGTTCCTACGTTCAAGCTGATGCCGAACACGCCGGTCGAGGTCCGCCAGGGCGTGATCCTGTATTCGCCGACCGCAGATGTCGATCATGTACGAGAGCGCGAGGTGCTGGCGCTGTTCGAACGTCTCGGCTCCGTCGTCAGGGTGCCCGACCGCCTGCTGAGCGTGGCCGCGGCGGTGATGAGCGTCGGGCCCGCCTATCAGGCGCTGGTCGCCGAGGCGCAGGTCGACGCGGCGGTCCGCCACGGCCTGGCGCCGGCACTGGCGTCACGGCTGGTGGCCGAGACGATGGCCGGCACGGCGACGCTGCTGCGGACGCGCGACTACGACACGCTCGCGGTCAGGCGCGAGGTGACCTCGCCCGGCGGCACGACGGCGCGCGGACTGGCGGCGCTCGAGCGCGGCGGCGTCCGGGCCGCGTTTGCGGACGCGATCGACAGCATCTGCGGGGAGCCGAGCCGGTGATCGTGCTGGCGAGCATTCGCGGCGATATCTCGACCTATGTGAGCGCGCTGTTCACGGTCTACATCGCGCTGATCTTCATCTACATCCTTCTCAACCTGCTGCTGTCGTTCGGGGTGCGGATCCCGTACTCGCGCTGGAGCGACGTGGCGATGAACTTCCTGCGCAACGTATGCGAGCCGTACCTCCGCTTGTTCCGCCGCCTGCTGCCGACGGTCGGCAACTTCGACTTCACGCCGATCATCGCGATCCTGCTCCTCTACGTCGCACAGTCGCTGATACCCGGCTGGATCAAGGGCTGAGCCCGGGCTCGCCAATGTCAGCGTCGCCGGCGGCGGCCAGACCGCCGACAACTCGCAAGGGGGCGTTCCTCCGCGCGCTCGCGATCGTGGTGGTCGTCGTCGTGCTGGACCGGATCAGCAAGCACGCGGTCAAATCGGGGATCGCGGTCGGCGACGTGCACAAGTTCCTGCCCGGAGTCCAGCTGGTCGACGTCCGCAACTCCGGCGTAGCGTTCGGCTTCTTCTCCGGCGGCGGCGCGCTGGTGCTGGTGCTGACGTTGACCGCGCTCACGGCGCTGCTGCTCTACTTCGTGCTGCGCCCGCAGCGTCGCCTGCTGTGGCTGCCAACCGGCCTGCTGGTCGGGGGCGCGCTCGGGAACCTGATCGACCGGCTCTCGAGCGGCTCAGTGACGGACTTCATCAAGCTGCCTCTGTGGCCGCCGTTCAACATCGCCGACATGGCGATCACGTTCGGGGTCCTGTCGCTTCTATACGTGTTCGAGAGTCCGCACAAGGATCGCGAGCGCGGGGAAGTGGCGCAGCAGCGCCAGTGAGCGGCGTGCCGGTCGAGCTGACCGTCGACGACGGTGCCGCCGGGACCCGCCTGGATCGCTTCCTTGCGGGACCGCTGGGTTCGCGCTCCCGGGCCCAGCAGCTGATCGATTCCGGACGCGTGCTGGTCGACGGGCAACCACGCCCCAAGCGCTACGCGGTCGCCGCCGGCCAGCGCGTGACGGTCGACGACCGCGACACGCCGCCCGCTCCGGCCGCCGCGCCGGCGCCATATGAGATCGCGTACGAGGACGAGCACCTGCTGGTGGTCGACAAGCCGGCCGGCGTGGTCGTCCACCCGGCGCGGGGCCACCGGACCGGAACGCTGGCCCAGGCGCTCGGCAGCGCCGGCGCCGATGGCGGTGAGCCGTGGCGGGCCGGAATCGTGCACCGGCTCGACCGCGACACGTCCGGGCTGCTGGTGGTCGCCAAGAACGACGCCGTCCATCGCGCGCTGAAAGAGCTGCTGGCGCGGCGGGCGTTGCGGCGCGAGTATCTGGCCCTGGTCGCCGGCCATCCCGAGGCACGGTCGGGGACGATCGACGCGCCGATCGGCCGGCACCGCCGCGACCGGGTGCTGATGTCGATCGACACCGACCAACCGCGCGAGGCACGGACGCACTTCGAGCTCGAGCGGCTGTTTGCGGCGAGCGCGCTCGTCCGCGTCGTCCTGGACACGGGACGCACCCACCAGATCCGCGTCCATATGGCGGCGATCGGCCATCCGGTCTGTGGCGACCGCCAGTACGGGACCGCTGGTGACTACGGCCTCGAGCGGCAGTTCCTGCACGCCGCCCGGCTGGCGTTCGCGCACCCGGTGACCGGCGAGCAGGTCGACGTGCGCTCAGAGCTGCCCGAGGATCTCGTGCGGGCGCTCGACCGTGCCGCACAGCAGAACACTTAGGAAAAGCGGCGGGGCGGCCCGTCCAAGCCGCCCCGCCGTCACTGCTGCGAACCGACCACCGGAGGTAGGGGGAAGGGGTTCGGTTCGCGGTGCGGGCCGCCGTCGGTGGTAGGGAGACCGCCACCCGCTTCGGACTACAACGGCGGGGAGCTCGCAAACTTTCGTAGACTGTTTCGGGCTTACAGAAATTCGACCCCGCGCGTGCCGCTCGCGGCCCTGCCCCGGATCTGACCGGGGTTCGCGAATCCCGGTAGCGCGGGCCAGTACCGACAACACAAAGGGAGCAGTAAACCGTGGCTCAAATCGGAATCAGGGAGCTGCTGGAGGCCGGTGTGCACTTTGGCCACCAGACGCGACGCTGGAACCCCAAGATGCGGCGCTTCATCTACGGCGAGCGCGACGGCATCTACATCATCGATCTGCTGCAGACCGAGGCGCTGCTGCAGGACGCGCGCGAGTTCGCCTCTCAGCTTGCACGTCGCGGCGGCACGGTCCTGTTCGTCGGGACCAAGAAGCAGGCCCGCGATGCGATCCAGGAGACGGCCGATGCGGCCGAGATGCCGTACGTCAACCACCGCTGGCTCGGTGGGCTGCTGACGAACTTCCAAACGATCTCACTGCGGATCAAGCGCCTGCACGACCTCGAGCGCTACGAGACGGAGGGTCAGCTGCAGCTGCTGCCGACGCGTGAGCGGATGGCGGCTCAGGCGGACCTCGCGAAGCTGCGCGCCAACCTCGGCGGGGTCAAGAACATGCAGCGGGTCCCGGACGCGGTGTTCGTGATCGACCTGAAGACCGAGGCGATCGCGGTCCGCGAGGCGCAGCGGCTGCGGATCCCCATCATCGGCCTCGTCGACACCAATTGCGATCCCGAGGGGATCGAGTACGTGATTCCCGGCAACGACGACGCAATTCGCTCGTGCGCCGCGATCACGAGCGCGATCGGCGACGTGGTCGCCCAGGGCCACGGGGTCTTCCGCGCCGAGGAGGAGGCCGCGCGACTCGAGCGCGAGCGCCAGGAGGCCGAGGAGCAGGCCCGCCGCGAGGCCGAGGAGCAGGCCCGCCGCGAGGCCGAGGAGCGCGCGGCGGCTGAGCAGGCCCAGCGCGAGGCAGAGGAGCAGGCGCGGCAGGCCGCCGAGGCGGCTGCCGCAGCCCCGGCGCAGGAAGCGGCCCAGCCGGCCCAACCGGCCCAGGCAGCTGCCACGCCGCCCGAGCCCGCGCCCGAGCCCGAGCCTGCGGCCCCGGCATCGGCTCCGCAGGCCCCACCCGAGCACGCTCCGGCGGCCGAGGTGGCCGAGGCGGCCGCCGCAGAGTCGGCCCCGGAGTCCACGCCACAGGCTGCCCCGGAGCCCGAGCCGGCGCCACAGGCTGCCCCGGAGCCCGAGCCGGCGCCAGAGGCGGCCCCCGAGCCGCCGGCCGAGGCCGCCGACGCTGCCGCGCCGGCACCCGAGGCCGCCGCGTCCGAGGAGCAGCAGTCATGAGCGCGATCACTGCTCAAGACGTCAAGGCGCTGCGCGACCGCACAGGAGCGGGCATGCTGGCGTGTCGCGATGCGCTCACCGAGACCGACGGAGATCTCGACCAGGCGATCGAGCTGCTGCGTTCGCGCGGCGAGGCCCAGGCGGCCAAGCGCGCCGGTGAGGAGGCTCGCGAGGGCGTCGTCCAGTCCTACATTCACGCCGGCAACAAGATCGGCGTGCTGGTCGAGGTCGACTGCCAGACCGACTTCGTCGCCCGCAACGAACGATTCGTCGAGTTCGCCCGGGACCTGGCCCTGCACATCGCGGCGGCGCGACCGCTGGCGGTGACCGAGGACGAGATCCCGGCCGAGGACCGCGAGCGCGAGGAGCGGATCGCGACCGAGCAGGCGGCCGACCGCCCGGAGAACGTCCGCGAACGGATCGTCGCGGGCAAGATCGACAAATGGCTCGACGACGTCGTACTGCTGCGCCAGAAGCACGTCAACGAGGACAAGCACGGCGGCAAGACGATCGAGGAGCTGCGGGCGGCGCTGTCCGCCGAGACGCGCGAGAACGTGGTCATCCGCCGCTTCTCCCGGTTTGCCGTCGGCGGCTGAGGCGGGCGAGACGGTGCCGGCTGATTCAGCGACGCAGCCGCCCGCGTATCACCGGATCCTGCTGAAGCTGTCCGGTGAGGCGCTGATGGGCGAGCTGGCGTACGGGACTGACCCCGCACGGGTGCAGGCGATCGCCCGCGAGGTGGCCGCCGTTCACGGGCGCGGGATCGAGATCGCGATCGTCGTCGGAGGCGGCAACATCTATCGCGGCCTACGCGCGGCGGCCCGCGGCATGGACCGCGCGACCGGCGACTACATGGGCATGCTGGCGACGGTACTGAACGCGCTGGCGCTCCAGGACGCGCTCGAGAAGGAGCAGATCGCGACTCGCGTGCAGTCGGCGATCACGATCTCAGAGGTGGCCGAGCCGTACATCCGGCGGCGGGCGATCCGCCACCTCGAAAAGGGCCGGATCGTGATCTTCGCGGCCGGCACCGGCAACCCGTTTTTCACGACCGACACCGCCGCGGCGCTGCGCGCGGCCGAGCTGCACGCCGAGATCATCCTGATGGCCAAGAACCACGTCAAAGGCGTCTACACGGCCGACCCGGCGCTCGACCCGAACGCCGAGTTCATCCCTGAGATCACCCACAAGGACGCCTTGACGCGGGGGCTCGCGGTGATGGACTCGACCGCGTTCGCGCTCTGCATGGACAACAACCTCCCGATCGTCGTCTTCAACATGGCCGACGAACGGAACATCGACAAGATAGTGTCAGGCGAACGCGTAGGGACGCTGGTGAGAACATGAGCGAACTGACCGACGAGCTGCTGGCCGATGCGCGCGATCGGATGACCAAGTCGGTCGAATCGACGCGTCACGAGTTCGGATCAATCCGCACCGGCCGCGCCAGCCCCGCGCTCCTGGACCGGATCGTCGTCGACTACTACGGGACCGCGACGCCGCTCAAGCAGCTGGCCACGATCACCGCCCCCGAGCCTCGCCTGCTGACCGTGCAGCCGTACGACAAGAGCTCGATCAAGGCGATCGAGCGTTCAATCCTCGAATCCGACGTCGGCTTGACGCCGTCAAACGACGGCAACCTGATCCGGCTAGGCATCCCCGAGCTCACCGAGGAGCGCCGGCACCAGCTGGTCAAGGTCGTGCGCCACATCGCCGAGGAGGGGCGGGTCGCGATCCGCAACGTCCGGCGCGACGTCATGCACGACCTACGCGAGCTCAAGGAGGCCGGTGAGGCGGGCTCCGACGACGAGCACCGGGCCGAGGTCGAGCTCCAGAAGGTCACCGACGCGCGCATCCACGAGCTGGACGAGTCGCTCAAGCTCAAGGAAGACGAGATCCTCGAGGTCTAGCAATGGCCGCCGAAGTCCACGAGACCGGCGGTCGTCCACGCTACGTCGCGATCATCACCGACGGCAACGGCCGCTGGGCGAAGCGGCGCGGGCTGCCGGTCGTCGCCGGGCACGAGGCGGGTGCCGACACGGTCAAGGAGCGGCTGCGCGACGCGGCCGAGCTGGGGATCGAGGAGCTGACCGTGTTTTCGTTCTCGACCGAGAACTGGTCCCGCGACGAGGACGAGGTGTCGGCCCTGATGGCGATGTTCGCGCGCCGGATCGAGCGGGAGACCCCCGAGCTCGACGCCGAGGGGGTCAGGATGAGGTTCATCGGCCGCCGCGCCGCCCCGGTCGCGCCTGACCTGATCGAGCGGATGCGGTGGGCCGAGGACACGACCCGGGCCAACACCCGGATCACGCTGTTCGTGGCGTTCAATTACGGCGGCCGGGCGGAGATCGTCGATGCAGCGCGAACCTTTACCGGGACGACCGAAGCCGAATTCGGCGCGCACCTGTACGCACCCGACATGCACGACCCGGACCTGATCATCCGTACCAGCGGCGAGCAACGAATCTCGAACTACCTGCTGTGGCAGTCGGCGTATTCGGAGTTCACGTTCCGAGACGAGCTGTGGCCCGATTTCTCGCGGGCGGCGTTCGAGCAGACGCTCGATGAGTTCGCCGCCCGGCGGCGTCGCTTCGGAGGCCGCTGATGTCGACCGGGCGCCAACCACCTCGCGGTGCCGGCAGGCGCCCCACGCGGTCGACATCCGACGAATCCGAGCCCGCCGGACGCCGGGCACGTTCGCGGCGGGCGAGCGCATCCGCCGCCGAGCGCCGGCGCTCGGATCTCTGGCCGCGGGTGGCGGTCGCGGTCCCGGCCGCGATCATCGCGATCATCTTCGTCGACCTCGGTGGGCTGGCGTGGGCGCTGCTGATGATCGCGATCGGCGCGGTCTGCATGTACGAGCTGTACCGGATGCTCGACCGCTGGCGCCCGGCCCAGGGAGTCGGGCTCGCGGCGCTCGCGGCGATGGTGATCGGGGCGCGGTACGGCAGCGCTGCGACGGTGCTCGAGATCGGGGTGGCGGCGCTGCCGGTGGCGTTCCTGGTCGTGATTGGCCGCGGGCAGCGCGGCGCCGCGACGGTCTCGATCGCCGGCACCCTGCTCGGTGTCTACTGGCTCGGTTTCGCGTTTGCTCACAGCGAGCTGCTACGCCAGCTGCCCCACGGCGGCGCGGTCATCATCGACATTCTGATCGGGACGTTTCTGGCCGACACGGCGGCGTATTTCGGCGGCCGCCTGTTCGGCCGCCGCCCGCTGGCGCCGGCGATCTCGCCCAACAAGACGATCGAAGGTCTGTTCTGCGGGATGCTGATCGCGGTCTTGGCCGTGTTCATCGCGGGCCTCTACCAGAGCTGGCTCACCCACGGCGACGCGCTGCTGCTGGGACTGACGGTCGCGGTGCTGGGGCCGATCGGCGACCTGTTCGAGTCGGTCGTCAAACGCGACGCGGGGGCAAAGGACGCCGGCAACATCTTCGGAGCCCACGGTGGCGCGCTCGACCGGCTCGATTCCGTGATCTTCACGATCGTCGCCGGCTACTACGTGTGGCTCGCGATCATGCACTGATCGGCGCGCGGCGCCGGCCTGATAGCCGTTCCTACAATCCACGCCGTGGCCCGCCGCCTAGTGATCCTCGGCTCGACCGGATCGATCGGCGTCCAGGCGCTCGACGTGGTCTCGCGCGGGACGGACGACGAGCTCGAGATCGTGGGGCTGAGCGCCGGCAGCGACTGGGAAGCCCTGGTCGAGCAGGCGCGTGAGCACGGCGTGCGGCGGATCGCGCTGGCGGACCGCGACGCGGCCGCCCGCGCCGGCGAAAGCTGGACCGGCGAGACGCTCGCCGGTCCCGACGGGCTCGTGAACCTGATCACCGAAGCCGGGTGTGACCTCGTCCTGAACGCGATCGTCGGCTCGGCTGGGCTGGTCCCGACGGTCGCGACGCTCGGCGAGGGGATCGATCTGGCGCTCGCGAACAAGGAGTCGCTGGTTGTCGGCGGTGAACTGGTGATGCAGCTCGCCGACGCGACGGGGGCCGCGATCATCCCGGTCGACTCCGAGCATTCGGCTCTCCACCAGCTGCTCGCGACCGAACGTCGCGAGAACGTCCAGCGCCTGGTCCTGACCGCGTCCGGAGGCCCGTTCCGGGGCCGCGGCGCCGCCGAGCTCGAGGACGTGACCGTCGAGCAGGCGCTCGCTCACCCCACCTGGGCGATGGGCGGAAAGATCACGATCGACTCGGCGACGCTGATGAACAAGGGGTTGGAGCTGATCGAGGCGCACCACCTGTTCGCCACGCCATACGGCGCGATCGACGTGGTCGTGCACCCGCAGTCGATCATCCACAGCCTGATTCAGCTGTGCGACGGCGCGACGCTCGCACACCTCGGCTACCCCGACATGCGTGTGCCGATCTCCTACGGGCTCAACTATCCGGATCGGTTGGAGCTGCCGGTCGCAAGGCTCGACCTGGCGTCCCTGGGTGCGCTGACGTTCGAGCCAGTCGACCTGGAGACCTTCTCGTGCCTGGCGCTGGCACGCGAGGCCGGGATCGCCGGCGGGACGACGCCGTGCACGCTCAATGCTGCCAATGAGGTCGCGGTGCACGCGTTCCTCGGCGGACGGCTGCAGTTCCTGGAGATCGCGGCCGTGATCGAGGAGACGCTCGCGCAGCTGCCGTCACAGCGGGTGCACTCGTTCGACACGCTCGCCGACGCCGACGCAGACGCCCGGAGGGTCGCCGGCCAGCTCGTGCGGGCGCGGGCGGAGGCCTGAAGGTTTTATTACCCGGACTTGGCACACTAGGCCGTCGATGTCCTACCTCCTTGCGTTCCTCGGCTTTTCCGCGCTGATCATCCTGCACGAGGCCGGTCACTTCGCTGCCGCGAAGACGGTCGGCATGCGCGTCGAGCGATTCTCGCTGTTCTTCGGCCCGATGCTGGTCAAATTCAGGCGCGGCGAGACCGAGTACGGGATCGGACCGATCCCGCTCGGCGGCTACGTGAAGATCACCGGCATGAACCCGAACGAGGAACTGCCCGAGAGCGTCCGCCCGCGCGCCTACTACAACCAAGCGGTGTGGAAGCGGATCTTCGTGATCAGCGCCGGCCCGGCGGTCAATATCCTGATCGCGTTCCTGATCATCTGGGTGCTGCTGCTCTCGCACGGGCAGACCGGGGGACCGTCGCTCAATGTGGCCGCCGTCGAGCGTGGCAGCCCTGCGGCCGCGGTGCTCAAGCCGGGGGACCGGATCGTGTCGGTCGACGGCGCCGGTGGCTCGTACGAGCGGATCCGCGCCCAGATCGGCGCTGACCACTGCGTGGGCGCCGAGACGCCCAACTGCCAGGCGGCGAAGCCGGTCACGATCGTCGTCGATCGTCATGGAAAGCCGTTGACGTTCAGCGTCAGGCCCCGCTACAACGCCCCAGGTCACCGCACAGAGCTCGGGTTCGTGTTCGGCGACAAGACGACCTACCCGGGCGCGCTGCCGGCGGCGTCGACGACCGTGTCGAGCCTCTGGTTGGTCACCAGCCAGACGATCTCGACGATCGCGCGGATCTTCGAGCCGAAAGAGCGCGATCAGCTGCACGGCGTCGTCGGCGTCTACAGCGTGGCCCAGCAGTCGTTCGCGACCAGCGCCACGCTCGCGCTCGAGCTGCTGGCGCTGGTCTCGCTGTCGCTAGGGGTGATCAACCTGTTCCCGTTCCTGCCGCTCGACGGCGGCCACATCTTCTGGGCGGTAGCGGAGAAGGTTCGCGGTCGCCGGATCCCGGTCGTGGTCATGGAGCGGGCTGGGATAGTCGGCTTCGTGCTGATCCTGATGCTGTTCTTCGTCGGGCTCAGTAACGACATCTCGTCGCTGAGCTCGGGCGTCGGGCTCAACATCCACTGACGCTCGCTGCGCTAGCGTTGCCGGCCAGAGCGCGGGATTCCAGAAGCGAGGAGGAGGGGATGCAGAGCAGCACGACGTCTGTGGCCCCGGCGCGTGCCGTCGACGCCGTGACCCTGACCGAGGCGCTGCGGCGGACCGCCGCCAACCACCCCGGGATCGTCGCCGTGCGGACGCTCGACGACAGCGTCTCGCTGACTTGGGCGGACGTCGTCGCCCGCGTCGATGCGATCGCCGGGGGGCTCGCGAAGCTCGGCGTACGGCGTGGCGACTGCGTCGCGATCATGCTCGGCAACCGTCCCGAGTTCCATCTCGTCGATCTCGCCGCGGTGACGCTCGGGGCGACGCCGTTCTCGATCTACACGACCTATCCCGCGGACGAGATCCGGTACCTGTTCGAGGACTCGGGGTGCAAGGTGGCGATCGTCGAGCAGACGTTCGCGCCCGCGGTGCTGACGGCGCGCGAGGGCCTCGAGGCGCTCGAACACGTGATTGTGGTCGACGGCGAGGCGCCGCCGGGAACGGTCGCGCTGGCGGATCTAGAGGGTTCAGACCCCGGCTTCGACGCGGTCGCCGCCGCCGCCGCGGTCACGCCCGACGACATCCTGACGCTGATCTACACCTCGGGCACGACCGGCCCCCCGAAGGGCGTTCAGCTGACCCACCGCGCGGTGATGTTCGCGGTCAGGACGGTCGAGGAGGTGATCACGTTCCCGGCCGGCTCACGGGTGATCTCCTGGCTTCCGGCGGCCCATATCGCGGAGCGCAACGCTCACCACTACATCCCGATCGTCTATGCCGGCACGATCACCTGCGCGCCCAATCCGCGGGAGGTTCTGTCGTACCTGCCACAGGTGCGGCCGACCTGGTTCTTCGCCGTGCCGCGGATCTGGGAGAAGCTGAAGTCCGGGCTGGAGGCGATGCAGGCCGCGCAGCCCGAGGAGCAAAGTCGCCCGATCCGGGCGGCGCTGGAGGCGTCGATCGAGCGGGTGCGCCTGCGGCAACGGGGCGAGCCCGTGCCGCCCGAACTCGAGGCGCTCGTCGCCCAGGCTGACGCAGACCTGTTCTCGAAGCTGCGCGAGATGCTGGGGCTGAACCAGGTGCTGGCGGTCAACGTCGGCGCGGCGCCGACGCCGATCGACGTGCTCGAGTTCTTCCACGCGCTCGGGATCGAGCTCTCGGAGCTGTGGGGCATGTCGGAGACGTGCGGTGTCGGGGCGGTCAACCGGCCCGGCGAGGTGAAGATCGGGACCGTCGGGCCGCCCGCTCCGGGCGTCGAGCTCCAGCTCGCCGACGACGGCGAGGTCCTGTGTCGGGGCGAGTTCCTGATGATCGGCTACCGCAACAAGCCCGAACAGACGGCGGAGGCGCTCGACGTCGATGGCTGGCTGCACACGGGAGACATCGGCGCGATCGACAGCGACGGCTTTCTGAGGATCGTCGATCGCAAGAAGGAGCTGATCATCAACTCCGCGGGGAAGAACATGTCGCCCGCCAACATCGAGGCGATCCTGAAGTCAGGCAGCCCGCTGATCGGACAGGCGTGCTGCATCGGCGACGCGCGGCCCTACAACACGGCGCTGATCGTCCTGGATTCCGACTTCGCGCCCCAGTGGGCCAGCGGGCACGGGATTACCGGCCGGTCGCTGGATCAGCTGGCGTCCGAGCCGAGCGTGGTCGAGGCCGTGCAGGAGGGTGTCGACCGGGCCAACGAACGCCTCGCCCGGGTCGAGCAGATCAAGAAGTTCACGCTCGTCGCCGGCGACTGGCTGCCCGGTGGCGACGAGCTGACGCCGACGATCAAGCTCAAGCGCAAGCCGATCGCGGCAAAGTACGCGCGCGAGATCGAGGCGATGTACGCCTAACGAGAGGCGTTGGCCGCGCGGCTTGGGCCGCGCGGCCGATCCCTTACGCGGCCCGTCAGTAGTAGTGCCTTCTGCCACCGACGGCGCGGCCCATGCTGCCGAGCAGGTAGAGGACTGCTCCTACCACCAGCAGGATGATCCCGAGCGTCCAAAGGATCGGGATACTGGCTACGAAACCGATTATCAGCAAGATAATTCCGAGTATGATCATGCGCTCTCCTTGTTAGTGCCTACCATCACTTCAACGCGCCGAGGGGTAACTACCCGCGCCGGGGGGAAATAACGCACCGCGTGATCGAGCGTCAGACGCGCGAGACGTCGGCGGCCGCGGCGCTGATCGAGCGCCACACGAGCTCGACCGGGTGCTTGATCGGGACCGGCTGACCCAGCTCGCGCAGATGCAGGTCGAGCTGGGCCGCGCAGCCGGGGTTGCCCGCCGCGATCGTCTGCGCCCCGGTTGCGAGCAGGTTGCGCGCCTTGCGCCTGCCCAGCTCGGCGGCTGCTTCGGGCTGGACGAGGTTGTAGATCCCGGCCGAGCCGCAGCAGACGTCGCGCTCGGTCGCGACCTCGACCAGCTCGAGCGCCGGGATCGCCTCGAGCAGCCCCCGCGGCTGCGCGCGGACGCGCTGCGCGTGGGCGAGGTGACACGCATCGTGGTAGGCGACGCGGAGCGGCACCGGGCCGCGAGGCGCCCGCGGCTCGATCGATGCCAGGAGCTCGCAGACGTCCTTGACGCTGGTCGAGAATGCGCGTGCCTGGGGGGTCCCGAGCAGCTCGCCGTACTCCTTCATCGCCGAGCCGCACCCGGCGGCGTTGACGACGATGTGGTCGAAGCCGTTGCTGCTGGCCCGTGAGAAGGCCGCGATCGTGCCCCAGGCGCGCTCGATCGCCGCCGGCTCGGCGCCACCGTGGAGCTCGAGCGCGCCGCAGCAGTCAGGGGCCCGCGGCGCGATCACCTCGAACCCCTCGGCGGCGAGCGTCTGGATCGTCGCGAGGTGGACCTCGGGGTAGAAGACGCGCTGTACGCACCCGAGCAGCAGCCCGACCCGCCCGCGCTGGGCCCCGACGGCCGGGGTGCGCTCGGCAAGGTCTGGGATCGGACCCGTCGTCCGCGGCGCGAGCTTGGCGAGCACCGACAGGCGCTCGGGCAGCCGCTCGACCCCCAGCCTGCGGGCCGCCGCCGAGCATCGGCACCAGCGCCCGCAGGCGGCGCGGATGCGGGAGCGTCTCGTACAGCAAGCGCCGCAGCGCCCGCTCGGACCGAGTGCGCTCGTGGTGGCGCTCGACCTGCGGGCGGACGCGCTCGATCAGCCTGTCGTAGCGGACCCCCGACGGGCACGCGGTGACACACGCCATGCAACCGAGGCAGCGGTCGAAGTGGGTCACCATCTCGTCCGACAGCGTCGACCCCTCGCTCAGGCCCTCGGCCATCAGGACGATCCTGCCGCGGGGTGAGTCGGCCTCGGCACCCCACAGCACGTATGTCGGGCAGCTGTCGAGGCAGAAACCGCAGTGGACGCAGTCGTCGATCACGGACTGCTCTGGCGGGCGCTGGAGGTCGAACGCCGCCATCTCAGATCCCGCCTACGAACAAGCCAGGATTGCAGGTCCGGGCCGGATCAAAGCGCGCCTTGACGCTGCACATAAGTTCGAGCGCCGGGCGCTGGGCGGTTCCCCACGGATCGTGCTGGGCGCGCCAGACGGCCGGCGCGTCGAGCACGGTCGTGGTCGCGAGGTGGCCGAGCGCGGCTCGGAGCTCGCCGACGGCTTCGGGGTCGACCTCGACGTAGCTGGATCCGAGCGCGGCGCGGCCGACCACCGTGCCGTCCAAGGCGTCGGTCGCCCTGACAACCGCCGCCAACGCGCTCGGCCGGGCGGCGATCCGGACAATCGCGCGGTCGCGGGAGCGCTGACCGGCGCGCTGGCGCTCCCACAGCGACTGGTCGTCGGCGGTGACCTCGACCTGCCGCAGACCGAGCTCTGTCATCAGCCGGCCGGTTCGCCGCGCCCGCCGTGCGTGCTCGGGGCCGGCGATGCGCGCCAGCAAGCCGCCGCGACCGGCGCGCCAGGCGATGTCGAGCGCGTCGAACTCGAGCGGCGCCGCCGCGAGCGCGATTGCGGCCGCCGCCAGCGCGTCAGGGTCGACGGCTGCCCCGAGCGCGGTCGTCCCGGCGGCGTGCAACGGGTGAAGCCGGACGCTGACCGACAGGATCAGGCCGAGCGTCCCATAGGAGCCGGCGAACAGCTTCGCGAGGTCATAGCCGGCCACGTTCTTGATCACCTTGCCCCCGGAGTGGGCGATCGAGCCGTCGCTGAGCGCGATCGTCGCGCCGACGATCAGATCGCGCGGCTGGCCGTAGCGGTGGCGGATCGGGCCGCAGTCGCCGGTTGCGACCACGCCGCCGATCGTCGCTGCCGGCTCGGCATCCTCGGCGATCCCGAGCGGGGGATCGAGCGCGAGCATCTGGTCGGCAGCCGCGAACGTCCTTTGGGCTTCGGCGAGCGGCACGCCGGCTTCGAGAATCGCGGTCAGGTCGCCCGCGTTGTGCTCGACGATCCGGTTCAGGCCTGAGGTCGAGAGCTCGATCTCCGGTTGCGATGTCGGCAGGCCCCAGTCGATCTTCGTGGCGCCGCCGCGGATCCGGACCCCGCGACCTTCCGCGGTGGCGCCCGCCAACACGGCGGCGGCGCTCTCGAACGTCGTCGGCTTGGCCTGCGTGACAGTCGCCATCGGCTAGAACCGTTCCGCGATCCCGGCGCGCTCGAGCGGGTGCTCGCGATACGGGCCGGGAACCTCGCCGCACAGACGCGGGGTCGGCATCACCTTGCCCGGATTGGCGAGCCCGCGCGGGTCAAACGCACACCGCAGGCGCTGAAACGCATCGAGGTCCGCCTCGCCGAACATCGACGGCATGTAGCCCTTCTTGTCGACCCCGACGCCGTGCTCACCGGTGATCGAGCCGCCCGCGTCGACGCACGCCTTGATGATCAAGCCCGACAGGGTCTCGGCCCGCTGCGCCTCGCCCTCGCGATCCGCGTCGTAGCAGACGAGCGGGTGCAGGTTGCCGTCTCCGGCGTGGAACACGTTCGCGACCCGCAGCTGGTACTCCTCGGCGAGCACGTCGATCTGTCGCAGCACCTCCGACAGCCGGGTGCGCGGGATCACTCCGTCCTGGACGTAGTAGGCCGGCGCGATTCTGCCCATCGCTGCGAACGCCGCCTTGCGCGTGCGCCAGATCAGGTCTCGTTCCTCGCTCGTCTGCGCGATGCGGACGTCGAGCGCGCCGGCGCGGGCGCAGAGGTCGATCAGGCGCTCGAGTCCTGCGAGGCACTGCTCACGTGCCCCGTCGAGCTCGACGACCAGCGCCGCGCCCGCGTCGAGCCGATAGCCGGCGCCGGTCGCCTGCTCCGCCGCTTCGATCGACAGGCGGTCCATCATCTCGATCGCGCCTGGCACCAGCCCTTCGCCGACGATCGCCGAAACCGCGTCCCCGGCGGCGCCGGTGTCCTCGAAGAACGCGAGCAGCGTGCGCACGCTCTCCGGCGCCGGGACCACCCGCAGCCAGACCTTGGTCGCGACGCCGAGCGTCCCCTCCGAGCCGACGAACGCCCCCAGCAGGTCATAGCCCGGGTCGTCGCGGCGCAGATGCACGATGCTGCCGTCGGGTAGCACGACCTCCAGCCCGACCACGTAGTTGGTCGTGAACCCGTATTTGAAGCAGTGCGCGCCGCCGGAGTTCTCGGCCACGTTGCCGCCGATCGAGCACACGATCTGACTCGAGGGATCGGGCGGGTAGAAGTGACTCGGCGCGACCGCCTTGGAGATCGCGAGGTTGGTGACCCCCGGCTCGACGACGACCAGTGAGTCATCGAGCTCAATCGAGAGGATTCGCCGCAGGCGCGCGAGCACGATCAGCACCCCCTCGGCGATCGGCAGCGCGCCGCCCGACAGCCCGGTGCCCGACCCCCTCGCCACCCATGGCGTCCCCGACTCGTAGCACGCCCGCACGACCCGCTGCACCTGCTCGGCGGTCGCGGGCAGCACGGCCGCCCTCGGCCGCTGGTGGTAGTGCAGGAGCCCGTCGGAGCCGTACGTGGCGAGCTCATGGGGGTGGGTCAGGACATGCTCCTGACCACATATCTCGGTGAGGCGCGAGATCAGCTCAGGTGAGCCAGGCGGCATCACCCCAGTATTCACGATCCGCACCGGACGGTGCGGATCGATTTGCGGCTAGTGAACCTTGACTCCGAACGTGCGGCTGTAGATCGTCTGCCCAGCGACGTCTGGGTTCTCGAGCAACGAATCCGTCGACGGGTAGGTCCAGGCGAGGCGGACCGAACCACTCGAGGGGAACTTGATCCTGACGTCGAAGTAACCGGTCGAGCGTCGCGACCGCAACCGTCGCGATCGTCTGCCAGGCGCCATGGCCGGCCTGGAGCTGGATCTGGGCGTGCTGGACACCGAAGCCGTCGAGCGTTGCAAACGGCGCCGGGCGGACGTCGCCCCAGACCTCGACGCTTTGGTTGCGCGAGAACGAGGTGCTCGGCATGTACAGGGGCATCCGGAATGCGTAGAAGGTCGCCTTGGGAACGCCTCTGTAGGTCTCCAGGCCGCTGGCGAAACCGGCGTACGCGCCCGCGTTCGGCGGTGGATCGGTCAGCAGGTATTGCATGTAGGACTTGACCCGCGGGTTCTTGTAGCTGAGGTATTCGGCCCAGTTGATGAAGTACGCCGCCGTGGTGGGCGACGGGTACGGGGCGCCCTTGGGTGGCCTGGTGATGTATCCGTACTCGGTGTTGTAAAGCGGGAAGTGCTTGCCCGAACCGTAGATGCGGGTCAGGTGGTCGAGCTCGCGCGCCAGGTTGCCGAGATCGTTGAAGCGGGCGAAGTCGACCTTGTCACCGGCGTTGCTCGCCGGCGATTCACCCTGCGGATAGGGATGGTCCGACACGCCGGTGGCGTTAAAGAGCGCCGGATTCTGGCTGCGGAACCTCCGCGACGCGGCCGAGCTGGGCGGGCAGGCAATCGCGCTGGCGGCGCCGCCCCGCAACGGTTGGAACTTCGAGTTGACGCAGTACAGGTCGCGGAGGAAGAGCAGCGGCCGGGTCTGGCCATAGAACCCCGGCAACCCGCCGGTCCGCCTGGGGTTCGGGCCTGGCTCGTAGCCCTCGGCGGCGAGCTCGCCCCAGACGATCGTGTCGTGCCCGTGGCCGGTCTTCTGTAGCGCGTTCCAGCCAGCGTTCAGCAGGCCGCGGAACATCGCCGGGCCCGAGGCGACGGCCGAGTCGTTGCTCGCTTGGGGCCCGAGGTCCTCCCCGAAGTTGGGCTCGTTGAACAGCGCCCAGAAGTGGACCCTCGGCAGCGGCGAGCCGGCGCCGGGCGGGGTGAAGTGGCCGCTGTAGCGCGTGCCGACCGCCTGCACGAACTGACCGTAGTCGGAGGCATTCGGCCTCCACGCGAAGAATGGGTCGTTCTGCGGCGGGTTGCCGTTCTCCGCCCAGCGCGGGGCGCCGCCCGTGACGGTGAAATCGATCGTCAGGCCGTACACGCCCGCTTCGCGCACGATCGCGTCGTACGGGGCCCAGTCGTCGGCCGGGTAGGCGTTCGGATCGGTCGCGTTGAAACTCGGCTTCTTCTTTGCGTTCGTACTCGGGGCGAGCTCCGACCAGGGGACGATCACGCGGACCGTGTTGGCTCCGAGCTCGCGGAACTGGGCGAACGCGGCCGCCGGATCCGCCAGATCGGAGTTGTCCTGGAAGATCGCGATCTGCGACGAGTTGGCCGATGCGGTCGCGGGCAGGGCGATCGCAGTCGCGAGGGTCAGCCCGAGCGCAATCGACGCGATCCGGCGCGGGCACAGAAGCTTCACGGGGAGGTTGGGCATAGTGCGGATAACAGCTCCAGGGCAGTCAGAGTTGCGGCGCCGTCGCGCGCGGGAGTAAACAGGCGACGGCCACCGATCGGGCCGTCAGCGAGGCTAGCGGAGTGTGATCTTCACCGCGCGGCTAAACACTTCGGGGCCGTGCGGGTACGACCACGCGGTTCTCACCGTGCCGCTGCCGGGGAACTTTTGCAGCACGTCGAAGTAGCCGTAGCGGTCCGTGATTGTCACCGTGCTGACCGTCTTGTATGCGCCTCCGGACGCGGGCTGGAACTGGATCCTGGCCTGCTGCGTGCGGTGGGTCGCAAGCTGGGCGTAGTGAGCCGGGCGGACGCAGCCCCAGACCTCGAGCGCCTGGCCCTTCTGATCTGTCGTCACGGGCATGAAGATCGGCATCCGAAACGCCGCGTAGCCGGGCTTCGGGGTGCCGTTCGCGTACCGGAGTCCGGTCGCGAACCCTCCACTGGGCGCATCGGCCATCAGGAACTGGTCATAGGAGCGGATCCGTGGGTCCTTCCAGCTCAGGTATTCGGCCCAGTTCAGGTAGTAGGCGGCCTCGGCCGGCGTGATCGTGTACTGGTCATTGGGCGGGTTGGTGATGTAGCCGAACTCGGTCGACCAGATCGGGAACCGGGTGTCCGAGCCATACGTCCGCTGCAGCCGGTCGAGCGTGGACTCGAGCGCCGGCATCGTTGCCAAGCTGAAGTCCTCGGGCTGCTGGGGGATCGGATCGTTGGGTGGGATTGAGTAGAACGAGTACGGATGCACGGCGAACCCAGAGGCATGGAACAGCGCCGGGTTTTTCGCGGCGAAGCGGGCCGAGCCGGCCGCCGTCGCCGGGCAGCCGCGCTCTGCTGCCTGCGTTCCGCGCAGCTGCCGGCCCGCCGAGTTCACGCAATACAGCGCGTTCAGGAACCGCAGCGGGGCCATCGAGCCGAACAGCCCGGGCGCACCGCTGAACCTCGCCCCTTCAGGCGCGAGCTCACCGATAAGGATCATGCCCTGCCCATGTCCAGTGGCATGCAGCGCTTTCCAGGCGGCGTTCAGAATCCCGCGGTACAGCTCCCCTGACACCTCGATCTGGGTGTGGTTCTCGACCTCCGGCGCGAGCTCGATTCCTTGGTTCGGCTCGTTCCAGATCGACCATTGGCTCACGCGGGGAAGCGGGCCCGAGCTACCTGCGGGCACGTAATGGCCGCTGTAGCGGGTCCCGACCGCACGTACGAACTGCTCGAACTCGCTCGGCGACGGGCGCCACTCGGGTTGCGTGCTGGGGTCGGGTGCCCCCGGCGCCGATGCCCAGTCCGGGGGCGGTGGGACAAGGTCGACGATCAGGCTCATGCCGTGGGCCTTGACGTCGCGGACGATCGCGTCATACGGCGCCCATCCGGTGGCGGGATAGGCGGCAGGATCGGTCGCGTCGAACGCAGGCTTGGTCCGCGAGCTCGGATCCGGGGCGATGTCGGCCCAGTGCATGTAGATGTGGACCGTGTCGACACCGAGGCGCTTCAGCTCGTCGAGCGTCGTGTTGGGGTCATTGGGCGGCATCAGCTCGCCCGCCGGCGTGAACATCGCCTCGGGGCCCACGCGATCGGGGTGCAGCGGCGGCAGCGGCACCGCCGAGCTGCCGCACGCAGACAGGACCACGGTCAGCGCGAGCGCGGCGAGAGCTGACCAGCCCAGGCGAGGCCGACAGACCCCGCTGCTATTCGTCAGGCGTTCAGGCAGGCGGATGACAATAACGTTGGTCTGGGGGGTTTGGTTTCGGTTCAGGGAGCGTGGAGTTAGGGGCAGCGGCCGGTTTAACGAGCCAGTCAGGAGGGTCATCTGGCGGCTGGAGAGGCGCTGAGTTAGGCGCATCTGCCGGATGTACACTCGGGCCGCATGCTGCTGTCGGCCCGCACCGGGGCCACCGCCGTTGCCCGGACGGACCGGCCATCTCGGCTGCTTGGAGTCGAGGCCGAGACATGGATACTGGTCGCGATCACGGTCATCGCGGCGGGGCTCCGGTTCGCCAACATCTCGAGTCAGAGCTACTGGCTCGACGAGTCCCAGGCGGTTCACGAGCTCCATCTCGGGTTCGGCTCGATGCTGGGCGCGTGGAGCTCATACGAGTGGAACCCGCCCCTGTATTTCGTGGTCGGGTGGCCGTGGGTGAAGCTGTTCGGCACCGGCGAGCTGGGGCTGCGGTCGCTTTCGGCGCTGCTTGGAGTGGCCGTCGTACCGCTGATCTATCTGTGCGGGCGCGAGCTGGTCTCGCGTCGGGCCGGGCTGGTGGCGGCCGCGTTCGCGGCCGTCAACCCGTTCATGATCTGGTACTCGCAGGAGGCACGCGAGTACATGCTGCTGATCGCGCTGTGCACGGCCTCGCTGCTGTTCTTCGCCCGCGCCTGGAACCGTGGCGGCGGCGGGCGCGACCTGCTGTGGTGGGCGGTGCTCTCAGCGCTGGCGCTGCTGACGCAGTATTTCGCGGGCTTTCTGATCGCGGCCGAGGGCCTGATGCTCATCTACCGCGCACGCAGCCGGGCGAGCGTGCTCGCGCTCGGCGCCCTCGGGCTGGTCGAGCTCGCGCTGATCCCGCACGTGGTGCCCCGGCTCGACCAGGCCGCCCAGTTCATCGCCGGCGTGCCGCTGTCGGAGAGAATTCAGCAGGTCCCGGTCACATTCGCGATGAACACTCTGTACGAGAGCGGCGGCGGGATCCTCTCCTACGGACTGCTGATCGCGGCCGGGCTCGCCGCGATCGTGATCGCGCTGCTCGTGATCGGCGCCGACGAGCGCGAGCTCCGGGGGGCCGGGATCGCGGCGGCGCTCGCCGCCGCGGTGCTGATCGTGCCGCTGCTACTGGCGTTGATCGGCCATGACGACTACATCGCCCGCGGCGTGATGCCGGCTTGGATCCCGCTCGCGATCGTGATCGCGGCCGCGTGCACGACCCGCGGGGCGCCGATCGCCGGCGCGGCGCTGGCGATCGTGCTGCTGGCACTGTTCGTATACGCCGGCGTCAAGATCGACTCCGACCGTCAGTTCCAGAAGTCAGACTGGCGCGGGATCGCCTCGGCCCTCGGTCGCGCGGGCTCGACGCGCGCGATCGTCGCCTACGACGGGGAGTTCGCGACCGGGCCGCTGTCGATCTACCTGCGTGGGGTCCCGTGGTCGGGGCCCGGGATGACCCCGCAGTCCGGGGCGCCGGTCAGCGTCTCGGAGCTGGACATCGTCGGCGACTCAGAACAGCAACTGCAATCGCCGCTGCCGCCCGGCACGAGGCTTATCTCGTCGGAGCTGGTCGACGGCTACCGGGTGATCCGCCTCGGTCTCGGCTCGCCCGTGCAGCTCACCCCGGCGGCCCTGGGCGACCGCGCGACGCGACTGCTGGGCGGGGTCGCGGCGCAACCATCGGTGATCATCCAGCGCCCGTCCGCATAAGCTTGCGGCCGTGAACTGTCGCCGTCGCATCAATTTCGCGCTCTTCGCAGCTGTCGCGGCGCTCGCTGCATGCAGCCTCGGGGCGGTATCCGCGCTGGCCGCAAGCGGCCAGAACCCGATCATCACCGACTGCCTCGAGCACCCGAGCGGACTGACCGGCCATTACACGGTCGCGCAGCTGACCCATGCGCTCGAGACGATGTCGCCCGAGACCAAGGAGTACACCAGCTGCCCGGACGTGATCGCGAGGGCGCGGCTGGCGGCGATCGCGCACGGTGGGACGTTCACGGGTTCGAGCGGCGGCTCGAGCTCTTTCCTGCCGACACCGGTGATCGTCATCCTCGTGCTGCTGGTGCTGGCAGCGGTCACGTTCGGCGCGATCGCGATCCGGCGGCGGCGTCAGGGCGACGCGGGAGGCGATGGTCCGCCCGCAGCGTCCGGCGACGGCTGACCCGGCGGGCGCCGTTCTACACTGGCCCCATGCCCTCAGAACGCCAGATCCAGGTGGGCACGGTACCGATCGGCGGCGGCGCCCCGGTCGCCGTGCAGACGATGACCAAGACCGAGACCGCCGATCTCGAGGCGACGATGGCCCAAATCCTCCGCGTCGCCGACGCCGGGGCGGACATCGTCCGCGTCGCCGTGCCGCGCGATAAGGACGTCGAAGCGTTGAAGACGATCGTCGTCGACTCGCCGATTCCGGTGATCGCCGATATCCACTTCAACTACACGCTGGCGCTCAAGGCGCTCGACGCGGGCGCGCACTGCGTGCGCCTCAACCCCGGCAACATCGGCGGCCCCGACAAGGTGGCGCTGGTCGCCAAGCGCGCCAACGAGCTCGGGACGCCACTGCGGATCGGCGTCAACTCGGGCTCGCTCCCCGCGCATCTGCGCGAGCTCGAATACGAGAACCCCGTCGAGGCGCTGGTCACGGCCGCGGTCGAGTTCGTCGAGCTGATGGAGCGCCTGCAGTTCACCAACTTCAAGGTCTCGATGAAGTCGACCAGCGTCCCGAACACGATCGCCTCCAATCGCCTGCTGTCCGAGCGGATCCCGTACCCGCTGCACCTAGGGATCACCGAGGCGGGGACGAAGTGGTCGGGCTCACTGAAATCCGCGGTCGGCCTCGGCACGCTGCTCGCCGATGGGATCGGCGACACGATCAGGATCTCGCTGTCGACGTTCCACGCCGAGGAGGAGGTGAAGGTCGCGTGGGAGATCCTCAAGGCACTGAAGCTGCGCGAGCGCGGGCCCGTGCTGATCGCCTGCCCGACCTGCGGCCGGCTCCAGTTCGACATGGACACGGTCGTCGCCGAGATCGAGGAGCGGCTGCGGGCTTATGACGATCCGATCGAGGTCTCGGTCCTCGGATGCGTCGTGAACGGGATCGGCGAGGCGCGCCACGCCGACTTCGGGATCACCGGCGCCAAGGACGCCGGCGCGATCTACTCGAAGGGCGAGATGATTCGCAAGGTCAAGACTGAGAACCTCGTCGACGAGCTGTTCGCCGAGATCGACAAGTACTACGCGGCCGGACAGCGCGTGATCCGCGATCAGGACGCCGCCGCCGAGGCCGAGCAGTGGCTCGCCGAGAACGAGGACGAGAGCGCGATGACGCCCGAGCGGATGGCGGCGCTCGAGGCCGCGGCGGCCGACGACGTCGACGCGGACGCCGAGCTCGTCGCCAAGGTCCGGCCACGCACGAGCCTCGACGAGGAGCAGTCACCGGTCGCCGGGCGGCGATTCAGCCGCGCGTAACGACAGGGAGCCAACCGGGGGTTCGCGATGCCGGTCTGTGAGCGGTGCGGGACCCAGAACCCAGACGGGTTCAAGTTCTGTGGCGCGTGCGCCGCCCCGTTGCCAGTCGTCGAGTCCGTGCGGCAGACGCGCAAAGTCGTGACGGCACTGTTCTGCGACGTGGCCGGTTCGACGGCGCTCGGCGAGGAGCTCGACCCCGAGGTCCTGCGGGGGGTGATGAACCGCTACTTCGCCGAGCTCCGGAACACGATCGAGCGCCACGGCGGCACGGTCGAGAAGTTCATCGGTGACGCGGTGATGGCGGTGTTTGGGATCCCGCGCGTTCAGGAGGACGACGCCCTGCGCGCGGTCAGGGCGGCGGCCGACATCCGGGAGCGGTTGCCGGCGATCGCGACCGAGGTCGGCGTGCCATTGCGCTTCCGCACCGGGATCAACACCGGCCCGGTGCTGGCCGGCGAGGGCGAAAACCTGGCGATCGGCGACGCGATCAACGTAGCGGCGCGGTTGGAGCAGGCGGCGGCACCGGGTGAGATCGTGCTCGGCGCCGACACGCTGGCATTGGTGCGCGACGCTGTCGAGGTCGAGGCGCTGGAGCCGTTGGCACTGAAGGGCAAGTCCGAGCCGGTGCCCGCCTACCGGCTGCTGCGGGTCGATCCCGCGGCTCCGGGGTTCGCGCGCCATCTGGAGGCGCCGCTGGTCGGTCGCGAGCGCGAGCTCGCACAGCTGCGGCAGGCGTGGCAGCGCACTGTGGATGAGTCCGAGTGTCACCTGTTCACACTGCTGGGCGCCGCGGGCGTCGGCAAGTCGCGTCTAGTCGCCGAGCTGATGGCGGGTGTCGGCGACGACGCGACGTTGCTGCGGGGGCGCTGCCTGCACTACGGCGAAGGGATCACGTTCTGGCCACTGGTCGAGGCGCTGTTGCCCGCGGGAGAACGAGCATCGGCCCTTGTGAATCGGATGACCGCGACCGGCTCGGCAACGCCCGAGGAGCTCTTCTGGGAGGCCCGCAAGCTGCTCGAGGGGCTCGCCGCCGAGAAGCCGGTGATCCTCCACATCGACGACCTGCAGTGGGCCGAGCCGATGCTGCTCGACCTGCTGGATCACGTAATCGATCTGTCGCGGGGCGCTCCAATCCTGATTCTGTGCACCGCGCGTCCGGAGCTGCTCGAGGACCGTCCGGCGTGGGGCACAGGCAAGCTCAACGCCTCTGCCGTGGCGCTCCAGCCGCTCGCCGCAGAAGAGTCCGAGGCACTGCTGGACCAGCTTGGCGACGGGCTGGATGCCGAGGCACGCGCCCGAGTGATCGCGGCAAGCGAGGGAAACCCGCTGTTCTTGGAGGAGATGGTCGCGCTGGCGCGCGAGCGGGGCACAGTGGCGGTCCCGGCGACGATCCAGGCGCTCTTGGCGGCACGGCTCGAGCGCCTCGCGGTCGAGGAGCGCGAGGTACTCGAACGCGGCGCGGTCGAGGGCGAGGTGTTCCACCGTCTCGCGGTGCGCGCGCTGGCGGGAGAGCGGCTGGCGATGGAAGTTGAGTCAAGGCTCGCGGGCCTTGTGCGCAAGGAGCTGATCAGGCCCCACCCGCCGACGATCGCCGGCGACGACGCGTTTCGCTTCCGCCACCTCCTGATCCGGGACGCCGCCTACGACGCGCTGTCCAAGGCCGACCGGGCCGAATTGCACGAGCGGTTCGCGCGCTGGCTTGAGCAGCACGCCGGCGAATTGGTCGAGCTCGACGAGATCGCCGGCTGGCACCTCGAGCAAGCCGTCCACTACTGCCACGAGCTCCGCCGGAATGCCGATCCCGGCACGGCGCGCGACGCCGCCGCATACCTGCACGCGGCGGCACGAAAGGCAGGTGAGCGCTGTGATGACGCGGCGGCGGCGAACTTACTGGAGCGCGCGCTCGAGCTGGCCGACGAGCACGACGGGATTCACGCCCGGATTGCCACCGATCTCGCCGGGTTGGTCCTCGAAGACGGCGAGATCGCGCGCGCCGACGAGCTGCTAAAGGTGGCGGAGCGGAGATCTGGCGATGACCCGATCGTGCGGCTCACCCGGCTCAACTGGCTGCACCGCGCACGCCCAGAGGAAGCGACGGCGATGATCGACACGGAGCTGCCGGGACTGATGGCCGAGCTCGAACGGCGGGGGGATGAGCTCGGCCTGGCGAAGGCACACATGGTTGGGTTCACGCGTTATTGGCTGGCTAGCCAGGCGAGTCCGGCGGCTGTCGAGGCCCGTCTGGCGGCCGCGCACGCCCGCGCCGTGGGTGACGAGGGGCTGCGGGCGCGCGCGCTGGCGTGGTATCTGGCGACCAATCGGTTCGGGCCGGCGCACGTGCGCACGATGGCGGCCGAGCTGGACGAGATCGAGCTCGACGCGCAGGGTCCGTATCTGCGGTCGTTTATCGAGACGAACCGCAGCGTCGTAGACGCCTACCGGCAGCGCTTCGATAGCGCGCGCGATTGGGCGACGCGGTCGATCGCGACCTTCGCTTCGCAGGCAAGCTCGATGGAGGGCTGGGGCTGGCTCCTCCTGGGCGACGTCGAGCACGCCGTCGGCGACTACGACGCGGCGATCGCGGCCGCCGAGCGGGGAGACCAGATTCTCGGCGACGCTGGCGAAACCGCGTTCAGGTCGACGAGCCAGGCGATGCTTTCAGACCTCTACGAGCGCCACGGAGACCCGGATCGCGCCATCGCGGCGATCGCGCTTTCGAATCAGCTGAGCGCGCCCGAGGACGTGATCAACTACGCGATCACGCACCGCGTGCGCGCCGCGATCGCTTTAGCAAACGGCGATCTCGACGCGGCCGAACGCTGGGCTATCAGCGCCGTCGACAACGCATTCAAGACTGACTTCTCGATCCCGCGTGCCGAGGCCAGAGCGCAGCTCGCGCGCGTGCTTTCAGCCCGCGAGCGGACCAAGGACGCGATCGCGCAGGCGCGGGAGGCGTGGGAGATCTACGACGCCAAAGGTGACCTCAACGGCCTGGGCGAAGCGCAGGCGCTGCTCGACGAGCTCGAGCAGCGCCCATGACCCGTCCCGTTTAGCTGACGGCTGAGAACTCCTCGGCGACCTTCGCCCAGTTGACGACGTTCCACCACGCGTCGATGTAGTCCGGGCGCCGGTTCTGGTACTTGAGGTAGTAGGCGTGCTCCCAGACGTCGACGCCGAGCAGCGGCGTCTTGCCGTCTGAGATCGGGCTGTCCTGGTTCGGCGTCGAGACGATCGCGAGGCCCGAGCCGTCGTGCACGAGCCACGCCCAGCCCGAGCCGAAGCGGCCGACGCCCGCGGCCTTCAGGTTCGCCTTGAAGTCGTCGAACGAGCCGAACGCGGCGTCGATCGCCGAGCGCAGCGCGCCGTCGGGCTCGCCGCCGCCGTCCGGCGACATCCACTCCCAGAACAGCGAGTGGTTGTAGTGGCCGCCAGCGTTGTTGCGCACCGGCCCGCGCTTGTCCTCGGGCAGCGACGAGAGGTTCTCGAGCACCTCCTCGACGGGCTTGTCGGCCCACTCGGTCCCCTCGAGCGCCTTGTTGGCATTCGTGACGTAGGCCTGGTGGTGCTTGTCGTGATGCAGGTGCATCGTCTCTTCATCGATGTACGGCTCGAGCGCGTTGTAGTCGTACGGAAGGTCCGGGACCGTGTAGGCCATCGTGTGGCTCCTTTGTGGCTGAAAATTTGGTTGCGTTCTATCAGACCATAACCCGCATCCCACCGCCGAAAACGTGAACCTCGATCGCTATCCGGCGAGAGCCGCCCGACAGGTGCCGGGTAGGCTTCCGCGGGCATGACGCTGCTGTCGAGCTACTTCCTGCCCACCGAGCGCGAGCCGCCGGCGGACGCCGAGGCGCTGTCGCACAAGCTGATGGTGCGAGCCGGCCTGATCCGCCAGGTCGGAACCGGGCTGTGGTCCTGGCTGCCGGCCGGCTGGCGCGTGCACGAGCGGGTCGTCGAGATCGTGCGCGAGGAGATGAACGCGATCGGCGGCCAGGAGATGCTGATGCCGGTCATGCACCCGGCCGAGCCGTGGCGGCGGACGGGGCGCTACGGGATCGAGGAGCTGTTCAAGCTCAAGGACCGCAAGGGCGCCGACCTGGTGCTCGCGATGACCCACGAGGAGATCGTCACCGGCCACGTCGCGGCGGCGGTCCAGTCCTACCGCGAGCTGCCACTGATCCTCTACCACTTCCAGGTCAAGGAGCGCGACGAGCCGCGGCCCCGCGCGGGCTTGCTCCGGACGCGCGAGTTCATCATGAAGGACTCCTACTCGTTCGACCGCGACCGCGAGGGCCTCGACGTCGCGTACGAGAAGCACGCGCGGGCTTATGACCGGATGATGGAACGCTGCGGTCTGGAGTGGTACCGGGTCGAGGCGGACGTCGGGATGATGGGTGGCCACGGCTCGGACGAGTACATGGCGCCATGCGCGGCCGGCGAGAACGAGGTCGTGCACGCGCCGGGCTACGCGGCCAACATCGAGGTCGCGAGCGCCGACCCACAGCCCGTCACACTGCCGGCACCGCTCGACGCTCCGGAGCGCGTCTCGACGCCCGGGATGACGACGATCGAGGCGGTCGTCAAAGCGCTCGGCGAGCCGGCGGGCGCGTTGCTGAAAGCCTTCCCGATCGTGCTCTCCGACGGCGAGATGAAGCTCGTGATGGTCCGCGGCGACCACCGCGTGAACGAGATCAAGCTCCAGAACACGCTCGGTCAGCAGTTCCGGGCGGCGAGCGCCACCGAGGTTTCGGCGCGCCTCGGCCCGCCCGGCTTCATCGGCCCGGTCGGCACCGATCTGCCGGTGCTGCTCGACGACGGGATCGCGCCAGGGTCATATGTGACGGGCGCCAACGAGGTCGACGCGCACCTGCGCGGCGTCGAACCGGGACGTGACTTCAAGTTCGAGCGCGTCGACGTGCGAACGGTGGTCGCAGGCGACACCGTCAACGGCGCCAAGGTCAGGATCGAGCGCGCGATCGAGGTCGGCAACATCTTCAAGCTCGGGACCCGCTACTCGGAGCCGCTGGGTGCGACCTACCTGGACGAGCAGGGCCGCAGCCGGCTGATCTGGATGGGCTCCTACGGCTTTGGACCCGCCCGGGCGGCCGCGGCGGCCGTCGAGCAGTACGCCGACGAGCACGGGATCTCGTGGCCGCGGACGATCGCTCCGTTCGACGTCGAGTTGGTCGTGCTAGGCAAGGTCGGCACGCCCGAGCGCGATTACGCCGACGAGCTGTACGCCGAGCTGCGCGGCGCCGGTCTCCAAACGCTCTACGACGAGCGGGACGCCGGGCCGGGCGAGAAGTTCAACGATGCTGAGCTGCTGGGCTGTCCGGTGCGGGTCACGGTCGGCCGGCGCACGCTCGCCTCACGCGAGATCGAGGTCCAGGTGAGGCGGGGGCGCGAGGCGCGCACGGTCGCGCTGGAGGGGGCTGCCGAAGCGGTGGCCCAACTCTGGCGCGGCCTGCCCTGAGCGGCTGAGCAGGCCGGCCGGGGCGCGCAGAGGCAGCAGGATGAGCCCTCGCATCACCAAGCGCCGCCTGTTCGGGATCGACCGCTCGGGGCCGCCACCGTCACAGACGCGGTCGAGCCAGCCGCTGCACCCGTGGACGATTCCGAACGCGATCGGCTACCTGAGGCTGCTCGGAATCCCGGTCTTCCTGGTGCTCGCGCTGTCAAGCCCCGACGGGATGGACACGCTGGCGACGATCCTGTTCGCCGTGATCGGCTGGGCTGACTACCTCGATGGGTTCGCGGCGCGGCTGACCGGGCAGTACAGCCGCCTCGGCGCGCTGCTGGACCCGATCATCGACCGGCTGCTGATCATCTCGGGGATGGTCGTCTGCTTTCACTTCTCGCTGCTGCCGCGGTGGGCGATCGTCCTGGTCCTGGCGCGTGAGCTGTTCATGCTCGCCCTCAGCCGTTACGGGCTGCGGCGCGGCGTCGAGCTGCAGATCAACTGGCTCGGCCGGCTCGGCGTGGCGCCGACGATGGGCGCGCCGTTCTTCGCGATGGCCGGCGTCCACTGGCTGGCGGTGGCGATGCTGTACGTGGGCCTGGCGCTGTCGCTGTCGGCGACTGCACTTTATGTGCGCCGCGGATTGGCTGTCATTCGCGAGCGCGAGACGCCAAGTTCACAAGAAGCCAACGGACCCTAAAGCTCAGCTTGACCCTGTGAGCAGCGAGGCTATACACTCGCCAGAGCGCAAAGATATCTACCTCGCAGCGCGTGGAGGGCACATTGGACACGTTTCCCGACCTTGGCTCACTGACGGATCAGGAACTCAAGGAACTCATCAAGCAGCTCACCGACGAAGAGATGGAGATCTCCTACCGGCGGCGGATCCTGCACGGCAAGATCGACATTCTCCGCGCTGAGCTCGTCAATCGCCTGCGCAAGAAGGACGAGACCGGCGAACTGGTGATCTCCGGCGCCGACGTCCAGCAGCTAACGGACATCCTGGCCGGGCGGGTGCCCGCCTCAGAGCCCGAGTAGCCCGGCGGCGCGATGGCCCGGCACTGCCCAGAGTGCGGCTTCGCCAACAACGACGGCGCCAGCTACTGCCAGCGCTGCGGCGCGTTTCTGGCCGGCGGCGAGCAGTCGCCGGGGGCGACGACCGCGACCTACAAGGTCGGCGAGACCGGTGAACTCGAGGTCGTCGAGCTCGAGGACGTGGTGGCCCGCGGCGCCGCGCTCGTGATCCGCGCCGGCGGCGGCCGCGCGGGGGAGAGCTTCGCGCTCGAAGGCGACCGCCTGTCGGTCGGTCGGCGGCCCGACAGCGACGTGTTTCTCGACGACGTCACGGTCTCGCGTGACCACGCGCTGATCGTCCGCCGCGGCAACGACTACTACCTCGACGACTGCGGGTCGTTGAACGGCACATATGTCAACCGCAAGCGCATCGACTCGCACCGCCTGGCCGACGGCGACGAGCTTCAGATCGGCAAGTACAAGCTGGCGTTCCTGAGCCGCTGATGGCCGGCGCCGATACCACGAAGCCGGAACTCGAGCTCCCTGAGCCGCCCGACACCGACGGCCGCCCGCCGCGCCAGAAGGCGGTCACGATCGGCTCCGTCTGCAAGGCGCTGCACCAGGAGTTCCCCGACATCTCGATCTCGAAGATCCGCTATCTCGAGGACCAGAAGCTGCTCGCGCCGCGCCGGACGCAGGGCGGATACCGGCTCTACACGCAGAACGACATCCAGCGGCTGCGGACGATCCTGCGCCTGCAGCGCGACGAGTTCCTGCCGCTGCGGGTGATCCGTCAGGAGCTCGCGGGCGGCCGTACCGAGCGCGAAGTCGCCTCACCGAGCGCCGATTCACGCGGTGTGCGCCGCGCTCTGGTCAGGGTCCGCGACGCCGGGGCGCTGTACTCGCTCGAGGACGTGGTCGACGAGACCGGCGCCGAGCCCAGCTTGGTCCGCGAGCTGGTGGAGTTCGGCGTCATCAAGGGCGAGACGCGCGGCGCCACGCGCTATTTCGACGAGACCGAGCGGGAGATCGTCCGCGCAGTGTCTGAACTGGCGCGCTACGGCGTCGGGGGGCGCAACCTGCGGGTGTTCAGAAGCTCGGCCGACCGCGAAGCGCAGCTGTTGCAGAGCATCCTCGCGCCGGCCCTTCGCTCCCGTAACCCGGAGCGACGCAAGGAGGCGATCGAGGCGCTCGAGAATCTCGCCTCGGTCACGACGCATCTCAAGCACCTGCTGCTGATTCGCGACCTGCGTAAGATCGCGACCTAGAGAGTCTGCGAGATCTCGAGGTAGCTGTCATCGGTGGATCTGCGCGCCCACATCCGGGATATCCCAGACTTCCCGAGCCCGGGAATCGTGTTCAAGGACATCACGCCGCTGCTGCTGGACGCGGCGGCTCTGGACGCGGCGGTGACACGGCTCGCCGGACTCGTGCGCCCGACCGCGATCGATTTCGTGGTCGCCGCCGAGGCGCGCGGCTTCATCCTCGGGGGCGCGCTCGCCCGCGAGCTGGGGGTGGGGTTCGTGCCGGCGCGCAAGCCCGGCAAGCTGCCGGCTGAGACGGTCAGCGCCGAGTACGTGCTCGAGTACGGTATCGACGCGCTCGAGGTGCACGCCGACGCGCTCGCCGGTGGCGCCCGGGTGCTCGTCCACGACGATCTGCTTGCGACGGGCGGCACGGCCGGCGCGCTGTGCGAGCTGGTCGGCGGGCTCGGGGCGCAGGTTGTCGGTTGTGCGTTCGTGATCGAGCTCAGCTTCCTCGGCGGTCGCGAGCGGCTGGCCCCGGTCCCGGTTCACGCGCTGGTCGGCTACGAGGCCTGATGGCCAACGCGCATCGAAGCAGGGTCCTTCCGGCGAGCCAGCATGACCTCTGGGAGCTGATCGCCGACCCGCACCATATGCCGCGTTGGTGGCCCGGCGTCTGGCGGATGGAGGACGTCGGGCCCGACCGCTTCACGCAGGTGTTCAAGACCAAGCGCGGGAGGCCGGTCCGGATCGACTTCCAGGTCGTCGAGTCAGAGCCGCCCTGGGCCCGGGCCTGGCAGCAGGAGATCGCCGGCACCCCGTTCGAGCGCGTGCTCAACGAGTCGATCATCCAGGTGCGGCTCGAACCGGTCGAGGGGGGCACCGAGGTCACGATCGAACAGCAGCAGAAGCTGCGCGGCTACTCGCGCACAGGAGGCCTGCTGCTGAAGCGGGCCACGCGCTCCAAGCTCGACGAGGCGCTCGATGGCCTTGAGCGGATCTGTGGGTAGATCCGTTTTGGTCTGCGTTTGCTTGTGGCGGCCGGGCCGACGTTCCCGCGCCCTGGGTCCTGCGTGCTGATCGTGGCTGTGTTGCGGTGAGCGGGCGCAGGCGACGCGAGCAGGACCGGGCGGGGGCGGGGTACGCGGCCCGCGCCGCTCGGTGTCGTCGGCACCTCGGCATGGGTATGCACATGTCCACCGGCGGCGGCGGACGCGTCGCCCCGTCCCCGGGCCGGAAACGCGACGCCTACGAGAGCCCCGACAGGGCGCCGTGCAGGACGATGGTGCCCGGGGTCTTAGGATCAGCCTTGGTCTCGAGGCTGATGACCACCTGGTGGAAGCGGGCGGCGTTTGACGGCAGCCCGCCGGCGGTCGACAGGCGCCCGTTCTTGCCGACGCCCGGGTTGACGAAGCCCAGCAGCTGCGCGTCGCTGGTGGAGTTGTAGAGCCACACCGCGTACGCGTTCGGCGGCTTGGTGGTGTTCGGCGTGATGTGGTCGGCGACGATCGCGATCCCGTTGTTGGCGCCCTCCTTGAGCACCTCCGCGATCCCGGCGGCCTTGCTACCGGACTTCGCCGCCGTGAGGTTGATCTGGGCGACGACGTGGGCGGCGCTCGAGGTGCTGGACGTGGTCGTCGACGACGAAGCGGACGATGACGGCTTCGCGGCGCCGGACGCGGTCGTCGGGCTCTTGCTCGAGCCGCCGGATGTGATCAGCACGATCGCAACCACGATCGCGGCGACCGCGGCGACCCCGATCAGGATCATGCCGCCGATCCGTGAGCTGCGCGGCGCGCCGGCCGGTGACGCCGGCTGCCCGGGCGCCGCTGGTGGCTGCTCACCGTCGGCTGCCGCGGCGACCACCGGCGCCTGCGCTGCCGGTTGCTCGGCGACAGCGGCGGCGGACGGGATCTCAGGCAGCGGCTCGCTTGCGATCGGCGCCAGCTCTGAGGCGACGACGCGGGCCCACGCGCGCTCCGATGGCGAGGCCGCGAGCCGGTCTCGCGTGTCCTGCGCGACGGGCGGCGGGAGCTGGCCGAGCAGATAGTCGGTGATCAGTGCCCGGCGCTGCTCGTCGACTCCGGTCTGCGGTCCGAGCGCGTCGAATGCGGCGAGCGCCCGCTGGCGAACAGCGGCGCGATCGATCGACAGCAGCTGTGCGATCTCGTCATAGCTGCGCCCGCGCTGGAGCACGAGCTGCAATACCGCCCGCTGATCGGGCGCGATGCTGTCCAACGAGGCCATGGTCAGCCCTAGCGTAGATGAGCGGGTGACCCAATGACGCACACATTGCGGTCGCGTTAAGGTGCCGCGGATGACACCACAGCTTCCATTCGAGCTCGACCAGGGCTTCGATCGCCTGTTCGGGCTCGAGGTGACTGAGATCGGCGACGGCGTGATGCACGGCAGGGTCCCGGTCGGCGATCAGATCAAGCAGCCGGCCGGACTGGTGCACGGCGGCATCTACGCCGCGGTCGCCGAGAGCCTCGCCACCACCGGCACCGCGCTGACCGTGTTCGGCGACGGCAACACGGCGATGGGGATGTCGAACCAGACGAGCTTCCTGCGCCCGGTGGTCGAGGGGCACGTCAACGCCGAGGCGCGGGCGCGCCACCGCGGCCGGACGACGTGGGTCTGGGAAGTGGAGCTGTCAGACGACGCCGGGCGCCTGTGCGCCCTGTCGCGCGTGACGGTCGCGGTTCGCCCGCGCCGCTAGCCCCCATAGCGGTTGGTGATCGGCACCCGGCGGTCGCGCCCGAAGGCCTTGGTCGAGATCTTGATCCCGGGCGGCGCCTGGCGGCGCTTGTACTCGGCCCGGTCGACCAGCGCGATCACGCGGTCTACGTCGCGCTCGTCGTACCCGCGCAGGACCAGCGCCTCGCGCCCGAGATCGTCCTCGATGTAGCCGTCGAGGATCGGATCGAGCACGTCGTAAGGGGGCAACGAGTCCGAGTCGCGCTGGTCTGGTCGCAGCTCGGCGCTCGGAGCCCGCTCGAGGATCGATTCGGGGATCACCGCCGCGACCGCGTTGCGGTGGCGCGCGAGCTCGTAGACCAGCGTCTTCGGGCAATCCTTGATGACCGCGAAGCCGCCGGCGCTATCGCCGTACAGGGTCGAATAGCCGACCGCCATCTCGGACTTGTTGCCGGTCGTCAGCACCAGCCAGCCGAACTTGTTGGACAGTGCCATCAGCAGGTTGCCGCGGATTCGCGCCTGGAGGTTCTCCTCCGTCAGGTCCGGGTCAACGCCGCTGAACACGTGCTCGAGCGTGTGGTCGTAGGCGGCCATCGCCTCGGCGATCGGCAACTCGCGCGCCTCGACACCCAGATTCGCGGCCAGCGTACGCGCGTCGGCCTGGGTGGCGGCCGACGAGTGCGGCGACGGCATCACGACCACGTCGACGCGCTCCGGGCCGAGCGCGTCGACCGCGATCACCGCCACCAAGGCCGAGTCGATCCCGCCCGAGAGCCCGATCACCACGTGCTCGAAGCCGTTCTTGTCGACGTAGTCGCGGAGTCCCAGCACGAGCGCGTTGTAGACCTCGGCGTCGCGGTCCAGCAGTTCGGCCACCGGGCCGCCTAGCGGCGGGGGCGGCGTCGTGGAGCGATCGCTCGACGGCAGGTGCGCGATCACCGGCGCCTGCGGCGGCGAGCGGTGGTTGACCGCCCGCTGGCGAGGGTCACGAAGCCTGACCCCGCGCGGGGCGGCGGGGTCGATCGCGGCGAGGACCAGCTCCTCGGCGAACTGCTTGGCGCGCGCGAGGACCGTGCCCTCGTGGTCGATCACCAGCGAGTGGCCGTCGAACACGAGCTCGTCCTGGCCGCCGACGAGGTTGCAGAACGCGACCGCGGCGACGTTGTCGCGCGCTCGCTGGATCAGCATCCGCTCGCGTTCTGCGCCTTTGCCAACGTGGTAAGGGGAGGCGGAGATGTTGACCAGCAGCGTGGCGCCCGCCAGCGCCTCGTCGGACGCCGGCGGGCCGGGCTCCCAGATGTCCTCGCAGACCGTCAGCCCGACGACGACGTCACCCAGCTCGATCAGCGCACCGCCATGCCCGGATTGAAAATAGCGCTGCTCGTCAAACACACCGTAGTTCGGCAAGAAGACCTTCCGATACACGGCCTGGACCCGTCCGTCGGCCAGCACCGCGCACGCGTTGTAGACGTCGTCGGCGCGCTCCGGGAACCCGACGAGCGCGGCAGCGGGGCCCGTTCGGGTCGCGATCCGGTCGAGCGCCGCGCGCGCATCGGCGAGAAAGTGCTCCTTCAGCAGCAGGTCCTCGGGTGGGTAACCGGTCAGCGCCAGCTCCGGAAACAGCACCAGCTGGGCACCGGCGCCCAGCGCCCGTTCGAGCCCATCGACGATCTTGCGCTCGTTGCCGGCGATATCGCCGACGGTCATGTCGAGCTGGCACAACGCGATCTGAAATGGCTTCTGCATCTACATCAATTATGGGACGGGACGCGCGGCACCACGGCCGAGCCAGTACAGGATGAAGCTGCGCAGCTGCGGGTCCGCCGCAGAATGGACGTGCACGAGCCGCGTCCAGGCGAGCCCGAGGAGCCCCGGAGCGCCAGGCCGGCGGGCGAGAATCACCGCCTGCCCGGCGGCGGCCAGCGCAGGGCTGAACGGCGCGGCAACCGATGTGGCGAGGACCCGCAGGTCGCGCGGCGGCGTTCGCGTCCCGTACAGCACGACCACGTCGCCGAGCGCGAGCGCCTGCAGCAACTGGTTGTCGGACAGCGTCGCGTCGTCGCGCTGCACGGCGACCGGCACGTGAGGACCGCTGGTCGGCGGCTGCGAGTCATAGCGCGGCGGTTTGGCGCCTCCAGACAGCGCCCCGTCGCCGAGGTCGCGGTACTGCGTTCCGATCTGCGACGTCGGCCCGGTGATCCCGGGGTCGTCGCTCCCGGTCAGGGGCCCACCGGACAGGATCACGATCACCGCGACCGCGATCGCGAACGATACGGCCACGATCGCGATGCGTTCGAGTACGGTCATCGACGGTCCCCGCCGGCCTCGTCAGCAGCGGCGCCGAAGGTCGCGCGCTCAGTCGACGGCGCGGACCCGCTGCCGGCGAGCCGAGCCTGGCTCGGAGCTCGCGCCCGCGGCGGCCACGAGCTCCTCGATCGAGGCGCGGAGCTCGTCGGCGAGCACTTCGAGGTCGGCGAGCGCATCGTAGTCAGCATTGAGCCCGAAGTTCAGCTGTCCGTCGTAGCTCATGATCGCGATCCCGAGCGCCTGGTTCTCGGCCAGCGGAACCATCGGGAACATCGCTTCGAGCTGTCGACCGAGCATGTACAGCGGGTGCTGCGGCCCCGGAACGTTCGTGACGACGACGTTGAACAGCCGCTGGCGCGCTTGCAGCCGCGCCGCCTGCGCCATGATCGTCGGTGGCGCGAAGCCCGACAGCTCGGTCAGTACCTGGGCTCCGACCGCCTGCCCGGAGTCCTTGACGCCGTCCATCGCGGCCGAGATCGTGAGCAGGCGCTGGACCGGATCCGTGATCCCGACCGGGAGCGGCGCCCACATCGCGGCGACCCGATTGCCGAGCGCTCCGCGCTCGACGTCGGCGCGGACCGAGACGGGGACCATCGCCTTCAGGACGACGTCTTCGGTCGGCTCGCTGTGAAGCCGCAGGTAGCGACCCAGGGCGCCCGCCACCGCGGCCAGCACGACGTCGTTGACGGTCCCGCCGAGCGAGTTCTTGACCGTCTTGAACTCCTGCAGGTTCCCGCGTACCCACGTGAACCGCCGGTGCGGCCCGATCCTCACGTTGAACGGGCTCGACGGCGCGACGTTGAGTCCCGCCCGTGCCATCGCGCCGACGCCGCCGGCCGCGCGCCCGGCGCGGGCGACGACGTGCCGCGGCCCGCGGAGCGTCGCCCGGACGCCACGGACGATCTCGGTCGGGACGGTGGCGCGCTCGAGCAGGGCGTCCGCGAGTAGCTGTACGCGGCTTGGCAGTGGGCGCGGGACCCACTCGTGATCGGGCGCCGAGACGGGCAGCGGCTCGGGCGACGAGTCGAACAGCACGGTCGCGATGTCGACGCCCGAGATGCCGTCGACGAGCGCATGGTGTGTTTTCGACAGCACCGCGAAGCGGTCGTCTGAGAGGCCCTCGACGAGCCACAGCTCCCACAGCGGCCGGCTGCGATCCAGTGCCTGGGAGAAGACCCGGCCGGCGAGGCGCTTGAGCTGCTGCTCGCCCCCGGGGCTTGGCAATGCGGTGTGCCGCACATGGAAGGCGACGTTGAAGTGGGGATCGTCGACCCACACCGGCCGCCCCTGATTGAGCGGCACGAACGCGAGCTTCTGCCGGTAGCGCGGCACCAGGTGCAGCCGCGAGACGATCTCCTCGACGAGCTCCTCGTACTCCGGGGGGCGCCCGTCGAACACCATGCAGCCGGCCACGTGCATGTGGGCCGAATCGCGTTCGAGGTGAAGGAACGAGCTGTCGAGGCCCGTCAGACGGTCGGCGTTGGCCACGGGCTGATTCTTGCAGGGCGCCACAGTTCGCGTATTGACTCGCCCTCAACTTCCACAAAATTGACCATCACGATGTGTGACGATCCTCACACAAACTGGACAAAATCGCTGCCAACCTCGCCCGGTTCCAAATTCGACCTGCCGAGTCTCTGCGCTAGGAGCGGGAGAACGGGGGGCCCACTGACCGGGGAGTCGTTTACGTGACCCGGTCCGGGGCGAATCGGACGCCTGGCGATAACCAGCCGCGACCGTAGCAAGCGAACGAGGGCGCTCCAAGCGCGTCCGCGGCGCCTGCGAGCCCGTCAGCTAACCCCGTAGGCGCCCGGTCGAACGTAACTCAGGAGGTCCTCGGTTTGAGGCCTAGATTCACGCTGCGCAAGAAGCGCACACTACACGTAGCAATCGCAACGATCATGCTGGCTGTGCCGGCCTCGGCCTACGCGCTGACCGGTCCAGGCTCCGATACCAATGCAAACCCGGCCGTGACCCAGGCCCACAAGGGACCGGTCCACCCCTCGCCGAGCGTCACGCACGCGGCGGCGGCGACTCGGATCAAGGTGGCCCGCCCGTCGCACAATGTGCTCGCCGGCAGTCCCGTCGTGATCCGCGGCCGGGTGTTCCCGGGCCAGGCGCGGCGCTGGGTCCGTATGCAGGGCCACTTCGCCGACGGCTGGCAGACGCTGGCCAATAGCCGGACCGGCTCCCAAGGCGGCTTCAAGCTGCACTTTGACGCGATCAGCGGCCTCCAGCGCCGTCTGCGGGTGTCGCTGATGGGTCCGGGAAACAGGGCCCGTTCGACCGTGCCCGCGGGCCTGCTCACCGGCTATTCGGAGAGCCTGGCCTCGTGGTACTCCGACGCGGGCAACACCGCCTGTGGTTTCCACGCCGGGCTCGGAGTCGCCAACCGCGGCCTTCCCTGCGGCACCAAGGTCCGTTTTCACTACGGCGGCCACACGGTCACGGCGACCGTCGACGATCGCGGACCGTACGTCGGCGGACGCGATTGGGATCTCAACCAGAGCACCGCCGCCGCGCTCGGATTCGGCGGCGTTGGGACGGTTTGGGTCTCGCAGTAGCCGTCTGCACGGTCACCTAGCCTCCGCAGCGATGCCGGGCCGCTGTATCGCTCACCTCGACATGGACGCGTTCTACGTCTCGGTCGAGTTGCGACGGCGGCCCGAGCTGCGGGGTCTACCGGTGATCGTGGCCGGCGACGGCCCGCGCGCGGTGGTGACCACCGCGTCCTACGAGGCGAGGCGCTTCGGGGTCGGGTCGGCGATTCCCGCCTCGCGGGCCCGGCGGCTGTGCCCGGGAGGCGTTTATCTGACGCCCGACTTCGCGTACTACCGCGAGGCATCGCGCGAGGTGATGGCGCTCGTACGGGCGTGCGCCCCGTCGGTCGAGGTGATCGGGCTCGACGAGGCATATCTCGACCTGACCGGGATGCCGGCGCCGCGCGCCGAGATGCGGCGTCTGGCGCTCGCGATCGAACGCGAGACGCGGCTCGGCTGCTCGATCGGGATCGGCCCCAACAAGCTGGTCGCGAAGGTCGCGTCTGACGCCGAGAAGCCGCGCGGGTTCGTCGTGCTCACGCGTGAGCAGGCGCAAGCGAGGTTCGCCGATCAGCGCTGCGGCCTGATTCCGGGGATCGGCCCCAAGACCGCCGAGCGGCTCCGTGCGTGCGGTCTGCAGACGTTGGGGCAGCTCGCGGTCGCGGCACCGGATCAGCTGGCGGCTCGCTTCGGGCCGCGATTCGCCGCCGAGCTGCAGCGCCGGGCGAGGTTCGAGGACGATTCACCGGTCACCGAGGAGCGCAAGGTGATCTCCGAGTCACGCGAGACCACGTTCGACTACGACGTGACAGGGCTCGAGGCTCTGGAGCCGATCCTGGCCGACCTGGTCGCACAGCTGTGCACGACGCTCGAGCGTCAGTCCCGGGGCGGACGGACGGTCGGCATCAAGGTGCGGCTCGACGACTTCTCGACCCACACGCGCGCCCGCACGCTGCCCGACCCGGTCGCCACCGTGGACCGCGTCGGTCCCGTGGCGCTCGAGCTGTTGCGGCGCTTTTCGCCTCCGCGGCCGGTACGGCTGCTCGGAGTGCGAGTGGCGGGGCTTGTCGACTCGGCGCAGCAGCTGACGCTGGCCGTCTGACCGTCTGGCTAGTAGAGGGCGGCCGCCAGACGCCGACGCGACTCGCGCGCGAGCGGATTTTCGACCCCGAGCTCGTCGAGGATCCCGACCACGATCCGGCGGATGTCGTCGCGCGAACCATCGGCGCTCGGCAGCAGGCCGATCAGCAGGTCCAGCGCGCGCTCCTGATCACCCGCGTCGAGCGCCTGCAGAGCCTCCTGCAGGTCGGGCTGAGCGCCGGTCTGCTCGAGCGTGATCCGAGCCCTGAGCCCGTCGGCGGCGAAGCTCCCCGGGACCTCCTTGAGCAGTGCCAAGGCGGCATCGTCCTCGCCGCGCGCGTGCAGCAGCCGGGCGAGCGGAAGCGCGGCGTCGGCGCGCGACGGCTCGAGCTCGACGGCGCGGCGTAGAGACTCCTCGTCGCCGACCGCGACGAGCTCGTCGGCCTCCGACGGGCCGAGCGCGTCGAGGAACTGCTCGACCGACTGCGGCGGCAGCGCGCCGACGAACTCGGACACGACCTGTCCGTCGCGAAACGCCTTGACGGCCGGGATCCCCTGGATTCGGAACGTCTGAGCCACGGCCGGGTTCGCGTCGACGTCGAGCTTGACCAGCTCGACCTTGCCTGCCCGGGCCGCAACCGCCTTCTCGAGTACCGGGCCCAGCTGCCGGCACGGTCCGCACCATTCGGCCCAGAAGTCGACCACGACCGGGATCTCGTAGGACCGGTCGAGGACGGCGGTCTGGAAGTTGCTGTCGGTGACATCCATCTCGTTTGATGGTAGCCACGCCGTGAGCGCGGCCGGTCGCGATCGTGTAGACAGGCCGGGCGGCCATGCCGTGAGCGCGGCCGGTCGCGATCGTGTAGACAGGCCGGGTGGCCATGCCGTGAGCGCGGCCGGTCGCGATCGTGTAGACAGGCCGGGTGGCCGAATTCGAGATCGAGCGCGCCGGCGTCCGGCTGTCGGGCGATGACACCGGCGACGGAGCGGCGGTCGTCCTCCTGCATGGCCTGACCGCGACCCGGCGCTATGTCGTGATGGGCTCGACGTCGCTCGAGCGCTCCGGACGCCGGGTGATCGCCTACGACGCCCGCGGCCACGGCCGCTCGTCGCCGGCCGCGGCGCCGGAGCAGTACGACTACGAGCAGCTCGGACTCGATCTCGAAGCGGTGCTCGACGGCCGCGGCGTTGACCGTGCCGTCCTCGCCGGGGCGTCGATGGGAGCCCACACGCTGCTGTGGCTTGCGTTGCGGCGGCCCGAGCGGATCGGGGGGCTGGTGGTCATAACGCCTGCATACGAGCCGGGGGAGAACGATGACCCGGCGCGGCTCGCACGCTGGGACGCGCTGTCGGACGGCCTGCGGGCGGGCGGCGTCGAAGGCTTCCTCGAGGCGTATGGCGAGCCGCGGGTGCCCGAGCAGTGGCGCGAAACCGTGCTGAAGGTGATCCGCCAGCGCCTCGCGCTGCACGAGCATCCAGAGGCGCTCGCCGACGCGTTGCGCTGGGTGCCGCGCTCGCGGCCGTTCGGGTCGCTGGCCGAGCTCGCCGCGATCGCGGTCCCGACGGCGATTGTCGCCAGCGACGACGAGGCCGACCCCGAGCACCCACGGGCCGTGGGGGAGGCTTACGCGGCCGCGATCCCCGGTGCGCGGCTGGTGGCCGACGAGCCCGGCGGCTCGCCTGTCGCGTGGCAGGGGAGCCGGCTCTCGAAGGTGATCGCAGGGGTCGTGAGCGAGTCACAAAGCTGAGCAGGCGGCAACCGGAGTCGACTACGCTCGTGCCGCAATGGCCAGCTCGACTGCGGCCGGATACGCGGGGGCGCCGCTTGCCCGGAAGCTCGGGATCAAGCCGGGCTCGCGCGTGACGCTGATCGGGGCGCCGGAGGGGTTCGAGGAGAGGCTGGGCGAGCTGCAGGGCGGAGTCTCGATCAGCCGGCGCCTCCGCAGGACCAGCGACGTGATCGTGGCGTTCACCACGAGCCGCGCTGCGCTCGAGCGTCGCCTCCCGGCGCTGCACCAGGCGCTCGATTACGCCGGCGGCCTGTGGCTGGCGTGGCCCAAACGCGCCTCGGGTGTCGACACCGACCTCGGCGAGCCGATCGTGCGCGAGCTGGGGCTCGCCACCGGGCTGGTCGACAACAAGGTCTGCGCGATCGATCAGACGTGGTCCGGCCTGCGGTTCGTCTACCGGCTCGCCGACAGGCCGGGAGCGAGCACGTAGACGCGGGCACAACCGAACTGGTGGACCGAGGCAAGCAGCGGTCCCAGCGACTTCGTCAGGCTGGCGGGGTGGCGGCAGTCTGAGATCAGCACCGTGGCGCCCGTCCCGAGCACGAACCTGCGTGCCCGAGCCGGGCGCATGCGGCCGCCGAACAGCGCGTCGGCCTGACGGGCGCGCTTGGAGTAGTCGCTGCTCCAGTAGCCGTGCCCGACCCAGACCCTGCGGCCGGTCTCGGACGGGATCACGATCGCAAACGGCGTCGGCGCCAGCACCCCACCCGGAGGCGCGTCCGCCGCGATCCACTTCAGCGCCTGCTCGTCTGAGCTCGGCAGGTAGTACTGAACGGTGTCTGACCTGGTTACCCGCACGATCTTGCGGGCGTCGTAGGCGAGCCCCGGAATCGTGACCAGCGCGATCGCGACGACCCCCAGCACCGCCGGCAGGCGGAGCCGCTGCCATCCACGTACCGCCAGCACCGCAAACGGGAAGCTCAGCCCCTGCAAGGCGTGCGGGGCGAACGCGTCATTTGCGAAGTAGGTGACGAAGCAGGCCGCGATCCACAGCAGCAGCGCCTGCTCGATCAGGATCCCATCCGGCCGCCGCAGGCCGAAGACGGCGATCAGGACCAGCGGGCCGAAGCCCGCCAGCAGCACGACCGCCGACAGCCTCGGGATCACCTCATAGCTGGCGGCGAGCTTCCAGGCCGCGTCTGTGTGGCCGAGCACGTAGTAGTAGGCGAGCGGGAGTGCGGCGCCGAGCGCCGCGGCCGCCAGCACCAGAACGCCGTCCAGTCGCCGCCAGGCCGCGAGCCCGGCGAAGATCAGGATCAGCGTGATCCCCTGCCAGGGATGCAGCCAGGCTGAAAACAGGGCCGCGGCCGTCGCGACCACCAGCGCCCGGCGGCGGGTCCGCCTCGCGACCCGGCTGCCCAAGCCCGGCGCCCGGGAGCGACTCAGCACTCGCCCCGGCCCGTTCGTACGCCCGCGCGCGACGGGCTCGAGCGCGCGCTCGACCGCCAGCAGGGACACGGGCACCAGGGCGAGTCCGAGCGCGCTCGGGACATAGCCCCACAGCTTGTTCGCCGCCAGCAGCTCGTCGGCGAGCAGGTAGATCTGGAAGCCGACGGAACCCTTGCCGAGCTGGGCCCAGCTGAACAGGGCCGCGAGCGGCGTGAACAGAAACAGCGCCAGCACGACCACCGCCATCCGCGACCCAAGGCGGGCGCCGAAGAACCGCCTCGCCCACAGAACTGCGGCTACGAACAGCGCCACGATCGCGAGCGGCTTCCAGACCAGGTACGCGAGCTGCAGCGACAGCCCGAGGCGCCAAAGCGCGCCGGTGATCGTGAACAGCGGCTCGAGGTACACGTGACCGCTCGGGGCGAGCGTGAACAGGTCCGATGCGAGCCCGTGCGCGCCGGCGTCACGGGCCCAGGCGAGGTACTGCAGCTGGTCGGCGCCGAGCACGCCATCGGCGCCGATCAGCCCGTCGGCGCCCGTGAACGTCGTGTGCGTCTGCGACGCGTGCACCAGCATCAGCACGAGCGGGAACAGCGCCCAACCCGCAAGCGCCACCAGCAGCACGATCTCGGCACGCGACGCCCGCGGCCCGCTATCCGGCATGGCGCGCAAGCCTACCCGCAGGCGGGCTCCCGGCCCGCGTGGACCGGGAGCCCGAGAGGGTCCTAGCGGACGATCACGTGATCAGTGTGGCTCGCCCGGGCGACGTAGCCGTTGCCGCGGAAGTCGACCCTGATCCGCACCGGCGTCGGGCCGACGCCACGGACGTGGCGGAACGACGCCTGGGCCATGAACTGGCAGTTGGACCCGACCGGTACGACGACGAAGCCGATCTGGTGTCGGCCTCGGTAGTAGCGCACGCCGACGTTCCCGGCGCAGCGAGCGAATGGCGGGATCGACATCGCCCCGCCCAGCGAGCCGACGGTCGTGAACGCGTACGGGCGATGGCGCGCGACCGACGGCTTCGTGTGCGCCGACAGTCGCGGCTTCGGGCGCTGGAGCGGCTCCGTGAAGAAGGTCCCGTCACCGCCGTAGGAGACGACGCTCGACCCGTGGTAGCCGACGAGTCGGTAGTGGAACAGCGTCGCCGGCGCGAGCCCCGTGAGCGTCACTGAGACCGGCACTGCGGTCGGCGAGTTCGCGACCACCTGGCCGAACGTCTGCGCGCCGTACGCGGTCGTGACTCCGTACTGCACGACCCACTCGGTGGCGGCGCCGTTGGTCGTCACGCTGCCGGTCACAGTCGCGGTCGAGCTCGTGACGTTCACCGCCGCGCCGGTCGCGACCAGCGCCGGAGGCGGCCCGATGGTCCTGAACGTGTGGTCGGCCCCGAGCGCGCCACCCGTCCGGTTGAGCGCAGCGACCCGATAGTGGTAGACGGTCCCGGGCGTCAGCCCGCTGATCCCGTCCGCGACCTTGACCGGCGCCGTGCCGCCGCCGGCCGAGTGGCTGTTGGTCGACTGGCCATACGCGCTCGTCACCCCGTACTGGAACACGTACCCGGTTTCATTGCCGTTCGGATTGACGGTCGCGTTCAGCGTCGCGGCGAAATGGGTGATCTTCGTCGCGCCGCCGGTCGCGACCGTCGGCGATGACGCGGCGGCCGCAACGCCGGTGACCGTCGCCGCCAGCGCCACCGTGGAGACGATCAGTCTTGTTGTGCGCTTCATACTGCCTCCTGTTGGTTGGACCACCGATTGAAAACCGGAGGCGTCGGTCGAAGTTGCGCACCGCCCGGCGGGCAAACGCTCTCGCTAGGGTTCTCGCCGATGATCGTTCACAAACCTGATCGGGTTGCCCCGGCAGCGCCGGGGGCCGCGTGATGACCGCGCTGTTGCTGTGGGGCGACAGCGAGCGCAACCCGGCGCTCCGCCACGAGGTACCGATCTCAGTCGGCGATCCGTTCATGCTGGTCGAGGACCGCGGCCGGACGTGGATCCTATCGTCGGACCTCGAGCGCGAGCGCCTCGCGGGCTGCCGTCCCGATGCGGAGCTGGTCGACATCGGTCAGCTCGGTTTCCACGAACTGATCGAAAACGGCCTCAGCTATCGCGAGCTCGACGTCGAGTTCGCGTCACGCCTGGCCGCGCAGATCGGAATCACCGAGGCGATCGTCGAGTTCGAGTTGCCGTTCGCGATCGCGGAACGGCTGCGGGCGGACGGGATCGCGCTACGGATCGACGAGGATGCGGTCACGGAGCGGCGCCGGCGCAAGTCAACGCACGAGCTCGCCGGGATTCGCCGCGCCCAGTACGCGGCCGAGGCCGCGATGCGAACGGCAGCGACGCTGCTCGCGCGGGCCGAGGTCGACGGCGACCGGCTGCTACTCGACCGCGGCAGGCTGACCGCGGAACGGATCCGGGCAGCGATGCGCGACGCGGCCTGGGAGGCCGGTGCGGTGCTGCCGCCCGAGGTGATCGTCGCCTCGGTCTGGCAGGGCCACGGCCACGAGCCGGGCAACGGCCCGCTGCCGGCGCGGCTGCCGATCGTGATCGACGTCTGGCCTCAGGACACCGAGACGGCGTGCTGGGCGGACATGACACGGACGTTCGTCGTCGGCGGCGAGCCGCCCAGCGAGGTGCGGCGCCAGGAGGAGCTCGTCCGCCGCGCGCTCGACGACGCGTACGCCGCCGTGCGCCCGGGGGTCACCGGCCGCGAACTGCACGCGCACACGTGCGATCTGTTCGAGGCAGCGGGTTACCCGACGCAGCGCACGAGCCGGTCGGACGGCTCCGAAGAGGGCTTTCAGTTCTCGCTCGGTCATGGAGTCGGGCTCCAGGTCCACGAGGCGCCGGCCGTCGGCCGGACCGGCTCTGAGCCGCTGGTCGCCGGCGACGTGCTGGCGATCGAGCCGGGGTTGTGGCGCAACGACGTCGGCTCGGTCCGGCTGGAGGACCTGATCCTCGTCACCGACGAGGGCTACGAGCTGCTGACCGACTTTCCCTACGGGCTCAGTCCAAACGGCATATGACGACGACTCAGGTTGGCAACCAACGCGTTCTGGCGGAGGAGATCCGGGCGTACGTCGAGGGCGTGGGGGAGGCGTGGGCCGAGCGAATCGAGCGCGACGGGAAGGTTCCGCCAGCGCTCTGGGAGGAACTGCGCGACCGCGGATACCTGCGGCTCACGGCGCCGGCCGAATACGGCGGCGAGGGGTTGCCGCTGGCGCGCTACCTCGAGCTGCTCGAGCTGTTCTCGATGTCGCACGGCTCGCTGCGGATGATCGTCCACGTCTGCAACGGCATCTGGCGGCCGATCGCGGCCCACGCCACCGCGGAGCAGCGCGAGCGGTTCCTCGGACCGCTGGTCGCGGGCGAGATCAAGGTCGCGTTCGCGCTCACCGAGCCCGATGCCGGCAGCGGCGCGGACATCCGCTGCAGCGTCGAACGCGAAGCCGACACGTACCTCCTCAGCGGCGCCAAGCACCTGATCACGTTCGGGACGATCGCCGACTACCTGCTCGTGATCGCGAGAGTGCAGGGCACGCGCGGCGCCGAGGGCACGCTCGCGCTGATGGTGCCGCGTGCCGGACAAGGCGTGCAGGCGCATCCGATGCCCGAGTCGATGGGCGTGCGCGGCACCGACCACGCGGTCATCTCTTTCGACCGCGCGCCGGTCCCGGTCGGTAACCGGCTCGGCGCGGAGGGCGACGGGCTCGAGGTCGCGGTCGGCGGCTTTCTCGCGGCGAGCCGAATCTCGCTGGCGATGAGCTGCGTCGGTCTCGCGCAGCGAGCGCTGGACCTCGCCGTCGGATACGCGAAGCACCGTGAGACGTTCGGGCGCAAGCTCGCCGAGCGTCAGGCGATCGCGTTCAAGCTTGCCGAGATGGCGACCGACGTCGATGCTGCGCGCGCGCTCGTGCTGCGCGCGGCGCGTCTCTGGGACGACGGTGACGACGCGCTCGTCGACGCGTCGAAGGCGAAGCTGTTCGCCACCGAGGCGCTGCAGCGGGTGACGGACGGGGCGCTCGACATCCACGGGGGGCGCGGCTACTTCTCACCGAGCACGATCGAGCGCGTCTATCGAGATGCGCGCGCACAGCGCTTTGAGGAGGGGACCGCGGAGGTCCAGAAGATGACGATCGCACGCGAGTTGCTGCGCCCATGATGCTGCCCGAGAGTCGCTGAGCTTGCGCTACATCGAGATGGATCACGGCACAGCGCGGCTGTGCGACGGACCCGAGCCCGAGACGCCGCTGGGCTTCGCGCGCGTACGGGTGCTCGCCTGCGGCGTGTGCGCGACCGATCTGCACCTGCTGCGCGGCATGGTCCTGCCGCGTGGCGCGTCGTATCCGGTCCGGCCCGGACACGAGGTCGCGGGGATCGTCGAGGAGGTCAACGCCGCCGATGGGCCGGTCAACGAGGGCGACCTCGTCGTGCTGCACCCGCTTGCGCCGTGCGGCCACTGCCCCGGCTGCCTGCGCGGTGAGGACCAGCGTTGCGACGAAGTCCGCGCGATCGGCTTCCACGACCCGGGCGGGTTCGCCGAGAAGGTCGTCTGGCCAGCGTCACGGATGCTCCCCGCCAACGGCCTCACGGCCTCGGCGGCGGCGCTGCTGGCGGATGCCGCGGCGACCGCGCACAACGCCGTCAGGCTCGCCCGCTTGCCGCGCGGTGGGTCGCTGTGCGTGCTCGGCGCAGGTGGGCTGGGCACCGGTGTGCTGGCCGTCGCGCGGGCGCTCGACCCTGATCTGCATCTGGCCGCGGTCGTCCGCAGCGAGGCGAGCGCGGAGCGCGTGCACGCGCTCGGGGTCGAGGTCCACCAGGGCCTTGAAGGCGCGGCGCGGTCATTGCGACACAGCGTCGGCCGCATGGACGCGGTGATCGACTTCAGCGGCCAAGCCGCCGCCCCGGCCGTCGGCGTCGCGCTGCTGCGACGCGGGGGCCGGCTGGTGCTCGGGTCCGTGGTCGATTCGATGCTGACGCTCGAGGTCTCGAGCGCGTTCATGGCCCACGAGCTCCAGATCGTCGGCGCGTACGCGTCCGGGATCGACGACCTCGCCGCGGTGATCGAACTGGCGAGCGCCGGCCGACTCGACGCCGGCAGCTGGGTCTCCCACCGCCTCGGGCTCGAGGAGTTCGACCTCGCACTCGAGATCGCCGAGACGCGCCCGCCGGGGACCGTCCGGGTCGTGGTCGAGATCGACGGTGAATGAGCCGTCCGCGTCGGGGCAGCTCGACGTCGGCGATCGCCAGCTGATCCACTGGCAGATGTACGGCGACCGCGCGGCGAAGCCCGCGGTCGTGCTGCACGGGGGACCGGGATCGGGCAGCTCGCCTGGCTGGCGGCGGCTCTTCGACGCGAGTTCTTATTGCATCGTGTTCTTCGATCAGCGCGGCTGCGGCGACAGCACGCCGGATGCGGCCGACCACGACGTCGACCTGTCGATCAACACGACCGCGCACCTGATCGGCGACATCGAGCGGCTGCGCGAGCAGCTCGGCTTCGAGCGCTGGCTCGTGTTCGGTGGCTCGTGGGGGTCGACGTTGGGGCTCGCGTACGCCGAGGCGCACCCCGCGCGGGTCTCGGAGCTGGTCCTGTTCTCAGTCGTCACGACATCGGCGCGCGAGGTCGAGTGGGTCACCCGCGACATGGGGCGGCTGCTGCCCGAGGCCTGGGAGCGGTTCCGCGACGGCGTTCCGCCCGCCGAGCGGTCAGGCAGCCTCGTCGACGCGTACGCGCGCCTGCTTGCGGACGACGATCCGGCGGTCCGGGAGCGGGCGGCGCTGGACTGGTGCACGTGGGAGGACGCGCACGTGCTGGGGGTGCGCGGTGAGGCGCCCGATCCGCGGTATGACGAGGCGCGGTTTCGGATGCGATTCGCGCGGCTGGTCACCCACTACTGGCGCCATGCGGCGTTCCTGAGCGACCGGGAGCTGCTGGACGGCGTCGCTCGCCTGTCCGGGGTCCCGGGCGTGCTGGTGCACGGCGATGCCGACCTCAGCGGCCCGCTGGACGTCCCGTGGGCGCTCTCGCATGCCTGGCCCGGTTGCGAGTTGATCGTCGTGCCGGGTGCGCGTCACGGCCTCGGAGATCGCGGCGTGGCGGAGGCGCTGAGCGCGGCGCTGACGCGGTTCGCGCGCTTCTAGCGTCCGTCATACCTCCGCGTCCCGGGCGACCGCCCCGCTCATTGAGTCGTCGCTCGCGTCTCCGGTGAACACGAGCATCACGCTGCAGGTTCCCTTATGGGAGATCTTGTCCGCGATGTTGCCGAACCGCTCCCGGTCATCCGAGTGCATGCCCCTGGTGCCGAGGACGATCATCACCGCGTCGTGCTCATCGGCCGCCTCAGCCAGTGCATCGGCCGGGTCGCCATCGAGCGCGTGTGTGGTCGCGCCGACTCCCTGGTCGGCGGCTTCGGTCGCCGCCGCCGACAGAGCCGAGTCGGCCGACTTCGTGGTCGACACGACGTGGACCACGCCATCGAGTGCTTTCGCAAGCCGGATCGCTTCCTTTACTGCCAGCGTCGCGCCGCTCGAGCCGTCGGTGCCGACGACGATCGCGCCCCCGCCAAACTCGGCCAGCGACCCCGACTGGGTGGGAACGATCAGTACGTCGCACCGCGCGCGGTGCGAAACGGTGTTCGGGAGCGATCCCAGTAGCCGGCGAAGGCCGGTCATCCCCTTGTTGCCGACGACGATCATCTGGGCCTGCACGGAGTCGGCCACGGCGACCAGCGTCAGCCCGGCATCGCCCTGGTCCTGGGGGAGGTGCGTCTCGACCGTGATGCCCTGGCCCCGCAGCCGCTCGGCCACTTTGGCCACGATCTCCTGGGCCGTGATCCGCTGCGGCCACTCGTAACCGGCAATCGCGCCGGGAACACAGACGACGTGAACTGGCGCTTCCAACGCTTGGGCGAGCTCAGCTGCCTTGTCCACGGCGAGCCTCGCCGTGGCCGACCCATCTGTGCCGGCGACGATCGGACCTGTCGACATGCGCTTCTCCTTCTCCTAGAGGCGCCCTCCTGCGCGCGCTCGTGTCAACGATGCAGGCAGCATCCTATGCCCGCGGCGCGCCGCCTGCTCAGAAAATTGCGGTACTCGCAGATCTGCAATCAGCAGGAAGCGTGGCTGGCGGATCTCGAGCGGCATCTGGTCGTGTGCGCGCCGGAGCGCGGCCTCGCTCTCGTCGGCGTCGAAGCCCGGCACTGCCCAGCTGACCACGCGCAGGAAGTAGACGAGCGCGCCGACGTCCTCGAAGCGCAGCCGTTCGTCGCCTGTCCTGCGGTCGCGCACCGTGAGGCCGGCGGACTCGCATTGCTCGGTCGCAAGCCCCAGCCATGAGCCCGCGGCCTGCGGCGGTAGGTCGAACGCGGCCTGGAGGTCGTCCCATGCGCCGCCGTCAACCTGCTGGGTGACAAATGTTCCGCCCGGCTCGAGCACACGCGCTACCTCGGAGGCAACGAACGCCTCGTGGCGGTTGATGACGAGCTCGAAGGCCTGATCGTCGAACGGCAGCTCGCCGCCGTCGCCCGGCTGGTCGACGTTGTCGGGCGCACCATCGACCTGGACCACAGCGATCCCCAGCGGCGCCAGCCGCGCTGTCGCGACCGGCACGTTGGGCGCCCACGCCTCGGTGGCGACTGTGACCGGCGCCCTCGCCGCGAGGCCGGCGAGCACCTCGCCGCCGCCGGTGCCCATGTCGAGCATCGCCCGGGCGCCGGCCGCGCGCTTGGCGACGATCTCCTCGTAGCTCCACGGAGGCGGCTGCGTCGCGCTGCGCCCTTGCATCCAGGAGAAGTCCCAGCCCGCGACCGGAGCTGCCATGGCTTCGGCGATGAGATCGTCGAACTCGCTCACGATTTCGATGATCGCCGATCGGGTCGGCGCGCGCTACAGCTTCAGATGTTGGTCTGTTAGGCGCTCGACGCCTCGCAGCGATCGGACGACCGGCGGGGTCGGGTAACTCCCAGTCGATGTAGCGCTTGCCGGGGATGTAGGGGCAGGCGTCGCCGCACCCCATCGTGCCCGCAATGTCGTCCTGCTCGGCGAGCTGGGGGGAGAGCAGTAGCGGAGTCCGGTCCGAGAGGTCGATCGCGAGCTCACGCATGACCTGCACGACCTCGGGGTGCACGCGCTCGGCGGGAGTGGTGCCGGCCGAGAGCGCGTGGTGCCGATCGCCTGAGGCGCGTTGGAACAGCGCCGCGCTCATCTGCGAGCGCCCGGCGTTCTGAAGGCAAACGAACAGGACCGTGGCCATGATCAGCTCACAGCTGTGATCGTATTGCATTGACAAATGTACATTCAATAGATATACGTGCATCGATGGTCATCGATCTGGAGCTCGCGCCCAAGCAAAAGCGCCAGCCGGGGGAGCGGTGCTGTGACCCGGTCGTGTACCCCGACGTCGACCGGGACCACGCAATTCGCATGGCCGATGTCGCCAAGGCGCTCGGTGACCCGATTCGCCTGCAACTGGTCGACGTGCTCAGACAGCACGCCGGCAAGGTGTGCGTGTGCGAGCTGGTGCCGCTGTTTGACATCTCGCAGCCGACGCTGTCGCATCACCTCGGCAAGCTGCGCGCGGCGGGGATCGTCGACTCCGAGCGCCGCGGGCTGTGGGCGTACTACTACGTAATCCCCAACGCGCTGGAGGAGTTCACGGCATGGCTGAGCTGACCAAAGACATCCGCGAGACCGTCCGCGAGCGCTACGCGGGCGCGGCAAGAGCCGCGGCTGGCGCTCGTGACGAGCCCCACACGCCCGAGTCGCAGGCGGGCTGCTGCGGTTCGGAAAAGTCGTGCTGCAGCCCAGCCGATGAGACGGGCGCGTTCGGCGCCAGCCTGTACGACGACGCCACCCGCGAGGGCGTGCCCACGACCGCCGTCAATGCCTCGCTTGGCTGTGGCGTCCCCACCGCGGTCGCTGATCTGTGCGACGGCGAGATCGTGCTGGACCTCGGGTCCGGTGCCGGCGCCGACGTGCTGATCTCCGCGCGCCGCGTCAGCCCGAGCGGCAGGGCGATCGGGTTGGACATGACCGACGAGATGCTCGAGCTCGCCCGGGCCAACGCTGCACGGGCGGGGGTCGACAACGTCGAGTTCGTCAAGGGCTATCTCGAGGACATGCCGCTCGCCGACGAGAGCGTCGACGTGATGATCTCCAACTGCGTCGTCAACCTGTCCGCGGACAAGCCAACAATGATTCGCGTGACCGCGCGGGTGCTCCGCGCGGGTGGGCGATTGGCGATCTCGGACGTGATCGCCGATCCGGGCATGGACGACGCAACCAGAGCAGACATGGCCGCGTGGACCGGCTGCATCGCCGGCGCGCTGACCGAGACCGAATTCCGAGACGCGCTGGCCGCGGCGGATCTCGAAGCGATCGAGATCACCCCGACGCACCGGGTCCACCAGCACGCATCCGCAGCGATCATCCGCGCCCGCAAGCCGTCCTCCTGACTCGAGGAGGGGAGAGCTAGCGCGCCGACGCGCGACTGCCACTCGTCGGTGATTGCGGCTGTCTGGCGTCAGCCCGCGCCGGCTTTCCCAGTCGCGTTGGTGAGCGTTGTCAGGAGGGCGCCGGTGAGGGCTTGGATCAGCTCGGCGTATTCGTCGGGGGTCCAGTCGCATTCCTCGATCAGGGCAGGTATGGGGTTCATCGCCGGCTTCCACCTCGAGGACACAGACACCGGGCTGGCGTACTCACTGACCGTCTTCAAAGACGCCACAGCAGCCGCCGCCGCGCGCGACGCCCTCGCGGCACGCCCGACCGACAAACGTGTCGGCGTGGACCCCGACACGGTGCAGTTCCTCACTGCCCGCGAGTTCTAGCCAGCCGCGATCACGCCTCGAAAGCAGCAGGGGCGGCGGCCTTCGGGCTCGCCGCCCCCGAACGCCTCTCAGCGGTCCCGGTCGCCGATGCCCGGGAGGACCTGCGTTCCCTCCCGCTGGACGGCCTCGAGCTGGTTGGGGTCAAGCCCGAGCAGCTTCAGGATCGTCGGCGCGACCTGGGTCGCCTCGACCCACTGATCGAACCGGCCGCGGTGGACGTTGCCCGGCGCGTACACGACGAGTGGGACGTCGCGGTCGCCCGGGTTGTCCCCGCCGTGCTCGGCGATCTTCGAGCCGGTCGTGTAGATGGTGCCGACTTGCGCGATCCCGAACACGTCCGGGTGGTGCGGGTCGGAGTTCGCGACGCCGAAGAACTTCGCCGACTCCTGGCCGGCGAAGATCCGCTTCAGGCCGGAGTGCTGCACGGTGACCGTCTGGCCCGCGTAATTCACCGCCGAGGCGCTGTGCGTCCACAGGTAGTTCTTGACGAACTCAGTCGCCTGCGGGGAGCGGTCCGACAGCCACCACAGCAGCCCGTCGTCGTCGGCCTCCTGGACGACCAGCGTCGGGTTGCCCGGGTGCAGTGCGACCCACGCGGCGTTGACACCGTTGATGATCGGACCATCGTCGATCCGCTGCAGCTGGTTGTCGTTCAGCGGCGACTGTCCGTGCTTGGCGGTCAGGATGATCGCCGTCGAATTGGTCTCGCCGGCGGCCTGGATCGCTTCGGCCATCTGCTGCAGCGACTCGTTGACATAGTCAAGCGCGCTCTGCAGCAGCGGCCCAGGCACCTGGACGCCGTTCTGGTTCATGTAGCCGCCGGGCAGCGATGGGCCGTCGGTGTAGTTGCCCTGCGCGTTTGGCCCGATCAGCACCGCTGGGGAGCTCTTGAGCTTCTCGGCGGTCGAGACGGTCTGGAAGTTCATCCCGTAGATCGCCGGCGTGCCGACCTTCGGCCCGGTGCCGGAGTGGTCGTAAGCCGTTGATCCAATTGATGACCGCCTGGACCTTGTAGGAGTCGTACTGCTTGGTCGCGGCGTTGTCGGCCGTCCAGGCGCCGTCGACCGGGTAAGGCACGCCGTTCGGCTCGACTGCCTGCGAGTCGATCTCCGGCCCAAAGAAGTCGTCGATGCTCATGCCGTTCGAGCCTGGGCCGTTGAACGACGTGTAGATCGCGTGCTTTTCAGCGTACGCCGTCCGCATGCCGGCGTTGTGGATCACCTGGAAGATCGTGTTGACCCCCAGGAAGTCCCACGGCTGGATCGGCTTGCAGGTCTTCGGGTCGACCGGGTACGTCGCCGGGTTCAGACCCGACTGCGGGTGCGGACTCAGGTTCATGATCTTGCCCGGGTCCTTGTCAATGCCGCTCGGGTAGATCGAGCCGCCCTCATCGAACGACGGGAAGGTGTTGCCGCTGCCGTTATTCAGCAGGTCCGGCACGGCGGGAAGGTTGTCGTCCGGCGAGTCGTAGATCACGTTGCCGCCCGGGACCGGCCCGGAGCAGTTCGTCGTGCCTGGCGGGAAGACGCCGTGGCTGTACTCGTCGTCGTAGTAGATGCCGGTGACCTTGGGGTCGCCGCCGGTCATCAGCGCCGTGCCGCCCGGATCGGAATCCGACGGATCCGCCGTGTGGTCCTTCGTGTACTCCTGGCCCCCCTCGGCGAGCCTGGCCAGTTCGGAGTTCGGGTGGTTGGCGACGTACCAGTCGAGGTCGGACTGGTGCATGCCATCGACGGAGATCAACAGAACGTGCTGGATGCCGGTCTGATGCGGGTGATCGGCCACCGCAGACCCTGCCGACAGCCCTACCGGCACAGCGACCACCGCAGCTGTAACGGCTACCGAGGCGGCCTTCGCCCTTAATTCATCGTGCCTCCCGAGATCGTGTGAACCGGCCCGGATTCGAACCTAGCCACATGACGAGTGCCGCGAGTTAAGGCGGTGTGACTGGCGAGGCGGGACTCCGTGGCAGCGACTGTCCGTCCTGTCGCTGACCAGCTCGATTGACGACGCTCGACCCCTGGACGGGCGTGATCAGCCCGGTGACCCTGGCCGGGCCGGCCCACAGGCCCAGGGGATGCTGGTCCTCCCTCAGCCGCCGGACCGCACCGGCCAGACGCCCGCGCTCGGTATTGGCGGCGAGGTCGTAACGGCGATGTAACGACGTTACGCCGCTGTTATGGGTCTTCGCGTACACATCAGGTCCGGCAGCCAATCGCGACGATTGCGACCCAGATGCGTAGTACGACCACTATCCAGGCAACCGGCGGTCAGAGCCGTTCCCTGTCGGTTGCGCTCGCCGCCCTGGGTTGCGTGCTGACGCTGGCTGCGTGCGGCAGCTCGGACTCGCGGCCGAGCGCATCCACCAGTCCCTATGGCCCAGCGAGCTCACCCGCCGCCCTGTCGAGGTGCATGCGCGCCAACGGCGTGTCCGGGTTCCCCGATCCGATCGCTGGGCCTAGCGGGGCGGTGGGTTTGCCGCTGTCTGAGAACCCGGACGGCTCGCTGACGGCCGAAGGTAAGAGCTTCGCGGGCCCGGCGCTGCGGTCCGCCGAGCGGGCGTGCAAGGCTTATCTGCCGCCCGCGGGCGGGCCGCCGCCACAGGTCGCAGCCTCTCAGCTACGCCAGGCGCTGGCGTTCGCGCGCTGCATGCGCACACACGGTGTGCCGAAGTTCCCCGACCCGTCGCTCTCCGGCGGCCAGCGTCCTGGACTGCCGGCCGGGGTTGATCCGCAGTCGCCCGCGTTTCGGTCCGCCGCCCGCTCGTGTGGTGCCGGCGGCGCCGGCAACATCTCGATCGCGGGCTGAGCGTTTAGACCAAGGTGCTCCCGGCTCGGCCGGTGGCGTTACGTTCATGGGATGACTGTGCTGAGGCTGCGCACCGCTCGGCCTGACGCCGCTGATGTGCAGTTCCTGTGGCAGATGCTCGTCGAGGCGGCGTCATGGCGCCCAGCGGAACCCAAAATCAGCGTCAGTGAGGCCATCGCCGACCCGAGCCATGCTCGATACGTCGCAGACTGGGGGCGCGACGGTGACCTAGGTGTGATTGCCGAGGCGGCCGGCATGGAGCCGCCTGGTGGCGTTTTTTCACTGAGCACGACCATGGCTACGGCTTTATCGACCCAGCGGTTCCGGAGATCTCAATCGCGGTCATAACGGAAATGCGCGGAACTGGTGTCGGCACCGCACTTCTGAAGGCGCTTATCGACCGTGCGCGTCACGAAGACCTGTGTGCGCTGAGTCTGAGCGTCGAGGTCGACAACCCGGCGCTACGGCTCTTCGAGCGACTGGGATTCGCGCGAGTTTCGTGCGTCGACGATGCGTGGACAATGCGCCTTGCGATCCGCACGCGTTGAGGGGGGCCGTTCAGGGCCGGGGGCTTCGTCTGCGCTTGTATTGAATGCTCGATAATCGGGCTTATGTAGACCACTAGATGTAAAAGGGGCCCGTTGACGTGATTTCCGGTGCCGTGAGCCGTTGCAGCCGGCGGCGTTGACGCCATTCGACAAAGGCGGCTTGACCGCGGAACCGGGGTCAAACGGGCGCTCATGACCGTCGGTAGCTCGTCAAGCGCCGCGCGGCGCAGCGTCCAGCCGTCCTGAGTGGCCACTCGCGCGACGAGCCGAGGAAGCTTCGGGCGTCGGCGTTATGTAACCCACGTGCCCGCCTTCTCGGGCGCGCCGCCTCGCGCGTCGCTACGCTAGGCCGCGCTGTACCGGCCGGCAGGCCGCGCTGGGACCATGACCGGCAGGAAACGGACATCCAAACTCGCCGCAGTCGCAGCTCTGGCCGCGCTAGCGACCCTCACGACGACGGGCGTTGCGATGGCTTTCGACACGGCCGGAACTCCAAACGGCGGCGCGCCGATCGTCGGCGGCGGCCTGGCGCCGACCGGCACCACACCGAGCATCCCGCCGCCGCCGAGCAAGCACGCCCGCGGCCGCTGGCTCGCTGGGGTGACGATCACCGAGTATTGGCCGTCACCGGAGTCCTGGTTCGTCGGCAAGCTCGTCAAGACCCCCGGGCTGACCGGCATGCACCGGATCGATTGGCTGTACTCGGCGACCGGGGTCTCGATGCAGGGCGAGGGCATCGGGCTCGACGGCCGTCTCTACCACATCAAATCGCCGGGCGATGGTGGATGGGTGACTGCCGGCGGCACGTCGACGTCGCCTTCCGACGGCTGGCTCAGCGGCGCGCCGTTCTGGCGTGCCGGTGGCTACTGGCGCAACAGCAAGCGGGCAGTCACTTTCCCGCTGGCGGCCGGCGGCTGGTCGGCCGGACCTGGACGCAAGTACGTGCCGCTGCCGGAGGTTTCGTTCGCGCCGGGCGGCGCGCCGGGCCTCCGCTACTACCAGTCGATCGCCGTTGACCCCGGCGTGATCCCACTCGGTAGCCGGGTGTACGTACCCGCCTACCGCAACGACGGTCACGGCGGCTGGTTCATCGCGCAGGACACCGGCGGCGCCATCAACGAGCGCCACATCGACGTCTACAGACCGCCGCCGCCGACGGCTGACAGCGCGGCGCGATACCTCGTCGGTCAGCGGATCTACGTCATCAAGCCCCAGGGCTGAAAAGCGCCTCCCGGGCCGCTCACGCGCGCACTAGACTCCATCGGCGATGCCAAAGCAGCAGCGCATGATGCGGGTCGAGCAGCGCAGCCAGCTGGCTGCCATGCAGCAGCTCGAGAGCCGCTCCGACGAAGAGCTCGAGGCCGAGACCAAGTACAAGTCGGCTGCGCAGGCGATCCTTGGTGCCCGCGCCGCTGAGCGCTACGACGCCAAGACCGCCCGCGCGCATTTCCAGCGCGCGATCGCCGCAGCCCGACCGCAGGAGCGGATGCAGCTGCGGCGGATGGCCGACGCGTCATTGGCGCTGGCCGAGCGGCGGGCGAGCGACCTCAAGAAGGCGACCGAGCGCCTCGGCGTCGACGCCCCGACCAGCCGCCAGCTGCTCGGGCTGCGGTTCATGGGTCTCGTCGCGCCGCCGAGGAGCGCCGGCATCCTCGCTCGGATCCGCGGGATCCTGATCGTGACCGTGCTGATCATCGCGATCCTGCTGCTCGGCTTCGGGATCGTGAACCTCGTTGCGCTTCCGTTCGGTGGCATCTCGCTCGACCTCGGGATCTTCTACGGCTTCGTGCTGGTGCTGATCGCGGTTGCTGTGCTCGCGTTCTACGGCCGCCGGCGCCAGAAACGCGCCCAGGCAGACCGCGCCGAGCAGATCGCCGCCCGGTCGCGCTGAGCGGCGCCGGCACCTATGTGCGGCCGCTACACGCTCGCGACGCCCGATCCCGCCGCGATCCGGGACCGGTTCGGAATCGGTGAGTCGGTCGAGGTCCGCCAACGTTTCAACGTCGCGCCCGGCGACGACGTCCTCGCCGTGACGACCGACCGTGAAGGAGCTCCTCGCGGCGAGCTGCTGCGCTGGGGCCTGGTGCCGTCGTGGGCCAAGAGCGCCGACACTGGCATGAAGATGATCAACGCCCGGCTCGAGACGGTCGCCGAGCGGCCCGCCTACAGGCGCGCCTTCGAGCGCTACCGGTGCCTGGTCGTCGCCGACGGCTTCTACGAGTGGCAGCCGGTGCCCGGCGCTCCGAAGCAGCCGTTTCACATAACGCGGGATGACGGCGCTCCGTTTGCGTTCGCGGGCCTGTGGTCGATCTGGTACGCGCCCGACGAAAGCAAGCTGCGAACCTGCACGATCCTGACGACGGCCGCGAACTCAGCGATCGCCGGGCTACACGACCGGATGCCGGTGATTCTCGACCCCGGCGCCGAGGCGTTGTGGCTCGACAGCTCCACCCCGTCCGATCAGCTGACCGAGATCCTCCACGGGCTCCCCGCCAACCGCACGGCTCTGAATCCGGTCGGCTTGGCGGTCAACGACGCGCGCTACGACGGCCCTGAGTGCCTGGCACCGCCGGCGCCCAGCGCTCAAGAGGCACTGTTCTAAAAAGCTGCTTCGGCGGCCGGCTGGATCGCGGGCCGGACCGTGACCGGGGAGCCCTGCGCCGCCTCGTGGGCGACCGGCACCGCCTCGTGGGCGACCGGCACCGCCTCGTGGGCGACCGGCACCGCGCCGTTGGCGACCGGCACCGCCTCGTGGGCGACCGGCACCGCGCCGTTGGCGACCGGCACCGCGCCGTTGGCGACCGGCACCGCGCCGTGCGGTGCCGTCGCGACGGCCGCATCGTCGGGCACGAAGCGCGGGTTTGCCGCGTGCAGCCAGTCCCCGAACGCATCGGCGGCCATCGGCCGGCTGACGTGGTAGCCCTGGGCGAGGTCGCACCCCAGCACCGCGAGCTCCCGCAACGTGGCCCCGTCCTCCACCCCCTCGGCGATCACCCGCAGACCGAGGTCGTGCCCGAGGTTGATCGTCGAGCGGACGATGATCAGGTCGCTCTCGTCGTTGAGCATCGGCGACACGAACGAGCGGTCGATCTTCAGATCCTTGATCGGCAGCCTGCGCAGGTTGGCGAGCGACGAGTAGCCGGTGCCGAAGTCATCGACCGACATCCGGACGCCGAGCCCGCTGAGGCGCGTGACGGTCGCCATCGCCCGCTCCGGGTCGGACATGATCATGCTCTCAGTGATCTCGAGCTCGAGCGCGTCGGCGGGCAACGAGTAAGTCGAGAGCAACCGTTCGATCTCCTTCGGGAGATCGCGGTCCAGCAGATTGCGGACCGAGAGGTTGACGGCGACCGATAGGTCGCGTCCGTGCTTGCGCCACGACGAGCACTCCGCGATCGAGTGCTCGAGGACGTGGCGGGTCAGCGGTCCGATCAGACCCGTCTGTTCGACGGTCTGGACAAAGGCCCCCGGCGGGATCAGTCCGAGCTCGGGATGCTGCCAGCGCACCAGCCCCTCGGCACCCGTGACGGTCAGGTCGTCGACGTCGACGATCGGTTGGTAGTGGACGACGATCTGGTCAGACGCGAGCGCGTGGCGGATGTCGCTGAGCACGCTCAGCCGGCGGACCGAATGCTGGTTCTGGTCGGCCGCGTAAAGCTTGTAGTCGCACTGCGCCTCCTTGGCCGCGTACATCGCGATGTCGGCGCAGCGCAGCAGGGCGTGCGAGTCGTGGCCGTCCTCCGGGAACCGAGCGATCCCGATGCTGACCCCCACCTCGAGCGACAGCTCGTCAACCGCAAACGGCGCGCTCACGCATTCCGTGAGCCGCGAGGCGACGTGCTCCATGACCGCGATGTCGTGGCTCCCCTTCGGGGGCAGGATGCCAAACTCGTCGCCACCGAGCCGCGCCACGAGGCCCCCCTCGCCGACCGCCTCGACCAGTCGTGGGCCGAGGTCTCGCAGCAGGACGTCGCCGTAGTGGTGCCCGAGCGTGTCGTTGATCTCCTTGAAGCGGTCGAGGTCCATCAGCATCACGACCAGCCGGCCCGAGACTCCGTGCGCCTCGCGGATCCGCTCCTCCATCACCTCGCGGAAACGCTCACGGTTGGCGAGGCCGGTCAACTCGTCGGTGGTCACGATCCGCTGCAGGTCCTCGCTGCGCTGCTGGGACTTCAGCAGCTCGCCGACGAGGTATTGGAAGATCACGAAGGTCAGGCCGAGGACGGCTAGGCCGGTTATGCCGAGCTGGTTCGTCAGGTATACAGCTCCCATCGCAAGAAGCGCTGACAAGAGCTGGGCGGACATCAGCGGCGCGAGCGTGGTATGGGTTTTCTGAACCAGCGACTCGCGCTCAAGCCAACACGCGTAGCCTGCCACTGCGAGGAAGTTGACCATCAGAGCGACCATGTAGGCGACGAACACGAACAGGTAGTACGCAACCGCGTGCGGGCCCACGTCGGCCGCGTGCGTCGCCGAGGCGAAGAACAGACCTGCGAGTAGCGGCGACCACGCGTAGGTCGCTAGGTTGTTTCGGAACTGATCCGCCGGCTCACGAGAGCGGAGCCAGCCAACGGTAATCGCCACGATCCCGACCACGGCTCCCGGACCGCCGCCTAACAGCACCGCCGCGAGGACGAGTCCGAGGCCGCTTCCAGAGATCCTCAGCCGAGGCGATCCCGTCTGGACGTTCGTCAGGTCGCTGACGATCGTGAACACACATATGACGACCAGCGGCCACGGCTTCCAGTGATATTGATCGGCGGTCAGCGCGATCAGCAGCACAGCGACGGCGAGCGCGCCGTACTGCACCGCGGCTACGACGAAGTTGGGCGACCGCCTCCCCCGGGATGTGGCATCTGTGCCCATCTCTCGCCATTTATCGGCCAATCCGACCAATTCCTCAACTAAATGCCGAGGCGTCCAGACTGGCCTAAAGGTTTGCTATTTGCGGCCGATCAAGCCACTGAAACCAAAAAAGAAGCGGAGGGGCTGCCTTCCAAACAATCCCCTCCGCGGCTACAGCTTCATACGCCCTTGAAGAACACGAACCCTCCTCCTTGGGGGAAGTGACGAAGGGACGATTTGTTATCGGCACCGTGGCACGGGGACTTTAGGCCCCGTGCCACGTTGTCCTGTCAGAAACAACCGGTCGACCCAATTGCGGCGGGATTGTATTCAGGCTGACGGCGGAATCAAGTCCGTTCGCAAGAATTGGTTCAAAGCGCAGCCCGGAACGCCGAGCGACACGGCGCGGCGCCTATGCGCTTGCTCGCTAGGCGGATGCGCTCGTTAGGCGACGTCGAGCAGCAGCGGCTCGTCGGCCTCGAGCTGCTGACGGAGCCCGCGCTTGAGCTTGCCGTGGATCTGGCAGACGCGACTCTCGGACACACCGAGGATCTCGCCAGTCTCACGCAGCGTGAGGTCGTCGACGTGCAACAGCAATGCAACGCGGCGTTCACGCGCCGGCAGCTTGTCGAACGCGGCGCGGAATCTGGCGATCGCCCCTTCGCGCATCGCGGCGTGCTCGGGATCGACCGTCAGGTCGGCGCTCGCCAATGTGTCGAGCCGCTCAGTGGGGTTGTCGTCGTCTCCGAGCACAAGCGTGTTGAGCGATCCGACCTCGCAGCGGTCCAGGTCTTCGAAAAGCGTCGCGAGCTCGGCTTCGGTGATCGCGAGCGACTCGCTGAGCTCAGTCGCGGTCGGGGCGCGGCCATGAAGCACCGTGAACCGCTCCCGAGCCTGGGTCATCTCGCGCTCGAGCCGGCGCAGCGACCGCGGCGCCCAGTCAAAGCGCCGCAGCTCGTCGATCACGGCGCCATGAATCCGCGTCCATGCAAACTGCTCGAGTGTCGCTCCCTTTTCCGGGTCATAGCGGTCGATCGAGCGAATCAGGGCCTCTAGCCCGCACGACAGTAGGTCGTCGACCTCGCGGTGGGCGGGCAGCTCACGCAGCTTGCGGTAGGCGATCGCCTTGACGATCGGCGCGAGCGAGAACACGAGGCGATCCCGCGCGCGCGTGTCCTGAGTCTGCATGTAGTCGCGCCACAGCGCCAGGAGCGCCGCCTGGGACAACCGACCGCTTTGCGTGATCTGCTGCAATGTTGAGTTCCGCTGGTTTCTGCGTGCGAGTTTGAGACTTATCGGCGCCGCCTATGGTCTCTCGACCGCGACGACTGCTGTCTTTGTCTCCGTAGGAGTTACGGACCCTGCCGGGCCTCGAGGCCCGCGCGCAGAACGCGAGTGCCGATCTCGAACAAATGCCCCTCTCCCCCCTCCTTCAAAGCTACGACCACGTCCTGCTCGATCTCGACGGCTGCGTCTGGATCGGCGATGAGTCGATTCCCGGGTCGCCCGAGGCGGTGACCGAGCTGCGCGCCGCCGGCAAGGCGGTCGCGTTCGTGACCAACGATGCGCGGCGCTCGCCGGAGGAATACGTACGCAAGCTGTGGTCATTGGGCATGCGCGCTTCGCTGGAGGAGGTCGTGACGGTCGGCGCAGCGATCCAATATGAGCTCGCCGGACGGCTGCCCGGGGCGACCGCATACGTGATCGGCTCGCCGGCGGTCTTCCGACACGTGGCGGAGTCGGGCCACCGGATCGTCAATGGCACCGACGACGGTACGACCGCCGACGTGGTCGTGATCGCCAGCCACGACGAGTTCAACTTCGACGAGCTTCGCGACGCCACGCAGGCTTTGCTCGCGGGTGCCGAGATGATCGCCGCTGGTCGTGACCGGACCTTCCCGGCCGCCGACGGAGAGTGGCCCGCGACCGGCGCGATCGTCGCCGCGCTCGAGTTCGCCACCCAGCGGACCGCGCGGATCGTGGGCAAGCCCGATTCGCTGATCTTCAGGACGGCGCTGGACCGGCTCGGGGAGGGCCGCGCGCTGATGGTCGGCGACCGCTTGGACTCCGATCTGATGGGGGCCGCTGCGACCGGGATTGACGCGGCGATCGTGCTCACGGGCGTGACGAGCCGCGAGCAGGCAGAGGCAGCCTACGAGCCCGGCCCGGTCGCGGTCGCGACCGACCTCTACTCGCTGGTCGTCGCTTGAAGCTGATGCTGATCGTCAATCCGTCGGCCGGCGGCGGCCGCGCCAGCCGCGCGCTGCCGGACGTGGTGGCGGCGTTGACCGCACAGGGCCTCGAGCACCGCGTCGAGCAGACCCGCAGCCTCGAGCACGCGACGGAGCTCGCGCGGGAGGCGACGGCCGCCGGCGAGGCCGCAGTCGCGTTCGGCGGCGACGGGCTCGTCGGCGCTGTGGCCGGGGCTCTCAGCGCGTGCGATGGGCTGCTCGGCGTCCTCCCCGGCGGGCGGGGCAATGATTTCGCGCGGATGCTCAGAATCCCGCTGCAGCCGGTGCCAGCCTGCGAAGTGCTCGCCGGCGACGCCGTCGAGCGCGTCGATCTGGGTGACGTCAACGGCCGGGCGTACGCCGGGATCGCGAGCTGTGGGTTTGACTCGGTCGCCAACCGGATCGCCAACGAGACACGGGTCGTGCGCGGCAATCTCGTCTACGCCTATGGCCTCGTGCGGGCGCTCGCGACTTGGAAGCCGGCGACGTTCACGGTCGAGCTCGCGGGCGGCACGCGGACGTTTCGCGGCTACTCGGTGGCGGCCGCAAACTCGAAGTTCTATGGCGGCGGGATGATGCTGGCGCCGGAGGCGTCGCTCACTGACGGGGCGCTCGATGTAGTAATCATCTCCGAGGTCTCGCGGCTGCGATTCCTGCTGCTCGCGCCGAGCGTCTTCCGCGGCTCGCACGTGCGCCAGCCCAACGTCGAGGTGATCCGCTGCACGCAAGCCCGGATCAGCGCCTCGCGGCCATTTGAGATGTATGCGGACGGCGACCCGATCGCGGAGCTGCCGGTCACGGTATGCGCACGGCCCGCGGCAGTCCGGACCATCGTCCCCGCGCCATGACGGCGTTGGACGTGAAGATCGTGGCCGCGCGGGCCGTCGGAGAAGTCGCTCGCCGAGCGGGTCGCGGCGGCGGTACGAGTCTTCCGGGCAAGGTCCTGATGCGGCTGGATCCAGACGCGATCTCACGGCTGGCACAGCGGCTACCGGACGGCACCGCGATCGTCTCAGCGACCAACGGCAAGACGACGACCGCCGCGATGGTCGCGTCGGTGCTGGAGCACGCCGGAATTGGGCTCGTGCACAATCGCGCCGGCGCGAACATGGCCGGTGGAGTCGCCTCGGCGCTGCTCGCTGCGGCGCGGCGGGGGAGCGCGATCGAGGGCGAGCTCGGGCTGTTTGAGGTCGACGAGTTCTGGCTCGATCGGGTCGCCGCTCAGCTGCGGCCGCGGGCGATGGTGCTCGGCAATCTGTTCCGGGACCAGCTCGATCGCTACGGCGAGCTGGACACGATCGCCGACCGCTGGGCGGCACTCGCCGCCTCGATGGGCTCGACGAGGCTGGCGCTGAATGCGGACGATCCGTTGATCGCGGACCTCGGCCGCGAGCGAGCCGGGGTGACGTACTTCGGCGTCGAGGATCCGGCGATGGCGGTCACTGAGATGCAACACGCCTCGGACTCGAAGCACTGCCGCCGCTGCGGCGCGGCGTACGTCTACGACGCCGTCTATCTCGGGCACCTGGGGGTCTATCACTGCCGCTCGTGCGGGCAGCGCCGGCCGGACCCCGCGGTCGCGGCTCGGCAGATCGAGCTAGATGGAACCCGCGGTGCCCGCTTCGAGCTCGCGACCAGCGCCGGCTCGGCGAACGTATCGCTGCCGCTTCCGGGCCTCTACAACGTCTACAACGCGCTCGGCGCCACGGCGCTCTGTCTCGAGCTCGGCTTCGAGCTCGGGCAGGTCGTGACCGGGCTCGAGGCGGTCAGCGCGGCATTCGGCCGCGCCGAGCGCGTCATGCTCTCAGGCACCGAGCTGTCGATCCTGCTGATCAAGAACCCCGCCGGCGCGAATGAGGTCCTGCGGACGGTGACGCTCGAACAGGGCGAGCTCGACCTGCTCGGGATCCTCAACGACCGGACGGCCGACGGACACGACATCTCGTGGATCTGGGACGCCGACTTCGAACTGCTGGCGGGCCGCGTGCGAAGCGTTACCTGCGCGGGAAGCAGGGCCGCCGAGCTGGCGTTGCGGTTCAAATATGCGGGCATCGCGTCCGACCGCCTGCACGTCGTGCCGGGGCTCGCCATGGCACTGGACCAGGCGCTCGCGTCGGCCGCGGACGGCAGCCTGTACGCGCTCCCCACCTACACGGCGCTGCTCGAGCTGCGCGACGAGCTGGCCCGCCGCGGACACGTCGGTCAGTTCTGGGCGCGCGACGAGGTGCGGGCGTGAGCGGCGAACACTTCGTGTTCGCTGGCGAGTTCGGCTGGCGCCGAACTCGGGACCACGGCGAACACTTCGTGTTCGCTGGCGAGTTCGGCTGGCGCCGAACTCGGGACCACGGCGAACATTCGTGTTCGCTGGCGAGTTCGGCTGGCGCCGAACTCGGGACCACGGCGAACACTTCGTGTTCGCTGGCGAGTTCGGCTGGCGCCGAACTCGGGACCACGAGGTGCCGGCGTGAGCGTCATCTGGCACGACATCGAGTGCGGGGGCTACACGGAGGACCTTCGGCTGTGGCTGATGCTCGCCGCCGAGCATCGCGGACCGGTCCTGGACGTCGGCGCCGGCACCGGGCGAGTGACGCTTGAGCTCGCGCGCCGCGGTCATCAGGTCACGGCGCTCGACGTCGATGGCGAGCTGCTCGCGGAGCTGCTCGCGCGCGCCGACGGGCTCGACATCGCGACGATCGTCGCCGACGCGCGGTCGTTCGTCCTCGACCGCCGGTTCGCGTTGTGCATCGTGCCGATGCAGACGATCCAGCTGCTCGGCGGCGCGCCGGGCCGCGCCGCGTTTCTGCGCTGCGTTCGTGAGCATCTGCTCCCGGGGGGCGTGGTGGCGATCGCGATCGCCGATCAGCTCGACCTGTTCGATGCCGCCGAGAGCGAGGTGTCGGTGCTGCCCGATGTCCGCGAGCTCGACGGCGTCGTGTATTCGAGTTGCCCGACCGCGGTCCGCGAGGACGGAGACGGGTTCGTGCTCGTGCGCAACCGCGAGGTCGTGAGCGCCGATGGGCGGCTGAGCAGACAGCGCGACGAGACCAGGATCGATGCGCTTGGTCCGGCCCAACTCGAGCGTGAGGCGGTCGCCGTCGGGTTGTCCGCGGCCGGTCGCGAGCAAGTCGCCCAAACAGCCGACCACGTCGGCAGCGCGGTGGTGATCCTGAGTGCCTGAGGACCGGCTGCGCGTGTGCGCTCTGTACCCCGAGCTGATGAACATCTACGCGGACCGGGGCAACCTGCTGCTGCTCGAGCAGCGCTGCCGCTGGCGCGGGATTGAGTTCGCGCTGACCGCCGCCAGCATCGGGGAGCAGCTCGACCCCTCCGGCGCCGACCTCTACTACATCGGTGGCGGTCAGGATCGCGACCAGAAACTGTGCGCCAACGACCTCGCCCACAGCAAGCGCGACGATCTGCACTCCGCAGCCGACCGCGGTGCGGTGATCCTCGCGGTGTGTGGCGGCTACCAGTTGCTCGGTCACTCCTACCAGCTCGGCGACGAGACGCTGCCGGGGGCGGCGCTCGTCGACCTCGTGACGGTCCGCGCCGACGGGCCGCGGCTGATCGGCAACGTCGCGATCGAGGTCGAGCTCGAGCCAGGCGTGTCGAAGGTCCTGGCGGGGTTTGAGAACCACGGCGGGCGTACAAGGCTCGGCTCCGGCGAGCGGCCGCTGGGACGGGTGCTCAAGGGACGCGGCAACGACGGCCGCAGCGGTTTTGAGGGTGTCCGACGCGGAAACGTGATCGGCACCTACCTGCATGGCCCGCTGCTGCCCAAGAACGCCTGGTTCGCCGATTGGCTGATCGCGACGGCGCTGGGCATCGGCGGTCCGCTGATACCGCTCGACGATCAGCTCGAGGACGCCGCGCACGCGGAGGCGCGTCATGCAGCCGGGCTCTAGGATGAACCGCCGTCGGAGGTTTGAGGTCTGATGCGACGTCGTAGGTACAGGGCCCCGTGGATCGCGGCCGGCCTCTCGATCGTGACCGTCCTGGCGTGTTCGGCCTGCGGGGCGACCGTCTCCGGTACCCAGAGCGGCGCCGGCGAGACGACCGGGACGGTGACCACGTCGTCGTCGACCACCACATCGTCGACGTCGTCGGGCACCGGCACGAGCGCGACCACCGCGACCGTGCTCCCAGGGACCGGCAGACCGCCGATCACGATCGGCGACAAGAACTACACGGAGCAGTTCCTGCTCGGGCAGCTCTACAAGCAGGCGCTGGCAGCGGAGGGTTTCAGCGTTCAGCTCAACCAGAACATCGGCCCCACGGACGTTACGTTGCAGGCGCTGAAGACCGGGTCGCTGGCGATGTATCCGGAGTACCTGAACGTCTTCAACAGCGAGATCGCCAAGTACACGGCGGAGTTTCGAACCCGGCTGGGCGCCTACCGGGCAGCGCAGCGATACGCGGTTGAGCACGGTCTCGAGCTGCTCGCCCCGACCCCGTTCAGCGACACCGGGGCGATCGGCGTCACGGTCGGTTACGCGCTTGCAAACCACCTGAGGTCGCTATCTGACCTGTCGAGGGTCGAGAGCTCGCTGACGATCGGCGGTCCGCCCGAGAGCTCGCCGAGTGGGCCGTCGCTGAGCGATATCGAGCAAACCTATGGGTTCACGGCGCACACGTATACGCCGCTGGCGGTCGGAGCGCAGTACTCGGCGCTCGACGACGGCTCGGTCCAGGCGGCGGAGGTGCAGACGACCGACGGCCAGCTGGCCAGCGGCGACTACCTGCTGCTCGCCGACCCCGCCAACATGTTCGGCTGGGGCAATGTCGTTCCGGTCGTCACGAGCTCAGTGATCGCGTCCGAGGGGCCGGCGTTCGCGGCCACGATCAATCGCGTCAGCTCGTTGCTGACGCTCGGGGTGATGCGCGAGCTCAACCAGGCCGTCGACGTCGCGGGCCAGACCCCGTCGACGGTCGCCCAGCAGTTCCTCGAGACGCACGGGCTGATTCCCCCTTCGTCATCTTGAAGCGGCGGCGCCGAAGCCGCCGCTCGAACCCAAACCCCCCGTTCCGCGCTCGCTCCAGGAAAGCGCGTCGACCTCGACCGGCGTCGTCAGGTCGACGGCGAGCAGCACCAGCTGTGCGATCCGATCGCCGGCCGCGACCTCGAAGCTCGCCGCGCGGTCGGTGTTGAGCAGCAGCACTCGAAGCTCGCCGCGGTAGCCGGAGTCGATCAGGCCGGGAGCGTTGACCAACGCGATCCCGTGCCGAGCCGCCAGTCCGGACCTGGGGAGCACCAGCCCGGCCCGGCCCGGCGGGATCTCGACCGCGATCCCGGTCGGGATCGACGCCCGTTCCCCGGGGCGCAGCACCATCCCTGCGAGCGCGCACAGGTCGAGCCCGGCGTCGCCGGGATGCGCACGCGCCGGGACGGTCGCACGCGGGTCCAGCCGCACGATCCGCAGGTTCATCTAGCTGCCGACTCGGGCGTCAGCGCAAACGGCGCATAGCGCTCCGCGACGCCGGCCGGGAGCCGCGCGTGGACGCGCACTCCTTCGGGCGTGTCCTCGCGCTCGAGGTCGCCCGCGAGCTCGTGCAGCTCGGCCAGCCGACCGCCCTCGTCGTACGGAACCAGCAGCTCGACGACCGACAAGCGGCGCTCGAACTCGTGCTCGAGCCGCTCGATCAACGCGGGCACGCCCTCGCCGGTCTGGGCACTGACGAGCATCGCGTCGGGGTGACGGCGCGACAGCTCGGCGCGGCGCTGAGCGTCGACCTGATCGGCCTTTGCCAGCACCAGCACGCGAGGTGCGGCGTCGGCGCCGATCTCGGCCAGGACGTCCTCGACCGCGCGCGTCATCTCTCCGAGTTGCTCCTCGTCGACGGACGCGTCGGCGACGTGCAGGATCAAATCGGCACGCCGCGTCTCCTCGAGCGTCGCGCCAAAGGCATCGACCAGCTGGTGTGGAAGCTTGCGGATGAAGCCGACGGTGTCGGTCAGCAGATAGTCGCGCCCCGACGCTCGCAGCACCCGAGTCGTCGGATCCAGGGTGTGAAACAGGCGGTCGCGGACCGGCACGGTGGCTCCCGTCAACGCGTTCAGCAGCGTCGACTTGCCCGCGTTGGTGTAGCCGGCCAGCGCAACCTGCGGCAGGTGCGCGCGCTCACGCTCGGCGCGCATCACCGATCGCGACGAGCGGACGCGGGCGAGCCTTCGCTTGAGCGCCGCGATCCGGTCGCGCGCGAGGCGGCGGTCGGTCTCGATCTGGGTCTCGCCGGGGCCTCGGGTGCCGATCCCGCCCCCGAGCCGCTCGAGGTGGGACCACAGACCCCGCATCCGCGCGAGGTTGTACTCGAGCTGCGCGAGCTCGACCTGGAGCTTGCCCTCGGCCGTGTGAGCGTGGGAGGCGAAGATGTCGAGGATGATCGCGGTCCGGTCGATCACCGGAACCCCGAGCGCCGTCTCGAGGTTGCGCTCCTGGCGCGGCGAGAGCTCGTCGTCGCAGGCGACCAGGTTCGCGTCCGCGGCGCCGAGCTCGGCTTTCAGCTGGTCGAGCTTGCCGGCCCCGAGGTAGGAGTTTGGGTGCGGGCGATCGCGGTGCTGGATGAGCTCGCCGACCGCCGCCACGCCGGCGGTCCGCAGCAGCTCGTCGAGCTCTGCCAGATGGTCGTCGTCGCCGGCCGGCACTGCCGCGACCATGAACGCGCGCTGACGAGCGCGGCCGCGCGTGCGGTCGTCGTTTGAGGAGCCATTGCGCCGTGCGGCTACATCGGGCACGTCTGCGGATGGTAGCCGCGGCGCGGACCGCTCAGAGCCCGCGTAGCCGCTGCACGGCCTCCAGCAGGCGGTCGTCGGGGGTCGTGAGCGAGATTCGGAAGAAGCCCTCGCCGTTTGGTCCGTAGGCGCCGCCGGGAGAGATCACGACCGCGGCGTGCTCGAGCACGTGCTCGCAGTACTCGGCCGCCGAGCCGAAGCCGGGCGGGATCGGCGCCCAGATGTAGATCGTCCCCTTCGGCGGCGTGACCTTGACGCCGGACTGCCCGAGCGCGTCGCAGACCAGGTCCCGGCGCCGCTCGTAGACGGCGTTCATCGCCTGCACCTGTACGTCGACCTCGGGCGCCAGCGCCGCGACGCCGGCGAGCTGCACGGCCTCGAACAGGCCCGAGTCAATGTTGGATTTCAGCCGCCAGTACGACGAGATCGCATCCGCGTTGCCGACGATCGCGGCGCACCGCCAGCCGGTCATGTTGTAGCCCTTGGAGAGCGAGAACACCTCGACGCCGACCTCCTTGGCGCCCGGTGTCGCCAGGAACGATGGCGCGATGTAGCCGTCGAAGGTGATCTCGCTGTAGGCGTTGTCGTGCACGACGAGCACGTCCGACTCACGGGCGAGCTCGATCGCGCGCTCGAATACTCCGTCCGGGAGGATCGCCCCAGTCGGGTTGTTGGGGTAGTTGATGAACATCAGCCGCGCACGGTTGCGGGCCTCGGCGGGGATGGCGTCGAAGTCGGGCGCGAACCCCCGCTCGGGCACCAGCCGCATCAGGTATGCCTCGGCGCCGGCCAGCAACGGGCCGCCGGTGTAGACCGGGTAGCCCGGATCCGCAGCGAGCGCGAGGTCGCCGGGATCGAGGAACGCGAGGTTGAGGTTGAAGATGCACTCCTTGGCGCCGATCGCCGGCATAACCTCGGTCTCGGGGTCGAGCTGCACCCCGAAGCGGCGCTGATAGAACGCGGCGACAGCCTCGCGGAACGCGTCCAGCCCGCGGTTGGACGGATACCTGTGCGTGCTCGGGTCCGCAACCGCCCGCTGCGCCGCGACCACGATCGGCTCGTAGGTCGGCATATCGGGATCTCCGATCCCGAGGCTGATCACATCGACGCCGGCGGCGCGCTTGGCGGACACCTTGCGCTCGAGCTCGGCGAACAGGTACGGGGGGATCTGATCGAGACGCTTACTCGGTTTCATGCAGCTCCTTGACGAACTCGTCGGCGAGCGTGCCGCGGAACACCGGCACCGCCGGGCCGGTCAACGTTACGCGAAGGTCGTCTGAGACCTCGACCTCGAGCTCGCCGCCGTCCAGCACCACGGTGACCGGGGAATCGCCGCCGCGCAGCACGTAGGCGACCGCCGCCCCGGTGGCGCCGGTGCCGCTGGCCTGCGTCTCCCCGACGCCGCGCTCGAAGATCCGCGCGCGAATCCGGCCCGGGCCCAGGGGCGTGTACCAGGAGACGTTGGTGCGGTGCGGGAACAGATCGCTGCGCTCGATCTCCGGCCCGATCGCCTGCAGGTCGAGCGCCTCGAGCTCAGTGGCGTCGTCGATCCGGATCACGCACTGCGGATTGCCGACCTGGACGTGCTGGAAGCGCCAGCTGCGGCCGGCTGCGCTGAGCTCACCCTGGCCATCGTCGCCGCCGGCGGGGTAGTCGGCGCTCCGCAGCCGCGCGCGCGGCATGCCGAGGCTGCAGCTGGTCGCCGACGTGATCGTGGGCCGGATCTCGCCGGCCGCGGTCTGGATCGAGAACGTGTCACTGTCCGTCCAGCCCGTCCGGCGCAGGTAGAGAACCGCTTCGCGCGAGCCGTTGCCCGACAGCTCGGCCTCCGAGCCGTCGGGGTTGAAGATCCGCAACTGGGCGACGAATCCCGGCTGATCGGGCTCTGACAGCAACAGCACCCCGTCGGCGAACACTCCCGTGTGTCCGGCGCACAGCTTTCGGACCCGCGCCGGGGTGAGCTCGAATCCGAGCTGGCGCTGCTCGAGGATCAGATAGTCGTTGCCGAGCGCCTGCCACTTCTCGAAGTCCACGCGGCGGCAGTCTATGTGTACCGTCGCGTGTCGCATGCTCAGGCGCCTGCGCTACTCGGCCTCGACGCCGCTGATCCTGCTCGCGGTCGTGTCCGTGCTCTCGTTTGCGGCCCGGGCGACGCTGCTCGACGAGCCCTGCCAGTCGCCGTGCACGAAGGCGTCAGAGCACACGCTGATCTTCGACGAGGCCTACTACGTCAACGCCGCGCGCGTGATCGCGGGGATCAGGCCGGCGGCGGGCGCTCATTACTCCGACGCGCCGCTGGGGACCGATCCCAACGCGGAGCACCCGCAGGGAGTCAAGCTGATCATGGCGGCCGCGATCGAACTGTTCGGCGACGGCCCGTTCGCGTGGCGGATCGGAAGCCTGATCTTCGGCTCGATCGCGATCCTCGGTATGTACGCGCTCGTTCGCGCGGCCGGCGGAGGGCCCTGGTCGGCGCTCGGTGCAGCCACGCTGATGGCGTGCGACAACCTGCTGCTGGTCCACGGCCGGATCGGGACGCTCGACATCTACGCGGTCGCGATGATGATCTGGGCGGTGGCCTTCTACCTGCGCGGGCGGCCGCTGCTCGCCGGGATCGTGCTCGCGGTCGGGGCTGCCTTCAAGGAGGTGGCTCCGTACGTGCTGATCTCACTGATCCTGCTCGAGCTGGGCCGGGTCCTGGCGCGGCGCGTTCGTGGTGGGCCCGACGAATGGCGCCCGAAACCGGCTCTGTGGCGGCTGGCGATCGTGATCTTCACCACCGCCGGCGTGTTCATCGGGCTGCTCGGGATCATGGACCGGATCGCGACGCCGTACGCCGACGCTACCGGCCAGCTGATTACCGGCGGCCCGTTCGACCACCTGGCGCACATCATCTCCTACGCGGCACAACAAGTGAGTGCCAACGGCCCGCAGGGCATCGCCTCCTACCCGTGGGACTGGCTGATCGACATGAAGTGGATCGTGTATCTGCGGATCAACCCGTCGCTGCCGGGCCATGGTCTGTACGCGATCCATCCGGTGTCGAAGTTCCTCGGCGTGATCAGCCCGCCGATCCTGCTGTTCGGGCTGCTGGGGGTGGTGCTAGCGATCTACAGGATCTTCCGGCCCGACGGCGTCCAAGGTGGCAGGCGGAGCCGGTCGGAGTTGGAAGTCCCGATGCTCGCCGTCACCTGGTTTATCGGCACCTGGACTCCGTTCGCGCTCGCGAGCCTGATCGACCAGCGGACGAGCTACCTCTACTACATGGTGATCGTGATGCCCGGTCTGTACGTCGCCGCTACCTACCTGGCGTCACGGCTGTGGCGGCTGAGGCGCCGGTGGAGCACAGCGGTGGTAGCGGTGTGGGCGCTGTCGGTCGTCGCCGCGGTCGTGCTCATGTACCCGTTCGTGCCGGTGTTCTGAGCCACAGGTCCTGCACGGCGGCGGCCACGTCGTCGGGGTCGCGGCCGGTCATATCGAGCACGTTGACCGCCGCCAGCTTGCGCATCCATGTCAGCTGCCGGCGCGCGTAGTTGCGCGTCCGGCGCTTGGCCGCGTCGACGTCGACGGCGAGCAGCTCCTCGAAGCCCAGCGCCTTGCGAGCGGTCTGGGACGCGCCGGCGGCGGCGGCCCGGCGAACCTCTTCCTGGACGCCGGCGGCGAGCATCCGGTCGACGCGCGCGTCGATCCGCTCGTATAACGCCTGGCGCTCCATCGTCAGCCCGACGAGCAAGGTCGGGTGGCGCGTCGCCGCGCTCCAGAGCTCCGATTGCGCCTGGGGGGGCTCGAGCTCGCCCGCGTCGAGCAACTCGAGCGAGCGGACGATCCGCTGGCGGTCCGTCGGTTCGATCTCGGCCGCCGCCCATGGAGCGCGCCGCGCGAGGACCGCGTGCAGCGCCTGCGGGCCGCGGCGCTCGAGCTCGACCAGCCAGCGTTCACGGACGCCCTCGGCGGGCACCGGCCTGAGGCTGAGCTCGGTCAGCGCGGCGCGTAGGTAGAGGCCCGTGCCGCCGACGACGATCGGGCGGCGGCCCGCCTCGAGCAGCTCATCGATCTCGGCGTGCGCGAGCTGTGCGTACTGGCCGGCGCTGAACGTCGCGTCGATTGGCAGGAACGACAGCAACCGGTGCTCGAGCTGCGCGCGCTCCGCGGCGGTCGCGGCGCCAGTGAGGATCTCAAGCCCGGCGTAAACCTGAAGCGCGTCCGCCGACACCGCCACCGGGTCCTCGCCCAGCGCGCGCAGCCGCTGCGCGAACGCGATCGCGACGGCGGTCTTGCCGACGCCGGTCGGCCCGAACAGCGCGGTCACACGTGTACGCAGCAACGGGAGCAGTATCGTGGAGCGGTGAGCGTCTCAGTCGGAGCCGGGATCTCTACCGCTCCTGACCCGCCCGCCGCGGCTACCGAGGCGGCGCGGGCGGCCGCGGAGACACTCGCGGGTGACCGCGTGGACCTGGCGGTCGTGTTCGCGGCCGGCGCGCACTTGGTCGCGCCCGAGGCGACGCTCGAACGTGTGCACGAGGCGCTTGCGCCCGAGGCGCTGATCGGGTGCGGCGCCGGCGGCGTGCTCGGCGGCGGGCGAGAGCTCGAGTCGGGAACCGCGATTGCCGTGTGGGCTGCCTCATTGGACGGCGGCGCGGCGCGGCCGTTCCACGCCCACATCGACGGCGAAGAACCGGACGGAGTGCTGTACGGGATGCCGGAATCCGGCGCCGGCAGCGGACTGATGCTGCTGTGCGATCCCTATTCCTTCCGGGCCGAGGAGGTGCTCACGAGCCTCGCGCGGACGACGCCCGGGATGCCGGTGCTGGGCGGATTGGCGAGCGCACGGACGATCGACGGCGCCGGCGCGCTGTTCTTCGGCACCGAGGTGCGCGAGCACGGGGCGGTCGGCGTCTCGCTCGAGGGCGTCGAGATGCTGCCGTGCGTCTCGCAGGGCGCGACGCCACTCGGCCGCGAGCTGACGATCACGGCCGCTGACGGCAACGTGATCCACGAGCTCGCCGGCCGGCCCGCGGTCACGACGATCGAGAGTGTGATCGGCGAGCTGTCGCTGAGCGACCGGGCGCTGGTCGCAGCTGGGCTGCTGCTGGGGATCGTGATCGACGGCGGCAAGCCCGAGTACGAGCAGGGCGACTTCCTCGTGCGCGGCGTGCTGGGCGCCGATCCGGAAACCGGCTCAATCGCGATCGGCGCCAGCGTCGAGCCGGGTCAGGTGGTGCGGCTGCACGCTCGCGACGCGCGCTCGGCTGACGAGGATCTGCGCCGTGAGCTGCGCTTGCGCTCACAGGCGATCGGCGGTGCGCCGGCCGGCGCGCTGGTGTTCTCTTGCAACGGGCGCGGACAGCGGATGTTCGGAGCGACTGACCACGACGCCACGGTCGTCGCCGAGGAGCTCAACGGCGCCCCGGCCGCTGGGTTCTTCGCCGCCGGCGAGATCGGCCCCGTCGGCGGCCGCAGCTTCCTGCACGGCTTCACGGCGACGGTCGCGGTGTTCCCGTCCTAGCGTGCCTTGGCGCCTAGACTGCCCGCCGTGCAGCGGCGCAACCGCATGACAATCGCCGGCAGCACCGCGCTCGTGACCGGTGCGAGCGGCGGGCTCGGGCACGCGATCGCGAGGGCGCTCAGCGCTCGCGGGGCACGGCTGATCTTGACCGGCCGCCGCACCGACGTGCTGGAGGAGCTTGCGGCCGGGCTCGGCGCCCGCGTCGTCGCGTGCGATCTCGCCTCGCGCGAGGAGGTCGCGCAGTTGGGCGCCGAGCTGGCGCCGGCGGTCGATATTTTTGTAGCCAACGCGGGGCTGCCGGCGACCGGACGGCTCGAGGCGTTGAGCCAGGACGAGATCGACCGGCTGCTCGAGGTCAACCTCCGGGCGCCGATCGCGCTCGCCCGCGCGTTCGCGCCGGGGATGATCGAGCGCTCTCGCGGCCACATGGTGTTCGTCTCGTCGCTGTCGGGAAAGGCCGCCCAGCCCGCCTCGTCGATCTACTCAGCGACCAAGTTCGGGCTGCGCGGGTTCGCGCTCGGGCTCCGCACGGACCTCAGACGCCACGGCGTCGGCGTATCCGTAGTGCTGCCCGGATTCGTGCGAGGCGCGGGAATGTTCGCCAACTCCGGCGTGCGGCTGCCGCCGGGCGTCGGCACGAGCTCACCCGAGGAGGTCGCCGCCGCGGTGATCCGGCTGATCACCTCCAATCGCGCCGAGCTGGGAGTCGCGCCCTTGCACATGCGCGTCGGCGCCTCGATCGCGTCCGTCGCGCCCGGGCTCGCCGAGGGCTTCAGCCGGCGCTTCGGGGCCGACCGGATCGCATCCGGACTCGCGGCGGGGCAGCGAGAGAAGCGCTAGGCGGCGAGCGCCCTCTCAAGCAGGCTATTCGCGGACGCGGGCAGGTCCGCGGCGGATGCTGGGGAGGTCGCTGGGCGCGCGGGTGTCGTCGCCTTCGGGCTCAGGGTCGGGCGTCGAAGCGGCGCGTGCGCGCATCGTCGGAGCGGACGACAGATCGGCCGAGCGCGTGCCGCGGTCGCGGGCGCCGTCGACCTTGTCGGGGTCGACCGCCTGGTGCTCGCCGGTGACCGACGACAGCGCAGCGATGATCTGGTCGGCGAGCGCGGCGCCGTCGTGTGCGAGCTCAGGGGTCGCCTGGACACGGACGACGACCTGGTCGCCGTCGATCTCCTCGAGCAGCACCGTGGCCTTTGAGCGGGTCGGCGTTGTCACCTCGTTGTCGAGGATCGCCTGCACCTGCGTCGGCCGTACGCCGGATGCGAGCCGCACCTTGACGTCGACCGAATCGGGCTCCCTGAGCGGCACGATCGCCGCCGCGAGCACCACGTTGTTGGGAATCAGCATCCGGTCATAGCCCTGCATCAGGGTCGTGTAGAGCAGACCGAGTGAGCTCACCGTCCCTTCGGCGGTGCCGCCGACCACGCCCGCCTGCAGCCGTATGCGCTCGCCGACCTTGAACGGCCGCGCGGTCAGCAGGACCATCCCCGCGAACACGTTGCCGAGCGTCTGCTGGGCAGCGAGACCCAAGATGACCGCCGTGAACGCGCCACCGACCGCGAGCGTCTGCGGACTGACGCCGACCACGTGCAGGCCGATCAGCAGCGTGATCGCAATCGTCACCAGCCGCAGCAGGAACCCGACCGTGCCGGCGGTCGCCGGGTCCATGCGGCGCATGAAGCTCGGCCCGAGCGCGCGCCCAGCATTACGCGCGAGCGCCCAACCACAGAGCATCAGCAGCGCCACCGTGATGATCCGCGCAAGCGTCTGATGGCCACGCCCGAGGATCTGCTCCTGGTGGTTGTACGCGATCACGATCGCGATCATCACGGGGATCAGCACAACCGCTTCGATCTGCGCCCGCCTGACCGTCTTCTCGTCGACCTCCGCAACCTCCAAGCCGGCACGCTCCCAGGCCTCGCTGCGAGTCTCGAACATCCGCTCGAGGTAGAGGTCTCGCTTGGGTGGCTTGAATCTGCGGGGCATCGTTCTGGTGGCCTTAAGTTTGGCTTGCTTTACCTACCACCGCCAGGGCTCTGAGGTTTCACGCTGGCGGCCGCCTCGAACAGACTCTCCTGTCGAGGCCGCGGCGCGGGCACCACCGGTTCCGCAAGCGGTTGGAGCGCGCCGCGTCCGCGCTCTGCAGGTCCAATATCAGGGCCTGCCACAAGGCGGGCGAGCCTGCGTCGCTCTTTCGTCGACGCGTACGCGCCATTTCGATACAGCTCACGGTAGCGCGGCAGCAGGTCAGGACGCTGCTCGGCGAGCCAGTCGAAGAACAGCCGGCGGACTTCTCCGCGTAGATGCAACGCGATCCCGGTCACGTAAGCGGCGCCGGCCTCGGTCGCAAGTTCGAGGATCTTCGACACCTGCTCCGGCGAATCGTTGATCCCGGGCATCAGGGGCGCAACGAGGATGCCGGTCCGGATCCCGGCCCGGTTGAGCTCCGCCACCGCCTCCAGCCGGGCCCGCGGATGCGGCGTATGCGGCTCAGTCGCCCGCCACGCGCGCTCATCGAGCGTCGGAACCGACAGCGCCGCGGTGAAATCCGTCCTTCTCGCGAGCTCGGACATCAGCCCCAGGTCGCGCAGCAGCAGCGGCGATTTGGTCAGCACCGAGGACGGGTTGCACGCCTCGAGCATCGCCTCCCAGATGCCGACCATCAGCTTGTAGCGCCCTTCGACCCACTGATACGGGTCCGTATTTGTCCCGAGCGCGATGTGCTCGCCCTTCCAAGACGGCCGCGCGAGCTCGACCCGCAGCCGCTCAGGGGCGTTGACCTTGACGACGATCTCGCGCTCGAAATCGCGCCCGGCGTTGAAGTCCAGGTACTTGTGCGTCGGACGAGCGAAGCAGTTGTGGCTTACGACACCGTTGGCGATGAAGTCGCCGGTCCCAGTGGTGATGTCGTAGAGCGGCATCGCTTTGCCGAGAGGCTCGACAGCAGCCACCTTGAGATTCGCGAACGTCTTGACCATCTGGCCCTCGATTGACCGCTTTCGCGTGATCGCGGGGTCGGTTAGGTGAAAGAAGCGAAGGTGCTCGGACAGCCCGCCTTTGATTCCGATGCACTGGAGATTGTTCGGCCCGTCGGTGTCATCGACCCCGACGTCGAAGCCAAACCTACGGGCGCATACGGTGATCCATTCAAGGATGTGTGAGTCCGTATTCGCGATTCGAAGCGCAAACGCGCTTCTGCTGCCCTCGGCATCAAATATCCCGCCAAGGAAGCCTCGGCACCAATCGACGCTCGCACAGTGAGGCCACTCGATGAGGTCCGAAATTTGCGTGAATGCCGAGCTGCTCCCAGTCGAGATTGCGAGCACCTCTCGGCGTGCGCCCACGGCACGTTGAAACACTCGCTCTCCCGCCGCGATCCCGACCGCGGCCAAAAAATCTCTTGCCCTGTGCAACGCCTCGAGGTCAGCCAACGCGAGCCGGAAGTCGTGCGCTAAACCGGATCCTCCTCCGCGGCGAGGGTACCTGCCGAAATGTCCGTCGCCGCGCACAATTCCGCACAGGTAGCCACGCTGGTAGTCGGAGTTATGGTCCGGCTGTCTAGCGAAGGCGCCCGTCCCAATCAGACGGTTTCGCATGGTCAGGTGCGGCCGATCGGGCTCACTCCGAGCGCTGTTGAGCACGTGCTTCCAGCCTCTGTTCGTCAACAGGCGATGGTCGCCGCTGACGATCAGCTCGGTGTCGTCCTCCAGCACAACCCTGTACGCCGGTTTGATGGTGATCCACTTGTCGAGCACCGTGGTCCGCGCGTAGTGGCGGGATTTCACGCCGCGGACGGTTCCATAGATCTCGTCTCCGACGTCTAGATCAGCCAACGGCTTGTGGCGTCCGTCCCCCATCAGGACTGGCGTCTCGCCCCAGGCACAGTAATGGCATGCGTGCGTGCAGCCGCGGAATGGATTGATGGTCCAGCGGAACGGCATCCGCGACGCCTCCGGCACGCGGTTGAGGATCGATTTGGCGCGGACCTCGTAGAACCGGGTCGGGATCGAGTCCGGGGCGTCGAAATGTCGCACGACCGCGTCGTCGCGGTAGCCGGGCAGTGTCGCCCGCTGCTCCTGCTCTTCGACCAGGCTGTCCCATCGCACGAACGTATGTTCGCATACGAGGCGGACGAGCATCAAATTCGCCGCTACGACGGGCGATTACCGTTCAGGTGGACGCGCGAGCGACGAGCGAAGACTCGCCGCTGAGTGTCTGGCTAGTCGCGCCCGTGATCTGGACCTTGACCAGCTCGCCCGGCGAGGCGAGGCCGTCGAAGTTGACGACCTTGTTGTGGCGTGAGCGGCCCCTCAGGCGGCTCGGGTCGGTCCGCGACGGACCTTCGACCAGCACCTCCAGCGAACGCCCCACGAACCGCTGTGCGCGCTCGTGCGCTCGCCGCTGGATCACCGCCACGAGCCGCTCGAGACGCGCCACCTTGAGCTCGTGCGGCAGCTGGTCAGTCATCGTCGCGGCCTCGGTCTCGCGCCGCGGCGAGTAGATGAAAGTGAACGCGCCGTCATAGCCGACGGTCTCCGCGACCTCGAGCGTCTGCTCGAAGTCGTCCTCGGTCTCGCCTGGGAACCCGACGATGATGTCGGTCGTCAGCGCGCAGTCCGGAACGTGCTCACGGATCAGCGCCACACGGTCGAGGTAGCGCTCCCGCGTGTAGGTGCGGCGCATGCGCTTGAGTACCGTGCTCGAACCGGACTGAAGCGGAAGATGAATGTGCTCACACAGCGCGGGCAGCTCAGCATGAGCCCGGATCACGTCCTCGCGCATGTCCTTGGGGTGCGGGCTCGTGTAGCGGATCCGGTCGATCCCCTCGACGCCGTCGACCATCTCCAGCAGCTGTGCGAACGTGACCCGCTCATCACCGGGTAGGTCGCGACCATAGGAGTTGACGTTCTGGCCCAGCAGCGTCACCTCACGTACGCCATCTGCGGCAAGCCCCTGGACCTCGGCGACGAGCTCGAGCGCCGGACGGCTGACCTCGCGGCCCCGGGTCGACGGGACGATGCAGTACGAACAGACGCAGTTGCAGCCGACGGAGATCTGCACCCAGGCATGGAACTCGCGCGTGCGCTTGGCCGGCAGATGACCCGTGAACCCCTCGAACTCGAAGAACCCCTGCGCGGTCAGCGAATCGCTGGTCAGAAACTCGGCCAGCTTGTGGACCTGGCCGGGCCCGAACGCGACGTCGACGAAAGGAAACCGCGCGAACACCTCTTCCTTGACCGACTGCGCCCAGCAGCCACCGACGCCGATCACTCGCTCCGGGTCCTCGCGTTTGAGCCGCTTGGCCTCTCCGAGATGGGCCACGAAGCGGCTGTCGGCGGCCTCGCGGATCGAGCAGGTGTTGAACAGGATCAGGTCCGCGTCGGCCCGGCCGTCGGCCTCGGAGTACCCGAGCGAGTCGAGCATCCCCTTGATCCGTTCGGAGTCATGCTGATTCATCTGACATCCGAAAGTCGTCAGGTGGTAGCGCATCATCGAGCTCAGAGTACCGGCGCCGGGACGTGCCCGACGTTGACGTAGGAGCGCTCGAAGCCCGGCAGCATGAGCTCGATCCGGGCTCCCGCGGACCCCGGCTCGGGGTCGACAGCCCGGACCTCGCCGTGGTGGGCCTCGGCGATCGCTCGGACGATCGCCAGACCCAGGCCGGCGCCGCCGGCCGAGCGGCTGCGAGCCGGATCAGTGCGGTGAAAGCGCTCGAACACGCGCTCGCGCTCGGCGAGCGCGATCCCGGGCCCGTCGTCGATCACGGTGAACCGGATCCGTCCCGGCGCGGGCTCGTCGACCTCGAGCCGCACCCGGCCGCTGTCCTCGCGCGTCTGGGCGATTGAGTTGCCCGCCAGGTTGCGCAGCGCCTGAGCCAGGCGGTCGCCGTCTGCGACCAGCGTGCCCAGCGGGACCGGCCCCAGCTCGAAGTGGCGATCTGCGGTCAGGCTGATTCCGTCCCACAGCTGTTCGACGAACGTGCCGAGCTCGATCGGCTCGGGCCGCAGGAAGTCGGTGTGCTCGGCAGCGGCGAGCAGCAGCAGGTCATCGATCAGCCGGCTCATGCGGGTGATCTCGCGCTGCACGTGCTGCTCGGCGCGGCGGACCTCAGCGGCAGTCGGGTGCTCCTCGGCGGCGAGCACTTCGAGCTGCCCGCGAATCACCGTGATCGGCGTCCGCAGCTCATGCGAGGCGTCGGCGATGAACTCGCGCTGTCCCTTGAGCTCGCCGGTCAGGCGGTCGAGCATGTTGTTGAACGCCTCGGCGAGGACCTCTACCTCGCCTCCGGTGCCCGGCACCTCCATCCGCGGCTCGAGCTCGCCGGCGTCGACCCGGCTCGCCACGCCGGCCATCTTGCGCAGCGGCGCCGAGATCCGTGCGCCCATCAGGTAGGACGCCACCACCGCAAGCGCGAGCGTCAGGGCTCCGGCGAGCACGAACGTCCTCGCGACACCATCCTGGGCGCGGTCGGCGATCGAGAGCGGCTCGCCCGCTCCGACGACAACCTGCATGTGGCCGAGCGGCAGCGGCCGCTCAAGAACTCGGGTGGGGCCGACGTCCGGCACTCGCTGGGTCGTGTATCCAAGGTGCGGCACCAGCAGGCGGGCCGCGAGCACGTTCTCCGCCGCCTGCTGTGCGACCGTCTCACCGTCGTCGGGGGTCGCCCGATTGACGATCTCAGGGTGGTTGAAGGCGGCGCTGGCGCCGGGCACGAGGACGAACAGCAGGGTCGATGTCAACCCGTACGGCTGCGCCTGGACGTATGCCCGAGCGCTCGCGGAGACCTGCGCTGCGCTCTCGCCCCTGTGGGTCCGCAGCGTCTGCTCGAGCTGGGTCGTATCGCCGGCGATGTCGTGGTCGATCTGGGAGCGCACCTCGGTCCCGGTGTCGGTGTAGACGACGGAGAAGATCACCGCCCCGGAGACGATGATCACCGCCGCGACCGAGGCCGTCAGCCGCCACCTGAGCCCGCCCGGGAACCGCAGACGAGATCGCTGAGCCCCGGCCATCAGTGCCTGCTATGCGGCGGGCACATCGAACCTGTAGCCGACCGATCTCACGGTCACGATCGGGTCAGACTCCCCGCTCCGGCGAAGCTTGCGCCGCAGATAACCGACATATACATCGACCACGTTAGTGCCCGGATCGTACTCATAGCCCCACACGGCACGCAGGATCTGCTCGCGCGACAGGACCCGGCCGGTGTTGCGCAGCAGATAGGTGAGCAGCTCGAACTCCGTGGTTGACAGGCGCACCGGCACCCCCGAGCGCCGCACCTCGCGCGTGATCAGGTCGATCTCGACGTCGCCGCCGGTGAGGTTGGTCGTCGGCGCCTGAGCGACGACGCGCAGCTGGGCTCGAATTCGCGCCGCGAGCTCCGAAAGCGAGAACGGCTTGCTCAGGTAGTCGATCGCGCCGGCGTCGAGCCCGGCCACCCGATCCTCGACCTCGCCCCGCGCCGTCAGGATGATCACCGGCAGCGCCGGCTTGGCGTCGTGGACCTCCTTGAGCACCTCGTGGCCGCTGAGCAGCGGCAGCATGATGTCGAGCACGACGAGGTCAAATGGCTCCGACAACGCCCGCTGTACACCGGCGGCACCGTCGGCCGCGGACTCGACCTCGAAGCCGTACGAGCGCAGCCCCCGTTCGAGGAAGTCGACGATCCCGGGCTCGTCTTCGATCACAAGAATCCGCGCGGTCATCTCGCGCGTGGCTCGACCGTGGAGGCTTCAGCTGCGATCACGCGACATAGATTCGCACGATCCCGGCGGCCCGGCACGCCCCGAGGCTGAGCCCCGGCGCACGGTCTCGCGCCGGGGCTCGATGTCGGTCAGCTGCAGGTACTGGCCCAACCGCAGTCGCTGAACCCGTCGGCCGTCGAGTTCGGGGGCGACGGCGCACCGATCACCGCTCCGCTGGAATCCGTGAGGTCCAGTTCCTCAGACGGCTTCAGGTTGGCCGGAGCGCCGTTCGTTGTCGCGCTCGTGAACGCCGGGTCGGTCAGGTTGGGCAGCGCCGCGAAACCGGCATCGGTGCCGATCTCGAGTGGCGTCTCCTCGATCCATTCCGCGCTCGCGTGAGTCGACGGATACGGCACCGTCGTGCTGTAGGACTCGTCGCGAGTCAGGTCCTGGATCGTGATGCCCCAGACGTCCGCGTCGTTGACGAGCTCTGAGATCGAGGCGTGCATCTTGGGGGGCATGAAGGCCTTTCTCGGCGACCCGCGGGCGAAGGCGCCGAACACCGTTCATTGGAAAGCAACCCGCTTTCAGGCAATACCCATGACGGCTCCGCTTTAGTCACCGTTTTCAGGCTAATTGACGCCAGCGGCGCCGCGCGTCAGCGGGCGTACTCGACCGCGCGCGACTCCCTGATCACGGTCACCTTGATCTGCCCGGGGTACTCGAGCTCCTTCTCGATCTCACGCGCGATCTCGTACGACAGCAGCGTCGCGGCGTCATCGTCGATGTCCCCCGGCGCCACCATCACCCGGATCTCGCGCCCGGCCTGCATCGCGTAGACCTTGTCGACCCCGTTGTGGCGTGTCGCGATCTGCTCGAGGTCTCGCAGCCGCTTGACGTACTGCTCCAAAGACTCCCCGCGGGCGCCCGGACGCGCTCCGGAGAGGGCATCGGCAGCCTGGACGATCACGGCCTCGATCGTCTGCGGTTCGACTTCGTTGTGATGCGCCTCCATGGCGTGTGCGACTGCCTCGCTCTCGCCGTACTTGCGCGCAAGCTCGCCGCCGACCAGTGCGTGCGGGCCCTCGATCTCGTGCGTGACGGACTTGCCGATGTCGTGCAGGAGCGCCGCGCGGCGCGCGGTCTTGGGGCTCGCGCCGAGTTCGTCGGCCATCATCGCGGCCAGGTGCGCGACCTCGATCGAGTGCGCCAGCACGTTCTGTCCGTAGCTGGTCCGAAAGCGCAGCCTCCCGAGCAGCTTCACGAGCTCCGGATGGACACCCTGCACGCGTGCATCGAGCACTCCCTGCTCGCCCAGCTCGACGATGTGACCTTCGAGCTCGGACTTGGTCTGGTAGTAGGTCTCCTCGATCCGGGCGGGGTGGATGCGGCCGTCCTGGAGCAGCTTCTCGAGCGTCAGCCGCGCGATCTCGCGCCGGACGCCGTCGAACCCCGACAGGACCACCGCGCCCGGCGTGTCGTCGATGATGAAGTCGACACCTGTCAGGTTCTCGAGCGCACGGATGTTGCGGCCCTCGCGGCCGATGATTCGCCCCTTCATGTCGTCGGCCGACAGCTGCACGACCGACACAGTCGTCTCGGCTGCGTGGCCGGCAGCCAACCGCTGCATGCAAACCGACAGGATGTTGCGCACGCGGCGCTCGGCCTCGCGCTTGGTCTCCTCCTCGATCTGGCGGATCCGCCGCGCCGAGTCGTGCCTGGCTTGCTCCTCGATCTCCTGCAGGAGCAGCTGCTTGGCCTTCGCGCCCGACATCCCGGCGACCTGCTCCAGCCTGCTCTGAACCTCGAGCTGTTCGCCGGCCAACCTCTGGCGCTGCTGGTCGAGCTCGGCTTCGCGTAGCCCGATCGACTCCTCGCGCTTGGTGATCGCGTCAGTGCGGCGATCGAGCCCCGTGCTGCGCTCGGCGAGCGCAGCCTGCAGTGCGGTCGTCGCGTCACGGTCGACCGTCGGGCTCGAAGCCACTGCCGCGCCGTGGGTGCGGCTGTAGAGCACCGCTGCTACGACGACTGCAGCCGCGATAAGCGCTGCGGCACCGATGATTGCCATCGTCTTTCCTCTCGCTGGGTCCGGCGAACTGGGTCAACCGGGCCCTTGTTCCCTGATATCTATGGAGAGCGACCGAGCGGTCCGCTCGCGAACCGCGAACGGATGCCACTCCAGACGACGTATGTCACCGGGTTGCTGCGGCTAGGTGAAGCTGTCGATAGCCGATCTGGACCGCTGGCGCGGCCCGTCGCAGTTTGCCGTCAACACAAGAATTCATAAACTGGATATCTGGAGATTTGCTGGTGTTTTGCGGTCGCTGGGACCGTTCGTTCGCTAACACCATCGTAGTACCGACTGGTTTCTGGCGCAAACACCGCAAGTTGCGGGTCAGCCGGGGCGCCGAAAACGGCGCGGGGGCGCGGTGCTGAGCGCCCAGATCGCTGCCCGCCCGCGCGGCCGGAACCTTGCGGTCGCGGCTCAGCCGGCGCGCGCGTAAGCCGCCAGGACGTCGAGCGCGAGCTCTGACTCGAACCCCTTGCGGATCAGCACACCGAGCGCCCGCTCACGCTCTCGCCGCTCACGCGGCGGCGACGGAAAGCGCCGGCGCAGCAACGCGAGCGCACGGTCGTACTCGGTCTCGCCTCCGCCCCACTCGCGCTCGTGCTGCAGCAGCGCGGACGCGATCAGATCGCGGTCGATCCCCCGCTCGGCGAGCCCGCGCTCGATCCGCTCATTGCCCCAGCCCTCGAGCTCGCGCTTGTCGTGGACGAACACCAGCGCGAAGCGGGCATCGTCGAGATAGCCCTCCTGGGTCAGCACCTGCACGCACTCGTCCGCCGTCCCGGTGGCGATCCCCTTGCGCTCCAGATGCAGGCGCAGCTCCTGCACCGTGCGTTCACGGCGATTCAGGAACGCCAGCACGACCTCGAGCGCCGGCTGCAGCCGCTCGTCGGACTCGAACATCGCGACTGGGCCTACGCGGCCTGGTCGTGCGCCTCCTCGACCGCCATCAGCGGCGGCTCGTCGTGCTCGATCTCCTTGACGAGGTCGCGGCTGATGCCGAGCGCCTCGTAGACCTTGGCCTCGATCGCGCGTGCGGTCTCGGGATGCTCATCGAGGAACGCCTTCGCGTTGCCGCGCCCCTGGCCGAGCCGCTCGTCGTCGTAGGAGAAGAACGACCCTGACTTGGTGACGATGTTGTGCTCGATCCCCAAGTCCAGCAGGCAGCCCGAGCTCGAGATTCCCTTACCGAACTCGATGTCGAACTCGGCCTGCTTGAACGGCGCCGCGACCTTGTTCTTGACGACCTTGACGCGGACTCGGTTGCCGACCGCCTCGGTCCCGTCCTTGAGCGTCTCGATCCGGCGGATGTCGAGTCGCTGGGACGAATAGAACTTCAGCGCCCGGCCGCCCGGCTGCGTCTCGGGCGATCCGAACATCACGCCGACCTTCTCGCGGATCTGGTTGGTGAACACGCACAGCGTCTGTGACCGGTTCAGGTTGCCGGTCAGCTTCCGCATCGCCTGCGACATCATCCGCGCCTGCACGCCGACCGTCTGGTCGCCCATCTGGCCCTCGAGCTCGGCTCGCGGCGTCAGCGCCGCGACCGAGTCGATCGCGACCAGGTCGACCGCGCCGGAGCGGATCAGCATGTCGACGATCTCGAGCGCCTGCTCGCCGTAGTCGGGCTGCGAGACGAGCAACTCGTCGATGTCGACGCCGATCTGCTGTGCGTAGAGCGGATCCATCGCGTGCTCGGCGTCGACGAACGCGCACACGCCGCCGAGCTTCTGGGCCTCGGCGATGATGTGGTAGACGAGCGTCGTCTTGCCCGACGACTCGGGGCCGAAGATCTCGATGATCCGCCCGCGCGGAACGCCGCCGATCCCGAGCGCGATATCGAGCGAAAGCGCGCCCGTCGGGATCGCGTCGACGGCGACGCGAGCACCGGGATCGCCCATCCGCATCACGGCCCCCTTGCCGAACTGACGCTCGATCTGGGTCAGGGCGCCCTGCAACGCAGCCTGGCGCTTGGCGTCGGCCTTCGGATCAGACGCGCCGTTCGATGCGCCTCTCTCGTTCTCGCTCATAGCTCGTCTCGGCTCCTTGTCTGATGCGCGTTCTCCAACCCATCAAGGTAAGGCTGGTGGCGGACGGAACGGGACGCTAGGCCCGGACGCTGAAACGGAACAAGACGCGGCTGTGACGAATGTGTGCCAATGCTGGCCCAGGGCGCGGACGCCAAGATCGCGCGCCCCGCGTGGCGAGGACTCACGGGCGGGCACGAGCCGGGACGCGCGTGCGCTCCTCCCGGCCGTCCTATCGCCGCCGCTGCTGCCAAAATGCGCGAAGCCAATTGCGCAAACGACATCTGGAGAGCCGTGTCCACTCTCACCGAATCACTGAAGAACGAGCACACCAAGCGGATCCTGTACGTGACCGGGATCCGGCGGCCGTCGCTGATCCAGCGCCAGACGCCGCACTACCGGATGCCCAAGCTTCAGGCAAACGGCGGCTGGCTGCAGCTGCAGAAGTACAACGGTCCGGAGATCCCCAAGGAGGAGTACGAGAACCTCACGTACACGACCTATTCGACCGACGACGCGACCAGGTTCGCGCCGATCACATCGTGCACCGGTGAGCTCGAGCTCAAGGGCTTTGAGGCCTACGGCAAGCCAGACCTCGACGGCGTCTGGACCGAGAACGCGCAGAAGTGCCCGTCGATCGTCAGCTGGGTCGAGTCGATCGGCGCCCGCTTCGGCCGCGTGCAGCTGCTGCGGATGCGCCCCAACACGATGCGTGAGTGCCGCTGGGGCCTGCATCTGGACAACAACAACGCGGCCAACAACCCCGACGAGAACGGCTGGGTCGTGCGCGTCTGGCACGAGCTGACCGACGACGACTCGAGTGCGCTGGTCGTTCGCAAGGACCAGTTCGACAAGCGCACCGAGGTCGCGATCCCGCTCCCGGCCCACCAGCAGGCGGTGGTCGACTCGGAGTTCCTCTACCACGGCGGCTACCACCACGGCCCCGGGATCCGCTATGCGCTGATCGTCAGCTGCGAGAGCGGTCCGGCGCTCGAGAAGTGGATCGACTCGCAGCTTCCGCAGTAGGCGGACCAGGGCCGAGCGCGATCGCGGTCAGCGCTTCGTAGCGCGCTCCGTCGCGCCCGAGTCGCGACCGCATCAGGACGACCGACGCGCCGACGAAGCTGAGCGGCGCCGGCGGCGGCAGCTCGACCGCAGCCACGCGGGCGCGCGCCGCGACCCGCGCGACCGTCACGTGGGCGCGGAAGGGACGCCGCTCGGGCTCGTACAGGCCACCGCGCACAAGCGCGGACGCGAGCTCGGCCTGGAGCCGCCCGAGCGTGCCCTGCTGGTCGTCGAGGTCGACGGCCAGCACGCGCGGGCGGCGCGATGGCAGCCAGGCGGGGCCGCCGACCGTCAGCACCGGGCGCGCACAGCCGGACACAACGCCGCACGCCGCCGCGACCGCTCCGATCTCATCGATCGGCCGCGAGCCCAAGAAGCACAGCGTGACGTGCAGATCGTCCAGCCGTGTCATCCGTAGCCCCGGATCGACGGCGCCCAGCCGGTCTGAACGCCACTGTCCAAGCGCCAACCGAACCGGCTCCGGGAGCTCGAGCGCCACGAACAGCCGCGCCCGCTCGGCGCTCACTGACGTTCCGCGCTCGACGCCAGATCGTTCGCGGCGTGATCGGACTCGCCCAACAGCAGCCGGCGCAGCATGTGCATCGCGACCGTCACCGAGCGGTCGCGGATGTCGCTGCGCCCGCCCGGCATCTGAGTGCTGCGCGTGATCGAGCGGCCGTCGCTGTCACGGACCGAGATGCACACCAGACCGACGGGCTTCTCCGCGGTGCCGCCGCCCGGGCCCGCGATCCCGGTGATGCCGACTCCGATCGAAGCGCCGAGACGCCGGGCCGCGCCCTGGGCGAGCGCTACCGCGACCTCAGTCGAGACCGCGCCGAAGCGCTCGATCAGCTCAGGGTCGACGCCGGCGAGCTCGACCTTGGCCTCGTTCGAGTAAACGACCAGGCCACCGAGGAAGTAGGCCGATGACCCGGCCCGGTCCGTCAGGCGAGCCGCCAGCATCCCGCCGGTGCACGACTCGGCGAGCGCGATCGAGTGACCGCTCAGCAGCCCCGCGAGCTGTTCGTCGATCGTCGAGCCGTCCTCCGAGTACAGCGTGTCGGCGTGCCGCGAGCGGATGAACTCGAGCAGCGCGTCGTAGGCGCCCTGGGCGGGCGGCTCAAAGCGGGTCGCGACCTCGATCTCGCCGCGGCGCAGGCAGGTCGTGATCTCGAGCGGCTCGAGGTCCAGGCCGTCGTCTGCCGCGGCGCGCAGTGTGTTGGCGATCTCGGACTCGGGGATCCCGAACAGGCGCACGACCTCGTTGACGTAGGTGGTCGCGCCAGCGATCGCGGCAGCGAACGCGTCGGTCCCCACAGCGGCCTGCCACATCGGCTGAAGCTCGCGCGGCGGCCCCGGAAGCACGACCACTGTCGGCCCCGTCCCGGTCAGCGGCGGCACGACGAGGCCCGGCGCCGTGCCGACCGGATCAAGCACTGTGGCCCCCTCCGGAACCACCGCCTGCTTGCGGTTAGAGCGCCTGATCGCGTCCGGGTCGAGCCCCGGCCAGCGCTTCATCATCGGCTCGAGGATCTCGGCGATCCGTCCCTCCAGCGCCGCGTCCAGGACCATCTCCCGGCCGCAGAAGCCGGCCACGACCTCGGCCGTCAGATCGTCGGCGGTCGGGCCCAGGCCGCCGCTGGTGACGATCAGCGCCATCCCCTGGTCGCGCATCGACCCGAGCGCCGCCAGCAGGTCGCCCGGCCGGTCGCCGACGATCTGGATCACCGCCGCGTCGACCCCGCGCTCACGCAGGCGCTCCGACAGCCACGGACCGTTGCGGTCGGAGATGATCCCGGTCAGGACCTCGGTCCCGGTGACCAGGATCCCAGCCCGCGGTGGCGAGGCCTCCGTCATGCGCAGCGCGGCTGCGCCGACGGCGGCAGCGTGTGATGTGACCCGGGCAGCAGCTCAAAGCCGATCGCGGTCGACGAGGCCGCGACCGGCACCGAAACGCCGTTGACTTTCATCTGCACCGCGTTGTTGCCGAGCGTCAGCAGCAGCTTCGTCGCCCTCTTGACCGGGATCGTCTGCCCGGTGTCGTAGATCACGCCCGGGATCAGGGTCCTGCCGTTGCCGTTGACCAGGCACACGTACACCTGGCCGGTCGGGATCAGCTGCAGCTTGACGAGCGTCGGTTTGGGCTTGTGCGGAGCCGTCCCGCGGGCGGGGTGGTGGCGGTGGGCCGTCGTCGAGGTGGTGCTGCTCGTCGTCGACGAGCTGGTGTTCGAGCGGATACCGACGAAGTAGAGCGCGACGATTACCACGACGAGCACCCCGACGATTGCCAGCCAGGGCGGGATCAGCGGCCCGCGAGGACCGCGCTCGCGCTCGCGGCCGGGCGGCGCGATCGGTCGCAGCTCGTGATCCGCCGGTCGCTCGTAGCGCCGCTTGTAATCGTCGATCAGCTGCCGGGTGTCGAGCCCCAGGTACTCGCCGTAGGTGCGCAGGAAGCTGCGCGTGTAGACGTCACCGGGGAGCAGGTCCCACTCCTCGTTTTCCAGCGCGCGCAGGTATTTCGCCCGGATCTTGGTCCGAACCTCGACCTCGCTGATATCGATTTTGGCGCGCATCCGCGCCTCCCGCAGCCGGGCGCCGATTTCATCCATCGCTGACAAGGCTACCGGCGCAGAGCCGGTTCAAAAGTCCCGCAAATCGGCGTCGGGCTCGTCGTCGCCGCCGCGCGCGCCGGGGACAGCCGCGGGCGCCCTGGATGACGGTGCATCGGCCTCGGCGAGATGCGACAGGATCCGCGGGACATCGGCCTCGGTGATCAGCACCTGGCGCGGCTTGGAGCCCTCGTAGCCGGAGATGATGCCCCGGCGCTCGAGCATGTCGATCAGGCGCCCAGCGCGCGTATAGCCGAGCCGCAGCCGCCGCTGGAGCATCGAGGTCGACGCGGTCCCCATCTGCGCGACGAGCGAGATCGCCTCCTCGAGCAGCGGGTCCTCGTCGGGGTGCAGGGCGTCGTCGTCGGCCGGCGCGTCCTCGGACGCGACCTCCTCGAGCAACTCCTCGTGGAACTCAGGCTCGCCCTGGCGCCGCCACGCCTCGGTCAACTCGTGGATCTGTTCCTCGTCGATGTAGGCACCCTGGATCCGCTGCAGCTTCGAGGTGCCGACCGGCGAGAACAGCATGTCGCCCTGGCCGAGCAGCGACTCGGCCCCGTTGTGGTCGAGGATCACGCGCGAATCGGTCTGGCTCGAGACCGCGAACGCGATCCGCGACGGGACGTTGGCCTTGATCATGCCGGTGATCACGTCGACCCGCGGCGACTGCGTGGCGAGCACCAGGTGGATGCCGACCGCGCGAGCTTTCTGCGCGAGCCGGATGATCGAATCCTCGACGTCGGCCGGGGCGACCATCATGAGGTCGGCGAGCTCGTCGATCACGCACAGCACGTACGGCAGCGGTGGCTCGCTGCGCTTGGCGCGGGAGCGGTTGAGCTCCAGCAGGCTGCGCGTGCGCGCCAGCGACATGATCGAGTAGCGCTGCTCCATCTCCTTGACCAGGTTCTGGAGCGCGTTGGCGGCCATCCGCGGGCTCGTGATCACCGGCGTCAGCAGGTGCGGGATCGACTCGTAGTGGTTGAGCTCGACCTGCTTGGGGTCGACCAGCAGCAGGCGCACGTCGTGCGGGGTCGCGCGCAGCAGGATGCTCGACAGCATCGCGTTCACGCAGGCGGACTTGCCCGAGCCGGTCGTGCCGGCGACCAGCAGGTGCGGCATCTTGGTCAGATCGGCGCCGATCGCGCGGCCGGCGATGTCCTTGCCGAGCCACACGGTCAACGGCGACCAGTCCGCCGGCGGCTCCTGGAAGACGTCGCCGAGGTGGACGATCCGCCGGTTGCTGTTGGGGACCTCGACGCCGACGGCCTGCTTGCCGGGGATCGGCGCCAGGATCCGGATGTCGGTCGCGGCCAGCGCGTACGCGAGGTCGTCTTTGAGCTGCGCGATCTTCGAGACCTTGATACCGGGCGCCAGACGCAGCTCGTAGCGGGTGATGTGCGGGCCGGTCACGCGTCCGATCACCTTCGCCTCGATCCCGAAGTGGCCCAGCGTCTCGAGCAGCGTCCGCGCAACCTGCTCCTGGCCGGCCGTGTCGGGCCGCGCGGCCTCGCCCGTCGACCGGGTCAGAAAGCGCGTCCCGGGGACGCGCCACACGAACTCTGGATCGTCGGTGATCGAGGCGCGGTAGCGACCCTGCGGCGTCAGGTCCTCCGGCGACACGGCCGATCGCGGACCCGCCTGCGCGGCGTCAGGTGCCGCGTCGACGCCGTCGACCTCGCTCAGATCGTCGACCTGATCATCGAACTCGGGCTCGGGGTCGAGCCCGGCCGGCGGCCCGGCGATCGGCGGCGCCTCGACGTGCGTCGCGCGCACGACCAGCTCGGTCGTGTCGGGCTCGGGTCCGAACAGCGGCTCCGGCGGCGCCGCGCCCGCCGCGACGGTCGCCGGCCGGCGAGCGACCGTCGCCCGCAGATCGTCGGTCGAGCGTCGCAGCGCACGGCCGGTCCCCGTCACGCCGGTGCCGGCAGCGCTGATCGCGCCGGCGAGCGTCGCGCCGGTGACGAGGATCACGCCGGCGACGAACAGGAACACAGCGAGGATGCTGGCGCCGAGCGTCGAGACCAGGTGCGACGTCGCCCACAGCTCGGCCTGCCCGACGACGCCGCCGCGCATCTGGAAGCTCGCCGCGTGCCAGTAGTCGTGCGCCGGCACCGGCCCGGGACCCAGCCCGAGCGTCCCGGCGGCGAGCGCCAGCGTCAGCGACACGACCAGGCACACGATCCCGGTTCGCATCGGTCGCGCCGGCGGGTGCAGCTCGCGCGCGAGGATCAGCCCGCCGGCGAGCGCCAGCGCGGCCGGCACCGCATCGCCGAGCGCCCCGAACACGAACCTCGTCGCCCGGACGGCGCCGTCGCCGAGCGCGCCACCGGCCCAGTCGGCATAAGCGACGCCGCCGAGGAAGATCCCGACCGCGATCAGCGCCAGCGCGATGATGTCGAGGTGGTGGGCCTCGAGCACGATCGCCGGGAGCCGCGGCCTGTTGGCGAGCAGCGAACGCTGGGCGCGCGCCGGTGGGCGCGAGCGCTTGCTCGACTTGCGCTTCTGGCTCGTGGGCATGTCCGAACTGGTGGCTTCGACGGGGGCGGGTCGGCTCCTGCCGCCCGCTTCCCGATCGCGGCCCGGGCGCCATTAATAAGGAGCCTCTAAAAGCGAGCACGGCGCGCCGTGTCTGCCCCTACCATCTGCGCTGCAATGGCCGACTACGAGCGCCCACCCCGTGTCCTGGTGGTCGAGGACGACGACGCGATCGCGCAGGTGCTGACACGCTCGCTGCGGATGGAGGGCTATGAGGTCCGGGTCGCCGAGGATGGGCCCATCGCGCTCGAGCAGGCGCACGGGTTCCTCCCCGACCTGGTCGTGCTCGACCTCGGGCTTCCCGGCATGGACGGGATCGAGGTCGCCAAGCGCCTGCGCAGCCAGGAGGACGACGTCCCGATCCTCGTCCTCACCGCCCGCGACGCGATCGAATCGCGCGTCGAGGGCCTCGACGCGGGCGCCGATGACTATCTCGTGAAGCCGTTCGAACGCCAGGAGCTGCTGGCGCGGTTGCGGGCCCTGCTGCGACGGCGCCCGCCGCGCGGACAGGCGAACCTGAGCGTCGGGGACCTGAAGCTCAACCCCGACACGCACGAGGTCGCGCGAGGCGACCGGCCGGTCGATCTGACCCAGCGCGAGTTCGAGCTGCTCGAGTATCTGATGCGCAACGAGCGGATCGTGGTCTCGCGCCAGCGGCTGCTGGATGAGGTCTGGGGCTATGACCCATTCTCGATGACTAATACGATCGAGGTGTTCGTCTCAAACCTCCGACGAAAGCTTGAAGCGGGTGGCGAGCCCAGGCTCCTACATACGATCCGCGGCGCGGGCTACGTTCTCCGCGTATAGGTCGGTTCCGATCCGCTGGCGGCTGGCCGGCGGCTCCGCGGCGCTGACGTTCGTGATCCTGGCGGGCTTCGCGACGATCGTCGGCGTGCTGATCAACCGCCAGGTGCGCGCCCAATTCAACGAGCAGCAGAACTCGAACGCGCTGAACCTCTACCAGGCGCTCGACAACCGGCTCAAGGACATCAATATCGGCCTCGACTGCGACAGCCCGCAGATCCATCTGGGCGACTACGCGAGGTTCGAGCGCGCCCAGATCCGGATCTTCGACTCGACCGATGGGACGCTTCAGTGCGATAACACCAACATCCGTGGCCGCAACGCGCCGCTGGATCCGTCGCTCTTCAGCCAGGCGCCGTCGGTGACGTCAGGGACGTTTCAGAGCAATGGATACCGCGCCGTGGTGCGCCAGATGCGCGTCGCACCGACCGGGAAGGTGACGCTGCTGTATGCCCTGCCGCTGTCCGACGTCGACCACACGATCGCCGAAGTCCAGGTCTTCCTGCTGCTCGGCGTGCTCGGCGGGACGGTCGCCGCGCTGCTGGCCGGGCTGTTCGTCTCGGCGCGCGCGATGCGCCCGATCGTCGAGCTGACCGACGCGGCGCGCGAGATCGAGCGGACCCGCGATCCGACCCGGCAGATCCCCCATCCGGAGGCCGAGGACGAGATCGCGGAACTCGCGCGCACGCTGGAGGGGATGCTCGGTGCGCTGGACTCGGCGCGCAGCGACACGCAGGCGATGCTCGACCGCCAGCGCGAGTTCGTCGCCGACGCGTCGCACGAGCTGCGTACGCCGCTGACGAGCGTGCTCGCCAACCTCGAACTGCTCAACGAGGAGCTGACCGGGGAGCAGGCCGAGACGGCGGTGGCGGCGCTGCGGTCGACGCGGAGGATGCGGAGACTCGTGGGCGACCTGCTGCTGCTGGCGCGAGCCGACGCGCGACGCGCGCCCCCACGGCGCACGACTGACATCGGCGAGGTGCTGGTCGAGGCGGCCTCGGAGCTCGGGCCGATGGCCGATCGCCACGAGCTCTCGATCGACGCTCAGCCTGCGCTCGTCCATGGGGTCCGCGACGAGCTCCACCGGCTGGTCCTGAATTTGCTCGAGAACTCGGTCCGTCACACGCCGCCCGGCACACAGATCCGCGCCAGCACACAGAATCGTGAGGCCGACGCGATCCTGATCGTCGAGGACGCCGGCCCCGGGATCCCACCGGCGCTCCAGCAGCGGGTGTTCGAGCGCTTCGTGCGCGGCGGTCGCGACGGCGGCCGCGGATCCGGGCTCGGCCTGGCGATCGTCCGCGCGGTCGCCGAGTCGCACGGCGGCACCGTCGAGATGCAGCGCCCCGAGCACGGAACCGGGACGCGCTTCGTGATCCGGATACCGACCGCCGGCGTCGAGCGGGCGGCGGTCGCCGATCAGACCTCGACGACCACCGGCAGAACCATCGGCCGGCGCCGCAACCGCTCGTAGACGAACTTCGCGAGGTCGTCGTGCAGCTCCTGCTGGAGCAGATCGATCTCTCGGATTCCATCGTGCGCGGCCCGCACCAATGAGGCTTCGACCTCGTCGCGGATCTCGGCCACCAGGCTGTCGGCCTGCTCGAGGAACGGCACGCCCCGGAAGATCACCTCGGGCGGCACGACCGACTCGCCGCTCTGCTCCGAGACTGTCGCGACGACGATGAAGATGCCGTCGGCCGACAGCATTCGGCGGTCGCGGAGCGCGACGTCGGCCGGGTCGCCGATGTCGACACCGTCGACGAAGATCATCCCGGCCTGCTCAGGCGGACCAAAGCGCGCGCCGCGCGCGTCGATCTCGAGCGGTAGGCCGTTCTCGCCACTGAACACGGACTCGGGGTTGATTCCGACCGCGTCGGCGAGCTGAGCGTGCAGATGTAGGCGCTTGTGGTCGCCGTGGACTGGCATCACGTATCGCGGCCGGACGAGATTGAGCATCAGCTTCACCTCCTCCGCGTAGCCGTGGCCGGAGGCATGAATCGGAGCCTCGCGCGGGGTGACCACCGTGCAGCCGACGTGGTACAGCCGGTCGATCGTCTCATTGACGGCGCGTTCGTTGCCCGGGACCGGGGTCGCCGAGAAGACGACCGTGTCGCCGCGGTGCAGGGTGATCTGGCGGTGGTCGTCGTACGCCATCCGCCGCAGCGCCGACAGCGGCTCTCCCTGTGAGCCCGTAGAGATCACGACCACCTTGTGGTCGGGCCAGTCTTCGACCTCCTGGGGCTGGATCAACATCCCCTCCGGAACCTCGATGTGGCCCAGCGAACGGCCGATGTTGACGTTCTTGCGCATCGAGCGACCGACCAGCGCGACCTTGCGCCCGAGCGCGGCGGCGGCGTCGACGGCCTGCTGCACGCGATGGATGTTGGACGCGAAGCTGGTCACGATGATCCGCCCGTCGGCGCGCGAGAAGACCTGTTCGAGGTGCGGTCCGACCTCGCGCTCGGAGGGCGAGAAGCCCGGGCGGTCGACGTTGGTCGAGTCGCCGCACAGCAGCAGCACGCCCTCGCTGCCGAGCTCGGCCAGCCGTGCGGCATCGGCCGGCGCCCCGTCGACGGGGGTCTGGTCGAACTTGTAATCGCCGGTCAGCAGGATCGTCCCCAGTTCGGTCCGGAGCGCGACGGCGCACGAGTCCGGGATCGAGTGGGTCATGTGAACGAGCTCGAGGCTGAACGGACCCAGGTCGACGTCGTCGCCGGGAGCGAGGTCCTCGAGGTCGGCGTTGCGCAGATCGTGTTCGTCGAGCTTCGAGCGGGCCATCGCGATCGTCAGCGGTCCGCCGTACACGGGGGGGCCGTCCTCGCCCCCGAGCTCGCGCAGGATCCATGGCAGCGCGCCGAGGTGGTCCTCGTGGCCGTGGGTGATGACGATCGCCTCGATGTCGTCCGCGCGGCCCCGCAGATAGGCGAAGTCGGGGAGCACGAGATCGATCCCGAGCTGCTCAGCGGTCGGGAACCGCAGCCCGGTGTCGACGACCACGATCCGGCCGTCTAGCTCGACGACCATCATGTTCTTACCGATCTCGCCAAGTCCGCCGAGTGGCAGGACCCGCAGCTTTTTCCCGTTCACCTCGCGGTCGCTCGCGTGCGGGCGATCATCCAGCCGCCACGGACAGCATCCCGTGGCGCTCGAGCATTTCGTGGACGACCCCGAGCTCGGAAGCATCGAGCGCGACGTACGGAAGCCGCGGCGCCCCGACCGGGATCCCGATCATCCCCAACGCAGCCTTGAGGCTGCAGGCGAGCGGCGCGATCGCGAGATCGCGGTAGACGTCGGCGAGTCCCGACTCGATCTCGCGCCGCCTGTCGGGCTCGTCGACCATCCGGTGCATCTCGTCGCCGAACACATGACTCGCGGTCAGCACCCCGCCCGGCTCGCCGAGATCGAGCACGTCGGCGAGCATGTCGTCGTTTCCGGCGTAGATCGCCATCCCGTCGATCTTCGCCAGGTTGGCGGCGTTCGCCTGCTTGACGGCGCAGATCTGATCGATCTGCGCGAGCTCGGCGAGCAGCTCGTTGGGCAGGTCGGAGCCGGTCCGCTGCGGGATGTTGTAGAGCAGGATCGGAAGGTCGGTGGCCGCCGCGACCGCCTTGTAGTGGGCGATGATCCCGCGCCTGTTGGGGCGGTTGTAGTACGGGTTGACCGACAGCAGTGCGTCGGGACGGAGCTCGGTCGCCCGCTCGGTCAGATGCACGGCGTGCCTGGTGTCGTTCGACCCGACGCCGGCGACGACCGTCGCGCGACCGGCCATCTCCCTGACCGCGAGCGCGATCAGCGCCAGCTTCTCGTCGTCTGAGAGCGTCGCCGACTCCCCGGTCGTGCCGCACACGACCAGCCCGTCCGAGCCGTGCTCGACGAGGTGGTTCATCAACCGTACGGCGACGTCCTCGTCGACGCGGCCGCGATCGTCGAACGGCGTGACCATCGCGGTCAGGATGGCGCCGAGATTGAGGGGCATCGAGCCGATTATCGCACCGCATCCGCCAACCACTACGGCTGACGCTGCGTGCCCCAGGTGAGAACCGACAGTGGCGTCATCACGCCGTGGTTCTCGTGCACCGGCGCCGGGCCGGCCGCGACCTCCGGCTTGGGCGGCTGCGAGACGACGTGCGTCACGCGCGCGCCGGTGATTCGCTCGATCCGTTCCGGCAGCCCTGCGTGCAACCACTTCGAGACCATCTGGGGCAGCGTCGAGACCACGATCTCGTCGTAGCGGCGCGGGTCCCACTCGTCAGAGACGGCGAGGATCGGGTCGCCGCTGCCGACCCGACCGTCGACCTGGAGCCCCGCACCGCGCAGCTCCCCGAGCGCCTCGTCGAGCCTCGCGCGCGCCACGTCCCTGCCGCCCGCGACGGCGTCGGCCGGGACGATCAGCGTGAACTTCGCGGTGCCCTGTTCTGCCCTTTGAACGAGCGCCGCGCGCAACTCCTCGGACGCAGCTGTGATGTTTGCCACGACCAGCACGTTTGTCGTCCAGGACATGCAAACCTCCCGGGAAGTGCGCGTTATTGCGCTTTAAAACTAGCGCGCGCGAAGTTCCCACTGTCGCGGGTCTGCGAACGTTCGCTCAGTCGCTGAGCTCGCGCTCGTACACGCGCCAGCGCTTCACGAGCCTGCCGCCCATCGCCTCCAGACCGCGGTTCATCGAGGTGTTGATCTCGAGGATGAAGCTCGCCTCGCCGTGCTTCTGGCGGCTGTGCTCGGCAGTGTTGAAGTGCTCGAGATACAGCGCGGCCGCGACGCCGGTGTGCTGGTACTCGGGCATCACGCCGAGAAAGCCGACCCGCAGGCGGTCGATGATCCGTCCCCGCATCAGGTAGTAGAGCCAGCCGAGCGGCAGCAGCCGGCCGTTCATCTTCTTGTAGACCTGGTGGATGTCTGGGATCGTGATCGCCATCGCGACCGTCTGCCCGTCGGCCTCCGCGATCATGAACCAGTCGCGCGAGAAGACGAGCTGCATGTCGATCGCGTAGGCGTCCAGGTCGGTCTTCGAGTAGGGAACGAAGCCCCAGTTGTGCGACCAGGCGGCGTTGTAGACCTTCGCGAACTCGTCCATCTCGCGGCGCAGGTGCCGCCGTGACATCTTGCGGATCGTGATCCCGTACTTGTCGTGCGCCCGCTCGGCGACCTTCGGCAGGATCGGGTTCATGCTCTCCCGGTCGGTGATCGACAGGTCCCAGCCGTAGAGGTCCATCGCCTTCGCCAGCCCCGCCTCCTCGCAGCGGCGCTGATAGTAGGGCGGGTTCCACGGTTCGCGGATCAGCGGCTCGCGCTCGAAGCCCTCGATCATCACGCCGCCCTCGTCGTTGAGCTGGAAGTTCATCGGGCCGACCAGCCGGTCACAGCCGTGCGCTCGCACCCAATCCTCGGCCACGGCCAACAGCGCCTGCACGATCTCGAGGTCGTCCTCGAACTCGAGGAATCCGAACATCCCCCACTTGCTGGAGTGAAACTCGTTGAACGCGCGGTCGACCTGGGCCGTGATCCGCCCCACCACGCGGCCGTCGCGCCGGGCGAGGAAGTACTTGGCCTCGCCGTGCTTGAAATAGGCGTTCAGCTTGGGGGTCAGAAACGCGTAGCGCTCGAGCTTCAGCGGCGGGATCCACGGGGTCCCGGCATGGAGGCGGAATGGCAGCGCCACGAACTCCCGCAGGTCCCTCGGTCCTTTGACCGCGCTAACTTCGATCGACATCGGCTCGGAACCGTATCGGAGCAAGCACGCTTGAGCCGCCGTGAGATCGCACTCGACCATGTCCAACTCACCGCCCCGCCCGGTTGCGAAGCCGCGGCGCGCGAGTTCTATGGGCGGCTGCTCGAGCTGCCGGAGATCGAGAAGCCACCGGGGCTGAGAGCCGACGGCGGCGCCTGGTTCGCGCTCGGCAGCGGACAGATCCACATCGGCGTCGAGCGGGAGTTCGTACCCGCCCGCAAGGGGCACCCGGCACTGCGAGTGAATGGTGAGCGACTCGACGCGCTGGCCGCGCGCCTGGCCGAGTCCGGCGCGCCGGTGGATTGGGATCAACGGATCGGCGGCGTGCGGCGATTCTTCACCTCCGACCCGTGGGGTAACCGGGTCGAATTCCTGGCGCGCGCGGACCGGCCACTTCCCGGCGCGCGCGGAACTGCCTAGGCGGGCTGTCTCAGATCCGGCGCGTCGCGCTCCCCCTTGCCGCGATAACGCGGACCGTGGTACGGCCCCGGCTTCGGCCGTGGCTTGCCACCGGGCAGCGCCAGCCGCAGGATCGTCCGCTGCACCATCCCGAGCTGGGTGTGGAACGGCCCCGTGTTGTAAGGCAGCCCGTAGCGCGCGCAGATCTCGCGCACCTTCGGCGCGATCTCGCCGTAGCGGGTGCTCGGCATGTCCGGGAACAGGTGGTGCTCGACCTGGTAGCCGAGGTTGCCGCTGATCACGTGGAACATCGGCCCGCCGTCGATGTTGGCCGCACCGGCCAGCTGGCGCACGTACCAGGCGCCCCGGGTCTCGTTCTCGGTCTCCTCCTGTGTGAACGTGAAGGTCTGGTCCGGGAAGTGGCCGCAGAAGATGATCGCGTAGGACCAGACGTTGCGGATCAGGTTGGCGGCGACGTCGGCGGTCAGCGTGCGCTTGAACGGCTCACGGAACGAGCGCCGGGCAATCAGCTGCGAGAGCAGGCTGTCGCCGCCGTCGCGGCGCGCCGCCTTGCGTACCGCCCGGCGAGCCTTGCGGCCGAGCCCTTGCGTGCGGCTCTCGTCGCGCCGTTTGGCGGCCAGCACACCGGCCTCGATCGCGGTCATCACCAGCCCGCTGATCAGCGGCCAAGCGATGTAGTCCTTGGTGACCTGAGCGCGGGCCTTGCCGGCGATCCCCCGGAGCTCCTTGCGGACCTGCGCGAGGTCCTTCTCGCCGGCCCGGATCGCGTCGAAGTCGAGATCGTGGACGGCGACGCCCCACTCGAACAGGAGCGACAGCAGGACGTTGTAGAACGGCTGCATGAGGTACACCGGGTGCCACTTCTGGGCCGGGTCGATCCGCATGATCTCGTAGCCGAGGTCGCGGTCCTTGCCGATGATGTTGGTGTAGGTGTGGTGGATGTAGTTGTGCGAGTGGCGCCAGGCCTCGGCGGTCGAGGCCGTGTCCCAGTCCCAGGCGCGCGAGTTGATCACCGGGTCGTTCATCCAGTCCCACTGGCCGTGCAGGACGTTGTGGCCGATCTCCATGTTCTCGAGGATCTTGGCCATGCCGAGCGTGGCTGCGCCGATCACCCACGGGCCGCGCCAGCGCGAGAAGATCAGCTCGGCGCGTCCCATCAGCGCCAGCCGGCGCTGGAAGGCGATCATCGAGCGGATGTAGGTCGCGTCGCGGTCGCCGAGGTCGGCCTTCACCTGCTCGTGCAGCGCGTCGAACTCCTTGCCGAGCTGCTCGATCTGCTCCGGCGTCAGGCGATGCACCGGGTTCTCAGCGGCGTCGATCGTGACGGTGCCGTTACCGGTCTGGCCATTTTGGGACGCGGTTGTCATCCGGCTCCTTCTCTCGGTGTGCTCAAAGTTCGATCTCGATTGGTCCCTCGGGCGCGCTGATGCATGTCCTGATCACCTCGCCCTCCTGGCCGTAGACCTTCCCGTTTCTGAGGTCGCGGACGCGCCCGGTCCGCAGTTCGCCGACGCAGGTGTGGCAGATCCCCTCGCGGCAGCCATAAGGGAGATCGAGCCCGGCCTCCTCGCCGCATACGAGGATCGGCGTCTTGCCGTCGGACTCCGCCTCGGCGTCGGACTTGAGGAACGTGATCGTCCCCCCTTCGCCCTCGGTCCCTTCGCCGAGGCCGAGCCTCGGTTGGAAGCGCTCGAAGTGCAGCTTGTGCTCGTCGCCCTCGTGCTCCCAGTGCTCGGCGACCGCATCGAGCATGTCGCCCGGCCCCGACACGAACGTCTCGCGCTCGCGCCAATCCTCACACAGGCGGTCGAGATCCTCAGGCACGATCCGCCCCTCGTCCGCGGTCAGCTGCTCGTGCAGCCGAAATCGCTTATGGCGACCTGCCAGGGCCCTGATCTCATCGCCGAAGATCACCTCGTCGGCGCGCCGCGCCGAGTGCAGCAGCACGGCGTCGCCGAGCTGGCTCGCCTGATCGAGGTGGCGCAGCATGCTGATGATCGGCGTGATCCCGCTGCCGGCGCTGATGAACAGGAGCTTGTCGGGCAGCGGGTCCGGGAGCACGAACTCACCCTCGACGCAGCCGAGCGAGACGATCGTTCCCGGCCTCCCGCGGCGGACGAGGTAGGGCGAGACCTTGCCCTCGTCGACGTTCTTGACGGTGATGCTGATCAAGCCGTCGCGGCGAGCCGGGTCGGAGGTCAGCGAGTACGCGCGCCAGTGCCGCACGCCCTCGATGTCGAGCCCGATCCGCAGGTATTGGCCCGGCTGATGTCCCGACCACCGGTAGCCCGGTTTGATCAGCACGGTCGCCGCATCGCGCGTCTCGTGGTCGATCGTCTCGATCCGGCCGCGCAGCTCGCGCGTCGACCACAGCGGGTTGACGAGTTCGAGGTAGTCGTCGGGTAGCAGCGGCGAGCTCAGCGACGCCAACGCGCGCAGCGCGCGGCGCTGGATCGGATGGACGTTTGGCTTCGTTCCTCGCTCCGGCATCCCGTTCTACTCACAAGTAATATCCATTCGGGTAGATTCCTAAGCGATTTGTCTGCGAGGGAGGCACCAAGGTCCGGCGTGCAGGGCAGGCTCGACGGGCGCCGAGCCGGTACTCGCGGCGTGCCACGCTCAGTGCGCGAGCCGCTGATCCTCGGTGTCGCCGGCCAGGTGTTCGCCGACGACGGATTCGAGCACGCGTCGATGGACAGAATCGCCGAGCTGGCGGGCGTGTCCAAGCCGATGCTGTATGCGTACTTCGGCTCCAAGGAGGGCCTGTACGTCGCCTACATCGAGCGCAACGGTCGTGAGCTCGTGCGGCGGCTCGTATCAGCCGATCGCTCAGATGCATCGCAGACGGCCCGGCTGCGCGCGGTGATCGCGGAGTTTCTCGGCTTCGTGGAGGAGCGACGCGACGGCTGGACGGTCCTGTTCCACGAGGTCAACGCCAGCCGCCCGCTGGTCGAGCTCGTGACCCAGCTACGAAATCAGGTCGTGGCCGAGATCGCCCGGATGCTCGAGGCTGGTACGGCGTCGTGGGCGGGGCTCGAGGCGCCGGCATGCGACGGCGTCGCCCACGCGATCGTCGGCGCCGGCGAATCGCTGGCCAACTGGTGGCTTGAGAATCCGACCGTCACCCGCGGCGAGGTGACAGATTGGTTCGTGGGGCTCGCGCAGGCGGCGATAACGTCAGCCGGGCACGGCGGCAGGCGGGCGTCTTCCCAGCGCCCCGATTCATAAATTGGATGGCATTCGAGCGGTGCCACCGAATTTCCGAATCGAGACGCTAGAACAGTTTTTCGAGCCCGACGACGGGCGAGTCGGTCAGCCCCGAGACGCGTCGGACCGCCAGCAGCACGCCGGGCATGAACGAGTAGCGGTCGATCGAGTCGTGGCGGATCGTCAGCGTCTGCCCGACGTCGCCGAGGATCACCTCCTGGTGGGCGACCAGCCCCGGCAGCCGCACCGAGTGGACCGGGACCTCGCCCCCACCCTCTCGCGCGGCCGCCATCAGCGCCGCGGTCCGCGCCGCCGTCCCGCTCGGCTTGTCGAGCTTGCCGTCGTGGTGAAGCTCGATGATCTCGGCGGCGCGCATGTGACGCGCCGCCTCGGCCGCGAACTGCATCATCAGCACCGCGCCGACAGCGAAGTTGGGCGCCACGAACACGTTCGCGCCGGCACCACGAAACGACTCGAGCTCGGCCGCATCCCAGCCGGTCGTGCCGATCACGACGTGGACGCCCGCCCGCACCGCCTCGCGGGCGTTGGCGAGCGCCGTGCCGGGGATTGTGAAGTCGACGAGCACGTCGGGCCCGGCCGTCAGAGCCTCGGTGACCGATGTCCCGAGCGCCGGATCGGCCCGCGCGACGAGCTCCATGTCGTCGGCCCCGTCGACGGCCTCGCAGACGGTTTGACCCATCCGCCCCGCGGCCCCGGCGACCGCGACGCGGATCACCCGGCGGTCTCCACGAGCGCCGGCGCGACCTCCGCGAGCGCCTCCTCGAAGCGCTCCTGATCGGGGCCGATGCCGGCCGCCGACAAGCGCTCTGGCGCCCACAGCTCGTGTGCCAGCGCGACCAAATCGTCGTGCGTGACCGCGTCGATCCGCCGCACGAGCTCGTCGATCGCCATCGGCTCCTCGCCGGCCAGCAGCTCGGAGCCGAGCCGGTTCATACGGGCGCCGGTCGATTCCAGCGCCAGCACGACACGGCCCTTGAGGTTCTCCTTGGCGCGGTGCAGCTCCTCGGCAGTCGCAGGCTGGACCATGCAGTTCGCGAGCTCGGAACCGACCACTTCCATCGCCTGCGCCAGGTTCTCGCCCCTGGTGCCGACGTACAGGCCGACCTGCCCCGTGTCCTGGTATGCGCTGGTGAACGAGTAGACGGCGTACGCGAGGCCGCGACGCTCGCGGACCTCCTGGAACAGCCGCGACGACGAGGTGCCGCCGAAGATCGTGTCGAGCACCCGCAGCGCGAAGCGGCGGTCGTCGTGGCGTGAGAGGCCAGTGGCGCCGAGGCAGATGTGGAATTGCTCAGTGTCCTTGCGCTCAAACCGACGGCGCGGACCGCCCGGCGATTGCACCGGGTCGAGCGCCGGACGGGCGCTTGGCGCCCGCGCCGGGACCCGGTCGGTGGCCAGCGCCACCATCTGGTCATGGTCGACCGCGCCGGCCGCCGCGATCACGACGTTCGAGGGGCTGTAGCGGTCGGCGTAGAAGCCCGCGATCGCGGCCGCCGGCGTGTCGGAGATCACCGCCGCGCGGCCGATGATCGCGCGCCCGAGCGGATCGTCGCCGAAGGTCGCCTCGCCCAGCAGATCGAACACCTTCTCCTGCGGGTCGTCCTCGTACATCGCGATCTCCTCGAGGATCACCTCGCGCTCGGAGTCGATGTCGGTCAACAGCGGGCGAAACACCATGTCGGCCATCACGTCGAAAGCATCGGCGAGATGGGCGTCGATCACGCGCGCAAACACCGACGTCGTCTCCTTGCCGGTGCCGGCGTTGAGCTCGGCGCCCATCGTGTCGAAGATCTGATCGATCTCGATCGATGCGTAGTTCGCGGTGCCCTTGAACAGCAGGTGCTCGAGCAGGTGCGAGAGCCCCGCCTGATCGTCTGACTCGTGCCGCGAGCCGGTCCCGATCCACAGCCCGAGCGAGACGGACCGGACGGAGGGCATTGCCTCCGTCACGATCCTCACGCCCGACTCGAGCGTTGTCAGGCGGTGCTCTTCTCGCACTGGGCCGCCGGCGCCGCGACTAGGACCGGGGGCGGTCCGGGTCGCGGTCGCGCACCCGGCCGCGGTCACGGTCACGGTCGCGGTCACGTCCGCTGCGATCGCGGCTGCGGTCACGGTCGCGGTCACGCGGTGGGCGATCGCGACGCTGACCGCCGTTCTCGGCCGCCGCGATCTGTACGAGCTCCTCGTTGCTCTTGCCCTCGATCTCGGGATCGCTTGCGAGCCGCAGGCCGATCCGGCCTCGCTCGCGGTCGACCTCGACGACCTTGACATCGACCTCGTCGCCCTTGTTGAGCACCTCCTCGACGGTGTCGATGCGGCGGCCCGGAGCGATGTTGGAGATGTGCAGCAGGCCGTCTGTGCCCTTCGAGAGCTCGACGAACGCGCCGAACGTGGTCGTCTTGACGACCTTGCCCGTGAACTCGTCGCCGACCTCGACCTCCTTGGTCATCGCGCGGATCCGGTCGACCAGCGCGTCACCGCGCTCGCCGTCGGACGCGTAGACCAGGACCTGGCCCTCGTCGTTGACGTCGATCTGCGACTCGAACTCCTCCTGCAGGGCACGGATCGTCTCGCCGCCCTTGCCGATCAGCAGCCCGATCTTCTCGGGGTCGATCTGGATCGTCGAGATCCGCGGCGCGTGCTTGGACAGCTCCGCGCGCGGGGCGTCGATCACGGCCGCCATCTCGCCGAGGATGAACTCCCGCGCGACCTTCGCCTGCGCGAGCGCGTCGCGCATGATCTCGAACGTCACGCCGGTGATCTTGATGTCCATCTGGAGGGCGGTGATCCCGCGCTCGGTCCCGGCGACCTTGAAGTCCATGTCGCCGAGGTGGTCTTCAACGCCCGCGATGTCGGTGAGGATGATGTGGTCGTCACCCTCCTTGATCAGGCCCATCGCGATGCCCGCCACCGGATGCTTGATCGGCACGCCGGCGTCCATCAGCGATAGCGTCGAACCGCACACGGAGGCCATCGACGACGATCCGTTTGACTCGAGGATGTCCGACACGACGCGGATCGTGTACGGGAACTGCTCCTGGGTCGGGACCATCGGCACCAGAGCCCGCTCCGCCAGCGCCCCGTGGCCGATATCGCGGCGCTTGGGCCCGCGCATGAAGCCCGCCTCCCCGACGCTGAACGGCGGGAAGTTGTAGTGGTGGAAGTAGCGCTTGGTGGTCTCCAGCCCGAGCGTGTCGAGCCGCATCTCCTCGCGCGTCGTGCCGAGCGCGACCACGCTCAGCGCCTGCGTCTGGCCGCGGGTGAAGAGCGCCGACCCGTGGGTGCGCGGCGTCACGCCGACCTCGATCGAGATCGGCCGGATCTGGTCGGAGGTGCGCCCGTCGGGACGCTTCTTGTGGACCGCGATCCGCTCGCGGATCAGCGTCTTCTCGAGCTTGTCGAACGCGCGCTGCGCGTTCGTCCGGTACTCCGCGAAGGTCTCGGCCTCCGGGTCGCCCGAGTAGTGCTCCAGCACCGCCTGCTCGACCTCCTTGGTCGCTTCCTGGCGCTCGAGCTTGTCCTCGACCTGGGTCGCCGCGTCGAGTGCAGCGCCATGCGAGGCCTTGATCTGCTCGTAGAGCTCGCCACTCACCTCCGGGACCTCGATCTCGAGCTTGGGCTTCCCGGCCCGCTCGGCGAGCTCACGCTGGGCGGCGCAGAGCTTCTTGATGTTCTCGTGCGCGATGTCGAGCGCGTCGAGGATCTCCGCCTCGGGGATCTCATTCGCGCCGGCCTCGACCATCAGGATCGCCTCGTCGGTACCGGCGACGATCAGGTCGAGGTCAGTGCCGTCGACCAGCAGCTCCTCGTCGGGGTTGACGACGAAGTTGCCGTCGATCTTGCCGATCCGGACCGCGCCGACCGGTGTCGGGAACGGGATCTGGGAGACCATCAGCGCCGCGGAGGCGCCGTTCATCGCGAGCATGTCGTACGGATCGACGTGGTCGACCGAGATCGGCATCGCGACCAGCTGCGTCTCATAGCTCCAGCCCTTGGGGAACAGGGGGCGGATCGGGCGGTCGATCAGGCGCGCCGACAGGGTTGCCTTCTCCCCCGCGCGTCCTTCGCGCTTAAAGAACGAGCCGGGGATCTTCCCGGCCGCATACATCCGCTCTTCGACGTCCACCGTGAGCGGGAGAAAATCGACGTCGCGGAGGTTGCCCGCGGTCGCTGTACAAAGGACCATCGTGTCGCCAGAACGGACGACGACGGCGCCGGAGGCCTGCTTGGCCAACTTGCCGGTCTCGAACGAGATCTCTTTGCCCTCGATCTCGACGGAGACGCGCGTAACGGCGTCAGACATATTCAATTCCCTTCTTCTCTCTCCGCCCTTCGGTCGGCGGAGTGCTTCGTTTCTCATCTTTTCCGAACGGGCGTGATGCTAGCGGGTCGCCCGGGGTCAACGCACTTATTTGCGGGTGGCGTAAGGGGTCGCGCGCTCTCGCCTAAGACTTCCCAGCGCCGACGACGCTCCATGTGCCCGATGTGGGCCTCGGGTTCGCAGTTCATCGTGACTGGAGCGGAGCAAAGCGGACCAGTCGGTCCGGTTGTGCTACCGTAACCGGACCGTCTGGTCCAGTTAGCTCGAGAGCCCCCGTCCTTCAGGAGTTAAGCAGATGAGCGCAACAGCCTTGGCAGCCGACAGAACCACCAATCGCTGGCTCGTGCTGGTGATCGCCTGCATGGCCCAGTTCATGGTCGTGCTCGACGCCACCGTGGTGAACGTCGCGTTGCCGTCGATCCAGCGCGGGCTGCACTTCTCCCCCGCCAACCTGCAGTGGGTGGTCAACAGCTACACGCTGATCTTCGGCGGCTTCCTGCTGCTGGGCGGACGGGCTGCCGACATCCTCGGACGCAAGCGGCTGTTCGTCGCCGGCATCGCGGTGTTCTCGATCGCCTCGCTGATCAACGGGCTCGCGCAGTCGTCGACGATGCTGATCGTCGGGCGGGGCCTGCAGGGCCTCGGCGGCGCGCTGGTGTCGCCCGCGGCGCTGGCGATCATCACGACGACGTTCACCGATCAGCAGGAGCGGACCCGGGCGCTGGGAGTCTGGGCCGCGATCGCAGCCGGCGGCGGCGCCGTCGGGCTGCTGATGGGCGGCCTGCTGACCGACCTCGCGTCCTGGCGCTGGGTGTTCTTCGTCAACGTCCCGGTCGGGATTATCACGTTCGCGATGGCGATGCGTTACGTCGCCGAGTCGCGGATCCGCACCGCGCAGCGCTCGTTCGACCTCGCCGGAGCCGTGACGGTCACCGCGGGGCTCGTCCTGCTGGTCTACACGATCGTCGAAACACAGTCGTACGGCTGGGGCTCGGCGCGGACGCTCGGCTTGGGCGCCGTCGCGCTCGCGCTGCTGGCCGGCTTTTACGCGATCGAGCGCCGCAGCCCGGCGCCGCTCGTGCGGCTGAGCATCTTCCGGGTGCGGACGATCGCGGTCGCGGACAGCGTGCTGCTGCTGCTCGCGTCCGGGATGTTCGGGATGTTCTTCTTCGCGTCGCTGTACGTGCAGGAGATCCTCGGCTACAGCCCGCTCAAGGCCGGGCTCGCGTTCCTGCCGGTGACGGCCGGAATCGTGATCGGCGCCGGGCTCGCCCAGCAGCTCGTCCGGCGAGCCGGGGTCCGCAACGTGTCGGTCGCCGGGCTGGTGCTGGCGACGGTCGGGATGCTGGTCTTGACCCAGGTTCCGGTCCACGGCAGCTACCTCAGCGACCTGCTGCCCGGCTTGATGCCGCTGAGCATCGGCATGGGGCTGGTGTTCGTCCCGATCACGCTGCTGGCGACCGGCGGCGTCGGCGAGGAGGACTCCGGGCTCGCGTCGGGCCTGTTCAACACCTCCCAGCAGGTCGGCGGCTCACTCGGCCTGGCGATCCTCTCGACGCTCGCCGCCAGCCAGACCGCCCGGCTGCTGTCGAGTCACAGCGCGACGGTCGTCGCCGCCCGCGTGTCGGGCTACCACGTCGCCTTCCTGGCGGCGGCGATCATGCTCGCCAGCGGCGCGGCGATCATGGCGTTCGCCCTCCGGCGCAGCCACACCAAGGAGATCGAGATGGAGCTGAACGCCACCGGCGCTGCGGCTCCCGTGCTCGCGGCGTAGAGCCGCGGGCGCGAAATTGATGCGTCCATGTGCCCGATCGAGGACAATGCGGCCAATATGGAAGACGAGCGTCGACCGCTGCGAGCGGATGCCGAGCGCAACCGCCGGCGGTTGATCGACGCCGCGACCGAGATCTTCTGTGAACGGGGCCTCGACGTCGGCGTCGGCGAGATCGCCGAACGCGCAGGCGTCGGCCGTGGAACGCTGTTCCGCAATTTCCCGTCAAAGGAGCACCTGATCGCGGCGATCGTCGTCGAGCGGATGCGCGAGTCGGCCGCCCGCGGGCGCGCCGCGCTGCAATCGCCGGATCCCGGCGAGGCGATGTTCGACTTGATCGAGCAGTCGGTCGGCACCAAGCAGACGGACATGGCGCTGTTCGATGCGCTCGACGACGAGTGGCTCGCCAACGAGGAGATCAACGCGGCGCACGTCGAGCTGATGGGCACGATCGACGAGCTCGTCCGCGCCGCGCAGGAAGCGGGCACGGTACGCCCCGACATCAGCGGCGTGGACGTGATGATGATGGTCAAGGGCGTCTGCGAGGCGGCGCGCTCGTTCCAGCACGTAGATCCGGAGCTCAGGGACCGGCAGCTCGACCTCGTGCGCGCGGCGCTTTCGACTCCCGGCGCCCAGCGACCGCTCCGCGGACGCCAGCCGACGCTCGACGATCTCGAGCTCCAAGCGCCGGCCGAGCAGCCGATCTCAAAGACCGCTTAGCTGCTCCGCATCGACGCGGCGAGCGCGGCCGCCCTTGAACGCGAACATGGCCGGCGTCGTCACCACTCCGGCGCGGATGCCGCGACGAAAGTCGCGCGTGACGCGCTCGAGCACAGCGTCGCTGCGCCGATCACGCTCGAAACGATCGAGATCGAGCCCGAGCTGTTGTGCGCGCGCCCACAGGTGTGGGTCCTCGAGCCGTGCCTGGTCGGACATCAGCGCGTCGTGCATCTCCCAGAAGTGGCCCTGCAGCGCCGCCGCCTCGGCCGCACAGGCCGCGGCCCAGGCCCGCGGGTGGCTCGAGCGGACCGGGAAGTGGCGGAACACGATCCGCGCCTGCATGCCCGCGAGGCGGACGTGGAGCGCGGCGCAGAACGGGCACTCGAAGTCCGCGTACTCGATCAGCAGCGGCGCGCCGTCGGGGCCGCGGACGTGATCGTCGGGGCCGGGCCCGGGGACCGGCGCTGAGCCCAGCTCGGTCACGGTCGCCGTCGGGCGGGCGTCAGGCGTCGAGCGCGTCGAAGATCAGGTTCGCGCCTGGCAGATCGCCGGGCGAGGGCGCCTGATAGCTCCAGCGCACCGTCGCGTCCGGGGCGGTGATGATCAGCGCCCGCTGCGGGAACCCGCCCTCGTGGTACAAGCCGAACGCCCTGCAGGTGGCGCCCTTGGGCTCGAAGTCCGACAGCTGCTCGATCGACACACCGAGCTGGTCCTTGAACGCCGTCTGGGAATAGGTCGCGTCGCACGAAACCGCATACATCGTCGCGCCGCGCTCGCGCAGGTCGCCGAGCACTTCCTCGTAGAGGTTGAGCTGGTCGGTGCAGACGGGGCTGAACGCGAACGGGTAGAAAACCAGCACGGTCGTCTGCCCTTCGAGGTCCGTGCGCGTGAAGTCGCTGCCGTCGGCGCGCTTGAGCGTGAACTCCGGCGCCGGGTTGCCGGCTTCGATCACTTGCGCAGGCCGAGCTCGCGCACCAGCGTGCGGTAGCGCTCGAGGTCGCTGCCCTGGAGGTAGTTCAGGAGGCGGCGACGTTGGCCGACGAGCATCAGCAGCCCGCGGCGCGAGTGATGGTCCTTGCGGTGCGTGCGCAGGTGCTCAGTGAGCATGTTGATCCGGTCGGTGAGGAGCGCGATCTGGACCTCGGTCTTGCCGGTGTCGGCAGCGCTGTCTCCGAACTTCGAGACCAGCTCCTGCTTGCGTTCTTGGGTCAAGGGCATGCGGCCGGTGAGGCTAGCAGAGCCGGCGCGTGGCCTCGACGTCGCGCCGCATCTGCTCGACCAGTCCGTCGACCGTGTCAAAGCGGCGCTCGCCTCGCAACCGGGCGATGAAATCGATGCCGAGCGTCTGCCCGTAGAGGTCGACGTCGCGGTCGAGCAGGTAGGCCTCGACCAGCACGCCGCGGCCGGTGCCGAACGTCGGCCGCACGCCGACAGACACGGCGGCGCAGGCGTCACCGGCGTGGGCCGCATAGACGCCGTGGCCCGGGCATACGAGATCCTCGTCGGGGACGATGTTGGCGGTCGGGAACCCCAGCATGCGCCCCCGTCGGTCGCCGGCGACGACCTGTCCGCGGAGCTGGAACGGAGAGCCGAGAAAGCGGGCAGCGTGCTCGACGTCGCCGGCGAGCACGAGCGCGCGGATGTGGCTCGAGGAGACGACCTCGCCGTCGACCTCGACCAGCGTCACGACCCGGGTCTCGAAGCGGCCGTCGCCGCCCAGCAACGCCGGATCGCCGCCCGCGCGGTAGCCGAAGCGAAAGTTCTCGCCGACCGACACGTGTGTCGCCTGCAGCCGGCCGACCAGCACCTCGTCGATGAATTCCTGCGGACTCTGAGCCGCGAACTGGTCGTCGAATCCGATCACGACCAGCTCGCGAACCCCGAGCGTCGCGATCCGCTCGACCTTGGCGTCGAGGCTCATCAGCAGCTTCGGCGCCGCCTCGGGGCGGATCACCGCCAGCGGGTGCGGATCGAAGGTCAGCACCGTGTCGCTGCCGGCGATCACCTCGCGGTGACCGAGGTGGACGCCGTCGAACTCGCCGACGGCGACCCGCCGCGGCCGAGGCTCCGCGTCTTGGAGCTTGGTCACCTGCATTGCGGCGGAAGCCTACGAGCTATCGCAAGCCGACCACCGGCCGTAGCTGCGACGGCCCCGGCCCGGGCTGCGCGAGCGCCACCAGCTCGCCGTCGCAGGTCAGGCGCACCGTGCCGCGTGGCGGATCGCCGGTGACATCGATCGGGCGGCCATGCCCGATCGCCCCGGCCTGGGCGTCGTCGAGCTCGAGCGCTGGCAGGAAGTTCAGCGCGTCGACCAGCGCGAGCGGGCGTTCGGGATCGGCGTCTGCGACATCGAAGGCCCCGATCCGCGTGCGGCGCAGCTGCTCGCAATAGGCGTCGCCGAGGTCGGCGATCAGGCTCCGGACGTAAGTGCCCGACGAGCACTCGATCGCATACGCGCGGCGGTCGCCGTCACGCCACCGCTCAGTGAACTCGTAGATCTCGACCTCGCGTTCGGGGAGCTCAAGCGCGGTGCCGGCGCGCGCCAGCTCGTAGGCCCGTCGCCCGCCGACCTTGACCGCCGAGTACGCGGGCGGGCGCTGCATGATCCGGCCGGTCGGGAGATCGAGGTCGCCGTCGGGCACGGCGCCCCTGGCGACGATCTCGCCATCCGGGTCGCCGGTGGTCGAGACGGCGCCGAAGCGCGCGACCGTCTCGTAGCGCTTGGGCAGCGCCATCAGGAAGCGCTGGGTTCGCGTCGCGCGCCCGACGAGCACCAGCAGCAGCCCGGTCGCGAACGGGTCGAGCGTCCCGGCGTGCCCGACCTTGGTCTTGCGGGGCAGCGTGCGGCGGATCCGGGCGACCACGTCGTGCGAGGTAACGCCGGCGGGCTTGTCGATCAGGAGGACGTGGTCGTGGGACATTTAGGACCTATAGGTGCCCAAATATCCACCGCCGGGGCGGCTCAGAGCTGGGCGGCGAGCTGGGCGCGCAGGAAGCGCACGAGCTCGTCGTGCGACAGGCCGGTCGTGAAGCCGGCCGCCTGGCGGTGCCCGCCTCCCCCCTGCGCCCGCGCGATCGCCGACACGTCCACGCGGTTGTCGGAGGCCCGCAGCGAGACCTTGCGCTGGCCGTCGCCGCCGTTGCTGATCCGGTCGCGGACGAGCGCCGCGACGGCAGTGCCCTGAACCGAGCGCAGGTGGTCGACGACGCCCTCGGAGTAGCTCTCCTCGGCGCCTGAGTCGCGGAAGTCGGTCGCGCTCAGCGCGGTCATCGTCAGCCGCCCATCGTCGTAGCGCTCCACGTTGGCGAGCCCGCGGGCGAGCAGCGCCAGCTTGCCGTAGGGGACGTCCTCGTAGACGCGGCGGTACATCTCGTGGACGTCGACACCGATGTCGATCAGGTCGGCCGCCATCAGATGCGCGCGGCGGCCGGTGTTCTCGTACATGAACCGCCCGGTGTCGGTGATCAGGCCCACATACAGCGCCTCGGCGACGGTCAGGCTGGGCTTCACGTCAAGCCCGGCCGTCAGGTCCCAGACGATCTCGGCCGTGCACGACGCGTCCGGGACGACCAGGTTGACGGTCCCGAAACGGGTGTTGTCGTGGTGGTGGTCGATGTTGAGCAGGTGGATGCCCGGGCGGCGGAAGGCCTCGGCGGAGTTACGGTCGAGGTTGCCGCAGTCGAGGAACACGATCGTCCGCTGTTCGAGGTCGGGCGGTGGCTCGGAGACGAGCCCTGGGAGCGTCAGGAAGCGGTACTCCTGCGGCAGCGGGAACTCGTGCGCGTCGATGAACATCAGGCAGTCCTTGCCGATCGCGGCGAGGATGCCCTGCATCGCGACCAGCGACCCGAGCGCGTCGCCGTCGGGGTTCTCGTGCGTGACGACGATCAGCTTGTCGGCTTCGCGCAGCTCGTCGAGCACCAGCTCGCGGTCGGAGCGGTCGCCGTTACTCGTCACCGGCTGCCCCCGACGACTCGGAGTTGATCAGCTCGGTGATCCGCATCCCGCGGTCGACCGAGCCGTCGTACTCGAACGCCAGCGCGGGCGTGTGCTTGAGCGTCAGCTCGGTCGCGACGCGGCGCTGCAGGAAGCCGTGCGCCGAGCGCAGCCCGTCGATGCTCGCCTCGCGGGCGGCATCGTCGCCGAGCACGCTCACGTAGACGCGGGCATGGCGCAGGTCGGGGCTTGTCTTGACTCCGGTCACGGTCACGAAACCTATTCGCGGATCCTTCAGGTCCTTCGAAATCGCGTCGCTGAGCACGGCTCTCATTGCCTCGTCCACGCGCCGCATCCGGCCACCGCGCATCCTACCCTCCGCACGGCTGTTCGCGTTGCGACCTCATTGGCGCAGATCCTCGACCGACGCGACGAGCCGCTCGATGCGAGCGCCGTCGGGGCAGCGGGCGATCACCCACCGCTCGAGCTCGTCGGCGGCGGCGTTCAGCTGGCGCAGCGAGCCGCCGGTCAGCGACGCCGTCAGCGTGGATCGCTGCCACAGATCCTGGTGTCCGGTCTCCGATACCGCCGCGCCCAAACGCCTGTGGAGCTGGGCTTTGATCGACGAGAGCTCCTTGCGCTTGGCCTTCAGGCTGCCGGCATCGGGGAAGTGAAGCTCGATCACCATCACAGCAACAAACCCGGGCACCGGCCGCCCGGACTAGGCGAGTTCGCGCTCGACCTGCCGCGTTGCGTAGGTCTCGAGCACGTCGCCTTCCTTGACGTCCGCATAGTCGCGCAAAACGATCCCGCAGTCGAAACCGCTTGCGACCTCGCGGACGTCGTCATTAAAGCGCCGCAGGCTCGCGATCTCGCCGTCGTAGATGACGGTTCCGTCGCGCACCAGCCGGACCTTCGAGCCGCGGGTGATCTTGCCATCGATGACGTGTGAGCCGGCGATCGTCCCGACCCGCGAGGCGCGGAAGATCTGGCGCACCTCGGCCGAGCCGAGCGCCTCCTCTACCTCTTCGGGGGCAAGCATTCCCTGCATCGCGCTGCGGAGCTCATCGATCGCGCGGTAGATGACCGCGTAGTGGCGGATCTCGACGCCCTCGCGGTCGGCCGCGGCGCGCGCGTCGCCGACCGGGCGCACGTTGAAGGAGAGGATCACGGCGTCGGAGGCCGCGGCCAGCATCACGTCGGACTCGGTGACGGCGCCGACGGCACGGCGGATCACGTTGACCGACACCTCCTCCTGCGGCAGCTTCGCGATCTCGTCCTCGATCGCCTCCAGCGAGCCGGCGACGTCGGCCTTGAGCACCAGGTTGAGCTCCTGCAGGCCGCTGCCGAAGATGTCCTCCAGCGACACGCGCTTGCCGCTCCGCCGAGCGATCGACTCGGCCTTGAGCCGCGTCAGGCGTTCGCCGGCCAGCTGCCGGGCGCGGCGCTCGTGCTCCACCACTCGCACGTGCTCGCCGGCTTCGGGGACGCCGTCGAAACCCAGTACCTCGACCGGCTCGCCGGGCAGCGCCTGACCGATCCGGTTGCCCGTGAAGTCGTGCATCGCCCGCACCCGGCCCCAGTTGGCGCCTGCGACCAGCGCGTCGCCGACCTCGAGCGTCCCGCGGCTGACGAGGATCGTCACGACTGGGCCGCGGCCGGGGTCGAGCTTTGACTCGATCACGCTGCCCGACGCGGCGGCGTCGGGGTTGGCGCGCAGCTCCTCGACCTCGGCCATCACGATGATCGTCTCGAGCAGGTCGTCGAGCCCCTGCTTCGTCTTCGCCGAGACGTCGACGAACTCCGTGTCGCCGCCCCACTCGACGGGCTGCAGCCCGAGGGCGGTCATCTCGGTGCGGACGCGGTCGGGCTGTGCGCCCTCCTTGTCGATCTTGTTGACGGCGACCAGCATCGGCACGCCGGCCTCCTTGGCGTGGTCGACGGCCTCCTCGGTCTGCGGCTTGACGCCGTCGTCGGCCGCGACCACGATCACCGCGATGTCGGTGACCTTCGCTCCGCGGGCGCGCATCGCCGTGAACGCCTCGTGGCCGGGGGTGTCGAGGAACGTGACCATGTGGCCGTCGTGCTGGACCTGGTAGGCGCCGATGTGCTGCGTGATCCCGCCGGCCTCACCGGCCGCCACCTGGGTCTCGCGGATCGCGTCCAGCAGCGAGGTCTTGCCGTGGTCGACGTGGCCCATGATCGTCACGACTGGCGCGCGCTCGACGAGGTCCTCTTCGGCGTCGTTGAATACGGGATCGGCGACCTCCTCGTCCTCTGAGTGGACGATCTCGACCGGCTTGCCGAGCTCGGACCCGAGCACCAGGATCGTCTCGTCTGACAGCGTCTGCGTCTGGGTCTTCATCTCGCCCAGCTCCATCAGCTTCTTGACGACCTCCGGCACGCGGACATCGAGGTATTCGGCTACGTCCTTGACCGTCGAGCCCGAGATGATCTGGATCGAACCGGGCTCGGACGGCGCCGGCTGCGAGGGCCGGGACTCGGCCTCTTCGTCGTACACACCGCGACGCCGCCGGCCCCGCCGCTGGCGCCGGGGAGGCTGGTTGGCCTGCGGGCCGCCGCCGGGGCCGCCGGCGCGGCGCGAGGCCTGGGAGTCGATCACCACACGGCGACGTCCGCCGGCGTTGCCGGGGGCGCGCTCGCCCTGCAGCGAGTCGCGGGTCGGCCGCTTGTGGTGCTCAGCCGCCTGGCTACGTGCGGCGTCTGCGGATGGAGCGGGAGTCTGATCGCCGGTGGCCGGGATTGCGGCCGGCGCTTGGGCCGCTGCCGGCGCCGCAGCTATGTTCGCGGCGGCGGCGCTCGCCGGCGGGGCCTCTTCGTGCGTCGTGCCGGCGGGCGCCTTGCGGCTGCCCTTGGCGTCGTCTCCCTTTGCCTTGGAGCCCGGTGGCTTTGACTTGGCGCCGTCCGCCGGAGCGGTCGCGTCACCGTTGGCGAGCACGCGCGCAGCGACCTCCTCGTCGACCGACGACGATGAGGCCTTGACCTCGATTCCCGCCGCCTTTAAGCGGGCGAGGACGTCCCTCGCGGGAAGCCCGCGCTCCTTGGCGATCTCGTGGACGCGCTTATTCATGCCCTTATGCAGTCTACGTCGCCTCGGAACCCGCACCCTCGGCTGCCGGTGCATCCGCCGCGGCCTGTTCGGCGGCGCCGTTGGCGGTCTCTGGCGGGGCTTGGGGAGCGGCCTCGGCGTCAGTCTCAGCAGCCTGGTCGGCGGGAGCCTCGTCGGCCGCCGCCGGAGCGGGCTGCTCGTCGGGCGCCTCGACCTGATCTGTGTCCTTATTGGCCAGCGCCTGGTGGGCCTCGATTCCGCAATAGCGTGAGCCCGGCAGCGCCGCGTTCGGGCAGCGGCGGCCGTTGGACAGAATCGCGGCGCAGCGGCCCTGCTGAGCGTCCTCCTCGTCGTAGCCGTGCTCGGCCTCCTCGGCGGCGAACTCGGTCTCGGAACGGATGTCGATTCGCCACCCGGTCAGCCGCGCCGCGAGGCGCGCGTTCTGGCCCTCGCGGCCGATCGCGAGCGACAGCTGGTCGTCGGGCACGATCACGGTTGCCTGCTTGCCGGCGTCGTCGACCAGCACCTCGCGCACGCGCGCCGGCGACAGCGCCTTGGCGACGAACCGGGCCGGCTCGTCGTTGTAGGGAATGATGTCGATCTTCTCGCCGCGCAGCTCGGACACGACCATTCGCACCCGGGACCCGCGCGGACCGACGCAGGCGCCGACCGGGTCTACCCCGTCGACGTGCGAGACGACCGCGATCTTCGAGCGGTACCCGGGTTCGCGAGCGACGCCGGTGATCTCTACCAGTCCGTCGGCGATCTCTGGCACCTCGAGCTCGAAGAGCGACTTGATCAGCTCAGGGTCGCGGCGCGAAACGATGATGCTCGGGCCCTTGGTCGAGTTCGAGACGTCCTTGATCACGGCCTTGATCCGCTGCGAGTGGTCGTAGCGCTCGCCGTCGACCTGCTCTGACTTGGGCAGCAGCGCCTCGACCCGCTCGCGGAGCTGGACCAGCGTGTAACGCGAGTCGGACTGTTGGACGATCCCAGTGATCAGCTCGCCGACGCGGTCGCGGTACTCCTCGAACATCATGTCGCGCTCGGCCTCACGGATCCGCTGCAGGATCACCTGCTTGGCGGTCTGGGCGGCGATCCGCCCGAAGTCGTGCGGGGTGACGTCCTCGATCTCGATCTGATCCTCGTACTCCTTGAGCTTCTCGAGGTCGATCTCCGGCTCGGGCGCCTCGCGCATCTCGCCGGTCTCGGGGTCGACCGTCGGCTGCTGCTCCTCGGTCGCCTCGATCAGCAGTTGCTCCTCGAGCTCCGGCGGGATCTTCAGCTCCCAGACGATGAAGTCGCCGCTGTCGCGGTCCATCTCGACCTTCGCGTACGGCGCCGACCCGGGGGTCTTCTTGTACGCCGACAGCAGCGCGTCTTCGAGCGCCTCCATCAGCTTCTCGTGTGAGATGTTCTTCTCCGCTGCGAGGCCCCGTACGGCCTCAACGATTTCCTTGGACATGGACTCAGTCTCCGGGTACGAGGGTTGATCGGGCGATCTGCTCGTAGGGGATCGTCACGACACCGTCGGCGGCAGCAATCGTCACGTCCTGGTCAGAGGCACCGACGAGCTCGCCGGTCAGCTGCTTGTGACCTTCCGACGCGTCGCGCAGACGGACGCGCGCGCGCCGTCCGAGGAAGCGCGTGAAGTGCTGGGGCTTTGTCAGCGGCCGTTCCTGGCCGGGCGAGGACACTTCGAGCGAGTACCGCTCCCGGTAATCGCCGAGGTGGCCCGACACCCGCTCGCAAAGCGCCAGCGTGACGCCATCGGGATGGTCGATGAACAGCCTTAGGGTCGAGCCGGAGATGACTTCGGCCAGCAGCACCTCGACCTCAGGCTCGGTCGTAGCGAGCCTCGCTTCGATCTCGGTCTGTAGTGCGGTCAAGTTCTCCTCCGTCGACAAATCTCACAAAAAAAGCGGGCGGGCGCCCACTCTCAGAACTGCTGCCGGGAAGCGCCCGGCACGAAAGCTGTGCGTTCAGCGTAGCACTGCTGGGGAGCTTGTGAACGCCTGTCCAGACGACTTTATGGCGCTCGTATGTGGCTCTCGCTAGAGGCCCTGGGCGTCGCCGGCGCGGGCCCTCGCCCGGTCGCGGTACAGCCGGTAGTCGCGGCGGCCGGGCTGCAGGCAGGCGGCCAGGGCCAGCGGCTTGCGAGCCTCGGCGTGGCGCCCCAGCAGCTGCAGCGAGCGGCCGAGGCAGAACAGTGCGTAGTCATTGGTCGGCGCCCGGTCGATCACGGCTTGGAACTCCTGCGCGGCCTGCTCGTAGCGCTGGCTGTGAAACAGCGCCCGGCCGAGCGCCTCTCGAATCGATGTCTGTTCGGGCGCTAGGTCGCGCGCGCGAGAGAGCGGAACCGCGGCCTGGTGGTGGTGACCCGCCTCGAGCAGCTCAGTGCCACGACGGAATAGGTCATAGACGTCATCCACTGCGACCAGTTTAATGCCCGGCCCGCCGTCTCAGATGCAGCGGCAGCCGGGGCGGCAACGCCCACAGCGCCCGCAGGCGCCCGCTCACACCCAGACCGTCACGCAGCTGCGCGCGCAGCGCGCGGCGTCCATGAGCGGTCGGCTTCTGTTCGGCGCCGCTGTAGCGAATCAGTCGCAGCGCACGGATGTAGCCGGCCGCGGCCGCCGAGTCACGGAATCGGTGCTCGAGCGCCGCGAGCGTCGTCTGCGCCTGCAGCGGCCGTCGGGTGCGGGCCAGCGCGCGCTCGAGCTCAGCGAGCAGATCGTCGGTATCCGGCGCCGGGCGCAGCAGCGTCCGCCCCAGCAGGCCGAGCGCGACCAGGATCGCCAGCGCGGGCACGATCAGCAGCGGCGTCGTGCTCGAGCCGGAGCCGTGCCGGGTCGAGACCGAGCCAGCCCCCGAGGACCTGTTGCCGTGGCTGATCGGCGCCGGCAGCGACCCGTTGCCGCCGGGAAGGATCTTCGCCAGACCAGGCGACGTCTGGCCACCGCGAGCCGGGGCGACCGCCGGCGTCGGGTCAAACCGCACCCAGCCGTAGTGCGGGAACCACACCTCGACCCACGCGTGTGCGTCGATGTCGGTCACGTCCCACTGGCCGGTCGCGCGGTTGAAGTTGCCCGACGTGAAGCCCGCGGCGACCCGCGCCGGCACGCCTCCCATCCGCAGCAACAGCGCCATCGCACCCGAGAACTGCTGGCAGTAGCCCTTCTTGTCCTTGAACAGGAAGGTCGCGAGCGGGTAGTTGGTCAGCGGTGGGTTCTGGTTGTACGTGTACCCGTGCGAGAGGTAGCGCAGCACGTTCTCGACGAGCGCGTACGGGGTCCTTGACTCGGCGGCCAGGTGCTGCGCGAGCACGTACGCCGCGGCATACGGCGAGTCGGCCAGCAGCTTGCTGATGCTCGGTCCATGAACCGGCACGCCACCCTGCAACAGGTGCGCCTTCGTCGGCGCGTGGAACGGACCGAAGATCGCCTGCGTGTACTGATCCAGCAGTGAGTACTGGCCGGGGACGCTGAGCGCCAGATCATCGCTCAGCGCCGTCCATGGGTAAGCGAGGCCGGCGTGGCTGAGCTGCGCGGCCGACGGGTGCGGCGAGTAGCTCGTGACCTGATAGCTGCTGCCCGGACTCAGCTCCCGGGCGGCGACCCAGCGGCCCGGGTCGAGCCCCGCGAGCACCCCGCCGGAGACGCCGATCGGCTGTCCCGCCTCGCCGGGCGCGATCACGTCAGGGGTCGTCATGCCGGTGACCGTCACCCGAACCGATTGCGTCCACCGTGCCACCGACGCCTGGCTCGGCGGGGGTAGCGCGGGCCCGCTTGTAGTCGTCCCGGCCACCCAGTCGATGCCGTTGAAGACATCGAGGTTCTCGGCCTTCCAGTAGTCGCCCGTCTTGGCGGCGACGGTCATCACCTGATGACCGACGTGCGGCCAGTGCAGCGGCCCGTAGGTCTGGTTCCAATCGAACGCGTCGACTCGGACGTGCTGCGCCGCCCCGGTCCAGGCGCGGTAGTTGAGCAGCGGCTTGTGCTGGTCCAGCCGCGGGGCGGCGAGCGCGGCGACGATCCCCGCGAGCGCCGCGAAGCCGAGCGCCGGACCAAACGCCTCGCGCCGGATCCGCTCACCCCACATGAACAGCGCCAGCAACGCGAACAGGACGAGCCCCTGGAGGTACGGGAACTCCGGGCGGACGAGCGTCGCAGGAACTACCGCGAGCGCGATCAGCGGCAGCGCCGCGCCCGCACGCCGAGCGTCGCCGAAAGAGGCCGGGGCGAACGCCAGCACGAGCGCCGAGTCGAGCAGCAGGACCGCCGCTCCGAGCGCGATCACAAGCCGGACCGCGTGGCTTGTGCCGCTGTACGGGACCAGCGCGTTGGGCAGCGCCTCGAGGCCGTCGCCGATGTGCCGGGCGCTGACCGCGAGCCGCAGGTGGACGAACGAGTGCCACTGCAGCCCCGCGACCGGGAACGCGAGCAGACAGATCCCGCACGCCACCAGGATCGGCGCCCAGAGCCCGAACGGACGCAGCCGCGGCGCGCTCCCCGCCAGCACGGCCGCCAGCACCACGAGCCCGACCAGACGCCAGGTCGGCGTCGGGCTGACCAGCGTGCCCCAGCGGATCACGCCGTAGAGAGCCAGCGCGCTGAAGCTGGCCAGACGGATCACGTGGCGAGCCGAGTCCGAGAGCTCGCGGTTGTCGGCCGGCGTGGAGCGCTCGAAGCTCGGCGCGACGGTGACCGTGTGGGCCCCGGCGCTCATGCGGCGCTGACCTCTCTCGCCTTGACGCGCTCAGGCTCGCGGCGCGCGCCGAGCAGGAAACCGCGACAGCCGGACACTTCGAGTGTCGCCCGCAGCGGTCCTCGCACGCCGCTCGGACGGCCGTCGCTCAGACACTGCCTGGGAACGACGAGCAGGATCAACCCCCGTCCCCCGTTCAACGCGGCCAGGCGCTCAGGCGGGCGCGCGGCGACGTAGATCATCGGGCCAAGCCGGCCACCGGCCGGCCCGAGCGCCGGCGGCTTGGCGTCCGGCCCGCCCTCGACCAGCGCCAGGCGCGCGATCGCGGCCGGCCACGTGCTGAGCTCGCGGTCGACCGCCGTCACGCGCTGCTCACCCGGCAGCAGCAGCCCGCAGCCGGCCAGCCGCGCGAACTCGAGCGTCAGCGAGGCGGCGGCGCGCACGGCGGCGTCGACCAGCGTCGGCCGCGCGCTCGAGTCGCGGGCATCGAGCACAACGAGCGGCCGCGTGTCGCCGTCGGCTCGCAACCGGCGCTCGATCAACCCCGCCCCGCGTGCCACCGCGGGCCAGTAGATGCGGCTGGCGGACGTTCCCGGCCGGTAGGGGCGCAGCCCGTCGACATCCACGGCGGCGAACGCCTCGGCCGGAGACCGACCATCGGGCAGCCGCAGGCTGCGGCCGGTGCCCGAGTCCAGCCACCGCACCGGCTCCGTGCGCGGGAGCACGAGCAGGCGCTGGGCGGGGGCGGCGCTGGTGCATTCGACCCGCGCCAGCTCAAGCGGATCGCGGACCACCAACGCCGGTGGCGCCAGCTCGTGCAGGCCGCGGCGCGGGAAGCGGGTCACGACGCGAACGTTGGCGATCCGGCCGCCGCGGAACGGCGACAGGGGCCCGCCCAGCTCCAGGCGCGAGCCGGTGAACGGGTCGACGACCTCGGCTCCCGGCAGCCCCAGGCGGCTACGTCGGACCTCGATCGTTGCCGCCAGCGTCTGTTCCTCGACGACGCGCTCGGCTTCCAGGTGGCGCTGCGCCTGGGCACCGCGGGCGCTGGCCCACACCCAGGCCGGTGCCACGGCGCCGATCAGGGCGAGCGCGATCCCGGGGACGAACAGCGGCGACGCGTCGAACAGGAACGCGATCAGCGTCAGCACCAGGCCGGCGAGCGCCACGGCCGCGGCCCGCCTGGCAAGCAGCCGCGGTGCCTTCATCACAGCGCCCTGGTAGCAGACAACGCGTCGGCGATCACGTCGTCGGCGGCGGCGTGTGGGGTCTCGGGCGCGAGTACGAGCCGGTGTGCGAGGACCGCTTGCGCCAGCGCCTGGACGTCGTCGGGTAGCGCGTGGTCCCGCCCGGCCATCATCGCGTGCGCCTTCGACGCCCGGAGCAGCATCAGGCCGGCGCGGGGGCTGGCGCCGAGGTCGACGCGGGGGTCCTCGCGCGTCCGCCACAGCAGGCGCACAACGTAGTCGCGCAGGGGTGCCGAGGCCAGGATCCGGCCGGCCGCGTCCTGTGCCGCGAGCACCTCGGCGGCGGTCGCGACCGGGCGCAGCGCCAGCACCTTGTCGCCGGTCTCGTGCGCGGCGAGCATCCCGGCCTCGGCCGCTTGGTCGGGATAACCGAGCGAGATCCGGATCATGAACCGGTCGACCTGGGCCTCCGGGAGCGGGTAGGTGCCCTCGTACTCGATCGGGTTCTGCGTCGCGAGCACGAGGAACGGCCGCGCCAGCTCGTGCGTCGTCACGTCGACCGTGACGCGGCGCTCCTGCATGCACTCGAGCAGTCCCGACTGCGTCTTCGGCGAGGCGCGGTTGATCTCATCCACCAGCACCACGTTGGCGAACACGGGTCCAGGACGAAACTCGAACCGCTGCTCGCGCTGGTCGTAGACGTTGGTGCCGACGACGTCGGCCGGCAACAGGTCCGAGGTGCACTGGATGCGCGCGAATTGGCAGTCGATCGAGCGCGCCAGCGCCCGCGCGAGCGCTGTCTTGCCGACACCCGGATAGTCCTCGACCAGCACGTGGCCCTCGGCCAGCAGCGCCACGATCAGCTGGTCGAGCGTCTGGCGGCGGATCTGCACCGCCTTCGTCACGTTGTCCGCGATCGCCCGTCCGACCGCGGTGTACGCCTCAAACTCTTGTGACGCGATCGGCGTGTGCTCGGATGGCTCGATCGTCTGTCTCCTTCCCCGCTAGCAGCGACTCCACCTCATCCAGTATCACCCCGGCTACGTTTTCCTTGCTCGCCTTCGACACGTGGCGGTGGCGACCGTCCGCAAGCACGATCGTGACCTCGTTGTCGGCGGCGTCAAATCCGATCCCCGGTTGCGAGATGTCGTTGACGACGACCGCGTCCAACCGCTTGCGACCGAGCTTCTCCAAACCGTAGTCGACGGCCTGCTCGCCGTGCTCGGCCGCGAAGCCGAACACCAGCTGGCCGGGCCGGCGCCTGCCCGCTAGGCCAGTGAGGATGTCGGCCGTCGGCTCGAGCTCGATCGTCGGCGGCCCGAGATCCTTCTTGAGCTTGTGATCGGCGGCCTCGCGGGGACGGAAATCGGCCACCGCGGCTGCCATCAGCAACACGTCGCAGCGGTCGAACTCGCGCTCGCACGCGGCTTGGAGCTCGGCCGCGGTCTGGACCTCTACGACCCTGACCGGGGCGGGCGCCGACAGTCCCGTGTTGGCCGCCACCAGCGTCACCTCGGCCCCACGCCGCGCCGCCTGCTGCGCGAGCGCGAACCCCATCCGGCCCGACGAGTTGTTGCCGATGAAGCGAACGCTGTCGATCGGCTCACGGGTGCCCCCCGCAGTGACGAGCACCGTGATGCCGAGCAGCGCCCGCGAGCCGCCGGCAAGCGCGGACTCGACCGCCGCCAGCAGCCGCACCGGCTCGGGCAGGCGACCGATGCCGTGTTCGCCGTGCGACGCAAGCTCGCCCTCGTCGGGTGCGATCAAGGTCGCCCCGCGCGCCGCGAGCAGCTCGAGGTTCGCCTGCGTCGCGGGATGCAGGTACATGGTGTTGTTCATCGCCGGCGCCACCAGCAGCGGACAGCGCGCGGCGAGCGCCGCCGCCGTCAGCAGGTTGTCGGCCAACCCGTGGGCGAGCTTCGCGATCGTGTTGGCGCTCGCGGGCGCAATCAGGTAGGCGTCGGCACGCTGCGCGAGCGCGAGGTGCGAGATCGGGCTCCGCTCTGGCGCCGGCTCGCCGGGATAGGCGCCGCGCATCGGGTCAGACGCGAACTCGTCGACCAGCACCGGCGCGCCCGTGATGCCCTCAAATGACGCCACGCCGACGAACCGCGTGCTGGCCTCGGTCTGGATCACGCGCACCGCGTGCCCGGCTTTGATCGCCAGGCGCGCGGTCTCAAGCGCCTTGTAGGCCGAGATCCCACCGCTCACGCCGAGCAGCAACCGGGCCATTGGCTCCCTACGGTCTGCTCATCTGCAAGCCGGTGGAGCGGCGCACCGTTTCCGGGCTAGCGGTAGTGGTACTTGAGCTTGCCCTGAGCGACCTCTTCGAGCGCGATCGTCAGGTAGTTCTTGGAACGCGTATCTACCATCGGCGGCGGGAACTCGTCAAAGGTCCCCTCGCCGAGGTTGTGGTAGTAGGAGTTGATCTGGCGCGCGCGCTTGGCGGCCACGACCACGCTCGCGTAGTCGGAGTCGACGTGTTCAAGCAGCTTGTCGATACGGGGTGAGATCACGTGGTCAGTCCTTCGTCGGGGCTCTTTAGGTTAGCGGCACGTCACGCTTTTGAAGCCAGTGCGTCGCGCACGATCCGCTCCAGCTCGTCGGTCGCCTGCTCGAGCCGGTCGTTGACGACCACGCGGGCGAACTCCGGCTGTGCCTCGAGCTCTCGCTCGGCGGTCTGCATTCGGCGCTCGATCTGGTCCGCGTCGTCGGTGCCGCGCCCCACGAGTCGTGCCCGCAGCGCGTCGCGCGATGGAGGGGCGATGAACACCGCCAGCGCCTCGGGCATCGCCTCGCGCACCTGCCGCGCTCCCTGGACCTCGATCTCGAGCACGACCGGCGTTCCGGCGCGCAAGCGCCCCTCGAGCTCCGAGCGCAGGGTTCCGTAGCTGGCGCCCGAGTAGCTGGCGTGCTCGACGAACTCGTCGTTGGCGACGCGCCGCGCGAACTCGTCGGCGTCCATGAAGTGGTAGTGGGCGCCGTGCTGCTCGCCGGGCCGCGGCGCGCGCGTCGTCGCCGACACCGACAGCTCAAGCTCCGGCAGGCGCTCGAGCAGGCCGCGGATCAGAGTGCCCTTGCCGACCCCCGAAGGGCCGGTGATCACGAACACCCTGGCCACAGCGGGCTTGTGCGGCGCGCTCAGCGGCGCCGCATCAGCGTCACGAGCTCTGCCCGCTGGCGCTCAGACAGACCACCAAGCGTCTTGCTCGGCGAAATACGGCACTGGGAGAGGATCTTGTTGACCTTCACCCGCCCGTACTTCGGAACCGCCAGCAGCAGGTCGAAGACCTTCGCCGTCTCCAGGTAATCAGGCGGCTGGAGCAGCAGCTCATGGATCGGCTGGCGTCCGGCCTTCAGATCGCGCTTCAGCTGCGCGCGCCGGCTGCGGATCTGGTTGGCGCGCTGCAGCGCGTCCATACGTTGAACGAGCGATCGCTCGGGTGCTGCGAGTGGCTTTGAGAACGATTCAGTGACCGGCGGCATGGGCGGCGACTATACATCTTGGGGCTGGGCGATCAAGGTCAAGACCCCGAAATTTGGCTCGACCTCAACCTGAGCTTGAGCATCGTCGAGCCTAGTTTCGGGAATCCGCATCGTTTGCAGGGGCTTTTGACCTCTGCCCCACCACCTGCATAGCTCCAAGGCCGTCCCGCCCAGGTAAAGCGTCACGCACGCCCAGCCAGCCGCGTCTCGGCGCCGAGCGCGTCCAGTTCGGATCTTATGCGGCTGGCGGCGAGCGGGTCGCGGAAGCTCTCGGTACCGACCGCGACCGCCGCCGCCCCCGCGCGCAGCAGATCGAGCGCGTCGGAGCCGGATTGAACGCCCCCCATCCCGACGATCGGGATCTCGACGGCCTGACTGACGGCGTGCACCTGGGCCAGCGCGACCGCCCTGACGGCCGGCCCCGAGACGCCCCCCGTGACGCCCCCGAGCCACGGCTGGCGACTGCCCGGTGCGAGCGCCATCCCACGGATCGTGTTGATGAGCGAGACCGCGCTTGCCCCGGCACGCTCCGCGGCCTGCGCGACGCCTGCGACATCGGTCGCGTTGGGCGTCAGCTTGACGATCAGCGGCTTGTCGGTCAGCGGCCTGACCGCGTCGAGCAGCAACGACACCTCGTCGGGGTCGGCTCCCATCACGAGCCCTGTCTCGACGTTCGGGCACGACACGTTGAGCTCGAGCGCCACGACCTCGTCGCGCTGCGCGAACGCGCGCACCAGCGTCGCGACATCGTCGCGGCTGAAGCCCATCACGTTGACGATCAGCGGCACCGGGAGCTCCGCGAGCCGTGGCAGGTCCTCCGCCAGGTAGCGATCGAGCCCCTTATTGGGCAGGCCGATCGAGTTGATCATTCCGGCGGGCAGCTCCCACAGCCGCGGTGGCGGATTGCCCTGGCGCGGCTCCAGCGTCACCGTCTTGGACACGAAAGCCGAGAACGGGAAGCGCTCGAACAGCTGATCGCCGAACGCGCGCCGGGCGGCGATCGCGTCAAACGTCCCGGACGCGTTGATGATCGGGCTGCTGAGCTCGATCCCACAGAGCTCCGTCAATGTCCCATCCCCCGCGCCGATAGAGCCTCTGGCCCGAGCTGGGCGGCATCGAGCACCGGGCCCTCGAGGCACAGTCGCACGTAGCCGCTGCGCGTCTGCACCACACACCCGAAGCAGGCACCGAACCCGCACGCCATCCCGGACTCGAGCGCCAGCTGAGCCGGGATCTCACGCACGGCGCAAAGCAGCCGCACCGCCTCGAGCATCTGCGGTGGCCCGCACGCGTAGACCTCCGCGTGTGAGTCGGAATCGAGCTCGCGCTCGAGCAGCTCAATCACCAGGCCGTGATGGCCGGAGCTGCCGTCGTCGGTCGCGACCTGCGCGTCGCGCAACAGCTGCGCGCCCGCGGCATGCTCGGCGTCGCGAAACCCCAGCATGACCGTGGCCGGATCGCCGAGCTCGTCCTGCCAGATCGCCAGCGGCGCGATGCCCACGCCGCCGCCGACCAGCAGCGCCCGCCGGCCGAGGCGCGGTGCGGCGAAGCCGTTGCCGAGCGGCCCCACGAGCGACAGCCCCGCTCCCGGCGCCAGCTCTGACAGCCGGTTGGTGCCGGGCCCGACGTCCTCGATCAGGAACTCGAGCGTGTCCGATTCCGGTGCCGCGCGCAGGACGCTGAACGCGCGCGGCAAAAACGGCCGCTCGCCGGCACCGCCGCCCCAGCGCCCGGCCGCCATCAGCATGTAGAACTGGCCGGCCTGTGGCCGCGGGCCGGCCGGGTCGGCGCACTGGAGCACGACGTAGGCGCCGTGCTCCGTGCGGGCCGTGATGGCCGCGATCCGGGCTCCGAGCGGGGCGGTGACGCGCTGCGCGGTGGTGCTGCTCATCGTGATGCGGAGCTGACCCGTCCGTCGCGGTGCAGCTCCTGGAGTGAGATCACATCCGGCTCACCGCGGCGGGCGGCGGCGATCGCGCGCGCGGCCGCCATGCCGCCGGTCATCGTCGTCACGCACGGGATCCCGCGTGCGACGGCCGCCGAGCGGATCTCGTAGCCGTCGGTCCGGGCACCGGTGCCGACCGGGGTGTTGATGACGAGGTCGACCGCGCCACGCTCGATCCAGTCGACGACGTGCGGCGAGCCCTCGCCGATCTTGTTGATCTCCTCGGCCGGGACGCCCATCTTGCGGATCGACTGCGCCGTGCCGCGGGTGGCGATGATCTTGAAGCCGAGGTCGTGCAGCTGGGTAGCGATTCCGGTCGCGGCGGGCTTGTCGCCGTCGGCGACGGTGATGAATACGGTCCCGTGCGACGGGAGCTTGGCGCCGGCCGCGGCCTGCGCCTTGGCGAACGCGGTCGGGAAATCGTGCGCGATGCCCATCACCTCGCCGGTCGAGCGCATCTCGGGTCCAAGCAGCGAGTCGGCGCCGGCGAAGCGGTTGAACGGCAGCACGGCCTCCTTGACGCACACGTGGCTGACACTCGGCTCTTCGGGCAGGCCGAGCTCGCCGATCCGCTCGCCGAGCATGATCCGGCAGGCGAGCTTCGCGACCGGCAGGCCGATCGCCTTTGACACGAACGGGACGGTCCGCGACGCGCGCGGGTTGGCTTCGATTACGTGCAGCCCGTCGTCGCCGTGGATCGCGAACTGGACGTTGAGCAGTCCGACGACGCCGAGGCCACGCGCGACGCCGGTCGTCTGCTCACGGATCTGGCGCAGCATCTCCTCACCAAGCGCATGCGGTGGCAGCACGCAGGCCGAGTCGCCGGAATGGATGCCGGCCTCCTCGACGTGCTGCATGATGCCCGCGATCCAGACGTGGCCGTCGAGATCGCAGAGGGCGTCCACGTCGACTTCGATCGAGTCCTCGAGGAAGCGGTCGAGGTAGATCGTCGTGCCCGCTTGGGCCCCGACGCGCGTCAGGTAGTCACGCAGGCCATCGACGCTGTAGACGATCTCCATCGCGCGGCCGCCGAGCACGTAGCTGGGACGCACCAACAGCGGGAAGCCGACCTCGGGCGCCCGCGCGAGCGCTTCGTCGGCGCTGGTGGCGGTCGCATACGGCGGCGCCTTGTAGCCGAGGCGGTCGAGCAGCGCGCCGAACCGGCCGCGATCCTCGGCGAGATCGATCGCGTCGATGCCGGTGCCGAGGATCGGGATCCCAGCCGCGTCAAGACCGGCGGCGAGCTTCAGCGGCGTCTGGCCGCCGAACTGGACGACCACTCCCTCGGGACGCTCGAGCTCACAGACCGCGATCACGTCCTCGAGCGTCAGCGGCTCGAAGTACAGCCGGTCTGACGTGTCGTAGTCGGTCGAGACCGTCTCCGGGTTGCAGTTGATCATGATCGCGTCGCGCCCCAGCTCGCCGACAGTCTGCGCGGCGTGCACGCAGCAGTAGTCGAACTCGATCCCCTGGCCGATCCGGTTCGGGCCCGATCCGAGGATCACGATCCCCGGCCGCTCGCCCGGCGCCGCCTCGTGGCTAGGTCCGTCCGGCCCTGCCCGCTCCCAGCCCGAGTAGAAATACGGCGTCTTCGCGGCGAACTCGGCGGCGCAGGTGTCGACCGCCTTGAACGTCCGCTCGCCGGCGAACGTCGCCTCGGGGTCGGCGACGTACTCGCTCAGCTCACGCAGGAACCAGGGGTCGATGCTCGTGCGGCGGTAGAGCTCGTCGAGCCGCGTGCCGCGGCGCAGCGCCTCGAGCAGGAAGTCGAACCGGTCGGCGCCGGGTACCTCGACGAGGTCGAGGAGCGCCGCGTCGTCCTGCGGCGGGCTCGAGCGGTGATCGAGCTCGCGCGAGCGCAGCGCCTTCGCGAACGCCTGCTTGAAGGTCCGCCCGAGCGCCATCGCCTCGCCGACTGACTTCATGTGCGTGGTCAGCCCGGCCTCGGCGCCCGGGAACTTCTCGAACGCGAACCGCGGCCACTTCACGACGCAGTAGTCGAGCGCCGGCTCGAAGCTGGCCGGCGTCGCCTTGGTGATGTCGTTGGGGATCTCCTGCAGCGTGTACCCGACCGCCAGCCGCGCCGCGATCTTCGCGATCGGGAAGCCGGTCGCCTTGCTCGCCAGAGCGCTCGAGCGCGAGACGCGCGGGTTCATCTCGATCACGACGATCTCGTCGGTCGCGCGGTTGACCGCGAACTGGACGTTCGAGCCGCCGGTCTGCACCCCGACCGCCCGGATCACCGCGATCGCCTGGTCTCTCAGGGCTTGGTACTGCTTGTCGGTCAGCGTCTGCTGCGGCGCGACACAGACGCTGTCGCCGGTGTGGACGCCCATCGGGTCGAGGTTCTCGATCGAGCAGACGATCACGACGTTGTCGGAGCCGTCGCGCATCACCTCGAGCTCGAATTCGCCCCACCCGAGCACTGACTCCTCCATCAGCACCTGGCCGATCGGCGACGCGGCGAGCCCGCGCCCGACGACTCGCTCGAGCTCTGACTCGTGGCGGACGACGCCGCCTCCTGAGCCGCCGAGCGTGAACGCCGGCCGGACGATCAACGGCAGGCCGATGTCCCCGACCGCTTGCCGGGCCTCGGCGGTCGTGTGGGCGATTGTGCTGCGCGGCACTCTCAGGCCGGCCGCGGTCATCGTGTCGCGGAACCGCTCGCGGTCCTCCGCGCGGTCGATCGCCTCGTAGTCGGCGCCGATCAGCTCGACCCCGAACTTAGCCAGGGTGCCGTCCTCGTGCAGCGCCTTTGACAGATTCAGGGCCGTCTGACCGCCGAGCGTCGGCAACAGTGCGTCGGGCCGTTCACGTTCGATCACCTGGGCGACCGGCCCTGGGAGCAGCGGCTCGATGTAGGTCGCCGTCGCGACCTCGGGGTCGGTCATGATCGTCGCCGGATTGGAGTTGACCAGCACGACGTCGTAGCCCTCCTGGACCAGCACGCGGCACGCCTGCGTGCCCGAGTAGTCGAACTCGGCCGCCTGGCCGATCACGATCGGGCCCGAGCCGAGGAGCAGGATCTTGTGGATGTCGTCGCGGCGGGGCATCGGGCTACGTGGCGGCGGTGATCTCGTCGACGAACCGGTCGAACAGATACAGAGCGTCGTGGGGGCCGGGACCGGCCTCAGGGTGGTACTGCACCGTGGCGCCCGGAACGTCGAGCAGCCTGAGCCCCTCGACCGTGCGATCGTAGAGGTTGATGTGGCTGAGCTCGGCGGCTCCGAAGTCAGTCTCCCAGCGGACCGGCTGATCGTCGTCGATCGTTCTCGCGCCACCCGGCCCGAGCACCGCGAAACCGTGGTTCTGGCTCGTTATCTCGGTCCGCCCGGTCGTCAGGTCCTTGACCGGATGGTTGGCGCCGTGATGGCCGAACGGCAGCTTGTAGGTCTGAAGGCCGACGGCCCGGCACAGCAGCTGGTGGCCGAGGCAGATCCCGTACACCGGCAGCTCGCCGACCAGCTCGCGGACGGTCGCGACGATGTAGTCGAGCGCGCCGGGATCACCGGGCCCGTTGGCGAGGAAGATCGCGTCGGGCGCGCCTTTGAGCAGCTCTTGTGCGGTCGCGGTGCACGGGTGCAGCGTCACCTCGGCGCCACGAGCCTGGAGGTTCCCGACGATCGAGAGCTTGACCCCGGTGTCGATCATCGCGATCCGCGGTCCGCTGCCTTCGAGCACGACGGGCTCGGCCGGCGTCACATCGCGCGCCAGGTCGCGGCCGGTCATCAGCGGCTCGGCGTCGATCATCTGCCGTGCCTGGATCTCGCTGGTCCGCGCGGGGAACACCCCGCCCCGCATCGCGCCCCGGTCGCGGATGTGGCGCACCAGCGCGCGCGTGTCGAGGTCAGTGATCGCCGGCAGCCCGCAGTCGGTCAGCCACGTCAGCCAACCCGCCTCGGCGCCCGGCGAGTCGTCGTGGTCGACCCCGGCGCGCATGATCGCGGCGCGTGCGTGCACCCCGTCTGACTCCATCGCCTCGGCGCTGACCCCGTAGTTGCCGATCTGCGGGTAGGTGAACGCGATCAGCTGGCCGGCGTAGCTGGGGTCGGTCATCGCCTCCTGATAGCCGGACATCGAGGTCGTGAACACGATCTCCCCGACGGCGTGCTCGTCGGCGCCGCACGCCAGGCCGCCAAAGCGCGCGCCGTCTTCGAGCAGCACGTAGGCTGTCGCCTGGCTCATCGGCTGCTCAGTGACCTGGCGTCGGCGAGCATCGTGGCCTGGAAGGCGACGTTGCCCGCCGCGACCGTCAGCTCGACCCGGCTCCGGAGCCGGCGGCCGTAGAAGCAGCAGTTGGTCGACCGGCTGGCGTAGCCGCGGGCGCCGACGTCCCAGCTCGCGTCGAGATCGACGACGCACAGGTTGGCGGGCTCCCCGACCGCGATCCGCGGCACCGGCAGGCCGTACAGCACCGCGCCGTCGCTCATCCGCTCGACGATCGTCTCGAGCTCGAGCTCGCCGGGCAGCACCAGCTCCGTGAACAGCGCCGCGAACGCGGTCTCGAGACCGGTCGTTCCCATCGGCGCCTGCTCGAACGGGACCTCCTTCTCGTGCAGAGCGTGCGGAGCATGATCGGTAGCGATGCAGTCGATGACGCCGGATCTGAGTGCTTCGATCAACGCCCGGCGGTCCGCCTCCGTCCGCAGCGGCGGGTTCATCTTGAAGCGGCTGTCGAGCGTCCGCACGACGTCGTCGGTCAGCGTCAGGTGGTGCGGCGTCACCTCGCCGCTGACCCGCGCGCCGGCCGACTTGGCGTGCGCGAGCGCCTCGACCGACTCGATGCACGAAAGGTGCTGGAAGTGCATCCGGGCGTCCTCGTAGCGCGCCAGCGCGGCATCGCGGGCGATCATCGTCGACTCGCTAAGCGACGGGATCCCGGCCAGCCCGAGGCGAGCGGAGACCGCGCCCTCGTGCATCACGCCGTCGCCGGACAGCGCCGGGTCCTCCTCGTGCAGCGCGACCACGCCGCCGCACAGCCGCTGGTATTGGAGCGCCTTGCGCAGCATCCCGGCCGACACGACCGGCTTGCCGTCGTCGGTGAAGCCGAGCGCCCCGGCGTCGCGCAGCTCCGCCATCTCGGTCAGCTCCTCGCCGATCAGGCCGCGGGTGATCGAAGCGAGGAACCCGACTGGGACGCGCGCGTCGGTCTTAGCTCGCTGCACGAGCGAGCCGAGCACCGCGGCCGTGTCGACGGTCGGGATCGTGTTCGGCATCGCGACCACGGCACAGAAGCCCCCCGCGGCGGCCGCGGCGGTGCCGGTGTCGAGGTCCTCCTTGTACTCCTGCCCGGGGGTGCGCAGGTGGACATGGGGATCTACGAAGCCGGGGAATGCGTATTTGCCAGTCGCCTGAATCGTCGTCGTGCCCTCGTCAGCCGGCAACGTGTCGGGGGCTCCGAGCTCTGCGATCTGGCCGCCGCGGATGAGCACGTCGTGGGGCTCGTCGATCCCGCTGCGGGGATCGAGAACGTGGGCGCCGCGGATCAGGAGGTCGGCCGGCTGAGCGTCGCGCCCGAACAGTCTCGTCTCGCTCATCACGCCACCGCCGCCAGAATCGGAGAGCCGACCAGCAGCTCGTAGAGGACCGCCATCCGCACCGCGACACCCGCCTTGACCTGGGCGCCGATCAGCGCCTGGGGCGAATCGATTGTCGCCGCCGACAGCTCGACGCCGCGGTTCACGGGGCCGGGGTGCATGACCAGCTGGCCGGGCCGCAGCCGCCGCTCGTTGATCTGGTAGCGGGCGGCGTACTCGCGCAGCGACGGTACGAACGACTCCTGCATCCGCTCGTGCTGCATCCGCAGCACGTATACGACGTCGGCCTCCTTGACCCGGTCCAGCGTCGCCGTCGCCTCGCACCCGAGTGCCTCGATCTCGCGCGGAATCAGCGTCGGCGGTCCGCAGACCGTCACCTTGGCGCCCATCCGCGTGAACGCGAGGATGTTCGAGCGTGCGACGCGCGAGTGCATCACGTCGCCGACGATCCAGATGTTGAGATCGTCGAGCGAATCCAGCCGACGGCGGAGCGTGAACACGTCGAGCAGCGCCTGCGTCGGGTGCTCGTGCTTGCCGTCGCCGGCGTTGATCACCGCCGCCGAGGTCCAGCCGGCGACCAGCTGCGCGGCGCCGGCGTGTGGCGAGCGGATCACGATCGCCGCCGGATCGTAGGCCGACAGCGTCTGAACGGTGTCCTTCAGCGACTCGCCCTTGTCGACGCTCGAGCCCGCCGAGCGGACGCTGACGACGTCGGCGCTGAGGCGCTTGGCGGCGAGCTCGAAGCTCGAGCTTGTGCGGGTGCTCGCCTCGTAGAAGAGGTTGACGACCGTCCGGCCTCGGAGCGCCGGCACCTTCTTGATCTCGCGGCCGGAGACCTCGGCGAACGACTCGGCCCGGTCGAGGATCCGCTCGATCATCGCCCGGTTGAGGTCGTCAATCGAGATCAGGTGGCGGGGGCGTTGCTGCTCATTCATGCGGCTTTGATCCTCGTTTCGCCGGCCGGCCCGATCGTCACCTCGTCGACCCCGTCAACTTCCTGCACGCGGACGTTGACCCGCTGGTCCTGAGAGGTCGGGATGTTCTTGCCGACGTAGTCGGGGCGGATTGGCAGCTCCCGGTGGCCCCGGTCGACGAGCACCGCGAGCTGCACGCGGGCTGGGCGGCCGAAGTCGAAGATCTCGTCGATCGCAGCGCGTACCGTGCGGCCTGTGTAGAGCACGTCGTCGACGATCACGATCGTGCGGCCGTCGACCGAGAACTCGAGCTCGGTCGCGTGCACGACCGGCGCGCTGGGTCGGAATTTCAGGTCGTCGCGGTAGAACGAGATGTCGACGCTGCCGAGCGGAACCTGCGGCTCGAGCAGCTCCCTGGTCAGCGCCTGGAGCCGCTTAGCGAGGTGGGCGCCGCGGCGGTGGATGCCGACGATCGCGATCGTTCCGTCAGAGTTCTTCTCGACGATCTCGTGAGCGATCCGCACGAGCGTGCGGCGCATGTGGTCGCGGTCGAGTACGACCGTGGTGGCGGCTTCCAACGTGCTCCTTCCTGGCCTCACGGGACCGGGTTAAAGGGGCCTTACGATGCGCTGCGCAGCCTAGCACCGCCCCCGGCGCGAACCTGCGCGTCTAAGCGTCCCCACAGGACGCTTAGACGCGCAGGTCCCGTGAGTACAGGACGTGCGGTAGGTCGGCGTGCACGATGTCGCGCTCGTACGCGAAGCCCGACTTCTCCATCACTCGGCGGGAGGCGAGGTTGTGCGGGAGCGTGAACGCGATCAGGCGCTCGAGCTCGAGCGTCTCGAAGCCGACGTCGACCGACGTCAACGAGAGCTCGGTCGCGAGTCCCTCACCCCAGCGTGCGGGCATCACGGCCCACGCGACCTCGACCGGCTCGCCGCCGACCGCGTCCGTGTGCTGGAGGCCGCCCCGACCGGCGAGCTCTGCGGTCGCGCGGTCGCGCAGCAGCCAGAGGCCGAAGCCGTAGCGCTCCCAGTGCGCGTGCTTCGCCGCGACGTGGGCACGCACATCGGACGCCGTCGGTGGTTCCTCAACCGGGTGCAGCGTCGCGTAGACCCGCGGGTCGAGCAGCAGCGCCTCGAGCTCTGTTGCGTGCTCGGGTCTGATCCGCTCGTAGACGAGCCGTCCGCGCTCGAGGCGCTCGGGGGCGATCGCGATCACGGCGTCACCTCGGCCTCGGCGGGTTCGGCGTCGGCCGTCCGCGCCTCGGCCGAGTCGCTCCAGCGCACGAGCGCCGGCTCGCCCCGCTCGGGCAGCGGGACCTCGATCGTGTCGAAGTCGCGCGGGACCACCGTCTGCGGGAAGATCGCGCGCGCCTGGTCGCGCAGCAGTCCGATCGGGTGGCGCATCGAGACGTGGTTAAGCGCCAGCAGGCGAACCTCGGCATCGCGCGCGACGGTCGCCGCGCCGCTCGCGGTCGAGTGCCCGGTCTCGACCGCTCGCTCGCGCTCGTCCTCGGCGAACGTCGCCTCGTGCACAAGCACGTCGGCCTGATGGGCGGCGACCCGCAGCGCCTCGCACGGCGTGGTGTCGCCCGACAAGACCAGCTTGCGCCCGGCCCGCGGCGGCCCGAGGACCTGCTCCGGTGTGACCCCGCGGACCGTCTCGCCGTGCTGGACGCGACCGAACTCGGGCCCCTCGACGAGCCCCAGCGCGCACGCGACCTCGGCGTCGAACACCCCCGGTCGCTGATCCTCGAACAGCACATAGCCGAACGCGAGCCCGCGGTGATCGACCGCCACCGGCGCGATTCGGTAGCCGTCACGGACCGCGACGTCGCCGGGCTCGAGCTCGACGACGTCGATCGCGTAGCCGATGCGGCCGCCCATCTGGATCACGAGCGCCATCACCGTCCCGAGCCCGGGCGGCCCGCTGATCGTCAGCGGGCGGTCACGGCCACGGAGGTCGAACGTCTTCAGCATCCCCGGCAGGCCGAGCCAGTGGTCGGCGTGAAAGTGGGTCAGATAGATCTGGTCGAGATCGATCAGGCCGGTCGAGCTGACGAGCTGGCGCTGGGTCCCCTCCCCGCAGTCGAACAGGATCCGGTCCCCGCCACGCCGCACGAGCAGCGCGGGCAGGCCCCGACGGGCGGTCGGTGCCGAGCCGCCGGTGCCGGCGAAGAAGATCGAGAGGTCCATCGCCGGCTGAGTGTGTCAGTCGAGCCCGACCAGCTCGAAACTCAGCTCCCGACCGAGGACGCGCGCGATGCCCATCGTGTGGCGCGGCGCGCGCCGCCGCTCGGTCGGGCTACCAGGGTTGAAGATCTGAAACCCGTCGGCGGCGCGCTCGTGCAACGGCAGGTGCGAGTGCCCGAACACCACGGCGTCCGCCTCCGGGAAGCGCGCCCGCATCCGCCGCAGGCGCCCGACCGCCGGACCGGCGTCGTGGACGATCGCGATCCAGCATCCCTGTGCCTCGACGACCGCGGTACCTGGCAGCGCCGCGCGGACCAACGCGTCATCGACATTCCCGTGCACGGCGACGACGTCGCCGAACGACCGCAGCTCGGCGAGCACGTCGAGCGTGATCAGATCGCCGGCGTGGAGGATCAGATCAGCGTCGCGCAAGCGCTGCACGCACGCGTCCGGCAGCGTCCGCCCGCGCCGCGGCATGTGGGTGTCCGACACGATCGCTATTTGCATCTGCTCTAAGCTCACCACGATCGTCGAGCGCCCGTAGCTCAGGGGATAGAGCGTCCGCCTCCGGAGCGGAAGGTCGCAGGTTCAAATCCTGCCGGGCGCGTTTAGCGGATTTGCAGGGGTTTCGGGATTCGGGGCGAGGCTTATTGAGGGGTGTGGCGTTCGGGCCCGCGAGCGGCAACCTGACGCCGCGGCGCAGCATCTGCATTGAGCAAATCCACGAGCGCCTGCGCCGCCTGCGTCAGCCGCTCCAAGACGCCCGCAAGCTCGATCCGGTCGGCTGACTCGAGCGTCGCTGTCGCTCCGCTATCGCAGCGCCGAATGTCGCCCACGCGGTCACACTGCCCTCGTCAACTTCCTCAGCCGGTAGCGACTCGGCATCCGGGCGCCCGGTAGAGCCGGCGGCGATAAACGCGTCTAGGTCGAACTGGCGAACCCGGACTCGCCTGCGGCCGAGACGCACGGCTGGGAGCTCGCCTCGATCAATCCAGTTCCGGATGGTCTGTTGGTTGAGCCTCAGCTGCTCGGCGATCTCAGCCACCGTGACGAACTCATCTGGCATGCATTGAGTCCAACCGAGTCCAAGGGACGCCGGTCAGAGCAAGCGCGACAGCTCCCACGGGTCCAGCTGGACCGTAAACCGCTCCGCAGGCCATCTCTCGGCCGCCCAGGCGAAGAAGTCCACTTCGTCCTCAAGCTCGACCGTCCGCTGCTCAGCGCCGGTCACGATCCAGGGGCGGTCCGGATCATGCCCGGTGACCGTGAACGAGAACGAGCGCACGAACGTATGTTCGCACAAGAGCTTGGTCCCGGTCGCTGCTGCAAATGGCCCCAAAGCGACAGGGCGTCTAGCGTCCCTGCGCTACTTTGCTCGGGTTGGCGCCGGAAGATCAGTTTGCGGAATTGCTGAGGGACGCGCTGCGGTGTATGAATTAATGTGCGCCGTGCCCGGCGGTGCCGAGCACCGAGGTAAGGGGTTGGGATGGCAAGACGGGGATCAATCGTCGTTGGGACCGATGGCTCGGACCGAGCCGAGCAGGCGCTGGACCGGGCAGGTGAGCTAGCGAGGTCGCTGGGTGTGAAGCTCCACATCGTGAGCTGTTATGGGAAGGGCTTGGACGGCGTGGGCACGGCGGCGGCGGCCAGGGGAGTTGCGGTTGCGGGGCAGCAACCGCAGGGTGAGCGAACCCGTGCCCAGCACGCCGTCGATCGAGCGCAGCAGCGGCTCGCACAGATCGGCGTTGAGAGCGAAACGCACGTTTGGCCCGGGGAGCCCGCAGACGCGTTGGTGCAGATCGCCGACGAGCAAGACGCGCAGATGATCATCGTCGGTAACCGGGGCATGACCAGCGCGCGCCGTGTGCTTGGATCGGTGCCTAACCGGGTCTCGCATCATGCCCACTGCGACGTGCTAATCGTCGCGACGGGCTGAGTCTTCCGCGACCTGCCGACTCGATACCGTAATGATTCTTAGGCCCTCACCACCGCGTCGCTCACCCCTGCTCGCGCCGATCCGGTTGCATAGGGACGGCGAAGCAGCGACAGCGCTGGTGCGTTTAGCCCGATCGAGCACTCGCAGCCGACTTGCTGCAGGCATTGTCAGCCCGTATGAACGCCGGGGATTTGCCCTCCACGGGTGAAGTGGCGCCTCCCCCGAAGATTCCGCCCCCCGCCGGAAACTCGGGGTCTTGGTAGCGCAGGTCGTGGGCGCGCATGCAGCGCGCGACCGCCAGCAGCGCCTGCTTGGTCTTTTCGGGGATTGGCGGGTTGCTGCTGGCGCCGCTGCCGAACGGGCTGCAGACCCTCTCGGCAGCCGCGAACGCTGGTCCGCTGAACGTGATCCCGTCGATCGTTGGGGTCGAGCTGCCCGGCGAGAACACGACGGTCATGCCGCCGCTCGGACCTGGGTCCGGGAAGTTCGGGACCCCGTGGGCACGCATGCATCGAGCCGCCGCTAACTCCGGGCTCGACTTGGCGGAGGACGCAGAACGGGGCGTCGAGGATGATCCGCACGCTGCCAGCGGTACCGCGCACGCTGCTACAAGCAGCCGTGCCAGCGCGGCACCGCTGCGGCTACGTCGTCTCGGTTGGAAGCTCACGATGTTCCTTGCGCCGTGGATACTCGTCGCCTGGGGTTGTACGCGCCCGTTGGTAACACGAGGCGAACAAAGACTGTTAGCCGCGCCGTTACCCAGCGGCATCGTCGGCGAGCGTGACCGCCGCAGACCCTCGCCGATCCTGCTCCTACCACCTTGATCGAGAACAGCACTCTCGACAAGGGTTGCCTTCGCGTAGCCCCCACCCACGCGCCGAAAGCTCTGCCTTCCGCTTGTAGCCCCAAGCAGCAGCGACGCCTGTCACCTAGATTCCGCCTGGCACCGCGGGGGTGCGGGTACGGCATGGCGTCGGGTCGCCGTGGTTCCGAGTCGTGGTGGGTCCGCTCCTGTTCTCAGAAGCTGGGGTGTAGCCATAACTCGACAGCGAGGCTTATCCCGAGTAGCGCGATGAGCACGCGTAGGACCGTCGCTGGAAGGCGACGGGTCACGCGCGGGCCGACGCTGCTTCCTGCGAACATACCGATGCCGAGAGGCACGGCCGCCGACCAGTTGACCGATCCTGAGAGAGTGAGTATCGCCGCCGATGTCAGTGTTCCGGCGCCGAGCAGCATGTTCTTGAGCGCGTTGGCTCTTGCTAGGTGCCGATCGACGAGCAGCAGGAGCATGGTGAGGATCATGACCCCTGATCCTGCGCCGAAGTAGCCGTTGTAGACCGACAAGGTCAAGAGACCGGCAGGCAGCGCGAGCTTGCTGTCCTGGCTGCGGCGTTTCTGACGCCACCTCGTGAGCCGAGGCTCGAGCAGCAGAGTCAGGGAAGCCCCGGCCACCAGGTACGGCACGACCTTCGCGAACGTGGAAGCTGAGGTTGCGAGCAGCAGCACAGCGCCGGCTGCCCCGCCGGCCGCCGCCAGCGGAGCCCAGCGCCACAGCCATGTTCGCTTGCCTTCCAGCTCCGGTTGAGAGGCGAGCGCCGCGCCTGGCCAGCAGCCAACCAGGGCGACGATGTTGGCCACGTTGGCCGAGAGAGCCGGTAGCCCAACTGCGAGCAAAGCGGGATAGGACACGAGCGATGTGATCCCGCCAGCGGATCCGACCAATCCGGCAACCGCGCCGGCGCCGAGCAGTATCGCTGCGTCTCCAATCGTGATCATTCAGGGGCACCTTGGTGCCCCGCCGCCCGTTGGGCGGGCAGGACTGATCGAAGCCCTCAGGGTTTTTGTCCCGTCACGTGTGAGGCCCAACAGTCAGGCTCCTGGCGGCTGCTTGTTTCGCTGGCGTCCGCAGCCGGACATGAACATTGCCACGAAAGCGGCAGCGCGCTCGAGACAGCCGAATCGATCGAGATCCAACACTCTGGGTCACGGCGAGCGTGGGGACGAGTGCTCGCCGCTGCTTGTAGCCCAAGGCAGCGGTTTCGGTGTGCGTCGGAACACTGCTGGTTTGGGACCGAGGTGCTAGCTCTCGGCGGATCCGCTGGCTAGCGCGGCGAGCGCCGCCACGCCCTCGGCCTTCACGAACGTTGCTCGAAGCTAATCAAAAGAGCGTAAGGTCGGGAGGCGGGGCGTTGGCCGGGCCTCCCGATCCCAATGTCAAGGAGCTATTCATGAGGGACTGTGCAGTGAGGTACGTGCGGGACGCTCGCAGGTACGGATCGATTCGCGTCCGCGGGCTAGGGCTGGCCGTGCTGACCAGTCTTGCCCTGACGGCGCTGCCCGCCGCTGCCGCCGCCCAGACCAATGACACGTGGACCGGCGCCGGAACCACCTCGGCGTGGTCCAATGCCGCGAACTGGACCGCTGGCGTGCCTCCGACTTCGGCCGGGATCCTGACGTTCCCGACCTTGACGGGCTGCGCGGCGCCGAAGACGTGCTACACCAGCAAGAACGGACTGACGGGCGTCAGCGCGACTGGCCTGGTGTTCAGCAACACCGCAGGCCAGTACAAGATCCAAGGCAACTCCCTGACCGTTGGCGCGAGCGGGATTACGGACAATCCCGGAGGCAGCCGCGGCGACCTGATCCAGGCCCCGCTCGTCCTGGGCGCACCGCAGACCTGGGCGGTAGGGAAGGGGACTGGTACCTCGTACAACAGCCTCACGCTGACCGCCGGCGTCACGGGCTCGAGCTCGGCGCTTGCCTTGACGTTCCCAACGAGCACGGGAGCCGCGACAGGCGACCTGTTCGTTGATGCCAATATGGAGGTCGGGCCGGTGACCGTGAGCGGCGTCGGCGGGCTCCACATCGGCGGTTCGCCCACCTCGGGCCTGATCGGCTCGGTGAACGGGAGCGATGGGAACACACTTACGGTCCACAACGGCGCCAAGCTCGTGCCCAACCCGAGCTCGACATCCGGCCCGCTGACGATCAGCGACGGCAAGCTCCTGCTCGGAACGAACTCGACGAACACCGGTGCCACGACGCTCGTCGTCAAGGGCGCGTATTCGATCAACTCGTCCAGCACCACTACGACGTTCGTCAACGAGGACGGGACCACCGCGGGTACCGACTTCTCGCAGCTGAGCGCCACGGGCAACATCTCGCTGGCCGGCACGCTGAAGGTCGGGCAAGGCGCGATCCCCAGCGGATGCGTCGCGCTCACAAAGGGCGACGTCGCGACCCTGTTTACGACGACGGGAACACTGTCGGGCACGTTCTCCAACGCGCATCAGGGAGCGATCCTCACGTTGTCCCCATCGTGCGAGAGCACCGCCGCTCACGTACAGATCAACTACACGAGCAATAGCGTCACCGCGACCGTGGTCAGCGGCTGACGGCGAGCGCGTCGGGCGCGAACAAGTCTCCGGGCACTGCGCAGCCCGTGATCGCGCCGGCCAGCGATCGCGGGCTGTTGGCCGTCGGCCCACCGCCTACCGCTTAGCAGACGAGACGAGCTCCTCGTACAGGTCGGCGAATTGAGAGGCGCGGCTTGCGATCGTGAAGCTCCCGAGGCGCTCAGTGGCTGCGGCGCTGAGCGACGCACGACGAACAGGATCGGCGAGCAGACCTGCCAACGCTACGGCGAGCGCTCAAGCCGGACTACCGGGCTTATCCACTCCTTGCTTAGGAGGGCTACTGACCCAACAACGGGGCCCGCCACCGTGCCGAGCTGACTGGCGGTTTGATCGAGGAGGAGCTGCTGGCGCGATCCATGCGCCGCTCCCGCTCGCGCGTGAACTCGACACTCTGCTACGACGATCTCTGGCTGCTGAGTTGATCGACAGGCAGCAGTCTCAGGCGCGACCAGCTTGAGCACGATCACAGCCAACGCGACTCGCTGCTGCTTTTAGCCCGATCCATCTGTCTGGCCCAGACGGTGGTCGGCCAAACAACGTCCCGGGGAAATCCGTACCCCGGGACGCCGTGCCCCCAAACGTCACGCGACAAACCGGAAAGAGACAAATCGTTGATTTACTTGCCCCACGTGTTCCGGCTCTACCCATATCAACGCAAAGCGAGCCTAAAGGTTGGTCAATTTAGGACAGGTTCAGCCACAAAGACGTACCATTGGTGAGGTTATGAGCAGGGGTTTCGCGTCTTCGCGGAACCTTGGGGCTTCGGACAATTGAAGTTTCCGCACAGCTTGGGACGGGGGAACCCGCCCCTGTCGGTCAGGGAACCGCGCCCCCACTTCCCTGGCTCTCCCCGGGGGGCCCAGATGGATCTTGGCCCCCCGGGCCTATGTTGACTGTCCGGCTTGCCGTGAACGGATCCACCGTGAAGGCTCGCCCCGCGATGTCAAGGCCGGACCGAACCCAGCAACTCTCGCCAGGTCTCGCTCAGAGTGCCCCAATGATCGACAACCAGCAGTCTCGCGCCGACCGGCGCTAGACGGCTTCAGGTCGAGGCGCTTCCCTGCTGCTTATAGCCCCAAGCAGCGGTCGTCGATCGGACCCGCTGGCGCGTGCGAGTTGCCCTTTGTAGCCACCGCGCAGTAGTGAGGACGGTACTCAGCTTGTCGCTGGCGCGTCGGCCGTGTAATCGGCCAGGCAGTACTCGTGTACGAGCCGCGACCCACCCGCTCTCAGTTCAGGCTCACGCGCAAGCGACGTCCGGCGCAGCCCACCAGACTCGACTAGGACCGCAGACTCACAGACGCCGATCCGATCGCGGCAGTGCTCACAAATGATCCACGGGACCCTCACCACCACGTGCCGACGATGCTCTGGGAACAGCCACCCCGCATCCGTAACTCGCCGACCGGCGCAGCGCAGGACTACCCGGTCCGACCGCCGATCTGATCGACAACGAGCACCCTCAACACAGCAGGGTTCGAGCGCACGCTTCGCGCGGTCGCTTGTAGCCCGATCCATCTGTCTGGCCCAGACGGTGGTCGGCCAAACAGCGTCCCGGGGAAATCCGTACCCCGGGACGCCGTGCCCCCGAACTTCATGTGACAAACCGAAAAGAGGCAAATCGTTGATTACTTGCCCCCACGCGTTCCGGCTCTACCCATATCAACGCAAAGTGCGCCTAAAGGTTGGTCAACTTAGGACAGGTTCAGCCACCAAGGCGTAGCATTGGTGAGGTTGTGAGCAGGGGTTTCGTGTTTTCGCGGAACCTTGGGGCTTCGGACAATTGAAGTTTCCGCACAGCTTGGGACGGGGGAACCCGCCCCTGTCGGTCAGGGAACCGCGCCCCCGCTTCCCTGGCTCTCCCCGGGGGGCCCAGATGGATCTTGGCCCCCCGGGCCTATGTTGACTGTCCGGCTTGCCGTGAACGGATCCACCGTGAAGGCTCGCCCCGCGATGTCAAGGCCGGACCGAACCCAGCACTCTCGCCAGGTCTCGCTCAGAGTGCCCCAATGATCGAGGAGGAGCAGTGTCGGGGGTGGGTCGCGCGGCGACACGCGCCGCGTTGCCGTGTATAGCCACGAGCAGGAGGCCGGACTGACCTGCCACTCAGGGTCTCGCGTCGAGGTGAGTGGCCCGCCAGTCGCCGGGGTCGCGCGGGCTGTTGGCTGCCTCTTGTGCGTTGAGGCCTAAGGTCGGGGATGGCGCGACCCGCGCCGGCTGCGTCCCGCGTTGGGTGATGGAGGCGGCATGGTAGGGCTAGCCGTACCCGGCCAGATTCCGGCTTTCCGGCTGGTCAGCGGCCTCCGCGGGGTCCAGTATCAGTTCTCTGTTCAAGCGCACCTCATCACCGTCAATCGGAGCGCACCACCGGATTTCATCGCGAGGCTTGAACATGTCCGCTTGCGGTCTTGCCGTGGTGGCCGTGCTAGTAGCGGCGTGCGGCTCCTCCGGGGAATCCGCGCACACACCGACCGCGTCGGCCCGGTCTGAGGCTCTCGCGTACTCGCAGTGCATGCGCAGCCACGGGGTGGCCAATTTCCCCGACCCAAACGCCGACGGCCAGGTGAAGATCGCGAGCAGCTCGGGGATCAACTTCTACTCCCCGGCGTTCGAGGCCGCCGAGTCGGCGTGTCAGAAGCTGGCTGGCGGCGGCCAGAGCGCGTCCGGGCCCTCCTCGGCCCAGATCATGGGCAAGTTCCTGGCGTTCTCCAAGTGCATCCGCGCCCATAGCGTCGCCGGCTTTCCCGACCCGACAACCTCGCCGCCGCCCAACGCTCCCGGCCACACGGTGAGCAGCCATGGGGTGTACCTGTTCATTCCGATCACGACCGACGTCAACTCGCCCACTTTTCGGTCGGCCTCGGCCGCCTGCGGTTTCCATCGACGCTGACTGTCACTCGCGGGTGAGCCCTAAAGTCGCGCGCCACTTTCACACTGCCGTCGGAGTCGCCCAGCCAGCCCCTTTGATCGAGGAGCAGCAGCCTGCAGAGAGGGACAGTGCTCGCTCAGGGTTGGTCGACTGAGACGCCGTTCGCGGAGGCCAGCCGCGTCGATCTCTTTATGCCGGAGGCTTATCCGGTCGCTGGCCCCAGGCCGCAATCGTTGCCTGCGACATGAAAGCGAGGCGTGGATCGTCACAAAGTGAGATCACCGTGTCGACCTCAGCAGCGGTGACGGCGCCATGGGCAATTAGCTCCTCGCGCAGCTGGGTCAGGGTTAGTTGCCAGACGATTCCTCCGGGCTGCCCGCCACGCCAGATCGAGAGGCGCCCTTCAGATTGCACTCCCGCTAGCCCTACGCTTGAGACGACACGGTCCAGACCGCGTCCGCAGAACGGGTCAAACGCATGCTGTTCGATAAGGATGGCGTGATGGCTATCAATCACACGCGCAAACAATGTCTGCGTCAACGGATCGAGCTCTGTGTCGGGAGCGATCGTATGAAAGTCCATCTCCTCGACCAGCAAGCGTCCACCGGGCTTTAGCGCCCTGACCATCCTTCGCAGCCCCTCCTCCGGGTCGGCCAGCCACGCGAGCAGCAGCCGGGCGTGGACAAGGTCGAACTCGCGCTCGGGCAAATCGTCAACGAGTAGGTCATGAACTCGGACCTCAAGATTGGGCCGCTCCAACCGCCGCAACACGGTCGTGTCGATGTCGGTCGCGAGCACCGAGCCTCCAGGGGCGGTGCGATCACACAACCAGGCCGCCACCGAGCCGCCGCCTGCACCGGCCTCCAGACAGCGCCACCCCGGCTGCACGCCGAGCCGCTCAAGCAATCGGAACGTCCCGTCGTCAAGCAACGAAGAGAGCAGCCGCAGTCGATCAGACTGCACCGTCCGTCGATTCGCAAATGCATACCTTGATCCGGTCATCCCGCTATGGAGGTGCCTAGCCCCATCGCATCGCTGGTCCGGCGGGTCGCCGCGCCACCGAATCGTATACCCAGACTTGCGAACCCCGCGGCGCAGGCAAGCAGGCAACGGCTCACCGGGCGTCGGGTCTCACGCCCGATCCACCAGCAAGCCGCAGACCGGCGAGTCGATCGAGCAGCAGAAGCCAGCCCGCCACCCAGCCCAGTTCTGCAATGTCGCCGATCCGCAAG
>CAVWOQ010000023.1:0-237282 GCA_963756655.1 uncultured Solirubrobacterales bacterium
CCGGGGGCGAGGCAATACCGCAAACGTGCTATGGCGACGCGGTCGCTCGCGCCCTAGCATGCGCGCGCCCACAAACCCGCCGGGCACCAGGAGGGGGTGCTGGTTGCCCAGGCTGCCCGGCGGGTTACCAATCCTCGCGCGACGCGGTTCGCCGAGGAGCTGCCACGCCGCAAGCTGCCGCTACACGCCGACTTCGTAAGGGCCGAGGTCGTCGGCTGTCCGACGGGAGAGACGTCCCGGCGGGGTTAGCAGGGCGACAGCCCGCCGGGACTTACCTTCGAGGTCGCCCCCACTCCGGTGTATGTATTTCCTACACACAAGAAACCCTAAACATTCAGGAATCCGCGCCCGCGAGCGCGAGGACGCGTTCGTAGTCTTCCCAGGTGTCGACGTCGAGCGGGACCGGGCGTTGCACCGCCACCTCGGCGACGTCCGCCGCCCGGCGATCGAGCAGCTTCCAGACCCCCTTGTCGCCGTGCAGAGCCGCGAGCTCGGCGAACGTGCTTCGCGCGAACGCGATCGGATGGCCGCGGCCGTCCTCGTACCCGCAGACCGCGAGCGGCGCCGCGCCCCTGCCGCGCAGCAGCGCCGCAACCGTTTCCGGCTGGACCCCGGGCTGATCACCGAGCATCAACACCAGCACCTCGCTGCGCGGATCGACGGCCCCGAGCGCCGCCGCGATCGACGACGAGCACCCCTCGCCGAACTCGGGGTTCTCGACCACTTCGACACCTTCAAAGTCGATCGTCGCCAGAACCTCGTCGGCACCGCCCCCGACCACGCACAGGAGCTGGTCAAACCTGCACACACGCGCGACCCCGAGCACGTGGCCGAGCAGCGGCTGGGATCCGTACGGCAGCAGCTGCTTGGGCGTGCCGAGTCGCCTCGAGCCGCCAGCGGCAAGCACCAGCCCGGTCACCCGCGCCGCGCGGTCACCCCCGGCGCTAGTGCTTGGCGGCATCAGGAACCTGCGGCGCCGCGTACGCCAGCCGGCAGCCCGTGCCGCAGAAGTAGACCCGCGTGCCGCCGACGTCGAGGTGGAGTGTCGAGTCGCTGACCGCGACCTTCATGCCGCAGACCGGGTCGATCGCGACCTCGACCCCGTCACCCTCCGGCGCCGAGCTGTTGACGGTCCCAGACTCGAGCGCCGCCAGCGGGTCGGCGATCGGCAGCTTCTGCGTCATCTCCTTGTTGGGCTGAAGGTCGCCGTCGGCCGCGCCCGGACCTGAGCCGTTCTCGCTCGGCTCGCGCTGCTCGGCATCCGAGTCGTCTGAGCTTGGCTCCTCGACCACAACCGCCGGTGGGGCGTGCTGAATCACGATCATCTCGGCCAGGATCGAGATCGCGATCTCGGCCGGGGTCTGGGCGCCGATGTCAACGCCCGCCGGGGTGTGAAGCTGGGCGGCGAGCTCGGGCGGCAGCTCGAGCGACTCGCGCACGGCCGTCCCGCGCTTCTGGCTGGCCACCAACGCGACATACGGGACGCCCGCCGACAGCGCCGCGGTCAGCACCCGCTGTTCGTCGTTGCCGTGCGACGCGACCACGACCGCCGTTGCCGCCTGCAGCTCAGTGTCGCCGGCCGACGGCGTCGCCAGGACGTCGTAGCCGCCGGCGACCGCGACGTCCGCGAGAGCCTTCGCGACGGGTGAGCCGCCGAAGATCACGACCCGCGGGATCGGCAGCTGCGGCTCGAGAAAGATCTCGATCGCGCCGCCGCTCATGCAGGGATTGCGCTCGATGACCACACCGTCGATCCCGTCGGGAACCTGCTCCCCCTCGCTGCCGTCCGGGATCAACCGCAGCAGCATCGGCTCACCGGTCTCGAGCGCACGCAGCGAGTACAGGCGTACCGACGACTCCGCGCACTGTCCGCCGACGAAACCGTCGATCGTGCCGTCGGCGAGGACGATCGCTGTGTCGCCAGGCGTCACGCTCGTCGGCCGGCGCGCGCGCACAACGGTCGCGAGCACGAACGGCACCCGATCGGCTGACAGCTGAGCAACCTGGCCTGCAAGCTTGGCTTTGATCATCGCTGCGGTCCCTCAGCGATGATCGAGCGTGGGATTAGGATCGTCAAACACGATCAAGCGCCATCGACGGGTGTTCGACGACCAACTGTACGAAACGTACGCAAAGTTCTCAGCAAGGATTCAACCGCCCCCTCGCGGTCGCCGGGCCTGCTGCACGTGGTGCTCGGCCGCGACGTTGACCGTCCGGCAGCGCGCGCACCGCACCCTGACCCGTCTCGTCATGTACTCGGGGTCCATCGCGGCCGCGAGGACCGTGCCGCAGTTGACGCACACGTAGTCGTAGCCGCCGTTGCCCGTGAACACCGGCCGGTCCGGGTTCTCCTGGATCGCGGTGCCGCCGTCGACCGGCGTCTCGCCCGGTTGGACCTCGCGCATCGTTCGCGTCGCCGCCATCTAAACAACAGCCTCAGGCGGTGCCCAACTTGCTCGTGAAGTCGCCGATCAGGGCATCGAGCACGCTCGACACCACGCCCTCGCCCATCGACGCAGCCTTGCCGGTGATCTGAGCGGCGGTGTGAACGGTGCCGCCATCGTCGGAAAGCGCGAACGTCACGTCCGCGTTCGCGTGGCCCTGGCCGCCGGCCTCCCGGGCTTTGACTCGCATCACGGCGCGGTGGGCGGCATCGTCGCGCTCGACCACCGAGACGGTGCCGGTGAACTTCATCGACATCGCGCCCATCTTGACGTCGATCTGGGCCTTGACAGTCTCGGGGTCGACCTGCTCGATCACGCTGCCGCCCTGCACGCAGCTGATCAGCCGCTCAAGGTCGAGGATCGAGGCCCAGCTCTCGTCGAGCGGTTTGGAGGTCGTGAAGCGATGGTCGAGCTCAACCACGTCGGCGCTTCCTTTCGTAGGTATGGTCTGCGAACAGAGGGTCAATCGGAACCGAAGGGGTGTCGATGCAGCCGGGTACGCACACGCTGGGTCCTGACAATGCCAAGCTCCTGATCCGCACGGGACGCACCGGCGGGGCTGCGAGAGCAGGACACGACCTGGTGCTCGAGGTCACCTCGTGGAGCGCGACCGTCGAGGCGGGCGCAGAACCCAGCGACTCCCAGCTGACGCTCACCGCCGACGCGCGATCGCTGCAGGTGCTAGAGGGCACGGGCGGCATCAAGCCACTCGGCGCAAAGGACAAGGACAGCATCCGCAAGACGATCGACGACGACGTTCTCAAGGGGACGGCGATCGAGTTCCGCTCGACGGGTGTCTCGCCCGGCGCCAACGGCGGTCTGCTCGTCAATGGCGAGCTGGAGCTGTTCGGACGCAAGGCGCCGGTGGCGTTTGCGGTCGCGACTGGCGAGGGACGGCTGACCGCCACAGCGACGATCAACCAGACCGATTGGGGCATCAAGCCGTACACGGCGCTGTTCGGCGCGCTCAAGGTCGCCGACGAGGTCAAGGTCGAGATCGACGGCAGCATCCCGTCCTAGTCGCGGTACACCGTCTGCGCATCGAGGCCGCCCTCGACCCCCGGCGGGAGCGCCCCGGTCCCGTGCGCGTACAGCGCCAGGTCGGCGATCGTCTTGATCGCCTCGGGGTCAGAGCTCGACGCGAACGCGCCGTCATCCCAGCGCAGGCTGTCCGCCGGGGCGTCGAGCGCCATTGAAGCAAGCTGCTGCGCCTTGTCACGGATCTTGCCGCTCGCGCTGACGACCGCCGCGGCGGTACCGCGCGATGGACTCGTGTTATAGCCGTGCCCGTTTCCGAACCGGTCCGTGTCGGCGACCACGACCTTGACGTCAAGCGGCACAACCCCGAGCTCGTCGGCGACCAGCTGTGCGTACTCAGCCTCCTCGCCGTCGGATTCGGTCGTCAGGCTGAGCACCATCTTGCCGGTCGGGTGCACCCGCAGGAACACGGCGCGGTAAGCCTCATCGGCCATCGCTGAACCTCCTCATCTCGACTGCTCCTCCTGTTCGCGTTTCAGGCGCTCACGCTCCTGGTGGGCGGTGAGCGCGTTGTGCTCCTCGAGCTCGCAGAAGCTCGGCTGCGGACCCCCGAGCGGATGTGGCGGCACCGCCGGCCGCTCGCACCCCGGGTAGATACAGGTCTTGACCGGCCGCTCAGTCACCACTCAGCCCCCAGCCCGGCGTCGTCCGTCCGCGGCTCGGCCCGTAGCCGCTCGGCATCGCGACTGAGCTGCCCGGGACCGGCGTCGCGCTCGCCCACTTCTCGTCCGCGTCATCGGACGCGGGTGCCGCAGGCACGTAGGTGTCGGTTCCGCGCGGCGCCGCGATCGCCTCGGCCACTTGCTCGAGTGCCCCGAGCGTGTGGCCGCTGACGAGCGCGTCGCAATACGGCAACGCCGCCGCCATGCCGCCGGTACGCGGCGAGAACCCCGCCGCGGCGGCGCGCGGGTTGACCCACACAATCCGGTAGGCGAGCCGCGCCAGGCGCCCGAGCTCGCGGCCGACGAGCGTCGGGTCACCCCGCTCCCAGCCATCGGACAGGATCACGACGACCGCGCCGCGGGCCATCCCGCGTCGGCCGTGGCGGTCGTTGAACTCCTTCAATGCATCGCCGATCCGCGTCCCGCTTGACCAGTCCGGGGCGGCCGCCGCGGCGCGCGCGATCGCGCGGTCCGGGTTGCGCGACTGCAGCGCGCGCGTCAGCCTCGTGAGCCGGGTGGCGAACACGAACGCCTCCGCCCGCGGCCCGGCGCCCGCCGCGCAGACCAAGAACTGCAGGTAGGCGCGCGCGTAGGGCTCCATCGAGCCCGAGATATCGCACAGCAGCACGATCCGGCGGCGGACGACCCGCCGCTCGCGACGCGCCAGCCGGATCGGATTGCCGGCCGTCCGCAGGCTCCCGCGCAGCGTGCGGCGCATGTCGATCCGGCTGCCGTGGCGGCGCCGCTCCGAGCGCCGGGTGCGCCGCCGCGGCGTCGCGAGCGCCAGCTTCGACATCAGCCGATGCAGCTGCGCGAGCTCGTCCGGTGCGAGCGCATCAAACCGCTTGGCGCGCAGCACCTCATCGTCGCTGGCCGCCAGCCCGACCGGCAGCTCACGCGAGGAATCGTCAGCGGCTTCATTTGCCGCCCGTGCTATCGAGGCCAGGGCACCGGGGCTGACGTCGTGATACGCCGGAGCATCGGACTGTGGAGCGCGGGCGTCGGGTGGCGCAGGCTCGGCCGCCGCGAGGTCGGGAGCGGACTCGTCAGCTTCGCTGCGCGTGCCGAATACGGCCGCGAACACCGCATCGAACGCCCTGACCTGCGTGCGCTCGGAGACGAACACGGCGCGGGCGGTCCAGTACAGCCTCCGCCGCGAGACCGGGCGAGCGAGCGCCAACGCGTCCGCGAATCGCGCCGCGCGTTCGGGGCCGACCGGCAGTCCCGCGTCGCGGAGCCGCCGGCCGAAGGCGACCGCGGTTGCGGGAAGATCCAGCTGGACTGTCTCAACCCTCACCGCGGCCCTCCCCCACGAGCGCCGCCAGGCCCGAGGCGACGACGACCTCGTGGTCCTCGCGGTACTTGAGCACCGACCCGAGCGTCCGCTCCGCGGCGCGCTCGTCGAGCTGCTCGACGCCCAGCGCGGTCAGCGCCGCCAGCCAGTCGATCGCCTCCGCGATTCCCGGTGGCTTCTGCACGTCGGAGTCGCGCATCCGGGCGACCGCGTCGGCCACCTGGACCGCGAGCGACTGCGAGGCGCCGCGCACGCGGCGGCAGACGATCTCGACCTCACGCTGGCGCGACGGGTAGTCGATCCACTGATACAGGCAGCGCCGCTTGACCGCGTCGTGGAGATCGCGGGTCCGGTTGGAGGTCAGCACGATGATCGGTGGATGGCTGGCGGTGATCGTGCCGAGCTCCGGGATCGTGACGGTCGCCTCCGCCAACAGCTCGAGCAGGAACGCCTCGAAGTCGTCGTCGGCACGGTCGATCTCGTCGATCAGCAACACCGCCGGACGCGGACCCGGGTGTTCGAGCGCGCGTAGCAGCGGCCTGCGGACCAGATACTCGGTCCCGAACAGATCCTGCTCGGCGAGTTGCGCGCCCTGCGCCTCCGCGAGACGGATCGAGAGCAGCTGGCGGGGATAGTTCCACTCGTACAGGGCTTCGGCGGCGTCGATCCCCTCGTAGCACTGCAGGCGCACCAGCGGCGTCTGCAGTACCGTAGCGAGTGCCTTGCCGGCCTCGGTCTTGCCGACCCCGGCCTCGCCTTCGAGCAGCAGCGGTTGGGGCAGCCGCAGCGCCAGGAACATCGACGTCGCGAGGCCCTCGTCGACGAGGTAGTCGACGCTCTCGAGCCGACGCGCGATCGTCTCGACGTCGGGGACGAGAGCGCGGACCTCTCCCTCCGCGTCGGGGCGGTTGGGTCGTCCCATTTAGGTCATTGCGGGGGCTCGGGGCGCCCTTGCATCGCCGCCCAGACCCGGGCCGGGGTGCACGGCATGTCGACGTGTTCGACGCCGTGGGTCTCGTGCAGGGCATCGATCACCGCGTTGACGATCGCCGGCGGCGAGCCGACATTGGGCGATTCGCCGACGCCCTTGGCGCCGAGCGGGTGGTGCGGGCAAGGGGTCACGGTCTCGCCGAGCTCGAAGTCGGGACACTCGAGCGCCGTCGGGATCAGGTACTCCATGAACGACCCGTTGAGGCAGTTGCCCTCCTCGTCGAACGTGATCACCTCCATCAGCGCGATCCCGATCCCCTCCGCCAGTCCGCCGTGGATCTGGCCGTCGACGATCATCGGGTTGATGCGGACTCCACAGTCGTCGACGGCGATGAAGCGCCTGACCTTGACCTCGGCGGTGTCGGGATCGACGTCGACGACCGCGATATACGCGCCGTAGGGGTAGGTGAGGTTGGGCGGGTCGTAGATCACCTGCCCGTCGAGGCCGCCCTCCATCCCCTCGGGCATCTCCTTGCCGCTGTAGGCGTAGGCGGCGATCTCCTCGATCAGCGCGCCCTGCTCGGGGTCGCCCTTGACGTACCAGCGCCCCTTCTCCCAGGCGAGGTCCTCGGGGCTCGTCTCGAGCATCGTCGCCGCGATCATCCGCGCCTTGTCACGGACCTTGCGCGAGACGACGGCGACCGCGGCACCGCTGACGGGGGTCGAGCGCGAGCCATAGGTTCCGAGCCCGTAGGGCGTCCGGTCGGTGTCGCCGTGGCGGACCTCGACGTCCTCGGGCGGGATCCCGAGCTCCTCGGCGACGATCTGGGCGAACGTCGTCTCGTGCCCCTGACCCTGGGTCTGGGCGCTGATCGAGACCATCGCCTTGCCGGAAGGGTGCACGCGCAGGTCGGCGCCGTCGTTCATCGCCAGGCCGAGGATGTCCATGTGCTTGCGCGGGCCGGCGCCGACGCCCTCGGTGAAGAACGACACGCCGATTCCCATCAGCTCGCCGCGCGTCCGCTTTTCTGCCTGCTCGCGCCTTAGATCGTCGTAGCCCGCGATCTCCATCGCCACCTTCATCGTCTCGGCGTAGTTGCCCGAGTCGTAGGTCCAGCCGGTGGTCGTCTCGTACGGGAACTGCTCCGGCGCGATGAAGCTGTCCATCCGCAGCTCGATCGGGTCGACGCCCATCTCGAGCGCGAGCGCGCTCACCATCCGCTCCATGAGGTACACGGCCTCCGTGATCCGGAACGAGCACCTGTAGGCGACGCCGCCGGGCGCCTTGTTGGTGTAGACCGCCTTGACGCGGACGTGCGAAGCCCGCAGGTCGTATGAGCCACAGCAGATGTGAAAGAAGCCGGCGGGGAACTTGGTCGGCTGCGCGGTCGAGTCAAACGCGCCGTGGTCGGCGATCACATCGACCCGCAGGCCGGTGATCTTGCCGTCCTTGGAGCACAGCTCGGCGTGCATCACGTAGTCGCGCGCGAACCCGGTCGACATCAGGTTCTCGGAGCGATCCTCGATCCACTTGACCGGGACGCCGGCGACGATCGAGGCCGCAATCGCGCATACGTAGCCCGGGTACACGGGCACCTTGTTGCCGAAGCCGCCGCCGATGTCGTTGCAGCGGATCCGGATCATGTGCTCGGCGAGGCCGGCGACGTGGGCGTAGACCGTGCGGTGAGCGTTGGGCGCCTGGTTGCCGTTGTAGATGTCCAGCTGACCGGTCTGCGGGTTGAAGTCGGCGATCATCCCGCACGTCTCGAGCGGCGCCGGGTGGCAGCGCGGGTAGATGATGTCGCGTTCGACGACCGTGTCGGCCTCGGCGAACGCCTGGTCGGTCGCCTGCTCGTCGCCCGCCTCCCAGGTCGGGCTCGCGAGGTTGTCGACCTGCCCGTCCTTATCGTCACGGATCACCGGCGCGTCGGGATCTAGCGCCTTGCGGGCGTTGACGACCGCCGGCAGCGGGTCGTACTCGACGTCGATCAGGGCGCACGCGTCGCGCGCGGTGTACTCGTCGGTCGCGACCACGAACGCGACCTCCTGGCCCTGGAAACGGACCTTGTCGCCGGCCAGCACGGCCTGCGTGTCGTAGGAGATCGTCGGCATCCACGCCAACCCGAGCGTCTCGAGGTCCTTGGCGGTGATCACCGCCGCGACGCCGGGATGCGCGAGTGCGGCCGAGGTGTCGATCGAGACGATCCTCGCGTGCGCGTATGGACTGCGCAGCATCACGCCGTGGACCATCCCCGGCAGGCGCAGGTCGTCGAGGTAGTTGCCCTTGCCACGGATGAAGCGGGCGTCCTCCTTGCGCTTCAGGCGCCCGAAGCCGATCGGACGTTCTTGGGTCGCGCTCGGAAGATTCTCGGCGATCGCCATCGTCTAATTCTCCAGTGTGGTCGGCATGGGCCGGTGTGCGGCTTCGTGTTCGGCCGCCCAGCGGACTGCGGCGACGATGTTCTTGTAGCCGGTGCAGCGGCAGATCGCGCCCGAGATCGCGGTCCGGATCTCCTCCTCGGACGGGTCTGGGTTTAAATCCAGCAGTGCCCGCGCGGTCATCAGCATCCCCGGCGTGCAGAAGCCGCAGTGCAGCGCGTGCAGCTCGTGGAAGCCCTGCTGGACCGGATCCAACTGTCCGTTGCGCTCGAGTGACTCGACGGTCCGGATCTCGTGGCCCTCGGCCATCGCCGCCAGGACCGTGCACGATTTGACGGGCTCGCCGTCCATCAGCACGACACAGGCGCCACAGTTGGACGTGTCGCAGCCCCAGTGGGTGCCCGTCAGGCCGGGCGTGTCGCGGATGAAGTGCACCAGCAGCAGCCGTGGCTCGATCTCGCGCGAGACCGGCTGACCGTTGATGTTTATCGTGACGAGCACTAGTGGGCCTCCTGTTGCAGAGCGCGGGCGGTCGCGCGGCGCAGCGCTCGCGATGTCAGGACTCCGGCCAGATGGCGCTTGTAGTCGACCGGGCCGCGGCCGTCAGCGACCGGCGAGCAATCCGCCGACGCGATCTCGCCGGCCTGCACGAACAGCTCGTCGGACGGCGCCGAGCCGCGCAGCAGTTCGGCAACGCGCGGCAGGTGGACCGTCGTCGGGCCGACCGCGCTGAGCGCGACGCCCGCCGACGAGATCGTGCCGCCATCGATCCAGACCGCGGCCGACGCGGCCGCGATCGCCCAGTCACCGGCGCGCCGCTCGACCTTCTCGTGCGCGCTGCCGCCGCCGAGGCGCAGCGGGAGGCGGATCTCGGTCAGCAGCTCGCCGTCGCCGACCGCCGTCGTGTACGGACCGACGTGGAATGCCTCGATGTCGACGACCCGCTCTCCATCCGAGCCGCGAATCACGACCTCGGCACCGAGCGCCGTGCAGACGGCGCTGAGATCCTCGGCTGCGTCGGCCTGGCACAGCGAGCCCCCGATCGTGCCGCGATTGCGTACCACCGGGTCGGCGATCACCCGCTCCGCATCGGCGAAGATCGGGAAGTGGCGCGCGAGTGTCTGCGAGCGCAGCAGATCCGCGTGCCGCGTCAGCGCCCCGATCCGCACCTGGTCGCCGATCTCGTCGATGTACGACAGCTCGGCGAGGTCGTTGATGTCGATCAGGTAGTCGGGGTTCGCGAGCCGCAGCTTCATCATCGGCAGCAGGCTGTGGCCGCCGGCGATCACGCGTGCCCCTGGCTTGGAGAGCGACGCGATCACTCCGTCGACGCTCGTCGCGCGCTCGTACTCAAACGGGGCTGGTGTCTGCACCTGAGCTCCTTTCGGCGGCTACCGGCATCCGCTTACGCGGACCACCGACTTCCTCGTTCGGGTCGTACTGGATCGGCGAGTCGGTCCCGATCACCGGCGAGCGCGGCATCACCTGCGGCCTCGTCTGACGGACCTCCGGATACAGCCCACGTGCAGCGAGGCTGCCGTAGGCCGGGTTGCGAAGCGCGGGGCCGTTGGGCGACGCCGCTGCGATCGGCGCCTCGCGACCCAGCCGCGCGAGCGTCAGCGTGCCCTTCGTGTAGACCTCGGAGATCCGCGGCGGCTTGACGTCCTTGCTGTCCGGGAAGTTGCGCAGCCCGGCGGCCGCGGCGCCGGGATAGAGCCCGTCGATCAGCCCGACGGCGTCGTCGATGCCCGCCTTCTGGACCAGCAGGCCCTCGAGCAGATCGACGCCCGCATCGAGCTGCGCGTTGATCGTCCCCACCACGTCTCCGACCGGAGCGCTCTTCTCGATGATTCCGACGACCCCTGCGATCGCCTCGTCGAGCCCCGCCGTGATCTTGCGCAGCGCGACGATCGTCGACACGAGGTAGAAGACGACGGCGGCCACGATCAGTACGACCGCGATGATCATCACCACACCAGCTGCCGGCATCGTCTAGCTCCTTTCGGCGTCGTCGAGGATCACGTCGAGCGAGCCGCCATAGTTGGCCGCCGACTCGATCGTCTTGATCACCTGGTCCTGGGTCGTCAGGAGCAGCGCGGCGGCATCGAGGTCGCTCGACCCGGCCTCCGCGCTGCGCGCGATCGACTGCACGCTCGGCACGATCGAGTCGGCCGCGTTCAGCACCCCTCGTAGCAGATAGACGACGACCGGTAGGAGCACGACCAGGAGGAGCACGTCGCCAATCCACTCGAGGATCATGTCGGCCTCCTCTCGGCCACGATCGCGGCTTTGGCCGCGATCCCGGGGAACGCGCCGACGATCACGTCGAACTGCGCGTTGATCGCCTTGACGGCCGGCTCCAGCGGGCGCAGGTGCTCCGCCTCGACGCTCTCGAGCGCGGCCGCCAGCGTCGCCAGCTTCTCCGAGGTCGACTCGAGCCTGACGCGGACCCGGACCAGCGCGCCGGCCAGCACGAAGACGATCACGACCGCGAGCAGGACACTGAGGATTGTCAGGGTGGTCGAACTCATGCTCCACCGTACCCGTCAGTCAATGCGTTCATATAGCCATCCTGGATCACCGCTTCATCGACGATTTGACCGAGCACCGGCGCTGTGGCCTCGAGCTGGGGAATGTTGGCCGTGTTGGCGGCGACCTTGCCGGCGACATCCAGCAGCGCCGAGGCGGAGCGGTCGATGTCGTCGACGGCGCGGATCAGCAACGCCAGCAGCGCCGCCACGGCAAGTGCGGCGACCAGCCCGATGATCAGCGCGATGCCCCAGGCGCCGTGGTTCGTGAGCGCGAACGTGATCATTTGCCCACCGCCACCTTTCGCAGCGCGCGCGCCGAATGCAGGATCCTGACCCCTGAGTCGTTGATGCGCCCGACACCCTCGAGCGCGTCGGTCTGCTCACGGACCTTCTCGACGCCGCCGACGGCGGTCCGCGCCTGACCGGCGATCTTGTTCGCCAGCAGCACGATCACGATTACGATCGTGGCGGCGACCAGGACGACGATCACGCCGAGCACCAGCCCGATGGTCCAGCCGGTGGAGGCACCGATCAACGTGGGCATTTACAAACCTCCATCCTTCCTAGGGTTGCAGAGTCCCCCGCCTGGCCGCCTCGACCACTCTACGCAGGCCGCAATTCTTAGCGATCTTGCGTCGTACACGCAACCGCAACGCTCAACCTGAAAGATCGCCGCGATCTTGCGTCGTCCACGCAACCGCAACGCTCAACCTGAAAGATCGCCGCGATCTTGCGTCGTCCACGCAACCGCAACGCTCAACGTGAAAAGATCGCGGCTGAACTCGGTGCAGCGAGAGGAGAGCCGATGAGTGAGGCAACGTCTGATCGGAAGCCGGCGGTTGCGACCGTTGCCGCGCTGGCTCTGTCTGCCGGCGAGCGGTTCGGCGCTCAGCTCGCGGCGCGCCACAAAGTCGACGGCGAGTGGCGTGAACTGAGCTATGCCGAGGTGACGGCGGCGATCGAGGAGGTCGCGCTCGGCTTGATCGAGCTCGGGATCGAAGCGGGCGACCGCGTCGGCATCCTCGCCGACACGCGGCTGGAGTGGACGCTCGCGAGCTACGGGATCACTGCGGCCGGCGCCGTCGTCGTGCCCGTCTACCCCACGAATTCGGCGCGCGAGTGCGCCTGGGTGCTGGGGAATTCAGGCGCGCGGGCAGTGTTCTGCGAGACCGAGTTCCCAGCGGGCGAAGATCGACCAGGTTTCCGACGAGCTGCCGGAGCTGATGACGACGATCGGGATCGAGCCGGGAGGGGGCGAGATCACGCTCGAGGATCTGCGGGCCCGCGGCGCCAGGCGCGAGCTCGTCGAGCTGTCTGACCGCCAGTCTGGCGTCGCGCCCGCTGACCCCTACACGATCATCTACACGTCGGGCACGACCGGCCCGCCAAAGGGCGTCGTGCTGACGCACCGCAACGCGATGTCGGTGTGCGAGATGGTGCAGGAGCTGAGCTTCGTGCAGCCCGGCGAGAGGACCTACCTGTTCCTGCCGCTGGCGCACGCGTTCGCGCTCACCGCGCAGCTCGCGTCGTACGACCTCGGGACGACGATCATCTACTTCGGCGGCGACACCAAGAAGGTGATCGAGGAGCTGGTCGAGACCCATCCGACCTACCTTCCCTCGGTGCCGCGGATCTTCGAGAAGCTCTACACGGCGGCGATGAAGCTCCAGGAGCAGGCGAGCGACGAGGATCGTGAGCGCTTCAAGCAGGCGGTCAAGCTCGGCGTCGAGGTGCGCCGGCGCCGCGAGCGCGGCGAGCCGGTGCCAGCCGAGATGGAGCAGGCTTTCGCCGCCGCCGACGAGCGCCTCTACTCGCGCGTGAGGACCCTGTTCGGCGGCGAGATCCACCAGGCGGTCAGCGGAGCCGCGCCGATCGCGGCCGAGATCCTCGAGTTCTTCTACGCCTGCGGCGTGCCGGTCCTGGAGGGCTGGGGCATGACCGAGACGACCGCGGTGGGCACCGTCGGAACGCTCGATCACTTCAAGTTCGGGACCGTCGGACGCCCGATGCCCGGGGTCGAGGTCAGGATCGCCGACGAGGACGGCGAGATCCTGCTGCGCGGCCCGAACATCTTCAGCGAGTACTGGCGCAACCCCGAGGCGACCGCCGAGACGCTCGTCGACGGCTGGCTTCACACCGGCGACGTGGGAGAGGTCGACGACGAGGGCTACCTGAAGATCACCGGCCGCAAGAAGGACATCATCATCACGGCCGGCGGCAAGAACCTCACCCCGGCAAACATCGAGAACGACCTCAAGCAGTCGCGGTTCATCTCGCAGGCGGTGATGTACGGCGACCGGCGTCCATATCCGGTCGCGTTGATCACGCTCGACCCGGAGGAGATCCTGCCCTGGGCCAAGGAGCACGGGCTGCCGGAGAGCCTCGGCGAGCTGGCCGACGAGGACGAGGTCAAGGAGCTCGTCCAGGTCGAGCTCGACCGGGCGAACTCGAACTACGCGCAGGTCGAGCAGATCAAGAAGTTCGCGATCCTCGACCACGACCTGTCGATCGAGGAGGGTGAGCTGACCCCCACCCTGAAGGTCAAGCGCAACGTGATCAACGACCGCTACGCGGAGCTGTTCGACTCGCTCTACGGCTGAGTTCGTTTTGCGGCCCGGGCGGGCGTGGATAGCGGGCGCGGGAGGCGCTGCAGACGTTCGACGCCGATCGGATCGTGCTGTTCACGCACCCGCCAGACCAGCAGCGCTATCGCGAGGACGTCGACGGGCGGGAGCCGTCTGAGCGCTTCGGGCTGCCCGTCGACACCGCTCGGCTCTAGCTCCTGCGGCGGTCGACCGCCCGCTGCAGCTGCGCCTTGTTCATCCCCGAGCGTCCTTCGATCCCGAGCTTGCGCGCCTCGGCGTAGAGCTGATCGCGGGTCCTGCCCTTGGACCGTTTGGTCTGCGACCGCAGCCCGCCGCGGCGCCCGGAAGAGATGTCGTCGACGGACGCCTTCGAGCGCGTACGTGATTCGCCGGTGCGAGCCTTGGCCTTGTTGACCGTCCGCGCCGCGATCTCCTCGGCTCTCGCCTCGCCGGCGCCCTGCCGTCGCTCGCTCTGCTTGATGTGCTCGTACTGGCGGGCCCGCTTGGTTCCCTTCTCCACGCCGCGTGGTGGCATCTGGATCCTCCTGTCGATTGCGGTCCCGCTGTCACCGGGCTACCCGAGCAAGAGGTTTTCTAGCGTCGTAAGAGGATCGTCGTAGTCTTCGTCACATGTTCAGATTGCGAGACAAAACTGCGATGGTCGACTCCGCGGGTGCGCTGCCCGGCCGCGATGTCGAGGTGCCGGTCGCCGAGCGCCACGTCGTGCTCGGAACGCCGATGAAGCCCCCGTTTCCGGAGGGCTTCGGGCAGCTGGTCGTCGGGATGGGTTGCTTCTGGGGCGCCGAGCGCGTGTTCTGGCAGGCGCCCGGGGTCTACACGACCGCGGTCGGTTACGCGGGCGGCTTCACCCCAAACCCGACCTACGAGGAGGTCTGCAGCGGCAAGACCGGTCACGCCGAGGTCGTTCTGGTCGTGTTCGACCCGGCCAAGACCTCCTACACGGAGATGCTCCGCCTGTTCTGGGAGAACCACGACCCGACCCAGGGGATGCGGCAGGGCAACGACGTCGGTACCCAGTACCGGTCAGTGATCCTGTGGGGCACGGAGGGGCTCCACGAGCAGGCCGAGGCGTCACGCGGCGACTACGCGGAGCGGCTGCGCGAGTCGGGCTATCCCGAAATCACGACCGAGATCGAGGCCGCCGGGCCGTTCTACTACGCCGAGGACTACCACCAGCAGTACCTGCACAAGAACCCGTGGGGCTACTGCGGGCTCGGCGGGACCGGGGTCAGCTGCCCGGTCGCTTTGGGCGGCGCGACGCAAGCGACCAGCGACTAGCCCGAGTACCGGCTGATTCTCGGCATCGCTTGGAACGCTCTACACCGCATAGGTGTAGAAGGTTCCGAGGCTCTCGTTTGGGCTCAACTGCCGGTCGCGCGAGCCGCACCCGGCTCAGCCGCCGGCGACCGCCGGCAGGATCGTGACCTCGTCGCCGTCCTCGACGACGGTGTCGAGCCCATCCAGGAAGCGGATGTCCTCGCCGTCGACGTACACGTTCACGAACCGGCGAAGGCCGCCGTCCTCGGCGATCCGGGCGCGCAGCTCGCCGTAGCGGTCATAAAGCGCATCGAGCACCTCGCCGACCGTGCTGCCGTCGACGGTGGCCTGCGACTCGCCATCGGTGGCGGCCCGCAGCTGGGTCGGGATCTTGACGCTGACCGCCATCAACACGGAATCCTATGCCAGAGCGCCGACACGCTCACTCGCGCGCTCGAACGCCTCGACCGACGGCTCGATCTCCCACGCCTCGAAGGTGCCGCGCGCGACGTCGAGCGTCTTCAACCCCTCGCCGGTGATGTACGCGACCACGCGCTCGTCGGGGTCGATGTCGCCGCGAGCCGCGAGCTTCGCGAGCACGGCGGTCGTGACGCCACCGGCGGTCTCAGTGAAGATGCCGGTCGTCTGGGCCAGCAGCTTCACGCCCTCGCGGATCTCGTCGTCGGTCACCTGGTCGATCGCGCCGCCGGTGCTCCGCGCCAGATCGAGCGCGTACGGTCCATCGGCGGGGTTTCCGATCGCCAACGACTTGGCGATTGTGTCGGGCTTGACCGGCTTGCAGAAGTCGCGCCCATCGGCGAACGCGGTCGCAACCGGCGAGCAGCCGGCCGCCTGGGCGCCGTTGAAGACCGGCAGCGTCCCGTCGAGCAGCCCGATCTCGATCCACTCCTGGAAGCCGCGCGCGATCTTCGTGAACAGCGACCCCGACGCGATCGGCGCGACGACCCGGTCGGGGAGCTCGAAGCCGAGCTGCTCGGCCGTCTCGTACGCGAGCGTCTTCGAGCCCTCGGCGTAGTACGGGCGCATGTTGATGTTCACGAACGCCCAGTCGCGCTCACCCGACAGCTCGGTGCAGAGGCGGTTGACGTCGTCGTAGTTGCCCCGCACAGAGACCAGGTGGGTGCCGTAGATACCGGTCGCGAGGACCTTCTGCTCCTCGAGGTCTGACGGAACGAACACGTACGAATCGAGGCCGGCAGCCGCAGCGTGAGCGGCGACCGCGTTGGCGAGGTTCCCGGTCGACGCGCACGCGACCGTCTCAAAGCCGAGCTCTCGCGCCCGCGCGATCGCGACCGAGACGACCCGGTCCTTGAACGAGTGCGTCGGGTTGGCCGCGTCGTTCTTGATCCAGACCTCCTTGAGGCCGATCCGTTCGGCCAGCCGGTCGGCCCGGATCAGCGGCGTCCACCCGGCATGCAGGGTCCCATGTGGCGGGACCTGGACCGGCAGCAGATCGCCGTAGCGCCACAGCGAGTGCGGGCCTGCCTGGATGCGGCGCTTGAGCGCCGCGGGATCGAGCTCGTCACGCGCGGCGTATGCGACCTCGAGCGGGCCGAAGCACTGCTCGCAGACGTAGCTGGCGTCGAGCGGGTAGGTCGTCTTGCATTCCCTGCAGCGAAGCGACTCTGGCGGCATATGAAAAAAACCTCCGCCGGGGTCTGTGGTCGGAGGTCCGAGAACCGCCCTGTCCACATCTCCCAGGCCTTTGTAGTTGGAGCCTGATGGAATTGGCACCGTTCCCTTGCGGGAGGTTGCCGGGGCTTCGTAGGGCCATATCCCTCCACCCCTCTGGATGCGTACTGCTATGTGCTGGGCAGTATACCCAAGGGTCCAACTGGCCCCGGCAGCGACGGCCGGGACGTAACGACCCTCCCAAACCGGTGTTCAGCAACGCGATGTCAAGCACCCCAAGTGATCCGCTACAGCGCCTGGAACAGATCCTCGACTTAGAGGACGGGACCGCGCCCGCGCGGCGGATGCTCGTGATCGTCAACCCGTACGCGACGACGGTCTCCGACCGGCTCAAGAATCTGGTCGTGTACGCGCTGCGCGGCCGCTACGAGGTGCACGCGGTCGACACCGAGGCACGCGACCACGCGACCGAGCTGTGCCGCGACGCAGCCAGGGAGGGCTACGACGTGGTCGTCGCGTTCGGCGGTGACGGGACGGTCAACGAGGCTGCGAACGGGCTCGTCGGTTCGCAGACCGCGCTCTGCTGCCTCCCCGGCGGTCGCGCAAACGTCTACTGCCGCATGCTCGGGATTCCGCCCGACGTCGTCGACGCGACTGAGCACCTGCTTGGGCTCGCCCACAGTTGGCATCCCCGGCACGTCGACGTCGGGCTGGTCAACGACCGCTACTTCCTGTTCTCGGCCGGGGTCGGACTCGACGCGCACGTCGTCGAGCAGGTCGACGCCCACCCGCGCCTGAAGGCGCGCTTCGGCGAGTGGTACTACACGTGGAGCGCGCTGCGAACCTTCAACCGTCACTACCTGATCAGGCCTCCGCGGCTCGAGGCGCGGCTCGGCGACGAGACCGTCAGCGGGGTCGCTGCGATCGTCCAGAACGCCGAGCCGTACAGCTACTTCGGCAACCGGCCGGTGCAGATGGGCAAAGGGGCGTCGCTCGAGAGCGGCGATCTGGCGGGCGTCGTCCTGCGCCGCGCGAGCCCGATCGACATTCCGACGATCACCTGGCGCGCGCTCTCAAAACGCGCGGGGCTGACTCGTCACCGGTGGGTGCGCGCGTTCTCCGAGCTCCAGCGGCTCCAGATCCAGAGCAGCGACGAGCGGCCGCTGCCGCTGCAGGTCGATGGCGACTACATCGGCGACACCGACGTCGCGCGGTTCGAGGCGAGGCCGCGGGCGATGCTGGTGGTGTCGTAGATGCGCCTCCGTCGCGCGCTGCTTGTCGGCTGCTGCGTGGTCTCGCTCGGCGCGGTAGCGGTCGCGGCCGGGCGGACGACCACGGCGGCCCCGCCTCGGATCGCGGGGTGTCCGGTGTTCCCGGCCGACAACCCGTGGAACCAGCGGGTCGACAAGCTTCCGGTGGCCGCCGACTCCGCGCAGATCCTGGCCCGCATCGGGCTCAGCGATCCCGTGCATCCGGACTTCGGGACCGTCTACGACGGCGCGCCGAACGGGATCCCGATCACGGTCGTGTCCAGCAACGTGCGCCGCGTCCCGGTGCGCTTCCAGTACGCGTCGGAGTCCGACGGGCATTACTACCCGCTGCCTCGCGGGGTCGCGATCGAGGGCGGTCCGAACTCGAGTGGCGACCGCCACGTGATCGTCGTCGACCGGACGACGTGCACCGACTACGAACTGTTCGCGGCCTACCCGCACGACCACGGTCTGAACTGGACGGCAGGCTCGGGCGCGATCTTCCACCTCGACTCCGACCATCTGCGGCCGGCGGGCTGGACCTCGGCCGACGCCGCTGGGTTGCCGATCCTCCCCGGTCTCGCCCGCTACAGCGAGGTCGCGGCCGGCGCGATCGACCACGCGCTGCGCTTTACGGCGCCATGCACGGGGTCGCGCTACGTCTACCCGGCACGCCACATAGCCCCCTCGTGCCTGCCATGCACTCAGCATCCGGCCTCGTTTGATCGCATGGCGCACGAGTCATCCGGCTGCGGCGGGCCGTATGCCCCGCCGATGGGCCTGCGGGTGCGCCTGAAGGCGAGCGTCGACATCTCCGGGCTCCCGCACCAGGCGCGCGTGGTCGCGACCGCGCTCAAGCGCTACGGGATGATCCTCGCCGACAACGGGTCGCCCTGGTACATCTCGGGCGAGCCGAGCCGGCACTGGAACAACGACGCGCTGCACGAGCTCGACCGGCTCAGCGGCCGTGACTTCCAGGTCGTCGACACGAGCTCGCTTCCCCATCCCGGGCTCTAAGGGGGGCGAAACGAGACGCGTTCGCGGCTCACTCGGAGCGTGGACGAACACGGCCCGAGCGCCCGCGACCGGCGCATGCTCGAGTTCGCCGCCGAGCACCGTCTGATCCTGGCAGCGCACGCCGCGACGCTCGACGGCGTTTCCGACGCGGCTGCCTCGCGGCGGCTCAGAACGCTCACGCGGCACGGATATCTCCGCTACAGGCGTGAGCTGAGGGGGCCGGGCTGCTACCTGATCGAACGTCCGGGGCTGGCGGCGATTCAATCGGACCTTCCCCGCCCGCGCGATCTCGACCTTGCAACCTACAGGCACGATGTGGGGCTTGCGTGGCTCTGGCTGGCCGCGCACGCGGGGGCGTTCGGCGCGCTCGACGAGGTGATCTCGGAGCGGCGGATGCGGTCGCACGACGGCCGCCGTGAGCCGTGGGCCGAGCCGTTGGGGGTGCGGCTCGGAGGGGTCGGGCCGTGGGGTGGCGAACGCCGCCACTATCCGGATCTACTGCTGGTCACGAGCTCGGGCGAGCGCGTTGCGGTCGAGCTCGAGCTGACCGCCAAGCCGCGGCGTCGGCGGGAGGAAATCCTGGGTGGCTACGCGATCGAAGCACGCGTCGACGCGGTCCTCTACCTGGTCGAGAGCAAGCGCCTCGGGCGCGCGATCACCGACTCGGCGAAGGCGGTCGGGATCGCGCAGATGGTCAACGTTCGGCAGCTCGACCTCCAAGCGCCGATCGCGCTCACGCACGCGCGCGACCAGGCACGCCGGCCGGAGCTCACGCTGTGATCGTCCCGCGCCCGCCGCGCCGCACCCCGTACTGGACGCTGCCCGCGTTCGCGGTCCTGCTCGCGCTACCGCTCGGCTGGGCGCTGGCGGCGCTCGCCGCGCTCGTGCTCGCGCAGGCCGCGTTCCGAGCGGCACACGCGGCGGCTCGCCGGCGTGCTGAGCGTGCCGCGGTCCGCGCCGCCGGCCCGGGGATGACGCTCGGACTCGACGAGCGCGGCGAGCCCGTACATCTCGCCGACCGCCAGCTCGCGGCGCACGGCCTGATCGTCGGCGCGACCGGCGCCGGCAAGTCGACGACGTTGCTCGGGATCCTGACTGACCGCATCGCCCGCGGGCTGCCGGTGATCGCGATCGACCTCAAGGGATCGCCGGCGTTCGCGCATCGGCTCGAGCAGGCCGCGACCGAGGCGCGGCGGCCGATCCGGATCTGGACGCTCGATGGGCCGAGCCACTGGAACCCGCTCGCGTACGGCAACCCGACCGAGCTCAAGGACAAGCTGGTCGCGACCGAGCGCTTCACCGAGCCCCACTACCAACGCGCTGCCGAGCGCTACGTCCAGACGGCGCTTGGAGTGTTGCAGGCGTCGGGCCGGGCGCCGGAGCTGTCCGAGGTCGTCGCGCTGATGGAGCCAAGACGACTGGCGGCGATGACACGCGGGCTGCAGTCGCCGCTCACCGAGCGGGTGCTCGACTACCTGTCGAGTCTGTCGCCCGACCAGCTCAGCGCGGTCCGCGGCCTCGGGACCCGCCTCGCGATCCTAACCGAGTCGGGCGCCGGTCCCTATTTTGCCTCGGGACCGGAGGCGGTCGATCTGCGCGCGGCACTCGACGGCCCCGAAGTCGTCGTGTTCAGCCTCAACTCGAGCGTCTACGGGAAGCTCGCGGGGCAGATCGGGACGCTCGTCGTCCAGGATCTCGTCAGCGCGACCGGCCATCGCCTCGGGCGGGTGGGCGGCGCGCCGGCGCTGGCGACGGTCGCGGTCGACGAGTTCTCCGCGCTCGGCGGCGACCATCTGCTGGCGCTGCTGGCTCGCGGCCGCGAGCCCGGGGTCTGCGTGCTGCTCGCGACCCAGGAGCTGGCCGACCTCGAGCGTGCGGGTCGCGGCTTCCGCGATCAGGTGCTCGGCCTGACGGCGGTCAAGATCGCCCACCGCCAGGAGGTCCCGGCGTCTGCGCAGCTGATCTCCCAGATGGCCGGCACCGAGCGAGTCTGGGAGGTCACCCGCCAGCTCCGCAGCCCGTTTGCGGCCGGCGGCGCCAGCCGCGGCAGCGCACGCGAGGTCGAGCGCTACATCGTTGAACCAAACGAGGTCACGAGGCTGGAGATAGGTCAGGCGGTCGTGCTGACCAAGACGCCGCAGGCGCGTGTGACGCGGGTCGGCATCGCGCCGCCGCGCGGGCGCGACGATCAGCCGGCGCCGGGCGTGACGCGGTAGGCGTCGAACACCGCGTCGATGTTCCGGAGCCGGTTGATCGCCTGATCGAGTGTCTTGGTGTCGGCCACCTCGACCACGAACCTGTTCTTGACCATCGGGTGGTTGACCGTGCAGCGGGCGTCGAGGATGTTGATCCCGGCCTCGGCGAACGTCCGCGACATGTCCTCGAGCAGGCGGTGGCGATCCCAGCCGTCGACCTCGATCTCGACCCGGAAGGCGGTGTCGGCGTCGCCGTCCCAGCTGACCTCGGTGAAGCGGTCGGGATCCTTTTTCAGCACGGCGACGTTGGGGCAATCCTCGCGGTGGATCGTGATCCCGCGACCGAGCGAGATGTAGCCGACGATCGGGTCTCCCGGAACCGGGCGACAACATTTGGCGAGCCGCAGCATCACCTCGTCGACGCCCTCGATCGAGATCCCGTAGCGCGCCGAAGAGGTCGTCGGCCGGCTGCGGCGGCGGTTGGTCTGCAGGAGGTCGTCGGCGGCAGTCGGTTCGTCGACGGCGGTTTCGCCCTGCTTGAGGCGCTGCATCACCTTGTTGACGACGACCTTGGCGGAGATCTTGGCGCCGCCGAGCGCAATGTAGAAGTCGTCTGCCTTGCGGAACCCCATCTCGCGGATCACGTCGGCCAGCAGCGGCGAGCCGACGAGCTTCTGCGCCGGCAGACCCGCCTTCTTGAGGTGCTCCTGCAGCAGCTCGCGGCCGGTGTGCTCAGTGTCCTTGCGCGACTCGGCCTTGAACCACGCCTTGATCTTGTTGCGCGCGCGGGTCGTCTTGACGAGCGCCAGCCAGTCGCGCGACGGGCCGCGCTCACGCTTCGAGGTCAGGACCTCGACGATGTCGCCCGACCGCAGCTGGTAGGACAGCGGCACGATCTTGCCATTGACCTTCGCGCCGACGCAGCGGTGCCCGACGTCGGTGTGGATCTCGTAGGCGAAGTCGAGCGGCGTCGCACCGGCCGCCAGCGATTTGACCTCCCCCTTCGGCGTGAACACGAATACCTCGTCCTCGAACAGGTCGACCTTCATCGTCTCCATGAACTCGCGCGGATCGCCGCTGAAGTCCTGCTGCCAGTCGAGCAGCGAACGCAGCCACTTGAGCTTGCCGTCGGGGTCACGCAGGGCGTGGCTCGCCTCGCGGCTGCGGGCCGAGTCGGCCTTGTACATCCAGTGCGCGGCGATCCCGTACTCGGCCAGGTCGTGCATCTCGCGGGTTCGGATCTGGATCTCGAGCGGCCTGCCCTCGGGGCCGATCACCGTCGTATGCAGCGACTGGTACATGTTGAACTTCGGCATCGCGATGAAGTCCTTGAAGCGCCCTGGCAGCGGCTTCCAGAGCGAGTGGATCACGCCGACCGCGCCGTAGGTGTCGTTGACCGAGTCGACGATCACGCGCATCGCGGTGAGGTCGTAGATCTCGTTGAACTCGCGATCCTTCTTGGTCATCTTCGAGTAGATCGAGTAGAAGTGCTTGGCGCGCCCTGAGATCTCGGCGTGGATCCCGAGTTCGGCGAGCTCCTTGGCGACGATCGCGCCGGCCTCGTTGACATAACGCTCGCGCTCGCCGCGCTGCTGGGCGACCAGCCCCTTGATGTCGTTGTACTTGCGCGGGTGCAGCGTCTGGAACGCCAGGTCCTCGAGCTCCCACTTGATCGCGTGGATGCCGAGGCGGTGCGCGATCGGCGCGTAGATGTCGAGCGTCTCGCGCGACTTCTCGATCTGCTTTTGCTTTGGCATCGCGGCGATCGTCCGCATGTTGTGCAACCGGTCGGCGAGCTTGATCAGGATCACGCGGATGTCCGTCGACATCGCGACGACCATCTTGCGGTAGTTCTCCGCCTGCGCCTCGTCGCGCGACTGGAAGGTCAGCCCGGTGAGCTTCGTGACGCCGTCGACGAGACCCGCGATCTCCTCGCCGAAGGCAGCCGAGACCTCCTCGAGCGACGCGGTCGTGTCCTCGACGGTGTCGTGCAGCAAAGCCGCGCAGAGCGTCTCGGTATCGAGCCGCATGCCCGCGCAGATCTTCGCGACCCCGACCGGATGGGCGATGAAATCCTCGCCTGACTTGCGACGCTGGTCGGCGTGGTGGACGCACGCGTAGACGAACGCCTCCTCGACGCGGTCGCGGTCGATCGGCACCGCCGCGTGGTCGGCGTGCTCTTCGACGATCGCGAACAGGTCCGCGAGCAGCTCGTGCTCGAACGGCGATAGATCGTCGCGGCGCACCTGCGGGCGCTCGTGAGCCTGGCTGAGCCCGTCGACGCGCGATCGGGCGGCAACCGTCGTCGCCGCAACCGGCGTCGAGGCGTCGCGCCGCGAACCGCCCGCGCCGGACTCACCGCGGCTGATCGCGCGGCTCAGGCGCTTGGCGGTGGGTTTGCGCTGCTCAGGAATCGCCGTCCGTCCTCGTATCGCTGTGCGTAGACCCTGTAGGACGGCGAGCGATCAAGCTCGGTCGGCGTCACGCTCGCGATCGCCAGGGCCGGCAGATCCCGGTCGAGGCTGACGAGCTCAAGCTCCGCTAGCACCCTCACCAATCGTGCGGCCAGACGGGCCGATCGACCGTGCGGACCTTCGCCACGGAGCAGGAACTCGAGCTCCTCGCCGGCCGCCCGCTCGCGCTCCCGGAGGGAGCGGTAGAGGGTGACGAGCGAAGCACGGAGTCCATACTCCAACTCGTGTATCTGCTGGGCAAAGCGTAGCTCAGGTTCGCCCCAGGCCAGCTGGGCGTAGCCCGCGCCGCGGGTCGGGACGCCGCCGAACGCTGGCGGATCGAGCAGCACCAGCTGCTCATAGGCGTCCGCGAGCGTCGGATCGCGGGCGAGCGTCTGGTGGCAGGCGAGCGCGAAACCGCCCACGCGCGCCTGCAGCCCGGCGAGCCGCCGCGGGACGTCGGCGCACAGCGCCAGCACGGCACCGCCGCCGGCGACCGCGTCGCCGAGCACCACCAGCGGGCTCTCGCCCCGGCGGTCGATCACGGAGCGCCGCCCGCCGATCGATGCGCTGACCGGCGCGTCCGCGGAACCCAGCTCAGCCAGCACGGCTGGCAGATATTCGATCGGCTCACCGAGGACATCGATCGGCGCCGGTGCGCAGCGCTGCTCGTGGCGCAGGACGAGGCGGGCTTCGACCGCGCCTTTCCAAGCGTTTCGCTCGAGCTTGAAGGTCGCGTCGCGCGGGTCGCCCGAGTCGTCGCCGACGCGGCCGTCGCAGCCGAACGCGACCGCACGCGCCCTGACCCCGCCCGAGCTGACGGAGAAGCGCGCGTGGCGCCCCTCCCCCATCGGTCGCACGTCGGTGAGCTGTGCCCCGGGGACCAGCAGGCGCGGCGACGGGTTCCCCATCCCGCACGGCTCGAGCCGCTCGAGCTCCTCGGCCAGGTCGAGTCCGAGCGCGTCGCCCGAGACGATCGCGTCGACCCGTTCGCCGCGCTCCAACAGATCCGGGGTCAGCACCCGCTCAGCGTGGAGCTCGAACGCGACGCGGAAGTCGGCCAGCGATTCGCGCGCGACAGTCAAGCCGGCGGCGGCGCGGTGACCGCCGTAGCGGTCGAGCACGGGCGCGCAGGCGTGCAGCGCTTCGAGCAGGTCGAAGCCGGGGATGCTGCGTCCCGACCCCGTCCCCAGCTCGCCGTCGAGCGCGACCAGAACCGCGGGACGGTGGTGGTTCTCGGCGATCCTCGAGGCGACGATCCCCACCACCCCCGGGTGCCAGTCGTTGCTCGCCAGCACGTAGGCGCTTCGCGGTCCGAGCTCGCGCACCTGCGCCTCGGCCTCCCACAGGATCCGCTGCTCGACCGCGCGGCGCTCGGCGTTGACCATGTCGAGCTCGGACGCGATCTCGCGGGCGCGCTGCGGATCGTCGGTCAGCAGCAGCTCGAGGCCCACGTCGGCCCTGCGCAGCCGGCCGGCCGCGTTGATCCGCGGCGCCAGCCTGAAGCCGAGCGTCCCGGCGTTGATCGCGCTCGGATCGGCGCCGCTGACGCCGATCAGCGCTCGGAGGCCGGGCTTGGCCGTGTTCGCGAGCGCCGCCAGACCCTCTCTGACGAGCCGCCGGTTCTCGTCGACCAGTGGCACGAGGTCGGCGACCGTCGCGAGCGCGACCAGCTCGATGTCCTCGTCCGCGGTGCTCGCGCCCAGCGCCTGCGCCAGCTTGTGTGCGACCCCCGTCCCGCAGAGACCGTCGAACGGGTACGAACAGACGGCAGGATGCACGATCGGGCAGTCCGGCAGCCGGCCATCGGGGCGCGGCGCATGGTGGTCTGTGACGACCACCTCGAGCCCGGCCGCGCGCGCGGCGGCGACCTCGTCGACGGCCGTGATCGCGCAGTCGACGGTCACCAAGAGCGCCGTACCCCGCGCCGCGAGCCGCTCGACGGTATGCAGGCCGAGCCCGTAGCCGTCCTCGAGCCGGCCGGGCAGATACCAACCGACATCGGCGCCGAGCGCGCGCAGCGCGCGGACCATGATCGCCGTCGCGCAGACACCGTCGACGTCGTAGTCGCCATGAACCGTGATCCGGCCGCCGGCGGCGATCTGGCGCTCGATCGGCTCCAGCGCGAGCTCGATCCCGGCGAACGCGGCCGGCTCGTGGCGGACGTTCGCGTCGAGAAACTCCTGTGCCGCATCCGGCTCGGCGAGGCCGCGGCGCACGAGCACCTGCGAGAGGACGTGGCTGACCCCGAGCTCACGCTCGAGCGTCAGCGCTGCCTCGAGGTCGTAGGCCGGGATCCGCAGGACCCGGCCGCTCCCATGCTCGGACTCGCCCGGGAGGGCGCGAAGCACCGGCGGCGCGTGGGTTTCGACTAGCGCAGCTGCCTCGGCCATGCGCCCAGGCTAGGCGCGCGTCCAGACAGACCGGCCGGCCGGGGGCGCCGCGCCGCTGGCGCTGTCGCCGGCCGCCGGGCCTAGCCCGCGGCGCTCAGGTGCGCCTGGGCGCGGCGGATGCCCGCGAAATAGACCAGTGCGAGCCCGATCAGCGCCCCCGGGATCCCCTCGAGCGCGGTCACGATCGTCGTTTCGCTGCGGCCGGGGATTGTGCCGCCGTGGATGATCAGCCCGAACAACGCCGCGCCGAACAACGCCCCGAAGAACGCGCCGACGATCCCGCCCCACCACTTGTCGGGCAGCCAGATCGTGAAGTGCCAGATCGCCAGGCCCATCATCACCCAAGCGAGCATCCCCATTAGCGGCGCCTCCCGTGTCGGCGGTTACGCGAGCGTGACTTCGTCGGCCGGGCCGACTTCGGCGCCGGAGCGACGCCGTCGTTCTCGGCCACGTCCGGGGCGGGCTGCACCCCGTCGCCATCTGTCTGGGCGCCGTCGCCGTCGACCGGTCGCACGGGGGTGGGCTGCGGCTCGGTCCGCTTCGTACCCGCGGCTGGCTTCGTAGCCGCGGCTGGCTTCGTAGCCGCCGCTGGCTTCGTAGCCGCCGCTGGCTTCGTGCCCGCCGCTGGGCGACCCAGCGCGGCCTCGGCATCGGCCCGCGAACGGGTCGTCTCCGGGTCGCTCGAATGCGCAAGGCGCTTGGTCAGAGTCGACGTGTGACGCGAGGGCTCGGCCTGCTCCTCTGCGATCTGTCGCTTCATCTGCTCGAACTCGGCCGACGACACGCTGTCGGGCTCCGGCGTCGTCAGCCGTCCCGCCCGCCCCGTGCGCGGGCGCGCCGGCTCGATGTCGGCGCCCGCGGCCGCGTAGGCGGGGACGATTCCGAGCTCCCCCTCGATCCGGTGGCGGCGAGCGCGGTAAGCCGGCTCGCGCTCCTTCCAGTGCGTCAGCACCGGCGAGGCGATGAAGATCGACGAGTAGGCACCGGAGGCGACGCCGATCATCAGCGCGAACGCGAAGTCCTTCAGCGTCGAGCCGCCGAACAGCAGCAGGCAGATGATCGGGATCAGGGTGCATGAAGTGGTCGCGATCGATCGCGTCAGCACCTCCGACATCGAGCGGTTGACGATCTGCGAGAAGGCAGCCCGCGGCATCCGCGGGATGTTCTCGCGCACGCGGTCGAAGACGATGATCGTGTCGTACATCGAGTAGCCCAAGATGGTGAGTAGGGCCGCGACCGTATCGACCGTCACCTCCCTTCCGGTCAGTGCGTAGACGCCGCTGGTGATCAGCAGGTCGTGCATCAGTGCGATCAGCACCGGTAAGGCAAACTTCCACTCGAATCGGAGCGCGACGTAGGCGGAGATCACCAGCAGCGAGGCGATGATCGCGATCACCGCCGCATTGGCGACCGTCTTGCCGAACGTCGGCCCGACCGACTGGTCGTTGTGCGAGACGAGTCCGAAGCGGGTGTCGAGCGCGTTCTCGACCTTGGTCACGCCGGTCGGTGCCAGGAGCTTCGACGAGATCTGAAACTCGTCACCCTTGGTCCCGACCTTCTGGACGAGGGCGCCCTTTGCCCCCGCATTGTTGACGACCGAGGTCACCTGCGCCGCGGTCGCCGGCCGCGACAAGGAGGCGGTGATCCGGGTCCCCGACGTGAAGTCGATCCCGAGGTTGAGCCCGCGGCCGCCGATCGCCAGCGCGCCGATCAGCAGGATCACGCCCGACATCGAGAAGAAGTAGCGCGAGGCGCCCATGAAATCGAACTTCCAGACGTGCTTCTTGGCGCTGACGCCGAGCGCTGAGGGCCGCGCGATCATGCGCGAATCGCCCATCGTCATCAGGATCGCCTGCGTCGCGAGCACGGCCGTGAACAACGACACGATCACGCCGATCCCGAGCGTGAATGCAAACCCCTGGACCTCGGCCGTCGCGAGCACGAACAGGATGAACGCGGTCATGATCGTGACCACGTTGGCGTCGATGATCGCCGTCAGGCCCTTCTTGTAGCCGATCGCGATGCCCGAACGGATCGAGCGCCCGGCACGGATCTCCTCCTTCACGCGTTCGAAGATCACGATGTTGGCGTCCGCGGCGACGCCGATCGTCAGGATCAAACCGGCGATCCCCGGCAGCGTCAGCGTGATCGGGATCAGCTTGATCAGCGCGAAGAAGTAGAGCGCGTATGCTGCCAGCCCGGCGACCGCGATCAGTCCCAGCAAGCGGTAGTAGATGAGCAAGAACAGCGCGACGATCAGCAGGCCGATCGCGCCCGCGAGCAGGCCCTGGTGTAGCGCCTGCTTGCCGAGCGTCGCCGAGACCTGGGACTCGGAGATCAGGTCCAGTTTGATCGGCAGGGCTCCGAGCCGCAGCACGTTCGCGAGGTCAGACGCCGACGTTCTGCGTGAAGCCGCCGGTGATGTCGGCGCCGTTGCCGCCGGTGATCCCGTCCGGGTAGGTCTTGAAGTCGATCGACGGAACCGTCACCAGTTGGTTGTCGAGCGCGACCGCGAAGTGCTGGTCGTAGGTCTGACCCAGCGTCGAGACCTGCTGGCCACGCTGCGCGATCTGCGCGGTCACGTTCTGGAACGCGTTCCCGCCCTTGGAGTTGAAGCCGAACTCGACGTCCGGGTTGCCGCCGGTGTCGGTCGATTCCTGCGGGTTGGTGATGTCCGAGCCGCGGAGCGCGACGTTGTCCTTGAGCACGAAGAACTGCGCCGCGGGACTGTCGAACTTGATCTGCTGGCTGGCGCTCGGGTTCGCCGCCTGCAGCACGACCGTGCCCCGCTGCACGGTGTAGATCTGGCCGTCAGAGAGCTTGACCCCGGGCGGCAGGCCCTGGGCGAGCGCCTGCTGGACCTGCGAGAACGGAACCGAGTAGGGCTCAGACAGCGGCTGCTCGAGCAGGCAGTGCTGGCCGGCGTTGTTGATCTGACCGGTCTGCTTGGAGCGCGCCGCACAGGCGGCGCTGCCGGGGGCGCCGAAGATGTAGTACGTGGGACCGATCTGCGAGTTGTGCGGACTGATCGACTTCGGCTGCTTGGAGGCAAGCTGGACCGCCTCATACAGAGGCAGGCTGCCCGCGTTGGGCTCGCCCGGCGCCGCGAACTGCGTCCCCTGGCTGATCTGCACAGCGGTCGGGTCCTGCGACTGAAGCTGGCTGGCGACGGTCTTGCCATTCGGCGTCAGCGCGTTGGCCTCCCAGTCATAGAAGTACAGCTCGGCGGTCGTGCCGACCTCGCTCTCGGCCCGCGCCGTGTTCTGCACATCCGGCAGCCCAACCGTGATCAGGTTCGATCCGGTGGTCTGGATCTCTGGCTCCGAAACGCCGAGCTGGTCGACGCGCTCGCGCATGATGTCGACCGCGCGGTTGAGCGCGTCCTGGGTGACCTTCGGCGTCTGCGGGGTCGGCCTGCCCTGGTAGACGAGCTGGATGCCGCCCTTGAGGTCGAGGCCGAGCTCAGTCTTCTGGCTGAAGATCACAAACAGCGAGGCTGTGATCAACCCCGCTACGAGGAGCAGCACGAAGCCGTGGCGCTGGCGATCGGACATCAGTCTTGGAGGAGGTTAGAGGACGTTGGCCGCCGTGGGGGCGGCCGGTTCAGTGATGGTTGGTGGGGGTCAGGACGACGAGCAGGCCACCTTCCTCGTCGTCGTAGGCGGGGAACAGGTCCGCGACCGCGTGGGCGGGAAGATCCTGTTCGGCGTGGACCTCGACTTCCTTGCCCTGGACGCGCACCTCCCACTCGAGCACCGTGCCGACGTGGTCAGTGCCATCCTCGAAACGGAGCCCGAGCGCTTCGCGCACGGGGCGCCCGATCGCCTGCTCGGTCTTCAGGCCGGTCAGCTCGAACGAGCCCTTGCCGCAGTCGACGATTCGCCCGTCTGAGTCACACGCGAAGAAGGCGGCGTTGGGAGCCGGGTAATAGTCATCGAGCAGCTCGAACAGGTATGCGAAACCACATTTCTCGCACCCGCGGGCCTCGCGCCGGAAGCCCATGTTGCGGTCTGTGCCCATCGAGCGATTGCCGCAGTGCGGGCAGATGAAGTAGTGCTCGTGACTCATCAGCAAGGCAGGATAGACACGCGCTACGCCCGGACTCCCCGGATCGGAGCCGCTTCTTACAGAAGTCTTCGCGGTCCGGGCGGCTCCAGCTCTAGGTGCTCGTAGGCGCGCGGCGTCGCTGCCCGGCCGCGCGGAGTGCGCTCGATCAGTCCGCGCTGGAGCAGGTAGGGCTCGTACACGTCCTCGATCGTGTCCTGCTCCTCGCCGACCGCGACCGCGAGCGTCGACAGGCCGACCGGCCCGCCGGAGAAGCGCTCGCAGATCGCGCGCAGGATCTCACGATCGAGGCGGTCGAGCCCCTCGATATCGACCTCGAGCTCGTCGAGCGCCGTCCCGGCCACCTCGGCCGTGACGACGCCGCCGTGGCGAACCTCGGCGTAGTCGCGGACCCGTTTGAGCAGCCGGTTTGCGACCCGCGGCGTGCCGCGGCTGCGGCTCGCGATCGCGACCGCGCCGTCGTCCTCGATCTCCACCCCAAGCAGCCGCGCCGAGCGCCTGACGATCTGCGCCAGCTCGCCGGGATCGTAGTGCGCGAGCCGGTGCTGGATACCGAACCGGTCGCGCAGCGGCGTCGTCAGCAGACCCGTCCTGGTCGTCGCGCCGATCAGTGTGAACGGCGGCAGCGGCAGGGTGACCACCCGCGCGCCCGCTCCCTGCCCGACCGTGATCGGGAGCGCCGTGTCCTCCATCGCCGGGTAGAAGGTCTCCTCCAGCGCCCGCGGCAGGCGGTGGATCTCGTCGACGAAGAAAACGGCCCGCGGCTCGAGCGCGGTCAGGTAGGAGGCGACGTCTCCCTTGCGCTCGAGCGCCGGGCCGGCGGTCTGCACGAACGGCACCCCGAGTTCGGCGGCGACGATCTGGGCGAGCGACGTCTTGCCGAGCCCCGGCGGCCCCGCGAGCAGCACGTGGTCGAGCGCCTCGCCGCGATTCGCCGCCGCCTCGATCGATACCGACAGCTGGTCCTTGATCCGTTCCTGTCCGATGAAGTCCTCCAGCCGCCGCGGCCGCAGCGCGCGGTCGAACTCGTCCCCCGGGAGCTCCTCGGGGGCCGGCAGGCGTGGCGTCGGCGCGCTCACCGCCGCGCGCTCCGCAGCGCGTGCGCGATCAGCTCCTGAGTGCTTTCGCCGTGGGCGCCGGCCAGCAGCTCGTCGATCTCGATCGCGCTGTAGCCGAGCCCGATCAGCGCTTCGCGCGCCAGCGCCAGCGGGTCATCGCCGCGCGTGATCGAGATCGCGTCATCGCCGATCGTGACCCCGACCTTCTCGCGCAACTCGACCACGATCCGCTCCGCGGTGCGCTTGCCGACCCCGGGGGCAAGCTGCAGCGTCGCGACGTCGCCGCCGGACACGGCACCCAGGAGCACCCGCGGCGGCGCCCCCGACAGGACCGCGAGCGCCACCTTGGGCCCGACCGACTGGACGCCGAGCAGCATCAAGAACAGGTCACGCTCCTCTTCGGTGGCGAACCCGTACAGCGCCAGCGCGTCGTCGCGGACCACCAGGTGCGTGTGCAGCGTGACCTGGTTGCCGACCGACGGGATCTGCTTGAGCGTCTCGCCGGACACCGCCAGCCGGTAGCCGACGCCGCCGGTGTCGATCACGACGTGATCGGCGCGCCGGACCGCGACCGTGCCCGAGATCAGAGCGATCACCGTCGGGCTCCCGCGCCGGCGGCGGCGAGCGCGTCGGCGAGCGGCGCCCGGTTCAGATCGCAGATCGCGACCGCCAGCGCGTCGGCGGCGTGGTCGGGAGCCGGCGGCGCCGCCAGCCCGAGCAGCCGGGCGACCATCCGCCCCACCTGGTCCTTGTCGGCGCGCCCATTTCCGCACACCGCACCCTTGACCTGCTGGGGCGTGTAGGACCGCGACGGCACGCCGCGCTGGCCCGCCGCCAGCAGCACGACACCACGCGCCTGCCCGACCGCGAACGCGGTCCGGACGTTGGCGCCGAAGTACAGCTCCTCGATCGCGAGCGCATCGGGGCGGAACTCGTCGAGCAGCTCACCGATCTGCGCGTGGATCTGCGCGAGGCGAAGCTCGAGCGCGACCCCCGGACGCGTCGCGATCACCCCTTCTCTGAGGGCCTGGTAACGCGAGCCGGTCCCGCGGACGACGCCGAAGCCGGTGCTCGCGGTTCCAGGGTCGATGCCGACCACAAGCATTGCGATCTCATTCTGCGTTGCTGCCCGGACGCCTCCGGCGGCTTTGTTTTGAGAGATCTTTGTCATCTAGCGCAACCTCCGGGGAGTTCTGCTGTTCTAGCGGTGTCAGACACGCGTTTGCTTCATCTCGGGGGGCCGGGCGCGCGGGCAGCTTTCAGGTGCCCGCGCTACTGCTGGCTGCCCTGGTCGCGGCGCTCCTGGCGATGCCGTCGACGGCCGCGGCGGCCGGCCGGCGCACGCCGACGCTGGCGCCGTCAAACACCGTGATCGACGGCCCGAGCGCCGGGATCGTCGGCCTCGACGGCCTTGCCGTCGCCCGCGATGGGACCGGGGGCCTGGTCTACCGCAAGGACGTCAGCGGCGTCCCGCACGTGTTCGTCAGCGTGCTCGCCGGCGGCCGTTTCCAGACCCCGGAGCAGGTCGACTCGGGGCTTGCCGGGCCATCTTCAGAGCCGGTGATCGTGGCCGACAACAGCGGCCTGCTGCTGGTGGCGTTCATCAATTCGGGCGAGCTGTACGTGGTCCAGGAACCGGCGACCGGCGCTCCCTGGCAGTCGCCGATCCCGATCTTTGCGGGCGCCGCCAACCCGTCGCTGTCGATCAGCACGTTCGGCAAGGCCTACCTGGCGTTCACGGCGGTCGGCGCGGTCGACACTGTGCGGACGGCGTACTACTACAACGGCGAGTGGGCGCTCGGGTCCGCGCCCCTGAACGCGAACCCGAGCGAGAGCGCCGGTGCCGGCGACGGCGCCCCGCAGGTCGTGACCGCCGGAGACGGGACCGCGATCGTCGCCTGGGGCGACGGCCACCACATCTTCACCCGCCGCGTGCTCGGGATCTCCCCGAGCATCGTCTACGAGCAGGCCGATCCGTCCTCGTTCGGCGGCTGGAGCGAGGTGTCGGCCGGCGACCCGCAGATCTCGGCCGGCGGCGATTCCTCGTATGCCGCGGTCGCATTCGACGAGACGCTTCAGAGCGGCGGGACCGAGCAGACGCGAGTGCTCGTCAATCGTCTGCAGGCCTCGCAGTACGACGGCGCGACCGCGGCCGACGACGGTGGGGCCGAGAGCGCGGATCAGCCCCGCGTCGCGCTGCAGGAGTACGGGGCCGGGTTCGTGACCGCCGAAGGCGAGCGGACGCACAACGTGTTCACGACGACGATCGCCAACAACGCCGCGCCGCAGGGCACCGCGCAGGCGAACAGCGCCTACGAGCAGGCGGCGCCCGACGCGGTGCCCGCGACCGCCGGCACCGTCTCGACGCTGATCGCCTGGCAGCAGAACCCGGGTGCCGACGGGCCCGAGATCAGGGTCCGCTACGCCCCCGACGGGTCCGACCTCGGCGCCGAGGAGGTCGTCTCCTCCCCCACGCTTGGCCCGACCAACGCCGACGAGGGCCTGTTCGCCGGCGGCGACCTGGCCGGCGACGCGGCGATCGCGTGGGTGCAGGGGTCCGGCCCCCAGACCCAGATCGTCGCCGCGCAGCTGTTCCAGGCGCCGGGCGGGATCACGCCCTCGGTGCCGTTCCAGTACGCGCGCACGGTCAACCCGGTGCTCTCCTGGTCGCCGGCCTCGGAGCTGTGGGGATCCCCGGTGTACACCGTCAAAGTCGGGGGCGTCGTCGTCGGCCAGACAGCTGCAACCGCGCTCCAGGTCCCGGTGGCGCTCACCCAGGGCCGCCACGTCTGGCAGGTGATGGCGACCAACCTTGCCGGCCTGACCAACATCTCGCAGAACTCGACGGTGTTCGTCGACACGATCGCGCCGCACGTGACGCTCAGGATCACGGGGACTCGGCAGGTCGGCTACGTGCTCCACGCCACGGTCAGCTACACCGACGCGCCGCACGGCCTTTCGCACGCCGACGCGTCGGGCGTCAAGACGGTTCAGATCAAATGGGGCGACGGCTCCAAGGCGTACATCACCCACCGGGCGAGCCACGTCTACACGCGCCGGCGGACCTATGTGGTGACCGTGATCGCGATCGACGAGGCCGGGAACCGGACCGTCGTGACACGCAAGCTGAAGATCGCGCGCGCCGGCAAGCGGGGGCACTCGAGCAACCGAAAGCCCCGCCACCGGTGAGCGGCGTCCGCTCAGTGCCCGATGCAGGCGGTGCTCGGCAGCCGCGGGTCAGTCAGGCGCACGACCGTCCAGACGCCGACCTTGGCGAGCGTCTGGCTGTGGGTCAGCCGTGGATCGACCGCCGCAGGCGCGCCGTCGGTCCCGTTGTGCGGCCCGATGAAGTCGACCCCGGGAGCGGACATCACGGTGCCGACGCGCTCGAGCGTCACGTGCAGCTTCCACGCGAGCGCGGTCTGAACGCTGTGGTTGATCGCCGCGAAGCTCGACTTACACGGGAACACGCCGTGGTGCCCGCCGACCGCGGCGACCGCTTCACTGAGCTGATGGAGGATCGAGACAGCCTGCGAGGCGGCAGGGAAGTCGGCGCGCGCCTCGGAGATCCGGGTCGTCGTGAACGGAATGCAGATCGCGATCAGGACCGCCGCCGCGACCGCCGTCGCGGCGAAGCGGAAGCGGCTGAGCAGACCGCCCGCGAGCTGCGCGAGCATCACGATGCCGACCCCGCCGAGCACGCAGGTGAGCGCCGCTGCGGGCAGGTAGAAGCGCTCGAGCCCCGGATAGCCGTCCATCGTCATCGCGACCACGACCACCCACCAGGCAGCGACCCCGAGACCGAGCGCCAGCAGCACCCGGTTACGGTCACGCAGCCAGCCGATCACGACCGCCAGCGCCGCGGCGATCAGCGCCGGCAGCACCTGCAGGTCGATCCCGCGTCCGATCACGGCGCGGAACGGGTCCGGCCCCAGGTGGCCGTTGTAGTCGGCCGCGTGGGTCGCGGCCAGGAACGGATCGCCGGAGCCGACCCACGGCGGCACGAACCAGAAGAACGGCTGCGCGAACAGCCCTGCGAGCAGCAGGACGCGGATCTTGGTGGTCTTGAACCCCGGCTCGCGGAACCACAACCACAGCGCGTAGAGGAAGATGAACGGCCACCATTCGGGGCGGATCAGCCCCCCCGCGCATGCCAGCAGGTACGCCTGCAGCTTGTGGCCGTCGAGCAGCCGGTCGATCGCCCACAGCGTCACCCCGATCAGCACCACCTCCGACGTGCCGCGCAGGAAGTAGTAGAACCAGTCCTGGGTGAGCACGACGCCGATCACCGCCAGAGCGCCGGCGATCGCCCCGGGCCAGCCGCCGCCGATCAAGCGGCTCGCGAGGCGCCAAGCGGCCCACAGGCCGAGCAGGCCGCCGATCCGGGCGGTGATCACCCACAACGTCGGCGCGGCGCTGTCGAACGGCCCGTAGATCGTGGTGAACAGGAACGGCAACGGCTTCCACGACGGACCGCCGCTGACGACGAAGCTCAGATGCGGGTCGGTCACCTCCTTGCCCCACACGATCCACGACCACGGGTCATAGCTCGGCACGGTCGGGAGCACGATCGCCGACAGCAGGGCGAGCGCCGTACAGGCGAGCACGGCCTGCGCCGCTGGCGAGCGCGCAGAGTTACGGAGGGAGCGAGCTGATGAGGCGCCTCGGGGTTCACCCGAACCGCCGTCGGAGCCGGTCGCTGGCGGCCGCTGGAGAGGCGGATCGACGACGGGCATCGGCGGGCGATTGTAGCGTCGGCGCCGTCGCACCCGCGCGAGTGAACCCGACCGTAACGGCGCGCAAATCGATCCGCGCGGCGCTGCTGGCGCTCGCCGCTGCGCTGATCTTCACGCTCGCCGCCGGCGCGCCCGCGCAGGCCCAGTCCGCGGGCCCGTACCTGGCAACGCCTCCGACCCACGGCGCCCTGTATCCCGACGGCCAGAACGACCGCTGGCTGCTCGGCGGCGAGTGGCTCTACCAGGCCGACCCGGGCGACGTCGGGATCGCCGATGGCTGGTGGCGCAACGTCGCCAGCACCAACGGGTGGACGCCGGTGACGGTCCCGAACTCGTACAACGCAGGCGACCTGAGCGCCGCGAGCATGGCCGGCTCAGTCGGCTGGTACCGGCGCGATTTCACGCTTCCGAGCTCGGCCTTCGCCCGCTACGTACCGGCCCGCTTCCGCAGCTGGATCATCAACTTCCAATCGGTCAACTACACCGCCACCGTGTGGCTCAACGGCTACGAGATCGGGACTCACGCGGGCGCGTATCTGCCGTTCGAGTTCGCGCTCAAGCACGTCCACGCCGGCGTCAACCGGCTGACCGTGCGCGTCTCGGACATCCGCGGCCCGGGCGACCTGCCGCAGGGCCCCGGCGGCGGCTGGTGGAACTTCGGCGGCATCAACCAGGAGGTCTACCTGCGCGCCGTCCAGCGCGCGGACATGCCGCTCGTGCAGGTGCGGCCGATACTCCCGTGCCCGACCTGCGCGGCGACGATCGAGGAGCAGGCGACGGTCACCAACCCGACCTCGAGCCCGCAGACCGTCGGCCTGCAGGGGACCTACGGCGGCCACCCACTGAACTTCGGGGGTCACACGATCCCCGCCGGCGGGACATGGGTCGCTCACGCCCACGTCGTGCTCCGCCGTCCGCAGCTGTGGGCACCCGGCACCCCGTACCTGTACCAGGCCAACCTGACGCTGTCCGACGCCCACGGCCGGCGGCTCGAGGGCTATTTCACCGACAGCGGCGTGCGCAGCATCACGATCACGCCGAGCGGCCAGATGCTGCTCAACGGACGGCTGCTGGATCTGCGCGGCGTCAACCTCCACGAGCAGAACATCAACACCGGCGCGGCCCTGACCCCGGCACAGCTCGACGCGCTCGTGCAATGGACGCATGAGCTCGGCGCGACGATCATCCGCGCTCACTACCCGCTCAACCCGCAGATCGAGCAGCTCGCCGACCAGGACGGGATCCTGCTCTGGTCGGAGGTCCCGGTCTACCAGAGCTCGACCGCCTACATGCGCCAGAAGGGCTGGCTGTCGCGCGCCCAAGCGTTTCTGCGCGACAACATCCTCGACAACCAGAACCACCCCTCGATCCTGCTGTGGAGCATCGGCAACGAGCTGCCGACGCCGCCCAACGACGCCGAGGCGAGCTACATCGCCGGCGCCGCTGCGCTCGCCCACCAGCTCGACCCTACCCGCCCGGTCGGGATGGCGATCTCCGACTGGCCTGGCGTCCCCTGCCAGGCGGCGTACGCGCCGCTCGACGTGATCGGCTTCAACGACTACTTCGGCTGGTTCGACGCCGGCGGCGGCTCGACCGACGACGAGGACGAGCTGGGTCCGTTCCTCGACAGCCTTCACGCCTGCTATCCGAGCAAGGCGCTGTTCGTGAGCGAGTTCGGCTTCGAGGGCAACCGCAACGGCCCGGTCGAGGAGCGCGGCACCTATCAGTTCCAGGCGGCCGCCGCCGAGTACCACCTCGGCGTGATCGCGAGCAAGCCCTACATCTCGGGCGCGATGTGGTTCGCGCTACAGACGTTCGCCGCGCGCCCCGGGTGGACCGGCGGCGATCCGCTCGGCGATCCGCCGTGGGTCCAGAAGGGCGAGATCGACCAGTACGGCAACCCGACGCCACTTTTCAGCGTGATCCAGTCGATCTATCGGTCGACGGTCCAGATCGCGCCGCTCAGCGCGGCGCAGTCAAAGCACAGCGCCCGCATCCTGCGGTGACGGGCGCGAGATCGATCCGTCAGGAGAAGCGGCAGCGCAACAGCGTCGCGATCACGCGAAAGCCGTCGTACGCTGTGAGCTTCTTTCCCTCTTCGGTCATCCGTGCCCGGTAGTGGACCGGCACCTCGAAGATCCGCTCGCCGCGCTGGACCAGCCGGGCCGTGATCTCGGGCTCGATCGCAAACCCCGGCGAGCGCAGCGGCAGGCTGCGGAACAGGTCCGTGCGCATCATCTTGTGGCAGGTCATGATGTCGTGCAGGTAGACGTTGAAGAGCACGTTGCAGGCCAGCGTCACGCCCTTGTTGCCGAGCACGAACAGAAACGAATGGCTCGTATAGCCGTCGAACGCGCGGACTCCGAAGCTCGCGTTCGAGCGCCCGTCGAGTAGCGGCGGCATCAGCAGCCCGAGGTCGGCCGGGTCGTACTCGAGATCGGCGTCGAAGATCGCCGAGAACTCGCCATTGGCGTGGGTCAGCGCGGTCCGGATCGCTGCGCCCTTGCCCTGGTTGTGTTCGTGCTCCAACATGCGTACGCGCCCGTCCCAGTCTCCGTCGCGGAGGATCTCGCGGGTTCCGTCGGTCGATCCGTCGTCGACGACGATCAGCTCGAATTCCGCCGGCAGCTCGGTCGCGAGCACCTCGGCGATCGCCCGCTCGACGCGCTCGCGCTCGTTGTAGACGGGCATCAGGATTGACAGCCTGTGGTCTTTGTTTTCGCTCATCTCGGCAGGCGCTTATCGTTGTGCTCTCGGCAAGGGGCTACTCGGTCTCTGTCGTCACTGATCTGGGCAAGCGCAACATCGCCAGCACGCTCGCGAGGAACGCTCGATGCTAGCGAATCGCCGATCGATTGGAGAGGATGCCGGGATGGACTTCGAAGGCACCGGACTGCTCGATGGGCTCGACGGCGACGAGCGCGAGGCGCGCAGGAAGTTCCTGCAGCGACTGGCGCAGGATGGCTTCAGCGTCGACCAGCTCGCCAGCGCGGTGGCCGAGAACCGCCTCGCGCTGCTGCAGCTCGACCGGGTCTTCGGCGGTGTCCACTCGGCGAACGAGATCGAGCAGCAGACCGGGTTGCCGGCCGGCATCTTGATCCAAACGCGGCGTCTGCTGGGGCTGCCGCAGGCCGAGCCCGACGACAAAGTGTTCTCCGACGAGGACATCGATGCGGCCCGCTCGACCAAGCTGTTCATCGACGCCGGGTTCGACCAGGAGGAGATCTTCGAGATCACGCGCGTCCTGGGTGAAGGGATGGCGCGGCTGTCGGCGACCGTCACCGCGGCGTTCACCGGCACCTTCCTGTCGGCCGGCGACAGCGAGACGGAGGTCGCGGACCGCTTCACGGAGCTGGCCCAGCAGATGACGCCGGCGCTGACGCCGGTGCTGGTGGCGGCGTTCAAGGACCACCTCGCCGACAGCATCAGCCGCGGCGTGCTGGGACGGGCCGAGCTCGAGACCGGCGACACCCCCGCCAGTCAGGAGCTGGCGGTCTGCTTCGCCGATCTGGTCGGCTTCACGCGGCTCGGGGTCGAGGTCGAGCCGACCGAGCTCGGGTCGGTCGCCGGCAAGCTGGCGCGGCTCGCCACCTCGGTCACCCAGGACCCCGTCCGGTTGATCAAGACGATCGGCGACGCGGCGATGTTCGTCAGCCCGGACCCGGGGGCGCTGGTCGCTGTCGCGCTCGCGCTCGTGGAGGCCGTCGAGGACGCCGGGCTGCCAAGCCTGCGCGCCGGGATCGCGGTCGGGCCGGCGCTGCTGCGGGCCGGCGACTACTACGGCAACTCGGTCAACCTCGCCAGTCGCGTGACCGGGGTCGCGCGCCCTGGGAGCGTGCTCTGCACGCTTGGAGTGCGCGACGCGGCCGGCGAGGACGGTCTGCACTGGTCATCGGCGGGCCGCCATCGCCTCAAGGGCGTATCGGGTCCCGTGCAGCTGTTTCGCGCCCGCCTCCGGGAACCACCCGAGGGCGACGGGTCGTCTAACCCGAAACCCCGTGCAGGTCGATCACGAAGACGAGCGTCGAGTTAGCCGGGATCTTGGCCTGCTTCTCGTTCTTGTACGCGAGGCTCGGCGGAATGATCAGCTCCCGCCGTCCGCCGACGCGCATCCCGGGGATCCCCTGCTGCCAGCCGGGGATCACGCCCGACAGCGGCAGCGAGACCGGCTGGCCGGAGCCGTCGTTCCACGACGCGTCGAACTGCTTGCCGTTCTTGTAGAGCACGCCGACGTACTGGACAGTGACCGTCGAGCCGGGCGTGGCCGCCGGGCCGGTGCCCTTGATCAGATCCTTGACCACGAGCTTGGACGGCGGCGGACCGCTCGGGATCACAACCTTGGGTTTGGTCTTCAGTGCCGCCGGCAGCGGCGTCGTGCTTGTGCTGGTCGCGCTGCTGGTGGTCGTGCTGCTCGTCACCGCGGCCGCGGTCTCGCCGCCGGAGGGCGCGAGCTGCACGCCCGGCGCGGTCGAGCTGCCGCAGCCTGCGACGGCCACACCGAGCCCGAACAGGGCGCACATGAGAGTTATTGGTTTACGCATGGCGGTGGCCGAGGGTAGCGAAGCGAGATCAGCCGGCGATGCGCTCGAGCACCGATGCGTCGACGTCGAAGTTCGCGTGCACCGCGCCGACGTCGTCTGATTCCTCGAGCGTGTCGATCAGCTTCAGCAGCCGCGCGGCGTCCGATTCGTCAACGGGGACGCGGGATTTCGGCCGTTGGGTGACGTCCGCGCTTTCGATTTCGACGCCCGCTGCTTCGAGCGATTCGCGCACCGCGGCGAGCTCGGAGGGCGAGGTAAGAATCTCGTAAACATCGTCGTCGAGCGCGATGTCCTGGGCGCCGGCGTCGATCGCGGGCATCAGATCGTCCTCGTCGTAGCGCGCGGCGTCGACCACGATCACGCCCGATTTGTCGAACAGGTACGAGACCGATCCTGGCTCGCCGAGGTTGCCGCCGTGCTTGGAGAACGCGTGCCTGATGTCGGCGCTCGTACGGTTGCGGTTGTCGGTCAGAGCCTCGATCAGCAGCGCGACGCCGCCGGGCCCGTAGCCCTCGTAGACGACCGTCTCGATCTGATCGGCGTCGACTCCCTCGCCGGTGCCCTTGGCGATCGCGCGCTCGATGTTGTCCTTCGGCATCGACGCATCGCGTGCCTTCTGGACCGCGAGCGCGAGCGCCGGGTTCCCGGTCGGATCGCCGCCGCCCTCACGCGCGGCTACCGTCAGCGCGCGCGCCAGCTTCGTGAAATGCTGGCCGCGGCGCTGGTCGACGACCGCTTTCTTGTGCTTGATCGAGGCCCATTTGGAGTGACCGGACATCGCTCACCACTATAGGAGCGCCTCTGGGTGCGCGCGGTAGAAGTCGATCGTCCGCCGCAGCCCCTCCTCGAGCCCGACAGCGGGCTGCCAGCCCGTCAATTCGCGCAGCTTCGACGCGTCGACCCACTGGCGATCGATCTCGCCCGGCGGCACTCCCGTCCCGCGGATCTCAGGCGCGACGATGTCCCCGGCCAGGCGACAGATCAGATCGACGACGTCGCCGACGCGGTGCGGCCGCCCACTGCCGGCGTTGAACGCCTCCCCCGCCCCGCGGCCGTCCAGCAGCGCCCGCCAGATCGCCACGTACGCGGCGGCGGCGTCCTCGACGTACAGGAAGTCGCGCTCCGGTGAGCCGTCGGAGCGGATCACGGGCGGCCGCTGCGCGAGCGCCGCGCCGATCGCCTCGGGCACCAGCCGCGAGCGGTTCGTGTCGCCACCTCCGTAGAGGTTCGCGAACCGCGTCACCGCGACCGGCAGCCCGTACGTGTGCCAGTAGGAGCGCGCGATCAGGTCGGCGGCGGCCTTCGAGACGTCGTACGGGAACGTCGGGATCAGCGGCTGGCGCTCGGTGTACGGCAGCTGGGGTTGACGTCCGTAGGCCTTGTCCGACGACGCCACGATCACGCTCGCGGCTCCGTGCAGGCGCGCCGCCTCGAGCAGCAGCCAGGTTCCCCGGATGTTGGTCTCGAACGTCGACAGCGGCGCGCGGTTGGCGGTGCCGACGATCGTCTGCGCGGCGAGGTGAAACACGCTGTCGACCTCGTACTCGTTGAGCGCACGGCCGACGAGACCCGGTTCACAGATGTCGCCGTGGACGACGTCGACGCTCGGCGCGAGGCCGAGCATCTCGAGCGCCGATGCGGTCGGCTCGTCACGGCGGATCGTGACCACGCGGACACGGTGCTCGAGCAGCGACTTGACGAGCCAGCCGCCGAGCAGCCCGTGGGCTCCGGTGACCAGCGCCGTGCGGCCGGCCAGATCGTTCAATCCCACAGCTTCCACGGCGCATCCCCTCTCTCCCACAGGTCGTTGAGCACAACCGCGTCCTTGTAGGTGTCCATGCACTCCCAGAAGCCGTCGTGCTGGAAGGCGCGCAGCTTGCCGGTCGCCGCCAGCCGCTGGAGCGGCTCACGCTCGAGGATCGAGTCGGCGCTCAGCAGCTCCAGGACCGGCCGGCGCAGGCAGAAGAAGCCGCCGTTGATCCAGTGCTCGCTCCGTGGCTTCTCGACAAAGCCGGTCACGCCGCCGTCGGCGTCGAGCTCGGCGACGCCGAACTGGAGCTCAGGCCGGACGACGGTCATCGTCGCCGGAGCCGCGTGTCGAGCGTGATATTCGAGCAGCGCGCCGAGGTCGACATCGGCGACGCCGTCGGCGTAGGTGAGGCAGAAGTCCGAGTCACGCAACTGATCTGCAGCGAGGTGCACGCGGCCCCCGGTGGGCGTCTCGAGACCGGTGTCGAGGCAGCGGATCTCGGCGTCGGCCGGCCACTGCTGAGCGTCGACGAATTGCGCGATCTGCTCACCGCGATACCCCGTCAGCAGCAGGAAGCTGCGAAATCCGTGCGCGAGGTAGATCTGGATCACGTGCCACAGGATCGGCCGTCCGCCGATCTCCACCATCGGCTTCGGAATCGAGCGGGTGTGCTCCTGCAGGCGCGTCCCCCGCCCGCCGCAGAGGATCACGACGCTGGGTCTCACGGCGGCGGATTATCAGGCATCATCACGGTCAATGAGCGAAGCCGTCGATCCTACGATCTTCAAGGCGTACGACATCCGAGGGCTGTACGGCGAGCAGATCGACGCCGCGACCGCGACTTTGATCGGACGCTCGTTCGCGCGCGTGATCGCGGCGCTCGACGGCAAGCAGACCTCCGACCTGCGGCTCGGCCTCGGCCGCGACATGCGGCTGACCGCCCCCGAGCTGGCAGCCGCGTATCGCGACGGAATGACGAGCGAGGGAGCGACCGTCCTCGACGCGGGCGAGGTCGGAACCGAGGTCCTCTACTACCTCGTCGGCTCGCGCGATCTCGACGGCGGGCTGATGTGCACCGCGTCGCACAACCCCAAGCCTTACACCGGCGCCAAACTGGTCGGCCGCGGCGCGCTGGCGCTGTCGGGCGACGCGGGGATCGGCGACGTCCGGGACCGGATCGAGGCGGGCCTTGCAGACGCACCCGGCGGTGGCGCGGTCGAGCAGGTTTCGGTGATCGACGAGTTCCGCGAGGCGGCGCTGCGGTTCATCGACGCCGACGCCGTGCGGCCGCTGAAGGTCGTCGTCGACGGCGGCAACGGCATGGCCGGACCGATGGTCGGGCCGCTCCTCGAACGCCTCGGGCTCGAGCTGTTCGAGGCCTACTGGACTCCCGATGGCAACTTCCCCGACCACGAGCCCAACCCGCTGCTGCCCGAGAACCGCGAGTTCATCATGGCCGAGGTCGTGCGCCGCGGCGCCGACCTCGGGATCGCCTGGGACGGCGACGCCGACCGCTGCTTCTTCATCGACGAACAGGGTGCGTTCGTCGACGGCGACTTTCTGACCGCGCTGATGTCGGCGTCGATCATCGGCAAGGAGCCCGGGGCGACCGTCCTGTACGACGTGCGCGCCAGCCGGGCGGTCGCCGACACCGCCCGCGAATTGGGCGGGCGCGCGCTGGTCAACCGCGTCGGGCACGCGTTCTTCAAGACGCGGATGCGCGAGGAGAACGCGGCCTTCGGCGGCGAGGTATCGGGCCATTACTACTTCCGCGACTTCTACTGCGCCGACTCGGGAACGCTCCCGTCGCTGCTGATCCTCGAGCTGCTGTCGCGGCGCGGGGCCGGGATGTCGGAGCTGCTCGAGCGCTACCGGTCGCGGTACTTCATCTCCGGCGAGATCAACAGCGAGGTCTCCGATCCCGACGGCAAGCTCGAGGAACTCGCCGAGCGCTACAACGACGGGATCGTGTCGAGGCTCGACGGGGTCAGCGTCGACTACGACGACTGGCACTTCAACGCGCGTGCATCCAACACCGAGCCGCTCCTGCGGCTGTGCGTCGAATCGGTTCGCTCCCGCGACGAAATGGAGTCCCGCCGCGACGAGCTGCTGAGCGTGATCCGCTCGTGACCGGGGCGGACCCGGCCGCCGCCGACGTCGACCCCGGGGCAGCACAGGCGGCGGCAGGGCTCGCGCTGGCCGCCGATGCCGGGATCCACCGCCTCGCCGTCCCGACCCCGTTCCTGGTCGGACGCGTCAACTGCTACCTGATCGAGGACCGACCGCTGACGCTGGTCGACACCGGGCCGAACTCGGGCAAGTCGCTCGACGAGCTCGAGCAGGCGCTCGGCGCGCTGGGCCATCGCGTCGAGGAGCTGGAGCTGATCGTGATCACCCACCAGCACATGGACCACCTCGGGCTGCTCGAGATCCTCTCCCGGCGCTCAGGCGCCGAGGTCGCAGCGCTGGATCTGCTCACCGCCTACCTGAGCAACTTCAGCGCCAGCGCCGCGCAGGACGACGAGTTCGCGATGGGCGTCATGCGCCGCCACGGCGTGCCCGGCGATCTCGCGACCGCGCTGAGTTCAGTCGGCGCGTCGTTTCGCGCCTTCGGCTCCAGCGGCCGGGTCACGCGGCCGTTGCGCGACGGCGATCGGCTCGAGTTCGAGGATCGCACCCTCGAGGTTCTGCACCGGCCGGGGCACAGCCCCTCGGACACGATCTTCTGGGACCGCGCGCGGGCGAGCCTGATCGCCGGCGACCATCTGCTCGCACACATCTCCTCCAATCCGCTCGTCAGCCGCCCGCTGGGCGACGCCGACCCGGGCACTGAGCGCCCGCGCGCGCTGATCCAGTACATCGCCTCGATGCGCGCGACGCGGGAGCTGCCGGTGAAGCTGGTCCTGCCCGGGCACGGCGACCCAGTCACCGACCACGTGGCGCTGATCGACGAGCGGCTGCGGATGCACGAGCGGCGCGCGCGCAAGCTCCTCGGGATGCTCGCCGACAGGCCGCTGACGGCCTACGAGCTCGCCCTGCGGATGTGGGGCAACGTCGCGGTCACACAGGCGTACCTGACGATCTCGGAGGTCCTCGGACACATGGACGTGCTGACCGCCGCCGGCTCGGCGATCGAGCGCGAGGACGGGCCCGTGGTCCGCTTCGAAGCCACCGACGCTCAGTAGAACACCGCACGGATCAGGGTTTTCTACGCACCTGATCGACTTCATAAGAGCCGATGAAGACCGCGGACATGTCTGGCCGGTCAACGAGTCTGGGAGGCGCTCGCGTGCGTCCCAAACCATCGCATGGCAATGCCTCACGGGTCAGCGAGGCATATCAGCGCGGGCTGCTGCACCGTGTACCCGCGATCCTCTACGCTGCCGATGCCGGCGAGTACGGCGCCTGGCGCTACGTCAGCCCCCAGATCGAGGCGATCCTCGGCTACTCGCCCGAGGAGTGGTGCGACGATCCCGAGCTGTGGGCCAACCGCCTGCACCCCGACGATCGCGCCCACGTAATCGAGCAGGAGAGCCGGATCGTCGTCGGTGAACCGTCGATCGGGGCGGCCGAGTACCGGCTGCTGCACCGCGACGGGCACGTCGTCTGGGTGCGCGACGACGCGCTGCTGGTCCTCGATGAGGCCGGCGTCCAGTGCTGGCACGGGGTGATGTCGGACATCACCCAGCAGAAGGAGGCCGAGGCCGAGCTCGAGCGCCGCGCGGCGCAGCAGTCGGCGGTCGCGAGGCTTGGCGAGCACGCGCTCGAAGGCGCCAGCCTGTCCGATCTGATGCAGGAGGCCGTCACGGCCGCGATCGAGCTGTTGGATGTCGACTTCGGCGCCGTGATGGAGTTGGTCGCCGAGCGCGATGTGTTCGTGTTCCGCTCGATGCACGGCCGAGCCGAGCCGCTCGACAATCAGATCGTGCCCGGTGGCAAGGAGACGCTGGCCGGCCACACGCTCGGTGCGGGGGAGCCGTTGGTCGTCTCCGACTGGGAGCAGGAGAAGCGCTTCAAGGCGTCGCCGAAGCTGCTCAAGGACGGCGTCCGCAGCAGCATGACGGTGGTCATCGAGGGGCGTCGCAGCCCGTTCGGAGTGCTCGCGGTGCACTCGCGGTCGGCGCGTGAGTTCAAGACTGGCGACATCGATTTCGTGCAGTCGCTGGCGAACGTGCTCGGCGACACCGTCGAGCGGCAGTTGACCGACGACGACCTTCGTCACCAGGCGCTGCACGACCTGCTCACAGGGCTGCCGAACCGGATCCTGTTCCTCGACCGCCTCCAGCACGCGCTCGAGCGCCAGCGCCGCCGCCAGTCGCTGACCGCGATCCTGATGCTCGACCTCGACCGGTTCAAACTCGTCAACGACAGCTTCGGTCACAAGATCGGCGACGAGCTGCTGGCCGAGGCGGCACCGAGGCTCAAGCAGGTCGTCCGCTCGAGCGACACGGTCGCACGCTTCGGCGGCGACGAGTTCGGGATCCTGCTCGAGGAGATCTCCGGCGAGCAGGACGCGACCGAGATGGCACAGCGGATCGCGAGCGTGTTCACGCGGCCGTTCGTGCTCAACGGAAGTGAGCACTTCGTCACGACCAGCATCGGGATCGCGCTCGCCGAGGGCGGCGAGCTCCCCGACGACCTGATCCGCGACGCCGACGCGGCGATGAACCGCGCCAAGGAACGAGGTCGCGCGCGGTACGAGCTATTCGACGTCGGGCTCCGGGGGCGCGCGATGTCGCGACTGCGGGTCGAGAACGACCTCCGGCGGGCGCTGGACCGCGACGAGCTGACGCTCGACTACCAGCCGCTGGTGTCGCTGCGCGACCACTCGATCGTCAGCGTCGAAGCGCTGATTCGCTGGGAGCACCCGCTCCGCGGGCGGATCTCCCCGGCCGACTTCATACCGGTCGCCGAGGAGAACGGGCTGATCGAGCCGATCGGCCGCTGGGTGCTCGACCACGCATGCCGCCAGGCCGCGCGGTGGTATGAGTCGCGGCCCGACGCGCCGCCGATCTCGATGGCCGTGAACCTGTCCGCCGTCCAGGTCGCAAACCACGGCCTCTCGAAGACGGTCGCCGACTCGCTGCGAGCGAGCGGCCTGGACCCGGCCTGCCTGTCGCTCGAGATCACCGAAAGCGTGCTGCTCGATGACACAAACGGACGGGCCGACGTCCTGCGGGCGCTGAAAGACATCGGCGTGCGACTGGTGCTCGACGACTTCGGCACCGGCTACTCGTCACTGTCGTACCTGACGCGGCTGCCGCTAGACGCGCTGAAGGTCGACCGCTCGTTCGTCGACGGCCTCGGGACCGAGCCGCGCGATACGGCGGTCACGGAGGCGATCGTGGCGATGTCGCATGCGCTGTCGCTCGAAGTGGTCGGCGAGGGCGCCGAGACCGAGCTGCAGATCTCCGAGCTGACGCGGCTCGGGTGTGACCTCGTGCAGGGCTTTCACTTCTCGCGGCCGGTCCCTGCGAGCGAGATCACGCGGATGCTCGAGGAGGGCCCGGCGTGGCTCGAGCCCTCCCAGCTGACCCACTGACCGGCTGGCTACTGGTAGGCCGACGTCCCGGCCTGCATCGGCGAGACGGTCGTCGTCCCGCACGCGACCGCGCCGCCCGGGATCGAGACGTGCAGCGTCGCCGTATCGTTGGGCGGGATCACCTGTAGACCGTAGGCGGTGACGCAGCCCGCGCTCGAGCCGCTTCCGTGGCTCGTGCCGAGCCTGAACGAAACCGTCTGACCGGGCGCGACGACCAGCTCCTTGAGCGTCGTGTTGCCGAAGAAGTCGCTGGTCGTGTGCGACGCAGTCGTCCGCAGTGGCGCGCTCGAGCGGCTGAGGAACTGGATCCCCGGGTAGCCGACCGTGTTGCAGCTCGTCGACTGCGTGTTCTTCAGCGCGAACCCCAGCTCCCCGTGGCCGGTCGCGCCCTGGCCGCCGAGGAACGTCAGCTCGAGGTCGGCGGCGCGGCAGACGGGCGGCCCCGTGCTGGTGGTCGCGGTCGTGGTTGCGGAGCTCGCGGTCGATGTAGCGGTCGTCGCCGACGAGCTCTGGGTCGTGGTGGTCTGGCTGGCCCCCGTGGTCGGCTGGTTGGACGCGGCCCGCGAACTCGACGTCGAGCTCGAGCCGCCGCACGCCGCCAGCGCGGTCGCGGCAGCGATCGCGAGCACGGCGGAGCTGATGATGTTGTTGCGCATCTGACTCATTTTCGGGCATCGGAGGCCAACCTCCTCCCCTCAGCGTGCCACCATCCACGCGATGAGCACCGGAACGCAACCGGAGTCAGTCGAGAATCGCGTCCGCAGACGGGTTGACCACCTCCTCCGCTGACGTGCCCGCGCCCCCCGGCACCCAGCACCCCCGGCGCAGACGGCAGCTCGACTGGGAGCTGATCGTGTGCGGGGTCACCGGACACGAGATCGTCGGCCGCGATGCGTCGATGCTCCGTGAGCAGGACGCGATATTCGCCCGCGAGCAGGGCGAGACGCGCTTCTACCGTTGCCTGCGCTGCGACTGTTGGCTGGCGTTGCCGCGGCCGGACGAGGCGGCCCGCGAGCGTCCGCCAGAGCGCGACGAGATCGAGCTCCCGCTGCGGGGCAGGCCGCTTCACGACCGGATCGTGCTGCGGCTGATCGCGATCGATCGCGTGATCCACTTCGTGATCCTGGGCCTGCTGGGTATCGCGGTGCTGCTGTTCGCGTCAGACCGCGCGAGCCTGCGGGCCGCCTACTACCGGATCCTGGCGGCGATCCAGGGCGGTGTCGCCGGCGGGCCCGTGCAGACCAGCGGCCACGTCGGGATCCTGCGCGAGCTCGACAAGCTGTTCACGTTCAGCTCCGGCACCCTGCATCTGGTCGCGGTCGCGCTGCTCGCCTACGCGACGCTCGAGGGCGTCGAAGCGGTCGGCCTGTGGCTCGGCAAGCGCTGGGCCGAGTACCTGACGTTCGTCTCGACGTCGGTTCTGCTCCCATTCGAGGTCTATGAGATAGCGTCGCGACCGACTGTGCTGAAGGTGATCGGCTTTCTCATCAACGTGGCGGTGGTCGTCTGGTTGCTGCTCCGAAAGCGGCTCTTTGGCCTCCGCGGCGGCGGCACCGCCGACGAGCGCGAACGCGCCGGTGACAGCGGCTGGGAGGCGATCGAGCGAACGAGCGTATGGGACCTCGATAGCCACCCGGTCAGCGGATGAGCGTGCCGGTCGCCCAGGACGCCGTCGAGCACGAGCTGCAGAGCGTCGGGGCTTCGCTCTGGGACGCGTTCCCCTCCAACTCCCGTCACCCGATGCGGGCGCTCGACGCTCGGGCGATGGAACTTGCGTCCAGCGACCGGGAGCTCCGCGCGGCGCTGTTCAGGTTCGTCGACGTGGTCCCGGCGTGCCGTTCGCTCGACGACCTCGCCCGTCACCTGACGAGCTTCTTGGAGGAGGTGCCCGAGGCCCCGCCGCCGATCTCGGCCGCGATGAAGATGTCGCACACCAAGGCAGGGCGCGCCGCGCTCGGCGCGGCGGCCGCGGGGGGCGTGCGGCACCTCGCGCACCGGTTCATCGTCGGCGAGTCGCCGCGGGCGGCGCTCGGGACGCTGCGCTCGCTGTGGGAGCACGGTGTCGCGAGCTCGGTCGATCTGCTCGGCGAGGCGACGGTCACCGAGGCCGAGGCCGACCGCTACGCGGGCCGCTGCGCGGAGGCGATCGAGCGACTGGCCCCGGCGACCAGCGGCTGGCCGGCACGCGAGGTGCTGGAGGCCGACGCGGTCGGACGGCTGCCGCGCGCGAACGTCTGCGTGAAGATCTCGGCGCTGACGCCGCTGCTGCGCCCCGACGCGCCGGCGCTCGGCCAGCGCGACGCCGCCGGCCGCCTGCGTCCGCTGCTGCGCTGCGCCAAGTCGGGTGGGGCGCATCTGCACATCGACATGGAGTCGCTTGACTCCCGTGAGGCGGTGCTGGAGCTGGTGCTGGCGCTGCTAGACGAGGACGAGTTCGCAGACGGGCCGTCGGCCGGCCTGGTGCTGCAGGCGTACCTGCGCGACTCGCCCGACCAGGCGGCGCAGGTGATCGACTGGGCGCAGCGGACCCGGCGCACGCCGCCGCTGACTGTGCGGCTCGTCAAGGGCGCCTACTGGGATCACGAACTGGTCCAAGCACGCCAGCACGGTTGGCCAGTCCCGGTGTTCGAGGACAAGCACGAGTGCGACCGCAACTTCGAGTCGCTGACGCGTGAGCTGCTGGCGGCGTGGCCATCGCTGCGGCTTGCGGTCGCCTCGCACAACCTGCGCTCGGTCGCTCACGCGATCGCGTTCAACCGCCTCTCAGGCGGCGATGACCGCAACCTCGAGCTGCAGGTTCTGCGCGGCCTCGGCGACGAGCTCCAGGACGCGCTCGCGGTGCGAGGCTTCCGGGTCAGGACCTACTGTCCGGTCGGCGACCTGGTCGCCGGAATGGCATACCTCGTCCGCCGGCTGCTGGAGAACACGTCGAACGAATCCTTCCTCAGCGAGCAGGCTCGAGGAACGCCGCTCGAAGTGCTGCTCGCCGCGCCGTAGGGGCGTTACTAACGTCTCTCCCGATGCTTACACCGTTCGCGAATGAACCGATCCTCGAGCTGCGCCGCTCCGCGGTCCGGTCGCAGCTGTCCGACGCGCTGGCGGCCGTCGATCGGGCGCTGCCGCTCGACGTGCCGGTGCAGATCGGGGTCGACAGTCGCCGCGGCGCCGAGCTTCTGTCGACTGACCCGGGCGCGCCGGACCGCGTAATTGCGCGCGCCGCGGCCGCCCGGCCCGACGAGGTCCAGGCTGCCGTAGCGCAGGCCGCGCGCGGGCTCCGTGAATGGCGCGCGGCGCGGCCGGAGGAGCGGGCGGCTGCGCTTGTCGCGGCCGCCGCCTGGATGCGCGAGCGCCGGCTCGAGCTGACCGCGCTCGAAGTGCGCGAATGCGCAAAGCCATGGGTCGAGGCCGACGCGGACGTCTGCGAGGCGATCGACTTCCTCGAGTACTACGCGCGGGCGGCGATCGAGCTCGGTCACGGCCGCCCGCTGCTGCAGGTCCCGGGCGAGCGCAACGAACTCAGCTACACCCCGCGCGGGGTCGTCGCCGTGATCTCGCCCTGGAACTTCCCACTCGCGATCCCGTGCGGAATGACCTCGGCGGCGCTCGTGACCGGCAACGCGGTCGTGCTCAAGCCCGCCGAGCAGTCGCCCGCGACCGCCGCGCGGCTCGTCGAGGCGCTGCGCGCCGGTGGCGTCCCGCCGGAGGCGCTGGCGCTGCTCCCTGGCGAGGGCGATGTCGGGGCCGCGCTCGTGCGCCATCCCGAGGTCGCCGCGATCGCTTTCACCGGCTCACTGCCGGTCGGCCAGGAGATCGTCCTCGCCGCCGCCGAGACCGGCGAGCGCCACTTCAAGCAGGTGGTCGCGGAGCTGGGCGGGAAGAACTGCGTGATCGTCGACTCCGACGCGGACCTCGACGAAGCGGTGCCGGCGATCATCGGGTCCGCGTTCGCGTTCGCCGGGCAGAAATGCTCGGCCGCCTCACGTGTCCTGGTCCACGAGGCGATCGCCGATCAGCTGCTCAAGCGCCTCGCGGGCGCAGCCCAGGTGCTCGTCGTCGGCCAGGCGGAAACGCTCGGCACCGACGTGCCGCCGGTGATCGAGCACGCCGCCCAGGAGCGGGTCGACCGCTATGCGGAGCTGGCGGCTCGGCAGGGGACGATCGTCGCGACCGCGGATCCGCCCGGCGGTGGCGGCTGGTTCTGCCCGGCGACGGTCGCCGCCGATCTGCCGGACGGGTCGCCGGTGCTGGAGGAGGAGATCTTCGGACCGCTGCTCGCCGTGCAGCGGGTCCGCGACGTCGAGCACGCCTGTGACGTCGTCGACGGACTCGCGTTCGCGCTCACCGGTGGGCTGTTCGCCCGCGATCCGAACACGGTGCGCCGCGTCCGCGAGCGCACTCCGGTCGGAAACCTGTACGTCAACCGCGGGATCACCGGGGCGATGGTCGGCCGCCAGCCGTTCGGGGGCAACCGGCTGTCGGGAACCGGCATGAAGGCGGGCGGCCCCGATTACCTGCTGCAGTTCGTCGAGCAGCGGGCCGTGAGCGAGAACACGATGCGCCACGGGCTGGTTGTCTGACAACGCACGGGCGCCCTTGATTTATCCGTTCAGCGGGTCATCATGGGCGCCAGGATGGTGGCTTGGATTCAGGTCGCGTGGAGGGTGGGGTTCGCGATCGGCTTCTGCACGCTGATCTTCGTCAGCGCGTTCGCCCGCGCGCCCCGCCAGGCGCTGCCGAGCTGGGAATTGCGGCGGCTGATCGTGTGCGCGCTGACCCTGTACGCGGTCGGCGCCTACGCGTCCGTCACCGAGCACAAGCTGCTCGCCGGATTCGTGCTCGGGTCCGGGATCCTCGTCTCGGCGCTCGCGGCGTGGCTGTCACGCGGTCGTGACCAGGAGGACCCGCCGCCCGAGGGCGACGAGCCGATCGATGAGCAGCCCCCGCCTGAGCCCGATGGCGTCCCGCGGTTGGACTGGGCGGCCTTCGAGCGCGACTTCCGCGCCTACGATCGGCGCCGGTCACCGGTGCAGGCCAAGCGCTAGCGCGTGTAGCCGCGTCTCGCCCGACAGCTCGGGATGAAACGCGACCGCAGCGAGATTGCCCTGCCGGACCGCGACCGGGTGCCCCTCGACCGCCGCCAGCACCTCCACGTCGGCGCCGTACTCCTCGACCCAAGGGGCGCGGATGAACACGGCGTGGACCGGGCCGCCGGCGACCCCGTCGAACTCAAGCTCGGCCTCGAACGAGTGCAGCTGGCGCCCGAACGCGTTTCGCCGCGTGCGGATATCGAGCAGGTCGAGGTGGTCCCGGTCGAGCATGATCATCCCGGCGCAAGTGCCGAGCACGGGCGTGCCGGCATGAGCGAGCTCGCGCAGCGGGCCGACCAGGCCCTCGCGCTCGATCCCGAGCGTCATCACCGTCGATTCGCCGCCGGGGATCACGAGCCCGTCGAGCCCTTCCAGATCGCCCGGGACGCGCACCTCGCGCGCGGTCACGCCGAGACCGCTGAGGATCTTCGCGTGCGCTTCGAAATCGCCCTGGATGGCGAGTACTCCGACGGAGGGCGCCAGCCGGGATGTTTCGCCGCCAGGCGAAACTCCCAATGGCGGCGCAGCCGCCACTACCAGCCGCGTGGGGCCAGCAGCTGCTCGGATTCGAGCTTCGAGCTCTCGAGGCTGACCATCGGCTGCCCGAGGCCTGTCGAAGCGGCTGCGACCCGTACGGCGTCGCGGAAGTTCGTAGTCGCGTCGACGATCGCGCGGGCGCGGCGATCGGGGTCTTCGGACTTGAAGATCCCGGACCCGACGAACACGCCCTCGGCGCCGAGCTGCATCACCAGCGAGGCGTCCGCCGGGGTGGCGATTCCGCCGGCGCAGAACAGCACCACCGGGAGCTTGCCTTCTGCGGCAACGCGACGGACCAGCTCGAGCGGGGCGCCGAGTTCCTTGGCGGCGGTCGCGAGCTCGGCGGGCTCCAGCACGCCGAGGCGCTTGATCTCACCGCGGATCACGCGCAGGTGACGCACCGCCTCGACGATGTCGCCGGTGCCGGCCTCGCCCTTGGAGCGGATCATCGCGGCGCCTTCGCCGATCCGGCGCAGCGCCTCGCCGAGGTTGGTGGCACCGCACACGAACGGCACCTTGAACTCCCACTTGTCGATGTGGTTGGCCTCGTCAGCGGGCGTCAGCACCTCGGACTCGTCGACGTAGTCGACCTCGAGCGCCTCCAGCACCTGGGCCTCGGCGAAGTGCCCGATCCGCGCCTTCGCCATCACCGGGATCGTGACCGCGTCCTGGATGCCCTTGATCATCTCCGGATCGGACATTCGGGCGACGCCGCCGTCACGGCGGATGTCGGCGGGCACGCGCTCGAGCGCCATCACCGCAGCAGCGCCGGCCTGCTCGGCGATCTTCGCCTGCTCGGCCGTCACCACGTCCATGATCACGCCGCCCTTGAGCATCTCGGCCAGGCCGGCCTTGACCGCGAACGTGGCCTCCTGGCGCGACGCGTCGCCGTTGTCGCTCATCGCTGCTGAGTGTAGCCGGGCGCTAGGTTCCCCAATGATGAGCCTGCAGGCGGTGTTTGTACGAGATGGCACGCATTTTGAAGCGACGGAGCTGGCCCGAGGCCCGTGGGATCCGCGGGCCTGTCACGGCGGCGCTTCGGCGGCGCTGCTGGTCCACGCGTTCGAGCGCTGCTCGCCGCAGCCGGGCCTGCGGCTGGCGCGGATCACGTTCGAGCTCATGCGCCCAGTGCCCGTCGGGCGGCTGACGGTGACCGCCGAGGTGACCCGTCCCGGCCGTCGCGTGATGTTGCTCGAAGGCTCGATTCGGGATGGGAACGGCGCGGAGGTTGCCCGCGCCCGCGCGCTGCGGGTCGGGCCGAGCGAGTTGGGCGAGCCGCCCGCGGTGCGGCCCCCGTTCGCGGGCCCCGAGCGCGGACGCCCGAACGACTTCGGCGACGAGGACGGGCCGATGTTCACCAACGCCGCGCTCGATATCCGGTTCGTCGAGGGGGCGTTCCGCCGGCTCGGACCCGCGACCGCCTGGTTTCGCCTCCGCGGGCCGATCGTCGCCGGCGAGCCACCTAGCCCGTTCGAGCTGCTGGCGGCGGCCGGCGATTTCGGCAACGGCATCGCGACCACGCTGTCGTGGGAGGAGCACATGTTCATCAACCCCGACCTGACGCTGTATCTCGAGCGTGAGCCGCGCGGGGAGTGGGTCGCGCTGCAGTCGGAGATGCGGGTCGCGCTCGGCAACGTCGCGATCGCCGAGAGCCTCCTGTGGGATCGAGAGGGCCGGGTCGGCCGCGCGACGCAGGCGCTGGTCGTCGGCCGCCGCTGAGCGGTGCTATTTGAGGCGGAAGGCCTTGATCCGGACGTCGTACTGCTGGGCATCGCGGGCGTAGACGCCGTAGGCGAGCGCCTGGATCAGCGATAGCAGGGCGGTGTGCGAGCGCACGAACGCCGGCGTGTTCGACGAGTAGTAGAGCCTGATCCGGGCGAGGCGCGCGACCTCCGACAGGGTCGCGTCGGTGATCGCGAGCGTCGGCGCCTTGCGGTGGCGGGCGAGCTTCATCGTGCGCGTGATCAGCGGGTGCGGCCGCCCGGCCGAGAGCCCTACGACCAGCGTCGTATCGTCGATCCGGCTCAGGCGCCCGAGCGCCTCCTGCGACGGGCTGGCGACGATCTCGGCCCGCAGGTCCAGCAGCATCAGCAGGTGACGCAGGTAGCTGGCGAAGAACGCCATCTGGTCGGTGCCTGCAATCAGCACCTTGTCGGCCGACACGATCGCGTCGATCGCCGCCTCGACGTTGGCGCGCGAAAGCTTGTGCGCGGTGTCCTCGACGTTGACGTGGTCGGCGGCCAAGGCCGCCTCGAACTCAGTGTGGTCGAGCGAGAACAGCGGCGCCGTGGACGCGAGCGTCTCGGTCGCGCCGGCCGGGCGGCGGCGATACTCGTCGCGGGCCGCCTGCTGGAGCTCGGGGAAGCCCTCGAAGCCGAGCGCCTGGGAGAACCGTACAACCGTGCTGGAGGACGTGTTCGCCCGCCGCGCCAACTCCTCCGCCGTCTGGAACGCGGCCTCGTCGAGGTGATCGACGATGTACTGGGCGACGTCCTTCTGCGAGCGCGAGAAGTCGTCGAATCGCGCCCGGATGTAGGCCGACAGGGCCTGGTGACCGTGCGCGGGCTCGGGGCTGACGATCGGAGCGGAGGGCTGCTTCATCGGCAGCCGTCTGATTCGACACCGGCAGCCGTCGTTCCTTCAGCCCGGCGTCGCGGAAGGTCCGCGGGGACCCGGCGCCGAGCGCTACCGCCGCTCGCGAAGTCGGCGCATGCGCTCCTGATTCTGCTTGCGCTCGGCCAGCACTTGGGCGACCGCGTAGGCGATCAGCAGGTTGGCGATCACCCCGATGCCGAGGAACGTCAGCGCGAGCGCGAACGTCTGCCCGCCGGCGCTCGGCTTGTCGCCGAGTCCGAGGATGTCGGCGGAGGTCAAGATCGTCGTCGCGATCACCACGTCCGTAAGCATAACTTTGATCGCGGTGGTCGCGAGCCGCGGGGCGGCGCTCGTCAGCCGACTCCCGGCGCGGTAGCTTTGCTCGGGCCGGGCCCGGTAGCTCAGTGGTCAGAGCAGCGGACTCATAATCCGTCGCGCGCAGGTTCGAGTCCTGCCCGGGCCATGGGGAAAGACCTGGTATTGGGGCATTTCTACGAGTCGGGGACATGTCACAACTCTGAAACCTGTCCCCAATGTGTCCCCGTATCGGGCGTACGATCCACATCGTGACGGACGTTTCCCGGGTTCCGACTGGCCATGTGTTCTGCATCTCGCGCAAGCGCGGAGATCAGCGGTACGCGAAGTACCGGCTGCCTGACGCGCCAGGTTCAGAAGAGGCTCGGGCCGGCGTGGGCCAGGCGTAGGCGGCCGCCGGCCGGTTACTTCACTAAGCGGCTCGCCGAGGACTGCGCCTCCGCGTGGCCACTCGACGAGGCAGCGCGACGGACACGCTCGGGAAGGCGATGGTCCGAAGCGGCCCGCGACATCGGCCGACGCCCAAAGCGGCGAGTACTTCCGCGACATCGCCGAGGACCGCAACTTGGCCAGTAAGCCGAAACGAAGTCGAGGTTACGCTCGGTCAGTCAGCGTCCTCTCCTCTTGACCGGCGTTCGGCGAGCCAGTCGTCGATGGACTGGCTCGCCCGTCGTCGGGCCGTTCCACCCGAATCCACTCGGACCAAGAGCACCAGCTGGCGACCGATCACGCTACGGTCCTCACAAGACAAACACCTGATCGCCTCGCTCTCGCAGCGAGTGGACGATGGAGAGCGGGCATCACCCTCGCCCGGGGTAACCCCCGACCCTCCCTGTCCCGGCGTCCGGCGAGGCTTCTAACGGGCGTCGGCGAGGTCAATGACCTCGCGCTGTCTCATCCCGTCACCGCGGGCGCGTGGTGGTGGCGCCGGCGATCGTGGTGGTGGTGGTGGTGGCGGCGTCGCTTGTGATGGGTCGCGCGGTGGACGGTCGTGGGTAGCGTGACGCTCGGCGGTGGCGAGCTGCTGGCCGGCGGATCGGCGGCGTCGGGGGTGCCGGTGGTGTCGGCGGCGTAGGTGGCGTCGGCGGCGTAGGTGGCGTCGGGGGGGCCGTACACGGCCCGATACGAGTGTCAGGCCAGTCGTTCGGATGCAGCCTGTCGGCAACCGGGAAGATCCAAACGTCCGTAGGTCCCGTCGTACTGAACACAGACGAAGGGATGGGCCCGTTGAACGTACCCGTCCCGTTCAGCGTGACGTCCTGATGGAGCTGCCCGCTGTTCCAGTCCAGCCTAATCACCGTCGGGGAAGCGAACGTGTAGTCGAATGTAACCCCCGTCGTGCAGGTCAATGTCACGTTTGTGATAGGCAGGGGTGGATCGGCCGCTGCGTTCCCCGTTGAAAGGGCGAGCGCAAGACCAACCGCAGACATCGCCATCCATTTGCTCAACATTGCTACCTAAACCTACTAAAAACTTCGCGAGCGAGCATCGCGGGTCGGCTGCGCCGGTCGCGCGACCACTTGCGGAAGCTGACCTCGTCCGGGAGTTCAACAGTCCGGTGTTCGACGTTGAGCACGATCCACGGCCGGTCCGGGTCGTGCTCGCTCAGCGTGAATCCGTACGTGGCGGGCGATTGCGTGTAGCCCGTAGCAGCAGTGCTGCTCGTGCTACCAGGATTGCCTGGCGACGGAGGAGAGGTCTCGCCGGATAGCCGGACGGCGGCACGTCTGAGGTCTTAGTCCGGACGGTCGCCCCTCGATGGCGGCGTCGGCCATGTGCACAGGGATCGGCATGCTCGCGGGGTGCGCTACAGGATGAACCTTGAAGAAAGAGGAATGAGTACTAGCTGACGGTGGGGTACCGTGTCGATCGGCGATGTGGCGTCTCCGGCGAGCCTTGGTCGTGGTGTGGGCGGTGTTTGCGACCGAGGCGTTGCTGCCGGTCGCAGGCGCCCCGGCCGAAAATGCCGTGGTTAAGAGCACCGCATGCGCGACGGTGCTGGATAGCGCTTCTGTCACGGCGCCGACGAACAGTGGCGCGTGGAAAGTGCGGCTCGAGTCGCGGATCAGGGTGTTCGATCGTGTGCCCGGGAAGCGCCGGCGTCCATCGACCTGGGTAGGGCCGAGAAGCGCTCCATGGCTGCTGGTCCTGGCCCGCCCACGTACCGCGGACAATCGGTGCTGGGTGCGGGTGCGCCTTAGCTGGCGGCCCAACAACGCCGCCGGCTGGATCAACGCGAACCTCGTTGTCGTCGAGAAGACTGCGTGGCGTATCGAGGTGTCGACTGCGCGGCGCACGCTCACCCTGTTCAAGGCGGGAAAGCCCGTTCGTACGATCAGCGTCGTGGTCGGGAAGCCGAGCACCCCGACTCCGACCGGGCTGTTTGCAATCACGTGGGCGATACGGTGGCATCCGAACGATTTCCTCGGCAGCTGGGTGCTCGAGTTGACCGCGCACAGTAACGTGCTGCAGCGGTTCGACGGCGGTGACGGGATGGTTGGGATTCACGGCCGGGGCGGAGCGAGCCTCCTGGATCCGCTCGGGTCTGTCGCGAGCCACGGATGTATTCGGCTGGACAACGACTCGATCGATTGGCTCGTGCGGACGGTTGGCCGAGACCAACTCCCCGGAACCCCGGTAGAGGTCAGATAACTGACACTTCCGCGCTACTCCTCGACGGCTACGCGCGGGTGGGTGTTGGCCGGATGGCTGGCGAAGTTGCTACCCCACATACAGAAGCGGCGGTTCCGAGGGAGTCAGGACAAGGCGTCCGGGCCGCTGCTTCGAAACAGCAGCTCGGCGCGACCGGTCGGCGCCGTTCCCGCACTGCTGCGTTTAGCTGCTATGCCAGCGCCGCTGGCTCTCTGGTCGATCAAAGCAGTAGCCGCGTCGAGCTGCTGAACGACGACCCCCGTGAGGAGCGCGGTACCGCTGCTCCTGTGCGCTCTGCTCATCGCCGCGGTGGCCGGTCAGCCGGTGCCGGCGGCGGCGCGCTACGCGATCATCGCCCTACTGGCAAAGCAGCATGAGGCATCCAGCTGGAATCAGCGCTCCGCCACCTGGCCGTCAAACCAAGCGGTTGAGCTCAGACTGGCTGAGCGCCTCAATCGTCCGATGGCTGTGCGGGAACGGGCACGACGTTGTCACGGGCGCTGAGCGGATGGCCGAGGGGCGTTCTGGTAGAAGAACATCGGACCTGGAGCCGTTATTTGTTCGGTATCGATTCGGCGCAAAGGAGGTGTTAATGCTGAAGTTCTCAGTCGCCGTCGGGGCAACGGCGCTGGCGCTGGCCTGTGCCGGGTGTGGCTCGCAGTCGTCTACGACCACGAGGACGACGGTGATCGCTGCGCGCGCCGCCGCGGTCTCCTGGGCCGGTCCAGTCAATGCGCCGTCCGCCAGGTCGATTGTCGGCACCTGGAGCGGCTACATCACGCCATTCCCAGGGAGTGGCGCGTCGCGCCAGCGCTTCATGATCGTGGTCGCCCGCGGCGAGCGGCGGGGCACGTGGCGGATCGGTTTGCGCTGCGCTGGGACGCTGCGCCTCAAGGACATCTCCAGCGGCTACCACCACTATTACCGGGTGGCGGGCGCGAATGCCGCATGCGCGGCACTTGGCGTCGACTGCCTCAAGCGTGTTGGCGCACAGATGGTCGACGTGTTCGTCCCTGACTCGGGGCCGGACGACAGCGTCAACTTGCGTCGCGTCCGCTGAGGGCGACCGAAAACCGGCTCCCGCGTTCGGGAATGCCTCAACTGCCGCGCTGTCGGGACGTGGTGGCGACGTAGATCATCGTGGTCTGAATGTCCGCGTGACCCATGTACGCCTGCACGTCGTGCAGTGGCCACGCTTGACGGCGAGCGTCCCGAACGTGTGCCTGAGGTCGTGGAAGACCATCGGGTCGGCGCCGGCGCGCTTGTCCCCCAGGCCCGTGCCGTCCGTCAGCGAGGCGATATCGGAGGTAGGTCGGCCATCCGCCGCAGTCGGTTCTCCCGCACCTTCTCTGCGTTGCGATGCAGTCTCGGCCCTGACGAACTCGGCCGCGCGAGCACGCTTCGAGGGACGCTATCGCTTGTAGCCCGTCCAGCCCTCTGACCGACGGCGATCAAGAATGCCGCGTTCCGATCTGATTGCGACGGCCAAGCTGTGCGCTCAACCTGCTCTTGGTCTCGTTGCTCGCGGGCCGTTAGCGGGCTCGTGGTTGTTGCTGGGTGACGCAGTGGATGCCGCCCCCGCCGTTGCCTAGGTTGTCGATGTTTAGTTGCTCGATCGCTCGTCCGGGGAACGTGGCCGCGAGCGTCTGCCGGGCGGACGCGTCAGCGTGTGCGTCGCCGAACTGGGCGGTGATCACCGCGCCGTTGCAGGCGTAGTAGTTCACGTAGTCGTCGACGAAGCCGGGATCGCGGTGCTGTCGAATCTTGTGCCACACCGGCCCGGTCAGCTTCCGGACGTTAATCGGCGCGCCACGAGCGTCCGTCGACGACGAGAGGGTGTGGTATTGCCGACGCTCGTCCTCTGACCAAATGTTGTGATCGCTCGCCAGCGCGGGGTATTGGACAAGCGCGCGGCCTGTCGCGATGAACCGCGACGTCCCGTCGACGTGGTCGTCGGTGATGTCCTGGCCCCTGATCCCCGCAAACCAGATCACCTTCGACGCGCTATAGGCAGAGCACATCGCCGCTATCAGCTGGGCCTCGGTCTTGCCCGGATTACGGTTGGGGTTGATGATGCTGCTGCGTGTCGCCATCAGCGTTCCGTGTCCGTCGGTCTCGACCGCCCCTCCCTCGCTGACGAACCCCGCGCGCGTGAACGGCACGCCCACGTACGCCGCGACCCGACCAGCCACCAGCGCGTCCTTGGCGTGTCTGCTTATGGCCCCAGCCGTTGAAGTTCAGGCCAACGGCATCCAGCCTCCCCGCGGCGTTGACGCGGAAGATCGGGCCCGTGTCGCGCATCCAACAGTCATCGACCGGGATCTCGCCGATCACCTGCACCGCCGAGCCGCACGCCGCCCTCGCGTTGGCGACGCTGTCGCGATTCGCGCACATCACCACGGGCTCGTAGTTCGCGATCGTCCGTGCGACAAGCGCAATGTTGGCCTGGGCGCCCACGAGCGCAGACCCCCAGATCGCCTTACTATCCGGCCACGCCATCCAAGTCCGCTCATGCGGCGTCAAGTCAAGCGGCACGCGGAAGCTCGATCGACCACCGTCCAGGCTCGCTCGAGCCTCGACGACAGCGAAGGCGACGCTCCCGACCCCGGCCGCCGCCGCGGCGAGAAACGCCCGTCGCGACAACCGTCCCGTTGTCGGTCCGCTGATCATCCCTCCCCCCAAACCGCAACGTCCCACGCCCGATGCAACGCAGGGCGAGCGTATGACGGCCAGCGCTCCGAGGGCACGGCCGTCAGCCCCACCGCCGCCGCGGGCTCTTCGCAGGCAACTTCACGCGAGCATCGTAATCAGACCAATCGGACCGTCAGAAACTTTGTCCACTTGACGTAAGGTTTTGTTGAGTTCGGGCCCTCGTGGCCGATACCGCGGCCAGGATGTGGACAGGGAGCCAAGGAAGGCGGCCGTTCGCGAACGCGTGTCGGCGGGCGCTGCGCATTGACGCGCGTTCCTCGGGGGGTGCCCGGCACGGGGCTGGGGGGCGCGGCCGCGGGGAGGACGGGCAGGCCCTGGTGGAGTTCGCGCTTGTCCTTCCGGTGTTGCTGATACTCGTGACCGCGATCCTGCAGTTTGGGCTCTTGTTCAACAAATACATCACCCTCACCGATGCTGTCCGTAGCGGGGCCCGGACGATGGCGCTCGGCCGCGGTCTGAGCGATCCCTGCGATCCGGCGGTTACGCAGACGGTCGCCTCTGCGGTCGGGATTAGCCTGACTGCCAGCCAGGTGACGACGACGCTGGCGAGCCCCGATAGCTGCGGCACGGGTTCGTATCCGAGCCGGACCAGCGGCAACGAGGTTCAGGGCGACGAGGCAACGGTGACCGCCACCGAGCCATACAGCGTCAGCGTGTTCGGCCTAACGGTGTTCAGTGGGCAGCTGAGTGCGTCAGCATCGGATGCGATCGAATGAGGGGTGCCCTGTGATCAGTGGGGGGGTCCGCCGTCAGGACGGGCAGGCGCTCGTCGTGGTAGCACTGGCGATGGTGGTGCTGCTCGGCTTCACCGGGCTGGTCCTCGACATCGGCCGCGTCTGGGTCGCGCAGCGGCGACTGCAGGCCGCGGTCGACTCGGCCGCGCTCGTCGCCGGCCAGAACCTCCCCAATGCCGCCACGGCATACAGCGAGGCGGTCTCCTACAGCGCCGCCACCGGCGACAAGAACGCGCTCGGCGGCTACGGCGTGACCGCCGGCTCACCGAGCGTGACTTTCGAGTGCGTCTCACACGCCCCCAACTACACGTCGGGATCCCCCCCGACCTGCCCGACCGATTCGAGTAACGCGAACTGCGAGCCTGCGGGCGCGCAGCCGACGCTGCCGTCGGGAGTCACGACCTGCAATGCGGTCAACGTCAAGGAGACGGCGACAGTGAACACGACCTTCCTCGGTCTGTTCCTTCCCAGCTTCAACGTCACCGCCAGCTCCACCTCGGCTGCGCGGGGAGGCGCTTCGCACCCGCTCAATGTATACGTCGTCCTCGACAACACCAAATCGATGGTCGACACCGCTTGCAGCAGTAGCGTGACCGGCATTCCAAGCGGTGACCCCGTCAAGCTCGATTGCGCCAAGGCCGGCGTCCGCGCTCTGCTTCAGGCGCTCTGGCCCTGCAGTAGTTCCCTGAGCTCCTGCGGCGCGGCGACCGGGAACGCCGGCGGCCAACTGGGAGCCAACGTGGCCAACCCGGTCGACGAGGTGGGGATGCTCGTGGTCCCGGCGATCTCGGGGAACCCGCCGTCGACGAGCACCCTGACCGACGAGACCGACTGCAATACCACCGAATCGTTCGCCGACCTCTATCCACAATGGACCCCGTACACCTACCCGGGTGCGATTCCCGCCAGCGACGAGTACCTCGGCTACCAGGCGGTCGCGCTCTCAAGCGACTACCGGCCTTCGGTCGCCAACACCACCCTCAACTCGACGACATCGAACCTCGTCGAGTCTGTCGACTGGGGCGAGTGTCCCTCCCAGGCGTATCCGAGCAGTGCGACGAACCCTTACAACTACGGGCTCAAGGACATCGGTGGCCATGGCAGCTACCTCGCCGGGGCGATCACCGAGGCCCAGTACCTGCTCCAACAGAACCAGCGGGCCGGGGCGACGAACGTGATCGTCATCGAAAGCGACGGCGAGATGACCGAGCCGACGACTTTCAGCAATGGCACGCAATCAAAGACCCCGTGCCTAGACGCGTACAACGCAGCGGCGCAGGCAAAGGCGGCCGGCACCACCGTCTACACGATCGAGTACAACTCGAACGGCAGCTGCGGCCCCGACTCGCCTACCGACACTTACGACAACGCAGACACGTTGATGCAGGATATGGCCAGCAACTCGGGGACCTACTTCAACGACCCGAGCGCCGGCGATCTGACCCAAACCTTCCAGCAGGTCGGCACCGACCTCACCGACTCGCGGCTGATCCCCGACTGTACCGCAGCACCACCGGGCTGTTGACCGGGCCTAGTAAATCCAGGCGCGGGGCGACGAGCCGCTGGTGAAGTAGTCGTCGGGGGCGGCTTGCCGGCTCCCCGGTTCTCCACGAGGTCAGAGATCCAGCAGTCCAGAGCCCGGCGACCCATGATCTTGAGGACGGGGTAGTCGTCGAGGCCTACGGCAGCCGTTGCGATCGGCCCTCTAACGGTCGTACAGCACCCAGAAGCACCACGCTAGACCGGCGACGATCGCGGCGACGACCGCGACGGCGAGAGGGTCCAGCGAGCATCACATCCAAGCATTAGCGGGCCCTATCCGCGTCCCGTCGTTGCATCCAGAAACGTTAGCCGGCACCCCGCGCGGGGACCGTAAGGCCCGCTCCAGATGGGCAGCGGCTGCTCCAAAACGAGCAAGCCCCACGGAGGGCGTTACGTCGGTGTGAGGTGTCGTCCGCTAAGAATGAGGCGATGGTCAGACCGAAGGGCTACAAGCTGCTGATCGCGCTCGCGACGAGCGGTCGGTGGTTGGCGCACCGCTCGCGGCCAGTTGCGCAGTCGTCCTGGCCGCCTGCGGCGGCGCGGGCTCGACGGGCTACCACAACCCCCACTACCCCTACGGCGCCCCGAACGTGCCGATCTCGATGTCGAAGTGCATGCGCGCGAACGGCGTCCCGAACTTCCCCGATCCGCGTGAGGGGCCGAGCGGCGGCGGCGTGGGATGGCCGGGCGGCGGACCGGTCATGATCTCCAGCGACGTGCTGCTGATCATGGGCCAGCAGCTTGCCGGGCCGGTGGTCGCTTCTGCGGCGAAGACCTGCAAGGAGTACATGGCGCCGAGCGGCCCGCCACCGGCGCTGACCGAGTCCCAGCGGAAGGCGGCGATCGCCGACGCCGAATGCATGCGGACGCACGGCGTGCCGAACTTCCCGGATCCGACGTTCTCGGGGCCCAACCAGCAGCTCAACCTCGGCCCCGGCCTGAACCCCCAGTCGCCGGCCGTCGAGCACGCCGCGAAGGCCTGCGGCCTGCACGGCGGATGAGGCTCGTCGCGGCCATGATCGACGAAGGCTGCGTGGTGTTGTCGATCAGAGCGCCGGTCTCGGCTCACTCAGGCGGTGGTGGGGCACCTGGGCGCCGCTTCCAGGTTTGGGGCCGCGGTCGCGGAGGCCCGCGAACGCCGCTTGAGCTCCGGGTTCACGCCAGCGTGGGTGGTAGACCCACGGCGAGATGCGCCTCCAAGGAGGCCGTGGCGGTCAGACGCCGCTCACGGTCCCAGGTCGCGCCGCCGCGCCTTGCGGAGTTGGCGTTCTCGCCGGCGCTCCTCCCTCGTCGGCTTACGACCGCGGGCCACATCGGACCCGCCCATAATCGACACCAGCCGGATATGAATAGTCGGCGCGCCCGGCGGAGCGACCTCGTCGCCCAGCTTCACGCCGTTGCCGCCCATCAGGGCGAAGTTGGACACCTGCACGTCAACCCCGTGCGGAACGCGGATCTCGCCGCCGCCCATGACCGAGTACATGGTGAGCTCGGTCAGCGGGCCGGAGAGCTCGGCGTCGTTGAGGTCGATATCGCTGCCGCCCATGATGTTGACCACCGTGCAGCGGGGCGCGAGCCGCCAGCGCCCGCGCTTGTCGTGGCCGCCCATGATTGATACGACCCAGCGGGTGCCGCCCTGTCCCTCGCGCACCGTGACCCCGCCGCGGGCTGCCTCGGTTGGCGCTGGCGCCGCGGCGCTAAGCGGCTCGACGCTCAGGTCGGCGGTCAGCCGCTCCAGCTCTCTGCGGGTGCGCGCCGCATACGCTCCAGGAACCCGTTCCTCGAGCTCTTCGACGGTCAGTTGACCGTCCGAGGCGGCGCCTCGCAGCGCCTCGACGACCCGCTCACGATCGGCATCGGAGGCTCGCAGATCCGGAAGCGAGTCAGACGAATCGCTCATACCCGGATCGTAATCCCCGAGCACCGAACGCCGCCCAGAACTCCCGGCTAGCGCAATCAGATGAGCGCTGTTCGTGCTCGATCCAAGCGGAAAGCGATCAGCCCAGGGCGAGAATGCTGGGTTCGACCGAAGCGAGAAAGGCCCCACGCGACCGGGTGGACATTGCGGGTAGAGCCGACGTAGTCTTGCTCCACGACTCACCCGCGCCACCGCGAGATGTCTCATCGCGCCCTCATGGTGCGCGCCGTCCGCACACGCCGGTGGCCGTGGTTTCTGTTGGCCGGCGTGGTGCTCGCGGTTGGTGGAGCCACGCTGCTCAGTGGTGTGGCACAAGCCGTGGCTGTATTTCTCGGCGTGGTGGTCTGCCTGTTTGCCCTGGTTGAAGGGATCGACAGCGACGATTATTACCGCCCCGAGCCGCCCGTCCCGCTCCCTGGGCGAGCGGCTTGGCGCCCTAAGGCGAAGTAAGCCGACGCGCAACCAGACCACGGATCGCTTCCGCAACGACACACTTGTGGACCAGTGCCAATCCGGAAGTTTGCCTCCTACGCGTTTTCGTCGATCGACCCGACAGCCTGGATCGAATTATTGGTCGTGGGCCGGAATCGGCTCAGCTAGCGCAGCGCGCCCGGGAGCCGCGTCGAAGGGGTCGGCGAAGTACTGGGTCTCGTGCGTTATGAGACCGTCGCTGAACTGCATGACGCTGACCGAGTATGTGGGCACGCCGTCATAGGTGATCACGCACTCGCTCACCCACAGATCGCCGCGGCCCAGGATCCTGCGGACGGTGAAGTGGCGTTCGGCTGGGTGCCCGCCACGTTGCGCTTGGATCGTTGACCGGCCTCTGAAGCGCTCACCGGACTGCGGGTAGTCCAGGATCGCGTCTGCAGCGTAGATCGCGTGCTCAGCGTCGCCGTCCCCGCGTTCGGAGGCCTCCCAGTGCTCCTGGAGCCGAGCCCGGATGTCAACATCAGGATCAATTGCGCTGTTCACCCGTTAGCCCCCATGATCAGTAGGAATGCCTCTGGCTCGAACGACAGATGCTACGCGAGGGCGATGAGTTTTCTAGCAACGAACGGTCCATCATCAGAGACGCGACCAAGGGAGTGACAGATATCAGAGGAGTGAGGAGATGAGCGCAGCCGATGAGTCCCGCAACGGCGTCGAAGAGGAGCTGCGGGAAATCGTGCGCGAGCGCGTGAATGCCGTTCACGCCAAAGACCCCGCGCCGCTGGCCGCACGCCAGGCGCCGGACATCGTGACCTTCGATGTCCTGCCGCCGCTGCACGCCCGCGGCAGCGACGTCGTTGAGGCCAAGACCCAGGCGTGGTTCGACGCTTACGCCGGCGACATCGGCTATGAGGTGCAGAATCTGCAGGTGACGGCGCACGACGACGTCGGGTTCTGCTCATTCCTGTACCGCGTCAGCGGCACGCTGGCCTCCGGTGGGAAGGTCGACATGTGGGTGCGCGCCACCTTGGGATGCCGCCGCATCGATGGAAAGTGGCTCATCACCCACGACCACGAGTCGGTCCCCTTCGACGCCGAGACCGGTCAGGCCCTCACCGATCTGAATCCTTAGACCCGCGCGCCCTTGGCTAGCTCGGGATCAGGCCCTCGGTGTTGAACTCGCGCGTGGCCTCCGCGAGCGAGAAGTCGGGCGGAGGTAGGATCGCGGCCGACGGGCCCAGGTGGGCGTCGTCCAACAGCTCGCCTGTGCGCACGAACTCCAGTAGCTCGGCGAATCGCCGCTCGAACAGATCCGCGTCCGCTGAGTCGGCCGCCGCTACCACTTCGGCGTCGAGTTCGTGCAGCCGGGGCAGCTGCTCCTCAGCCAGCCGATACTGCCCCTCAGTAGCGATCCGCACAATCACGATCCCGCCTCCTTCTCACCGCCGCTGGGCAGCTGCTGTGGCGCGGCTCCGGCGGCGAGCTCCGCTTTCATCTTCTCGAGCTCCGAGTCGACGGCGCCCGCGCTGGTGACCTGCGCCAGCTGGCGATCAAGATCGTCGCCGCCGCCACCGAGCTCGGTGGGGTCGTCGAACGTTCCCGCCTGCTCGAGCTCCCCAACCGCGTCGGCGCGCGCCTTCATGTTCTCGGTCTTGTCCATCGCCCGCTGCATCGCCAGGCCAACATCAGCCATCTGCTCGCCGACGCCGGTGGCCGCCTCGGAGATCTGGACCTGCGCGTCAGCCGCCGAGTATTGCGCCTTGATTACCTCCTTCTGGGTCCGGAACGCCTCGACCTTGGCTTGCAGCTTGTTCTCACCGTCCGTCAACTGCTGCTGTTGGCGTTCGAGGTCCGCGACCTGCTGGTCGAGCGACCCGAGCTCGTCCTCGATCGCCTGCTTGCGCGTGAGCGCCTGGCGCGAGAGGTCCTCGTTGCCCGCCGCGAGCGCCTGCCTCGCCTGCCCGTCCAGCTTCGCCGCCTGCTCCCGGAGCGTCCCCTCCTGCTGCTGCAGGCGCTTCTTCGACGTGACAACGTCGACGATGCCGCTCTTGGCCTGCTGCAACAGCTCGAGCTGCTTCTCGTAGCTGTAATCGAGCGTCTCCGCCGGATCCTCCGCGCGGTCGAGCACTGCCGAGACCTTCGCCTTCACCAATGTGCTGAAACGACCCTCAAGACCAGGCATCAAATCTCCTCTCGAACCGCTGCCGCGCGCCGCGTACGACGGCCGCTACGCGGTCATGCTGTACACGACCACGATGCCATCATAAGCTCCGCGCCGTCCTCACTTGTCCTGATCCGGTGCGACGTCATAGTGGAGAAGTAACGAGAGGCCGGGGAGCGCCGTAGTGCTCATCGACACGGACTATCTGGTTGTAGGCGCAGGCGCGAGCGGCCTTGCGTTCACTGATGCTCTGGTGGCTGAGGCGGACGTCAAGGTGACGATTGTCGACCGCCGGCCCGACCCGGGAGGTCATTGGGTGCACGCGTATCCCTTCGTCCGCCTGCACACTCCCTCCGCGTACTACGGCGTGAACTCGCTGGCGCTCGGCGAGGATCGGATCGACCAGGCCGGCGAGAACGCCGGGTACTACGAACGAGCGACGGGCGGCGAGGTCTGCGAGTACTTCGCTGCGGCGGTCGCGCGGCTGATCGAGACTGGCCGGGTCCGCGTGCTCACATGCCACGAGCACCTCGGTGGCGCAAGCGGCGGTGAACAAATCAGAGACCTGAGCACCGGAGAGCTTCGCGATGTCGCGGTACGCCGCAAGGTCGTCGACGCCCGCTACCTGGAGGCGTCGATCCCGGCCACCCACGCGGTCCCATTTGAAACGGCACCGTCCGTACGGGTGGTCCCGATCAACGACCTACCTGCGGCAGCGCAATCGGCCACCTGCTACGCCGTCCTCGGCTCCGGCAAGACAGGCGCGGACGCATGCAGCTGGCTTCTTGATAACGGCGTGGAGCCAGGACGGATTCGCTGGATTCGACCGCGCGACGCTTGGTTCCATGACCGCAGCCAGTTTCAACCACTTGAGCAGGTCGGCTCGATCATGGAGGGGATCGCCCTCGATGCCGAAGCCGGCGCTGACGCCACGAGCGTCGATGACCTGTTCGAGCGGCTCGAGGCTTCGGGGCGGGTCGTGCGCATCGATCCGTCGTGGACGGCGACGATGTACCGCGGCACGATGCTCAGTCCTCGAGAGCTCACAGCTCTGCGGCAGATAACAGATGTCGTCAGGCTTGGCCGAGTGCGCCGCATCGAGGCCGACCGGATCGTGCTCGAGCGCGGGGAGACAGAAACCAGCGCGGACGTCCTGCACATCGACTGCACGGCGCTCGGCCTGAACAATGCCCCGGCCACACCGATCTTCCAGCCTCGTCGGATCGTGCTGCAGCAGGTGCGGCACCTCTCGCCGTCATTCAACGCAGCGCTGATCGGCTTCGTCGAGGCCCGGCGCGACAACGACGCGGAGAAGAACCGGCTCTGCCCACCCAACCCATACGCCACCAGAGTCGAGGACTGGCCGCGCATGATCAGCCATACGTTGAGGTCAGAGATGCAGTGGTTGAGCGAGCCAGACGTCTCAGCGTGGGTGAGCGGGAGCCGGCTCAACCTCCTGCGCGCGCTGCCCGAACACGCAGCTGAGCCGTCCGTGCAAGCTGCGGTCAAGCGATACTTCACACACGTCAGAACGGCGATCGATCGGCTCGCGCAACTGGATCGATCGAGCTGATCCTCGTGCGCGGGGCGGCCGGCGGCGCCGGCTCACCGGTACCGATCGTCCAGTTCACCAGCGGCGATTTAAGCATCTATGACCATTTCAACTGGCCGACCGAGGTCGACTGGTCCGCCCCCGCGTGCTGAGCTTGGGCTCGGCGACCTCAGAGCACGAACGGGATCAGCATCTTCGTCCGCTCGCGGTAGCCCGGGTAGGTGGACGGGAACGCCGACATCATCAGCTGTTCCTCGACCCGCGCGCTGTAGATGAAGTAGATCGCCATCACCACCAAGGCGATCAGCCAGTAGATGTTGGTCGCCACCGCCGTACCCAGGATCCCCAGCAGCAGGCCCGAGTAGATCGGGTGACGGACGTAGCGGTAAGGGCCCGAGGTGACCAGCTCGGGCTCATCCTTGCGCGTCATCGGCATCCCCCAGTTCCGGCCGAGGTAGATCCGCGCCCACACGGCCAGGCCAAGGCCAGATAGGAACAGGACCATCCCAACGATCTGCAGGATCAGGCTGTGCGTGGTCAATCCGTTGCGGGCGAAGATCCGGTCCACCACGACCGTGACCACGATCAGCAGCCCAGGAAACCGGATCCGCCGGCTGCGGGTGCCCTCCTTGGCGCCGATCGCGGCGACCAACCAGTAGATCCAGAAGATGCCCCAGATGATCAACACGACGGTTCTCAGCGACACGGCGACTCACCTGATCGAGGATGGCTGGTCGATATCCGCCTAAAGTACGCCCGGGACGAGCGGCGCGTCGCACAGGTAGCGGTGACGAGCGTCTCAGAGCAGGCTGACGCTCATTCCACCACGTCGCCGTGGTGTCCACGGACCAGAGCGGTCGCGTTGAGCTCGGTCAGCAGCGTGCGCAGCTGCTCGAACCTCGCACGGCCGAGCTCCGCCGCCAGCTCGGCCTCGATCTCGACCACCGTCTGCCGGATCGTTTGGCCCGCGGCGTCACCCCGCGCCGTGAGATGGATACGCCTGGAGCGGTGATCATTGGCGTTGTCGTCACGGGTCAGATATCCGAATCGCTCCATCTGACCGAGCAGATAGTTGATCGCCTGCTTGCTCATCCGCGTCTCGGATGCGAGGTCGGACGGACGGCGGTTCTCAGGACCCGGATACCGCAGGATCGTCATGTGCGCCGCAACCAGGTCGGTGAACCCTGCGTCGTGAAGCCCGGCGAGCATACGGGCGACGATCGCATCGACCGGCATGCGCATCAGGGCGCCGATCAGCGGCGGGCCGAGCGGGTATTCGGGCCGTTCAGTCAAGTCACTTGACAATCTTACCGCACGTGGATGATCGACGGTCAGCTGCTCGAACTCGGCGCCGGTGAGTCAGTCTGCATCCGTCGCGGCCAGGTGCACGGGTTCGACAATCGCGGCGACGTCGACGCGAGGTTTCTCGCGATTGCGACACCCGGCGTGTTCGGGCCGGCTTACTTCCAGGACATGGCGCAGATCATCGCGGCCGGCGGGCCGCCGGACATCGCCGCGATCGCCGACGTCATGCGGCGCCACGGGCTGACGCCGGCCCGGCCGGCCGTGAGCCCCGCGTAGCCGCCGCTCCAGCAGCGCTTGACCGGCTGTCGTGACAGTCAGCCGACGCCGCGGGTCGGAGCCCGCTCGGGCTCCCGCGCCCGACGGCGCGGCCCGGAGTCGACGAGCCGCGGCCGGTTGTGGTCTCGGACTCGCGCCAGCGCCTGCTCGGCGTCCAGGAGTGGCACGCCGCCCAGCGGCCCGTTCGGTTGCGGCGAACCCCGGCCGGGACCGGAGCCTCCGTTCCCGCCGCTGTCAGACCTGCCCGGGCTGCGGTACCACAGAACCGGGCCGAGCGTCAGGGCAACGACCGTGGGCAGGAGCCAGAGGCGGATCGCCAAGCCGACGGGGAGCGCGGACTGGGTGACGACCACTAGCAGAGCGGCCAGCAGCCCTCCGCAGAGGAGCGACACGCGGGCCCCAAAGTGCGATCGCTTCTCTCTGCCCATCGCGGGCCCTGCGACCAGGCCGATTCCGACGAATCCGAGTTCAAGCAACCCGAACCAGACGAACAGCCTCATCCCCGTCAAGGTACCCCAGCGGCACCGCCAGGACAACCCTTTGCGCTGGACGCCTGTCCACCTTTCACCGCATCACTCAGGATCCTGGCAGCGGGGTCCGATGGCGGTGAGGTCGCCTATGAGACGTCTCCCCGCCTTCCTGGCGGCGCTCGTCTGCGCCGCCTGTTCGCCAACTGCGGCGCTCGCGGCCGGGACGCGCGCCGCCCAGGGGACGATCGGCGGAAGGATCACCTACGTGGATCCCGGGACGCTGACGGTTCAGACCGGTGGGCGTCTGCTGGGGGTGATCAACGCCATGACCGCCACCGCCACCGCGATCGCGGCTCGCGACTACCCGTACGTCTACGGGGGCGGACACGCCGAGGCGGGCGTCGCGAGCATCGGGATCCGAGGGCCCGGCTACAACGGAAAGCGGGTCGGCTATGACTGCTCAGGTTCAGTCGCGGCGGTGCTCGCCGGCGCGGGCTTGTGGCAGCCCGGCAGCGGCGTCCCCAACGACGCCGGCGTGATCAGGCAGTTGCTGCAGGAGAGGCTGATCGCCCGCGGCGCCGGAACGGCCCCGGACGAGGTCACGCTCTACGACGATCCCGGCGTGCACATCTTCATGAACGTCAACGGCCGTTTCTTCGGTACCTCCGACGGCGGTGCCGGCGACCCCAAGGGCGGCCCGACGTGGCTCGACGACGGCGCGCCCGACGCCTGGACCCCGGTCTACAAGCGCTACCACGTCCTCCCCTCGGTGCTCAGGAACAAGACGACCTACGGGCAGAGCTACACCTTTGAGACGAGCTCCGCCTTGGGCGCCGAGGTCGGCGACCAGGTGCGGGTCAGCTACTCCGAGACCAAGGCCGGAAGCATTGTCGCGACCGCGATCGCCTACGCGGGCGAGACGACCGTCAGCGGCACAGTGACGGCGATCGCGACAGACGGATCGATGGTCACGATCGAGACCGTCGGCGGCCAGACGGTGACCCTGGCGACCTCACTGGTCACCAACCTGATCGCCGGCCTACAGGTCGGTGACACGATCCAGGTGAGCTACAGCGCCGACGTCGCCGGTCTGCTGGTGCCGCACGCGCTGCAGGTGCTCGTCAGCCCCTCGGGGCCCCAGTACCCGGCGTCCCCGCCGGGCGCCTACCCCGGCAGCTGAGCGCCTCGCGGCGCGCGCGTCGTGCGGTAGCGGTGCAGCGCGATCACGCACCAGACGGCCTCGACGACCCCGAACGGCCACGTGCCCGCCAGAAAGCCGTAGACGCTCGACAGCGCGCAGCCGACCGCGAACGCGAGGATGAACCTCCGGTCGCGCCGCTCGAGCGCGTACATGACCATCATGAACGTGACCGCGAAGGCCCCGAACGCGGTCAGCATCGCGCGCTCGGCGGGCTAGCCGGGTCGCCGGCGAACAGTTCGTCGATCATCTCCCGCGCCTCGGGCGGCCCGGTCACCTCGAGCACCGTCGTCTCCGGCCCCGGTTCAACCTTCAGCTGGAGAAAGCTGCAGCACCGCGCCTCGAGGCCCACGAGCTCGCGCAGCTGCAGCTCGACCTCGTGACCACCGCAGAACCGGGCCCGGATACCGCCGCCGACCGGCGTCGTGTCGACCAGCGAGCGGCGTATGAGGTCGTGGATCAGGGCCTTTCGCTCCCGGAGGGCCACCGGGGTCAGGGTGCAGGCGAACGGCTGCTGAGGGCTCATCTGTTGGGGGCTCGAGCGCGGGAGCTCAAACGATAGTCCGCGCCGACTGAAGCTTGCTCACGTCTGCTGCGCCGCGAGCCAGCTCGTGAACGTCGTCGTGCCCAGCACGTCGGGGTCGATCGCGGTCAGCAGACCGGCGCGCAGCGCGCTGCCGAGCTTCCCCGGCAGGCGAATCGGCACCAGCAGTACGTGGCGGTGGGTCCCCGAGCGCCATTGGCGCGCCATCACGCGCGCATCGATCACCTCGGGTCCCGCGATCTCGCGGCGCCCGCCGAGCGGCGGGCCCTCGGCAACCTGCGCGATCTCGGCCGCCACGTCGGCGCCCGCGACCGACTGCAGCTGCGCACGCGGCACCGGCATCACGCCCAGCTTCGAGCCGCGCCTGAACGTCATCGCGATCAGCTCGTGAAACTGCGTCGCGCGGACGATGCTCCACGGCACCTCGGCCTCCTCGACGACCCCCTCCTGCTGGAGCTTGATCTTGTAGTAGCCGACCTGCATCCGGTCGCAGCCGACGATCGAGACGCAGATGTGGTGGCCGACGCCGGCCTGCTGTTCGGCGGCAAGCAGGCGCCCGCAGCCCTCGACCAGGACCTCCGGAGAGCCGGAGGCGTCATTGCTCGCGTCGACCACGACCTCGCAGCCGGCCAACGCCTCGCTGAGGCCGTCACCGGTGCGCAGATCGACCGGGTGGTCGGGCGAGAAACGGCTCAGGGCACGTACGTCATGTCCGCGGCGCTCGAGCTCGCTCGTGACGAGCGTCCCGAGCGTCCCGGTCGCGCCCACGACTGCAATCTTCATCGCTACCTCCAGGTTCCTTTGTCGGCTACACGACGAACATGACGGCGGAGCGACCCTACCTATGACGACGGCGTCTCAGCGGAGCACGTCCCGCAACGAGAAGGTCAGCTGCGCGAGCGTACTCGCGGGCAGGAACCGGCCCCGACCGCGACGGGCGAGCACCTGGCCCGCAGCGATCGCGTCGGTGTCGGCGCGGGTACCCAGCACGTGCAGACAGTCGAGGGTGGCCGCTGCAGCACGCGGATCGGCTCCTTTGGTGTGAAGGGCGTCCGACAGCAGGACCGCCTCGCGGCCGCCGGGCGGCGCGTGCTCGAGCTGCTCGGCGGCGACGCGTAGTACCCGCGCGAGGTCCGTCCTGCCATGACCGCGCAGCGACAACAGGTCGTCGACGACCGCGGTGGCCGGCCGCGAGCTGTCGTGATCGAGCAGGACCAGCGGCTCGGACGCGAAAGCGACGACGCTGCAGCGCAGCTCAGGACTGCTGGCGCCGATAACGGCCGCCGCCGCGACGGATGCCAGCGCCACCGCGTGGCCGCTCATCGAGCCGCTGCGGTCGACCAGCAGGCAGACCGCGCGTGGTGCGGCTCCGAACCGGCGCGTGATCAATTGATCCGCCTCCCCGGGGCGCATCCCCAGGCTGCGCTCGAGCGTCCGGTCGAGGTCGAGGTCGCCGTCGATCCCTCCGGCCTGCGCGACCAGCCTGCGGGTCCCGCGCTGCACCACCGGGACACCCACCCTCCCCAGCCGGGGAAGCAGCCGTTCGGCGAGCCGCCGCGCCTGGCGGCGGAGCGCCGGATCAGTCGCGACAGCAAGGTCCGCCAGCAGCGCGAGCGCGGTGTCGCCGTCGTGCGCCAGCTGCTCCTGCAGCGCGGCCAGGTCAAGCTGGCCGACGTCCGGCGAGACGTACGCGAAGCCCGGGTGGGCTGCGGCGAGGCGGTGACGGTCGAGCGTCCGGCGTGCCTCGCGATCGACGGTCCGCCGCGTCTCGGCGGGGCTCAGGGCGCCGCGCCGTCCCGGTGGTTGCCGGCCGGCGGGGCGCCCGGTCTCCCCTGCGCCGGCTCAGGGTCCGGGGTCAGAGCCCCGTCGAGCAGCTCGGCGATCACCTCCTCGGCCGTGCGGTCCTGGTCCTCGTGGACCCTGATCCGCCCGGACAGCGCTGCGATCGCCGCATCCAGCAGTGCGTCGCGAGCGAGCGGCTCCTGCTCACGCAGCTGCGTGAGCCCGCGCGCGAGCCGGACCATGTCGATCGCGCCGCGCACCGAGGAACCCGTGCGGATCGCGGCGTGCGTCCGCGTACCGCGCGTCACCGCAACCGCGATCTCGACCTCCGGGCCATCGGCGCGCGCCTCCCGGCGAACGACCTCGCGCTCGCCCTCCTCGTCGAGGTATGGGATCGAGACCCGGCAGATGCGGTCGGCGATCGCCTGGCTCACGCGCGCGGTGCCGACCGCATCGAACGGATTCATCGCCGCCACCAGCAGGAAGCCGGTCGCCGCGGCGATCCGCCCCAGTCGCGGCACGACCAGCTCGCGCTCGGCCATCGCCGTGATCAGGACGTTGAGCGTCTCCTCAGGGATCCGGTTGAGCTCCTCCAGGTACAGCAGCGAGCCGTCTCGCATCGCGGTCGCCAGCGGCCCGTCGGACCACGCCTCGGCGCGATAGCCGCCCGCCAGCACCAGCGCCGGATCGTGATGACCGATCAGCCGCGCCGGCGTCAGCTCGGCGTTGCCCTCGACGAACTCGATCCCGCGGCCCGACGCCCCGGCGATCGCGCGCAGCAGCGTCGACTTGCCGGTCCCGGGAGGCCCGTCGAGCACGACGTGGCAGCCCTCGGCGAGCGCGACCGCGACCACCTCCGCCTGGCGGCGGAGCCCAACGACCTTGCGCTCGACTAGCTCAAGCAGCTCGATCAGTGCTCGTGGATCACGACGCCGCGGATGTTCTTGCCCGCGTTGAGGTCGTCGTAGCCCTGGTTGATTTCCTCGAGCTTGTACTGCCGGGTCACGAGCTCGTCGAGCTTGAGCTTGCCCGCCCGGTAGAGCGCGAGCATCTTCTTGATGTCCTGCATCGGGTTGCAGTCGCCGAACAGGGAGCCCTGGACCCGCTTGCGGAACAGCGTCATGTCGGTGCCGGACAGGTGGACGGTCAGCGACTCGGGGTGCGCGAGGCCGGTGAGGACCACGGTGCCGCCCTTGCGGATCGACATCACGGCCTGCTGGACGACCGGCACATCGACGACGTCGACGGTCACGATCGCGACGTCGGCGCCGACCCCGCGGGTCAGCTCCTTGGCGAGCTCGATCGCCTCGCCGCCGTTCTCGACCGCGTGCGTGGCACCCATCTCCTGACTGAACTCGCGCTTGTAGGCGATCGGGTCGACGGCGATGATGTTGGTCGCGCCGGCGTGCGACGCGCCCTGGACGGCGTTTGCGCCGATCCCGCCGATCCCGAACACGATCACCGTGTCGCCGATCTGCGTGTTGCCGGTGTTGACCGCGGAGCCCCAGCCGGTCGGCACGCCGCAACCGCAGAGGACGGCGATCTCGAGTGGCAGGTCGTCGTCGACCTTGACAGCCGAGGTCTCGGAGATCACCGCGTACTGCGAGAACGTGCCCAGCATGCACATCGCGCCGATGCCCTGGCCGTCGAGCGAGAACGGATAGCTGCCGTCGGGCAGGCAGCCCTCGAGGATCGTCGCGCCGAGGTCACAGATGCTCTGCTGGCCGCTAGAGCACCAGCGGCAGTGACCGCACGACGGGATGAATGAGCAGACGACGTGGTCGCCGACCGCCACGCGGCTCACTCCCGGACCAACCGCTTCGACGATCCCGGCGCCCTCGTGGCCGCCGATGTAAGGCAGCGGCACCGGCAGGTCGCCGGTCATCAGGTGCTCGTCGGAGTGGCACAGGCCGGCGGCGACGTAGCGAATCAGGACCTCGTTCTCCTTCGGATCGCGGAGGTCGAGCTCCATGATCTCCCACGGCTGCTTGACTCCGGTGAGCACGGCGGCCTTCGTCTTCACTGAGCGTCTCCTGTTCGCCGACGATGACTTAGGCCCTGGAGCCTAGATCGACCCGGCGACCCGCGCAAACCCGGCGGCCTCAGACCGACAGGCCGCCGTCGACAGGTATCACCGCGCCGGTGATCCCGTCGGCCTCGGGTCCGGCGAGGAACGCGACTGCCGCCGCGACCTCGGCGGGCTCGAGCAGCCGCTCGATCGGCTGCTGGGCGGCGAACTCCTCGACGCCCGCCAGGCCGTAGAGCCGCGCGCTCTGGTCGAGCATCGCGGTGCGGGTCGAGCCCGGGCTGACAGCGTTGGCGGTGATCCCCGTGCCACGCAACTCGACCGCCAGTCCGCGAATCAGGCCCGCGACGCCGGCCTTCGCCGCGCCGTAGGCGGCGAGCATCGGCAATCCGCGCGTCGCGGCGGCGGACGCGACCGCGATCAACCGCCCGTGGCGCGGTTGCGGGCGGCGCAGCAGGGCCGGGACCGCGACCCGCGACGCCGTCAGGACGCCGCCGAGGCAGACGTCGATCACCGCCTGCTCCTGCGCGAGCGGGAGCTCCCACTGCGGCACGCCGCCGGCGATCACGCCGGCCGCGGCGACGATCACGTCGAGGCCGCCGTGCTCGCGCTCGGCGCGGGCGATGACGGCCGACAGCTCGTCGGCGTCGGTGGCGTCGGCGACCACGGCGTGGGCGCCCGATCCGGCGGCCTCGACCGTCGCGTCGAGATCGTCGCGCGTGCCGAGCCGGTAACTCAGTCGCGGATCCTGCGCGCAGCTGTCGACGGCAAACACTTCGAAACCTCCGGCGGCGAGCGCGACCGCGGTCGCGGCGCCGATTCCCCGCGCGGCGCCGGTCACGATCGCGACGCCGCTCACCGCCACGCCTCGAGCTTCGCGACGAGCGCCGCGGCCGCGGCCTCGAGCATCGCCCGGCCCCGGTCCGGATCCGCCCCCTTCGGGTCGCCGAGCACGCCGTTGGCGCTGACGGCCCGGACGCCGTCGGTCCGCAGCGTGCCGATCACCTGCGCCAGCGGCAGCGTCTCGCCCGCCCGTGCTCGCTCGGACTGCACGAGCTCGGGAGCGATCGCGAGCATCAGCGATGTTTCGGTATGACCGGCGTGGGCGTCTCCGTTCCAGTCGGGGGCGAAACACCGCACGTCGCGGCCTTCGCCGCGCAGGGTTTGCAACGCCCGCCGCACCGGCTCGGCGTTGCCACCATGGGTGCAGACGAGCCCGATCCGTCGAAACGTCGCGCCGGCCGAGCGGCACAGCTCGACCAGCAGCAGCTCGGTCGCCTGTTGGCCGATCGACAGCGTCCCGGCAAACCCGTCGTGCTCGCCTGATGACCCGTACGGGACCGCGGGTGCGACGCGCACCTCCGCGCGGCGCTCGGCGGCGGCGTTCGCGAGCGCGATCGCGAGCGCGGTGTCGGTGCCGAGCGGGAGGTGCGGCCCGTGCTGCTCGGTCGCGCCGACCGGGACCAGCAGGACGAGGCCGGCCCGCTCCAGATCCGAGGTTGCGAGGTGGGCGAGCTCAGTCCCCATCGTGGGCCGGTGGCGCCGCGCGGTCGCGCTAGTAGACGCCGCACATGCCGTCGATCGAGACCTCTTCGATCAGCAGGTCCTCCTCGACCAGCTGCTCGTCGCCATCGGCGCGGTCGGTTGCGACGGGTTCGGGCTCTGGTTCGACCGGGCTTTGAGGCGGTGTGGGCTCCCCCATGCTGTCCTCGCTTTCGGTTGCTCGACTGTGCGGCAGTCAATCAGAGTGCGAGCACGCGTTGCTAGCGCTGTGCCGGAGTTGTTCGGCCGTCGAGCCAGATCGTCCACGGCTCGATCGCGCCGACGCGGAGGATGCCCATCGGCTTCCAGGGGTCGGACTCCATCCGCTGCTCGATCTCGTCCTCGCCGTGGGCCTCGACGACCAGCACCGCGCGGTCGCCGACCGGGCCGCCGAGGATCACGAACCCGTCCGCGACGAGCCGATCCATGAACGCCGCGTGCGCGTCCCAGCCATCCTGCTCGCGGACCCCGCGCGACTCGTCCCAGCGGGGGCCGTGGACCGTCGTGACGAGGAAGTACCCCATGCCGCTGATCGTAGCTCCCACGCTGCCTCCTAGACTCGAGGCATGGGTCCCGGACTCGCTGCCCGCACAATCGACAATGCCGCGTCGCACGTCCCGGGGCTGCGCCGAATCCCGGTCCTCAAGCTGCTGGCGATCGCACAGGTCGGGATGCTCGCCCGTGACCACGTGCTGCGGCTCTCGCCTGACGAGCGGCGCCGCCTGTTCGCGCTCGTGCGCAAGGCCCGTGGTCGCCCGAGCATGCTGAGCGCCGCCGAGCGCGGCGAGCTCGGGCTGCTGGTGATCAAGCTCGAGCCGCGGCTGCTAGCCGGCGAGGCCGTCAACCGCCTTTCACCGGTCCCGGTGCCCAAATGGGTGGTCCGCGGCCGGCGCAAGAGCCGCGGCCGCTCTTAGAGCACTCGGTGGCAGTAGCGGTAGTGCTCAGTGAAGCCGAGCTTTTCGTACAGGCCGCGCCCGGCCGCGTTACCGTCCTCGACCTGCAGGTAGCCGAGCTCCGCGCCGTCGCCCAGCCGCTCGAGCAGCGCCGACACGATCGCGGTCCCAAGCCCCTCGCGGCGATGCGCCGGATCAACGGCGACGCAGAACATCCCCGCGAGGCGGTCATGGACGACGCCGATCCCGACGGCCTCGGAGCCGATCCGGGCGAAGCAGGCGCGCCCCCGCAGCAGCGAAAAGACGGTGTTGGCGTGTGCGTCGAGGTCGCGGCCAGGCTCGCAGCGGCCCCAGGCTCGCAGCCACTCGCGGGATGCGTGATCGTCTGCCGATACGCGGGCGGCGGGCGCCGGGATCGCTCGCGCCGGGCCGGTCATGACCACGGTCTGCCATTGCCGGGACCATCCACCGCGGTCCAGCACGTCCTGCAACGGGTCGTGGAGCTCGACCGGGCTGACCTGAATTCCGGGCCTGATCGAGTATTCGTCTGAGAACGAGCGGACGAGCTCGATCGCAGGCGCGATCTCCGCGTCGTCGAGCGCGCGGCACGGGGTCAGCGCGTTGTTCGACCGCCCGCGGTCGAGTCCCGGCGTCGCTCTCAGCAGCCAGCCGCCCGGCGCCGCGCGAGTGACGGTCGCGGGCCAGCCGGCTACGGCGGCGGCTTCGAGCCGCCGGGTGAGCTCGAGGTTCATCGCCCCAGGCTGGCAGGCCGGGCCGCAATGCGCTGCCGGCCCAGGCGCGGCGCTCCCACCAGCGCCGCGGCGGCGACCGCGCCCGCCAGCAGGTACAGGCATCCCTGCGCGTTGAGCAGCGTCATCAGGCCGAGCGGCGCCGTCAGCAACCCGGCGGCGAGCATCCCGGCGGCCTGGCCGGCGTTGGTGGCCAGCGTCAGCGCACCGAACACGCGTCCGCGCTCCGCGTCGGTGCCGGACAGCTGCAGCGAGCTGATCAGCCCCGTTTCCATCACCACCCCCGGAGCACCCACGGCGACGAACAGCAGCACGTATAGCGCGGCACCGGTCGTCAACCCCGGCGCGTTCCAGATGACCAGGTCGAGCACGCCAAAGGCGAGCGCACCGGCCGCCGTCAGCCGGCCGGCGGAGAATGAACGGTGCGCCAGTCCGAGCACGAGCCCCGCGCAGATTGCGCCGACGGCCTGTACACCGCGCAACAGCCCGATCTCGCTTGCGCCGCCGTGCAGGCGCCGCGCGACGAACAGGATGAACAGGACGACGAAGATCCCTTGGGCGGCGCCGGCGATCAACGCGACCACGAGACCGGGGCGGATCTGACGCCCTCGGAGCGCCGACAGATACCCGCGCACCGGCGACCGCGCCTGGCGTCGGCGCGCGCCGGCCGGCAGCCGCACGATCAGGAAGCCGGCGACGGCGAAGCTGAGCGCGTCGGCGACGACGATCGCGTGCAGCTGGCCGGCGGCGAGCAAGAGCCCACCGAGCGGCCCTCCGACGAGGCGCCCGAGCCCACTCCCCAACGCAACGAATGAGTTGGCAGACACATACTGCTGCGGCTCGACGAGCGTCGGCAACAGCGCGTTCTTCGCCGGCTCGAACAAGGTCGCCAGCAGTGCCTGGACCACGATCACCCCGTACACCACGGCAAGCCCGGCGCGGCCGTGGACGAACAGCAGCGGCAACAGCGACAGCGCCTGCAGCGACGTCACGACGAGCAGCAACCGCCTGCGATCGACGCGGTCGGCGAGCATTCCGGCCACCGGCGCCAGCAGCATCCCGGGCGCCAGCTCGGCGACGAATGCCGCCGCGGTACCGAGCGCCGACCCCGTCAGGCCGTAGACGACGATCGGCAGCGCGACCAGCAGCATCCAGTCGCCGGCATCGGAGATCATCCCGGCCAGCCACAGCGACCTGAAGTCCGGTTGGCTCAGCGCCGCCGGCCGGTCCACGGGGCACCCTGTCTCGGGAACGCGTACAGGCCGAGCTGCACGAGCTCGGCTCCCTCCGGTGGCGACTCGCGGGTGGCGGCGATCAGCGGCCGGATCAGCTCGTCGAGCTGGGCTCCGAGCCGGCGCAGCTCAGTCGGCGTGAGTCGGAGCGTGTAGGCCGAGCACTGGTCTGCCGCCTTCCACTCCGCGGCGACCGCGTCACGGTGCGACAGGTACTCGCGTAGCGAGCGCTGCTCGAGCGTGACGGAGGCCGCCATCAGGGCCGCGGATCCGCGTCCTTCGGCGGACTCCGGGTCGGCCTCCGGGTCGATGTCGAAGCCGGTGATCGTCGCCTGCCACGGGCGCTCGCGCCCGTCGTGCGACGCGACCGCTTCGACGAGCCCGTATCGGGCGAGGGTTCGCAGGTGATAGCTGCAGTTCGAAGGCGTGTCGCCGACCGCCCGGGCGCACGCGGACGCGGTGGCAGGGCCAGCCGACATCAGATAGTTGAGTACGTCCAACCGGACCGGGTGCGCGAGCGCTTCGAGCACCTTCGGGTCGGTCAGGACGGGGCGAACTTCGGGCATCTCGACTCCTTCTGAAAGACTCTTTCAGAGTTCTAGCAGGAGCCGCGGAGATCTGCAAGGCTCTTTCAGAGTTCGGATGCGCGGGTGGCGGCGCGGCCGCAGCAGCGCGGCACGACCGGGCTCGCGCCACCGCTTCACGCTCGAGGGGGTGGACCCGTCAGGAGTCCGACAGAACTTCTCTCAGCGCCTGCTCGACCTCCGGGTGGCGAAACTCGAACCCGAGCTCGACCAGCCGAGCCGGGACGACGCGCTGGCCGGTGGTCACCAGCTCCGCCATGTCCCCGTACAGCAGCTTGAGCGCGATCGCCGGCACCGGCAGCACCGCCGGCCTGCCGAGCGCGCGCCCGAGCGCATGCGACAGCTCCGCGTTCGTCACCGGGTTCGGCGCGCTGACGTTCACCGGCCCCGCGGCCGCCGGATCGTCGATGCAGCGCAACAGCGCGCCGACGACATCGTCGAGGTGCACCCAAGGTACGTACTGATGCCCGCCGGCCACCGGGCCGCCGATCCCGAGCTTGAAGAACGGCAGCATCCGGGACAGAGCACCGCCGCTGGCCGACAGCACGACCCCGGTGCGGGTGCAGGCGACGCGCATCGCGGCCGACGCGGCGAGCGCCTCGCGCTCCCACTCGACCACAAGCGCGGCGAGGAAGTCGCTGCCCGCCGAAGCGTGCTCGTCGAGCTCGGTGTCGTCGCGCGGGCCGTAATAGCCGGTCGCGGACTGCGACACGAGCACCTTCGGGCGCTCGCCATTGGACAGCCCCCCGAGCGCCGCGACCAGCGCGCGGGTCGTGAGCACGCGCGAGTCGCGGATCCGCTGTTTGGCTTCGGCCGTCCAGCGCTGATCGATCGGCTCGCCGATCAGGTTGACGACCGCGTCGGCGCCCGCGAGCGCGTCGCTCGGTGGCGGCTCATCGGTCGGACGAGCCCAGGCGTGCACCTCGGCTCCGTCTCCCAGCACGCGCTGTCCCCGCTCCGGATCGCGCGTCAGCGCGACGACCGCGTCGCCTCGGGCCCGCAGCGCGTCGGCCACCGCCAGGCCGATCGTGCCGGTGGCTCCTGTGATCAGCACCCGCATTGGCCACGCTCCTCGTCAGTTTCGTGCATCGGGCCACCATATAAGTGGCACGCCCGGCACGGCTGCCGCCCACGTCGCTCAAGCGGTTGCCGGCTCCTCGCTGCGCGCGCCGATCAATGACTCGGTCACGCACAGTGCACCGACCAGCGCCGCGATGCTGGCCACGACCACCCACGCCGGGAGCGACCCGCCGACCGCGTACAGCACGAGCAACGCCAGCGCGACCACGAGTCCCAGCGGCGCAAGCTCGCCCGTGATCCGCAGCCGAAACGCGGACAGACCAAGCAAGTAGACGGCGACGCCGCCGCACAGCGCCAGCCGCCCGGGTCCCGGCATCGGCGCCCCGACCGGGTTTTGCACGGTCAGCTTGACGCCGGCCGCGTAGATGATGATCCCGGCGACGATCACGAGGTGGATGTAGCTGTAGGCATCAGCGGCAGCGAGCACCGGATCGTCGTGCTCACGGAGTCGCGTCTGGGCGAGCTCGGCCACCCGGTCGAAATACGCCCACCACATGCCGACCGCGATCAGCAGCGCGAGGCCGGCCCCCAATACGAGTTCCGCAGTCAGATGGCGGTGTGCGGTCCCGACCCCGACGCCGATCGCGACGATCGACTCGCCGAGGCAGATGATCACGAACGTCCCGTAGCGCTCAGCGAAGTGAGCGACGGCGACCCGCTGCAGGCCACGCAAGCGCTCGCGCGTCAGCCACGCCGGCCCGGCGTAATCGATCGCCGCGGCGATCGCCCACAGCAATGCCCGATGCCAGCCGTGCAGAAACACGCCCCCGACGATCAGCAGGACCATGCCGATCACAACCGTGACCGCGAACCCGACGATCGCGCTGCGGGCGGCATTGCCCTTCCGCGAGGCGTCGACGTAAAGCGCGAGGTGGAGCACGCGAACCAGCGCGTAGGCGATCGCGAACAGCGCCCCCTCGCGCCCGAACGCCTGCGGCAGCGCCAGACCGACGATGAAGATCAGCACGGTCCCGCACAGCAGGGAGGCGCGCAGCGCGTCTGAATCGTCCGGCTCGGCGTTGGCCGCCCACACGAACGCCGACCACGCCCACCAGACGAGCGCCAGCAGCAGCATCCCCTCCGCGAACGCCCCCCAGCTCTGGCGGTGGGCGAGCAGCGCCGTCACCTGGGTGATCGCGAACACGAACACCAGATCCCACAGCAGCTCGACGGCGCTCGTGCGGCGCTCGCCGAGATCGTCGTCGACCGTCTGCTCGCTCACGCGGCAAGTATCACGCGGCCGCGCCGCCGGCAGGCTCAGTGCGTCGAAGCGGCCCGTCGCCGGTCCGGGTGGGCCGGCTCGAACGCGCACGGGTCGACCGGCTCGCGCACGCGCCCCTCCTCGGCGCTGCCGAGCTCGGCCTCGACCAGGCGCAAGACCCGCTCGTAATCGCCGACACCCCGCACGACCGCGGACCACGCCCAGCCTGGCCGCTGTCCCAGCTGGACGCTGCGATCGGCGTCGGCGGACTCACGCCCGGCGCTCGCGGCCGCGCTCGCCGCACGCCGGCGCCGGTCGACCAGCTGCAGGTGGTCATTGTGGGCCGCGCTGAGCTCGGATTGGGCCGCGTCCTCGATCAGCAGGCTGGTCTCCAGATACGAGCGGAGGATCACGAGCTCGCGCTCGTTCGCCGGCCGCGGTTGGTTGCGGCGGCCGCCGCCGAACGCGAACCGGTCCCACGCCTTCGCGAACGCCACCGTGCTCGTCCGCCCGCCGCAGCGGTGCGCGGCGAGCATCGGGCAGATGCCGTCACCGGTGGTGTAGGCGCCGACGATGATCGTGTTGACGTCGAGCCCCGCGAGCATCGCGACGCGGGTCTGGCGCGGCAGCGAGTCGATCGCCACCCGCAGCGCCTCGCCGATCGTAGAACGCTTGCTTCGCATAGGGTTCCCCCATCGGTCGCGCGCGCCCGCGACTGTAGTTGCGGCCTCTGGGGCCAACGAAAGAACTCCTCGCGGCGAAAGGAAGCGTGCAATGAAGCTCGGCGTCAACCTCGGCTACTGGGGTCTCGGGATGGGGCCGCAGGATCAGCTGCAGGTGGTCAAGGAAGCCGAACGGCTCGACTACGACTCCGTCTGGGCAGCCGAGGCCTACGGATCGGACGCCGCGACGGTGCTCGCCTGGCTTGCTGCCGGCACCACCAAGATCAAGCTCGGCTCGGCGATCTTCCAGATGCCGGGCCGCTCGCCCGCGCTGACCGCGATGACCGCGGCGACGATCGACGAGCTGTCGGGCGGCCGGATGGTGCTGGGGGTCGGCTCGTCCGGTCCGCAGGTCGCCGAGGGCTGGCACGGGCAGCGCTTCGCGCGCCAGCTGCAGCGCACGCGCGAGTACGTCGCGGTCGTGCGCAAGGCGCTCGATCGCGAGCGGCTCGAGTTCCAGGGCGAGACGATCGAGCTGCCGCTCCCCGACGGTCCTGGGAAGGCGCTGAAGCTGATGATCACCCCCGTCCAGGAGCGGATCCCGATCTACCTCGCGGCGATCGGACCGAAGAACACGGCGCTCGCGGGCGAGATCGCCGACGGCTGGATCCCGACCTTCTTCTCGCCCGAGCATGTCGCCGAGTTCCGGGAGCTCCTCGGGGAGGGAGCGGCACGTGCCGGACGGTCGCTCGACGGCTTCGACATCGCTCCCACCGTTCAGGCGTACGTGTCAGACGACCGCGAGCTGGCCCGCAATCTGATGCGTCCCGTGCTCGCGCTGTACATCGGCGGCATGGGCTCGCGCAAGCAGAACTTCTACAACAACCTCGTCAAGCGCTACGGCTTCGAGCAGGCGGCGCAGGAGATCCAGGACCTCTACCTGGACGGCAAGAAGGAGGACGCGGCGGCGGCGATCCCGCCGGCGCTGATCGACGCGGTCTCGCTCTGCGGTCCCCGCGACGTGGTCCGCGAGCGGCTGGCGGCATTCCGGGCGTCCGGCGTCGGCACGCTGATGGTCAGCCCGATGGCGTGGACGGCCGAGGACCGCGTGATGCAGTTGCGCGAGATCGCCGCGCTCGCCGGTTGAGCGCGGGCGGGGCGCGTCTGCGCCTGTTCCTGGGCGCCTTCGGCCAGCCGGGCCACGCGTTCCCGATGCTGGCGCTCGGCGCCGAGCTCGCCGGCCGCGGGCATGACGTCACCTACGAGACCTGGTCACGGTGGCGCGACGACGTCGAGCGCAACGGAATGCGGTTCGTCGCGGCCCCCGAGTACCCGGTCTTCCCGACCCGCGACCGCCCGCTGACGCCCTACGAGGCGGTCGTGCTGGCGACCGCGCAGACGCGTCCGGCAATCGCCGAGCTCCGGCCCGACCTGGTCGTCCACGACATCCTGACGCTGGCGCCGGCGCTCGCCGCCGAGCTCGAGGGATTGCGGGTCGCGACGCTGATCCCGCACGTGTACCCAGTCACCGAGCCAGGCTTCCCGCCGTACGCGTTCGGCGCGCAGATGCCGCGCACGGCCGTCGGCCGAGCGCTGTGGCGTGCGTTCGACAAGCCGGTCGAGGCCGGCCTACGTCGGGGCCGAGACGAGCTCAACGACGCGCGGCGGCAGCTCGGTCTTGGGCCCGTGGAGCGCTTTCACGGCGGGCTCAGCCAGGAGCTGTGCGTGGTCGGCACGTTCCCGGAGCTCGAGTACCCGCGGCGCTGGCCTCGGCAGGTCCGGGTCGTCGGCCCGCTGATCTGGGAGCCCCCGTACGACCACGTCGAGCCGCCGCCGGGCGACGACCCGCTGGTGCTGGTGGCGCCGTCGACGGCCCAGGACCCGGACCATCGGCTCCTGCGGGCGGCGCTCGAAGGGCTCGCCGATCAGCCGCTGCGCGTGCTGGCGACCTGGAATCGGCGGCCGCTGTCGGGACCGCTGGCGGTGCCGGCCAATGCGCGGCTGGTCGAGTGGGTGTCCTACGCGCGCACGATGCCCGGCTGCGCGCTCGTCGTCTGCCACGCCGGCCACGGGACGCTCGCCAGGGCGTTGGTCTCGGGCGCCGCGGTCGTCGGCGTCCCGCACGCCGGCGACATGGCGGAGAACGCGGCGCGTGCCGCATGGGCGGGCGTCGGCGTTCGCCTGCCGTGGCCGCTGCTGACGCCGCTGACGCTGCGGCTGGCGGTGCAGCGCGCGCTATCGAAGCCGGGGCTGCGGACCGGGGCGGAGCGGCTCGCGGCTGGAACAAACGTCGGCGCCGGCGCGGCGCGGGCGGCGGACCTGGTCGAAGCGCTCGCGCGCGATTGACCTCCCGTTTCCCTCGTATATAACGCGGGTTTTGGGAGGTGCTTTCGGCTCAGCTGCGCTGGTCGTCGCGGTGGCGGCGGACGAACTCGATCACGCTCGGGTCGCGGCTGGCGACCATGTCGACCGGCTCGCCGTAGCAGGTGCACAGCTCGACGACGACCTGCTCTTCGCCCAACTCGACCGTGCGCCAGGTGGCGCCGTGCTCCTCCCAGCGCTCGAGGTCCTCGACCGTCGCCTGGGAACGGACTGGCTCGGCCATCGCGATCAGGCCGCCGCCGCGGCGGCGGTCGCCGGGTTGGCCCGCGCCCAGGCGATGATCCGCTCGGACCCCTGCACGACCGCATCGTCGTCGGTGACCAAGACCGGCGCCCAGTAGTTGCCGGTCAGCTGCTTGACCTTGCGGCGGCCCGGCATGAGGTCGTTGAGCCCGCCGGGGAGTGCGCCGAGTCCGTAGGTCCGGATCACATCGGGACGGTGCCCCGCCTGGGCGAGCGCCCGGTGTGCCTCGCCGCACGGGTGTTTGTGAACCGATCCGCCGGCGGTCCAGGTTCCATAACAGACGTAGAGCTCCATATGACATCCTCGTCGTGAGCTCCGGGGGTGGGACTCGAACCCACAACATTTCGGTTAACAGCCGAACGCTCTGCCGATTGAGCTACCCCGGATTATGGTGAATAGCAGCCTGGGTGAGACGCCCAGGCGTCTGGCGCCCTACTGTACCGGCCCGTTAACCGTGCCACATTTCGTCGCCGCCGCAATGCTCCCCGGCCTCGCTGACGAGACGCGCGCTGGCCGGCGGCGCAGACATGGGGCAGCAGCTGAGCTAACGCACCGACACCGGTACGACAGGCGTTCGACCCTCTCAGGTAAGCATGCCCGAAGAATTGCTCTGACAGGCACCGTACGGACCTTTAGGAGTCGATGGTTCCGGCCGATTCCTGGATAGGTGACTGCTACAACCGTCAGCCGGAGCGATGACCAGGGGCCGCCTGAATAGACGTGTTGGGTTCTGTGCCGCACTCGTAGCCGCCCTCATTGCGGGGTGCGGTGGCGGCAGCAGCAGTTCGCAGTCGCATCGCGCCGTGAACCTGTCGGTGCTGGCCCCCAGTGACGGCTCAATCGTTTCCGTCCGATCGCTCGAGGTGGTCGGAAGCGTGTCGCCCCACAACGCGGTCGTGTCGGTCTCGGGACGCCCCGCCACGGTTCATCGCGGCGTGTTTCATGTGCCGCTGACGCTCAGCGGGCCGATCACCCACATCACCGTCGCCGCAACCGCGTCGGGCTACACGAGCTCCAGCACCGGCATCACCGTGCACTTCACCGCGACGGGCGGCACTCAGGACAACGCGTCTTCGGGCGGCGCCAGCTATACCCCACCGCCCTCGCGGGCGGTCCTGCTTGCGCAGGCCGAACGGCTTTGCGCGTCTCGCAACCAAGCGGTCGCAGCCGAGCCAGCGCTCACTCCGACGACCCTCGTCAGCGACACCGGCACGACGGTGACGCTCAACACAAAGCTCGTCTCGGCCGTGCGTGGTGTGGCAGGTGAGGGCAACGCGGGAAATCCGCTCATACCGTTCACGACCGGCATCCAGTCGGCGACCTCGGCCGCACGGACGATCGCCGCCGACCTGGTCGCCAAGCTCCCGCATGACGCCCAGCAGTTCTTCAGCTACGAGACCAACACCGAGCAACAGCTCGAGAGGGACGCGTCGGCGCTCGGACTGCCGTCGTGCAGCCAGACGGCCTTGACGCTAGCCGGCTCGAGCGCCGCACTCCAGCAGATGATCAGCAAAGCGCTGGCGCCGCCCAAGAAGAAGAAGCCGAGCAAGTCGAAGACCAAGTTGAAGTCGTCGATTCGCAAGCACTGACAGCAGGCCGGCTCAGTCGGCCCCCTCCAACCGCCCTCCCACCGCCCGGATCGAGTCGCGGACCGCTTCGCGCTCACGCGCCAGCGGGCTGGTGACTGCGGTGCCGGCTTCGGCGCCGGCCTGACCCCGGGCGCGGAGGATCGCGCGGTCGAGCCGGTCGCGTTCGAGCACGAGCCGCGCGTGCTCGAGGCGGTCGGCGGTCGGGTCCGGGATCCGGCCCGCGAGCTGCACCAGCTCGGCGATCAGCCGCGCGAAGTCCTCGTCGTCGGATGGCAGGTCCGCCAGCGGCGACTGCGTGTGCCCGTCGGCGAGGTGGCGCGCCGCACGTCGCAGCTGGACGCTGGTCAGGAGCTCGTCGGACTCGATCGCCGCCAGCGTTCGCGCGCCCAGGTCTGGCAGCGCGATGCACAGCGCCAGGAACATCCGCTCGGGCCGCGGCCTTTGCTCGCGCGGTGCTGCGGGACGAGTTTGCGACGCGTCACCGCCCTGCGCCGATGCCGGTGCCGGAGAACCCCCGGCGCTGGCGCCCGATGCCAGCAGCGTCATCAGCCGCGTCTCGGTCAGCTCCAGCCGGCCCGCGACGCGACGCACGAGCTCGTCGCGCAGGATGCTAGCCGGCACCCCGTCGAGCACCGGGCGCAGCTCGTCGAGCGCCGAGTCGCGCCCCTCGGCGCTGCCGGTGTCGGCTCGCTCGAGGATCCGGTCGACCTGGAAGGCGACGAACGGCTTGGAGCTCTCGACCAGCGCCCGCAGCGCCGGGGCGCCGTCGCGCTCGACGAGCTCGGCTGGGTCAGTGCCGTCCGGCAGGCCGACCACGCGGAGCTCGAGCTTGCGCGCCCGCGCCAGCCGCGCCGCGCGCAGCATCGCGTCCTGTCCGGCGCGGTCGGCGTCGAGGCACAGCTCGAGCACGTGGACGATCCGCTCGAGCTGTGAGACCTGCTCCTCGGTCAGCGCCGTGCCCATGATCCCGACCGCGTTGCGCAGGCCGGCCTGGTGCAGCGCGAGCACGTCGGTATAGCCCTCGACGAGGATCATTCGGTCGCCCTTGGAGGCGGCCGCGCGCGCGAGGTCTACCCCGAACAGGACCTCGCGCTTGTGGTACAGCTCGCCGTCGGACGTGTTGAGGTACTTCGGGCGCTGGTTGTCGCGCATCGCGCGCGCGCCGAACCCGTGCACGCGCCCGCGCGAGTCGACGGCCGGGAACATGATCCGCTCCCGGAAGCGGTCGTAGATGCTGCCGGGGCGGTTGCGCGAGCGCTGCGCGAGCCCAACCGCCAGCAGCTCCTCCTCGCTGAACCCGGATCCCCGCGACGCCCGCAACATCCGGTCCCAGGCGCTCGGCGCGTAGCCGACCCGGAACTCCCGCAGCGTCTGCTCCTCGAGACCGCGCCCCAGCAGATAGGAACGGGCGCCATCGGCCTCGCGAGCCTCCCAGAGATACCTCGAATAGAAGGTCGCAGCCCGCCCCAGCAGTGAGAACAGCCGCTCCCGGCGCTCGCGGCGGCTGGCGGCCTCCGGGTCCTCCGCCTCGGTCTCGAGCTTGACGCCGAACCGGTCGGCGAGCGTCTCGAGCGCACCCTTGAAGTCGAGCCCCTCGGTCTCCATCACGAAGTCGAACGGATCGCCCGACACCTGGCAGCCGAAGCAGTGGTAGTGCTTCTCGTCGGGGCGGACGTGAAACGAGCCGCTGCGCTCCTCGTGAAACGGGCACAGGCCGAAGTAGCTGTTGACCCCGGCCCGGCGCAGCTCAGTCCGAGTCGAGACGAGCGCGATCATGTCGACGGCCGCCAGCACGCGGTCGCGGGAGTCGGCCGTGTACCTGCTCACGCTGATGGCCTCCGCTCGACCGCGGGCTTGCGGCCCGCTCGGCCGCGGCTCGGCCGCCCGCTCGCCCTCCCGGCTCGCCGGACTGGGCGGCCGCCGCGTCGTCCGGCTGCCTCGCCTACCTGGGCCGCGCCCGCGTCATCCGGCTGTCTCGCGTGAAAGTCGGCCGCGTGAGTCATCCGGCGGGCGCGAACGCGACCGGGACGCTGAGCTGCTCGAAGCGGTTGATGCAGTAGCGGTCGGTCATCCCGGCGAGGTGGTCCGTCACGCGGGTCGCGAGGTCGCCCGCCGGAATCGACTCCGGGATCTCCTCTGGGTGCGCACAGTAGTACTCGAACAGGGCCTCGATCACGTGATGGATCTTCACGTGCTCGCGGGTCGCGACAGGCCCGAGGTAGACGCGCTCGAACATGAACGCGCGCAGCTGGAGCATCGCTCCGCCGACCCGCTCGCCCTGAACGATCTCGCCCGCCTCGTGCGAGTGCTCGACGAGGTCGTGGACGAGCATGTCGATCCGACGCTGACCGGTGTCGCCGAGGATCTCGATCGGTTCCTCCGGCAGGTCGGCCGACGAGATCACGCCGGCGCGCACGGCGTCGTCGATGTCGTGGTTGATGTAGGCGACGCGATCCATCAGCCGGACGATCCTGCCCTCGAGCGTCGCCGGCTCGGGCGCCCGCCCGGAATGGCCGAGGATCCCGTCGCGAACCGGTTCCGTCAGGTTGAGCCCCTGGCCGCCGCGCTCGAGCGTTTCGACGACCCGCAGCGAGTGCGCGTGGTGCTGGAACTCGCGCCCGAAGCGAGCTCGCAGGCAGCGGTCGAGGGCCTCCTCGCCGACGTGGCCGAACGGCGGGTGCCCGAGGTCGTGGCCGAGCCCGATCGCCTCGACCAGGTCCTCGTTGAGGTCCAGCGCCCTCGCGACAGTGCGCGAGATCTGCGTCACCTCGAGCGTGTGCGTCAGCCGCGTGCGGTAGTGGTCGCCGCTCGGAGCCACGAACACCTGCGTCTTGTCCTTCAGCCGCCGGAACGCCTTGCAGTGCACGATCCGGTCGCGATCGCGCTGAAACGGCGTCCGCAGCCCACAGATCGGCTCCGGCCGCGTGCGCAGCGCCGGATACGAACGCGTCGCCAGTGGCGACAGCGACGCCTCCTCGCGCGCTCGCACGCGCCGCTCGAAATCATCGGCGACCGGGCCGTGTGGATGCGAATAGCCGGTTGTCAGCGTCTGCTCGTTCACGTTCGTCGATTCTGACACCGCGCCGTGTCGGCGCGCCGGAATTGGCGCTTTCTTCTAGATCTAGGCGACGAGCAGCGGGCGCAGGTGCACGTGGGCGTGGTGCTCGGCGGTCTCGCCGATCGCCCGCTCGACCTGCCGCAGCGCGCGCTCGGATCCGTCGGGCGCCTGCGCGAGCGGCACCCCGAGCGCGCCGACCAGGAACCGATACGCGTCCTCGTCGAGCCCGAACGCTCCCGCCTCGCACGAGCTGCAGACGACCCCGCCGGCGGCGCCGGAGAAGCCGCGCAGGTGCTCGGTCTCGCCACACAGCGCGCACGCCGCCAACTGCGGCACGATTCCTGCCGCGAGCAGCAGCTTGAGGCGGAATGCGAGCCCGTTCGCGGTCCGCGCCTGCGCGGCGTCCGCGTCCAGCAGCGCGAGCTCGTTGGCGAGCAGACCGAACACCTCCGGGTGCGGGTCAGGCGTCTCGAACAGCCGCGCCACGGCATCGCACGCGCGCGCCGCAGCGTCGAGCGTCGCGGCGTGGTCGCGCAGTGCGCCGTGGGTGGCGATCGTGTCGACGCCGGTCACCGTCAGCAGCTCGCTGCGGCCCTCGTGCAGCACCGCGTGCACCTGGAAGAACGGCTCCAGCCGAGCCCCGAAGCGGCTCCGGGACCGCCGCGCGCCCTTCGCGATCGCGCTCAGTCGCCCGTGACCGGGCGTGTAGAGGTGAAGGATCCGATCGGCCTCGCCGTAGCGGATCGAGCGCAGCACGATCGCCTCGGTCTTCAGCGGTCCCGCCAACTCAACCCCCTGCTATACTTTGTGAAGTAATGAAGCCGGTCAAGCTCTACACCACCGATCACTGCTCCAAGTGCGCGGGCGCGAAGATGCTCCTCGGCCGGCGCGGAATCGCCTACGAAGAAATCAATCTGTCACGTGATCCGGACAGCCGTGAGAAGCTCGTGGAGCTGACCGGGATGTTCACGTTCCCGCAGATCGTGATCGGCGACGAGCCGATCGGCGGCTTCGATCAGCTGCTGGCGGCAGACCGCGCCGGGCGGCTCGCTGAGTTGCTCGCCGCCTAGTGCTTCGAGACAGTTCGCCCCGCCCTTGGCCGCGGCTGGCAGTGCTCGCATACGTACGTGCCGCGCCCGCCGACGACCAGCTTGCGGATCTTGGTACCGCAGCGCGGACACGGCTCGCCCTCGCGGCGGTGGACCAGAAACCGGTCCTGGAACGACCCGCGGGCGCCATCGACGTGCCGAAAGTCGTCGATCGAGGCACCCTTTGACTCGATCCCGGCCATCAGCGCCTCCTCGACCGCGACACGCAGCGCCTCGAGCTGCTTGCGGTTCAGCGTGCCGGCCGGGCGGAGCGGGTGGATCCGAGCCCTGAACAGCGCCTCGTCGGCATAGATGTTGCCGACGCCGGCGATCCGCCGCTGATCGAGCAGGAACGACTTGACGGGCGCGCGTCGCCCGCGAGCGGCCTCGCGGAGGCGCTCGAGCGTGAACTCGGCTGTCAGGGGCTCGATCCCGAGCCGCTCCCCCAGGTACTCGTCGCGCGCCGCCGCGCCCGACAGCACGTGGCCGGTGCCGAACCGGCGCGGATCGACGTACGCGATCCGGTGGCCTGCGTCGAGCTCGAAGCGCACCCGTGTGTGCGGCGGCTCGACCGGCGGATCGAACAGCAGCGCGCCAGTCATCCGCAGATGGATCAGCAGGTAGAGGTCGCCGGACAGCTCCCAGACGAGGTACTTGCCCGAGCGGCTGACGCGCTCCACTGTCCGCCCGCGCAGCGCCCGCTCGACCAGGTGCGGCGGTTCGGGCCGCGTCCAGCGCGGGTCGAGGATCTCAATCTCGACGATCGTGCGGCCCTCGAGGTGGGGCGCGAGCTGGCGGCGGATCGTCTCGACTTCGGGTAGTTCTGGCATCGCCTGTTCTATTAAACGAAGGACTCGCCCGGCAACTCGGCCCAGTCGCGTCCGGCCAGCCACCGCAGCACGCTCGCGCCGACGTCGGCTAGCGGGCCGTCGTGGCGCCGGCCGCCGTCGCCGGCGAACCTCGCCAGCAGCGGCGCGTGTTCACGCGTGTGATCGGTTCGCGGTGAGGTCAGATCGCAGCCGTGATCGGCGGTCAGCACCAGCAGGTCGTCATCGGTCAACTGCTCGAGCCAGGCGGCGACGAACGCATCGATCTGCGCCAGCGCGCCGGCGAAGCCATCGAAATCGTGGCGATGGCCGTATACCTGGTCAGTCTCGATCAGGTTCGTGAACACGAACCCTTGCTCCAGCGAGCCGATCAGCTCAGTCGTCTCGTGCAAGGCACGCGCGTTGGTCGACCCCGGGTGTTGGACGTCGATCCCGACGCCGGCGAACAACTGACCGACCTTGCCGACCGTGTGCACCTCGACGCCGGCCGCCTGCAGCGCCTCGAGATAGCTCGGTGTCGGCGGGCGCAACGCGAAGTCGCGGCGCCCGTCGGTGCGGTTCCAGTCCCCTGCCGGGCCGGCGAACGGACGCGCGATCACGCGCCCGACGGCGTGCTCGGGCGGTAGCTCGGCGCGCACGCGTGCGCAGATCTCGTAGAGCTCCTCGGTCTCGACGACGTCGACGTGGGCGGCGATCTGAAGCACCGAGTCCTGGCTCGTGTAGACGATCAGATCGCCGCTTTGAAGATGTTGCGCGCCGAAGCGCTCGACCGCCTCGAGCCCGTTGCTGGGCCGGTTGCAGAGCACGCCGCGCCCGCTGGCCGCGCGAACCAGATCGATCACCGGTTCCGGAAAGCCGTGCGGGTAGCTCGGCATCCGTTTCGGGGCGACGACGCCCATCAGCTCCCGGTGGCCGGCGGTCGAGTCCTTGCCGGGGCCGAGCGCGTGAAGACGCCCGTGCACGACGGGGTGAGCAGCAGGTTCGACCCCGCGCAGACCGATGATCGAGCCCAGCCCGAGCGCGCCGAGCGCCGGCAGCGACAGCGGCACCCGCTGCGCCAGGTGGCCGAGCGTGTTGGTCCCCTGATCCCCGTAGTCGGCCGCGTCCGGGAGGGCGCCGACGCCACATGCGTCGAGCACGACCACAAACGCGCGCCTCACGCGCCGGCCACCCGCGACGCGGCCGCATCGCTCCGGAACCTGAACATGGCGGGATTCTGCCAGCCGGCCGGATGAGTCGGTCTGGCGCGAACGGCGAGGTGGCCGGCACGGCGTGGGGAGCGGCTTTGAAGCGGGACGACTTCCGTACGCTTCTGGCGTTGATGTCGCCGTACCCGTCAGTCCAAGCGCCGTTGATCACAGCGACCTCCGGACGCGCGACCGACAGCGCGCTGGCCGTGATCGTGGCGGTCATCGCGGTCTTGGTGGCGTTGTACTTCGGCCTGCGAGCGCTGCTGCGCCGGCGTCGCGAGCTCGAGCCCGCGAAGGAGGCCCGCCCCGGCCGGCGGGTGGCGCTGGCGTCCGGAGCCGCGTTCCTGGCGGTCGTCGCCGGCGTCGCGGTGGTGATCGCGACCGTCTCGGACACCTCCTCGTCGTCGGCCAACGCGCTGGCCAGCAACCCGTACCTGGACCCGGGCACAGTGCTCTCGCGGCCGGCGCCCGACTTCACGCTCACCGACCAGTTCGGCCATCCGATCTCGCTGTCGGCGTACCGAGGCAAGGTCGTGATCCTCGCTTTCAACGACTCCGAGTGCACGACGATCTGCCCGCTGACGACGACCGCGATGGTCGACGCGAAGGCGCTGCTGGGCGCCGCCGGGTCGAAAGTACAGCTGCTGGGGATCGACGCCAACCCGGATGCGACCTCGGTCCACGACGTGCTCTCGTATTCGGAGCTGCACGGGATGCTGCGCGACTGGCACTTCATGACTGGCTCGGACGCGCATCTCAAGCAGGTCTGGCACCAGTACGGGATCTTGGTCGCGATCGAGCGCGGGCAGGTCGATCACACGCCGGCGCTGTTCGTGATCGATCCGCAGGGGCGCCTGCGCAGGCTGTACCTGACCCAGCAGTCGTACGCCGCAGTCGGTCAACTGGGCCAGCTGCTGGCACAGGAGGCGTCGACGCTGCTCCCGGGCCACCCGCGTATCCGCTCCCACCTCTCCTACGCCCCAGAGCCGCAGATCAAGCCGACGCAGAGCGCATCGTTGGCTCGAGCCGGCGGCGGGACGGTCGACCTCAGGCCCGGCACGGCGCATCTGACGCTGTTCTTCGCGACCTGGGACCGCGAGGTGACGAACCTCGGCAAGGCGCTCGACGCGCTCGACGGCTACGCCTCGTCGAGCGGGGTGCCCGCGTTGACGGCGGTCGACGAGGGAAGCGTCGAGCCGTCGCCGGCCGCGCTGCCCGCCTTGCTGGCGAAACTCACGCGTCCGCTCGGCTACCCGGTCGCGATCGACCGCACCGGTCGCGTCGCCGACGGCTACGGCGTCCAGGACGAGCCGTGGCTGGTGCTGACCTCGCCCCGCGGCCGGGTGCTTTGGTACTGGGACGTGTCGACCAACGGGTGGCTCAGCCGCGAGCAGCTGATCGCCCACGTCGAGGCAGCGCTCCAGCGCGCACCCAACGCGGCTTCGAGCCAAGCCGCGGTCGCCAAGGACCTCACGGACTCGCCGAAGCCGCTCGCGGCGCTGCACGGACAGGCCAGCGAGCTGCTGGGGTCAGAGCCCGCGCTCGCCGCCAGGCTCCGCGCGCTGCGCGGCTATCCGGTCGTCGTCAACATCTGGGCGTCGTGGTGCCCCCCGTGCCGGGCCGAGTTCGGGCTGTTCGCCAGCGCGTCGGCGCGCTACGGCCGCCGGGTCGCATTCGTTGGTGCCGACACCGAGGACCAGCCCGGCGACGCGCAGTCGTTCCTGGCCGCCCACCACGTCAGCTATCCGAGCTACCAGCTCGCGAGCTACCAGCTCTCGTCGCTGCTGCCGGGTGGCCTGCAGGGTCTACCGACGACGGTCTACATCAACCGCGCGGGCAAGGTCATCTACGTGCACACCGGTCCCTACGAGGCTCAGGGCAGCCTCGACGCGGACCTCAACACCTACGGGCTCCGTGGTTAGTTCTCGCCGTCCCAGTAGTCGAGGCGCTCGAGCCTCGCGATCACGTTGACGCCGCGGATCGCGATCTTGTTCGAGCGCGGGTAGTAGCAGACATCGCTCGGATCGCGGGTTCCGTAGGCGAGGTAGGTCAACGGCTCCGCGCCCGCACTGAACGCATGCGCGACCCCGGTCCCGGCGGGCCGCGCGACGACGCTCCCCGGCCGGACTGGGAGCTCGTCGTCGCCGAGCAGCAGCACGCCGTCACCGTCGAGGACCACGAAGATCTCCTCCTCGACGCTGTGGCAGTGCAGCGGCGCCGACTCCATGCCGGGCTCGACGATCACGTGCTGCAATCCGGTCCGGCGCGAGCCGATCGCGCGCCCGAGGTTGCGTCGTGTCCTCGCCACCCGTGCACGATCGACGCGAACCGCCTCGACGTCGTCGATGTTTGCGACCGTCGGCGGGCGCTCACCGGGCGTCGACGGCAGCTCAGGAGCGCCGTGAGCGGCCTCACGCGTGAACTGGATCGGCGGCTCGCCGCCTCCGACGCCGACGCTGTCGACGGCGCGCCCGCCGATCAGCGACATGCCGAGCTGTGGGAAGCGCGGGCTCTCGTCGTGCTCACGGGTGCCGAACGCGAGCAGGTCGATCCCGGCTTCGGAATGGACCGAGTGTGTCCCGGAGCGCGGCTTGTACAGGATCGCATCGCCGGCGCGGATCACGGCTGTCTCGCCGCGCTGCCATGAGACGCCGGTCCCGGCGAGCACGTAGAAGATCTCCTCCGAGCGGCCGTGCTCGTGCGCGGGCGTCGACCACCCGCCGGGCGGAAGCTCGATCCGCCGGACGCCGACGGTCACGCAGCCCGCCGCCTCCCCGAGCATCGTCCAGCGGCTGCGCAGGTGCCCAAGATCGAAATCGGCCGCGAACGCCTCGTCGAAGTGCGTGATGCCCAAGCTTGCTTTCAGTCGTGCCGGTTGCGGCTGATCTGCGCCCGCGGATGCGCGTCGAAGTACACGTCGCGCAGGCGATCTGACGACAGGTGAGTGTAGATCTGCGTCGTGCCGATATCGGCGTGGCCCAGCATCTCCTGCAGCGCGCGCAGGTCGCAGCCGCCGTCCAGCAGGTGCGTGGCGAACGTGTGGCGCAGCGTGTGCGGGCTCATCCGGTGCTCGAGCCCGGCGGTGCGTGCGTGACCCTGGACGATCTTGTAGAGCCCCTGACGCGAGAGGCCCGAGCCGCGCAGGTTGACGAACACGTGCGACTCGTCGTGAATCCCGACGAGCTTGGGGCGGCCCCGAGCCAGGTAGACGTCGAGCGTCTCGATCGCCTTGCGACCCACGGGCACCAGGCGCTCCTTTGATCCCTTCCCACGGGCGCGGAGGATCCCGACCTCGAGGTCCAGATCGGACAGCTCGAGCGCGATCGCCTCCGAGGCGCGCAGCCCGCACGCGTACATCGTCTCGAGCAGCGCCCGGTCTCGGAGCGCGGCCGGCGAGGTACCGTTCGGCTGCTCGAGCAGCCGGTTTACCTCGTCGCGGCTGAGCACCTTGGGCAGTCTGCCGGGCGAGCGCGGCGGCCGTAGCTCGGCGGTCGGGTCGTGATCGATGATCTGCTCGCGGCGCAGGTGGCGGTAGAACGACCGCAGGCACGCAATCTTGCGCTGCAGGGTCGCGGGAGCGACCGGAGGCTTGCCGTCACGGCCGGTCGCGAGCTCCGACACGAATGCGGCGACGTCGACCGGACGCGCCTGGAGCGGATCGACGCCGATCCGGCCCAGGAAGGCGCCGTACTGCTGCAGGTCGGAGCGGTAGGCCTCGAGCGTGTTGCGCGACAGGCCGCGCTCGAGCTCGAGCATCGCGAGGAACTCGAGCGTCAGATCGGTCAGATGGAGCTGCTCCGCGGGGGCCGTCGCGGTCCTCATCGGCTCCAGTATTCGCTCGTGCGCCTGGCACTCCTGCGGTTGGGAGCGCCCGTGCGCGTCAGAGCGTGCCGCGCTCGCGCGCGAGCGCCAGCCACAGCAGCGCGATCAGCGACTTGGAGTCCTGGGACTCGGCGATCGCCGCGTCGAGCTCGGCGAGCGGCCACGGCACGACCTCGATCCGCTCGTCGGGATCGGGCTCGGCGACGTGATCGTCTGATAGGTCGCGCGCCAAAAACCACCAGACGCGCTCGTCGCTGAAGCCGGGGCTCGTGTAGAAGACGTCGATCTCGCGCCACGAGGCGGCGCGCTTGCCGATCTCCTCCGCGAGCTCGCGTTTGGCGGTATCGAGCGGCACCTCGCCGGGCACGTCGCGCTTGCCGGCCGGGATCTCGAGCGACGCCGCCAGGCCGGCGGCCTCGCGCGGCTGGCGCGTCAGCCAGACGTGGGCGTCGTCGACCGGCAGGATCCCGACGGCGCCGGGGTGCCAGACCTTCTCGCGGCTGACGCGCAGATCGCCGGCGTAGCGGAACGTCTCGATTCCGGCGCTGAAGACCGCGCCGCGCCATTGCGTCGTCGACTCGATCAGCTCGAAGTCGCTCACGCTAGGCCTCCGCTCGCCCTCGGGCTTGCTGCCCGCTCGGCATCCGGCCTCGCCATAGCGGGCAGCGCCCGAGTCATCCCGCTGGCTCGCTGAATATGGAGGCCGCGTGAGTCATCCGGCTGCTAGGCCTCCGCTCGCCATCCGGGCTCGCTGAATATGGAGGCCGCGTGAGTCATCCGGCTGCTAGGCCCAGCTCGGCCGCCGCCTCATCGACGAGCGCGATTGCGATCTCGAGCATCGTCTCGAGCGCCTGGGCGCTGACCCGCTCGGTCGGCTCGTGGTTGTGCTCGACGCCGTCGGCCAGGCACGTGCACTCAAATCCGGCTGCGCGAAACGAGTTCGCGTCGCTGGCGCCCCCAGAATCGATCGGCGTGGGCGCGTAGCCGCAGGCGCGCAGGGCGCGCTCAGCGACCAGCACCTGCGGCGCCGACGGTTTGGTCCGGTAGCCGCTGAACATCTGCGCGACATCCAGATCGAGGTCGCACTCGGTCGCGTTGGCTGCGTCCTCGAGGTGATCGACGATCTCTGTCGTCACCTGCGCCGCGCGGGCGTCGTCGAGGCTGCGCACCTCGGCCTCGATCCGGCAGCGCTCAGGGATCACGTTGATCGCCGTGCCGCCCTCGATCATGCCGACGTTGGCGGTCGTCTGCGCGTCGAGGCGCCCGAGCCGCATCGCCGCGATCGCCGTCGCCGCCGCAGCGATCGCGCTGCGGCCCGCCTCGGGCCGCACGCCGGCGTGCGCGGCCTGGCCGCGGAACTCGGCGACGATCCGGTAGTGGGTCGGCGAGGCGACGACCAGCTCGCCGATCGGGGTGGCGTGGTCGAACACGTAGCCGAACGCGCTGCGCAGCTGCGAGACGTCGAACGCGCGCGATCCCTGCAGCGAGACCTCCTCGCAGACCGTGAACAGCAGCTCGACGCCGATCGGGGGTGGCGTCGGCGCCGAGGTCAGCCGGCGAGCGAGCTCGAGGGCGACGGCGACCGCCGACTTGTTGTCGGCGCCGAGGATCGCGTCGTTGGCGTTCGACCAGTAGCCGTCGGCGAGCACGGGCTCGACAGGAGCGACCGGTGGCACCGTGTCTAGGTGGGCGCAGATCAGGATGCTCGCCTCGCCCGCACCCGGCACCCTCGCGAGCAGGTTGCCGGCGTCGGAGCCGATCGCCGCACCGGCCGAGTCCTCGTGGACCTCGAGGCCGAGCTCCGCGAGCTCGGCGGTCACGCGATCCGCGCAGGCCCGCTCATGGCGCGACGGGCTCTCGATCCGGCACAGCGACGCGAATGTGTCGTGCAGCCGCGCGCGCTCGGTCTCGGAGGCGCGTCTCACGTTCCGGCGCCGCGCGAGACGGTGATGTCCCGCCCGGGCCCGCCGGCCAACTCCGCTCGCTCCAGCGCCGCACCGACGAACTCCCGGAACAGCGGCGCGGGGCGTTCAGGGCGCGACTTGAACTCGGGGTGGTACTGCGAGGCGACGAAGAATGGGTGCGCGTCGGAGGCGAGCTCGATCGCCTCGACCAGCCGCTCGTCCGGCGACGTGCCTGAGCAGATCAGGCCGGCGGTCTCGAGCCGGCGGCGCAGGTGGTTGTTGACCTCGTAGCGGTGGCGGTGGCGCTCGTAGACGACCGGTTCGCCGTACAGGTGTCTGATCCGCGTCTCGTCGTGCAGCTTGACGGGGTCCGCGCCGAGCCGCATCGTGCCGCCCATGTCGGCGATCTCCTTCTGCTCGGGCAGCAGATCGATCACCGGATACGGGGTCTCGAGGTCCATCTCGGTCGAGTTGGCGCCCTCCATGCCGGCCACGTGACGCGCGAACTCGCTGACCGCGACGTGCATCCCGAGGCAGATGCCCAGGTACGGGATCCGCTGCTCACGCGCGATCTGCGCGGCGCGGATCTTGCCCTCCCAGCCGCGACCGCCGAAACCACCGGGGATCAGGATCCCGTCGGCGCCCGTCAGGCGCGAGACGACCTCTGACTCGTCGACCGACTCGGAGTCGATCCAGTCGATCTCGACCCGGCTGCCGTGGTGCACGCCAGCGTGGCGCAGCGCCTCGGCGACAGATAGGTACGCGTCCTCGAGCTTGACGTACTTGCCCACGAGTGCGATCCGCACGGTCCGCTCGACTTCGCGTGCCCGGCGGGTGATCTGCTCCCAGCCGGTCAGATCGGGCGTTCCGGCCTCGAGCCCGAAGTGCTCTGAGAGGATGAACTCGTCGACGCCCTGGTTGTTGAACACGAGCGGCACCCGGTAGATGTCGTCGACGTCGTAGGCCGACACGATCGCCTCGATCGGGAGGCTCGCGAACAGCGCGATCTTGCGGCGGATGTCGGTCGACAGCTCGGCCTCGGAGCGGCACACGACCATGTCGGGCGCGATACCGATCCGGCGCAGCTCATTGACCGAATGCTGGGTCGGCTTGGTCTTCAGCTCGCCGGCGTGGCCGATGTAGGGCACGAGCGTCAGATGGATGAACATGCAGCGCCGCCGCCCGACGTCGACCGGGAACTGGCGGATCGCCTCCAGGAACGGCAGCGACTCGATGTCGCCGACCGTGCCGCCGATCTCGGTCACGACGAAGTCGACGTCGCTCGAATCGGCCATCAGCTTGATCCGCGACTTGATCTCGTCAGTGATGTGCGGCACGACCTGGACGGTCGCGCCGAGGTAGTCGCCGCGGCGCTCTCGGCGGATCACGGTGTTGTAGATCCCGCCGGCGGTGACGTTCGACGCGCGGCTCGTGTTCGCGCTGGTGAAGCGCTCGTAGTGGCCGAGGTCGAGGTCGGTCTCGGCGCCGTCCTCGGTGACGAACACCTCGCCGTGCTGATACGGCGACATCGTCCCGGGGTCGACGTTGATGTACGGGTCGAACTTCTGCAGCTGGACGTCGAGCCCGCGGGCGACGAGGAGGCGGCCGATCGACGCTGCGGCGATTCCCTTGCCGAGCGAGGAGACCACCCCGCCGGTGATGAAGATGAAGCGCGTCTCGCCGTGTGCCATTCCCGGTCTCCGAGTCTAACGGGGCGCCCGACGGAAGCCGCGCGCCCCGGTTCAGGCGGCGCGCAGCAGCTCGCGCGCCCCGGTTCAGGCGGCGCGCAGCAGCTCGCGCGCCCCGGTTCAGGCGGCGCGCACAGCTCGCGCGCCCCGGTTCAGGCGGCGCGCAGCAGCTCGCGCGCGTGCTCGCTCGCGGCGCTGTCCTGCTCCGATGCACCGAGCATCCGCACCAGCTCGCCCACCACCCCGTCGCCCTCGAGCATCGAGACCGTGGTCGTCGCCTGGCCCCCGCCGGCGTGCTTGGCGATCGTGAAGTGGCGCTCGGCGAGCGCCGCGACCTGCGGCAGGTGGGTGATGCAGAGGAGCTGCCGGCCGTGCGCGAGCGTGCGCAGATGCTCACCTACCGCGCGCGCGGTGTGCCCGCCGATACCGGCGTCGATCTCGTCGAACACGAGCAGCGGGCTGCCGCGCCGGTTGGATTGCGCGACGCTCAGCAGCGCGAGCATCACCCGCGACAGCTCGCCGCCGGACGCGACCTCGCGCAGCGGCGCCGGCGTCTCGCCGCCGTTGGGGGCGATCAGAATCTCGATCGCATCGGCTCCGCGCGGGCCGCAGCCCTCGGCCCGCGGCCCGAGCTCGAGCTCGAACCGGGCGCCGGGCATCGCCAGCTCCGCGAGCCGCTCACGGACCGCCGCGGCGAGCTTCGGTGCCGCCCTGCGACGGGCGTCGGAGAGGCGCTTTGCCAGGCGATCGCGCTCGGCGGACGACCCCGCGAGCCGCCGCGCGGCGTCCTCGAGCGCCTGGTCTGCGTGCTCGAGCTCGTCGCGGCGGGCGCGGCAGCGCTCGGCGTGGGCCAGCACGCCGGCGACCCCGCCTCCGTGCTTGCGCGCCAGCCGCGCGAGCACCGTCAGCCGCTCCTCGACCTGCTCGAGCCGCGCCTGCGCGCCGCCCTCGGCAGCGATCTGCTCCACGTAGCGGCGCAACTCGCCGCCGACGTCTTCGGCCTCGTAGCGCAGCGCGTCGAGCCGCTGGGCAAGCGCGCCCAGCGCCGGGTCGATCGCCGCCCCCTGCTCGAGTTCCTGCGCGGCGCGGGCGAGCAGCTCACGGACGCCGGTGCCGCTATCGGGCGAAACCGCCTCCGCGCCGGCGGCGGCCGCGCCCTGCAGCGCCTCCAGATGACGCAGCCGGTCGCGCTCGGCCGTCAGCACCAGCTCCTCGTCCTCGCGCGGATCGGCGGCTTCGATCTCGTCGAGCTCGAACCTGACGAGGTCGAGCTCGCGCTCGCGCGCGCCCGCCAACTCACGCAGTTCGTCGGCGCGCCGCTCGAGCCCGCGGACGCGCTCGTGAGCCGCCCGCATCTGCTCACGCAGGGTCGCCTGGGCGCCACCGCAGTAGTCGTCGAGCACCTCGAGCTGGGCCCCGGCGAGCATCAGCTTGCGGTGCTCGTGCTGCCCGTAGAACGACACCAGGCGACCGCCGAGCTCTTGCAGATCGGCGACCGTCGCCGCCCTGCCGCAGACGTACGCGCGGGTGCGGCCGTCGCGCCAGACGCGCCGCGCGAGCGTCAGCTCCCCGGCCCCGGAGGGCAGCCGCTCATCGCCCGCGAGCCACGGCGGCAGCGCGAACACCCCTTCGACGTAGGCCTCCTCGGCGCCGTCACGGACGATCCCGCGGCGCGCGCGGCCTCCGAGCAGCAGGTCCAGCGCGTGCGCCAGCAGCGTCTTGCCGGCGCCGGTCTCGCCGGTCAGCATGTTCAGCCCCGGCGCCAGCCGCAGCTCGGCGCGCTCCATCAGGAGCAGGTTCTCGACGCGCAGCTCTTCCAGCATCCGAGACGGTCTACCAGCCACCCCCGACGGATCGCCGGGGAGGCAACCTGCGCGTCTAAGCGTCCTGTGGGGACGTTTAGACGCGCAGGTCAGAGCGGCGTCGCCAGGCGGCCGAACTTCTGGCGCAGGCGCTGGTAGAAGTTGGTCCCGGGGATCTGGGCCAGCGTCGCGCGGTCGTTGGCGAACCGCGCCTCGAGGTGCTCAGCCGGCTCGAGCACGGAGATCGGCCGCCCGTCGACGGTCACCTCGACCGGCTCCTCGCGCGAGCGGTTGTAGACGAGCACCCGGTCGTCGGGCGCGACGACCAGCGTGCGCGCGGTCAACGAGTGCGGCGAGATGAACGAGACCACGAACCCGTGCACGCCCCAGGCCATCACCGGACCGCCGTTGGCGAGGTTGTAGCCGGTCGATCCGGCGGGGGTGGCGACGACGATCCCATCCGAGCGCACGCGGCCGATCTCGTCGCCGTTGACCGCGTACTCGAGGTCTGCGACCCGGTTGCCGTGCTGGCGGTGGATCGACACATCGTTGATCCCCAGCCACCGGTCGCCGTTGCGGAACACCTCGATCGCCGGGAGCGACAGAACCTCGAAGTCGCCGCTCAGTGCCCGGATGCAGCCGGTGCGGGCGTCCTCGCGGTCGACGGTTGCCAGAAAGCCCATCTCGCCGAAGTTGATCCCGAACACCGGCACGCCGGTCTCGGCGTAGGTCCGCAGTGCATTGAGGATCGTCCCGTCGCCGCCGAGCGCGAAGCTGATGTCGACGCTCGGGTCCGGCGGCGCGTCGAGCGTCAGCAGTGGCCCGGGCTCGAGCCCGTGCTTGCTCGTCTCCTCGGGCGACAGACGGAGCTCGACGCCACGCTCTCGACACAACTCGATCAACGCGCCGAGCGCCTCGGCGGTGACGTCGCGGACCCGGTGCGTGAGCACGGCGGCGGTGGTGACCTTCTTCACGGCTCGACCTCACGCGCCGCCGCCTCGAGGTCGGCGACGCCGTCGCGCCCGCGCTCGGCGATCCACGCGAACGTCTCGAGGTTGCCCTTCGGCCCCGGCAGCCCGGAGCTCGCGAAGCCGACGACGCTGAAGCCGAGCGAGCTCGCTGCTTCGGCAACGCCGATCAGCGCCTGGCGGCGCAGCGTCGCGTCGCGGACCACGCCCCCCTTCCCCACCCCGTCGCGCCCGACCTCGAACTGCGGCTTGACGAGCGCCAGGCAATCGAACCGCTCGGCGGCGCACCCGAGCGCCGGCGCCAGCACCTTGACGACCGAGATGAACGACACGTCGATCACGATCAGATCCGGCGCGTACGGAAGCTCCTCGGCGAGCAACGAGCGCGCGTTGCGGCGTTCGATCACGGTCACCCGGGGATCCGACCGCAGGCTCCAGTCGAGCTGCCCGTAGGCGACGTCGAGCGCCACCACGTGCTCGGCGCCCCGGCTCAGCAGGCAGTCGGTGAAGCCTCCGGTCGAGGCTCCCACGTCGAGCGCCAGGCGCCCCGCGACTCCGATCCCGAGCCCGTCGAGCGCGTTGGCGAGCTTGGTCCCGCCGCGAGACACGAACGCGGGCGCCGACTGGACTTCGAGCTCCACGTCCTCGGGCACCATCTGTCCGGGCTTCGCGGCCCGGCGACGGTCAGGGCCCAGCATCACCTCGCCGGCGATCACCGATGCAGCCGCACGCGAGCGCGACGCGAACACCCCACGCTGGGCGAGCAGGCTGTCGATCCGGACACGTCGCATTTCGTGGCCGGAAAGGTTCTCAGATCAGCCGCTCGTGACTCCACTGCGGCCGCCGACGACCGCCTCGATCCGCTCGGCGATCCGCTGGCCGGTGAACCCGACCTCCTCGTGCAGCAGCGCCGGCGCCCCGTGCGTGACGTAGCGGTCGGGGAGCCCGACGCGCAGGATCCGCGGCGCCAGGCCGGCGTCGGACAGCGTCTCCCAGACCGCGGACCCGAAGCCCCCCGCCAGCACGCCCTCCTCGACTGTCACGAGCAGCTCGTGCTCGGCGGCGAGCTGGGCCGCGAGGCCAGCGTCGATCGGCTTCGCGAACCGGGCGTCGGCGACGGTCACGCCGATCCCGTGCTCGGCGAGGATGTCGGCCGCCTCGAGCGCCTTGCCGACGCCGGCGCCGTACCCGAGCAGCGCGACCCGCGTCGAGTCCGAGTCGGCCTCGCGCAGGATCTCGCCGGTGCCGATCTCGAGCGTCGCCGGCTTGGCCGGCAGCTCGACCCCGATCCCCTCGCCGCGCGGGTACCGCAGCGCGATCGGGCCGTCGTCGTAGCGCAGTGCCGTGTGCAGCATGTGGACGAGCATCGCCTCGTCGCGCGGAGCCATCAGGACGATGTTCGGCAGGCAGCGCAGGTACGCGATGTCGAACGCGCCGTGATGCGTGGGACCATCGTCGCCGACCAGGCCGGCGCGATCCATCGCGAACACCACGTTGAGCTTCTGGAGGCAGACGTCGTGCACGATCTGGTCATAGGCGCGCTGCAGGAAGGTCGAGTAGATCGCGGCGACCGGCTTGCAGCCCTGGAGCGCGAGGCCCGCGGAGAACAGCACCGCCTGCTGCTCGGCGATCCCGACGTCGTAGTAGCGGTCGGGCAGCTCACGCTGCAGGATGTTGAGCCCGGTGCCGGAGTTCATCGCCGCGGTGATCCCGATCACGCGGTCGTCGCGATTGCATTCGCGGACCAGCGCCTCGCCGAACACCTGCGTGTAGGCGGGCGGCTTCGGCGGCGTGCCGGCGGGCTTCGGCGCCGCCTTGGCCGGAGCGCCGTTGGCGATCGACTTGGGCTTCGCCGCGTGCCACTTCTCCATCCCCTCGAGGCCGCCCTCCTCGGCCGGCGCAAAGCCCTTGCCCTTGACGGTCGCGCAGTGCACGACCACCGGTCGTTCGGCCGCCAGCGCCTCGCGCAGGGCGCGCCGCAGCGCGCGTACGTCGTGGCCGTTGATCACGCCCATGTAGGCCCAGTCGAGCTCCTCCCACCACAGACCGGGCGCCCAGAACGCCTTGATCGACTCCTTGAAGTGCGGACCGAAGCGCTCGAACGCGGCGCCGATCCCGGCCGGCAGCTTGGTCAGCCCGCCCTCGACCCCCTCGCGCGCGTGCCATAGCTTGGGGTTCATCCGCACGCGGTTGAAGTAGCGCGACATGGCGCCGACGTTGGGCGCGATCGACATCCCGTTGTCGTTGAGCACGACGACGATCGGCGTACCCTCTCCGCCGGCCTGGTGGACGGCTTCAAACGCCACCCCGCCGGTCAGCGCCCCGTCGCCCGCGACCGCGACGACGTGCCCGTCCTGGCCGTGTCCGCGGCGCATCGCCTCCTTGATCCCGACCGCGTAGCCGATCGAGGTCGACGCGTGGCCGGCGCCCATGATGTCGTGCGGCGACTCGGTGATCGAGCAGAACGGCGCCAGCCCCTGGTACTTGCGGATCGTGTGCAGCTGGTCGCGGCGGCCGGTCAGCACCTTGTGCGGGTAGGCCTGGTGGCCGACGTCCCACAGGATCTTGTCGTTCGGCGAGTCGAGCACCGAGTGCAGCGCGACCGCGATCTCGCAGGCGCCGAGGTTGGCGCCGAAGTGGCCGCCGATCTCGCCGACCGTGTCGATGATGTGCTCGCGAACCTCCTGCGCGACCTGCTGCAGCTGCTCGTCGGTGAGGCTGTGGAGGTCCTGGGGACGGCTGATCGTTTTCAAGAGGTCGGTCATCAATAGCTCCGTGTCGCGATGAAGTCCGCGATCTGCTCGAGCTCAGAGGCATCGAGGGGCGCAACCCCGCTCAGCGAGGCGCGCGCACGTCGATGCGACTCGTCGCCCAGCTTGCGAGCGCCGTCGAGACCGAACTCGGTCACGTAGGTGCGCTTTCCGAGCCGTTCGTCTGAGCCCTGCTGCTTGCCGAGCGTCGCTTCCGATCCGGTCACGTCGAGGATGTCATCGACGATCTGGAACAGCACGCCCAACTCGCTTGCAAACGCGCGGAACGCGGTGATTGTGTCAGGTTGGTGATCGCCGGCCAGCGCCAGCACGCATTCGATGCTGGCCGCGATCAGGGCCCCCGTCTTGCGCTCGTGCAGGTGCCGCAGGCCTTCCGGACCGTCGGCGGCGGTCTCGGCTACGTCCATGTACTGGCCCCCGACCATCCCCTGCACCCCAGTCGCCCGCGCGAGCTGCGCTGCCGCCACCAGGACCGCCGCCGGGTCGCCGCGCTGCTCGGTCAGCAGCAGCTGGAACGCCTCGGCGTAAAGACCGTCACCCGCCAGGATCGCGACGTCCTCCCCGAACATCTTGTGGCACGTCAGACGCCCACGCCGCAGGTCGTCGTCGTCCATCGCCGGCAGGTCGTCATGGATCAGCGAGTAGGTGTGGATCAGCTCGATCGCCGCCGCCAGCGGCAGCACCGACGCGCGCTCGAGCCCTAGCGTCGACGCGGTCGCGAGCGACAGCACCGGCCTGATCCGCTTGCCGCCGGCCAGCAGCGAGTACCGCATCGCCTCGTCGAGGCCGGTGGTGGAGAACTCATCCGAGAACCGCAGCGCCTCGAGGTAGCCCTCGATCTCCGCGCGCAGATGCTCGGGGTAGGCAGGCCTGACCGTCGAAATGCCGGGGGGCAAGTTATCCCGCCGGGAGCGGGAGCTGGCCCGGTAGGTCGGGCAGCGGCTCGAGCGCCGCACGGGCGCGCTCGTCGACTTCCGAGCTCGCCTCGGACGCCAGCCGGGCGCACTCCTCGATCAGGCTCAGCGCCGCGTCGGGCTCGAGCTCGCCGGCGCGCAGCCGCTCGACGGCGTCGTTCAGCGCAGCTGTCAGCTCCGTCAGAGCGTCGGTCACAGCGCAGAGATTAGCGTTCTGCCGGAAATCCGCGGGGATAGTCCGGCCTCGCGCGGCCGAAGGTATTCGTTCTTTCTGTTACAAGCCCGGGACACCGTGGAGCGAGCCCGTCGAGCACCTCGTGTCAGCGCAGCCCGTCGAGCGCCTCGTTGACCAGCCGGTCGGCGTCGGCGTTCTGTGCCCGCGGGACGCTGCGGATCTGCCAGCGGTCAAAGCCGGCCAGCGCCGCCCGCGCGCGGTCATAAAGCGGCTTCATCGCTGGGTGCTTGACCTTGTAGGAGCCGGTCAGCTGCTTGGCGACCAGCTCCGAGTCGTTGATCAGCTCGAGCTCGGTCGCGCCGAGCTCGGCGGCACGCGCGACGCCTCGCAGCAGCGCCTCGTACTCGGCGACGTTGTTGGTCGCGACCCCGATCCGCTCGGCGAGCTCGTCGATCACCGCGCCGTCCGGATCGGCGATCACGACCCCGATCGCGGCCGGCCCCGGGTTGCCCCGCGCGCCGCCGTCGAGGTGCAGGACCAGTTTGCGCCGGTTCACTCGGTCGCGAGCTGGGGAAGCTCACCGGGGATCCGTGCGCGGCGCCGGTCGCGGACCTCGCGCTTGCCGCCGCCCGGGGTCCCGCTCTCGCGGCGCGAGGCATGGCGACGGTCGACGATCACGGTCACGTTCGGATCCGAGGCGTAGTAGCCGGTCAGCTTGTCGAGCAGATCGTCGGCTAGCGCTTCTGGGACGACGCAGTAGATCACGCCACGGACTCTATGGGACCCCGTGCGCGCTCGACCATCGAACAGATGTCGAGAAACACGCCCGGGCTAGAGCGACAGCTTGCCCCGCTCATCGGCGAACGCGTTGCAGCGGCGCTCCTCGGGCGCGAGCTCGTCGAGCTCGTAGCCCTGAGCGGCGACGCGAAAGCTGGGGACCTCATCGGACAGGTCGACCTCGTAGCGATACCAGCACAGCTCCCAGGCGACGGCCACGTTGACGACGCTCGGGAGCTCGGCCGCCGGCAGCACCGACACCTCGGGGATCCCGAGCGAGCGCGCGATCCCGGCGACCGTGCGCGGGTGCTCAGAGTTGTTGAAGACGTCGACGGCTGACGAGATCTTGTGCTCAATGCTGGTCGGGACCGCGCGCACGTGCCGGGGCTCGCGCCGCGGCGTCAACGACCTGGCGGGCGCCGGGCGCGGCGGCGGCTCGGCGCGCACCGGCGGCGGCATCGGCGAGGCCGCCGGCTCCTGGGCGTCGTACTCGAAGCTCGGACCGTAATCGTCCTCGACGCGCTCCGGCAGGTCGCGGCGCGGCCGCAGCCGGCTTAGCAGCGAGCGCCGGCGGTCGACGCGCGCGCCGGCGTCGTAATCGGGGATCGTCCCCTCGCGGACCCAGCCGGTGTGGACTGCCCGCGAGGTGCACAATTCGCAGACGCTGTGGCGGTCGCCGCTGCCTACGTAGATCTCGGCGCGCTCGCCGCGCAGCAGCGTGCGACCACAGACGTCGCAAGTCGAATGCGCGACCGATGTGCTGATAGTCGTGGATCTCACCGTCGCCGAGCCTACTACGCCTTGACCTCGTCGCGCTCGGCGCGCGCCTCGTCGACGACTTTCGCGGCGAGGTGTCCGGGGACCTGCTCGTAGCGCTCGAACTCCATCGTGAACTCACCCTGGCCGCCCGTGATCGACCGCAGATCGGGCGCGTAGGAGAGCATCTCGGCCATCGGCACCTCGGCCTTGATGTCGGTCATGCCGGCGCCCGAGGGCTCCATCCCGAGCGGGCGCCCGCGACGCGAGTTAAGGTCACCGATCACGTCGCCGACGGTGTCCTCGGGCGCGTTGACGGTCACCAGCATGATCGGCTCCAGCAGCACCGGCGAGGCCTCCTCCAGCGCCTGCTTCATCGCCAGCGAGCCGGCGACCTTGAACGCCATCTCCGACGAGTCGACCGTGTGGTAGGAGCCGTCGTAGAGGCGGACGCGAACGTCCTTGACCGGGTAACCGGCGACGATCCCCTCCTGCATCGCCTCCTGGACGCCCTTCTCGACCGCGGGGATGAAGCCGGTCGGGATCACGCCGCCCTTGATCGCATTGACGAACTCGAACCCGTCGCCGGGCTGCAGCGGCTCGACCTCGATGCGGCAGTCGCCGAACTGACCGCGGCCGCCGGTCTGCTTCTTGTGGCGGCCGTGGGCCTTGGCAGAGCCACGGATCGTCTCCTGGTAGGGCACCCGCGGCGGCTTGAGGCTGACCTCGACGCCGAAGCGCTCCTTGAGGCGCTGCACGATCACCTCGACGTGTACCTGGGAGAGGCCGGCGACGATTTGCTGCCCGGTCTGCGGGTCGCGGTGCAGGTCGATCGTCGGGTCCTCCTCCTGGAGGCGCCGCAGGGCCGTGAACACCTTGTCCTCGTCGCCCTTGCTCTTGGGCTCGATCGCGAACGCCATCACGGGCGCCGGCAGCTTGATGCTCGGCATCTCGACCGGCTCGTCGCGGGCCGCGAGCCAGTCGCCGGCCTTGGTCTCCTTGAGCTTCGCGACGGCGCCGATGTCGCCGGGGCCGAACTCGTCGGCGTGGCCGGTACCGGCGCCCTCGAACGTGACCAGCTGGCCGATCCGCTCCTTGGAGTGGGTGCGGGTGTTGAGCACCTGCGTGTCCTGCTTCATCACGCCCTGGTAGACGCGGAACAGGTTGATCCGGCCAGCGAACGGATCCGCACGCGTCTTGAACACGTAAGCGAACAACTCCTTGTCCTCGACCGGCTCGAGCGTCACCTCGCCGATCTCGAGGCCCCCGTGCTTGACCGGCGACGGGAGGTCTTCGACGATCGCGTCGAGCAGCCGGTTGGTTCCCAGGTTGTTGGTGACGACGCCGCACGTGACCGGGTGAAGCGAGCCGTGGTTGGTCCCCTCCTTGAGTGCGGCGACAATCTCCTCGTGCGAGATCTCGTCGCCCTCGAGATAGCGCTCCATCAGCGCGTCGGAGGTCTCAGAGACCTCGTCCATCAGTTTCTCGCGGTACTCCTCGGCCTGCGCTTGGAGCGCGTCGGGGATCGCGATCTCCCTGCAGTTGTCGCGCGCGGCGCCGGAGTACTCATAGGCCTTCATGTCGACGAGGTCGATCAGGCCCGAGACCTCGTGCTCGGAGCCGATCGGGATCTCGGTCGCGACGACGTGCTGGCCGAAGGTGGACTTGAGCGACTCGAGCGTGCGGAAGAAGTCGGCACGTTCGCGGTCGAGCATGTTGACGAACACGAGGCGAGCGAGGTCGAGCTCGGCGGCGCGCTGCCAGAGGCGGGTCGTGTGCACCTCGACGCCCATCACCGCATTGACGACAAACACGGCCGACTCGCACACGCGCAGCGCGCCGAGCGCGTCGGCGACGAAGCTCGAGTCGCCCGGCGTGTCGATCAGGTTGACCTTGCGCTGCTGCCACTCGAACGAGCTCAGCGCCGCCGAGATCGACATCTGGCGCGCCTTCTCGTCGGGGTCAGTGTCGGAGACCGTCGTCCCCTCGACCACCGACCCGAGCCGGTTCACCGCTCCTGCCTGGAACAGCAGCGCTTCGTGCAACGAGGTCTTGCCACTACCGCGATGGCCGACAAGAGCCACGTTGCGGATCCGATCCGCAGCCTTGTGCATGGCGGGTCTCCTCTCTCTCGAACGGCGGAAAGAGCGACCTTATCAATGGCTTTTGGGGTCGGCGCGTGCGGCCGCGCCTCCCGATTACTCGAACTCGGACCCGAGCTTCGACCGCAGACGCAGCACGGCCTTGGTGTGCAGCTGCGAGACCCGCGACTCGGTCACGCCGAGCACCTCGCCTATTTCCCGCAAGGTCAGGTTCTCGTAGTAGTACAGCGCGACCACCAGCTTCTCGCGCTCGGGCAGCGCCGCGATAGCGTCCGCGATCCGGTCGCGCAGCTCTGACTCGTCGACCAGCATCTGCGGGTCGGGCGCGTTGCGGTCGGCGATCGTGTCCAGCAGCGAGACCTGGTCGCCGCTGGCGTCGGACGAGTTCCACAGCTCGTCGAGCGCGACGATCGTCGAATTCGAGATCTGCATCAGCGCATCCTGGAAGTCGTCGACGCTGATCGACAGCTCGGTCGCCATCTCGTCGTCGGTCGGTGCCCGCTGCAGGCGAGCCTCGAGCTTCATGTTGACGCGCTCAAATTCCCGGGCGCGAGCGCGAACCGAGCGCGGCACCCAGTCGAGCGTCCGCAGCTCGTCGATGATCGCGCCGCGGATCCGGGTGATCGCGTAGGTCTCGAATTTAATTTCCCGCGAAAGATCGAAACGTTGGATCGCTGAGATCAGACCTCCGAGCCCGTACGAGATCAGGTCCGCCTCCTCGACGTGCGCCGGCAGCCCTGAGCCCATCCGCCCGGCGACGTATTTGACCAGCGGTGAGTACGCGACCACGAGGCGTTCGCGGGCGCGCTCATCGCCCGAGGACTTGTACCTCTTCCACAGGTCGTTGAGCTCGATCGCTTTCAGGTTCGTGTCCAGTTTTACCCCCACATCAAGCGCTCATGCGCGCGGATGAGCATGCTCATATGCGGACCGAAGGCGACCCGACTCTACCCGAGTGTAAACCTGCGTAGTCGAGATGCTTGAGTGACCAAGCAGTTCCTGAATCGCCCGCAGATCGGCTCCTCCCTCGAGCAGATGGGTCGCAAACGAGTGGCGCAGCGCGTGCGGGTGGGCGCCGCTGAGGCCCGGTTCTGCAGCCGCCGCAGCCCGCGCCCAGGCACGCAACCGGCGGCGCACGTCCGAGGTCCCAAGGCGCCGCCCCGACTTGGAGATGAACAGCGCTCGCGTCTGGTCAGTGAGAAGGATCGGGCGCCCCCTGACGAGGTAGTGCTCGAGCGCCGCCAGCGCGTGCTCGCCTGTCGGGACCAGCCGCGTCTTGCCACCCTTGCCCTCGACGCGGACGCGCTCTGAGTCGAACTCGATCGACTCGACGTCGAGCGACACCAGCTCCTCGGCGCGCAGGCCCGACGCGTACGCGAGCTCGAACATCGCGCGGTCGCGAAGCTGGAGCGGCGTCGTCGCCGGGATCCGGTCCAGCAGCACCGAGACCTCGGACGCCTTCAGCACTCGCGGCAGGCGCTGTGGGCGCTTGGGCGAGTGCAGCAGCTCGGCCGGGTTCTCGGTCCGCGCGCCGAGCTCGATCTGGGTCCGGAACAGTCCCCGCAGCGAGGCCAGCTTGCGGGCGATCGTCGACGGTGCCTGGCCGTGTTCGGTCAGCGACGCGACGTAGCGGCGCAGGACGCGGACGTCGACCCGTTCCGGCGCCAGGCCGGCCGACGTCGCCCACCGCGCGAACTGGGCGGTGTCGATCGCGTACGCCGTGCGCGTCTTGGGCGCCACGGCGCGGCGCTGCAGATCGAGATCGAAGGCGTCCAGCGCCGCACGCCATTGCGTCGATTCGGACATCTGCGCTCGGAGGTTCGCCACCGGCAGCGGCGCCCCTCCTTGCCTACTCGACGTGGACGACTGTCCCGATCGGCGTGTATGGATAAACGGACTGCGCCTCGCTGTACGGCATCTCGACGCAGCCGTCGCTCTGGGGATAGCCGTAGCCGCCCCGGATGAAGCCGTGGAGGGCATCGCCGCCGTTGAAGTAGCTGACCCACGGGACCCCCGGATCGCTGTAATGGCTGCCGTCGGCGTTGGTGCCGCTCATCGTCACCGACAGCGCGTGCTCGAACACGGCGAACGTGCCGAGCGCGGTCGGCGTCGCCGGGATGCCGGTGTTGACGAGGCCCGACTCGACCGACTTGCCGTTGTGCCACGTCGACTCGGTCTCCGGCGAGGCCTCGGAGACGGTCACGACCGTGTAGCCGAACGAATTGTTCTGGTGCTTGATGACCGCGCCGATCAGCGCGTTCCACACCTGCGGGCCATCGACCCCGTCGGCGGTCATGCCCTGGGTGTTCTCGAACGCCATCACCGCGGCCGTGGTGAGCTCGCCGTAGGAGCCGGGCGACCATTCGCCCTTGTACCAGCCGGGGATGTTCGACCAGCGCATCGAGAAGCTGCCGGACGGTGGCTTGATCGCCGCAGCCTCCTGCGCCGCCGGGGTCAGGGCGACGTGTGCGCCGGCGTAGTTGAACCTCAGCGGCAGGTAGCCGAGCGTCGCCAGCAGCTGCTGAAGGCGGGCCGTCGAGCCCCGCGGCACGATCCAGCTCGCGTCGGTGCCGGCGGTCGTGTGCGTGCCTCCGACGACCCGCACGCCACTCGGCAGCGCGACCTTGACGGTCGCGCCCAACCCGTAGCCGTAGCCCTCGGGGTGGAACTGGATCATGTGGTTGTTGAGCGCGTGCCAGGTCCCCGGCGTCGCCGGCGACAGCAGCGGCATATGCGAGCCGAGCACCTTGGCGATCGGCTTTGAGAAGGTCAGGGTCAGCGCGCCGTTCGACCTGATCTTCGAGCCCGGCGCCGGGTAGGCGACCGCGGTGGCGGCGCCTCCACCGGGGAACCAGCTGACCGCCGCGGCCCGGCCGAACTCCCACGCCTGTGGGGCGGCCGACACGAACACGCTCCCGGCGACCCCGGTGCGCGGGAGCGTGATCGTCGCGCTCGGGGTGCTAAGGACGTGGCGGGTGAGCTGGCGGGGGCTCGGCCCGTATGAGTACGTCTTGATCGGTGTCCGGAAGTGCAGGACGACCGGCGAGTGGGTGCCGCGCACCGTGACGTAGTGCGAGCGAAGGCTGGCAGCGGGGGTCATGAGGTGCAGCGTCAGACGCTCCGTGCTGCCCGCCAGCCAGCCGATCCAGCCCGGGCGCTTGACGACGACCTGGATCACGAGCGGATAATCGGCCGGCAGCGGCCGCTTGGGCGTGATGATGGGATCGTTGCGGACCACGACCGGCACCGGCTGGTCGCTGCGCCCGCCGATCACGGTCACGCTCTCGATCTTGCCCCCGCCGAGCGGCATCCCGACCTTTGCGATCCCATTCGAGTCGGGGGTCAGGGTTGCAGCGGACGAGGCGACCACGATTGCGCCGACGGCCAGAACCGCGACGATCGCGAGGATCGCGCCACCGACGATGTAGGGGCCCTTTCCAAAGCGGCCCTGGGACGCGTGGCTGCCGCGCCCGAACATGCGCCCAGAGCGCGTACCCGCGCCGGTGCGTAGGTACGAGACGTTTGCCACCGCAATTAAATGTACTGACCACGGTTGCGCGATCAACCCGTCAGCCGTTCGCCTAACGCTATGCAAGCGCGGTTGCGCGCGGCGGGCCGCGGACTGGTACGCGCGCGGCCGCCGCTACGCAGCGGTTCGTCAGTGCGTGATCGCGCCCTGCGCGGCGCTCGAGACCTGCTTGGCGTACTTGCTCAGCGCGACGCCGGGGAACGGCCGCTCGTAGGGCTGATGAGCGGCCCTGCGCGTTGCGAGCTGCTCGTCTGACAGGTCGACGTCGAGGCGTCGGCTGTCGACGTCGAGCGTGATCAGGTCACCGTCGCTCAGCAGCCCGATCGGGCCGCCCTTCGCGGCCTCGGGGGCGACATGGCCGGCCATCAGCCCGTGGGTCGCGCCCGAGAAGCGCCCGTCGGTGATCAGCGCGACCTGCTCGCCGAGCCCTTCGCCGACGAGCGCCGCGGTGACCGCGAGCATCTCGCGCATCCCGGGGCCGCCCGCGGGGCCCTCGTTGCGGATCACGACCACGTCGCCGGCCTTGATCGCGGAGGCGTTGACCGCCGCCATCGCCTCCTCCTCGGACTCGAACACGCGCGCGGGACCCGATTGCAGGCGCCGCTCGTGGCCGGCGAGCTTGACCACGCACCCCTCCGGCGCGATGTTGCCGTGCAGGATCGCGAGGCCGCCGGTCGGCTTGATCGGGTCGCTCAGCGGCCTGACCACACGTTGATCGGGGGTCTCCTGCGCGGCGTCGGCGATCTCGCCCGCGGTCCTGCCGGTGACGGTCATCGCGTCCTCGTTGAGCACCCCGGCCTGCTTCAGCCGCGACATTACGAGTGGTACGCCGCCGGCGGCGTACAGGTCCGGTGCGACGAACTGGCCGCCGGGCTTGAGGTCGCACAGCAACGGGGTCCGCTCGCTGATCCGGTCGAAGTCGTCGATCTCGAGCTCGATCCCCATCTCGGCAGCGACCGCGAGCAGGTGCAGGACGCCGTTGGTCGAGCCGCCGCTGCAGGCGATCGCGGCGATCGCGTTCTCGAGGCTCGCGCGGGTGATGACCTGGCTCGGCTTGAGGTCGTTGCGCAGGACCTGCATGACGAGCTCTCCCGCCTGCTCGGCCGCCACGGGCTTGTGCTCGTCCTCGGCCGGGATGCCCGACATGGCCGACGGCGAGATGCCCAGCACCTCGAACGCCATCGCCATCGTGTTGGCGGTGAACTGGCCGCCGCAGGCGCCGGCGCCCGGCGACGCGGCGTCCTCGATCTCCTTCAGCTCATCGTCGTCGATCGTGCCCGCGACGCGGGCACCGACGGCCTCGAACACCTCCTGGATCGTGATCCGCCGACCGCGGTAGTTGCCGGGCGCGATCGAGCCCCCGTAGAGCATCAGGCTCGGGATGTCGAGGCGGCAGAGCGCCATCACGGTCCCCGGGATCGTCTTGTCGCAGGCGCTGATCGCGATCGCGGCGTCGAACATGTGGGCGTCGACGACCAGCTCGATCGAGTCGGCGATCAGCTCGCGGCTCACGAGCGAGGCGCGCATGCCCGGGGTCCCCATCGTGATCCCGTCGGAGATCGCGATCGTGTTGAGCTCCATCGGCGTGCCGCCCGCCTGCCGGATCCCCTGCTTGACCTTGGCGGCCAGCGCGCGGAGGTGGAAGTTGCACGGCATCGTCTCGATCCACGTGTTGGCGACCGCCACCAGCGGCTTGGCGAGCGCGTCCTCGTCGTAGCCGATCCCCTTCAGGAACGCGCGCGCGGCAGCGCGATCGGTGCCCTCGGTCAGGGCGCGGCTGCGGCGCTTGAGGTCGGTGGCGGTGGTCATGGTCGAGGTCGCTCCCGTGGTCGTCGGGGGCCGGACTGTATCGCTCGCGAGCTAGTGGGACGCGGAGCCGTGGCAGTGGGTCAGCCGGCGGCGTCGAGCGGCGTCGAGGTCTGATCCTGGCCGGCGTAGCGCATCCGGGCACGCTCCCACTGAGCCAGCCGCCAAAGATCGCGCTTGACGCGGGCGGGGTCGAGCTGACGGCCCGGGAGGTGCATGTTGGCGGTCGAGATCAGCCGCCACTCGTCGCCGGTCAGCGCCATCCACTTGGCGAGCACGTCGTCGGAGTCCGGCAGCCGGGCGCTGCCGTACGGCCGGGTCTCGTCGGGGAACGCGACGCAGTACTCGTTCAGCAGCCGGTGAGTCTGTGCCAGGTAGGCGACGATCGCGCGGTGGGGGTAGATCAAGTACGCGTAGGCGGCGCCGCCGGTGCCACCGGCTTCCGCCGGCCCGTCGGACTGCGTGCCCCACACCCGGATGAACCCGAGGTCGCGGTACATCGCCCACTCCTCCTCGTTCACGCACGAGCGCAGCAGCGCCCGCGCACGCTGCTCGGCCCGCCGCTCGCGGCCCGGGTCATAGGGAACGACGGGAGCCACGCGACGGCGCGCACGGAACCGCGACCAGAGCTCCTCGAGCTTCGGCAGCAGCTCTTCGGACAGCAGGGCGAGTGCTACGAGCGCGGTCGCGACGAGCGCCAGCAGCACGGCCGGCCTAGCGCCCGCCAGCCGCCCGCGGGAAGAAGATCACGCGGTCGGCATCCCGCGGGATGTCGTCGAAAGAGCGGACCATCTGCGCTTCGCGGTGGCCGTCCTGTTCGAACGGCACCGCGGCCCACAACCCGGCGTCGAGCTGCCGGCGGAACTCCTCGATCAGGCGACGCTCATCCTCCGCGAGCTCGACGTCGCCCTCGGCGATCAGCACCTCCCCATGGCCGGGCTTCATGCTCAGGAACCGCACCGCAGGATTATGTCACGCCCAGGATGTCGACCGGCCCCGGCCCGTGCCCGATCTCAGTCAGCCCGTCGCGCACCGCGTCGGACGCTCTGCGCTTGGCCTCGCGCGCCGCCTCCAGCGGCTGATCGCCCCACGCGAGCCGCGCCGCCAGCACCGATGAATGCGTGCAACCCGACCCGTGCGCGGCACCGTCAGGATGGCGCTCGCCCGCGATCTCGACCAGCTGCGAGCCGTCGTAGAAAACGTCGGTCGCGGCGTCTCGATGGCCGCCAGTGATCACGACGACCTCCGGGCCTAGAGCGCGGATCCGCCGCGCGAGCCCGGCGACGTCGCTGTCGTGGTCTGAGAGCAGCGCCCTCGCTTCGGGCAGGTTCGGGGTCACGACGGTCGCCCGCGGCAGCAGGAGCTCGACCAGCGCGCCGCGCGCGGACGGATCCAGCAGCTCGGCCCCGGACTCGGACACCATCACCGGATCAAGCACGATCGGCGTACCCGGCGCCAGCAGATCGAGCGCCGCCGCGACCGCCTCGATCGTCGCCGCCGTGCCGAGCATCCCGATCTTGACCGCGTCGACGCCGATGTCCTGCGTGACCGCCTCCACCTGCGCGACGATCACGTCGGGCGGGACGGCGTGCACGGCGCTGACGGCGACCGTGTTCTGCGCCGTGATCGCGGTCACCGCGGTCATCCCGTGGGCGCCGCAGGCGGCAAACGCCTTCAGGTCGGCCTGGATCCCCGCGCCGCCGCCGGAATCCGAGCCCGCGATTGACAGCACTCGGGGGATGCGACGAGCGGCCATGAGCGCCAGCGAGCTTACTTCGCTACCCGCAGCGGACGGCGTAGCGCCCGCCCGGCTGACGCTCGATCCTGCCCGCGAGCTCGAGCGCGGCGAGCGCCGCGAGCGCTTGATCGGCCCGCATGCCCGCGCGCCGCAGGGCGACGCCGGTGCCGTGGCCCTCGGCGAGCGCGTCGAGCAGGGCGTTGATCTGGGGGTCCAGCGGCGCGGCGCGGTCGGGGCGCCGTTGCTCGGGGCCGAACAGCGCGTCGAGGATCTGCTCAGTGCCTTCGATCAGCTGCCCGCCGTCGCGCAGCAGCTGGTGAGGTCCGCGCGCGAGCGGCGAGGTGACCCTCCCCGGGACGGCGCCGACCGCTCTGCCGAGTCGGCGCGCGTGGCGTGCGGTGACGAGCGCGCCTGAGCGCTGGCGTGCCTCGACGACGACGGTGATCGCCGCCAGCGCTGCGATCACGCGGTTGCGAGCGGGGAACATCCAGCGCCGTGAGCCGGTGCCGGGCGGCAGCTCGGAGACCACGACACCGGCCGCCTTGATCCGCGCGTGGAGCGCGCGCGCCCGCGTGGGGTACGGGCGCTCGGGGGCCGCCGCGAGCACGGCGAGCGTCGCCCCGCCCGCGCTCAGCGCCCCGCGGTGCGCGGCAGCGTCGATCCCCGACGCCATGCCGCTGATCACGGTCACGCCGGCGATCGCCGCCCCACGCGCGAGCGACCCCGCGACGTCCAATCCGTACGGCGACGGGCGCCGGGCCCCGACGATCGCGACGCCGGGGACAGAGAGCCGGTCGAGGTCGCCGACGATGTGCAGCACTGCGGGCGGCGACTCGAGCTCGTGCAGCGACGCCGGGTAGCGCTCCTGGCAGCGGCAGATCTGCAGCACGCCGGCGGCGGCCGCGTCCGCGCGCAACGTGCCAGCGTCGAAGCGGGATCGCTCGCGCTCGATCGCCGAGCGCGCTTTGCCCGCCAGCGCCGCGATCAGATCGCCGTCATCGAGCGCCAGCAGCTCCTCGATCCGGTCCGGGTGGCGGTCGAGATGTCCGGCCAGCCGAGCCAGCAGCCAGGCGCGCGCGAGGCAGCGCTCGCAGGCGCCGGTCATATCGCGGCCTCGGCGCTCGTGCGCTGGCGTAGGCTGAGCGCGGTGAGGACGTCCGATCGCGAGACTCGGTCGCGGCCGCCGAGGTCGGCGATCGTCCGCGCGACCCGAAGCACCCGGTGCCGTCCGCGCGCGCTCAGCATCCCGGCGGCATAGGCCCGCCCGAGTTCGAGCTCGGCGTCCTCCTCGGCCCGCGCGAGCCGGTGCGTGGTCGCGATGTCCATCTCGCCGTTGCAGTTCGCGCCGGTGCCGCGCAGACGCCGACGCTGGCGCTCCCGGGCGGCGGCGACGCGTTCGCGCGCGAGCGCCGAGCTGGTCGTCGGCTCGCTCCGCAGCTCGTCGGCCGACGGGCGCTGGACGTCGATCACGAGATCCATGCGGTCGAGCAGCGGCCCGCTCAGGCGCCGCCGATGGCGACGCAGCTCGGCCTCGCCGCAGCCGCAGCGGTCGTCGTCGACACCGGCAAACCCGCACGGGCACGGGTTCGTCGCCGCGACCAGCATGAAGCGCGTCGGCAGCGCCAGCGCGCGCTGTCCGCGGACGATCGTGACGCTGCCGTCCTCGAGTGGCTGACGGAGCGCGTCGAGGCTCGAGCGCTGAAATTCCGACAGCTCGTCCAGGAACAGGACGCCGTGATGTGCCAGCGTCGCTTCGCCCGGCTGCGGCGGCGAGCCGCCGCCCGCCAGCCCCGACGCCGAGATCGTGTGGTGCGGCGCACGGAACGGGCGCGCGACGATCAGCGGCCCGGCGTGGAGGCCGGCGACGCTGTGGATCCGGGTCACCTCGATCGCCTCGGCCCGTGTCAGCTCGGGCAGGATCGACGGCAGCCGGCGGGCGAGCATCGTCTTTCCGGTTCCGGGGGCTCCCTCCATCAGCAGGTTGTGACCACCGGCGGCCGCGATCTCGAGCCCGAGCAGCGGCGCCGGATGGCCACGGACGTCGGCCAGATCTGGGAGTTGCACGGCGGGCCGCCGGCCGATGGGCGAGCCGGGCAGCGCCGGCGGGTCGGCGCCGCTGAGGACCGCCGCCGCCGAGCGCAGGTCGGCGACCGCGACGATCTCGACGCCGGTCACGAGCGCCGCCTCACGTGCCCGTGAGCGCGGCACGATCAGCCGCCTGCAGCCGGCCCGCCTCGCGCCCTCGGCGATCGCCAGCGCTCCCGGCGAGTCGCGCAGCTCGCCGCCGAGCGACAGCTCGCCGAACACCGCGTAGGTGCGAAGCGCCTCGTGTGGCACCTGCCCGCTCGACGCCAGCACGCCGAGCGCGAGCGCGGTGTCGAAGCCGGGACCGGCCTTGCGCAGCGACGCCGGCGCCAGGTTGGCGGTGATCCGCGTGGCCGGAAAGTCGAACCCCGAGTTGAGGATCGCGGCCCGGATCCGGTCGCGTGACTCGCGCACCGCCATGTCGCCGAGCCCGACGATCGTGAACGACGGCAGCCCCGCGCGGATGTCGACCTCGACCCAGACCTGCCGCGGGTGCACCCCGTCGATCGTGAACGTCCGCACCCGCGCGAGCATCGGCCCAAGCTACGGACGATCGCGCGACCGGTGGGTGACGAAGGTGCCGATTGTGTGCCGATCTGGCGAGCGCTTTGGCACTCAATCGTTGCGCCTGTCACCCACGTGTCACGCGCTCCGATCTAGGGTCGCCGGCGATGCTTGGTGACGCGCGAAAGCGGCTTGGCGCCGAGGGCGAGGAGCTCGCCGCACGGCACCTCAGGCGGCGCGGGTTTGAGATCGTCGACCGTAACTACCGGACGCGCTGGGGCGAGCTCGACATCGTCGCCTTCGACGGCCGGGTGCTGGCGTTCTGCGAGGTCAAGACTCGGCGCGCCGGCGGCGCCTGTGGCGCGGCGCTCGAGGCGGTCAGCGCCGCCAAGCAGGCCCAGGTGCGGCGGATGGGCTCGAGCTGGCTGCACGAGCGCGGGCGTGACCGGCCGTACGCGGCCGTGATCCGCTTCGATGCGATCGGTGTGACGGTCGACGCCGGCGGCCGGCTGCTGTCACTCGACCACCTCGAAGGCGCCTTCTAAGAGGCGTCAGCCGAGCGCGAGCTGCTGGTAGGCGATCGACTGAAACGACAGCCGGTGCAACGGCGATAGACCGATCCGCTCGATCGCCTCGCGGTGCTCCGGCGTCGAGTAGCCGACGTGCTGGGCGAACTCCCAGCCGGGGTGCGCGGCGTCGGCGCGGCGCATGAACCGGTCTCGCGTCTCCTTCGCCAGCACCGAGGCGGCAGCGATCGCGGCGCTCTTGGCGTCGCCGCCGATCACCGCGCGCTGGTCATGTGCGAGCCCCGAGACCGGGAAGCCGTCGCTGAGGCAGACGCAGCCGTCCCGGGCGACAGCCGCGAGCGCGTCTCGCAGCGCCGCGAGATTGGTCTTGTGCAGCCCGCGCGCGTCGATCCCGGGCGCGCACCGCGAGACGATCGCGACCCGCGACGCGACCCCGAGGATCACCGGGTACAGCGCCGCGCGGCCCTCGGGCGTCTGCTGCTTTGAGTCGTTCAGCAATCCCAGCGCGCGGGCCTCGGCGGGTCCGATGCGCTCCATGTCGAGCAGCACCGCCGCCGCCACGAGCGGACCGGCGAGCGAGCCGCGGCCGGCCTCATCGGCTCCGGCGACGAACCGCACGCCGAGCCCGCGGTCGAAGTTCAGCAGGCGCCGGCCGGGGCGCGACCGGCGCGACTTGCCGGCGCGACGCGCCGGCGCACGATCAGATCGTGCCGATCCGGTCCGGCGGCCAGTAGGTGAAGAAGGCGACCCCGATGATCCATTTGTTTGGGACGGGTCCCCAAAAGCGGCTGTCGTCGGATTCGCCACGGTTGTCGCCCATCATGAAGTAATCGCCGGGCGGAATCGTGATCGGTTGCGGGAAATTGCATCCAGAACCGTCTCCGCACGGCTCCGTGTAGGAGTCCTTCTCCCTGACTCCGTTGAGATACACGTGGCCGTTGCGGATCGAGATCGTGTCGCCGGGGCCGGCAACGACGCGCTTGACGAACGTCTGGCTGGACTCAGTGCTGGTCGGCTGGCCACACGCCTGGGGGTGGCCGGTTCCCTGGTTCGGGTTGCCGCACGCCGGATTGTCCTCGTTGTCGGCGCCGTGCGGGGGGTGGAAGACGACCACGTCGCCGATGCTCGGGTGGTTGATCAGGCGATTGGTGAGGATCCGCTGGCCGGGCACCAGCGTCGGCACCATCGACGGCGTCGGGATCCTGTACGGCTTGACGATGTAGGCCTGGATCAGCAGCGCGAGGCCGATCGCGATCGCGACCGTGACCACGAGCTCAACAACCGACTTGACGGCCGACTTGTGCTTGCTCCGCATCGCTTCCTAGAGCAGGCCGATCCGGTCCGGCGGCCAGTACGTGAAGAACGCCTTGCCGATGATCCACGCCTTCGGCACCGGCCCCCAGAAGCGGCTGTCGAGCGAGTCGGGGCGGTTGTCGCCCATCATGTAGTAATCGCCGGGCGGGATCGTGATCGGGGTCCGGAAGTTGCACTCGCTGGCGCCGTCGCAAGGCTCCGTGTACGAGTCCGACTCCCGCGCGCCGTTGCGGTAGACGTGGCCGTTGCGGATGAAGATCGTGTCGCCCGGCAGCCCCACGACCCGCTTGATGTAGGTCTGCGACGACGGCGTCTTGCCGGCCACGTCGCACGCGCGGCCGAACTGCTGTCCGTCGGTGTTCTGGCCCTCGTTGGGGTTCGCGCAGGTCTCGGTCGCGGGCGGGTGGAAGACGAGGATGTCGCCGATCTTGGGCGACGAGAAGTGCGTTCCGATCCGGTCGACCAGCACCCGCTGCCCGATCTGGAGCGTCGGCTCCATCGAGCCGCTCGGGATCTCATAGGGCTTGATCAGGAACGCCTGGATGCCGAGCGCGAGCCCGAGGGCAACCGCGACGATCGCGACCAGCTCGAGGGCTGACCGGAAGAACGGCTTCTTGGTCCGCGTCACACCTGGTCGTCGCCGGCCGCAGGCTCGGCTTCCGCGGGCTCGGCCTGGAGCCCCTCGGCCTCTGCATCCGCGGCGGGCGCGTCCTCGCCGGCCGGCACTTCAGGCTCAGCGGCCGGGGCTTGCTCTGCGGCCGCGGCCTCAGCGGGCTCGGGCTCAGCGGCCTCGGGCTGAGCGGCCTCGGGCTGAGCGGCCTCGGGTTTGGCGGCCTCGGGTTTGGCGGCCTCGACGGGCGCCTCCTCCGCCTCGACGGCTTCGAGCTCGGCGCCCGTGGCGTCCGTGATCTCGCCGGCCTGTGCCGCGCGTGCGATCTCCTCGTCGCTCGCCTCTGCCTCGGGTCCGTAGAGCAGCTCGCGCTCGACGGCCACCTCCGGCCCGACGGACCGGCGCTCGCGGACCCGGGCACGCTTCCCGATCCGGCCTCGCAGGTAGTAGAGCTTGGCGCGCCGAACGTCGCCGCGAGCGGCGACCTCGATCCGCTCGATCTTCGGTGAATGCAGCGGGAACGTGCGCTCGACGCCGACCCCGAACGACTGCTTGCGGACCGTGAACGTCTCTCGTACGCCGTGGCCCTGGCGCTTGATCACGACGCCTTCGAATACCTGGGTCCGGCGGCGGGTGCCCTCGATCACCTGGAAGTGGACCCGCAGGCGGTCACCGGCGTCGAACGCCGGTACCCGACGGAGCTGCGTGCGCTCCAGGCTGTCAATGGCTGTGCTCATCAGTGATCGCGTCGCCCGCGAGTGGCGCATGGCGAGCGGTTCTGCGCGGGCAAAACTCGGAGCCGGGCTCCGCGCTCAGCGCGTAGGGCCCCATGCGGCCGATTATGGTAGCGGACCTCTGACGGCTTCACGTCGGGCCACCTTGGGCTTGCGCGACGCTAACAGCCAGCTACTCGGAGGCGGCCGCGCGCGTGCGGCTCTGCTCCAGCCGCCACTTGGCGATCTCGGCGTGGTGTCCCGATAGCAGTACGTCCGGCACCCGCCACCCGCGGTGTTCGGCCGGCCGCGTGTAGTGGGGGTACTCGGGGCCGCCCTCGAGCGCAGCGCTGAACGACTCCTCGAGCGCCGAGTGCTCGTGCCCCAGCGACCCGGGCAGCTTGCGCAGCAGCGCGTCGCAGAGCACCATCGCGGCGAGCTCACCGCCGGCCAGCACGTAGCGGCCGATCGAGATCCGGTCTGAGCAGAAGTGCTCGATCACGCGCTCGTCGAAGCCCTCGTAGCGCCCACACAGCAGCGTCAGCGCGGGCTGCGCTGCGAGCTCGTCGACGAGCGCGTCGTCGAGCAGGCGGCCGCTCGGGTCCAGTGCGATCACCTGCCGGCGCGAGCGCAGCTCGACCGGGTCCTCGTCGTATCGGGCGCGGAGCGCTGCCTCGACGACGTCGACTCGCAGCACCATCCCCGCGCCGCCGCCGAACGGCGTGTCGTCGACCTGCCCGGCGCTCAGCGGAGTGTGGTCGCGGTAGTTGACGAAACCGAGCTCGTGCCCGAGCGCCAGCGCGTTCGCGACGTGCCGCTGTGAGCAGAACCATTCGAACGCGCCCGGGAACAGGGTGAACACGTCGATCTGCATCACTCTTCACCCAGGAAGCGCAGGTCGACGTCGATCAGGCGCTTGCCGAGATCGACCGCGCGCACCGCGTCCTTGACGAGCGGCACCAGCAGCACCTCGCGGCCGTCCGCGCGCGACACCTCGAGCACCTCGCACGACGGCAGCCCGATCAGCCGCTCGACGACCCCCACATCGATACTTCCGTCGCGCACGCGACACCCCTCGAGGTCGTCCGCCCACCACTCGTCGTCCCCCAGCTCGGGTGCCCGCTCGCGGGCGACGAGGATCTCGGCGCCCCGCAGCGCCTGCGCGGCGTCGCGGTCATCGCAGCCGTCAAACCGCAGGATCGGTCGCGAGTCGATGCCCGCCCGTCGAGCGATCCGGCGCTCGCGCCCGGCGACGATCACACCGTCGCCGAGTTGCAGCAGCTCCGGAACGCAGTCGCCGACGTAGAAGCTGCCATCGAGCCCGTGGGGACGGCCGACGGTCCCCGCTCGCAACCAGCCCGCCGGCTCGGTCAAGCGTCGACGATGTCGACGAACACGCGGCGCTGCTCCTGGACGGCGGCGGCCTTGATCACGGCGCGCAGCGCGTTCGCCGTGCGTCCGCCGCGACCGATCACGCTGCCGTAGTCGTCCGGGTCGACCGCCAGTTCGAGCACGAGCGAGCCGTCCTCCTCGTGCACCTCGGTCACTCGCACGGCCTCCGGACTGCCCACGAGCCCCCTCGCCAGGTACTCGAGCAGCTCCTTCACCGTTGCCCCGTCCTAGCTGATTCCCTGCGTGCGCAGGAGCTTGCGGACCGTCTCTGACGGCTGCGCCCCGCGCGACAGCCAGTCACGAATGCGCTCCTCGTTGAGCACGATCGTCGAGGGGTCGGTCTGGGCGTTGTAGTGCCCGACGGTCTCGATTACCCGCCCGTCGCGCTTGGAGCGCTGGTCGGCGACGACCACCCGCCAGATCGGGTTCTTGCGTCCACCGATTCGTGTTAGTCGAAGTCTGACTGCCATCTGCGAGAGGCGAGGTTAGCGTGCCGCGCGCGCAACCGTACTAACGGCCGCCTTGACGCATCAAAGCCCCGAGGTCGGGCATCTTGCCCTGCGCGACCTGTCGCATGATCTTCCGGGTCTGCTCGAATTGCTTGATCAGCGCCTTGACGGCCTGCACGTTGGTCCCCGACCCGCGCGCGATCCGGAGCCGCCGAGAGCCCTTGATCAGCTCCGGCCGGCGGCGCTCCTCCTGCGTCATCGAGAGGATGATCGCCTGCAGGCGGTCGAACTCGCGCTCGTCGATCTTGACGTTGCGCAGCTCTGAGCCGATCCCCGGGATCATCCCCAGCAGCGATTGCAGCGGCCCGAGCCGGCGGACCTGGCGCATCTGGTCGAGAAAGTCGTCGAGCCCGAACTCCTGCTTTCGCAGCTTGCGCTCGAGCTCGGCGGTCTGCTGCTCGTCGTAGTTGCCCTGCGCCTTCTCGATCAGGGTCATCACGTCGCCCATCCCGAGAATTCGCTGCGCCATCCGGTCGGGGTGGAAGCGCTCGAACTGGTCTAGCTTCTCGCCCGTCGAGGCGAACATGATCGGCTTGCCCGTGACCGCCTTGATCGACAGCGCGGCGCCCCCGCGGGCATCGCCGTCGAGCTTGGTCATCACGACCCCGTCGAAGTCGACGACCTCGGCGAACTGCTCGGCGACATTGACCGCGTCCTGGCCGGTCATCGCGTCGACGACCAGCAGGATGTCGTGCGGCGTGACGGCCTTCTTGATCTCGGCCAGCTCGGCCATCAGCTCGGTGTCGATGTGCAGACGGCCGCTGGTGTCGACAATCAGCACATCCTTGCCCTCGGTCTTGGCCCGCTCGAGAGCCCACTTCGCGATCGCCACGGGGCTCGCGTCGGTGCCCTGTTCGTAGACCGTCGCTCCGGCCTGGTGGCCGACCTTGACCAGCTGCTCGACGGCCGCCGGTCGATAGACGTCACACGCCGCGACCGCGACCGAGGAGCCGTGCTGCTCATGCAGGTAGCGCGCGAGTTTGCCGGTCGCGGTCGTCTTACCTGAGCCCTGCAGACCGGCCATCAGCACGACGGTCGGCGGCCGCGGCGAGAACGACAGCTCGCGGGCGGCGCCGCCCATCAGCTCGGTCAGCTCGTCCGAGACGATCTTGACGACCTGCTGGCCCGGGTTCAACTGGCCGATGATGTCGGCGCCGAGGGCGCGCTCCTTGACCGCGCCGGTGAAGCTCTTGACGACCTTGAAGTTGACGTCGGCCTCCAGCAGCGCGAGCCGGATCTCGCGCATCGCCGCGTTGATGTCGTCCTCGGTCAGGGTCCCGCGACCGCGGACCTCGGACAGCGTCGCCTGGAGCTTGTCGGCTAGCGAATCGAACATTTATGAGGACACTAGTGCGGCTCGCCGTCGCCCGAGCCGTCGCCCGCGCCAAGCTCAGCCGTGCCGGCGTTCGCGCCCGGGCCGAGCCCGCCGGTCGGCTTCGTGGCGGCGGCGTTGCCGGCCACGTTCTCGGCGACCGTGGTGAACGCCTTGCTGAGACCGCCGAACGCCTCCGCGAACTCGGACGGGATCACGAACACCTTGTTGGCATCGCCCTTGGCCAGCTCGGGGAGCATCTGCAGGTACTGGTAGCTGAGCAGCTTCGGGTCCGGGTCGCCGGCGTGGATCGCATTGAACACGGTCGCGATCGCCTGCGCGTCGCCTTCGGCGCGCAGGATCGCGGCCTGCTTCGCGCCTTCGGCGGTCAGCACCGCGGCCTGCTTCTGGCCCTCGGCGGTCAGGATCTGGGACTGCTTGATGCCCTCTGCGTTGAGGATCGCGGCGCGGCGGTCGCGCTCGGCGCGCATCTGCTTCTCCATCGCCTCCTGGATCGAGCCGGGCGGATCGATCGACTTGATCTCGACCCGGTTGACGCGGATCCCCCACTTGTTGGTCGCCTCGTCGAGCACGGTGCGCAGCTGGGCGTTGATGTGGTCACGGCTTGTCAGCGCCTGCTCGAGCGTCAGCGAGCCGATCACGTTGCGCAGCGTCGTGACCGTGATCTGCTCGATCGCCTGCAGCGGGTTGGCGACTTCGTAGGTGACCGATTTCGGGTCGTTGACGGTGAAGTACAGGACCGTGTCGATCCCGACCACGAGGTTGTCTTCCGTGATCACCGGCTGGGGCGGGAACGAGACGACCTGCTCGCGCAGGTCGATCAGCGGCTTGAGCGTGTCGACGAACGGCATCAGCACGGTGAGCCCGGGATTCAGCGTCCGCTGGTAGCGGCCGAAGCGCTCGACGATCCCCGCCTTGGCCTGGGGGACGACCCGCACAGTGCGGGCGAACAGGATCACCAGGAAGATGAGTACGACGACACCGACGATGATTCCGACCATGGCCCGCTCCTATTCGGTCACAAGCGCCGTGGCGCCCTTGATTTCAACTACGTCGACCACGGTCCCCTGCTCGATCACGCGATCGTCGAACAGCGAGCGCGCCGTCCATACCTCGCCATCGATCCGCACACATCCGACGCCCTCGCGGTTGGCGATCCGCTCCAGCACCACAGCCTGCTTGCCGACCAGCGCCGCGGCGCCAGTCCGGATCTGCGGCGGCATCTTCAGGTGCGAGCGTACGACCGGGCGCACGACAACGAAGGTCAGCAGTGCCACCGCGAAGAACACGATCCACGACGCGGTGTCGCCGATCGCGGCGTCCGCGGCCGCCGCGAACGCAGCTGCGATCGCAAACGGCGCCAAGAAGAAGGTGCCCGCAGTCAGCATCTCGCCGACACCGAACCCGCAGGCAACGATCACCCAAACGATCCAGCTCATGACGGACCGAGATTACCGCTCGGTACGGGCTTCCAACACGGTATGCAGGGCAAATCGCCGCCCTATGAGACCAGTGCGCGAGCGAACTCGCCGGGGTCGAACGGGCGCAGGTCCTCAAGCTGCTCGCCTACCCCGATCAGTTTCACAGGGATTCCCAGCTCGTGGGCGATCGCGAGCGCGATCCCGCCCTTGGCGGTCCCGTCGAGCTTGGTCAGCGCGAGCCCGGTGACGTCGATCGCCTCGGAGAACAGCTGCGCCTGGCGCAGCCCGTTCTGCCCCGTGGTCGCGTCGACCGTCAGCAGCGTCTCGTGCGGCGCCTCCGGGATCTGCTTGGCGATTACGCGGCGGACCTTGGCGAGCTCGGACATCAGGTCGTCCTGGGTGTGAAGGCGTCCGGCGGTGTCGACGATCAGCACGTCGGCGCCGTCGCGGATCGCCGCGCTGACGCCGTCGAACGCGACCGAGCCGGGATCAGCGTTGGCGCCGCCCTTGACGAACGCGACGCCGGCGCGCTGCGCCCACGCCTCGAGCTGCTCGACGCCGGCGGCGCGGAACGTGTCCCCGGCGGCCAGCACGACCTTGCGGTCGAGCTCCTTGCTGAGGTGCCAGGCGAGCTTGCCCACGGTCGTCGTCTTTCCGGTCCCGTTGACCCCGGCGACCAGGATCACGGTCGGCGACGCGCGCAGGTCGATCTTGTCGTTGCCGGTCTGCGCGATCTCGGTCAACAGCTCGACCAGCCGGTCCGACAGCTCCTGGCCGCCGCTGAGCTTGTGCTCGTCGGCTTCGCGCTCGAGCTGGGCGACGACCTTGGCGGTCGTCTGTGCGCCGACGTCGGCGTAGATCAGCGCTTCCTCGAGGCGCTCCCAGGTCTCCTCGTTGAGCTCCTCGAACAACGTCGCCTGGATCTCGGACTGGAGCGCCTGGCGGGTCTTTCGCAGGCTCTCACGCAGGCGCCTGAAGCGCCCAACGCGCTTCTGGAGGGCCTCCGGCTCGGCGTCCAGGGAGGCCTCGACAACGCCGTCGACGATGAACAGATCGCGCCATTCGCGAGCCATGACGGCCGCGACGTTACCTCAGTGCCGGGCGCTCACGCGGCTTCCGCGTCGGCGAGCCGACGCGAGACGACCTTCGAGATCCCGTCGGCGCCCATCGAAACCCCGTACAGCGAGTCGGCGGCGTCCATCGTCCGCTTCTGGTGGGTGACGACGATGAACTGGGCCCGCGACGAGTATTGGCGTAGCAGCGTCAGGAAGCGATCGATGTTGAGGTCGTCGAGCGCCGCTTCGACCTCGTCGAGGATGTAGAACGGGCACGGCCGCGCGAGGAACACCGCGAACAGGAACGCGAGCGCGGTCATCGACTTCTCGCCGCCCGACAGCAGCGACAGCCGCCTGCACTCCTTGCCGGCCGGCGTGATCTCGATCTCGACCCCGAGCAGATCCTCCTCGCCCCCGTCGGCGCCGTCGTCGTCGGCGGCTGCGTCTTCGGCGTCGCCATCGTCCGGGGGCGTCTCACCCCCGAGCACCCGCGCCGGTCCCGGGCGCTCGCTGACCAGCCGCAGCGCGCCGGTGCCGCCCGGGAACAGCTGCTCGACGAGCTCCTCGAAGCCTCGCGCGGCGGCCGCGAACGTCTGCTCGAACGTGGTCCGGATCTGGCGGTCGGTGTCGGCGATCAGCTTCTCGAGCTCCCGCAGCGCGCTTTCGAGGTCGCCCCGCTGAGTCTCGAGCTCTTCGACGTGCTCGAGCGCCTCGGTGTACTCCTGCTGGGCGAGCGGGTTGACCGGACCGAGCTGCTCGCGCCGCCTCGCCAGCCGCTCTAGCCGGGCGTGCAGGCTCTCGCGCTCCTCGGCGGCGAGCTCCTGCGTCGCTGGCTCGCCTTCGAGCTCCAGCCGCGCTGCGAGCTGCTCGAGCTCGGATTCGGAGTCGGCCGCCCTGTCGCGCGCGCGCTCGAGCTGCACCTCGGCGTTGGTCAGCTCCTCGTTCTCGGTTTGGAGCTTGGAGTGCAGGCCCGCCTCCTGCTGCGCGCACGCCCGTAGCTCGCCCGCGACGTGTTCGCCCGCTTCGCGGTCGGCGACCAGCGCGGCGTCGAACGATCGCAGCCGCTCGGCGATCGCTTCACGCGCGCCGGCGAGTGCGGCGATGATCGCCTCGGCCGCCGGGATCAGCTCCCGGTCGCGCGCGATCGCCGTCTCGAGGCGCTGGATCCGCTCCGCCTGCTCGGCGCGCTCGCGCTCGAGGCGGGCGAGCATCTGGCGCTCGGCGGCGAGCTCGGCGGTCAGCTGCGAGCGGCGTCCCGCGTTCGGGCCGTCGTCCGGAGCGGCGCGTCGGCGCTCGATCTGGGCGGCGATCCGGTACTGCTGCTCAGTCGCCTCGTCGAGCGCCGTCACCGCGGCCCGGTGAACGAGCAACTGCCGCTCGCGGGCCGCGTCGGCGCTCGCCGCCTCGGCGCCGGCGCGCTCGAGGGCAGCCTGCGCGTCGAGCTCGGCCTGCACGGCCGCCTCGCTGGCCGAGACGAGCTGCTCGCGGCGGTTGCGCTCGCTCAGGACGCGGTCCTCGCCGACCGCTGGGGCTTGGCGCAGCTCGCGGATCCGTCCGGCCCAGACGCGCCCCGCACGCGTGACGGCAACCCCGTCGAAGGAGTCGTCGAGCGCCCCGAGGTCGTCGATCACCCATGTGTCACGGAGCAGCGTCCGCGCGAGCGCGAGCGCCGCGCCGCCGCCGCGAACGTGGTCGAGCAGCCGCGCGCCGCCGGCTGGCGGCGTACGCGCCCCGGAAGCGAGGCGCCGATCGACATCGGGATCGACGATGAACGCGCGACCGCCTGCGCCACCGGTCCGGTCGAGCAGGCGCCCGCCCGCTTCGCGGTCTTCGACAACCGCGGCGGCCAGCCGCCCGTCGAGCGCGGCCGCGAGCGCGAGCTCGAAGCCGGGATCGACGTCGAGCTCGTCGGCCAGCGACTGCCCGCCGCCCGCCAAGCCGCTCTGGTTGCGCAGGAACTGGTTGACGGCGGCCAGCTCACCGCCGACGCGGGCGGCTTCGCGGCGCGCGCCTTCGACCGCGCGCTCGGCGTCGCGAACGGCGGCACGGCACTGCTCAGTGCGCGCGTCGCCGGCCTCACGATCGGCGCGGCTGCGCTGCACGAGCTCGGCCTGGCGCTCGAGCTCCTCGCCGGCCTGCACCGTCGCTTGCTCCAGATGCTCGAGCTCGCGCGCGAGCTCGGCCTCGCGGTCGCGGTCGAGCGCGGCGAGCGCCTGCTCGAGCGCGGCGATCCGAGCGGTCGCGGCGCTGTCCCCAGGCTCGGCGAGCTGCGCCTCGGAGGCGGCCCGGAGCGTGGCGGCGGCCTCCTCTGCCCTGCGCAGGCGCGCCCGTAGCGTCGCCAGGACCGACTGGATCGCTTCGGCGCGATACGAGAGCCTCTCGGCTGCGCCTCGTGCTGCGTAGGTCCTGCGCGACAGCTCCTCGCGCCGGGCGCTGCGCGCAGTCAGCGCCTCCTCGGCCGCCTCGCGCCGGCCGGCCACCGACTCGAGCTCCTGCTCGAGCGCGGCACGCCGGGAGCGAACCTCCGTCGCGGCGCGCTGCGCGTCGGCGAGCGCCAGCTGGTGCCCGCGTACCGCGTCGCGCGACAGCTCCCAGCGGATCTCGAGCGCTTGGCGCTCGAGGCGCGCGTGGAGCTCGGCGGCCTCGGCTTGGCGCTTGAGCGGGCGCAACCGCGACCGCGCCTCGCGCTCTACATCGAGCGCGCGGTCGAGATTGTCCTGCGTACGGGTGAGCTTGAGCTGGGCGCGGCGCCGGCGCTTGCGGTGCTTGCCGAGCCCGGCAGCCTCCTCGATCAGCAGGCGCCGATCACGCGGCTTAGAGGTGACGATCGATTCGACGCGGCCCTGCGAGACGACCGAGTGCATCTCCTTGCCGAGCCCCGTGTCGGACAGCAGCTCGACGACGTCGATCAGCCGGCAACGCGCGCCTGCGAGCCGGTACTCCCCCTCCCCCGTGCGGTCGAGTCGCCGGTAGATCGAGACCTCCGGCGCGCCGAGCGCCAGCGACCCCTCGCTGTCGTCGAGTACCAGCTCGACCTCGGCGCAGGCGGCCGCCTGGCGGCCCGGGGCGCCGGCGAAGATCACGTCCTGCATCGATTGGCCGCGGACGTTGCCGGGCGACTGCTCGCCGAGCGCCCACAACACAGCGTCGGTGACGTTCGACTTGCCGGACCCGTTGGGGCCCACGATCACGCTCACGCCGGGACCGAACTCAAGCCTGCTGCGGTCCGGGAACGACTTGAAGCCCTTGACGGTGATCGATTTCAGGTGCACGCGAGACTCATTTCGACATCGACTCCAGCGCCGCCTGCGCGGCTTCCTGCTCGGCGTCCTTCTTGCTGCGGCCGGCACCGGAGCCGATCTCGACTCCGTCGATCGTCGCGCGGACCGTGAACGTGCGGTCGTGCGGCGGGCCCTGCTCGTCGATCACCGCATAGCTGACGAGCTCGCCCCGCCGGGCGAGGCGCTCCTGCAGCGCGGACTTGTAGTCGACCGGATTTTCGAGCGCGTCCTCGATCTCGTCCGAGAACGCGTCCACCACCGCCGCGGCGGTCGTCTCGTAGCCGAACTCCAGGTAGCAGGCGCCGATCACCGCCTCGATCACGCTCGCGAGTACCCGTTCGGTCCCGATCAGCGCCTCGACCCCGGGGCCGGCGCTCGCCGGGGCCGCGGCCCGCAGCCGGCCGGGAACGCCGAGCCGCTCGGCGACGGCGCGGCACGCTCGCCCAGAGACCGTCTGCGCGCGGATCTTCGTCAGCCGCCCGGGGCCGAACCGGTCTGCCTCCAGGCGCGGGAACAGGTGCGTCGTTACCGCGAGACCCAGCACGCTGTCGCCCAGGAACGCGAGCCGCTCGTAGGAGTCCGCCCGCCGCAGCGTCCACGACGAGTGCGTGAACGCGGCCTTGGCGAGCTCTGGCGGCAGCTCGTCGAGCAGTTCGTGCAGCGAGCGGACCGGGCCTGCGGCGCGGAGCTGCGCTTGCGAGTCGCCCGCGGGGCTCACTCAGCGTCGGTGCCTTGGCTCGCGGCGGCCGACGGCTGCGACGCAGGGCCGGTGGCGAGCACGAAGTCGACCGCCTGGCCGACGGTCAGGATCCCGGCGGCCTGCTCGTCGGAGATCTTCACGCCGTAGGAGTCTTCGAGCTCCTGCACGAGCGTGTAGAGATCAAGCGAGTCGGCTTCGAGATCCTCCCTGAAGCGCGTCGGCTCCTGGATCGAGCTCGGATCTATCTCGAGCTCGTCCGCCAGGTGCGCGCGGATCAGCGAGAAAACTTGCTCGCGGGTCATCGGCGCCACACCGTAGCCGCGCCCCCGGACGGGGCGACCCCGACGACCGTGCGGACGCCGGCCGCGCTAGTCATCGCCGTTCTGCGCTCCAACGGGCTGCGGCACACGCAGGGCCCCGGCCGCTTTTAGGGCCTCGCGGGTGGCGCTGATCACGTCCTCCTCGACCCCCCGCGCCGCTACTTCGATCGCGCGCTGAAAGCCGCGCCGGGTGAAGCGCCCGTGCGCGATGACGCCCAGCTGTCGCAACCCGAGCATGTATGCACCGCCTGGCTGCTCGGGGTCAATTTCCTCGCGCAAGCGCGCGACGGCCGGCGACAGAAGCCAGCCACCGAGCTTGCCGCGAGTCGAGCTCATTGCGGCGTCACGGATCGCGCGCAGCGTCCGTCCCGACACGCCCTCGATCAGCTTCAACGTGATGTTGCCGGTGAAGCCATCCATCACGATCACGTCGGCGACGCCGTCGGTCACCTGGGTGCCCTCGACGTTGCCGATGAAGTTCAGACCCGTGCCGCCGTGGCCCGCGAGCTGCTCATGGACCGCGACGAGCTCCGGCGTCCCCTTGCCCGGCTCCTCGCCGTTTGACAGCAACGCCACGCGCGGGGACGTGATCCCCATCACCGCGACGGCGAACGCGGAGCCCATGTGGGCGAACTGGACGAGGTGCTCCGGGCGGCAGCTGACGTTCGCGCCGACGTCGAGCAGCAGCACCGGCGCGGCGCCCGGCAGCGGCACCGGCAGCGCGAGCGCCGGACGGTAGATCCCGCGGTCGCGGCGCATGTTGAACAGGCCCGCGGCGAGCGCCGAGCCGGTCGAGCCGCCGGACACGAGCGCGTCGGCGCGACCGTCGGCGACCGCCTTCGCCGCCTGGACGATCGACGCCTCGGGCGTCGAGCGGACCGCGAACGCGGGGTCGGCGGCCTTCGCAATCGACACCGGCGCGTCGACGACCTCCACTCCCGGCCCGACCGCACCGATCTCGCCCGCGGGACCGAACAGGATCACGCCGATCCCCGCCGCCGCGGCGCGGGTGGCTCCTGCTGCAACCTCGGCGGGGCCAAGATCGGCCCCGCCCGCATCAACGGCGACGGTGACCATCGGGTATCGCGCGCTAGCCGGTGTGCTCGCCGGTGTCGGCGATCACCTCGCGCCCGCGGTAACTACCGCAGACGGGACAGACGCGGTGCGGAAGCCGCGGGTTGTGGCACTGCGGACACTCGTTGTAGGTCGGCGCCTTGATCTTGTGCTGCGAGCGGCGCTGGGTCGTGCGAGCGTGAGATTGCTTTTGCTTCGGGACGGCCATGTGGAGGCAGCAGGCTAGCAGCCACGGGGCCGCGGTCGACGGCGTGGCGGCGCTGTCGCGGCGGTTGGTCTCGATCGCCCGGCTGCTGGCCGTTAGGCGCTAGCCCGCGCCCGATCCGGACGCCAGGCGCCGGGTCAGCAGCGGCGTGAGCTCCCCGGCGCGCAGCGGCTGCCCGAACAGATAACCCTGCGCGAGGTCGATCCCGGCCGCGGCGAGGAACGTGACCTGGTCCTCGCTCTCGACTCCCTCGGCGATGATCGCGGCGTCGCAGGCGCGAGCCAGGTCGACGATCGCGCGCGTGACCGCGACCGCCGTGCCGTCGCCCGGGACCCCCGCCAGCAGCCGGCGGTCGAGCTTGACCGCATCGAGCTCGAGCTCGTGCAGCCGCGAGAGCGACGAGAAACCGGCGCCGAAATCGTCGATCGCGAGCGTCACCCCGTTGCCGCGCAGGTCGGCGAGCTCCACGCGGACGTCGGCCGCATCGATGGTCCAGGCGGACTCGGTCAGCTCGACCGTGAACCCGCTCGGTTCGAGCCCGTCGGCCGCCAGCGCATCCAGCAGCACGGCCGCGAAGCGCGAGGCGAGCAGCTGATGCGAAGAGACGTTGAGGCTGATCCGCGGGCTCAGGCCAACCTCGCGCCAGCGCCGAGCGTCGCCGCACGCCGTCTGCACGATCCACTCGACGAGTTGATCGCCGGCCGCGCTGTGCTCGGCGAGCGACATGAACGCGTCGGGCTTCAGCAGCCCGCGATCGGGATCACGCCAGCGCAGCAACGCTTCGATGCCGACTATCCCGCGCGCGCCGCGCAGGCTCCAGATCGGCTGGTAGTGGAGCTCGAGCTCGGAACGCGTGATCGCGTGCCGGATCTGATGCGTGATGCTGGTGCGGTGCGCGAGGATCGCGCCGGCCGTGCGATGGAACGCCACCTGCCCGCTGCCGGCCCGCTTGGCGCGGTACATCGCCGCGTCGGCGTGACGCAGCAGCGCCTCGGTGTCGGCGGCGTCGTCGGGGTAGACGCTGACACCGATGCTGGCCGCGATTCGCAGCTCGGCGCCGGCGACCACGAACGGCTCGCTCAGTGCCTCGTGGAGCTTGGCGCCGACCGCCTCGGCGGCGTGCACCGGCTCGTGCTCGAGATCGGCGATCAGGACCAGGAACTCATCGCCCCCCTGGCGCGCGAGCACGTCGGTGTCGCGAAGCACGCCGCGCAGGCGGGTCGCGACGGCAGCCAGCAGCTGATCGCCGGCAGCGTGTCCAAGCCTGTCGTTGACGGCCTTGAAGTCGTCGAGGTCGATGAACAACAGCGCGACCACGGTGTCGGCGCGCCTGGCGCGGGCGAGTGCGAAATCGAGCTGCTCCTCGACCAGCACGCGGTTGGGAAGGCCGGTCAGCGGGTCGTGATACGCGAGGTACGCCAGCTGTTCCTCACCGCGGCGACGTTCCGAGATGTCTCGCACGAAGCAGTACATCACCGGCTCGTCCCTGTCTGAACCGTGCACGAGCGTGACCGAAAGCTCGACCGATAGCCGCGATCCGTCGCCGCGCTGGGCGGTCGCCTCGACGCGGCGCTCAAACGGCCTCTGCTCGTGCAGCTCGAACGCCTGCTGGAGCGCGAGCCTGCGCGCCTGACGGTCCTCGGCCGGGATCAGCAGCTCGGCGAACTCGCACCCGATCACGTCGCCGCTGACGTAGCCGAAGGTCTGCTCTGCGGCCGGGTTGAACTCGAGGATCCGCCCGCGCGGGTCGAGCGCCAGAACGGCATCGAGTGAGGTTTCGATCATCGCGCAGTGGCGCGCGAGCGCGCCCTCGAGCTGGGCGAGCCGGTACGAGCTCTCGATCGCCTGCGCGGCGTGGGCGGCGACCGCCGTCAGGAAGTCCAGTAGTTGGTCATCCGGCCGCCGCCCCGACTCGGGCTCGTCGACCGCGATCACCCCCAAGCGGCGCCCGTCGGTGCCGTCCAGGGTCACGAACAGCGCGTCGTCGGCGAGCCACGCCGAGCCGTCGTCGACGTCGGTCGGCTCGATCTGGGGCGTGTAGACGGTGACCTCGTCGTCCCACTCGATCGCCGCCTCGGGGATGAAGAACGCTCCCCGACGCAGGAAGCTCGGGTCCAGCTGCGGCCGCCAGGTATCGGCGTGCGTGACGTTTCCGAGCAGGATCGCCCGCGCGCGCTCGTTTCCGTGGACCGCCTTGACCTCGTACTCGTCGCTCTCGGGGCGGTAGAGGTTGATCACCACGGTCGCGAACCCGAGCGTCTCGGAGACGACGCGCGCGACCGCGGCCAGGAGCTCGGACAGACCCGAACCACTGCGAACGAGGTGCGCGAGCTCGAGCAGGCCGCGTACGTGCGCGGCAGCTGTCGGCTCGCCCCGTTTCGACAACTCCCCGGTGGAGTGCGGCATTCGATTGATTGATCGGCCCAAACCGGTCGATCCTTAATCAAACCGCCTAATTTTGGCGCTAGTTGGACATACGTTCTAGCTGTCCAACCGGATTTCTGACAACTTGGCCCAGCGTGGATCCGGCGAGCTTTCGTGCTCGTGATCGGCGTCGGCGGCGTTTAGATCGACGCCACAGACCGCGCACAGGCCCGCGCAATCGTCTTTACATAGGATCTGCGTAGGTAGAGTGAGCGCGAGCGCGTCGCGTGCCCACGCACCGACTTCGAGCACGCTGTCCTCCACGTAGGGCGACTCCAACTCGTCTCCGCCTCCGGGTTGCGAGATCTCGCGCGCCTCGACTTCGAACAGCCGCTCGGCCGCGGCCAGGCAGCGCATGCAGGGGCCCGTCACGCGGGCGTCAAACCGGAGCCGGAACGCGTAGCCGCCGCCGGTCATCTTCGAAACGTCCAGCGTCGCCGAGACGCGTTTGGGCTCGACCGTGTAGCGCTCGCCGCCGAGCTCGAACGGTTCGAGCGCCACGGCGAGCTCGATCCGGCGGCCCTCACCCGTGTCCAGCCGCAGCTTGGCGAGATCGAGCGAATCTGACATTTGTGTGAGGTTAGTGCTGCGCCGGCCGGGCGCCGCCGGGAGGCGCTGACAGTCATGATCTGGTGGTGTCTGATTGGTTCTGGTCCTACGGCTTCGCCGACGTGCGCGACGACGTCCTCGTCGGCGCCTACCCGCTCGACGCGAGCGACGTGACGGTTCTGCAGCACCTGCGGGTCACGCAGATCCTGAACCTGGCCGAGGACGGCGAGTACGAGCCCGGGCAGCGGCCCGAGGTCGAGAGCGCGCTGGCGGCGGCCGGCATCAGCGAGACGCGGCTGATGCTCGTCGACTACGGGCATCTGCCGCCCGAGGCACTCGAGGAGGCCGTGCAGACGGTCAACGGCTGGCTCGACGCCGGCGAGCGGACGTATGTCCATTGCCGAGCGGGGTGGCAGCGCTCGGCCGCGGTCGCCGCCGGCGTCGTCGCTGTCCGCGACGGCCTCGGGATCGAGCAGGCGCTCGAGATCGTCCGGTCCCGCAAGCCGTCGGCAAAGCCGCTCGACCACCAGCGGGAGGACCTGCTCACCTGGTGGAACGGGCGCGGCTGAGCGGCTTACTCGGCGGCGCGCAGGCGCCGCGGCGGCGGGGGTGTGCTCGGTTCGGGCTCGAGGCCGAGCTCGAGCGTCAGCTCGGTCGCGTTGACGTTGCGCGCGCCGGTCGTGACGTGCTCGAGCTGCGGAAGCTCGCGGCCGTCGGTGACCGCGCCGTGGTCCGCGAACCGCCGCGCCGCCGGCAGCACTCGCGCCTCGTAGGAGCCGACGGTCTCGTTGTAGGCGCGCACGGCGCTGTTGAGCCGGCCGCCGAGCGTCGACAGCAGCCCTGACAGCTTCACGAGCCGCGCGTGCAGCTCCCGACCGAGGTCCGAGATCGCCTGCGCCGACTCGGCCACGCGCTCCTGCTGCCAGGCGTAGCCGACCGTCCGCAGCAGCGCCAGCAGCGTCGTCGGGGTAGCGATCAGCACCCGCCGCGCCATCGCATCCTCGATCAGCGCCGGGTCGGCCTCGAGCGCGGCGCCGTACAGATGCTCGCCGGGCAGGAACATGACGACGAAGTCGGGAGCGCCGTCGAGCCCGGCCCAGTACGCCTTGTCGGCCAGCGACTTGACGTGCTTGCGCAGCAGCCGAGCGTGATCTCGAAGGTGGCCCTCGCGCTCGGCCTCGTCACGCGCCTGGTAGGCGTCGAGAACGCCCTGCAGCGGCGCCTTGGCGTCGACGACGACCTGCTTGCCGCCCGGCAGCTTGACGATCAGGTCGGGGCGCAGGGTCGTGTCGTCGCCCGCGACCGCCGCCTGCTCTGAGAAGTCGCAGTGGCGCACCATGCCGGCCAGCTCGACGACGTTGCGAAGCTGCATCTGACCCCACTGACCGCGCGCGTTGGGCTTGCGCAGCGCGGTCACGAGCGCGCCGGTCTCAGTCCGCAGGCGCTCGCCTGTCTCGTTCAGGGTCCGCAGCTGCGCCTCGAGCCGGCCGCGCGACTCGCGGCGCTCCTGGTCGAGCTTCGTCAGCTGGTTGTCGACGCGACCGAGTTGCTCCTTCAGCGGAGCGACCAGCTGCTCGACCGCCTGCTGGCGCTTCTCCAGGTCGCCGCTGGCCTGTACCTGCGCGGCCTGCAGCTGGGCCTTGGACACCTCGGCCAGCTGCGCCATGCTCGACTGCAGCGCCTCGGCGCTGAGCACCTTGAACGACGCCGACAGCCGTTCCTGGGCCTCGTTGACGGTTTCCAGGCGCTCCTCGGCGCGGGCGCGCTCGTGCTCGAGGTCGGCGCGTGCCCGCACCAGCTCACGGTCGAGCTCGACCGCTCGGTTGCTCGCCTGCAGGCCAACGCGCAGGCGCGACCGCAGTGCGACGGCGACGATGCCGGCACCGATCACGACGCCAAGTACAAGCCAGATCACGTTCATTTGCAGGGCCGATCAGCATTGCGCGAGGCGCGGACGGAACCGTTGCGCAAAAATCGGGCGATGGACGTCATCCGCAGGCGACTGTTGGTCCATGGCCGTGTCCAGGGGGTGTTCTTCCGCGACTCGACGCGCGCACGCGCCCGCCGCGAGGGCGTCGCGGGCTGGGCCCGGAATCGGTCCGACGGCACGGTCGAGGTCGTGCTCGAGGGTGGACCGGACGCGGTCGCGCGCGTGGCCGCGTTCTGCGAGCGCGGACCACGTGGCGCCCGTGTCGAGCTGGTCGAGTCAAGCGAAGAGCGGTCCGAAGGGCTGCGCGGGTTCCAGGTCCGCTAGGAGCCAGGGTTGCTGCCCACGAACCACCTGCCGGCGTTCCTGCTCACGGTCTACGTCCTGATCCTGATCCCGGGGCCGAGCGTCCTGTTCGTCGTCAGCCGCGGCGTCGCGCTCGGCCGGCGCGCCGCGCTTGCGACCGTGCTGGGCAACGTGACCGGGCTGCTGTTCCAGCTCGTGCTGGTCGTGATCGGACTCGGTTCGATCCTGGCGAGCTCGCAGACCGTGTTCACGGTCCTGAAGCTGATCGGGGCCGCCTACCTGGTGCTGCTGGGGATTCGCAGCATCCGTGACCGCAAGGAGCTGGCCGGCGCCTTGAACCCGGGAAGCGTCGCCCCGCGGAGTCTGTCGACGATCCTGCGCGAGGGGTTCTTCGTCGGCGCGACCAACCCCAAGGGGCTGATCATCTTCACCGCCGTGCTGCCGCAGTTCATCGACCGCTCGATGGGTCAGCCCCGGCTGCAGCTATTGACGCTCGGCCTGATCTGCGCGGTGATCGCGGTGCTGTCCGACGGGACCTGGGCGCTGGCGTCGGGCAGCGCGCGCGAGTGGCTGGGCAAGTCGCCGCGGCGGCTGGAGATGCTGAGCGCCGGCGGCGGCGTGACGCTGATCGGGCTGGGCGTGGCGCTGGCGCTGACGGGACGCGGCAAGCGCTAGCGCCGTGTTCGATCCCTGACGTATAACGGAAGAGATCGCACTCAGCTCAGTCCTCGAGCGCGGCGGCGAACGCGGCTCGTGCGCTCTCACCCCGGACCGCGAACACGATCCGCTCGAGGTCGGTGCCGGCGTCGATGTGCCGGCGGACCTCTTCGATCTCGATCGCTGCCGCCCGGTCGAGCGGGAACCCGCCGACCCCGGTCCCGAACGCGACCAGCGCGAGCGACCGCGCGCCGAGCGAGTCCGCGAGCGCCAGCGTGCTCGCGGTCGCGCGGCGGATCGCGTCGGCAGACGTGGGTCCGCCGAGCTCCATCGTCGCCGCGTGGATGACCCACGTGCAAGGCATCGCCCCGCCCGACGTCTCGATCGCCTCCCCCAGCCCGATCGGCGCCCGCGCGTCTGACTCCTCCTGCAAGACCGCACCCCCGGCCCGTGAGATCGCCCCCGCAACCCCGCCTCCGTGCAACAGCCTCGTGTTGGCGGCGTTCGCGATCGCATCAACGTCCAGCGAAGTGATGTCGGTCTCGAGGACCTCGACGTCGGTCATCCACAAGGAAGGCTACGCCGGGCGGGCAAGAGGTCTCGCCACGGACCGGCTCGCGGTCGTTCGGGCCACGCAACGTCCCGCGCCAGTAATAGCAAGCCGGGCCGGGGCGACGGCCTCGGCCCGCGAGCGCTACGAGACTTCCGCCGGCTCGTCTTTGCCGGCGAGCCGGTCGCGCCCGCGCTGCACGGCCGCGATGAACTTCGACAGGTTGACCTCGAGCGTGTTGAGGATCTCGTCCGCGTAGTCCTCTGCCCCGAGGCGGATCTCGCGCTCACGGGCACGAGCGTCCTCGATGATGTCCTCGGCGGCGCGCTCGGCCTGCTTGGTGATCTCCTCGTCTGAGACGAGCTTCTCCTGGCGCTCGCGCGCCTCCTTGACGATCCGCTCGGCCTCGCGCTTGGCCTCGGCCAGCATCTCCTGGCGCTCTTTGACGATCCAACGCGCCTGCTTGATCTCCTCCGGGATCGTCGCGCGCATCTGATCAAGGATGTCGTAGATCTCCTCCTTGTCCACGCGCACCTGATCGGTCAGTGGGACCGGTTTGGCGTTGTGGACGAGGTCGTCCAACTTGTCGATCAGTACCAGGACATCCATTTCGCGAACCTCTGTTTCGTCAGCGGCCGAGCCGTTCCTTCAAGTGCCGGGCGACGCCTTCCGGGACAAGATCGTCGATCTCTCCGCCGAATGTGGCGAGCTCCTTGACTCCACTCGAACGTAGGAAACTGTACTTGGGGGACGCCATCAGGTAAACGGACTCGATGTCGGGTGCCTGGCGGCGATTGAGCTGGTTCATCTCGAGCTCGTACTCGAAGTCCGAAATCGCGCGCAGCCCCTTGACGATCGCCATCGCTCCCTTCTCGCGCGCGAAGTCGACCAGCAGGTTGCTGAACGTCTCGATCGAGATGTTCGGGAGATCGCTCGTCGCCTCCTCCAGAAATGCGATCCGTTCCTCGGCGCTGAACAGCGTGCTCCCCTTGCGCCACGGCAGGTTGACGACCGCCACCACGACTTGGTCGTACATCGCCGACGCGCGTGAGATCACGTCGAGGTGACCGTAAGTGACGGGATCGAACGTCCCGGGACAGATCGCGATGCGGTTATCAGGAGCCACGGGAGTTCGGGTTGGGGTTATCGGGAGTCACGGGAGTTCGGGTTGCGGTCATCAGGAGCCATGGATCTGGATCAGGGTGTCGCCATAGCGGCGCTGGTCGAGCAGCTCGAGCCCGAGGTCCAGCGGCCCGCGGCGGTCACTTTCGGCGACGACGCGCGCAGCTGGGGCGAGCACCGGCGTCAGCGCCGCCGTGAGCTGCGCCGAGAGCGCGCCCGCGTGGCGGTATGGAGGGTCTAGGAACACGAGATCGTATTGACGCTTGCTACCCGCTGCGTGCTGGAGAAACGCCAACGCGCTGCCCCGGTGGACGGTGGCGTCGATTTCCAACCGCTCGAGGTTCCGCGTGATCGCCGCGACCGCGGCCGTCGACGAGTCGACGAGGGTAGCGTGCGCGGCGCCGCGCGAAACGGCCTCGATCGCCAGCGCGCCAGAGCCGGCGAACAGGTCCAGCACGCACAGGCCGGCCACGTCCCCGAGGATCGAGAACAGCGCTTCGCGCACGCGGTCTGAGGTCGGGCGAGTCGCGCGGCCGCGTGGCGCGGTCAGCGCACGGCCGCCGTAGATGCCAGCGATGACTCGCACGACCCGCGCTATCGGACTACGGCCGTCCCCGAAGCCGCCTCCGCGCACCGCGCGGGTCGTGGCGGCGACGCCGGCCCTTCAGTGCGTGGCAACCTCGTCCGCTTCGTCGTCGCCAGCGGCGGATCGCGTCAGCACGAGAAGCGCGCCGCGCGAGATGTGCGCCAGGCGGCGTGAGGTGCTGCCGTAGACGAGGCTGCCAAGTGGCCCGTACCCGCGGGAGCCGACGATCAACAGGTCAACCGAGGCGCCGTAAAGCGCGAGTTCCTCCGCGTCGTGTCCGAAGGCAGCGTGCGGCTCGACGCCGCCGAGCGCGGCAAGTTGTTCCTCAGCCCTAGCGACGGCGCGCTCGACGTTCGCGCGGCTGGGTCGGTCGTCGTAGACGAACCCGACTACCTGAAAGGCCGATAGCTTTGCCCCGGTTGCGCTCGCGAGCTGTCGCCCCAACTCGAGCGCATGTTCACTCTCCGGAGAACCGTCGTAACCGACGCCGATCGAGCTCAGGCCCCTGGCTCGATCGGCGTATCCACCCGGGGCTATGGCCACCGGACATGTCGCGCCGTTCAGAGCCTCGCCCAAGCGGTCACTGAGCGTGACGCGCCCGAACATGCTGTGACGGTGCGAGCCGAGGACGAGCAGGTCGGCGCCGTAATGGGCCACGATCCTGTGTAGCGCGCGCCCGACCGAGAGCGATCCGACCGACAACAGCTCGGCCTCGACGCCCGCCTCGGAACGGACTCGCTCAAGCAGCTCACCGGTCTCCGCTCGCTCGGCGACACCGTACTCCGGGCTCAGCGTGCGCATGCGAGAGTCGCCCCCATGGACGTGTGCGAGCGCGAGCTTTCCATCCGGCGCGAGCAGGAGCCTGGCCAGCGTGATCGCGTCCTGGGCGCGCGTCCCGTCATCGACACCTACGACGGCGTTGTGGAACATCTGCCTTCCCTCCGCTCGGTCGAGATCCTACTGCCCGCGGGTGCCGCGGGGCAGAGATGTGCCCCGTCGGTGAAGTCGGTTCCCTAAGCCGCCCCAGACGAACTACGCGGGGATCGGTGCCCGCGCCTCGTCTCCGAACACGCCGGCGAGCGCTCCGACCAGCAGCGCGTGCTCCGGCTCGTCGAGGTCCGGATCGGCGTCGTCGATCAGCTGCGCGCGTATCCGCGCACGCTCCTGCAGCGCCGCGTCGCGCGGCAGCTCGGCGACGCGAAACTGCGCCAGCCCGCTCTGGCGCGTGCCGACGAGCTCGCCCTCTCCGCGCAGCTCGAGGTCGATCTCCGCCAGCCGGAAGCCGTCGGTGTGCTCGGCCAGCGCCCGCAGCCGGGAAGACTCGCGCGCGCCGAACAACAGGCACAGAGACGGATGCGGCCCGCGACCGATCCGCCCCCGTAGCTGGTGCAGCTGCGAGATCCCGTAGCGCTCGGCATCCTCGACCAGCATCACGCTCGCGTTCGGGACGTCGATCCCGACCTCGATCACGGACGTCGCGACCAGCACGTCGGCGCCGCCCGAGGCGAACGCGGCCATCACGTCGTGCTTCTCGCCCGGTCGCAGCTGACCGTGCATCAGCACGACCCGGAAGTCGCGCAGCTCGCCGTCGCGCAGGCGTTCGTACTCGGCCGTCGCCGCGCGCGCCTGGAGAAGCTCCGACTCGGCGACCAGCGGGCAGACGATGAACGCCTGCCGGCCAGCGCGGAGCTCTGCTCGGATCCGGTCGTAGGCGCGCTCTCGTTCGCGCTCGGCCGAGCAGACGAACGTCTGGATCGGCTGGCGTCCCTTCGGGAGCTCGCGCAGCTGGGTGAAGTCCAGGTCGCCGTAGCCGGACAGCGCGAGCGTGCGCGGGATCGGAGTCGCGGTCATGTGCAGCACGTGCGGGCTCTCGCCGGGCGGCGCCTTGGCGTCCAGCGCCGCCCGCTGGCGGACTCCAAACCGGTGCTGCTCATCGACTACGACGACCGCCAAGCGCGCGAACTGGACCGGATCCTCGATCAGCGCGTGGGTCCCGACCAGCAACGCCAGCTCGCCGCTCGCGAGCTTGCCGAGCAGGTCGGCGCGGCGGCGTGCGGGCGACGAGCCGGTCAGCAGCCCGATCGCCACCGCCTCGCCGGGCATCAGCGCCTGAATCGTCTGAAAGTGCTGCTCGGCCAGCGTCTCAGTCGGTGCCATCAGCGCCCCCTGAAACCCGTGTTCGACGGCCCGCAGCAGCGCGTAGAGGGCGACGACGGTCTTGCCAGAGCCGACCTCTCCCATCAGCAAGCGCTGCATCGGCCGGCCGTCGGCGAGGTCGCGGTCGAGCTCGTCGATCGCCGCCTGTTGATCGGCGGTCAGCGCGAACGGGAGCATTTCCGACAGCCAGCGGGCGGTCAGCTCGCGCGCGCCAGCGAGCGCCGGCGCGGTCGCGCCGCTGCGGCGCAGGCGGCGGCGGCGCAGGAGCGCCAGCTGCACGAACAGCAGCTCCTCGAACGCCAGCCGGCGCCGGCCGAGTGCCTGCTCGCTGTCGCCCTCGAAGTGGACCGCGGCGACCGCGCTGCCGCGCTCGGGTAAGCGCTCCTCGGTCCGCAGCAGCGCCGGGAGCGGCTCGACCAGGTCGCCGATCGCGGCCGCGTGCGCGCGGACCAGCGCCAGGATCTGCGTCGACGACAGGCCCTCGGTCGCCGCGTAGTGCGCGACCGCGTCGCTATCGCCGGCCGCCTCAGCGGTCCGCGCGTGGGCCTGGACGCGAAACCGGTTGCGCGCCTCGTACTTGCCGTGCAGGACGAGACGAGTCCCCGCCGGGTAGCGGTGCACGAGCCACGGCTGGTTGAAGAAGGTCGCCTTCATCGGACCCGACTCATCGGCGACGGTCGCCTCGACGAGCGGACGCATTCCTCGGCGGCGGACTGGACGCGCGGAGATGGCGCGCACCTCGACGACCACCGTCGCGGCCTCGCCGGGCACCAGCTGCGCGACGGCGCGCGCCTCGCGGCGGTCGCGCGGGAGGTGCGCGAGCAGATCAGCGACCGTGTTCAGCCCGAGCGAGCTCGCGGCCTGGGCGGCTCTGCGGCCGTCGAGCTCGAGCTCACGCGAGAGCCGCGACGGCCGCGGGTAGCGAATCGGCGCCCCGGTGAGCTCGTCATCGAGCAACGGGCGCGAGCTGGCGAACTCGGTCGGCGGCATCGTTGGCTCGATGATGACCGCACCGCCGGTCGGCGTGCCGGCGACTATTCAGCCGACAGCAGCCACCAGTAGCTCGGCTGGCCGCCCAGCGACAGCTCGAGCTCGACCTCGTCGGAGACGAGCGCGTGGACGGTCTCGTCGTCCAGCGGCGCATCGGCGCCACGCAGGCACGTGACGAGCTCGGCGTCCCGAGCCAGCTGGGCGAGCACCTCGCGCAGCGTCGGGAGCGGCTCCCCCCACGAGACCAGCTCGTCCTCGACGAACCCGACCGCGTCGCCGGCCCTGAAGCGCCCCCTGGCGTCGTCGCGCCCGGCGGGCGCAACCGCGCCGGTCCGGACGTTCGCGAGCGTCTCGAGCATCGCGGCCGCGTTGTCGGCGGCGGCCCGTGTCGGGTCGAGGCTGACGGCGGCGGCGAGGCCGGCCTGCTGCGAGCGCGACGGGACGACGCTGACCGTCTTGTCCGACAGCTCGGCGGCGCGCTCGGAGGCCATCACGACGTTCGCGCTGTTGGGCAGCACGACCACCTGTTCGGCGGGGACGGCATGGATCGCCGCGAGCAGGTCGTAGGTCGATGGGTTGAGCGTCGGGCCGCCGTCGAGCACCCGCACGCCGAAGCTCTCGAACAGCGCGCTCATGCCGTCGCCATTGACCACCGCCAGCGCGCCGCAGACGGCCTGCGGCGAGGCAACGAGGCGCTCGTCGCGCGCCTGGACCTGCTCACGCATGTCGGCGACGTCGAGGTGCGAGACGACGCCGGCGTCCGCGAACAGCGCCGTCGCCGCGTCGGGATCATCGGTATGCACGTGGACCTTCAGCGTCGTCTGGTCGCCGACGACCAGCACCGAGTCGCCGATCTGCTCGAGCTCGGAGATGAAGTGACGCTGTTCGAGCCCGGCGCCGCTGACGGCGAAGTTCGTGCAGTAGCGAAAGGTGGTCGAGCCGTGCTGGGGATGCGACACGCGCGGGGCGGCCTGATGCTCGAGCTCGGGCGCGTCGCCGCCGCGCAGCGCGCCCACAATCCCGGCCAGCATGACCGTGATCGCGTAGCCGCCGGCGTCGACGACGCCGGCTTCGCGCAGCACAGGCAGCAGGTCGGGCCCGCGGCTGACTGACTCCTGGCCCGCCTCGAGCGCGCCCTCGATCACGTGCGCGATCACCTCGTCCTGCTCGAACGTGGTCGCATCGATGCCGAGCCGCGCGTTCGGCGTGTGGGCGATATCGGATGCGACGCGATGAGCCATCTCGCGCACGACGGTCAGGATCGTGCCCTCGGCTGGGTCACGGACAGAACCGTAGGCCTGGTCGGCGGCGCGGGCGAGCGCGGCTCCGATGAGGACGGGGTCGACCAGCTCACCGGGGCGGCTGGCGAGCTCTTCGGCGGCGCCGCGGATCAGCTGCGAGAGGATCACGCCCGAGTTGCCGCGCGCGCCCAACAGCGCCGCGCGGGCGACCGAGGCGACGATCTCGTCGCGCCCAATCTCGTCGATCGTTCGCCCCTCGGAGGCGCCGGCGAGCCGATCGAGCTCCTGCAGCACGGCCCGCAGGGTGAGGACCATGTTGTCGCCGGTATCGCCATCGGCGACCGGGAACACGTTCAGGTCGTTGACCTCTTCGCGACGCTCCTCGAGCGCCGCCAGACCCGCTTCGACCAGCGCCCGGAAGCGGACGATGCTCGGATCAGATGCGCTTGTCCGGCTGGACGCTCGCTCCGGGGCGGCCACAGCGCTCCTAGCGAGCTTTGACGATCTTGCCGGCCTTGAGGCAGCGCGTGCAGACGTAGACGCGCCGCGGCGTCCCGCCGTCGTTGATCCGGACCCGCTGGAGGTTGGGCTCGAAGCGCCGGTTGGTCGCAACCATCGAGTGGCTGCGGTTATGACCGAACGCCGGGCCTTTGGCACACACGTGACAGATCTTTGGCATCGCGGGCGAGTATAGACGCGCCCCCCAAACGGCACCGCCCGGCCTCGGCCCCGCCCGCCAGACGTCACCGGCGCGGCGTCCCGGTCGCTCTGCGACGATGCAACGACGGGCTCTGGTCCTACGATCGTCCTGCAGCCAGTGGCTTCCAGATCTCAAGAACTGGGTAGAGAAGCGGCCGGATGAGCGCGCGCCCCAAACCCCAGGCCGAGCCTCGATTTGGGCTCAAGCTCCCCGACCGCTACAGCGTAAGTCGCCATATCGCCACCGGCGGTATGGCTTCCGTGTGGTGCGCTGAGGACAACGTCCTCGATCGCCGCGTGGCGATCAAGGTGCTGTCCGAGCGCTTCGCCCACGACGAGCTTGCGATCCGGCGCTTCAAGCGCGAGGCACGCGCGGCGGCGCGCGTCTCGGCCCACCCGCACGTGGTGACGATCTTCGACATCGGCGACATCGAGCCCGACGGTCGCGGCTCGCCACCCAGCGCGTTCATCGTTATGGAGCACCTGCCGGGGGGCACGGTGGCCGACGCGCTGCGCTGCGACTCGGTGACCCGCGACGACGCGCGACGCTGGCTGCGCGAGGCCGCTTCGGCGCTCGACCACGCCCACGAGCGCGGGATCGTCCACCGCGACATCAAGCCGGCGAACTTCCTGCTCGACCGTGAGCGCGGCCTGCACGTGGCCGACTTCGGGATCGCCCGGCTGCAGAGCGAGGACACGATCACCAGCAGCGGTGAGCTGTTTGGGACCGCGGCGTACCTGGCGCCTGAGCAGGCGCTCGGGCGCGAGGCGACCGGCGCCAGCGACCGGTACTCGCTCGCGGTCGCTGGGTTCGAACTGCTGACCGGCGGCCGTCCGTTCACGGCCAGCCACTTCGCCGCGCAGGCGCGCCAGCACATCGAGGACGAGCCGCCGAAGGCGAGCGACCGCGAGCCGACGCTGCCGCCGCCCGTCGACGGCGTCCTTCGCCGAGCGATGGCGAAGGACCACGGGGGGCGATACCCGACCGCGACCGCATTCGTCGACGCGCTCGAGGGAGCGCTCGACGAGCAGCCGACCGCCGCCACCACGCCCCTGCTGGCGACGGCTCCGACCCGGCCGCTGAAAAGCGCCGGCGCGGCAGCCGCAGCGGCAGCGCCAAGGCCTCGCCCATCCGCCGCCCCCCGGCGGCCCGGAACGACCGGATCGACGACCCGATCTGGCAGCCAGGAGCGCGGCGGCCGGGTGATCGCGCTGCTCGCGCTCGCCGCGGTCGCGCTCGGCGTGATCCTGCTGATCTCGCAGCTCGAGAAAGGGTCCCGCTCGCCGGTGACGGCTGCGAGCCGGTCAAGTCATGCGACCGTAGGCCATCACCACCGCAAGGCCGCCACGCAAACCGCGAGCAGCACCGAATCATCTGGCAGCGCTGCCTCATCGAGCAGCGCCCCGAGCGCGTCGGCGCTGCAGCTGCTCGGCCACCAAGAGCTGCTGGATCACAACTATGCGGCGGCGATCCCGACCCTGCGCCGTGCGCTAGCCGCGGCGCCGCACAACAGCCTCAGCTACGCCTATGCGCTGTACGACCTCGGCGATGGCCTGCTGCTATCGGGCGATCCGAACGCCGCGATCCCGGTCCTCGAGCAGCGGCTGAAGATCCCCAACCAGACCCAGGTCGTCCAGCAGACGCTCGATCAGGCGCTCGCCGCGACCGCCCCGCAGCCGACCTCGCCGCAACACGGCCATCACGGCCATCACGGCCATGGGAACGGGAGCGGGGATGGCGGCGGCGACTAGCGCAGCCCGAGCGCGCCCTTGACGTTCAGCGACGCCAGCGCGGCCTGCGCCGCATGGGCGCCGGTGTCGCGCTTCGAGCCGCCGGCGACGCGGTCGAGCGCCTGCTCCATCGTGTCGACCGTCAGCACGCCAAACCCACACGGAATCCCGGTCTCGAGCTGGACGCGCGAGATCCCGTCGGCCGCCGTCGAGCACACGTAGTGGTAGTGGTCAGTCTCGCCGCGGATCACCGCTCCGAGACACACGATCGCGTCAAAGCGGCCAGACTGAGCGGCGTACTTCGCGATCAGCGGTAGCTCGAACGCGCCCGGCACGTCGAACCGCTCGATGCGCGTGACGCCGGATTGCGACAGCACGGACCTAGCGCCCTGCTCGAGCCTGTCGGCGAGCTCCGTGTAGAAACGCGCCACACAGAGCGCGACGCGAACCTCAGCGGCCATCCGCGTTGCGAGCGCTCTCGTCTTGCTCGTGCTCTTCGCGGAGCATCTCCTCGTCGAGCGGTAGCCCCTGGTGGTGGAGCGTGTGACCGAGCTTGTCGCGCTTGGCGCGCAGGTAGGCCTCGTTGTGAGGGTTGGGGGCGTGCTGGATCGGCAGCTGATCAGTGACCGACAAGCCGTAGCCCGCCAGACCTGAGATCTTCTTCGGATTGTTGGTCAGGATCCTGATCGTCGTCAGGCCGAGGTCGACCAGGATCTGGGCGCCGATCCCGTAGTCGCGCAGGTCGGCCGGGAGGCCGAGGCGGAGGTTCGCGTCGACCGTGTCGAGCCCGTCCTCCTGCAGCTTGTAGGCGCGCAGCTTGTTGAGCAGCCCGATTCCGCGGCCCTCCTGGCTCAGATACAGCAGCACCCCGCGACCCTGGCGCTCGATCATCGCGAGCGCCGACTCGAGCTGCTCGCCGCAGTCGCAGCGCAGGGAGTGGAAGACGTCCCCGGTCAGGCACTCGGAGTGGACGCGAACCAGGACGTCGTCGGCGCCGTCGACATCGCCCTTGACGAGCGCGACGTGGTGCTTGTTGTCGATCAGCGAGCGATAGCCGACGGCCACGAACTCGCCGAACGCGGTCGGCAGCCTGGTCGAGACGACGCGCTCGACGAGCTTCTCGTGGCGCCGGCGGTAGGCGACGAGGTCGGCGACCGTGATCATCTTCAGGCGGTGGCGCTCGCAGTACGGTCCGAGGTCCGGGACGCGGGCCATCGTGCCGTCGTCGTTCATGATCTCGCAGATCACGCCGGCCGGGTTCAGCCCCGCCAGCCGGGCGAGGTCGACCGCCGCTTCGGTCTGGCCGACGCGCTCGAGCACGCCGCCGATCCGCGCCTTGAGCGGGAACACATGGCCGGGCTGGACGAGCTCACGCGGGCTCGTCTCCGGATCGATCGCGACCTGGATCGTGCGCGCCCGGTCGGCGGCCGAGATCCCGGTGCTGACGCCCGAGCGGGCTTCGACCGAGACCGTGAACGCGGTCTCGAACGCGGACTCGTTCTTGGCCGCCATCAGGTCGAGGCCGAGCTCATCGCAGCGCGCCGAAGTCAGGGCGAGGCAGATCAGGCCGCGCCCCTCCTTGGCCATGAAGTTGATCGCCTCCGGGGTCACGAACTGCGCCGCCATCGTCAGGTCGCCCTCGTTCTCGCGCGTCTCATCGTCGCAGACGACGACCATCCTGCCTTCGCGGATGTCCTCGATCGCGTCCTCGATCGATGAGAAGGTCGACTTGGTGGCGCTCACCGGACCGCCCCCACCAGCTTCTCGACGTATTTGGCCAACACGTCCACCTCCAGGTTGACTCGGGTTCCAGCCTGCGCTTGCTGCAGATTCGTCCGCTGCAGCGTCTCGGGGATCAGAGAAACGGTAAACGATGCGTTGTCGCAGTCGGCCACCGTCAACGACACGCCGTCGACCGCGACCGAGCCCTTCTCGACGAGGTAGCGGAGCACCTCGTCCGGCGCGGAGATTCGCACCCGGCGGGCGAAGCCGTCGTCGGCAAGCTCCTGCACGGTCCCGACGCCGTCGACGTGCCCCTGCACGATGTGACCGCCGAGCCTGTCCGAGGCTCGCAGCGGCAGCTCGAGGTTGACCTCGGTGCCAGCGGCGGCGTCGCGCAGCGAGCTGCGCTGCAAGGTCTCGTTCATCACGTCGGCCTCGAAGGCGCCGTCGGCGACCGCGATCGCCGTCAGGCAGACGCCGTTGACCGCGACCGAGTCTCCTGGGTGCAGGTCGGACGTCAGGCCGCAGTCGACCGTCAGGCGGACGCCATCCGCGGAGCGCTCCGCGCTGGTGATCCGCCCAAGATCACTGACAAGGCCGGTGAACACCGGCTCACCACTCCCTGATCCGGGCGCTGATCAGCAGGTCGTCGCCGACCGAATCGCAGGTCAGCGTCAACGCGCGCACGGCCTCGGAGATCATTTCGACGCCCTCCCCTTCGAGCGGGTCGCGCGCCTTCTTGCCGCCGAGGATCAGCGGCGCCAAAAAGAGCCTGATCTCATCGATCTCGCCCGCGTCGAGAAACGCGCCGGCGAGGTGCGGACCGCCCTCGAGCAGGATCGAGGACACGCCCGCGGCACCCAGCTGGTCGAGCGCCGAGCACACGCGAGCGGGCTCGTTCTCGCCAGTCGCGACGATCACCTCGGCGCCGTGTGTCTGCAGCGCGTCGGTCGCGCTCCGCGGGGCTGCGCGCGAGACGACGACGGTCAGCGGCACGCGCCTTGCGTCGCCGACCAGCTGCGCATTGAGCGGCAGCCGGCCGAGCGAATCGAACACGACGCGGCGCGGCTGGCGACCGACTCCCAGGACGCGCGCGGTCAGCAGCGGGTCGTCGGCCAGCGCGGTGCCGACCCCGACCGCGACGGCGTCGCATTCAGCGCGCCAGTGGTGCGCGCGCCGGCGGCTCGCCTCACCCGAGATCCACTTCGAGTCACCACTGCGGGACGCGACCTTGCCATCGAGCGTCATCGCCGATTTGAACAGCACCCACGGACGGCCGGTGCGGACGTACTTGCGAAACGGCTGATTCAGCAGCCGCGCTCGCCGGGCCAACTCGCCGGTGTCGAGCACGACCTCGACCCCTTCATCGCGAAGGATCCCGAGGCCACGTCCGTTGGCGTGCTCACTCGGGTCGTCTGACGCGACCACCACCCTGGAGATCCCCGCGTCGAGGATCGCCTGGGTGCACGGCGGCGTGCGGCCCTCGTGGCAGCATGGCTCCAGCGATATGTACAGGGTCGCGTCCCCGGTCTCGTGGCCATGCGCGGCCTGGATCGCCTCGACCTCCGCGTGGGCCGACCCCAGCGCGCGGTGAAAGCCCTCGCCGATCACCCCGTCGAGGTTGGCCAGCACGGCGCCGACCAGCGGGTTGGGGCTCACCTGTCCGCGACCGCGCTCGGCGAGCTCGATCGCGCGTGCCAGGTGACGGTGGTCTAGATCGGCGCTGGTGGTTGTCATCTCCGCCTTGGAGAATAGTTCGGCGCACATTTACCGCCCTGGAGGCGATAAACGCTCGTTTCCGGCCCGGGCCGCTCGTATTGGCGGGGGTAGTAGTCGATCGACCAGTCAAAGCTGAACGGGACCGCGTGGCGGCTGTTGGCGAACGGGCTCACGTGGTACATCAGCTTCGCCTGGTTGGCGAGCGCCGCGTAGTACGCGATCGCCTGGGGCGCGATCTTCGGCTGCGCGAATGAGCGTCCCGCCTGCAGCGAGCCGATCACGACCCAGCAGTACCCGGTCGCCTCGTACTGGGCCAGCAGCGCCGGGCGCAGCGTCCGCTCGTATTCATCGACGACCACGTAGCGATGCTCGCCGGCCGGCAACGGCTTGCCCTGCGCGTCGACGTTGGTCTCCCACGTCGGATACCGCTGCCAGCGGGCGCCGCTCAGGGTCGCGGGCAGCGCGTGCCCGATGTCGGTCGCCCAGTTGTCCTCGACGATCGGCTCGATCACGACCTTGGTACCGGCGGGCACGTGGGCGACCATCCACTTGCGGGTCAGGTTCCGGGTATCGGGTCGTGTCAGCACGGAGTCGTTGTGGATCGCGCTCGCGAGCCCCTGACTGAGCACGACGATCGTCGCGACGGCGCCCGCCAGCAGCGCAGGTACGTGGCGCGTGCGGACGACCCAGCGGACCAGCTCGACCGTGCCGTAGGCGCCGAGCAGCGCGACGATCGGGAAGATCGGCATCAGCCAGCGCCCGAAGAACCGCTGCTGGTCGCCCATGAAGATGATGAACGCGATCGGCGCCGGGAGCAGCACCAGCGCCATCGTCAGTCGCCGGCGGACGATCAGCAAAACGGCCCCGCCGATCGCCCCGATCGAAGGCGCCCAGCCCAGACCCCAGGTGAACGTCCACAGGTAGTAGGCGATGCCGCTGGTCGAGGTCGTGCCGAGCTTGACCGGGGCGCCGCCGCCGGCGAGCGACTGCTGAGTGGCTACCCCCGCCTGAAAGGCCGAGAAGTCGAGCACCGAAAACGGGTTGGCGACCACGAACGCCGCCAGCGCCGCCAACAGCGCGAGCGCGGTGCGCCGCAGCGCCGTCAGCGCGGCGCCGCCGAGCCCATCGGCGGCCGCCGCTCCGAGCAGGCAGACGACGGTGATCCCGCCCGTGTACTTGGTCGCCGCGGCGAGCCCAATCGCGACCCCGGAGAGCACGTAGTCGCGGCGCCACCCGCGCCGCAGCACGCCGGCGACGCCGTACAGCGAGAGCGCCACCGGCGCCAGCGTCGGGACGTCGTTGAGGGCCAGGTGGCTGTAGAAGATCGGCAGGTATGAGAGCCCAAAGATCGCCGCCCCCAGCAGCGCCACCGTGCGCCCGAACAGGCGCACGCCGGCCAGATACGTGAGCCACACCGCGATCGTCCCCAGCACCGCGGCGACCACGCGCGCGACGACGAACACCTGCGTGGGATCGACCGTGTAGGCCCGGGTGGCCGCGTCGCCGCTGCCGAACCAGAGCTCGAACACGATGTGCAGGAGGTAGGAATATGCAGGCGGGTTGAGGAAATACTGCGGGTTGAGGTCGTGGGAGAAGAACGCCAGCGCCCGCGGAACGAAATGCGTCGCCTCATCGACGTTGTAGCTGTAAGGCAGGCCCTGCTTGATCCCCCATAGACGAAGTGCAAACGTCACCACGAGCAGCAGCGCCAGCGCCGGCCGGTGCAGATCCACGCGCCTGGCGGTGACGCGGCTGCGAAGCCTCTCGCCACGGCCAGGGGAAACGGACGGGAGCGTGGTCCGCCCCGGGCTCAGGGTCGCCGCATCCATGTTGTCCAACGAGTATCCCGCTACCGTGTGATCGACAGCGCGCGCCCATTGAGTGCGTCGGAGCCGGGCAGCGCCACGTCATAGTCCACCTTCGTGCGCTTGCGGACATGAAGCTCATCATCCAGATCCCCTGTTTCAACGAGCAAGACCAGCTCCCGACCACGCTCGCCCACCTGCCACGGACGGTGCCCGGTTTCGATGTCGTCGAATGGCTGATCATCGACGACGGATCGACCGACGCGACGATCGAGACCGCGCGCCGCAACGGGGTCGATCACCTCGTGCGGCTGACCAACCACAAGGGCCTAGCGGCGGCGTTCCAGGCTGGCTTGGACACGGCGCTCAAGCTCGGCGCCGACGTGATCGTCAACACCGATGCCGACAACCAGTACGAGGGCGCCGACATCCCGAAGCTCGTCGCTCCGATCCTGCGCGGCGAGGCCGACATGGTGATCGGCGACCGCCAGGTCGACGTCAACGAGAACTTCTCCCATTCCAAGCGCCGCCTGCAGCGGCTCGGATCGTGGGTCGTGCGCCAGGCGTCTTCGACTGAGATCCCCGACACAACCTCGGGCTTCCGCGCCTACAACCGTGAAGCGGCGCTACAGATGCAGGTCGTCTCGAAGTTCACCTACACGCTCGAGACGATCATCCAGGCCGGCAAGCTGCTGGTGGCGGTTGACCACGTCCCGGTTCGGACCAATCCCAAGACCCGCGAGTCGCGGCTGTTCCCGTCGATTCCGGCCTACATCCGCCGCAACGGGCTGTCGATCTTCCGGGTCTACTCCCAGTACGAGCCGCTGAAGGTGTTCTGGACCGGCGCGATCGTGATGGGTGTACCGGCGCTGCTGCTGTTCATCCGCTTCCTGATCTACTTCGTGGAGGATCCACACACCGCGAAGGGGCACATCCAATCGCTGATCGCGGGCGCGGTGCTGTTCAATGCCGCGATGCTGCTGGGCGCGCTCGGGGTGATAGGTGACCTGCTCGACGCCCAGCGCACGCTGTCGCAGCGGACGTTCGAGCGCGTGCGGCGGATCGAGCTCCAGCTCGGCGTCGAGCCGTCCCACTACGAGCCGGGGCAGCCGGTGAACGAGGCTGCCACCAACGCCCCCGGCACCGTCGCAGACCCGCCGCAGGACAAGGGGGCCGGAAGCGGTCCCGGCGACCGCGAGGCGCTCGGCGTATGACGCTGCACGCAGCGGCCGATCCGGCGACACCGACCGGCAACACGTTCGACAAGTACGGCTCGACCAACCCGGTCGTCCGCCGGCTGATGGCCGGCTTCGAACGGACGCTCGACGAGTTGGTCGACCGCGCTGCGCCGTCGTCGGTGCTCGACGTCGGCTGCGGAGAGGGGGTGCTGAGCCTCAAATGGGCGGCACGGCCGGGTGTGGGACGCGTGGTCGGCGTCGATCTCGAGGACCCAAAGCTCGAGGCTGAATGGGCATCGCGCGCCCACGCACAGCTCGAGTTCCAGGCGATGCGCGCAGAGCAGCTGCGGTTCGGCGATCGCGAGTTCGACCTCGTCGCGGCGACCGAGGTCCTGGAGCACGTACCGGACCCGCAGCAGATGCTGTCGGAGATGGCGCGCGTGGCGCGCGGATACCTGCTCGTATCGGTGCCGCGCGAGCCGCTGTGGCGCGTGCTGAACGTCGCGCGTGGCGCCTACGTCCGCGACCTCGGCAACACGCCCGGGCACCTGAACCACTGGAGCCGGCGGTCGTTTGAGGGGCTGCTCGGGCGCTACGGCGAGGTCGTCCAGGCGCGGTCGCCGTTCCCGTGGACGATGCTCCTAGCCCGGGTGGGCTGATGGCATCCGGGATCCGGCGCCCGCCATCCGGCGAGCCCGCGCCCGCCGACGAGCCGGGCGCTGCGAACGTTGTCCCAGACGCATCGTTCGGGTCGGGTGCCCGCGTGCTGTCGATCGGGATCGCCTCGACCGGGCTGTTCACGTTCGCGTATCTGGCGACCGCCAGCCACGTTCTCAACCCTGTCGAGTACGGGCGCATCTCGCTCTGCTGGGCGATCATGTTCGTGATCCTGAGCGTCATCTACCGGCCGATCGAGCAGCTGCTGTCGCGGACGATCGCCGACCGCCGCGCGCGGGGGCTACACGGGCACGTGCTCCGGGTGCCGGCGGCGATCCAGTTCGGGTTCGCGGTGCTGTTTCTGGCGGTCGCGCTGGTGCTTCGGCCCCAGATCGAGTCGGGGATCTTCGAGGGCTCCGCGGGCCTCTACTGGATCCTCGTGGTCGGCGTGATGGCCTACGCGGCGAGCTACTTCGCGCGCGGCTGGCTCGCGGGCCACAAACGGTTCGCACTCTACGGCGGGCTCGTGTTCCTGGAGTCGACGTCGCGGTTTTTGTTCGCGCTGGCGGCCGCGCTCGGCATCGCCACCGGCCAGAACGCGGTCGCGCTCGGGATGGCGGTCGCTCCGTTCGTGTCGCTGGCCGTGATCCCGTTCGCGTTCACGCGGATCCGGGTCCGGGCGCCGGCGGGAATTCCGGCCGCCGACGCGGCCCGCGAGGGGCCGGCCCACGCCCAGGTCGAGGAGGCGACGACCGACCTGTCGCTCAAGCACGGCGCCGGATTCGCGGTCGCGGTGGTGGGGATCATGCTGTCCGAGCAGGTGCTGATGAACGCGGGCGTGCTGATCGTCGCCGGCAACGCGCGCGGCGGCGCGGTCGCGTTGACGCTCGGCCTGACCGGGTTCGTGTTCAACGTGATGTTGATCGTCCGCGCCCCGCTGCAGCTGTTTCAGGCGATCCAGACCTCGATCCTCCCCCACCTCGCCGGCCTCGAGGCGCGCGAGAACGCGGACGAGTTCCACCGCGCGATCCGGATCACGATCCTCGCGATCGTCGCGTTCGCGCTCGCCGTCGCGCTCGGCCTGCTGGTGATCGGCCCGCAGGTGATGACCGCCCTGCTGGGCGACAAGGGCTATCCCTACGGACGTTTCGGGCTCGCGCTCGTCGGCCTCGGGATGGGCCTGCACCTCGTCTCCGGGACGCTCAACCAGGCGGCCCTGGCACGCGGGCGCGCGCGCTGGGCGGCCGGCGCGTGGCTGACCGCCGCGGCGCTGTTTGTGCTGTTCATGGAGAGCACGCTGATCGGCAACGAGGTGACGCGCGTCGAGGCCGGCTACTTCGGTGCCACGGCGCTGCTGTGCGTGCTGCTGACGCTCGTCTACAGGCTCGGCTCGAGCCGGTCTCAGGCGTCGAGCCCGGCCGCGCCGGCGATCGCGGCGTAGGCGGCCGCCGGGTCGTCTGAGCCGAACACGGCCGAGCCGGTCACCAGCAGGTTCGCGCCGGCCTCGACGCACGGCCCGGCGGTTTGCCCGTGCACGCCGCCGTCGACCTCGAGCGCGATCGCCGGCGACAGCGCGCCCCGCATCTGGCGCAGCTTGTCGAGCGAGTGCCCGATGAACTTCTGCGCCCCCCAGCCGGGGTTGACACTCATGCAGAGCGCCAAGTCGAGCGTCTCAGCGGCGACGTCGGCCAGCGCCAGCGCCGGCGTCGACGGGCAGATCGCGGCGCCGGCGCTGCAGCCCGCCTCGCGGATCGCCTGCAGCGTGTAGTGCAGGTGCGGGGTCGCTTCGGCGTGGACTGTGATGCTGTCGGCGCCCGCGCGGGCGATCTCGCCGACGTGGCGCTCGGGGCGCTCGACCATCATGTGGACGTCGATCAGGCCGCCGGCGTCGTGGATCAGGTCGGCCAGCGCGCTGACGATCACGGCGCCGAAGGTGATCGGCGGCACGAAGTGGCCGTCCATCACGTCGACGTGAATCACACGCGCCCCCGCATCGAGCACCTCTTTGACCTCGGCTCCGAGGCGAGAGAAGTCGGCCGACAGGATCGATGGCGCTACGCGCGGTTGGCGCAGCATCGCGCGGCGGCTTGCGAGGTCGGTCACACCGCCTGCAGCATGCTCGCGTGGCAGTGGTTGCAGGCGACGATCGCGGTGCTCGACATGCGGACGATCGTCGAATGCTCACCGCAGTTGGGACAGACGGAGACGAGCTCGTATCGCCGCAGGCAGTAGACGCAGCGATAGCGGCCCGGAACGGCCGTCGGCCTCAGCCACGGCTCGCCGCAACCGGGGCACTCGGGGCCTAGCGGCGACCCTTGTGCTGGTTCGCTCACGCGCTACAGGCTAACGCGAGCCCAGGCCGTTTCGCCGCCGCAGCCTCGCGATGAAGAAGCCATCGGTCCCGTCGCGGTCCGGAAACGTCTGCAGAAACGGCCCTGGACCGGCTCCTGGCAACAGCCCGCCCAGATCCTCGACGACGAACTCGGGACGTTCTCGAAGTAACCGCTCGACGACCGCAACCGATTCCTCGCGCGAGATCGTGCAGACCGAGTAGACCAGCGTGCCGCCCGGCGCGGTCGCGTCAGCTCCGGTGCTCAGTACCTGTGCCTGCAGCACGCTGAGCTCGGCGATCCGCTCGGGGCTCGTCCGCCAGCGCAGATCCGGTCGCGACTGAAGCGTCCCGAGGCCGCTGCACGGGGGGTCGACGAGCACCGCATCGCAGCGCTGACCCGCCGCGAGCTCGTACCTCGCATCGGCGACCACGACCCGCGCGCAGTCGACGTGCATCCTGGCGAGCGTCGCGCTCAGCGCTCGCGCGCGCCCGGGGTTGCGCTCGACAGCGGTCAGCTCTCCGTCGTCGGCGAGCAGCGCGCCGATGTGGGTCGTCTTCGCGCCCGGTGCGGCGCACAGGTCCAGCACCCTGTCTCCGGGCTTCGGCGCCAGCGCCCGGGCGACCAGCATCGATGCGCGGGACTGGGCCATGATCGCCCCGCGCCGGAACAGCTCTGAGCCCTGGACGTCGAATGGCCGGTCGAGCACCAGCGCCTCAGGCAACTCGGGCACGACGCGAGCCGGCAGCTCCGCACGGACCACGTCGAGCGACGAGACGAGCGTGTTGACTCGCAGCGCTGATTCGGCGGGATCGTTGACGCGGGCGAGCAGCGCCCGGGCGCGGTCGGCGCCGAGCTCGCGCCACCACAACTCTGCCAGCCAGACCGGTACCGAATGCAGCGTTGCCGCCTCGCGAGGCGTCTCGTCCGACAGCGCCCGCAGGAGCGCGGGGCCCTCCCGCGTCGCGCGACGAAGGACGGCGTTGACGAGCCCCGCCCCGCCACGGCTCGCGCGTTTGGCGAGCTCGACGCTCTCGTGCACAGCGGCGTGCTCGGCGATCCCGTCGAGGAACAGAATCTGGAGAAGGCCCAGCCTCAGCGCCGCCAGGGCTCCCGGCTCGATGCTCGACAGCGGCCTGCTGCAGAGGCGCTGGGCGACGTAGTCGAGCGTCGCGCGCCGCTGGACGGTTCCGAACGCGAGCGACATCGCCAGCGACCGGTCGCGGGGCGTCAGGCCGGCCGCTTCCGCGGTCAGCGCGCGATCGGCATACGCGTCCTGCTCGAACACGCGCCGGACCACGGTGAACGCGCACCGCCTCGCGGGCGAGACGTCCCCGGCCACGGTCAACCCCGCAGGCCGCGCAGGTAATCGGCGCCGGGCATCGCGCGGCGCCCCGCCGGCTGCACGACCACCAGCTCGAGCGATCCCTGTGCGCAGCCGAGCACCGGCAGCGGCCCGTCGAGCTCCAGCACGCCCTCGGCCGGCCCTGGTCCGTCGCTCGTGCGCGCCTCCCAGACAAGCAGCCGATCTCCGTCGCCGAGCGCCACCGCGGCGCCGATGTGAGGCGAGAGGGCACGAACTCGGCGCTCGAGGTCGAGCGCCGTCTGACCCGGATCGAGCGACCGATCATCCGCGGTCAGCTTGTCGGCGTAGGTGGCGCTGGCGTCGTCCTGCGGGATGCAATCCGGCCGCCGATCGAGCGTCTGGACCAGCAGCTCGCCACCTAGCCGCGCCAGGCGTTCCGCGACCGTCCCGTACGTGTCGGCGCGGAGGATCGGCTGCTGTTCAGTGGCGCAAACAGGTCCGCTGTCGAGCCCCACGGTGACGCGCATGATCGACACCCCGGTGATCGAGTCCCCGGCGATGATCGCTCGCTCGATCGGCGCCGCGCCGCGCCAGCGCGGCAGCAGCGACGGATGGACGTTGAGCATTTCGTGCTCTGACAGCAGCGGCTCCTTGATCAGGGCGCCGAATGCGCATACGCAGACGACGTCCGGCTTCGCGGCGGCGATCCGGGCGCGGGCGTGTTCGTCGTTGACCGACTCCGGCTGATCGAGCTCGATCCCTAGCTCGCGGGCCGCGACCGCGACCGGCGGCGGCGCGAGCTTGCGGCCGCGCCCGCGGGGCCGGTCCGGGCGCGTGACGACGAGTGCCGGACCGTGCTGCGATGCGGCGAGCGCGCGCAGCACTGCGACCGCGAACTCGGAGGTGCCGAGATAGACCGTCCGCACGCTGACCGGGCGGCTAGTCGGCCTGTGCCTCGCGCAGCGCCCGCATCGCCTCCTTGCGCTGCTGGCGCGAGATGCGGTCGAGCACCAGCACCCCGTCGAGGTGGTCGACCTCGTGCTGGATCACGCGTGCCTCGAGCCCCGACGCCTCGATCGTGATCGGCTCGCCGTGCTCGTCAAGCGCCCGCACGCGGACGTGGACCGGCCGCTCGACGTCGACGTGGACCGCCGGCAGGCTGAGGCAACCCTCCTCGAGGATCTCCTTCTCCTTGCCCGACCACTCGATCTCGGGGTTGATCAGGGCCGCGACAGGAGCCTGCTGGTGGACGCGGTACACCAGCACCCGGTTGAGGATCCCGACCTGGTTCGCGGCCAAGCCGACACCGAGCGCGTCGACCATCAGCTCGCTCATCCGTCTGATCTCGTCGGTCAGCGCGTCGTCGAAGCGCTCGACCGTGCGGGCGCGGGTGCGCAGCACCGGATCGCCGAACTTTCGGACGTGCGCGAGCGCCGCGGTTCGCCGCGCCGCGACCTCTGGGTCGAGCTCGTGCTCGTGGTCCTCCTCGGGCTCCTCGACGACCTCGTTGTCGAGTTGCTGCTGCGCGTCTGCGGTGCGATTGGCCACGATCCCGAGTCTAGTGGTCTCTTCTGGAATATCAGCGCCCCCAGGGGGCGCTCGAACGGCACCCTATTTGCCTGCACTGCGACTAGCGCTCGGCCGTGCTCAGTCCCCTGCCGGCCGGATCCAGCGCCGGGTCTGCCGCGATCGATCTGCCCAGTTTCTGGGCTCGCTCGAGCGCCGGGGCCGCCCCGAGCGCCTCGAGCGCCGCGCTCGCCTCGTCCAGCGGCGCCGCTGCCTCGGCGATCCGGCTCTCACCCGCCAGCCAACCGGCGAGGTCAAGCTGGGCGACCCCAAGCCAGTAGGGATACCCGAGCGCGCGGAACTCATCGATCGAGGTCTCCAGGTGCGCTTCGGCGTCGCCGCCCTGGTCCCGCGCAGCGGCCACCAGGCCACGGCCCCGAGCCAGATGCGCCGTCAGGTAGGGCGGTATGTGACCCGGTGGCTGATCGCCGAGCAGCGAGACGAGCACGTCAGCGTCGTCGAGTCGGCCGACCTGGAGCGCCGCCTCGAGCGTTTCGGGCCAGGCGTCGCGCACGGAGTCGTGCGACACACCCAGGAGATCGACCACGTGTCCGAGCAGCTTGAGGCCGCGTTCAAGCGCCTGCTCGGCATCGCCCTCGGCAAGCTCCCGCGATACGACCGCGCTGTCGCGCATCGCCGCCAGTTCCTCGTTATCGGTGCCGCGCCAGGCCTCGAGGAGGTCGAAATGCTCGCCCGCCTCGGCCGTGCGCCCGTTCAGCACCAGCAATCGCGCCACGCGGTAGTGCACGAACTCGGCGCCGGGACGGCTTTCGCCCTCGTCGAGGAACTGGCGCCCCAGCAGCTCGAGTTGCTCCCAACGCCCCGCCAGCAGCAGCACCGAGAGCAGGTTGGCGGCGCCGATGCTCTCCTGGCTGCGGTCGCCGAGCCGGCGGTTTATGCCCATCGCCTCCTCGATCTCCTGCGCGGCACTGGGCAGATCCCAGAGCATCGCCAGATTGGCTCCATTGCCCAGCGCACGCTGCTGCTGCTCGAGCAGCCCATTGCGCTTGGCGATCTCGCCTGCACCGCCATATAGAAGGCGAGCTTCCTCGACTCGCCCCTCCATCAGGAGAATCGTTGCCTTGTGCGTAAGTGCGTCGGCGGTCACGCCCGGAAGCTTGAGCGCCTGTCCGATCACAAGCGCAGTCTCGAGACAGTCGCCCGCACGATCGTAGTCGCCGGCGTTCAGCAGTGCGTTGGCGAGCATCGTGTTGAGCCTGCCCACGTCCGGATCAGTCCGGTCGTGACCGAGCACACTCAGCGCATCTCGGATCCGCTCGGCGGCCTCCTCGTTACGCCCCAGGCGAATCAGTGACCGGCTGATGCTCGCGGCCAGCCGGGCCGTCTCACGGTCACGACCGGCCGCCGTCTGCGCAGCGCCCACCTGCTCGAACAGCTCCAGTGCGACGTCGCTGCTCCCGGCCTGCTGCGCCATCTCGGCGGCGGCCTCGGTCAGCTCGATTCGCTCATCCTCGTCGCGAGCAAGCCCGGTCGCGGTGAGGTATAGATCAGAGGCAGTCTCCGGTGCGCCGACGGTCGCCGCGCGCTGGCCCGCGCGCCGCAAAGCGGTCAGGGTCTGCTCACGCAGTACGTCGGCGTCGGGATCGTCGGCGGCGGCCTGGTAGGCCTGCAGATAGTGCGAAGCGATCACCTCGGCGACGTCCTCGCCGTCATCGGCGAACACGCGCCGCAGATGCTCGGCGGCGGCGAGATGACGGGGCTTACGCTCCTGGCGCGTGAGCATGTCGTAGGCGACGGTTCGCAGCAGCCCCTGGGCAAACGCGTACTGGCCGCGATCAGGGGAGAGCGGGTCGGCCCGGATCATCAGCACCTGCTTGCGCACGAGCGCCGCCAGGACGGTCTCGAGCTGCTGACCAGCAATGTCGCCCAGCGCCGCGGCGGCAGAGCTCGGAAACGACCCGCCGAATACCGACATCGCCTTCACGAGCGCGCGCTCCTCCGGCTCGAGCGCGTCGAGGCGCGCCGCCAGCAGCGCGCTGAGGCTCGCCGGAACGTCGAGCTCTCCCAGCTCCCCGACGAGCACCAGTCGCCCGTCGCGGTCGGCCAGGACGCCACGGTCGGCAAGCGCCCGGACGGTCTCGAGCGCGTACAGCGGTACGCCCTCGGCCTGCTCGACGATCCGCGTCGCGGCCCGCTCGGGCAGGCCATCGACGAGGCTGTCGAGCAGCGCCCGCATCGACCCGTCGTCTAACGGCTCGAGCACGAGCGTCGTTGCGCCGCGCCGGCCGGCGGGCCATCCCGACCGTCCCGCGGCGAGCTCCGGACGCGCCAGCGTGAGGATGAAGATCGGGCTCGACGCCGACCAGTCGAGCAGGCTGTCGATGAAGTCCAGCAGCCCCTCGTCGGCCCATTGCAGGTCCTCGAACACCATCGAGACCGGCAGATGAGCGGCCAGACGCTCGAAGAACAGGCGCCATCCGGCGAACAGCTCCTCCCGTCCCAGGCCCGGCTCCGCGACGCCCAACAGTGCGCCGAGCCGCGGTGCGAGAAACTCGCGCTCGGTCAGATCCTCGACCCATTCGTCGAGTGCCAGAGCGAGCTTCGCCGACGCATCCTGCTCGGACGCCTCCTCGGAGATGCCCATCCGCTGGCGCACCATCTCGGCCAGCGCCCAGTACGCGACCCCCTTGCCGTACGACAGGCACCTGCCCGAGTGCCAGAGGACGGTATCCGCGAGCCCGTCGATGTAGTTGAAGAACTCGCCGCGCAGCCGCGTCTTGCCGATCCCCGCCTCTCCCGAGACCGCCACCAGCCGCGCCGTGCGGCGCTCGAGCGCGCCGTGGAACAGCTCCTTGACCAGGCGCAGGTCGCCGTCGCGACCGACGAACGGCGCGTCCAGTCCCTGCTCGCGCTGAGACCCGCGGACGCCGCCGAGGACGCGGGTCGCGCGCCACAGGCGCAGCGGATCGGACTTTCCCTTGACCACGTGCTCGCCGGCGTCCTCGTACGCGATCGCCGCCGAGGTCAGCTGTCTGGTCACCTCGTCTACCAGCACCGCGCCGGGCCGCGCCACCGACTGGACGCGCGAGGCGGTGTTGACGCGGTCTCCGACGACCAACCCCTCGCCCGGGTTGTCGACCGCCGCCACCTGGCCGGTCACGACGCCGGCCCTCGCGCGCAGGCCGGGGGCGCCAGCCTGCTCGCCGAACACGGCGACCGCGTCAGTGACGTCCAGAGCAGCACGTACGGCCCGCTCGGCGTCATCCTCGCGCGCTGCCGGAACGCCCCAGACCGCCATCACGGCGTCGCCGATGAACTTCTCTACGACGCCGCCGTAGCGCTCGACGATCGTCCGGGCGGAGTCGAAGTAGCGACCCAGCAGCTCGCGCACGTCCTCGGCTTCGCGCGCTTCGGACAGGGCCGTGAACCCGACCAGATCGACGAACAGGACGGACACGAGCCGAAGCTCACCGGCCGTCGCTGCTGCGGGTCGATCGACGACCGCCGGGGTCGGCGGGGCCGACGGGACGGTCAGGCCGGCGCCGCACTCCTCGCAGAAGCGCTGGCCGGGCGCGTGCGTGGCGCCGCAAACGGCGCAGCGGGCGGACAGCGCCGTCCCGCATACACCGCAGAACTTCGCGCTCTCTGCAACCTCACTGTGACAAGCCGGACAGTTCACTCAGCCCCCTTCCGAAGGCCGCAAAGCGTATCGGGGGCGCGCGTCGTGTCTACTGCGGATCGACATCGACGCTGACGCTTGCACCCTTGCGGGCCGCGCCCGGGGCCACGCGATCGACCGCGTGGCCGACGGCGTCGATCGCGCCGTAGCGGTCGCCGGTCTTGATCACGACCTGGCTCCGCGCCCGGCCGCGGAGGCGAAACAGGGGCGCGGGACCGAGCACGGCTCCGTTCAGCGTCCCGAGCTCGGCGGCGATCGCCGCCGCCGTCGCGCTCGCGAGCGGCTCCTGGACTGCGCCACATACAACCCTGATCAGCGTCGCATACGGCGGGTATCGCAGCGCCCGCCGGCGGGCGAGCTCGTCGGCGACAAAGCCGTCGGAGTCGTGCCGGGTCGCAAAGTCGATCGACCGCGCTTCTGGCGCCAGCGTCTGAACGAGCACCCGGCCGCCGCTGACGCCACGACCGGTGCGGCCGGCCAGCTGCGTGACGAGCGCGAACGTCCGCTCCTCGGCCCGGAAGTCGGGGAACCGCAGCGTCTGGTCGGCGTCGAGCACCACACCGAGCGAGACGTCCGGGAAGTCGTGGCCCTTGGCGACCATCTGCGTCCCGACCAGCACTCCGGCTCGCGCGGCCTCGAAGCGCTGCAGCGTGACGGCCCGCCGGTCGAGCGTCGCCGCGTCGGCGTCGAGGCGGAAGATCGGGAACTCGTCTGCACCGAGCGCGGCGCGCAGCTCGTGCTCGATCCGCTCGGTTCCCGCGCCGTGACGCGCCACCGACACGGACGCGCAGGCGGTGCAGCGGCCCGGGATCACCTCCCGATGACCGCAGTGGTGACAGGCGACGAACTTGCCGTCCCGGTGCAGCACGAGCGCGACGTCGCAGTTGGGGCACAGCCAGACGCGGCCGCAGGCGCGGCAGGACAGGAAGTTCGACCAGCCGCGACGGTTGAGCAGCACGATCGCCTTGCCACCCGCGCGGCGCAGGTCGCCGAGCGCGATCCTCGTTTCGGGATGCAGTGGTTCGTGATGGCCGCGCATGTCGAGCACCTCGACCACGGGGAGCGGGCGCCGGTCGACGCGCTCGGGCAACCGCAGGTGGCTGAGCGAGACGACGCTCTCGGGGCGCGGCGTGGCGCTGCCGAACACCAGCACCGCCTCCGAGCGCGCCGCGCGCCACGCAGCGACGCTGCGCGCGTCGTAGCGGGGGTCGCCCTCGTGCTTGTAGGAGGCCTCGTGCTCCTCGTCGACGATCACCAATCCCAGATCTGTGACCGGCGCGAACACCGCCGAGCGCGGACCGACGCAGACCCGCGCCTCGCCGCTTGCGAGCCGCAGCCACTCGTCGTGGCGCTCGCCGGCAGCGAGCGCCGAGTGCAGGACCGCGACGACGTCGCCGAACCGCGCTTGGAAGCGCCACAGCACCTGGGGCGTCAGCGCGATCTCGGGCACCAGCACGATCGCGCCGCGGCCGGATTCGAGCGCCGTCTGGACGGCGTGGAGGTAGACCTCGGTCTTGCCCGACCCCGTCACCCCGTGCAGCAGGAAGCGTCGCCGCTCGGGGGCCTCGAACGCGCTTACGAGCTCCGCCAGCGCGGCGCGCTGATCGCCGGTCAGCGCCGGCGCCCGCTCCGCGGCGCTGCCGAGCGGACGCCGTGCGGGCCGCCGCGGGCGCACCCGCGCGTCGATCGCCACCAACCCGCGGGATTCGAGCCGCCGCAGGCTGCCGGTTCCGAGCTCCGACGCGACAGTCGCGCCCGACCGCGCCAGGGTGGCGAGCAGCTCGCGCTGATGAGGAGTGAGGCGGGCCTGCGCGTCGTCCAGCGCGATGCCGCCGGCCGGCGTCAGCTCGGCTACGAGCGACCGCTTGACGCCGCGACCGGCCGTCAAGCCCGCCGGGAGCATCAGGCTCAGCGCCCGCGCGGTCGTCGAGCAGTACTCGCGCGCCATCCACTCGGCGAGCTCGACGAGATCGGGCGGGACCGAGACCCCGAGCACCTCATCGGGTTCGACCAGCCGATCGGACGCGAGCTCCGAGTCGCGGGCGAGCCCGACGACGACGCCAAGCGCCCGCTGGCGCCCGAACGGGACCCGCAGCACGGCTCCGACCTCGACGTCCGCGTGGCGATCGCCGAGGCGATAGTCGAACGATCCGCGCACGGCACGGGTACGGGTGAGCGGCACGACGCGGGCGATCATCGGCGTCCGAATCTAGACCGCATCCAGGATGCAGCCGCCGCGACCGTCTTTAATTGCTCCGTGGATCCAGAGCCCGGCGAGGTCGTCTTCTTCCACGGCCATCCGTCGTGGGTGTCGCTGATGCGGTTCTACGTCAAGGGACTGCTGGTCAGCGTCGTCGCCGGCGTGCTGGCCGGAATCGTCACCGCGGTCGCGGTCGGGCACGTCCAGACCGGGTGGGTGATCGCCGCCGTGCTGCTGGTGTTCATCGTCGTGCTCGCCTCCGCGCAGCTGCGGCGGATCCAGACCACCTACTCGATCACCAACCGGCGCCTCACGATCGAGACCGGGCTGCTGTCCAAGCGGATCCACCAGACGCGGCTCGAGCGCGTCCAGAACGTCAACTCGACCCAGTCGTTCGCGGGCCGGGTCGCCCGCGTCGGGACGGTCAACTTCGACACCGCCGGCGAATCGGAGTTCGATTTCTCGTTCCGCGGGGTCCGCGACCCGCGCGGGATCGTGCGGACCGTCGACCGGGCGCTCCACGAGCGTCTCGCGGACGGCGACCCGCGGACGAGCGCCGGCGTCTGAATCCGTCACACGGCGGCGCCGCGAGCTCCGAGATTGCGGCGCTCGCTGCGGGCCACGAAGTCGATGATCGCCGGCACGCCCTCGAGCCGGTAGCGCTCACGCAGCCGGTTCTCGATGTAGTAGGCGTAGTCGCGGGTCACGCGGCTGCGGGAGTTGACCTGAATCGAGAACCGCGGCGGGCGCTCGGCGGTCTGGGTCATGAACAGCAGCCGAAGCCGGTGCCCTGACTTGGCGCCCCGGCCGCCGGCGCCGACCGGCGGCTGGCGCGCTGCGACGACCTCCGACAGGAAGCGGTTCAGCTGCGGGGTCGGGATCCGCGTCCGGCTGCGGTCGGCGAGCGCGATCGCCTCGATCAGCAGCCGATCGACGTGGCGACCGGTCTTGGCGCTCGCGGTCAGCACGCGCGGGCGCAGCCGCAGCTTCTGGTTGACGCGCGCGCGCTCGTGGTCGAGGTCGACGTCCTCCGCGAGGTCCCACTTGTTGAGCACCAGCGCGGTCGCACAGCCGCTCTTCATCGCCAGCTCGGCGATCCGAAGGTCCTGGCTGGTGACGCCGTCGGAGGCGTCGCAGATCACCAGCGCGACGTCGGCGCGCTCTGCCGCCCGTCGTGAGCGCAGCGATGTGTAGTACTCGACCGAATCGCCGACCTTCGCCTGGCGGCGGATGCCGGCGGTGTCGATCAGCACCAGGTCGCGGTCGCGGTAGCGCAGCGGCAGGTCGATCGCGTCGCGGGTCGTCCCCGCCTGCGGCGAGACGATCACACGCTCGGAGCCGACGAATCGGTTGATCATCGACGACTTGCCGACGTTCGGCCGGCCGATCAACGCCAGGCGGACCACGTCGGCGTCGCCGGCGTCATCGTCGGACTCGGGCGCGAGCGCGGTGATCCGGTCCAGCAGATCCCCCGTTCCCAGCCCCTGAGCGGCCGATACCGCAATCGGGTCGCCGAGCCCGAGGCCGTAGAACTCGGCGGCCAGCGACAGGTCGGCGGCGGTGTCGATCTTGTTCGCGGCGACCAGCACCGGCATCTCGCCGCGCCGCAGCAGCTCGGCCATCTCCTGATCGCCGGGGCGCAGCCCGGCACGAGCGTCGACGACCAGCACCGCCGCGTCGGCGTCGGCGAGCGCAGCGCGGGCCTGCTCCTGGATCTGGCGCGCGAGCTCGTCGCGGTCCTCGAGGTCGACTCCGCCGGTGTCGATCAGCGTCAGCGAGCGCCCGTTCCAGTCGGTGCGGACCTCCTTGCGGTCCCGGGTCACGCCCGGACGCTCATGGACGACAGCCTCGCGAGACTCGGTCAGGCGGTTGACCAGCGAGGACTTGCCGACGTTTGGATATCCGACGATCGCGACCTTCATGTCGGTCGAGGCTAGCCGACGCCGGTGCGGCCGGCCCAGGCTCGACGCCGCGGGCCGACCGAGGCCGGGTGCAGGCGTCGTGCCCGCACCCGGTCGCGGTCGGCCGATATGCGGCGGTCAGCTGACGGATATGCCGCGGCGCACGACCATCCGTTTCCGGCCCCCGGTAGGCGTGAACACGACCTCGAGCGTGATTGTTGCCGGACCGGCTGCGCTGCGCGGCGCAACGATCACCGGCAGCCGGCGCTTGCGGTGGACCCTGGTGACCGTCGCCGCGAATGTCTGACCGCCCGCGGCCAGCTCATCGACGTTGATCTTCCCGGGACCCGGGAGCGCCAGAACGAAGCTCAGCGCCCCGCCGGCGAGCGCCTTGATCTTCGAGACGGTGAAGCGGTCGTCCGGGAGGACCGTGTAGTTGATCGTGGTCGTGGTCACGAGGCCGGCGACACTGGTGGCGGTGATCGAGACGGTGTGAGCCCCTGGTGAGCGGGTGTCGAGCCGGCCGCCCGAGTTGAGCGCGTTGCCGAGATCGTCCTGGGCGGAGCAGTCGGTGAGTCCTGCGGGATCGCCTGGCTGAGCGCACGAGTACCGCGCCCTCACCACTTCGGCATACGTGTACTTGGCGTTATTGCGGGGTTTGTTGACGCTGACTGTCGGGACTGCCAGCACGGTCAGCGTCTGGGTGTTGCCCGGGCCGCTCGCGCCGGCCGACGAGCTCACGGCGCCGGTCTGATTCTGAACGACCTCCGGCTGGCTGGCGGTGACGGCGACGGACACCGTGCAGCTGGCGCCGGCCTTGAGCGAGCCCCCGCTGAGGGAGATCGTGTTCGATCCCGGATTGGCGGTCACGACGCTGGCCGAACCACAGCTGCCGTTCTCGCCGTTGGGATCGTCGACGGTCACGTTGGCGGGCAGCGTGTCGTTGAACGCGACCGACGACAGCGTCCCGCTCGAGTTGGGATTGCTGATCGTGAACCCGAGGGCGGTGGTCCCCCCGACGCCGATCACGTTCGGCGTGAGCGAGCTCACAATCGTCGGGGGCACCGCCGGTGTCGAGGCGCCGGCGCCGGCCGGCGAGCCGACGGCCACCGCCAGCGCCACCGCCGACAGAAGCCCCGCTTTGCTTGCGATCTTCAACCTGGTCTCCTTGTTCTGAGTTGTCACTTGGTTTGGGTCAAGGCGGCCGCCGCAAACGACGGAGCCGTCCGTGCGTGAGCGAGCGGCTTGTAGCCGAGCATCGCCTCGATCGACCGCAGCAGCGAATACGGCCCGAACGCTCGCCTGATTTGCTTGCCGCGACGGGCGTACCGCGACAAAAGGAGCGCACCCGTCCGGACCGGGCGGCCCGAGCCCAGCTGCCCGGCTGCGGCGAAGGCGATGATCACCACGCCGTTGTGCCTGTACGCCGGCGAGGCGAGGATCCGCGGAACCCACAGCCGCAGGAACGCATTCTCCGCGGCGATCCCGGCCGGCTGGCCCGCGGGGCAGCCGGCGGGTGCCGCCGGACTGGTGCTCGTGGTCGGCGCAGTCGTGGTCGGCGCAGTCGTGGTCGGCGCAGTCGTGGTCGGCGCAGTCGTGGTCGGCACAGTCGTGGTCGGCACAGTCGTGGTCGGCACAGTCGTGGTCGGCACAGTCGTGGTCGGCGTAGTCGTGGTCGACGATGACGTCGTGCTGGTGGGGGTCGTCGCCGCCGGACTCGCCGCACCGTGCAACGCGGGGTCGTCGCACGCACCGGGTGCGATGAACGAGAACGTGGCCGTGCGCGGCTGCCTGGCCAGCGCCGGCGCCAGCCGGCTCAGGTCCTGGTCATCAGTGGCGCAATCACCGAGATCGAGCAGCGAATGGAAGTAGATGAACGGGTTGTGCGCGGTGTCGTAGCCCGGCTGCGTACCGGGCAGGGCGTCGTCGTCGCTGGCGTTCGAGTTCGGGTGTGCGCACGTCTGCGTGCCCATGTCGGCGACGTACGCCCTCCAGAAGTGGCCGCTCGCGGTGACCTGGTCGCCGATCGTGAGCGCGGTCTCGGGGTACACGCAGCCGTTGCCGCGTACGACGCCGTCGGGCTGTGCTGCAGCGCTCTGTGGAAACTCGGCGTACGTGGTGCAGTCGCCGCTGGTGTCCGCATTCGGCCCCTGGCCGCTGACCATCGCCAGGTAGTCGGCGAGCTCGCTCGCGCCGAGCGACTGAAAGCCGCTCAGCAGCGTGCCCTTCGACTCCAGCGAGCGAAGATACGGGGCCGCCGAACGGCCGCCGAACGCGTCGCTGTAGCTGTTAGTGGAGAGCGCGATCTCGAACACGTGCCCGACCTTCGGCACGCTGCTGGCCGCGGTTGCACGGGTGGCCGGCGCGCTCGTCGTCGACGCGTTCTGAGTCGACGCGTTGTGAGTCGACGCCCCCGGGTTCGAAGACGTCGTGGTCGGCGTCTGACTGGCCGCAGGTGCCCCCGATCCCGCCCCGGTTGACGACGCCGCTGCGGGCGCTGGCCCGCTGGACGATCGCGAAGGCGCCGCGGGCGCGCCCGATGAGGCGTGCGGCGCGATCACCACCGGCCGCTGCCGCAGCTCAGCCAGGGCGGCGAGTTGAGCCGCGCTCCGTCCGCTCCCGCCGGAGATGATCAGCACAGTTGCCGCGCCCGAAAGCGCAGCAAGCAGCGTCAGCGATAGGCCGCCGAGGCGGATCATGTTTCCTCAAGTGGTGTCGCGCACTGGGAGCAAAAAGCCGCGCGGCGCGCGTACACGACCCCGCAGCTCGGGCAATGCCCACCAACGGTGACGTCTGCCGCCGTGGCGAGATGCTCGATCTGGGCCAGCTCAGCATCGACGCGCTGGAGCGCGGCCGCCTTCTCGATCAGCACGTCCATCTGGACGTGATCGCGGATCGCCATCTCGTAGAACAGCCCGCCGAGCTCGGACTGCATCAGCGCAAAGCGCTCGGTCAGGCGCTGTCGAGCGGCGACCAGCTCGGGATCGGGCGCCGGACGCTCGCCGTCGCTCGTGCGGGCGACGCGGGTGGAGCGGGCGAGCTTCACGGCACCACAACCTGAGACGGCAGATTGCTCTGCGTGTTGACGTAGTTCTTGCCGGTTGATTTCTGGACCTGTTGGGTGGCGGAGGCGCCCTGCTGCTGCGCGGTCTTGGTCGCCTTGAAGCCGGTGATCTGCCCGACTCTCCCGTAGCGTGTGGTCGAGACCGCCTTGCTCGGGCGGTTCGCCCGCGCGTGGTGGCCGGACGTCGCCCGCGCACGGCGGGCACGACGAGCGGCGACGTGCGCCGGGTGCGATGCAGTCCCCGCGATGGTCACCGCGCCCTGGCGCCGCGCGAGCGCCTGGATCAGTTGCGAGTCCTGGTTGTTGGACGAACGGCCGGCGAGCACACCGATCGCGGCCGCGACCGGGATCAGCGCGAGGACGAGAGCCAGGCCGACGCCGCGGGAGCGGCCGGCCGGTCGCTGCGGCGCGGATCCGGCCCGCGATGTCCGTACCCTGGCGCCGACCTGGCTGAAGTAGCGGGCCGCGGGATCGTACGCATGCCTGAGGTGCGCACCGCAGGCAATGCAATAGCGCTGCTGATCGTCGACGGCGGCGCCACAGTGGTCGCACTGCACGTGGGCCTCTCCGGGGTCGCCTGTCTGGAAAGCGGGGCCCGAGAGCTGTGGCTCTTCAGTGGCCCGCTGCGACATCTCGCTGACTTCCATTTTCTGACTCCTCATTGCAGGACGGCGGGAAGCGCTTCGATCTCGAGTTGGGCGTTGGCGACGCTGCCGATCAGTCGCAGGTGAAGCGTCGCGCTCGCCTGTCCTGCGAGCTGATCGACCGTGAGGCTGCCGGCGGCGACATACCGGTCGCCGCGCTTGGCGAATGCGAACACCGGCAGCTGATACTGCGTGATCGCGGACAGGTTGCGCACGGCGACCGCCAGTCGCGCGGTCGAGTGCTCGCGTCTGGAGGGCGCGGCGCTCGCACGGATCAGCGGCAGCGCGGCGGCTGCGCGAACCAGTGGTGCAGGCGTGCCGCCGACGATCGCGAACGGCTTCCATCCGGGAGGCGGACGGCGGCTCGTCGTGTAGATCCAGGTCAGCGCGCCGCCGGGTGCGAGCACCGGCAGGTGAGCGTCGAAATACGAATACTCGAAGCCGGGTTGCGCGTTGAAGTAGACGAGCCGTCCGCGACCGGTCCGCACGCCGACGGAGATCGGCAGGTCGCTGACCTGCGTGTGCGATGCGTTGCGCACGACGACCACGAACGCCGTCGCCGCGGAGCCCGAAACGAGCGACACCCGGGTTACGCGCACGGCATGGCCGGCGACCGTCACCCGCGTGCCGGTCTCGCTGACACGGATCCGGGCGGAGTTCAGCTGCAGGCGGGCGGCCTGCTGCATCGTCGTGGAGCAGCCGGCGACCAGGCCCCCGACCGCGACCAACGCGAGCGTGCCACTAACCGAACGCACCGCTGACGTAGTCCTTGGTCCGCTGCTGGACGGGGTTGGCGAACAGCGCGCGGGCGCTCGCGTATTCGACCAGCTCGCCGAGATACATGAACGCGACGTGGTCGGCGACGCGGTAGGCCTGTTGCAGATTGTGGGTCACGATCACGACCGCGACCTCCTCCCGCAGCTTGACGATCAGATCTTCGATCACCTTGGTCGACTGCGGATCGAGCGCCGAGCACGGCTCGTCGAGCAGCAGCACCTCGGGGTCGGCTGCCAGCGCGCGGGCGATGCACAGCCGCTGCTGCTGACCGCCCGACAGGCGCAGCGCCGGATGACTCATATTGTCGGCCACTTCGTCGAGCAGCCCGGCCCGGGAGAGCGCGTCCTCGACCGCCGGTCGCAGCGACGGCGCGGCGGGGTTTGCGACGCGCCTGCTCCCGCAGAACGTAGGCGACGTTGTCGAACACGCTCATCGGGAACGGATTTGGCTGCTGGAAGACCATCGTCACCCGGCGGCGAAGCGAGGTCGGCTCGATCGCGGCGATGTCGACCCCGTCGAGCGTGATCCGCCCGCTCAGCGCCGCTGTCCGGGTCAGTTCCGTGAGCCGGTTGAGCGAGCGCAGAACCGTCGTCTTGCCGCACCCGGACGGCCCGATCAGACCCAGCACCTCGCCCTGGCGAATCGGAAACGAGACCGAGTTGACGGCCGGCTTTGAGTCGTACGCGACCGATAGCTCCTGCACCTGCATCCGCTCGACGGTCGGCACCGGGTTGCGCACCGGTTGGCGGCCGGACACGAACCCGGTCGTGAAATCGGTGCGGTTGCCGTTCGTGTCTGGTGCCAGCGCGAGCGCCGGATGGTCGTGCCGTGGCCGCGGGGTGACGCCCACCACCCGGTCCAGGCGCCTGATCGGCGGCGGCTTGCTCACCCCCATCGCAGCTCCTTTGATCGGCGCCCAAAGAGGTCGACAACCAGGTTCAGCGCCAGGATGATCAGCAGCAGGAAAAACGCGGCTGCGTAGGCCTTGTTCGGTTGGTTGAGATCGCCCGTCGGCGCGTTGTCGAAGATGTAGCTCGTCAGCGTGCTGCCGGTGCCTCGGAGCGTGCTCAGCAGTGGCAAGTGGCCGACGCCCTGGAGCGTCTGCGTGTCGCCGAGCAGCAGCACGATGATCGCGGTGTCGCCGATCACGTGGCCGATCGCGAGCATGTGGCCGGTAATCACGGATGGCCGGGCCGCGGGCAGCAGCACGCGCCTGATCGTCGCGCTCTTGGTCTTGCCGACGGCGTACGACGCCTCGCGGACGTGATTGGGGATCGCCTGCAGCCCCTCGCGCACGGTCGAGACGACCAGCGGCAGGGCGACCAGCGACAGCATCGCACCGGCGGCGAAGAACGACTTGCCGAACACGACGCCCGCGTTGGCCTCCGACAGAAAGCCGAGCGCCGGGGCCTCGAACAGCAGGATCCCGAACAGCGCCAGCACGACCGAGGGCGCGCCCGCCAGCATCTCGACGGTCGACTCGACCGCGCGGGCAAGTCCCGCCGGGCGCCCATACTCGCTCAGCCAGACCGCGACGCCAACGCCGACCGGGCCCGCGATCGCGATTGCGATCCCGGCGACCAGGATCGTGCCGATCAGCGGATCGAGAAAGCCACCGGTGTGGTTCTGGGTGAATCCGACCTGCGGACTGGTGAAGATCAGATCGGGTCGCAGGTAGCGGATCCCCTGGATCGCCAGGAAGATCACGATCGCCGCCGTGATCGCGCAGAACAGCAGCCCGAGGAACCAAGCGAACGCGAGCCCCAGGCGGTCGGTAAAGCGCCACGAAGCGCTGGGCTGGGGCGAGCGGGCGCGCCCGTCTGGCGGCTTGGCGGCGACGGTCGCGCTCATGCTGCGGCTCCGCCGAGGTTGAAGTAGCGCTTCATCGGCTGCTTCGCCGCCCAGCCGCCGAGCGACAGCATCGCCGACGAGAACAGCAGCACCGCAGCGATCGCGAACAGCGTGTGCTTCATCGGTGGCGAGCTGAGCTCGTCGGTGTTCTGCAGGATCGTGGGCGCCAGCCCACGGGACGGCTCGAAGATGAAGAGCAGCCCGTCGGCGGGATTGGGCGCGAACCCGACTGTGCCCGAGACCATGTAAAGCATCACGGACTCGCCCAGCGCCCGGGCGGTAGCCAGCACGGTGCCGGCGATCAGCGCCGGACGCGCGGTCCGCACCGCCACCCGCCAGAACGTCCGCCAGCTGTTGACGCCCAGCGCCAGCGAGCCCTCCAGCCACCCCCGCGGAACCGAGCGCAGCCCCTCGGCGAAGATCGCGATCATGATCGGCGCGATCATCACGCTGAGGATCACGACCGCCGCGAGCAGGCTGTATCCGCTGAGCTGGATCACCGGCGTGACCGACGCCTTCTCGTGCTGGCTGATCAGGTGGTTGCCGATGAACGGCACCAGGACGAGCACCCCGATCAGCCCGTAGATGACCGATGGGACGCTGGCCAGCAGCCGCACGACCGGCTCGAGCATCCGCTTCAGCCACGCCGGGGCGAACTCGACCATGAACACGGCCACGAACAGCGAGCACACGAACGAGATCACGACCGCCCCGGCGGTCGTCAGAACCGTGCTCCAGATCAGCGGCCAGGCATGGATCAAGAAACGCGGCGTCTGGTCGAGGTTGCCCGACGTGAAGATGCCCTGGATCTGATCGTCGACGCTGCCGCCGGGCCCGAACCAGCCAAGGCCGTTGTGGGCGAACGACGGCCACGCCTCCTTGAAGATGAACGCCATCATCGCGACCAGCACGAGGACGACGCCGCACACCAGCGCGCCGAGCCCGAGCTCGACGCGCTGGTCGGAACTGAGTCCGTGCGGTTCGACGAATTCGTCGTCCATAGCCGGTCGGCTAGCTGTGACGCCTACCTGTTGAAGGCGGCGACTGCCCCCGCGCGGTTGATGATCTTTCCGGCTGCCTTGCTCGTGCGCACCCAATCGAGGAACTGCTCGACCTTGATGGTCGGGTGAGCGGTCGGGATCACGGCCCAGTCGTAGCGGAACAGCGGGTAGGACTTGTTGCGGACGGCAGCCGCGTCGCACGCGACCCCGTTGACCGCCAGCGCCTTCTCGCTGGATCCGGTCGAGTGAGCCAGCCCGACGTACCCGATCGAGTTCGGGTCATGCTCGATGCCGACCTGCACGAGACCGTCGGACGTGTCCTGGAGCACGTTCGAGGCCTGGGTTTGGCTGCCCAGCACGGACTGCTGGAAGAACGTGTACTGGCCGGCGGCCGAGTTGCGGCCGATCGGGTCGATCGTCGTCGACAGGTTCGAGCCCGATACCTGATTCCAGTTGGTGTCGATGCCGAGGAAGATGTTCTTCAGCGACGTCAGCGAGATGTCGCTGATCGCATTGGCCTTGTTGACACCTATGCAGAGGGCGTCGAGAAACAGCTTCTCGTACGTCGTGCCCGCGTCGCTCGGCTCGGGCGGACGCGTGTTGATCGAGAACTCGACGCGACCGGCCTGCACGTCTTTGACGCCGGCGTTGCCGCCGTCGGCGATGTACTTGAAGTAGACGTTCTTGTGGAGCGCGTGGTAGCCCTTGAACAACTCCAGCATGTACGGCTGAGCGGCGCTCGATCCGGAGCCGGTCAGCGTGACCGCTCCCGCGACTGACGGCAAGGCCAGCGCGGTGACGGCGATCGCGAGGGCCAGGAGCGCCCGGCGACGGATCAGCTTTTGATTCGATCTCAACTGCTTTCCTTTCGATGTCTGTTGTCTGTCGGTCAGTGCTTGGTCGTGTGCCTCTTGCTCTTGGCGCTCGACTTCGGCACGAAGTTGGGCACCTTCGGGCACCGCTTGGCTGGACCGAGGTTGAACGGGCCGTCCTCGGCACCGGTCGAGTCGGTCACGACCAGCTGCACGAGCGCCTGCCCAAGCGCCGCGGTCCCGGCCTTGGCCTTGGCGGGCAGGTGCTTGCAATAGGCCTGGATCGGGTCAACCGACCCGTCGGCGAAATTGAACGCGCTGAGGACGCCGCCGGCGCCGGCGTTGCAGTTGATCCCGTCCGAGGGCGTGGTGCCCTCGCAGGTGAGGCTCTCGCTGGCGTTCGGCGTGACGCCGTCGGAGTCGAACACAGTCGGTGACGGGTTGTAGTCGTCGATGCTGCCGCCTTGGTCGCCCTGCTGATCGACGATGATCGTGTAGGCGGAGATGTCGCCGTTGCACTGGAACTTGAAATCGAGCAGGTTCGGCTCGCCGGCCGCGGAACCGGTCGGGTCATGCGAGACGGTGCCGCCACAGTCGGTCAACGACTCTGGCGTCGGCGGCGTCGTCGCAGCCCCAGCGACGGCCGTGAACGCGACCGTCGTCAGAGCGATGCCGGCGCACACAAGCGTCGCTCGTCCCAGCGCAAACACACGATTCGGATCTGGCACACCTACCTCCAATGTCGATTAGCGGACGCGCCCCCGGCCACGCTGTCGCCATTCGCCAGCGCTGGACGCATGTAGGGGCGAACCGTTCGCCCTTACTTGATTAAGTCGATCAAGATAACAAACTTTGTCGAGATTACCGCGGTGGAGCGCGCCGTGCTCGCTCACCGGCCGCCCTACCGACACGTCCGGCGCGGACCAGACCCAGCCGCGGCGGTCGCCGCGCCCTACCGACGCGCCCGGCGCGGACCAGACCCAGCCGCGGCGGTCGCCGCGCTCTACACGCGCGCGCCGCGGACCAGAGCCACGACCCGCGCCACCACGGCGTCCAGCGTCAGCCCGGTGGTGTCGATAACGGTGGCTCCGTCGGCTGGGCGCAGCGGCGAGTGTTGCACGCGCCCTGTCGCGCTCGTCGCGGATCGTCTGCTCGGCGAGCACGGTCGCCACGGGGACGTCGAGCTCGACCGCCCGACGGCGGGCGCGCTCCTCCGGGCTCGCGGTCAGGAACACCTTGACCGCCGCATCCGGCGCCACGACCGTGCCGATATCGCGCCCCTCGGCGACCCAGTCGCCGCTGCTCAGCAACCGGCGCTGCTGGACGACGAGCGCCTCGCGGACCTCCGGGTCGGCCGCCGCCCGCGAAGCCTGCTCAGACACCTCGGGCGCACGGATCGCATCGCTGACGTCGACACCGTCGACAAACACGGCGTCCCCGAGCTCGATTCGCAGCTCGGCGGCGATCGACGCCGGCGCCACCCCGCGCTGCAGCGAGGCGAGCGCGACGCTGCGGTACATCGCGCCCGAGTCCAGGTACGTGAACCCCAGGCGCTCGGCGACCGCGCGGGCGACCGTCGACTTGCCCGCGCCAGCCGGGCCGTCGATCGCGACCACCGTCACGACGCCAGCGCCTCGATGTCGGCGGCGAAGCTCGGATACGAGACTTCCGCCGCCTCGAACCCGACCACCTCCACCCCGTCCTCCGAAGCCAGGCCCGCGACCGCGCCCAGCAGCGCCAGACGGTGGTCGCCGTGGGCATCAAACCGGCCGCCGCGCAGCGCGCCGGTGCCGCGGACGGCGAACCCGTCGTCGAGCGCCTCGATCTCGCCGCCCAGCCCCCGCAATCCCTCCACCACGGTCGCAATCCGATCTGACTCCTTGACGCGCAGCTCGCCGGCGCCGCGCACGACGGTCTCGCCTTCGGCAAAGCAACCCAGCAGCGCGACCAGCGGCAGCTCGTCGATTGCCAGCGGCACCTCATCGGCGTCGACCGTCGTTGCCTCGATCGGCCCGCCGCTGACGTCGATGTCGCAGACCGGCTCGTGCGCCTCGAAGTTCCCCTCGGGCTCGAGCTCGGCGACGACGATCGCGCCCATCCGCTGCAGGATCCGCATGAACCCGGCGCGCGTCCAGTTGACCCCGACGCGCTCGAGCACCAGCCGCGAGCCCTTCGTCACTACGCCGGCGGCGATCAGGAACGCGGCGCTCGACATGTCGCCGGGGACCACGATGTGCTCGACCTCGAGCTCGTCGGCGTTGCCGATCGTGGTCTGGAACGCACCACTCGAGCCGCGCTCGCGACCGACCGCGACGCCGGCGCCGAGCAGCATCCGCTCCGTGTGGTCGCGGGTCGCCACCGGCTCGATCACGGTGGTGCCGCGCGTCGCGATGCCGGCCAGCAGCAGGCACGACTTCACCTGCGCGCTGGCGACCGGAAGCTCGTATTCGATGCCGGTCAGCGCCTCGCCGTGGACCACCAGCGGCGGGTAACGCCCATCGCGCGCCTCGATCCGGGCACCCATCCGTCGCAGCGGCTCGGCGATTCGATCGACGGGTCGCCGGCGGATCGAGTCGTCACCGTCGAGCGTAAAGCTCGCGCCCTGCTGGAACGCCAGCCAGCCGGGGAGCAGGCGGATCAGCGTGCCGGCATTGCCGACGTCGATCGGACCCGGCGGCGGCTGCGCGTTGCGCATGCCGCAGCCGCGGATCACGACGTCGTTGGCGCTCTGATGGACGATCGCGCCGAGCGCCTGCACCGCTTGCAGCGTCGAGCGCGTGTCGGCCGCGTCGAGGTAGTTGGAGATTCGCACCGGCTCGGACGCCATCGCGCCGACGATCGCGGCGCGGTGCGAGATCGACTTGTCGGCCGGTGGGGCGACGGAGCCGCGCAACCGCACGCCCGGATCGAAGCGAGCGTTCATGCGCGTGCGACCGGGAAGCCGAGGCCGCCGACCAGCTCCTCGGCCTTGTCGGCGGGCTGCGCGCCCGTGATCCAAAGCGCGACCACGCCCTCGCTCATGTCGCCGGCCGGGTACAGCGCCATATCGGTGATGTTCACGCCCGCGCGGCCGAGCTCGAGCGCCAGCTCGGCGACGACGCCCGGCCGGTTCGGGACCGAGACCCGCAGTTCGAACACCGCGCCGCCCGCCAGCTGCGACTCCAACAACCGCTTGCGGTCCTCCGCCGCGGCGTCGTTCCAGCGCTCGATCGCGGCGCTGTCGCCATCGGCCAGCGCGGCGCGGATCGAGCGCAGGCGCTCGATTGTGGCGTCGAGCTCCCCAGTCAGAGCGTCGCGGTTCGACAGGTAGATGTCGGTCCAGATCGCGCTCGGCGCGCCCGCGACACGGGTCGCGTCGCGGAAGCTGGGGCCGGTCGCCGGCAGCGTCTCGCCTCCCTGTTCGAGCGTGCCGGCCGCCTGGGCGACGAGCACGTTCGCCAGCACGTGGGGCAGGTGGGACACGGTCGCGAGGATCCGGTCGTGCGTCGCGGCGTCGATCGCGGCCGGATGCGCCCCGAGCCCGTGCAGGATGCGGTGCAGCCGCTCGTACAGGACGCCGGACGTGGCCTGGCCGGGCGTCAGGTACCAGGTCGCGCCGTCGAACAGGTCCGCGCGCGCATGCTCGACTCCCGCCGTCTCGGCACCGGCGAGCGGATGCCCGCCGACGAATCGGGGGTCTTGGTGCGAGGCGACGACCGCGCGCTTGGTCGAGCCGACGTCGGTCACGACGCAATCGTCTGGTGCGTGCTTCAGAGCTTCGGTCACGAGGTCCGCGAGCGCGCCGACGGGTACCGCGACGAACACGGCCTGCGCGCCGTCGACCGCTTCGGCGATCGTCGCCGCGGGAGTCCGCACGGCGTCGCGCGCCAGCGCCGTGTCGATCGCCTGTTCTGACCGGTCGTAGCCGCTGACGGTCGCGCCGAGCCGCTCAGTCGCCGCGAGCCCGATCGAGCCGCCGATCAGCCCGACTCCGAGGACTGCAACGCGCATGCCGCGCGGAGACTACGCGACCGCATTGCGCCGGGCCCGGACCGCGGCCGCCAGCTCGTCGAGGATGACGACCGTCTCCTCCCAGCCAACGCAGCCGTCGGTGATCGACTGGCCGTACACCAGCTCTCCGGGCTCGTCGAGGTCCTGACGGCCGGCGACCAAGAACGACTCGAGCATCACCCCGATCACGCCTCGGTCGCCCGCCGCTAGCTGGTCGGCGACCGCGGCGGCGACCATGCGCTGACGCTCAGGATCCTTGCCGCTGTTGTCGTGGCTGAGATCGATCATCACCCGTTGGGGCAGACCCGCGGCCCGCAGCAGCTCGAGCGATCGGGCTACGGGCTCGGCGCCATAGTTCGGGGCGCCCTTGCCTCCGCGCAGGATCACGTGGCAATCGCGGTTGCCGCGCGTGTACAGGATCGCCGGGGTGCCGTCGACGTCGATCCCGGCGAACGCATGCGAGACGGCCGCCGCGTGCACTGCGTCGACCGCCACCTGGACGTTGCCGTCGGTCCGGTTCTTGAAGCCGACCGGCATCGACAGGCCCGAGCCGAGCTGGCGATGAATCTGACTTTCGACCGTGCGGGCGCCGATCGCGCCCCAGCACACCGCGTCGGAGATGTACTGCGGCGTGATCGGGTCCAGAAACTCACAGCCGACCGGGAGGCCCAGCGAGAGCACGTTCAGCAGCAGGCGCCGCGCCATCCGCAGGCCCGTGTTCACGTCGCTTGAGCCGTCGAGACGGGGATCGTTGATCAGCCCCTTCCACCCGATCGTCGTCCGCGGCTTTTCGAAGTACACGCGCATCGCCACGCACAGATCGTCCGCCAGCTTGTCGACCTGGCGGCTCAGCCGCTCGGCGTACTCCTGGGTCGCCTCGATGTCGTGGACGCTGCACGGCCCGACCACGGCCAGCAGGCGGTCGTCGTGACCGTCGAGGATCGCCTGCACGTCCGAGCGGCCGCGCAGCAGGACGTCGGCATGCTGCTCGGACAGCGGCAGCTCCTCGAGCAGCTCGCGCGGGGACACGAGCGGTACCAGCCGCTCGATTCGCTGGTCACGAACCGCATTACTGCGCTCCGACCCGGTGAACGTCACGTCAGCAAGCGACCGACGCGGCCGAAAGCGTCTTGCCGGCGACGGCGGCAGCCGCCTGGACGCGGTCCAGGTATTCCGCGAACTGATCGCCCACGAGCTGCTGAGCGGCGTCGCAGATCGCCTCGTCGGGGTGCGGGTGTACCTCGACGATGATCCCGTCCGCGCCCGCGGCCGCCGCGGCCAGCGACATCGGCGTCACGAGATCCCGGCGGCCGGCGGCATGGCTCGGGTCGACGATCACCGGCAGGTGAGTCAGCTCCTTGAGCACCGGGACCGCCATCAGGTCGAGCGTGAAGCGGTAGGCGGGCTCGAACGTCCGGATCCCGCGCTCGCAGAGCATCACGGACTCGTTGCCCTCCTTGAGGATGTACTCGGCCGCCATCAGCAGCTCCTCCAAGGTGCTGGAGAAGCCGCGCTTGATCAGCGCCGGGCAGCCGGAGCGGCCGATCTCCGACAACAGGCTGTAGTTCTGCATGTTGCGAGCACCGACCTGGATCACATCGGCGACCTCCAGCACCGCCTCGAGGTCGCGCACGTCCATCACCTCGGTGACGACCGGCAAACCGGTCTCCGCCTTGGCCTCGGCGAGCAGGCGCAGCCCCTCCTGGCCGAGGCCCCCGAACGCGTATGGCGAGGTCCGCGGCTTGTAGGCGCCGCCACGAAACAGCGTCGCTCCGGCGTCGGCGACGATCCGGGCCGTCTCAAGCGTCTGCGCGCGGGACTCGATCGTGCACGGACCCGCGATCATCGCGAAGTGCTCGCCGCCGATCTTGCGTCCCGCGATCTCCAACACCGTGCGCCGGCCGTGTTTGATCTGGCTCGAGGCCAGCTTGTAAGGCTTCGAGATCGGCACCATGTGGTCGACCCCGGGCGCCCCGTCCAGATCCAGACGGGCCACGTGCTCAGAGTCGCCGATCGCCCCGATCACGGTCAGTTCGTCGCCGTTGATGACGTGGGCGCGCGCGCCGACGCTCTGCACCCGATCGACGACGGCTTGCACCTCCTCCGGAGTGGCCATCGGTTTCATCACGATCATCATCTGGTAGTCCTTTCTGCGCTTGCGAAGAGTACGGAACTGGCTTGGCGGGGACGTCCCCGCGGGGTTCTCCGGCGCCCGACCTCCGAGCAAAAACCCGCCGCTATCGGCGGTGCTAGGGGTGCGGCCGAGCGCCTAGCTAAATCGCCAGCCGTAGAAGCGCGCGTAGAAGGACCAGCCGCAGCTCTGTGCGATGTCGCAGGAAGCGATGTGGTCGTGGCTGGTCATACGCTGCCGGCGGGGGTTGTAGCAGACAGTTGTGGTTCTGCCAAATGCTGGCGAAGGGAAGCGTGACGCCGCCCGGGCGCCCGTTAGATCAAGTCGGCGATCGCGGCCAGGAAGCGCTCGTGCTCGGAGTCACTGCCGACCGTGACCCGTAGCGACCCCTCGCGCCCCAGCGCGCCGCCGGCGCGGACGAGCACGCCGCGCTCCACGAGGCCCGCGACGATGTCGGCCTCGACGGCGTCCTCGGGCAGGTGCGTCCAGATGAAGTTCGCGTCCGATTCGGCGACCCACAGGCCGAGCGCGCGCAGGCCGTCGGACAGCTCCGCGCGGCCCGCGACCGTGCGCGTCACGCGCCGCTCGACCTCGTCCTGGTACCGCAACGCCTCGACCGCCGCCGCCTGGGCGGCCGTATTGAGGTAGAACGGCTGGCGCACCTGGTCGACCGCGGCGCGGAAGTCCTCGGAGCCGCACAGCCCGTAGCCGACCCTCAAACCCGCCAACCCATACACCTTCGAGAAGGTCCGCAGCAGCACGAGGTTGGGCCAGCGACGCAACAAATTGAGCGACGCATAGGTGTCGCCGAGCGCGAGCGCGAACTCGCAGTAGGCCTCGTCCAGGATCACGCAGACATGGCGTGGGACGCGTTCGAGGAATTCCTCGATCGCGTCGAGCCCAAGCGACGTCGAGGTCGGGTTGTTTGGGTTGCAGATCAGCACCAGCCGGGTCGCGACCGTGATCTCGGTCGCGATCGCGTCGAGGTCGTGGCGGTCGTCGGCGTCGAGCGGCACCTCGATCGCGCGGGCACCCGAGGCGGCCGCGAGGTGCGGATAGACGCTGAACGCGGGCCACGCGTAGACGACCTCCGCCCCAGGCTCGAGCAGCGCCTCGCCGGCGGCCAGCAGGATGTCGCAGGACCCGTTGCCGAGCGCGATCCGCTGGCGCGCGATGCCGTAGCGGTCCGAGAGCGCGCCGCGCAAGGCGGCATACGACGGATCCGGGTAGCGGTGGACGCCGCCCAATGCCGCCTGAGCCGCGGCGACCACGTCGTCGCCCGGCGGCATCCACGACTCGTTGGAGGCGAGCATCGCGACATCGGCGCCGAGGTCGTAGCCCGCCGCCAGCGGGTACGAGGGGATCCGCCTGATGCGCTCACCGAACTCGATCGCCACGGGGCTATTGTGCCGATTCGAGGTCGAGCCGCAGAGCGCGCGCGGCGCCGAGATAGACGTGCCGGGGGACGTGGGCCTCTGGCGCGTAGTAGTGCACGAGCACGCGGATCACGCTCGGCAGCGACCCAGGGACGGGAACCTCGCGCGCGCACAGGAGCGGCACCCGTTCGAGGCCCAGCCGGCGCGCAGCGACCGCCGGAAACTCGGCATCCAGGTCCTCGGTCAGCGTGAAGATGCAGCTCACCATCGCCTCGGGGGTCAGCGAGTTGCGCTCCATCAGCTCGCGGATCAGAAGATCGGTGGCCTCGAGGATCGCGCTCGCTTCGTTGCCCTCGACGCTATTGGCGCCTCGGAGCGCGAACAGCCGCATCGGGGGATAAGTCTGCCAGAGCGCCGCGTGGCTCCCCAGACTGGGCCAACTCGAATACGGCCGCGCAGCCGAACTTGTGCTCGTTGACGATCAACGGACCCAGCAGCTGCCGCATGTTCACGTAGCCGCGGCAGTCCGCGAGCAGGAAGCGCGCGCCGGAGTCGATCACGAAGTCGCGTGCCTGGGCACGCGTCATCGAGCCGTCGAACAGGGCGTCGATGGCCTCCGACCTGGGCATGCAGTTGGGCTCTGACCACAGGCAGTCGCCGACCAGCGTGCGCCGGCCGGTTCGCCCGGGGACCGCCTCGCCGAGGTAGAAGCGGGTCAGCACGCCGCCGCCGTCGGGGTCGCGCTTGAGGTACGCGAGCGCGTCGCGCTCGTCGCGGGTGATGAAGTTGGCGTTGCCCCCAGTCGGCCGCGTGTATGTGTGGGCGACCGCGATCGCGTACGCGTTGACCGGGATCGTCGCCGCCGCCAGCACGATCACCGCCACCAGCCGCGCGTGCGGCACTCGCCGCTCCCACCGCAGGCGGCTGACGCCGGTCACCGCCAGCACCGCGAACGGGAACGTGATCCCGTTGAACGCGTGCAGCGGTGTGGCGCTGAGCCCAGTCGCGGACAGGAAGTAGATCACGACCGCAGCCAGCGGCCAGATCCTCGTGATCAGCTCGAGGAAGTCGCGCGGCTTGCCGCGGTAGCCGAGGATCGCGACGACCGCCAGCGGCGAGATCCCGATCGCGATCGACCAGAACGAGAACGTGTGCTTGCTCGCGAGCCGCGCGAGACTCCACGACAGGTCGAGGTGGCCGAGCGCCACGTAGTAGACGAGCGGCAGCCCGGTGAGCGCGATCGTCAGCGCCGGCAGCGCCAGGTTGCGGCCGCGGAGGTGCTCACGCCAGCGCGTGAGCTCGGCCAGCACCAGGATCACGATCAGCAGCTCGCCCTGCCAGGGATGCAGCGTGCTCGCCAGTGCTCCCATCAGCCCCGGAGCCCAGACGACCCGGCCGGCTCCCCGCGCGCGCTCGTAGGACAGCATCGCGAACACGATCAACGCGACCGCCATCAGCCCGAACGGATAGCCCCACGACAGCCACCCCGGCATCATGTCGCCGACGATCCCGAACGTGCCGTTGACGACGCTGAAGCACCCGAAGAACAGGCCGAGCGCGATCACCGCACGGCGCTGACCCTGGCTCTCGACCGTCCGGTACGCGTAGGCGCGGATCGCGAGGAACGTGGCGAGCACCGCGACCGGCTTCCACAGCAGCAGCGACAGCCACGGGGCGACCCCGAGCGCGGTGATCACGCCCGAGATCACGACCGCCGGCTGGAAGTAATCGGACGGCGTCGGCCGCAGGACGAACAGGTTGGCCGCCAGCAGGTGATGCGAGGCCGACACGATCCAGGCCAGGTACTGCATCTGGTCGACGATGAAGAACCCGTCGGTGCCGGTCCAGACGACGTTGTGGGCGATTGCGGACCAGACGTCGATCGCGACGACCCACAAAGACATCGCCGCGAACAACCCCAGCAAGACCAGCTCGACCGAATCAAAGCGCGCCCGTCTAGGCCGCTCGGAGACGAGCAGGGCCGGGCCGCCGGAGGCGGTTGGCAGCGCAGATTCAATTCGCACGGGCGCCGACGCTAACAAAGCGCCGCGCGCGGGCCAATCCAGCTAGTTCGCGAGCTTATGCTGATGAGACTGCGACGCCTGACCGATTGAGCTGCCCAACGGGTTGATTCCGTGCGCCGCCATGTACAGCTCGGTCGCCGGCATGAAGGCGAGAACCAGGAACACGGTCATCGCCAGCGCCGTCCGGCGCAGGTTGACGCTCGTCGCCAGCGCGGCGAGCGGCAGCAGCCAGATCACGTACCAGGGGACCAGCCACGCGAGGCTGGCCAGCAGCGCGAACGTCGACCATCCGGCGCCCGCCAGCCAGTCGCGCTCTCGGTAGACCTCGTACGCGACGACCAGCACGACGCACACGATCGCGACCTTCAGGAGCCCAGGGGCACCGCCGCCGATCCCGATCACCAGCCCGACGATGTTCGGGATGCTGAAGTCCGTCAGCAGCGAGCTCTGGTCTGACAGGTTCGGGATGGAGAGCCCGAACAGCGCCAGGCTGAGCGCGATCATCGGAACCGCCGCCAGCGCGGCGCCCGTCACGAACCGCAGCCGTCGGCGCTTGGTCACGAGCGCGATCAGCAGGAACGGCGCCAGCAGCACGGCCGTGAACTTGACCGCGATCGCGAGCACCAGCGCCGCGCCCGCGAGCCGGTCACGGCGCGCGAGTACGAACGAGATCGCGGCCATCGACGGCACCAGCATCATGAAGTCGTTGTGGAACCCGCCGACCGCGTAGATCAGGTAGATCGGGTTCAGCGCGACGAACACGAGCGCGTAGCGCGGGTCACGGCCGAGCTGGCGCGCGCATTGCCAGACGAGCGCCAGAAAACCGAGGCTCAGCAGGACGGCGCTCGCCTTCAGGCACCAGTACGCGAGCGGGATCGAGACAAACGCGAGCGGGTAGGTCACCGCCGTGAACAGCGATCCGTACGGGCTGCGCAGGTTGTGCCAGGTCGTGAAGCCGTAGATCGGATCGAAGAACTCCTGTTTGATCACATGCGTGTAGGGGTTGAGCTGGTGCAGACCGCCGAGGCGCGCGTATCCCAGGTAGTTGAAGAGGTCGTTGAGCTGCAGCGGCGGGCTGAACACGAGGATCAGGTGCAGCGCCACGATCGCGCCGACGATCACGCGCATCGAAAGCGCGCGGACGGCCGCCACGGCGACCAGGTAGGCGGCGATCATCACCACCAGCACAACGCTGAACGCGATCCCGACCGTCTTCGGGTTCTTGATCAAGCGCGGGACCAGCACGTGCAGCGGCCCGGCCTCCCAACTCGGGAAGAAGGCGCTGCTGCGCGGGACCAGCACCGACGGGCCCGACGCGGCGGCGACCACAACCACGAGCGTGGCGACGATCAGCGTCCCGATCGCGATCCGGCCGGCAACCGGGCCGAACCTGACCCGGAGTCGCGGCAGGGAAGCGGTCCGTGGCAGGCGCGGCAGGCGCGGCAGCGCGACCGTGCCGTCGGCTGGGCTGGAGCCGGCCGACGCGAGCGATACCTCGGCATCGTTGTGCTGCTCGCGCATCGGTTGAAGATAGTGCCGTTTGGGCGGTTTGCCGCGATCGGGCCGGGTGTTGCGATCTCGTTAAGGATGCCCATAACCGGATCGAGACAGCCCCGGGGGCGTGCGCGACCGGCGGTGCGGTCGGCACGACCGACTAGATTGGCGCCGTGAGCGTCGGCTCGCTGTCACAGGATGTCCCTCGGCCGGCGGGGCCAGTCGACAGCGTCCGTTCGCGGCTGCTGGCGGACCCGGTGATCGTCGCGGTCGCCGCCCTCACCGCGGTGGCGGCGATCCTGCGCTTCACGCTGCTGGCTCATCAGGGGTTCTGGTTCGACGAGGCCAACACCGCCGCCGACATCCGCTACTCCCCCGGCCAGATGCTCGGGCTGCTGCCGCAGAACGAGACCACGCCGCCACTCTTCTACTGCGTCGCGTGGGTCTGGGCACGGGTGTTCGGGTTCGGCGAGTTCGCGCTGCGATCGCTTCCGGCGCTCGCTGGGGTCGCGACAGTGCCCGTGATCTATGCCGCGACCGCCAAGCTGGTCAGCCGGCGGGCGGGCGTCGTCGCCGCGGCGCTATGCGCGTGCAACCCGTTCCTCGTCTGGTACTCGCAGGAGTTCCGTCCATACATGCCAATGGTGCTGCTGAGCGCGGCCAGCCTGCTGGCGTTCGCCTACGCGCGCGAGCGTCCGAGCGGGCGGGCGCTGGCGGCCTGGGCGATCATCTGCGCGCTCGGGATCGCCAACCATTACTACGCGTTGCTGGTGGCCGTCCCGGAGGCCGTCTGGCTGCTGGCGCTGCACCGCCGCAATCGAGGGGTCTGGGCGGCGGTCGTGCTCGTGGGCGCTGTCGGGCTCGGGCTGCTGCCGCTTGCGCTCAGCCAGAACCACACCGGCAACGCAAGCTGGATCGCGCCGATCCCGCTGGTACCGCGACTGGCGCAGATCGTGCCGCAGTTCCTGGTCGGCTTCCAGGCTCCGTCATACCAGGTGCTGCTGCGCGTCTGCGAGCTCGCGGTGCTGATCGCGCTCGCGATGCTCGTGCTCCGGTCCGAGCGCGTTGAGCGAAACGGCGCCTTGGTGGCGGGCACGATCGCGGTCTCGGGCTTTGTCCTCAACCTGCTGATGGTCGCCGGCGGTGTCGACGACCTGATCACCCGCAACGTGCTCGCGCTGTGGCCGCCGGCCGCGATCGTCGTCGCCGCCGGCCTCGGTGCCAGGCGCGCGAGCTGGATCGGAATCGTGACCACCGCCGCCGTATGCGTCACCGGGATCGTGGCAGTCGTCGGGGTCGACACCACGCGCGGCTACCAGCGTCCGGACTGGCGCGCGGCGGGACGCGTGCTTGGCGCTCAGCCGGCACCCGGGGTCGCCGTGCGCGCGGTGCTCGTCCAGGACTACCGCGACCGGCTGCCGCTGTCGCTGTACTTGCCCGGCCTGAACTTCCTCAACGCCCCGTCGGCGCGGGTCAAAGAGCTGGACGTCGTCTCGATCAGAGCTCCGCGCGTGCCGCTCTGCTGGTGGGGGGCGGCGTGCAATCTGTCGGGATCGAGGATCCAGCGTGACTACAAGATCCCGGGGTTCCACGTCGTCTGGCGGCGGAACGCGTACCAGTTCACGGTCATGCGTCTGGAATCGTCGAGGCCGGTCGTGCTCACGCCCGCGATCGTCGCCGCGGCGTTGCGGACGACGATCTTCCGCCGCGACGAGCTGCTGGTCCAGCGGCGCCCGTGAGCGCGCGCACCTCGGCCGCGGTCAGCCGGCGGTAGGCGCCGGGCCGCAGGTCGCCGAGCGCGAGCGGGCCAAAGCCGACCCGCTGGAGCTCCCGCACCGGATGCCCGACGTGCTCGAGCATCCGCTTGACCTGACGCTTGCGGCCCTCGTGAATCGTGATCTCCAACGCGTCGGCCGCCAGCCGCCGGACCTGAGCCGGGGCGGTGATCCCATCGTCGAGCTCGACCCCCTTGCGCAGCGACGCGAGCGCCGCACCGGACACCGGTGGCCTGCCGACCCGCGCGCGGTAGGTCTTCGGGACCTCAAAGCTCGGGTGCGTCAGCCGGTAGGCCAGCTGACCGTCGTTGGTCAGCAGGATCAGCCCGGTGACGTCGACGTCGAGCCGGCCGACCGGGTACAGGCGCAGATCGGACTCGACCAGCGAGACGACCGTCGGTCGCCGCTGCGGATCGGCCGCCGTCGAGACGACGCCGCCCGGCTTGTTGAGCGCGTACACAACGAGCTCCGCCTCCGCCGCCAGCGGCCGCCCGTCGAGCATCACCGCGTCTTCGGGGCCGACGTCGCGCGCCGGGTCGAGCACCGGCTCGCCGCCGACGCTCACGCGTCCTGAACGGACGATCTGCTCGGCCGCGCGGCGCGAGGCGACGCCTGCCACGGCGAGGAATTTCGCGAGCCGCATCGCGATGTCACCATAGTCAGCATGGACAGCACACTGCTCGAGCGGACGCTGACCGAGCTTCGCGAGCCCGGCTACCGGCGCCGGCAGATCTGGAAATGGGTCGCACACGGCGCCGACGGCTTCGACGAGATGACGGACCTGCCGCTGGCGCTGCGCCAGAAACTGACCGACGCGGTCCCGTTCTCGAGCCTGACGCTCGAGCGCGAGGCGCGGTCGAGCGATGGGACGATCAAGGCGCTGCTGCGGACCGCCGACGGGCGGCCGCTCGAAGCGGTGCTGATGCGCTACCGCGACGGACGGCAATCGCTCTGCCTGTCCTCCCAATCCGGCTGCCCGCTGACGTGCACCTTCTGCGCGACCGGGCAGATGCGCTTCGGGCGCAACCTGACCGCCTCCGAGATTCTCGACCAGGCGCTGTACTTCCGCCGCATCGGGCCGGTCGACCACGCGGTGTTCATGGGCATGGGCGAGCCGATGATGAACCTCGACGCAGTCCTCGAAGCGTGTGTGGCGCTGCCCGAGATCGGAATCAGCAACCGGCGGACCGCGATCTCGACCGTCGGCTGGATCCCCGGCATCCGGCGGCTGACCGACGAGCCGATGCCGATCCGGCTGGCGCTGTCGCTGCACGCCGCCGACGAGCAGCTGCGGTCGCAGCTGATGCCCGTCAACGACCGCTATCCGCTGGCGGATGTGCTGGCCGCGTGTCGTGAGCACTACGGGCGCAAGCGGCGGATGGTGTTCGTCGAATACGTGATGCTGGCCGGGATCAACGACTCGTATCTGCAGGCGCGCCAGCTCGCCGAGGTACTCGATCCGCGGGCGTTCAAGGTCAACCTGATCCCCTACAACCCGACCGATGCGCCCTATCAGGGCTCGAGCCCGAAGGCGATCGACGCGTTCCGAGCCGAGCTCGAGCGCCAGGGCATCGGGGCGACCGTGCGCGTCACGCGCGGACGGGACATCGACGCGGCCTGCGGCCAGCTGGCGGCGGCCGGCGCGGTGTAACCCGGCGTGCGGAATCTGACCGCTCGGCGGCTGAGCGCGCAGCTGCTGTCGGGCCCGCCACTGCGCGAGCCGGTCGCAGTCGCCAGGCATCTGCTGGCGATCCAGGGGCAGGATCCGCGCGGCGCGCGGCTGGCGATCCGGGCCCGCACGCGCGGCGTCACCGCCGCCGACGTCGACCGCGAGCTGACCGAACAGCGCTCGCTGCTTATCACGTGGCTCAACCGCGGCACCCTGCATCTGGTCGCGAGCGACGACTATCCGTGGCTGCAGGCGCTGACGACTCCGCCGCTGCTCACGTCGAGCGCGACGCGCCTGGCCCAGGTCGGGATCGACTCGCGACAGACGCAACGCGCGCTGGGCGTGATCGAACGCGCGCTGGCGGCCGACGGCCCACTGACGCGGGCGCAGCTGCGCGAGCGGCTCGAGCGCGCCGGCCTCCAGAACGCAGACGGGGCGCTGATCCAGCTGCTGTTCCGTGCCGCGGTACAGGGCTTGGTCGTGCGCGGCCCGATGAGCGGGCGCGAGCACGCGTATGTCCTCGTGCGCGACTGGCTCGAGCCGCCGCGGCGGTTCACGCGTGAGCAGGCGCTGGCCGAGCTCGCCCGCCGGTATCTGGTTGGCCATGCCCCCGCGACCGAGCGCGACCTGGCACGCTGGGCGGGCCTGCCGCTGCGCGACGCGCGCGCGGGCCTGGCGCGGATCGGCGGCGAGCTCGAGCCGCCAGTCGACGGGCTGGTCGAGCTGTCCGGCGCGCGCCGCGCGCGACGGTCAGTGCCGCCGCGGCTGCTGGGCGCGTTCGAGCCGCTGCTGCTGGGCTGGCGCTCGCGCGCGGAGGTGCTGGGCGAGCACGAGCCGCGCGTCATCAGCGGCGGCGTGTTTCGCGGCTTCGCGCTCGTCGGCGGGCGCGGCGTCGCTTGCTGGCGGATCGCCGACAAGCGGGTCGTGATCGAGCCGTTCGCCGAGCTCGCCGGCGCCGACGCGCTGGCGCTCGCCGGCGATGGGGAAGCGGTGCTCGCCTTCCTCGGGCTCGCCTAACCCGCGGCCACGGGTCCGGGCGCCGCGGTCGCGCCCGACCGTGCCTCGCCGGCGCGCATCAGGCGCTCGCGGAGCTGCTGCTCGAGCTCCGGCGGCGGATCGAAGCCGTCGATCGCTGGCAGCTCGTCGAGCGACTGAAGGCCGAACAACTTCAGGAACAGCTCAGTCGTCCGATACAGCACGGCGCCGAACTGGGAGCGCCCGGCCTCCTCGATCACCCCGCGCTCGAGCAGCGTCGCCGCCGCGGACTCGGCGCTGACGCCGCGAATCCGGGCGATCTCGGGCCGCGAGACCGGCTGTAGGTAAGCGACGATCGCGAGCGTCTCGGCCTGGGCGGGCGTCAGCGGCGGCGTCCGCGGCTTGGCCAGCAGGCGGCGCGCGGCGGGCTCGACGTCGGCGTGCGTGCTGAGCGTGTAGCCACCGGCGAGCTCACGCACGATCAGCCCGCGGCGCTCGAACTCGTAGTGCTCGCGCAGGCGCTCGAGCGCGGTCACGACCTCGTGCAGCTCGGCGCCGGTCGCGTCGACCAGCGCCTCGGCCGACACCGGATCCGAGCTCAGAAACAGCAGCCCCTCGACGGTGCGCTCGAGCTCCGCGGTCGAGCTCATGCGGTCGCCCGTTCCCGGCCGGCGAGCGACTCGATCGTGATCTCGGCGAACGGCTCGTCCTGGGTCCAGGTCGCCTCGCCCTGCTTGTAGAGCTCAAGCAGGGCGTAGAGCGTGACCGCGACCGTCACCCGGTCGGACTGCGCGACGGCCTCCGAGAACGTGAACCGGCCGCGCCGCAGCAGCCCCCGCAGGTGGGCGAGCCGCTCGGCGACCGTCACCTTGGCGACCGTCACGTGGCGCAGATCGACCGGCGGCGGGACCGCCAGCAGCTCGCCGATCGCCGCCGTCAGCACCACCGGGTCGTAGACCGCATGCGCGTCGGCGAGCGAGGCCTTTCGCAGCTGCGGCGGCAGCGGCGCAGAGCGAAAGCGATGGCCCTGCTCGGATTCGAGCTGCTCACGAAGATGCGCGGCCGCGGCCCGGTAGCGGTGGGCCGCGAGCAGCCGCGCCAGCAGCTCCTCGGCCGCCTCACCGGGATCGAGCTCGATCTCCTCGAGCTCCTCGCCGGGCAGCAGCAGCCGCGACTTGAGCTCGAGCAGCGCCGCGATCAGCACGAGAAACTCGGTCGCCGCCTCGAGATCCAGCTCGCCGCGGCGCTCGAGGTGGTCGATGTAGGTGATCACGACGTCGGCGAGGTCGACCTCGAGCAGGTCCACCTCCTCGCGCAGGATCAGCGTCAGCAGCAGGTCGAACGGGCCCGCGAAGACGTCCAGGTCGAGTTCGAGGTCTAGGAGCGCCACGTCGCAGACGTTAGCCGCGCGGCCGGACCGCTCCCACCCCCATCACATCGGACACGTCGGCAACCGTCTCGGAGGCGATCGTGCGGGCCTTTTCGGCTCCGATCGCGAACACCTGCTCGAGTCCGGCCTCGTCGGAGCGAAGTTCCTCGTAGCGCTCGCGCACGGGCGCCAGGTAAGCGGTCACCTCGTCGGCGACCGCCTGCTTGAACGCCCCGTAGCCCTGGCCGTCGAATTGCTGCTCGATCGCCTCCGGGGCGTCGCCGCGGACCGCAGCCAGGATCTCGATCAGGTTCGTGATCCCGGCCTTGTCGGGGGCGCGAACGACCTCGCTGCCCGAATCGGTGACCGACGAGCGGAACTTCTTGGCGATCGTGGCGGGGTCGTCGAGCACCAGCACGGTGCCCTGCTCGCTGCCGCCGGTGGTCGACATCTTGCGATCGGGGAACTGCAGGTCCATGATCCGCCCGCCGACCTCGGGGACCCGGACCTCGGGGACGACCAGCGTCTCCCCGAAGCGGGCGTTGAACCGCTCCGCAATGTCGCGCATCAACTCGACGTGCTGGCGCTGATCCTCGCCGACCGGGACCTCGTGGGCGCGGTAGGCAAGCACGTCTGCGGCCTGCAGCAACGGGTAGATGTACAGGCCGGCCGAGACGAGCTCGCGCTGGGCCGCTGACTTCTCCTTGAACTGCGTCATCCGGTTCAGCTCGCCGTACGCCGTGACGCTCGACAACAGCCAGCAGAGCTGGGTGTGCTCATGGACGTCTCCCTGGCGGAAGAAGATGCAGCGTTCGGGGTCCAGGCCAGCCGCCAAGAGGATCGCGGCGGTGTCGTAGACGGACGTGCGCAGCACGTCGGGTTCGTAGGGAACCGTGACCGCGTGAAGGTTGACGATGCAGTAGATCGCCTCGCCGCGGTCCTGGCCGGCGACGTACTGGGTGATCGCGCCGATGTAGTTGCCCAGGTGCTTGCGGCCGGTCGGCTGGATGCCGGAGAAGATCCTCACCGTGGTCAGGCTACTGGCGGGCGCTACGACGCGAGCGCCCGGGCGAGCTCGTTCTGTTCGGACCCCTTCCCGGCGTCCGGCTGACCGCGTGGCCGCGCCAGCAGCCACGCGGCGACCACGCCGCCGATCGCCCCGCACACGTGCCCTTGCCACGAGACGCCTTGGTGGGGCACGACGCTCGCCAGCAGCGCCCCACCCCAGACCACCCCGACCAGGATCCCGATCGCGATCTCGAGCACGCTGCGGTTGAACACACCGCGGGCAAACAGATACGTCGCATAGCCAAACACGACGCCGCTGGCACCGACCGTGACGGTGCCGCCGGGCGCCACCAGCCACGTGCCGAGCCCTCCGACGACGATCACGATCAGCGTCACGAGCGCGAGCCTGGTCGCGCCCCGCAGGGCGATGATGACGCCCATGAACACGAACGGGATCGTGTTGTCGATCAGGTGCGTATAGCTGACGTGCAGGAACGGCGCCGTGAAGATCGCCCACACGTGGTCGAAGTTGCGGGGGTAGATGCCGCCGCTGTGGTCCAGTGCGTCGTGATCGAGCGAATTGATCACCTCGATCACCCACATCAGGACCACGATCCCGACCAGCAGCACCAGCCCCTCGACGGACTCGCGTCCCTTCAACGTCGGTCGCCTGCTGCGGGTGGTCGTGGGCGTTGTGGCGCCGCTGCTCATGCTCACAGGATGGCAGGTGAGCCCGCGTACTCGGCCGATGAACCGAGATCCTGATCTAACTCTTATCAGGGCCCGTAGAAGGACAAGCTTTCGTTAGCGTCGCCAGCGCCAGCGCGAGCGCCACCTCGGCGCGCTGGCGCAACGAATCGCGCAGCACGTACTCCTCGGGCGTGTGGGCCCGGCCGCCCCGCGGGCCGAGGCCGTCGACGGTCAATGCGATCGCGTGCGCGAAGTGGCTCGCGTCGCTGGCGCCGCCGCGCGGAACCCCCGCGATCCGGCGCCCGAGGCGCTCCGAGGCCGTCTCGATCAGCCCGGCGGTCGCCGCCTCGGAGTCCATCCCGGGCCACAGGCGCTCCATCCGCGCCTCGAGCGCGACGCCGTCGAGCTCAGGCGCAACCTGCGCCAGCACGGTGTCGAACGCGTCCAGCTGCCGCGCGCGCAGGTCGAAGATCAGCTCGCCGGCGGCGGGCACGACGTTGAAGGCGTCGCCGGAGCGGATCACCGTCGGCACCGCGCTCAGCTGCTCGGGACCGCGCGGGTCGTGCAGCTCGGCTACCGACTGCGCGGTCGCGGCGAGCGCCAGCAGCGCGTTGCGCCCGTGATCGGGGGCGCTGCCCGAGTGCGAGGCGCGGCCAGCCGCCACCACCTTCAGCGTTCCGGCGGCCTTACGCCGGACGACAACGCCCTCGTCGCCGGCCGGCGTGCGCTCGCCGCCCTCGAAGCACAGGCAGGCGTCGTAGCCGGCGAACCGCGGCGCGTGCACGAACGGCGCCACCCGCCACTCCTCGTCTGTCACCAGCAGGACCGCCAGCTCGGCGAACGACTCCGGCCGCTGCGCCAGCGCCCGCGCGACGCCGAGCGACAGGACCACGCCGCCCTTCATGTCGACCGTCCCGGTCCCGTAGAGCCGATCGCCGTCGCGGCGCAGCGGTTGGTGGGCATCGTGCCCGACCACGGTGTCGACGTGGCCGAGCAGCATCACCCGCTTCGTGCCGCCGCCGCGTATGCACCCCACGAGATCCGGCGCGCTGCCCGGCGTCGAGCACTCGGGGCGCTCGGTCGCGGCGCCGTCGGGGAGCAGCGACGCGCACAGCGCCAGCGCCCGCTCGGCTCCGGGCACGTCGCCCGACGGCGACGAGATCCCGACCAGCTGCTCGAGCTCGGCCTCGGCGCGCGCCGCGATCTCGGCCGCCTCGGCGGCGATCCGCGGATCGGCGGTGGCGCTCAAGCGGCGACCGCCAGGACCTCGTCGACCGACAGCTCGCCCGGCGGCGCACCACTCGACGCGTAGCGGGCGGCAAGCTCGCAGAGGGCCGCGTTGACCGGCGTCGGAACGCCGTGCAGCCGGCCGATCAGGACGATTTCGCCGTTCAGGTAGTCGCTCTCGATCGCCCCGGTGCCGCGCGCGATGCTCTGCCAGCTCGACGATCCCGCGCGCTTGCGGCCGCCGATCTCGCGCACCCCGATCCGCTCCCAGCGTCCCCGTAGGTCGTCGACCTCGCCGGCTTCGTGCTCGATTCCGGCGGCCGTCAGCGCGGCGCGGCCCTCGGCGCGCGCAAGCTCGGCGAGCTCGTCGCTTCGCTCGCCCCGGCCGCACAGCGCGCCCACCGCGTTGCCGAGGTTCAGCAGCAGCTTGGCGTACTTGAAGCGCATCACGTCCGTCCGCGGGCTCGAGAGCAGCTGCGATCGGGCGAGCGTGGAGCACACCTCCTCGCACAGCTCGTCGGTCCCGTCGGGGTAGCGGCCGACGTCGACGATCCCGGTCATCAGCGAACCGTAGGCCTCTACCCTGCCAGGCTCCATGTGCGCGGCCGGCAGCATCACGACCGCGCCGTAGACGCGCGCGAACGAGCGCAACGCGAGCCGCTCGTTCTCGACTCCGTTCTGGACGCAGACGACCGGCACGTCGCGGGCGCCTGCGGCCCGCAGCGCGACCAGGGCGCCCGCCGTGTCCTGGCTCTTGGTCGCCAGCAGCACCACGTCGCCCGGCGCCCCGACGCCGAGCTCGGCTGGATCAGCGGCCGCCGGCAGGTGCAGCACGGTGCGCGCCACCGGGGTCTCGAGCGTCAAGCCGTGCTCGCGGATCGCCTCCAGGTGTTGCCCGCGGGCGATCAGCGCGACCTCGAACCCGGCCTCGGACAGCCGCGCGCCGACGACGCCGCCGATCGCGCCCGCGCCGAAGATCACAAATCGCATCAGAGGGCTTGTCGCACGACCGGCCGTCGGGCGGCGCCGGCCTCGTCGAGGCGGCGGACCGGCGTGGTGTGCGGCGCGGTGCGCGCCACATCCGGGTCTTCGCGGGCCTCGCGCAGGATCTCGACCAGGATCGCCGCGAAGCGATCGAGCGTCTCCTTGGTCTCGGTCTCGGTCGGCTCGACCAGCAGCGCCTCCTCGACCAGCAGCGGGAAATAGACCGTCGGCGGGTGCACGCCGTGATCGAGCAGCCGCTTGGCAAGGTCGAGCGTCCGGATCTGCAGCTCGCGCTTCATCGGCGCCCCGGACAGCACGAACTCGTGCATGCAGATCCGATCATAGGCGGCCGGCAGGTACTCGAGCACGCCTTCGGCACGGAGCTTCGCCAGCAGGTAGTTGGCGTTCAGCACCGCGACCTCGGAGACGTCCTTGAGCCCGGTGCCGCCGAGCGAGCGGATGTAGGCGTAGGCGCGGACGAACACGCCGTAGTTGCCCTGGAAGCCGCGCAGCCGGCCGATCGACTTCGGACGGTCGTAGTCGAGGTCGTAGCGCTCGCCGCCGTCGGCCGCGTCGCGCCTTACGACCTGCGGACGTGGCAGGAACGGCTCAATCCGCTGCGCGACCGCGATCGGCCCGGCGCCCGGCCCGCCGCCGCCGTGCGGCTGGGTGAACGACTTGTGCAGGTTGAAGTGCACGATGTCGAAGCCCATGTCGCCGGGGCGCGTGATGCCCATGATCGCGTTCAGGTTGGCGCCGTCGTAGTACAGGGTCGCGCCGACGTTGTGGACGATCTGTGCGATCTCGTCGATCTGCGGCTCGAACAGCCCGAGCGTCGACGGGTTGGTCAGCATCAGGCAGGCGACGTCCTCGTCCGCCTTCGAGCGCAAGTCCTCGAGGTCGACATTGCCGTTGCGATCGGTGCCGATGTGGACCACGTCGTAGCCGGCCATCGTGACCGTCGCCGGGTTGGTGCCGTGCGCCGAGTCGGGGGTCAGCACCTTGCTGCGCCGCTCGCCGCGGTCCTCGTGGAAGGCGCGTGTCAGCAGCACGCCGGCGAGCTCGCCGTGCGAACCGGCGCTCGGCTGTAGCGAGACGTCCGGCAGCCCGGCGATCTCCGACAGCGCCCGCTGCAGCCGCCACATCAACTCGAGCGCGCCCTGTGCCCGATCGGGATGCTGGAACGGGTGAAGCTTGGCGTGACCGGGCAGCGCTGCGACCCGCTCGTGGAGCTTCGGGTTGTGCTTCATCGTGCACGAACCGAGCGGGTAAAAGCCGGTGTCGAGGTCGAAGTTGCGCTTCGAGAGGCGGTTGTAGTGGCGTACGATCTCCGGCTCAGAGACCTCCGGCAGGCGGGGTCCGTGCTCGCGTCGCAGACGCCGCGGCAGCAGCTCGTCGAGCTCGCGCTCGGGGACGTCGAGCGCCGGCGCGACGAACGCCCGCCGCCCAGGCTTCGAGCGCTCGAAGATCGTCAGCTCGTCGTCGGCGGCGGAAATCACGCGTGCACCTCGTGGTAGTCGCGGCTTCGCTCGGCGGCGACCGAGCCCTCGAGCACCTCGACCAGCCGGTCGATCTCGGCGCGGGTGCGGCGCTCGGTGATCGCAACCAACAGGCCGTCGGCGAACTCCGGGTAGTCGCGCCCGAGCGGGTAACCGGGGTTGATCCCCTGCTCGAGACAGCGTCCGATCACCCGATCGACCGGCGCCTCGAGCGCGAGCGCGAACTCGCGCACCACCGGCCGCTTGTGGAGCAGGCTGACCCCGTCGAGCTCGGCCAGCCGCTCGCGCGCGTACGCAGTCCGCTGGAGCATCAGCTCCGCGAGCTCGACGATCCCGGCCCGGCCGAGCCAACTCAGATAGATCACGCCCGCCAGCGCGTTCAGCGCCTGTGCGGTGCAGATGTTCGAGGTCGCCTTCTCGCGGCGGATGTGCTGCTCGCGCGTCTGGAGCGTCAGCACGAAGCCGCGCTTGCCGTCGACGTCGGTGGTCTCGCCCGCGATCCGGCCGGGCATCCGCCGGATCAGCGCCTCCGTCGAGGCGAAGAAGCCGAACGACGGCCCTCCGAAATCGAGCCTGTTGCCGAGCATCTGTCCCTCGCCGACCGCGATGTCGACGCCGCACTCGCCGGGCGATCGCAGCAGCGCGAGCGCCAGCGCGTCGCACGAGCAGATGCACAGCGCGCCGGCCTCGTGGGCGGCGGTCGCGATCGCGTCGAGTTCCTCGACGGCGCCGAGGAAGTTCGGCTGGGCGACGACGACGGCGCTGACGTCGTCGTCGAGCTCGGGCAGGGCGGTCAGGCCGTGCTCGAGCGGCACGTCGACGACCTCCATCTCCCAGCCGTGGGCGAGCGTCGCGAGCGCCTCTCGAGCGTGCGGGTGGACGCCGCGCGAGACCATGAACCGGCGCCTGCCGTTGGTCAGCTTGGCGACGTACCCGGCGGCCGCGACCGCGCTCGGGCCCTCGTAGACCGAGGCGTTGGAGACCGGCAGCCCGGTCAGCTCGCTGATCGCGGTCTGGTACTCGAACATCGCCTGCAGGCCGCCCTGCGAGGCCTCGGGCTGATATGGCGTGTACGGCGTCAGGAACTCCGAACGGCTGGCGATCGAGTCGATCAACGCGGGGATGTAGTGGTCGTACATGCCGCCGCCGAGGAACGAGACCTCGTCCTCGGTGCTCGAGTTGCGGGCCGCCAGCGCCCGCAGCTCCTCGAACACCTCCTGCTCGGACAACCCCTCGCCGAGCGCCAATGGCCTGTCGTAGCGCAGGCGGTCCGGGATGTCGGCGAACAGATCCTCGATCCGCTCGACGCCGATCGTGGCGAGCATCTCGCGCCGGTCGCGGTCAGTGGCTGCCGTGTACGTAGTCACTGCAGCGTCGCCTCGTAGGCCGCCGCGTCGAGCAGCGCTTCCTGCTCGGAGGGGTCAGACAGCCTGACCCTGACCAGCCAGCCGTCGCCGTAGGGATCCTCGTTGATCGCCTCCGGCGTGTCGGCCAGCGAGTCGTTGACCTCGATGATCTCTCCCGACAGCGGCGCGATCACGTCCGACACGGCCTTGACCGACTCGACCTCGGTGTACGACGAGTCCTTGGTCACCTTGCTGCCGATCGCGGGCGGGTCGAAGAACACCACCTCGCCCAATGCGTCCTGCGCGTACCACGTGATCCCGAACGTCGCCTCGTCGCCCGCGACGCGCGCCCAATCGTGCTCGGGGTGATAGACGAGGTCGCCCGGATAGCTGGGATCGGCCAACTTGCTCACGGCTCCTTTTTGTAAATCGGCTTTGACACGACGGTGGCGGCTCGGGACCTGCCCCGCACGTCGAGCTCGAGCGTCGTGCCCGGACCGGCCCGCTCGGCGGGGACGTATGCCATCCCGATCCCGCGCTGCAGGCACGGCGAGAAGGTGCCGCTGGTGACGACGCCGCCACCGACGACCTGATTACCCTGCCGAGCGATCCCCGAGCCGTCGATCGTGAACGCGACCAGTTTCTCGGCCGGGCCTGCGGCGCGCACGCGCGCGACGCTCTCGGAGCCGATGAACCCGGTCTGCTCCTTGCAGCACCAGCCGAGGCCCGCCTCAATCGGCCCGCGCTCCTCGCTCAGGTCGTTGCCGTACAGGTGGTAACAGACCTCGAGTCGAAGCGTGTCGCGGGCGCCGAGACCGACCGGGGTCGCTCCGGCTCCGAGCAGCGCATCCCAGACCGCGGGCGCGCTGGCGGGATCGAGCAGCAGCTCGGCGCCGTCCTCGCCCGTGTAGCCGGTCCCGCAGACCAGCATCGGGACACCCGCCAGGGTGCGTTCGCAGCAGTGGAAACGGGGCGGCAGCGCCCCATCCGCCAGCCCGCGGAGGAGCGCCCGCGCCTCGGGACCCTGGACAGCGAGCATCGCGAAGTCCGCGATCCGGTCGACCACGTCGACGTTGAACGGCTCTGCGTGGGCCGTGAACCAGGCGAGGTCGCGCTCGTGGTTGGCGGCGTTTGTGACGGTCAGAAAGTGGCAGTCGGCGAGCCGGTAGGTGAACAGGTCGTCGAGCACACCGCCGTCCTCGCGGCACAGCACGCTGTACTGAGCGCCACCCTCGGGCAGGCGGCGGATGTCGTTTGACAGCAGCAGTTGGAGCAGCGCCGCGGCGTCGGGACCCTTGACCTCGACCTCGCCCATGTGCGAGACGTCGAACACCCCCGCGTGTCGGCGGACCGCGAGGTGCTCGGCCTGGATGCCCTCGTACTGGACCGGCATCTCCCAGCCCGCGAAACCGATCAGCTTCGCCCCCGCGGCACGGTGGCACTCGTGTAGGGGGCTGCGCCGGAGGGTCGCTGCGGCGGACGTCACGCTGAGCAGGCTAGTACACCGCGCCGCGGCGATCCCGCCCGCCGTAGGAGCGCTTCTAGCGGTCCTTGAGGAACGACGGAATGTCGATGTCGTCGTCGGAGATCTCGAGCGACGAGCGCTGCCGGTCGTCCATCGTCACGTCGCGGTCGCGACGCTCGCGCCGGGTCGTCTCGCGCGCCGTTCCGGGGTGATGATGTCCGTGGTCGAAGCCGGTCGCGATCACGGTCACGCGGACCTCGTCCCCGAGCGCGTCGTCGATCACCGCGCCGAAGATGATGTTCGAGTTCGAGTCGGAGGCGCTCTGGACCATCTCGGCCGCCTCGTTAACCTCGAACAGGCCGAGGTCATGGCCGCCGGTGATGTTGAGCAGGATCCCCATCGCCCCTTCGACCGACTCCTCGAGCAGCGGCGACGAGATCGCGATCTTGGCGGCCTCCGCCGCCCGGTTCTCGCCGGAGGCGGTCCCGATCCCCATCAGCGCGCTGCCGGCGTCCTGCATGATCGTGCGCACGTCGGCGAAGTCGAGGTTGATCAGCCCCGGGATCGTGATCAGGTCCGTGATCCCCTGGACTCCCTGGCGCAGGACATTGTCGGCCTCGCGGAACGCGTCGAGCACGGTCGTGCGCCGCTCGACGATCGCCAGCAGCTTCTCGTTCGGGATCACGATCAGCGTGTCGACGTTCTCGCGCAGCCGCTGGATGCCCTCGCGCGCCTGGCGGTCCCGCTGGGTCCCCTCGAACGCGAACGGACGCGTCACCACGCCGACGGTCAGTGCGCCGATCTCGTTCTTGGCGATCTCGGCGATCACCGGCGCGGCCCCGGTGCCGGTGCCGCCGCCCTCGCCTGCGGTCACGAACACCATGTCGGCGCCCTTCAGCGCCTCCTTGATGTCGTCGCGCGACTCCGCCGCGGCGCCGTGACCGACGTCCGGATTCGAGCCGGCGCCGAGCCCCTTGGTCAGCTCGTGGCCGATGTTCAGCTTGATGTCGGCGTCGCACATCGCGAGCGCTTGCGCGTCGGTGTTGCAGGCGATGAACTCGACGCCTCGCAGTCCGGCGTCGACCATCCGGTTGACGGCGTTGGTGCCGCCACCGCCGACGCCGACGACCTTGATGACTGCCAGATAACTTCCGCTTTCCATGAGATCCCGTCCGACCCTCGATGTAGGCTTGAGCGTTTAAAGCCGACCTGCGTGTTACAGGCAGTTTGGCACGTTATGGCCTAGCGCTGCGAGAAGTCAACGCGCCGGACGGCGCCGCAACGATCGTTGCAGAAGCAGGAACTCTCGACAAGTGCCCGAGACTGCCGCTCGGCTTCGGGTAACTCTCAAGTTGAGGTTCAGCCTCCGGACGGGACGGTGGCTGAGTCGCTCGATGCGCTCCCGCTGGTTGCGGCGGCCGGCGACGAGCCCGCCGTCGCACCGCCCGTCGACGAGCCCGCCGTGGCGCCGGGCGCTGCGGCGCCGCTGGTGTCAGAGCCGGCGCCCGCGGCCGGGCGGTTGGGGTCCGTCACATCGATGTAGTCGGCGCTCGCCGACGCGGAGTTGGCGAGCACGGCGGTCGCGGCGGTCCACTTGGCGGCGAGCTGGCTGGGATCGCCGAAGTAGATGCTCGGGCCGTTGCGCAACTGTGCCGCCAGCCCGTGCGCCTGACCATCGCTGACGCCACCGATCCGAGCCAGGAGCTGATACGGAGCCGCGGCGAGCAGTTGAACCTCGCTCAGCGGGATGCCGGTCAGGCGGCGGCCGCCGGGCGGGACCGTGAGCGAGATCGTCGGCAGCGAAGCCGCCGGCGAGGCATCGTGCAACAGCGTCCCGTCGCCGGCCACCTCGACCCGCCGCCCGGCCTCGATCACGACCGCGACCGGCACCTGCTCGACCACCCTGATCCGCATCGCGTGAGGGAACTGGGTGCTGACCTCGATGCTCTTGACGTCGGGGTACGGCTCGACGGCCGTCCGCAGCTGTCCGATGTTGACGTCGAGCGTCGTCATGTTGCGCGCGGCCATGATCAGCGCCGAGCGGATCTGTCGCGCGTCGAAGCCGCTGACGCCCGAGACCTGCACCTTGCGCACGGAGACCAGCGACGAGTCGCGCAGCCACGTGTAGCCCGCCGCCAGCACGACCGCGATCGTCACCAGCCCCACGACCACCCACCTGACCCACCGGCGGCCGGCGAGCAGGCGCAGCGCGCGGCGACGCGGCTGGGCCTGCAGCGGCCTCCCGCGGCTCGTCCGCGTCCCGGCGCTCACGACCGCCTCCAGTCGGCCGGGAGCGCAACCGGGCCCAGCGCCTGCACCTCGGGTTCAAGCTCGACCCCGAACCGCTCCTTGACGCGCCGGCGGCCCTCGGCCATCAGCGCGACGACGTCGGCGGTGCTGGCGCCGCCGAGGTTCTGTACGAAGTTCGCGTGCTTGTCGGAGAATCCGGCGCCGCCGACACGCAGCCCGCGACACCCGGCCGCTTCCAGCAACTGCCCGGCGCTCCGGCCCTCGGCGCGTGGATCGGCCGGGTTCTTGAACGTCGAGCCAAACGTCTTGATCCCCGACGGCTGAGCCTCCTTGCGGCGGCGACGCATGTCGGCCAGCGTGTGCTTGACGTCAACCGATGCAGCGGGCGTGAGCGCAAACGACGCCCGCGCGACGACCTCGCCGGGGGCGAGCCCCGAGCGCCGGTAACCGAACCCGAGCTGGTCCGGCGTGCGGCGGTGGGTCCCCGCCGAACTGACGACGTCGACCCAATCCAGCGCCCGAGCGAGCTCGCCACCGTAGGCGTTGGCGTTCATGCGCACGGCGCCGCCGACGGTGCCGGGAATGTTGACCCCGAACTCGATCCCGCTCAGCCCCGCGCGCGCGGCCTGCGCCGAGACTGCGGGCAGGCGGGCACCGCCCCCACAGTTGATCCGCGTGCCATCCAGTTCGATCTCACTCAAATCGCGATCAAGTTTCAACACCAGACCACGGACGCCTTCGTCCGCTACCAGCAGGTTCGACCCCGAACCGACGACACCTACCTCGATCCCGGCGGCGCCCGCCCAGGCCAGGATCCGCTCGAGCTCGTCGACCGTCCCCGGGCGCCCGAACAGCTCGGCGTGGCCGCCGGTGCGGATCGTCGTCAGCCGCGCGAGCGGGTAGTCGCGTTCGATGCCGTCAGGGAGCGCGCTCATGCAGCAGGCAGCGTAGAAGGCGATCCGGCGGGCTCGGCAAAGGCCGTGCCCGTCCCGCGGCCCTGATCGGCCTCAGACGACGAGCGAGCGCGCCAGCGAGTCGATGTCCCCGGCGCCCATCATCAAGCACACGTCTCCGTCGCGTAGCTGCTGGTCGAGCAGCGCGCGGGCCTCGTCGAAGCCCGGCATCCAGGCGACCGGGCGGCCCGCGCCCGCGTCCGCCGCGGCTCTGGCGACGAGGTAGCCATCGACGCCGGGAAAGTCGGCCGCGGCCTCGCGCGCCGCGTAGATCGGCAGCACCACGATCGAGTCGGCGGCGGCGAGCGCGACCCCGAACTCGCGCGCCAGCGCCCGCGTACGCGAATAGAGGTGCGGCTGGAAGACCGCGACCAGGCGGGCCGGCTCCAGCGTCCGGACCCCCGCGATCGCGGCCGCGACCTTGGTCGGGTTGTGGGAGTAGTCGTCGTAGACCAGTGCGCCCGACCGCGCGGCACCGAGCAGCTCCAACCGCCTGCGGGTACCGCTGAAATCGGCCAGCGCCGTCGCCGCGCGCTGCGGATCCGCGCCCGCGAGCGCGCACGCGGTCAGCGCGCCGGCGGCGTTGACGGCGTTGTGGGCGCCGGGCACCGACAGGCGCACCTCGATCCCCTGCCATTGAAACCGCGACCCGTCCGGCCCCAGCCGCGGATCTGGCGCGTCGAACGGGACGCCGCCACCGGGACACAGGGCTCGGAGCCGTGGCCTGTCCCAGACCACCGCGCGCTCGCCCGCGCGCGCCATGAACTCGGCCAGCGTCCGCTCGAGGTCAAGCAGTGACGAGTACGTCGCGTGGTGGTCGAGCTCGGCGTTGGTCAGCACGGCGATCTCGGGGTCGAGCTTGAGCAGCGAACGGTCTGACTCGTCCGCCTCGACGACGATCCAGTCGCCGCTCCCCCAGCCGGCGTTCGAACCTGTGGCGCGAAGCTCGCCACCGACGACGTACGAGGGATCGAGCCCGGCGCCGCTCAGCGCCTGCACGGCCATCGCCGCGGTGGTCGTCTTGCCGTGCGTCCCGGTCACCGCGAGGCACCGTCGCAGCGAGGCGATCTCGGCCAGCAGGTCGGCGCGATGCAGCTCACGCGAAGCGACGCCACGCTCGGGGTTGTCCGGCGGGATCGCGCTCGAGTAGACCACCTCTGCGCCCGCTGGGACATTCTCGCGCGCGTGCCCGAGGATCGGGTCGATCCCGTTTGCGGCCAGGCGCGCCGTGTACGAGGATCCCGCCCGGTCCGAGCCCGTCACACGGGCGCCAAGCGCCTTCGCGATCAGCGCCAGCCCGCTCATGCCGGCGCCGCCGATGCCGACGAAATGAAGCTGACGCGAGGACCAGTCCACTGCGGTTTGCGCCTGCCCAGACAGCATCTCGATCGATCTCCCGAAAAACCTCGCTCGCAGGCTAGGTATTGAAGCTATATAGCAAGGGTTGGCAGCGCAGTTTCCGTGCAGAGTCAGCGGGCGCCACCTTTGCTGGCATCGTCGCCGGCGGTGAACGTTCGACGCCTTGCGGGATCGGGGCTCGCTTTCATCCTCAGCGCGGGTGTGCTGACGCTCGTCGCTCCCGGTGCAGCGGGGGTGCCGGCGCGACGGTCGGCGCATGCCGCCGAGGCGCAGCAGTGCGCTGAGCCCTACCCGGCGACGCGCGATCCTTCAAACCCGCTCGACCTACCGGTCGCGCCCGGCTCGGACCCGCTCAGCGGGGCGCGCTTCTTCGTCGACGGGCCGGCGCACGGCGCTGCCGCGTCGACGATCGCCCGGGACGTCGGAATCAACCCAGCGACGTTGTCCGACAGCGAGTCGTGGGCGGAGTTCGAAGCCGAGCTGCAGACCGGTCGAATGCAGCGCAGGCTCCGCGCGCACCCGGGTCTGGATCACGCCGTGCTCGAGCTCTCGAAGATCGCCGCCGAACCCGAGGTTCAGCGGATCAGCGCCTACTCAGGCGGCGGCAGCCCGTCGGCGATCTTCCAGCAGACCGAGAAGATCCTGTGCGACAACCTGACCGCCGACCCGGGCGCGATCCCGATCCTGAACACGTATTTCCTACACCCCGCTGCAGGCGCCTGTCCGCAGCCGGCCGCGCTCGCTGCTGCCGGGCCGCTGTTCAAGGCGCGTGTCGACGAGCTCGCGGCGGCGGTCGACCGCCGGCCCGCGGTGTTCCTGCTCGAGCTCGACGCGATCGGCTCTTCCGGCTGCGTGCGCAGGGTCGGCTCGCTGCCGCTGTGGGAGTCCTACCTCCGTTACGAGATCGACGCGGTCTCGGCTCTCCCCCACACGGTCGTGTACGTCGAGGGCGGTTACTCGGACGCCAACACGCCCGCCTACACGGCGAGTGTCCTGAACGCGGTCGGGGTCGGCAGGATCCGAGGCTTCTACACCAACGACACACATCTGAACTGGACGATCGACGAGGTCCGGTGGGCGACCGAGGTCTCGCGGCTGACCGGCGGCGCCCACTTCATCGTCAACACGGCCCAGAACGGCCGCGGACCGCTCCGCAACCCACACCCGACGACCCAGGGCAACGAGGACCTCTGCAACCCGCCAGGGCGTGCGCTTGGCCCGCTGCCGACGACCGACACGGGGTTCGCGCTCGCCGACGCTTGGCTGTGGACGTCGCCGCCGGGCAACAGCAGCGGCTGTGGCGGCGGCCCGCCGGGCGGCGTGTTCTGGCCGGCGCGGGCGGTCGGTCTCGCCGAGCGCGCGAACGACCGCCTCGGACCCGGCTACCCGAGCCAGCCCTACTGAGCCGCGGCCATCAGCTCCGCGGCGATGTCCCGCGCGGCGTCGGGCCGAGCCAGGCTCGCCGACGCGCGTGCCATCGACGTCAGCCGGCCGCGGTCGGCGAGCAGCCGGCCGACTTCATTGGCGAGCCGCGCGACGGTCAGCTCGCCGTCGGCGATCACGATCGCCGCGCCGGCGCGCTCCATGTAGCGGGCGTTCTCAGTCTGGTGGTCAGCGGTCGCGTACGGATACGGGATCAGGACCATCGGCCGCCCGTGCGCGGCGATCTCGAACACGGACCCGCCGGAGCGGGCCACGACCAGGTCGCTGGCGAGCAGCGCGTCGCCGAAGTCCGCGATGTAGCCGCGCAGGTCGTAGTGGGCCCCAGGTGCGGTGAGCCGCGCGAGATCGCGCTCGCCGGCGGCGTGCAGGACCCGAAACCGCGCCCCGGCGAACGCCGCGATCGCCGCCTCGTTGATCGACCGCGCTCCCTGCGAGCCACCGAACACGAGCACGCACTGCTCGTCGGCACCGATCCCGAAGCGGGCGCGGGCGGCGCCCCGATCGGTCGCCGGGTCGGGCACCGGACGACCGGTCAGCAGATAGCGGCCGCCGTCGCGCCCTTCGATCGGAAAGCCCAGGCAGACCCGCCGCGCGATCGGCGCCAGCAGCCGGTTGGTCAGCCCCAGATGGCTGTCGGCCTCCATCAGCACGAGCGGGATCCGCGAGACCGTTGCCGCCAGCCCGACGGGACCGGCCACGTAGCCCCCCGCTCCGAGCACGGCGCGCGGCCGCAGCCTGCGCAGCATCCGGCGCGCGTAACGGACGGCTCCGGCGTCGATCGCAGCCGCGCGGGCGGCGCCGGTGAAGCTGCGACGGGGGAGCGGCGCGACCTTGAGCGTGTGCAGTTCGTAGCCCGCGGCGGGTACGAGCTGCTGCTCGGCGCGCTCGCCGCCGATGAACGTGACCCGCGCGCCCTCAGCCTGCAGCGCGTCGGCGACCACCAGCGCCGGCACGACGTGCCCGGCGGTCCCGCCGGCGCCGATCACGATCAGCGGCTGCGTCACGCCGCGGCGCCTCGACCACCTTCAACCGCCGTGCCCCCGGTCGCGAGATGTTGAGCAGCAGGCCGACCGCGGCGAGCATCACGCACAGATTCGTGGGCGCGTAGGAGATGAACGGGAGCGGCACGCCGGTCAGCGGCGCCATCCCGAGGACGACGAAGATGTTGAGGATTCCCTGACACAGGATCAGCGACGTTAGGCCGGTGGCGAGCAGCTTGGCATAACGCCCGACCGCCCGGCGCGCGGTGCGCAGCCCGGCGTAGGCGATCATTCCGTACAGGACCACGACGCCCGCGATCCCCAGCACCCCGAGCTCCTCGCCGATCACCGCGAGGATGAAGTCGGTCTGCGCTTCGGGCAGGTAGTAGATCTTCTGCACGGACTTGCCGAGGCCGACGCCGAGCAGCCCGCCGGAGCCGAGCGCGATCTGGCCCTGAACGGCCTGGAAGCCCGCGGTCGACTTCGACGCCCACGGGTTGAGGAACGCGGTCAGGCGCGCGCGCTGGTACGGCTGCGCGAGCGCCAGCAGCACGACCGCGCCCACCACCAGTGCGATCAGCAGGCCGAGGTAGCGGATCGGCAGCCCGGCCGACAGCAGCAGCATCGTGATCGTGAACGCGACCACGAGCGCCGTCCCGAGATCGGGTTCGACCACGATCAGCAGGCACGCCGGGCCGGCGACGACCGCGATCGGCATCACCGCCTGGCGAAAGCCCTGCATCCGCTTCGGGTGGTCGGCGAGGTACCGGGCCGCGTACAGGACGAGCGCGATCTTCATCAACTCCGACGGCTGGAACTGGACCGGACCGAGCGAGAACCAGCGCCGCGCGCCGTTGACCTGGACGCCGAACCCGGGAACCATCACCAGCACCAGCAGGACGAACGAGCTCAGCAGCAGCAGGCGCGTCAGCCGCCCGTCGAGCAGCGCCATGCCACGCCGCTCGAGCAGCAGCATCGCGCCGAGCCCGATCGCCCCGAAGACCACGTAACGGAGGAAGTCGCCGGTGCCGTTGCCCTGGCCGTTGAGGACGCCGAGCGGCGACGAGGCGCTGTAGACCATCACGGCGCCGAACGCCAGCAGGCACAGCGTCGCCGTCATCAGGATCCGGTGCTCGAGCGGCGGCGCCACCCGCCGGCCGCCCCCACCCGCCATCAGAGCGCCTCTACCAGGGCGCGGAAGTGAGATCCGCGAGCTTCGAAGTCCTTGTACTGGTCATAGCTCGCGCAGGCCGGTGACAGCAGCACCGTGTCGCCGGGTTGGGCGGCAGCCGCGGCGGCGAGCAGCGCGGGCTCGAGCCGGTCGAGCCGGTGCACGGGGACGCCGGCGTCCCCGAGCGCGCCGGCGATCTGTGGTTGCGCTTCGCCGACCAGATAGACGGCCGCGCAGCGTTCGGCGACCAGCGGCGCCAGCGGGCTGAAGTCCTGATGCTTGCCGCGGCCGCCCGCGATCAGGTGCACGCCGCCCGTGTATGTGCGCAGCGCGACGATCGTGCTGTCGACGTTCGTCGCCTTCGAGTCGTTGACGTACGCGACACCGCGCAAGGTGCTGACCAGCTCCAGCCGGTGCGCGACGCCGGCGAATGTCCGGAGCCCTCGTGCGACCGCCTCCCGCTCGACCCCGCGCGCGAGGCAGGCGGCCGCCGCGGCCATCGCGTTGGCGCGATTGTGCTCGCCGGGCAGCGAGATCTCCGCGCTCGAGAGGAGCGGCTCGCCGCGCCAGGTCAGGTGGCCATCTGTTGATGACAGGTCGGCGTCCCGGCCGTCGCCGAATCGGACTCGCCGCGCGTCACCGGCTCCAATCGTCAGATCCGTGGGCGTCACGGCGAAGTCGGCCGGACCCTGGTTGGCGAAGATCCGCATCTTCGCCGCGACGTAGCCGTCGTAGCTGTCGTAGCGATCGAGATGGTCAGGCGCGAGATTCAGCAACACCGCGACCTCGGGCGCGAACGCGAGCGTGTCCTCGAGCTGGAACGACGAGACTTCGCACACGATCGTCGCCTCGGCGGGCGTCGTGCCGATCAGCGAGGCCGCGGCCGTGCCGACGTTGCCGGCGACCTCGACCGGCAGTCCCGCCTCTCGGTGGATGTGGCCGATCCACTCGGTCGTCGTCGTCTTGCCGTTGGTGCCGGTCACCGCGACGAACTCGTTCTCGAGCAGGCGCCAGGCGAGCTCGACCTCGCCGAGGACCGGGATGCCGCGCGCCCGCGCCGCCGCGACGATCGGGGCGCTGGCGGGTACGCCCGGGCTCTTGACGAGCGCCCGAGCGTCATCGAGGGCGGCAATCGCGTCGTCTGACGCATCCAGGTGGACTTCGACGCCCGCCTCCGAAAGCCTCTCGGCGGCGGCGCTCAGCGCCGGGTCAGAAGCGGCGCCCGCATCGCATCCGATCACCTCCTCTCCGCGGGCGCTTAGTGCGAGGGCGGCCGCGACCCCAGAACGGGCCAGCCCGACGATCAGGTACGGCCCGCGGGGAAGCGGCGGCCGCCGCTTCATCGCACTTCCGAGGGACCGCAGTCGACCGCGGGCGCGGAGCAGTCAGGGCGGCGGGCGTCAGCCACGGATGCTCAGCTGGTAGACGACGAAGCCGATCGCCCCGCAGGCGACCGCCACGATCCAGAAGCGCAGGATGATCTTCGTCTCCGACCACGCCAGCAGCTCGAAGTGGTGGTGGATCGGCGCCATCAGGAAGACGCGCCTGCGAAACAGCTGAAACGACAGCACCTGGATAACCACACTCAGGACCTCGAGCACGAAGATCCCCCCGAGCAGGATCAGGAGCACCTCGGTGTTGGTCATCACCGCCAGCCCTGCGATCGCCCCGCCGAGCCCGAGCGAGCCGGTGTCTCCCATGAAGATGCTCGCCGGGAAACTGTTGAACCACAAAAAGCCGACGCACGCGCCGACAAGGCACGCGGCGAGCAGCGTCAGGTCGTACTGGCCGGCGATGAACGTGATCCCGATGTAGGCCAGGAGCACGATCGCGGCGCACCCGGCGGCCAGGCCGTCGAGGCCGTCCGTGAAGTTGACCGCGGTCGTGGTTCCCGCGACCACGAGATAGATGAAGACGGGAAAGAACGGCCCCAGGTCGACCGTCACGTCGACGAACCGGAACGAGATCGTCGGCGCGATCCCAGCCCGTTGGGTCGCCACCCACCACAGGCCGAGTGAGATCGCGATCGTCACGACGAGCTTCGTGCGCGCCCGGAGGCCGAGTGAGCGGCGCTTGAGGATCTTCGTGTAGTCGTCGGCGAACCCCAGCAGCGCACAGGCGATCGTCGCGGCGAACACCCCGATCGACTCCCAATCGCGGTGCGACAGCGCCAGGAACGGCACCACGATCGCCGCGACGATGATCACGCCGCCCATCGTCGGCGTGCCGGCCTTCGTCTGATGGCCCTCGGGTCCCTCCTCGCGGATGTTCTGGCCGAACTCACGGCGACGCAGGAACTCGATGAACTTCGGGCTCAAAAACAGGCACATCAAGAGGGCCGCGGTGCCTGCGATCAGCACCCGGCCGGATACCGAGCCCATCAGCGGGCGCCCAGCGCTTCGCAGACGAGCTTGAGCCCGACACCCAGCGAGCCCTTGACCAGCACCAGGTCGCCCTCCTGAAGCAGCTCCGGGACGATCGCCGCCGCTTCCGGCGCATCGGCGAGCAGTTGCGATGCTCCCTCGAAGTCGTCGGCGATCGCCGCCGCGCGCGGCCCGACCGTCACCAGCAGGTCGACGCCGGCCCGATTTGCGAGCTCGCCGAGCTCCGCGTGGTACCGGCGCTCGTCGGGCCCGAGCTCGAGCATGTCTCCGAGGACCGCGACGCGCCGCACGGCGCCGGTCCGCGCCGCGGTGGCGTCGAGGTCGCTGAGGGCGGCGCGCATCGACATCGGGTTGGCGTTGTAGCAGCCATCGATGACCGTTACGCCGCCGGTCAGCGTCACGCTATCGCCACGGCCAGGCGTCAATGCGAGCTCGACGCGCCCCGTCGGCGTCACGCCGACGGCCAGCGCGCCGGCCGCGGCGGCCAGCAGATCGGTCCGCAGATGCTCCTGGCGAAACGGGACCTCGAGTTCGATCCGCTCGCCCAGGGCGTCGATCACAACGAGCTCGTCGTCCTCGACCGCGAAGCTCACGTCGCCCCCCGCGCCGAACGTGACCGTCTGCAGGTCGGCGCGCAGATACGGTTCGAGCAGCGGCTCCGAGGCGGGCACGACGGCGACCGACCCAGGCGTGAGCCCGGCGATCAGCTCGGCCTTCGCGGCGGCGATGTTCTCGACCGTGCCCAGCAGCTCGAGATGCACCGGCCCGATGCTCACGATCACGCCCACGTCGGGCTCGGCGATCGCAGTCAGCTCGGCGATCTGGCCGCTGCCGCGCATCGCCATCTCGAGCACCAGCACCTCGGTCTGCGGCGGCGCCGCGAGGATCTCGAGTGGCAGTCCGATCTCGGTGTTGAAGTTCGCGCGCGAGGCGATCGTCTCGCGGTGCGGGCTCAGCAGCGCGAGCAGCAGGTCCTTGGTCGAGGTCTTGCCGGTCGACCCGGTGACGCCGATCACCTCGGCGTTGAGCTCACGGCGCCAGGCGGTCGCGAGCCGCTGGAGCGCCTTCAGCGGGTCCGCGACCGCTAGCAGTAGACCCGGCCCGCGAACGTCGGCGTGCGGGGCCGCGACGAGCGCTCCCCAGGCGCCGGCCTCGAGCGCCTGCGGCGCGAACTCGCCGCCGTCTCGGTTCTCGCCCCGGAGCCCGACGAACAGCGCCCCCGGCCCGACTTCACGCGAATCGATCGTAACCCGCTCTGGCCCGGTCCGATGCTGGGGGTCGCCGAGCAGCGTGGCGCCGGCCGCAGCGGCGACCCGCTGGGGTGTCCAATCTCTCATCGGCCGCTCGCGCCGGCGCCGGCGGGCGCCACGCCGAGGATCTCCCGCACGACGGTCACGTCATCGAACGGGATCTTGAAGCCGTTTTCGAACTCCTGTCCCTGCTCGTGGCCCTTGCCGGCGATCACGACCACGTCCCCGGGCTGTGCCGACTCGATCGCCTGCGCGATCGCGTGCCGACGGTCCACCTCGTGCTCCGCCCCCGGTCCGGCGCCGGCGAGGATCTCGGCGACGATCGCCTCGGGATCCTCGGAGCGTGGGTTGTCCGAGGTCACGATCACCCGGTCGGCGAGGCGGCTGGCGATCTCGCCCATCATCGGACGCTTGCCACGGTCGCGGTCACCGCCGCAGCCGAACACCGCCACGACTTGCGCCTGTGTGAGCTCGCGGGCGGCACGGAGCACGTTCTCGAGCGAGTCTGGCGTGTGCGCGTAGTCGACCACGACCGCAAACGGCTGTCCGGCATCGACCGTCTCGAACCGGCCGGGCACCTGGCCGGCGTTGGAGATCGCCTCGACGCACGTGGCGGCGGGGACATCCAGCGCCCGGGCCGCCGCCAGCGCCCCGAGCACGTTATAGACGTTGAACTCGCCCCGCAGCGGCGAGCTCAGCCTGAGCGGGCCGTCCGGCGATTGGGCCGTGAAGGTCGACCCCGAGATGTCGGTCGTCACGTCGTCGGCGCGGTAGTCGGCCGGCTGGTGCAGGGCGATCGTGATCGGCTGGTCGAGCTCCCGCGCGAGCCGTGCCCCATAGGGGTCGTCGATGTTGACGATCGCGGCGGCCGGTGGGTCCGGCACGAACAGCATCCGCTTGGCCTCGAAGTAGGCCTCCATCGTCGGATGAAAGTCGAGGTGATCCTGGGTCAGGTTGGTGAAGATCGCGACGGCGAAGTGGATCGCGTCGGCGCGGTGCAGCGCGAGCGCGTGCGAGGAGACCTCGATCGAGCATGCTCGGTCGCCCCCGTCGAGCATCTCGCGGAATGTGCGCTGCAGATCGATCGCCTCGGGCGTCGTGTGCTGCACCTCGCGCTCGACGCCGCCGATCACGCTCTTGACGGTCCCCAGCAGGCCGGTCTGGCGTCCGCCGGCCTCGAGCAGCGCTCGGACCAGGAACGCGGTCGTCGTCTTGCCGTTGGTCCCCGTCACGCCGACCGTCCGCAGGCTCGCGGTCGGATCGCGGTAGAACGCCGCCGCCGCGGGCGCCATCGCTGCGCGCACGTCGGGCACGTTGATCTGGGGGACGTCGAGCTGCTCGAGCCGGTGATCGACGACCAGCGCGGCCGCCCCGCGGGCGACCGCGTCGCGCGCGAACTCGTGGCCGTCGCGGGTGAATCCGGGCACGCAGAAGAACAGCGTGCCGGGCTCGACCGCCCGGTTGTCGTACGCAAGGCCCGTGATCTCGAGCTCGCCGCTCCCGGCCGGGGCGCCGGCGAGCACCTCGTCTAGCCGCATCGCGACAGAGTAGCCGCGATGCCAGAGGGCTCAGCCCTGCCCGAACCCCCTCCCCCGGGCCGGCAGGTCTCGCCGTTCGATCACGCGGTCGACGAGCCCGTAGGCGAGCGCCTCGTCGCCCGTGAAGTAGCGGTCGCGCTCCATGTCGGCGTGCACCCGCTCGACGGACTGGCCGGTGTGCTTGGCGTAGATCTCGTCGACTCGCGCGCGCAGTGCCAGGATCTCCCGGGCGTGGATCTCGACATCGGTCGACTGCCCCTCGAAGCCTCCCGACGGCTGGTGGATCAGGACCCGGCTGTTCGGCAGCGCCATCCGCTTACCCTCGGTGCCGCCGGCCAGCAGCAGTGAGCCCATCGACATCGCGATCCCGTAGCAGATCGTCTGCACGTCGGGCCGGATGAACTGCATTGCGTCGTAGATCGCGAGGCCGGCGTAGATCGAGCCGCCGGGCGAGTTGATGTACAGGTGAATGTCCTTGTCGGGGTCGTCGGACTCGAGGTGGACGAACTGGGCGACGATCAGGTTGGCCGTCTCCTCGTCGACCTGGCCCCCGAGGAACACGACCCGGTCGTTCAGGAGCCGCGAATAGATGTCGAATGAACGCTCGCCGCGGGCGGTCTGCTCGACGACCATGGGAACGAGTGGCATGGGATCTCCTTCGCTTGCTATGGTGCAACCATTCGGTTGCGGTTCTGCGTACCGTAGCACAACCTGCAACCGGTGAGTTGCACATCTTCCGGAGGCCCGCATGACTGACCTGATCGAACGCGAACTCGACCTCCCCGCCGCGCCGGCCGATGTGTGGCGCGCGATCACCGACCCAGAATGGCTCTCCGGATGGCTTGCCGACGCGGTCGCGCTCGACCTGCGCCCCGGCGGCGAGGCGCGGTTCGAGTTCGGCGACGAGGTGCGCGACGGCTGGGTCGAGGAGGTCAGCGCGCCCGACGGCGGCGCTGGCCGGCTGGCCTTCTGGTGGGCGCGCGACGACGAGCCGGCGTCACGCGTCGAGCTGGTCGTGATCGAGATCGACGAGCGCCAGACCCGGCTCCGGGTCACTGAGACGCGCCCGCTCGAGATCCTCGACCTGGTCGGGATCCCGTTCGGCGGTCCCGGCGGCGTGCGCTACGGACCCGCGCTGGTGGCGGCCTAGGTGGACGGCGCCGATCGCAGCCGGACCGACGACGATCGCGCGGGCGCGGTGTTCGGCGCGCTCGCAGACCCGATGCGCCGGCGCCTGCTGAGCGCGATCGCCGACCATCCGGCGACCGCGACCGAGCTGGCAACCGGGCTCCCGATCTCGCGCCAGGCGGTCACCAAGCACCTCAGCTCGCTGTCGGAGGCCGGCCTGCTCGAGCGCGAGCGGGCGGGGCGCGACGTGCGCTACCGCGTCACCCCGGCGCCACTGTCGAGCGCGGTCTCGTGGATGGCCGAGGTCGGCGGGCAGTGGGATAAGCGCTTGGGCCGGCTCGCGTCGGCGTTGAGCGAGCCGCGGGACTAACGGGGCGAGATCCCGAAGTAGGGCACGGCCCAGCCGACGATCTTCTGGAACGCCGGCGCCGCGACCGAGCCACCGTAGATCGATCCCTGGGGCTCGTCGACGACGACCAGGCACTCGAGCTGCGGGTGGTAGGCCGGGACCATGCCGACGAACGAGGCGACGAACTCGGTGTTCGAATAGTGGCCGTCGATCGCGATGTTCGCGGTGCCGGTCTTGCCGGCCATCTGGTAGCCGGGGATCGCGGCACCCGACGCGGTGCCGCCGTCACCGAACACCCCGATCAGCATCTTGCGCAGCTCGAACGCGGTCTGCTCGGAGAGGATCCGGTGGCCGGCCGCGAGCTTGACGGGCTTGCCGCCGATCGAGGCGACGACGTGCGGCGGCCGCAGGATGCCTCCGTTGGCGATCGCCGCGTAAGCGGTCGCGATCTGCATCGGCGTCACCGACTCGCCCTGGCCGAACGGCAGGTTGCCCATCGACGAGCCCGAGTACCGCGAGACCGGCAGGATGATGCCGCCGTCCTCGCCGGGCAGGTCGACGCCGGTCGGCGACCCGAAGCCGAACTGGTGAACCCAGTAGTTGAAGCGGTACTGGCCGAGCTTCGCGCCGATCAGGTCGGCGCCGATGTTGCTCGAGTATTTGAGGATCCCGGCGACCGACAGCGTCTCCCATCCGTGGGCTTCGGCGTCGTGGATCTGGCGGTCGGCGACCTGCAGAACCGGAGGGATGTTGAAGTTCGTGTTCGGGGTCACGAGCCCGTCCTGCAGGGCTCCCGCGACCGTGATCGCCTTAAACGTCGAACCGGGCTCGTAGTTGAACATCACGGCCTGGTTCTGATCGGCGTACGCCGGCGCGGCCGACGGATCGTTGGCATTCACGCGTGGCCAGTTGGCGAGCGCCAGGATCGCGCCCGTGTTGGGGTTCATCACGATCGCTGTCGCGCCCTTGGGCGAGTACTGCGCCCCGACCCCGGCCAGCACCTGCTCGACCTGATCCTGGAGCGCGGCATCGATCGTCAGCCGCAGCGTCTTGCCCGGCTGCATCGTGCGCTGGTCGTCGATCGAAATCGGCTGTCCGATCGCGTCGTTGACGATCGTCCGCAGCCCGTTGGTCCCTTCGAGCTGCTTGTTGTACCGGTACTCGAGTCCGCTGGCGCCCTGGCCGTCACGGTGCACGAAGCCCAGCAGCTGCGAGGCGAGCCAGTCGCGCGGATACGCGCGCGTGACCTCGGGGACCTCGGAGATCCCGTTGATCTGCAGCTTCATGATCTGGGTGGCCGTGTCGGCCGGCAGCAGGTACGCGAGCGGAACGTAGCCGTCGCGTTTGGACAGCTGCGCTTCGACGGTCATCATCGACTCGCCCAGCAGCGGCGCGAGCTTCGCGGCCACCGCCTCGGGGTGCTTGATCAGGAAGTCGTCGGCGACGACCTTGTCGGCCGACTCCGACAGCGCCAGCTCGACGCCGCTGCGGTCGGTGATCGTGCCGCGCGTCGCGGGGATCACGTCGCGTGTGATCTGCTGGCTGATCGCCGCCTGCTGCAGCGATCCGGCATTGATCACGCCGAGGTCGAGCGCCCTCAGCAGGGCGGCTCCAAGAAGCACGAGGAAAGCGACGAAGATCCAGCCGATCCTGCGGTCGAGGGCGACCATCGATCGCGCCTAGCCGCCGCTGGCGGTCGCGGCCCCGGTGGTAGTCGGAGTCGTCGCCTGGCCCGCAGGCGGCGCGAGCCCGTTCGAGGCCGCCGCCGCGGCGCCTGCGGGCGTATCGATCGCCGGCAGCGACGAGATGAAAGCCGATGCGTCCGGCTGGTGGATGTTGGCGAGCGCCAGTCGCGTATCGGCGCCTGGACGGACAGCCAGGAAGTCGACCGCCGACGGATCCGGTATCACCATCCCCATCGCGGCCGCGAGCCGCTCGATGCGCTGATCGTCGCTCAGCTGGGCGACGCTCGCGCGCAGCTGCTCATTGCGGCTCTGGAGCGCGGTGCCGCGCTCGATTGCGCGGCCCATGTTGGCGCTCAGCTTCAGCACCTCGACCTGCATCGCGACGATGCCGGCCAGCAGTACGCCGAGGATCGGGATCCAGTAGCGCCCGCGGACAATCCGGTCGAGCAACCGGTGATCGGGTAGCGCCGTGACCGACGCCAGCGCGCGGGCGTAAAGTGGCGCGCGCGTAGTCGGCCTGGGGGCGCGGCGAGCCCGCCGCCGCGCCGGTGCCGGCTTCGCCCGGGTGACGCCGCCGACGGGTCCGGAGACGCGCCGTGGGGCAACCGGCCTGCTGGCGGCGCGGCGCGGTGCGGTCTGCTCGCGGGCGCCACCGCGGTGGCCGTTCGAACGGGCCGTCGGCTTGCTCTTCGTTCCCCGGCCTGCCGGGGTTACCGCTGTGGGCGTCATGTCGGCGTGACCTCCAGCTTGCGGGCGGCGCGCAAGTGCGCTGACCTTGATCTCGGGTTCGCGGCGACCTCCCCCGGTGTGGGAGCCACAGCACGACGGGTCAAGAGCTCGGCCTCGGGTTCGTGGCCGCAGACGCAGATCGGCAACTCGGGCGGACAGATGCAACCGCGGGCGCGGTCGGCGAGGAACCGCTTGACGAGCCGGTCCTCGAGCGAGTGGAACGAGATTGCCGCCAGCCGTCCGCCGGGAGCAAGCAGATCCCAGGCCTCCGGCAGCGCGTGCTCGAGCTGCGCCAGCTCGTCGTTGACCGCGATCCGCAGCGCCTGGAACGTCCGGCGGGCTGGGTGTCCGCCCGCGAACTGTGCCGGCACCGGGACCGCCGACTTGATCGCATCGACCAGCTGCTGGGTCGAGACGATCTCCCCGCGACGCCGCGCGCGACCGATCGCGCGCCCGATCTGGGTCGAGTAGCGCTCCTCCCCGTACTCACGGAACAGGCGCGCGAGCCGCCGCTCCTCCCAGGTGTTGACGATCTCCTCCGCGGTCAGCTCCTGCGCGGGATCCATCCGCATGTCGAGCGGCGCGTCATAGGCGTACGAAAAGCCGCGCGACCAGGCGTCGACCTGCATTGACGACATCCCAAGGTCGAGATACAGCATGTCCGCGTGCAGCCGCTCCTCGTTCAGCTCGGCGAGCGCGGTGACGAAGTCGGCGCGGATGAAGCGGGTGTGGCACGGGACCTCGGCCGCCAGCTCGGCGAACCGCTCCTCGGCGACCGGGTCACGATCGATCCCGATCAGCGTGCCCGCCGGCCCGATCCGGTCCGCGATCAGCCGCGCGTGCCCGCCGCCGCCGACCGTGCAGTCGACCGCGGTCTCCCCGGGGCGCGGGTCGAGCAGATCGATCAGCTCGCCGGCCAGCACCGGGATGTGGGTCCTCGTCATGTCAAGTAGTGTCGCCAAGGCTCGCTGCGATCTCGGGGATCCGGTTGGTGACCTGCTCGAGGTTGTCGCGGTAGCGCGCGCGATCCCAGACCTCGACGCACTCGCCGGAGCCGGTCACCACGACCTCCTTGTCGAGGCCGGCGTAGCGCATGAGTTCGGGCGGGATCATCACGCGGTTGGCGTTGTCAAGCTCGACGTCGAACGATGTGTTGAAGAAGAAGCGCTTGAGCTCGCGCGCCTTTGGAGACGCGGGGTTCAGCCCGGCGAGGATCGACCGCATGTAGTCCTCGTAGTCCTGGGGCGGCCAGATCGAGATCGCGCGCGGGGAGCCGGCTTCGATCTCGGGCGACGCTGCGAGCACGACGGTGCCGGCGAGCGACGCGCGGAATTTCGCGGGAATCGTCAGCCGGTGCTTGGCGTCTAGCGCGTGATCGAAGGTTCCGCGGAAGCTCAAGGGATCTCATGCGACTGGCAGAACTTTGGAACCCGGGTGGCTGGGTGGGAGGAGCCCTGCCACCCGGGTTCCGTATTCGCCGCCCACAGTAACCCACGTTCTCCCACATTGCAACCCAATTCTCATCCTGTGCCCCACAAACAGGTGGGTTCGGGCTTCGGAGGGTCAAAAACCCCCGTGGGAAGCGGGCGATCAGCGGTGCCAGAACGGCTCTAGAACATCCGTCGAGCGTGCACGGCGCGCTGCAGGCAGCCGATCTGGGACCGGCCTTGCAGTCGGGAGCTGGTTCCGTCCGAGCCGTGTGCGTCTTCGGGAATAACGGTCGCTAGGTCGGGAGCTCGAGCACCAGGCGGGCGCCGCGGTCGGCGCGCGCCGCGGTCAGCCGGCCGCCGTGCACGGCGGCGACGGCTGTGGCGATCGCCAGCCCGCGCCCGTGGGCACCGCGGCCGTGACGCGCGCGGCGGGCCAGCTCCTCCAGCGGCGCCGGCAGGCCCGGCCCGTCGTCGACGACCTCGATCCGGATGCCGGCCGCGCAGCGGCGCGCCTGGACCTCGACCCGCGTACCGCCGTGCTCGATCGCGTTGGCGATCAGGTTGCCGGTCGCCTGCGCGAGCCGCAGCGAGTCGCCACGAACGCACGGCAGCACCTCGCTGCACTCGAGCTCCAACTCGACGCCGGCCTCGGCCGCGACCGGCCGCCAGGCGCGAACGGAGCCGCGCAGCAGCCCGTCGAGATCGACCGCCTCGATCTCGCGCGGGGCCTGGCGCGCCTCCGGCGCGTGCGCGAGGTCGTCGAGCGCGAGCGTCGCACGCCGGAGCTCCGAATGAATCGCCGCGAGCTGTGCGGCCGACAGCGCGCCGCCGCGCGAGCCGAGCTCGAGCCCGAGCCGCGCCGCGGTGATCGGGCCGCGCAGCTCGTGGCAGGCGCGCGCGACGGCCTCCATCCGTGCATCGAGCGCGTGCTGGACGACCAACCACATGGCCGTGACGATCCCGGCGGCGACCCAGCCTCCGCACGCGGCCGCGAGGCTCACCCGTCGATCCCGCCGTCGATCAGCCGGTAGCCGACGCCCCACACGTTGACGATGAAGCCGCCCGCCGCTCCCCCGAGCTTCTTGCGCAGCCGCGCGGCGTGCGAGTCGAGCGTCCGCGTCGATCCCAGCGACCTGAACCCCCAGACCCCGCGCAGTAGCTCCTCGCGCGTGAACACGCGGGTCGGATCCTCGGCCAGCGCCCGCAGCAGCGCGAACTCCTTCTTTGACAGGTGGACGGGCTGACCGCTGAGCTCGACGTTGCGGCCGAGCGCGTCGATCTCGAGCGCCCCGATCCGCAGCCGGCCCGACAGCGGCCGCCGGTGAGCGCGCCTCAGGACCGCCGCGATCCGGCCCCGGAGCTCCGGATAGCTGAACGGCTTTACGAGGTAATCGTCACAACCGCGCTCGAAGCCGCGGACGCGGTCGAGCTCCCCGGCACGGCCGGTCAGAAGGATGACCGGGAGGTTGGGGTCGACCCGGCTGGCGGTCCCGTCCGAGGCGCGAAGCTCTCGCAGCAGGTCGAGCCCGTCGCGGTCCGGGAGACACAGATCGATCACCGCCAGATCGGGATTTTGGACGGCCATCAGACGCAGACCATCGCCCGCGGTGGCGGCCACCAGGGGCTCGTATCCGTCCGCCAGGAGGTTGTCCGCGAGGAACGTCCGCGTCGGCCGATGGTCCTCGACAATCAGGATCGTGGGCTGCTTTGACTCCACCCTTGAGCGAGCCGCCGGACGGTCACAAATCGCCCCCTGCAAAATCACGTTCAGGTCCCCGGACGTGAAGGATTCGCACATATGATCCCGACGCCTATGTACCGACGCGGGAACTACAGCTCGGGCGACGATTTCGTCCTCGAGTACGGCGAGTTGCGTTTCACATTCAATGAGCGCGACTTCCGCGAGCGGTGCGAACAGGCGGCCCGAAAGCTCGGCTTCCTGTGCGAGAGCGTCGAGGAGGACGAGGCCGAGGACCTGATCAACCTGGTCGTCAACGGCGAGGTGAGTGACCCGGCGTCTGCGCTCGGCGAGCACGTCAACGAGTGCTGGCCCGAGCTCGTGGGGCCGTCCGAGCGGTCGCTTGTCCACTGGCTGCGGCGCCTGATCTTTCGCGGCGCGTGGCTCGACCAGCGGGTCAAGGAGGGCGAGCTCGACATCATGTTCAACGCCGACATGACGTCGTTCGTCTACGTGCAGCCAGACCGCGGCGGCGAGCCGATCGACCTGGCCCCTGAGCCGAGCTGGAATCGCGTCGCCTACGTGCGCCGCTAGATCCCGGCCGGCTGGCTCGCGGCGCCCCTAGCTCCCGGCGCCCCTGGCTCCCGGCGCCCCTAGCTCCCGGCGCCCCTAGCTCCCGGCGCCCCTAGCTCCCGGCGGCCCCAGCTCCCGGCGCCCCTAGCTCCCGGCGCCCTTTAGGTACGCGACGTCCTGGTCCTTCGGCGCGGGATTGTCGAGCAGCAGCCTCGGGACCGTGACCAGCTTGTAGCCGCGTCGGCGTAGCCCGCGGATGATCTCGGGCAGCGCGGCGATCGTCTCCGAGCGGTTCCCCCCGGCGTCGTGCATGAGCACGATCGCCCCCGGCTTGACGCCGTCGAGAACCCGATCGACGATCACGTTGACGCCGGGCATCTCGTAGTCGTCGCTGTCGACGCTCCAGAGCACCATCAGCATCCGGTACTTGCGCAGCAGCCCCAGCGTGGCCCCGTCCCAAAGCCCGTACGGCGGCCGGAACAGGCGCGGGAACGGGGCGCCGTAGTCGCCGATCGCCGCCGTCTGCTCCAGCAGCTGCGACTGCTGAGCCTTGGGCGAGAGCTTTGACATCGGCGCGTGGGTCTCAGTGTGATCGCCGATCGGATAGCCGCCGGCGACGATCGCCGCGGTCGCGGCATGGAAGTAGCGCTCGAGGCTCCCGACCTCGAAGAAGGTCGCCGGCACGTGCTCACGCTCGAGGATCGCCAGCACCGCCGGCGTGTACGGCCCAGGGCCGTCGTCGAACGTCAGCGCCACCTCGCGGTGCTGGGCCCCGGCGATCCGGACATACGGCGTGGAGGCGAGCGTCCGGTCGATCGCCGCGTTCTCGTCCCGCTGCTCGGCGGCCGCGAACGAGCCGGCCCCGCCACCTGCCAGCGCCTTGATCCGTGAGAAGTACCCGGCCGCCGGCGCGGCGTGGTGTGCCGAGCTTCCGCCGGCCTGCGAGCCGACGATCACCCCGATCACGAGCGCCAGGACCGAGATCGCGACCAGCGCGGCGGCTCGCCGGCGGCGGCGATAGATCGTGGCCGACGGGACCCGCGGCTCGCCCTTGCGGGCGGCTCGCGGGCCTCGCAGAGCGCTGTGGCCGCTGGCTCGTGTTTCGACATCATCCATGACGGGGCCCCGCCAGATGATGCCGCGTTTCGCGGTCGGGTTGCGCACAGATGGTCATGGCCGCCCGGCCCACTACGCTGCCAGGCCGGTGCAAGCGCGGATCTGGCTGATCATCCCGACCTACAACGAGGCCGTGAATGTCGACGGGATCGTCCGCGCCGCGAAGGCCGAGCTCGACCGCGCGGTGCCAGGCGAGTACCGGATCCTGATCGTCGACGACAACTCGCCCGACGGCACAGGCCTGATCGCCGACTCGCTGGCGAGCGAGCTCGCGGTCGTCGAGGTGCTTCACCGGCCGGCCAAGAGCGGGCTCGGGCAGGCCTACCTCGCCGGCTTCTCGCGCGCGCTCGCGGACGGCGCCGAGCTCGTGATCGAGATGGACGCTGACTTTTCCCACGACCCGCGTTATTTGCCGGAGCTGATCGACGCCGCCGGCGTCGCCGACCTGGTGCTCGGCTCGCGCTACGTCGCCGGTGGTGGGGTGCGTGACTGGGGCCTCACGCGGAGGCTGATCAGCCGCGGCGGCGGCGTCTACGCGCGGTTGATCCTCGGTGTCTCGGTGCGAGACCTGACCGGCGGCTTCAAGTGCATCCGTCGCGAGGTGCTGGAGGGGATCGATCTCTCGACGGTCCGGGCCGAGGGATACGTCTTCCAGATCGAGGTCACCTACCGGGCTCTGCTGGCTGGGTTCACCGTCCGCGAGATCCCGATCGTGTTCGCGGACCGGACGGCGGGAAAGAGCAAGATGTCATCGCGGATCGCGCTCGAGGCGATGTGGCTGGTGCCGACGCTCAGACGGGGGGCGAAGACAGCAGTCGCGCAGTCGACGCCCGCGTCAGGACCGGATAAGCTCGGACCCCCTTCCTAACGCAATCTCAATGTTGCCCAAACGGCTTCCGGTATGCGCCCGGGCATCCTGTAATCAATGAGCGTTCGCGGCCCGTTGGGCGCCCCCTCCCAAAGAGCCGGCCTCGAGCTTGCCGGCGCCCCGAGCCTCGACGTCCGTGCGGCGGCGGCGAACAGCCGTCGCGCGCTGCTCGCTGTGGCCGGCCTGCTGGTCGGCGGTGTGCTGATCGCGGTCTCGTCGGCCAACACGCAGACGCTGCTGCCGCAGACGATCCGCCCGGTGCCGGCCGCGCTCGCCGGCGCCTTCGCCCAAGCCGGCCTGAACCTGCACGCCGGCGGTGCGATCGCCGCGCTCGTGATGATGACGACCTGCTACGCGATCGTCGCCTCGCTCGCGGGCGAGCTCTCGGGGCGCACCGTCCTGATGGCGATCGCGGCGCTGCACGCGGTCGTGCTGCTGGCGCCACCGCTGGTGTCGACTGACATCTTCAGCTACCAGGTGTACGCGCGGATGGGCTCGCTGTTCGGCATTAACCCATACGTGATAGGTCCGCACGCGCTCGGGCCGGGGGATCCGGTGTTCCAGTATGTCGGCGCCAAGTGGTCCTATATCCCGAGCGTCTACGGGCCGGTGTTCACCGCCTTCAGCTATATCCTGGCGCCGCTCTCGGTGGCCGCAAGCGTCGCCGCCTACAAGCTGATCGCGACCCTGGCGAGCCTCGGGATCGTCGCGCTCGTCTACAACGCGGCGCGGCTGCGCAACGTCGACCCGGCACGGGCCGCGGCGCTCGTCGGCCTCAACCCGCTGCTGGTTCTGTACGGCGTCGGCGGCGGACACAACGACCTGCTGATGCTGCTGGCGCTCGCCGGCGCGATGTACGCGATCCTGCTCAGTCGCGAGCGCCTCGGCGGGGCGCTGACCGTGCTCGCGATCGGGATCAAGCTGACCGCCGGGCTGATGCTCCCGTTCGCGATCGCGGCCCAGGGCCCGGCTCGCGGGCGCACCCGGCGGCGCGATCTGCTGATCGGAGCCGGCACCGCGCTCGCCCTGATCGGAACGGTCACGTTCGCGCTGTTCGGCCCCGGGGTCGTCAACCTGCTGTCGACTGTCCGCCAGAGCCAGAGCGAGGGCGACTGGCACAGCCTGCCGGGGCTACTGACCAGCCGGCTCGGTCTGCCGACCGTGGGCCACATCGTCGGCTACGTGCTGGCGGCCGCGTTCGTGGTCATCTGTGCCTGGCTCGTGCGTCGAGTCTGGCGCGGACAGATGGACTGGATCAACGCCGCCGGCTGGGCGACCGCCGCGATGCTCGCGGCGGCGAGCTCGCTGCTGCCCTGGTATGTGGCGTGGCTGCTGCCGTTCGCGGCACTCGCGACCGATCGCCGGCTGTTCAAGACCGCGTTGATCTTCACCTGCGTCGTGCAGGGAGTCGAGGTGCTGGGATACATTCCGCACGGCGCTCTGCACGGCCTCTGACGGTCCGTGCCGACGCCGGCTCGTAGGATTGATTGAGCGATGACCGTCCACCCTGACCTGCCGACCGTCGGTCCGCGAGTCCCAGATCTAGTCAGCGTCGTCGCCCCCGTCTATAACGAGGAGGCGACGATCGAGGAGTTCTACGCGCGCGTGTGCGCGGCGCTGGAGGGGCTCCCATTCGAGCTGGTGCTGGTCGACGACGGCTCGAGCGACGGTTCGCCGATGTTGCTCGATCGCCTCGCCGGGACCGACCCGCGCGTCCGCGTCGTCCAGCTGTCTCGCAACTTCGGGCACCAGACGGCGCTCACCGCCGGCCTCGACCACGCCAAGGGCGACGCGGTGGTGATGCTCGACGCGGACCTGCAGGACCCGCCTGAGCTGATCACGACGATGCTCGACCACTGGCGCGCCGGCTGCGACGTCGTCTACGCGGTCCGTGAGTACCGCGCCGGCGAATCGCGCTTCAAACTCAGCACCGCGCGCTGGTTCTACACCCTGTTCGACAAGCTCGCCCAGGTCGAGCTGCAGCACAACTCGGGCGACTTCAGGCTGCTCGACCGCCGGCCGCTGGATGCGCTGCTGTCGATGCGCGAGCGCAACCGGTTCCTGCGCGGGATGACCGTCTGGGTGGGCTACACCCAGGCCGCGGTTCCCTACCAGCGCGACCCCCGGTACGCCGGAGAGACCAAGTACACGCTGTCGCGAATGCTGAAGTTCTCGCTCGACGCGATCTCGTCGTTCTCGCATCGCCCACTGCAGCTGGCGACGCTGCTGGGATTCGTGATCTCGACGCTCGCGTTCATCGCGATCCCGGTCGTCATCGTGCTGCGGCTGCTGGGGTCCTATCTGCCCGGCTTCAGCGCGCTGACGATCGTGGTGCTGCTGCTGGGTGGGATTGAGCTGATCGCGATCGGGATCATCGGCGAGTACGTTGGGCGGATCTACGACGAGGTCAAGGGCCGGCCGCTGTACCTCGTACGCGCGACCCGCAACATTCCCGATCCCGCCGCCGATCACACGCCCCGGTATGGGGCGGCAGCCCCGCTCGGGGCACACGCCGACGAGGAGGTCTGACGATCGCCGTCCCGCTGTTCGACACGGCCTCGCCGCTCGAGCCGCTACGCGGCGAGATCCGTGAGGCGATCGCCCGCGTAATCGATTCGGGCCAATTCGTGCTGGGCCCCGAGGTCGAGGCGTTCGAGCGCGACCTCGCGAGCTACGTCGGCACCGACCACGCGATCGGTGTCGGCAACGGCACCGACGCGATCACGATCGCGCTCCGCGCGATGGGGGTTGGTCCGGGCGACGACGTGATCGTGCCGTCGTTCACCTTCTACGCGAGCGCCGAGGCCATCCCGGCGACCGGCGCGCGGCCCGTGTTCTGCGATGTCGACCCCGAGAGCTTCTGCGTGACGGCGGAAACGGTGCGCGCAGCGCTGACCCCGAGCACCAAGGCGGTGCTCGCCGTCCACCTGTTCGGCAACGTCGCGCCGGTCGCGGAGATCGAGGCGCTCGGCGTACCGGTGCTCGAGGACGCGGCCCAGGCGCTTGGCTCGAGGACCGATCGCGGCCGTCCCGGCGCGCTCGGCTCGGCCGCCACGTTCAGCTTCTTTCCGTCCAAGAACCTCGGCGCGTTCGGCGACGGCGGCGCGATCACGACGTCCGACGCGGAGCTCGCCGATCGGGTCAGGAGCCTGCGCTTCCACGGCTCGCGCGACAAGGTTACGTTCGACCAGGTCGGCTACAACTCGCGACTCGACGCGATCCAGGCGGCGATCCTGCGCGTCCAGCTCCCCCACCTCGACCGCTGGTCTGACGGCCGCCGAGCCGGCGTCAGACACTATGGAGCTGCCGGTCTCGGCGAGCTCGTTACGCTGCCGCAGGTCACGCCGGGAGCCGACCCGGCGTGGCATCTGTACGTCGTGCGGACTGAGGATCCCGAGTCGCTGACCGCCGCGCTGAACGAACGCCAGATCGGGGCCCGAAGCTACTACCGGGTGCCCACTCACGAACAGCCGGGGATGTACGAGTTCGCACCCACGGTTCCGCTGCCCGGGACCGAGGTGGCGGCGCAGACCAACGTCGCGATCCCGATCAGCCCGGTGCTCGGGTCGGACGCCGCGGGCGAGGTCGTCCAGGCCGTTCGCGCCCATCTTGCGGTCCCGGCCGGGAGAGGCTAACCGCCGGCCGGGTTCGGCCCCACCGACGGGTTCGCGCGCCCGTCGGGCTCACGCTCGGTGGCGGCACGCCGCAGCTGGCGCACCTCGGCGCGCTGCTCGCCGTCGTCCTGGTCGCCCTGCTCGAGCGCGGCAATCCGGCTCGACAGGCCGCGGATCGCGTCGGCGACCGGGTCCGGCAGGTGGATCCAGTCGGCGTCCGGGCCCTCGGGCTTGCGTCCCTCGACGCGGACCGGGTGACCCGGGTTGCCGACGACGGTCGAATTCGGCGGCACATCGTGGATCACGACGGTGTTGGCGCCGATCTTGGCGCCGTGGCCGACCGTGATCGGCCCCAGCAGCTTCGCGCCTGAGCCGATCGTCACGTTGTCCTGCACCGTCGGGTGGCGCTTGCCGGTCTGAAAGCCGGTGCCGCCGAGCGTGACCCCCTGGTAGAGGGTGACGTCGGACCCAATCTCGGCGGTCTCGCCGATCACCACGCCCATCCCGTGGTCGATGAAGAACCCGTCCCCGATCATCGCCGCCGGGTGGATCTCGATCCCGGTCACAGAGCGCGCCACGGCGGCGATCATCCGCGGCAGCAACGGCACCCGTGCATCGTGCAGCGCGTGCGCGAGACGGTGGGCGAGCAGCGCGTGCACGCCCGGCCAGGCCGCGAGGATCTCGACCGTGCTCACGCCACGCGCCGCGGGATCGCGAGTCTTGGCCGCCTCTACATCACGCCGGATCTCCGCCAGCGCCCGCCGGGTTGGGCCGAGCATCGATTAAAGGTAGCGAGGGCGGTCGGCCCGCCGGTCAGGCGCGAGGGAGCGAGTCGATCCGCCGCGCCGGTCAGGGCGCGAAGAACGGGGTCGACACGTAGCGCTCGCCCGAGTCAGGCAGGATCGTCGCGATCCGCGCCCCACGCGACTCCGGCCGCGCTGCGATCTCGAGCGCCGCCCAGACCGCCGCCCCGCACGAGATCCCGGCCAGCACCCCCTCCTTCCGCGCCAGCGCCCGCGCGGTTTCGATCGCGCGCTCGTCGTCGACCGCGATCACCTCGTCGAGCAGCTCGCGGTTGAGGACCTCGGGCACGAACCCGGCGCCGATCCCCTGGATCTTGTGCGGTCCCGGCAGCCCACCCGACAGGACCGCCGAGGTGCGGGGCTCGACCCCGACAACGCGACAGCCCGGGTTGCGTTGCTTGAGCACCTCCCCCACGCCGGTCACGGTGCCGCCGGTGCCGACGCCGGCGACGAACACGTCGATCCGGCCATCGAGCGCCTCGAGCAGCTCAGGACCGGTGGTCCGGCGGTGGATCTCGGGGTTGGCGGGGTTGGAAAACTGGTCGGGCAAGAACACGTCGTCCCGGGTTGCGAGAGCGCGCGCGGCGTCGACCGCCTCGGTCATCCCACCCAGCGACTCGGTCACCTGCACGCGTGCCCCGTAGAGCCGCAGCAGCCCCTCGCGCTCGCGACTCATGCCCTGCGGCAGGGTCAGGATCAGCTCATATCCCTTCGCCGCGCAGACAAACGCGAGCGCGATCCCCGTGTTACCGCTGGTCGCTTCGACGATCGTCGTGCGACCGGGCTCGATCCGCCCCTCGCGCTCGGCCGCCTCGATCATCGCGACCCCGATTCGGTCCTTGACGCTGCCGCCGGGGTTGAACGCCTCGAGCTTCGCGAACAGCTCGACCTCGTGCCCGTCGACGATCCGCCTGAGCTGGATCACCGGCGTCCGGCCGACGAGCTGGGCCGGATTGGATGGGACCTGCGTCATCGAGTACGCAGCGTAATGGGAGGCGGGCCGTGGAGCAGATCGGGTAGCGTCAGGCGATCGTCGCCGCCAGCCGAAAGCTTCCCGCGGGGTTCCGCGTCGGACACTGGACCGACGACGTCGGGCGGACCGGATGCACGGTCATCCTCGCTCCCAGCGGCGCGGTTGGCGGCGTCGACGTCCGCGGCGCCGCTCCGGCGACGCTCGGTACCGACGCGCTCAGACCGGCGACGCTGGTCGACCGCGTGCACGCGATCCTGCTGACCGGTGGCAGCGCCTTCGGTCTCGAGGCCGCGGGCGGCGTGATGCGCTATCTCGAGGAGCACGGCGTCGGATACGAGCTTGTGTCGGTTCGCGTGCCGATCGTGGCCGCCGCTGCGATCTTTGACCTGCTGATCGGAGACCCACGCGCCCGGCCCGACGACGGGGCCGGGTACTCGGCATGCGAGGCCGCCGGCGACGATCCAGCGACCGGGCCGGTCGGCGCCGGCTCTGGCGCCAGCGTGGCCAAGGGTGGCGACGGATCGCAGATCGCTCCCGGCGGGCTGGGGATCGCTACCGCGCAAGCCGGCCGTGCGACGGTCGCGGCCGTGATGGCCGTCAACAGCGTCGGCGGGATCTGGGACGACAACCGGCACCAGTGGGTGGCCGAGTTCAGTGCCTGGGATCGCAGCTCGGCGCTCGTGCCGGGCACGAACACGACGATCGGCGCGATCGTCACCGACGCGGCGCTGACCAAGGAACAGGCCAACCGCGTCGCGACCGTGGCCCACGACGGGATCGCGCGCGCGATCCGTCCGGCACACACGATGTATGACGGCGACACGATCTTCTGCCTCGCGACCGGGGCCCTCGAGGCTCCGTACGACGCGGTCGAGGCGGTCGCCGCCGACGTCGTCGCGCGCGCGATCGTTGACGGCGTCCGGCGCTAGCGGCTACGAGCTGGCGGGGTGAACGACGATCATCCGGAACAGCGGCGACGCTGGAGAGCCGGTCCAGGCGCACTTCTTGGCGACCACAGCGAGCTTCCCGATCAGATGGACGGACTCGCCGGCGGTGAAGCCGGACGTCGTCCCGTCGAACCGGACCCGCAGCTTTGCGTCCGTGAACGTCTCCGTGACGGTTGTTCCCTTGTCCACCTTCGCCCAGTGGTTTGACCGGGTGACGTCGACGACAAGGGTTCCGGACCAGCTCCCGTCGGACTTCTGAGCTAGCGTTGACGGGGTGCCCGCGTCAACGATTCCCGACTCGACGTAGCCGACGTCGTGCGGCCTGCACTTGTGCGACTGCGAGCCCGGATCGGCGTCAGCTGGGTGATCGCCCGGGCCGGGATGGGCGGTCGCCGGCACGGCTATCGCCAATGTACCGGCAGCCGCTGCGAGGGCGCCGGCCTCGAGACTGAGCTTCATGCTGCCTCCTGGCGGAAGACTGGACGCACGTGCAGTGCGCGCAGGCTCCCCGGTTTTACCTGCTCCTAACGGCTTAACGTCATCGGCAGCACCGGAGTCAGGATCAATCTGCGGCCAGCGGCGCTGGACGGGGCCCCGCCGGACCGGGTGTCTCAGGGACCCCATGATATGCGGCACATACGTTCGTGCGCTCGTCCCCGTTCAGTCACGGTCACCGCGCATGATCCGGATCGGCCTTGGATGAAGTGTCCAACCCCATTCATCTCATGGCCGAAAGGTAAACCTCTTAGTCGCTGCGACGGCGGGGCGGCCGGTTGGGGTGTAGGTTCCCTTGGCAATGAGATTCAGGCTCTTGTTTGCTTCGAGCATCCGCCTGCCTGTTGCGGTCAGCTTCATCGTGACCTTGACGGGCCCTGCTTTGGAGAAGTCCGCGTGACCAGTCGCAACCAGCGCGTGCTTGTTCGCCGTGTACCAGTTGATCATGATCTGGCCGGCACTAGGCGCAGTGAGCGAGTACGTATACCGGCCGTTCTTCAGTAGCCCTGCGAGCTTGGCGGCTGACGGTACGAGGTGATCAAGTAGCCGCGCCTTGATCTCGGCCACGTTCAGGACGGCGACCGGTGAGGTGGCTACGCCCGGGCTAGAAGCCGGCGAGACAGTGGTGGCGGGCGGCGTTGGAGGACTAGGCGGGGGGGGCGGCGGCGGCGGCGGAGGCGGGCTCGAGCCGATCACCACGGTAGTTGCCAGGACCGCCGAGTGCTGGCCAGGCTGCCCGGATGGCGAGTTCCAGCCCTCCACCGAGAGCGTGTGGGTGCCAGGGGGCAGCGTGACCGTCCAGGAGGCGACGCCGTTGACCGGAGAGGTATCCGGAGCAATCTTCACGCCGTCCTGCTCGAGGGTCACATTCACGATCTTCGGTGAACAGTCGACCGACACCGTGACCGCCGTCCCGTTCACGGTCGCTTGCAGATTCGTAAGCGTCAGTGTTGACGGGGCGGATTGAAAAGCATCAGCGAGGTCCGCAGACCAATATTGGCCGAGCCCAAACGACTGGTCGAGTGTCGCGCTGGACGTACCGTGATCCCGATAAGTCCCGGTGCTAGTGACGATCGTCACTGTGTACTCGGTTTTGATCGGGCATGGGGTAGAAGGTCCAATAAAGGGGTTGCACGATCCAATGACTACGCCGCCTCCGCCAGCCGACTCCCAGCAGGCGGCTGGTGCCCCGGTGGGGATCAGTGTCTCGGAACCGGTCACGTCGCCGTTTGGCGAGAGGATGGCGAAGTTAGTCGAGAAGCCTGTGACGGGCCCTTCCCCGAAGGAGTATTCATCGTTAAAGACCGTCGGGTCGTAGTCGATCGTCCCCGACTCGGTGAACGTACCGGGATAGGGTCCGCTCGCGGTCCCGTCGAAGCTGAAGTAGGGTCCGCTGGTGTCGCCGTTGCCGCAGACCAAGAAGAATGGATACGGAGCGTTGTCGACCGCCGGGGAAGCGCTGAATGACTCTCCACTCAGCGTCGGAGGTGCAGCCGCTGCTAAGGCGCCCGCCGGCACGAGAAACGCGACAGACAGTCCGACCACGAGGCCCAGTAGCGCAAAGCGAGCACGCGATCTCCGCGTGAGTGCCCGTTGGAGGCAACCACTTGGGTTGCGAGTCGACCGATAAACCATCGTGCCTCCGTCCCTCAAGATCGTGCGCTTGGGCTCGCGGGCGGAGGCCA
>CAVWOQ010000024.1:0-44837 GCA_963756655.1 uncultured Solirubrobacterales bacterium
GTCACGACGCTCGTCCGCGTGCTCTCAACGAGCAAGCGTGCCCCACCTGCGCTGAGTCCTCTGACCCTCGGTAGTACTCGATCTTGCCGTCGCCGCCGAAACGGAAGTAGTGAAGCAGGTGAAACGCCGCCTCCCGCTCGGTGGCTTTCATCCGAACGGCGAAGCGCAGGAAGGCGAATACCTCGTTATCGGTGGCACCCATGCCTTCGACCGCGAAGTCCTGAACGTCCGTCGCGCTGGCGAGGTCGGCGAAAAAGCTCGCGACGCCGTCCTTGCCGGTCCGCTGTCCATACCAAGGCCCGACCGGGTCGGCATCGACGGCCCAATCGACGTCGTCAGCAACCGCTTCGAGAATCGTCTCAACGTCGCCGCTGCCGAACACTTCATAGATCGCCTTGATCGTGGCGAGGTTGTCCTCTGCTCCCATCTTGCTCCTCCTCCGCACGCCTGCCATCAACGAATAGACCCGCGCCTGTCGCGACGTCGAGCCGCTCAGCCTAACCGGCGCCCATCTGAGGATGTCCGGCGCCTCCTTAGAGAAGATCAACGCGCCGGCGATCACCCGCGACCAGCACAACTCCGCAGTCACCACATAGCCGCGGCGCTGCTGCCCGTGACCGACCGAGATCAGCTCGCGCGGCTCCCACAGATCGCACTGCACCAACTCCCCCGGCCGATAGATCGTCCGCTGAAACGTGCGGCGCGCCCGGAAGCGAGGGCGGACCTCGCGAACGTAATCGTCAAAGATCGACTTCCCGCCCTCATAGCCCAGCTCGACAGCCATCTCCCGCAGCCGCAACGACTGGATGCTCGGGTCAGCCCGCAGCTGCTCGCAAATCCACTCCCTAAACGGATCGAGCTTCGACCCCGTCGACGCACGCTCATACCTCGGCGGCACCTCGCTGATCAACGCCCGCGTGATCGTGTCGCGATGAACCCCGGTCAGACGATGGATCGCCCGCTTCGAGCGCTTCTCGACGAAATACAACCGCCTGATCTCAGCCCACTGCTCCACGCCGATCACACACTCCTCCTCGCCCGATCGCTCGATCAGGCGAGGCTCCGGGACCAGCCGGACAACCCCGACTCAACGCCAGGTGGTCCAGTTTTCAACCGGCGCAGGTGGACCAGTATTCAGTCGGCGCCCACAAGTTATTGGGTCGAAGGACTCGCAGTGCGATGCGACCTAACCTTTGCGGTCAATCTGCCGATGTACTTAGTCGAGACCTACGCCTGAGCCAACGGAGCTGGCGCGGCGAGGCTTCAAGTCCCCCACCACCCCATGGGCAGCAACCCGCCGGGCAGAACGGAAACTGGCCCGGCGGGTCATAAAGCGCACAGATCGTGTCGGGTCCAGACTGTCGCTTCTAGCCCGACCCGCTGCGTGAGCGGAGCGATGGCTCCCCGAGCGCAAAATGCGACATCGCAGCAGTGATCTCTGTGCAAATCCTGTGCAGTGCTACGCCAGCCTCGACCGCTTTGATCGGGTATGTGCAAACCGAGCTATTCCTCGGCGATATCCAGAAAAGTGACCCATAGCTTGGCCTAACTCTCAAACGGGTGGACACGCGACGCACATCCCACGAGGGCGACGAGGCAATACGGCGATGATCGATACGGCCGTCGGGATACTGAGCGTGCCCGAACTGGAGGCACTGATTTCGTTGAATGTCGACCTCGCGGAGTGCTATCAGGCAATCGCGGATGACCCCGATGCGGACCCAGAGACGGGACGAACCGCCGAGGCGCTCGCCTCCTGGCGTCGTGCGAGAGCGCGTTACTTTCGCGAGGAGTGCGCCGAGACGGAGCGCGTCGAAGCCGCGCACGAACTCGACCCGCGTACTACCTTCGGCCGCGTTTCGCGACCAGCCAAAATCGTGGGTCGGCCGACCTGATAGCGATCCGTCGCCCGGGGGTCCACCCTAGGTCGCTGCGTGCGCTACTGCGTGCGGCCCGGTCTGCCTCCCAGCCGGCCTCGCCGCCAGGTCCGGTCGACGGACTCGCAGTGAGATTCGGCCAACCTTTTCCGGTCAATCTGCGTTGTATTAGTTGAGATCTCCGTCTGAGCCAGCGGAGCTGGCGTGGCGAGGCTTCTTCTCCCCCACCCCTATGGGGCAGCAACCCGCCGGGCCGGACGGAACCACGCCCGGCGGGTCATTAAGCGCGTAGATGGTGCCGGGTCTCGCCGGGAGCCTCGCCCACCCTCCGCCCGGATTGGATCAAGAGTCGCGGCCATCGGACAGCGACCGCGAGAGCTCCCACGGGTCAAGCTGGACCGTGAACCGCTCCGCAGGCCATCGCTCGGCTGCCCAGGCGAAGAAGTCGACCTCATCCTCGAGCTCGGCCGTTCGCTGCTCGACGCCGGTCACGATCCAGGGCCGGTCCGGATGGTGCTCGGTGGCCGTCAAGCCGCAATCCTTACGACCTCGGACTTGATCCCCACGGCGCCGCCCACGTACGGCATCGGGTCAAACTGTCGAAGTTCCACGTCGCACGCATCGCAATGTAGGAACAATTCGAGCTTGCCGGCATCGGTCTTGCTGAGCCGCAGGTATCCGGTAGCTGTTCCGTCGTGAGAGCATCCTTGCATTTCTTACCCCCTTTTTTGGAATCGTTCTCGGCGGGGGGCCTGCTAGCTAGCCGCTTGGCGGTGGCGACGCACCGGGCCTTTACGGAGGTCCTGCGCCCCAACTCCTGACCCTCTCGTCCCAATAACGGGCGCGCTGGACCGAAATTTCCGGCCCGAGCTTGGCCCCATCGCCGCGCCTGCGCGCTTCGCGCGCCCAACAGTTCTGTTCACGTTCCTGCGTTATTTCTATGCAACGGCCGGTCGGGGCGAGGATTATGACCGGAAGGCAAACCCGCGAGGGAGCCAGGAGCGTCGAGGGCGCGAACTCGGTCCAGAGCCTCGCCCCGACGGCGGCTTTGCGCGCGCGGAAACGTAGCCGCAACGCGTTCCCGGCTGCTGGCGCGATCCATGCGCCGCTCCCGCTCGCGCGTGAACTCGACACTCTGCTACGACGATCAGTGGCCGCTGAGTTGATCGAAAAGCAGTCGTCCTGGTGCAGAGCGATGCGCTGGGCGAGTGTTAGCGCCCTAGTTCATGCGCCCGGACGAGGACCGCTCGGCCGCGATTCGTTTGTCTCGCGCGTAGTTGTGAGGCGAGCGGCAACGGATACATCTTCGCGAGCAGATCAGACTCGGCGCTGAGCGCCGCGAGCCTCGCGCCGGGCCCCGTCGTCGTCGTCTGAGTGCCAGGCAAGCGCTACCGCCCTCACGCGGCCGGCGAGTACGTCAATCGACGACGCACCCGGTCGCACTGCCAGATCGAGCCGACCCGGGCGCCAGAGCCGGTTTTCTGTCCACTCAGCCTCGTCGGACTCCAGCGTGCGCCTGACCGGTCCGAAAGAAGGGGGTATGAATGGCGTTCGGGGAACCAAGGCCCACTAACGATGCTTCTGGCGATCCTGATGTTGTGGATAGTCGTTGTGCCCCTTGTCGTGGTCGGGCTCGCCGTGTACGCGGCATCGCGCCGTCGGCAGGTGGCGGCTCGCCGGCAACCCGAGACGTACGAACCACCCACGCCGCTGGCGCTGGCGCGCGAGCGCAGGGCCGCCCGTCCCCTCGAGGCGAATCCACCTGAGCTAGCGTTCACGCGAGGATCAAGCTCTCGCCGGCGAGGTCTACCAGCGCTGCACAGAGCTCCCGCTCGTCGGCCCGCCCGGCGGAGTCTCGAGGCTCCTGCCGTTTACGTGGCCCCATCGGCGCGACATGGTAACCCGCGCCATCGCCTTGAGCGCCTGCTCCTGGCGCTCGTTGGTGAGCGTGGTGCCGGCGATGAGCTGACTGTCACCGTGCAGACGGTCGACGTATAAAGGCAATGCGATCTGCACGCCTCCGACCTGACCGGCAGCCCACGCGAACGCAGGGTTCTGACGCTGCTTGCGCTTGGCCCAATCCGGGGCGGTTGTGCTCACCGACAAGATGGAGCGAGACATCTCATCAGCGTCTAGTCCCGTGCGCGAGAAGAACTGCTCGCGCGCATGTGTAGTCCACTGGATCGGCACCGAATCGAACGGGAGCGTCCAGCCGCGCTCGAGATCAGCGGCGGCGTTGTGGCTCATCGACGCCCCCGGCGCAGCCGCAGTTGCTCCCATTCGCGTTCAAGGTCGAATGTGTCATTAGGGGCGAGGACGACGGCCGAGCGCTTGACGCCCCAGGTGTCGGGGAGTAGGTCCAGCCTCCGGAGCGCTCGAGCGCGCAGGATGATCCACCGCTTGACCGCGGAGCTGCCGGCGCTGCTCTTCGCTCGGCCAAAGCTCTGAACCGCAGCGTCTAAGTCGACGGCGTCAACGATTGGCCAGGCGTAGTGGTCGCCGACCCACAACGCGAGGCCCTGCCGGCCGAGCTCTTGGACCTCCTTGTCGGTACGGTCGCGGCGCTTCTCCGAGCGATCGTCGTCATTGGACTGCCAAACCGTGCCGGCTCCGTCGCACGTCGGGCACTCCCCCGAGCCCCCGCAATCGGCGCATTGAACATGCTGGCCGAACTGGTTTGCCGCGCGCTGCTGGACTCCCCCAATCGCAGTGATCGGCCCGCGGCCGACAGCGACCCCTCTGGTCATCTTGACCGCGACCGCGCGCTGCTCCAAGGTGAACGAACCGGCGGTGCGGAGCGTGGAGCTAGTGCTCGGTCAAGCTCCGTAGGTGACGATCGAGACGTCACCACGATGGAGCGAAGCCTCGAGCACCGAGCTCGAGCCGGAGGAGTACCGCGCGCCGGCTAGCCAACGCCCCAAGGCCGATGCGTATCGAGCAGCACCTTGTAGCCAGCCTCCTTGACCTGAACCCTCGAGCGCTTGGGGCGCCAACTCAGATCGAGCAGACCAACTGCCGCTGCGACGACCCGACCGCCGCTCGGCTTCGACGGCGCGCTGCGGGGCCCGCCCCTCGTGGCGCACCTCGATCTGCGGCTTGAGCGTCACGTTCAGAGGACCGGAGCTTGTCGAGCGTGGTCAGACGAGCACTCGTCCTGTATCTCGACGATCAGGCCGAGCACACCGGCAACGGTCACCAGGAGCGCGAGACGTGAACATCCAGCTCCAGGTCCAACGGCTGCTCCAGGCACAACCAGGGCAGACCGTGAACGAACTTCGTGCCCAACTTCATGCACCGTACATGCCAGTCCGTGAGGCGATCGCCGATCTGCACCGCATCGCGCTACAAGCAGACGTCAGACCTCGTGCTCGTCGCTGGCGATTGCCTCCGACCAACGACATGGCTACAAGGCATGCATTGATCGATCGCGATGATGACGACGACGATCGTTGCAGTACGAACGTACCGTCAGCGATATGCGCTGTGATTTGGCATACATATCAGTATGCCAGTTCGTGCGGTCGTTACGTATCAGCCATTGTGAGGCTGCAGCGACCGACGAGAGCCCTGCTACGCTGCAGTTGCGCTGCAGTTGACACCTCTACGGCAGCGGTTCTGAGCGGTTCCCCGGCAGCGGAATCCCCAATGTCTACGGGGAAACACCCACGCCGGAAGGTGCGCCGCTAGATGTGGTACATCGGCGTCCCGGCGCCGAGCATCTCCTGCTCGGCGATCGAGGCCACCGTTGCTTCGCTGAGGACCGCAGCTGCAGCCTGGGCCGCCTCAAAGAAAATGCCTTGGGCGCCGCGACCGAGCGGGCCGTCGAGCAGCTCCACGAGCTCCAGCACCGTCACCTCATTCGCCGGGCGCGCGAAGCTATAGCCCCCCTTCACCCCGCGCTGCGAGCGCAGCACACCGGCACGACGCAGGGTCGCGAATAGCTGCTCGAGGAACTGGACGGGGATCTCGCGCCTGCGGGCAAGCTCGGCGATCGGGACCGGGCAGGCGTCGCGCTGGCGGTAGAGCTCGACCAGCGCGCTGAGCGCATACGGCGACTTGGTCGTGATCGAAAGCATGCGGTCTCGATCGTAGCCAGCCGGCCGGCCGCGGTGAGCCGGCGGTCGTGCGGCCAGTGGTGGAGCCCGGCTAGATCCAGCCGCGCTCGGTGGCGATCAGCACCGCCTGGGCGCGATCCATCGCACCGAGCTTCCCGTACACGTTGTGCAGGTGGGTGCGGACGGTGCTGGTCGACAGGCCGAGCTCGCTCGCGATCTGCTTGTAGACCATGCCGCGCGCCAGCCGGCGCAGGACGTCGATCTCGCGTCCCGACATCGGGCAGGGATCGACCCGACGCGGGCGGTTGCTCGCCGACGGCAGCGGCAGCTCGTACATCACGGTCCGCAGGCTGGCGGGGCTGACGCCAACGGCGCGCGCCGACGCGAGCAGCTCCGAGGGCGAGATCTGCCCCCCCAACACGTAGTGCGCGAGCATGTCGGCGAGCCTGACCAGCAGCGCCTCGGGCTCGGCGTTCTCGTCGTGGTGGTGCTCGATCACGCTTGCGACCAAGCGCGGCAGCCCCCACCGGCGCGCGAGCACGCCCCCGACGAGCGCGTGATCGACCCCGAGTTCGCGGCGCTCGCGCTGGATGCGCTCCTCGGGGGTGCCCGCGTCGCCGTGCACCTGGGCCGGGTAACCCGGGTAGGCGTGCGTCAGCACGAGCTTGCCGATGTCGTGCAGGAGCGAGGTCACCATCAGTCGGTCGCGGGCTTCGAAGTTGATCTCGCGCCCGAGACGGTCAGCCGCCCGCTGCGTGGCGACGGCGTGTAGGCGGAAGCGCTCTGGGATGCCCTGCCAGACCGCGGAACGCTCGAAGAAATCAAACGTGCGCGCGCGGGTCGCGATCGCGTGAACGGTGCGCGGCGAGAGCGCCTCGACCCCGGCGACCGCGCTGTCGACCTTGCCGGCGAGCGGGCCCTCGAGCTGGTTGGCAAGCCGGACGACCGTGACCGTCAGCGACACATCGGCCTCGACCGCCGCGACGACCTCGGCCATCGGCGGCTCGCCGTCCTCGAACAGCCGCAGGACGCGGTTGCGGGACTCGACCAGCATCGGGTACGCCTCGAGCGCCTCGAACGCAGCCGTCAGCCGACGGCCGTGTCCCTCGTTGTGGTGACGCTCCCGGCCGGCGTACGGATCGGTTGGCGTGATTTTCACGGCTGCAGCAGAGGCCACGGCTGGCTCACGCGACCCTCTCTGCCCTTGTCCATGACTTGACATCGGCTTCCCCAACCATTGGGGCTTTTATCGGCAGATGGGCGGGAGCGGTTTAGGAACTTTATCCCGCTGGCTGGTCGCATTCATCGCCAGCGCGAAGCAGCGCGCGGTCGATTCGCGCCAGGCTCTCATCGCGCCCGAGCAGCGCCAGTGACTCGAAAATCCCTGGTGACACGGTCTGTCCGGCGATCGCGACCCGTACCGGCTGAAACACCTTGCCGGGCTTGCGACCGCTGCGTTCGACGACCTCGCGCAGCGCTGTTTCGACCGTGGCGGCGTCAAATGGCTCGGCGGCGGCGAGCGCCGTCCGGGCCAGCGTCAGTGTGTCGGCGCCCCCGTCGCGGCAGATCGTCTTCTCGAACGCGGCTGGGTCGTCGACCGGGCCGTCGAACACGAACGACACCAGCGGCCAGAACTCAGCCAGCGTCTGGATCTTGTCCCGTGAGATCGCGACCGCGCCGTCGAGCCCGGTACGGCCCGTGTAGCTCTCCAGGCGCCGGGTGAGGTCGGCGGTGTCGAGCTCGCGCAGGTGGCGGCCGTTCATGTGTCGCAGCTTGCGTTCGTCGAACACGGCCGGGTTCTTGGAGACCCGCTCAAGCCGAAAGCGCTCGGCGAGCTCAGGCAGCGTGAAGTGCTCCTCGTCGGCCGCGAACCCGGCACCGAGTAGCGCGATGTAGTTGTCGACCGCCTCCGGCAGGTAACCGGCGCCGCGCAGCTCCTGGACCGATGCGGCGCCGTGGCGCTTTGACAGCTTCTTGCCGTCGGGCCCGTGCAGCAGCGGCAGGTGCGCGTAACGCGGCGGCGTCATCCCCAGCGCCTCCATTACCAACAGCTGGGTCGGGGTATTGGAGATGTGGTCCTCTCCCCGGACCACGTGGGTGATGCCGGCGTCGAGGTCGTCGACCGCGACCGCGAAGTTGTAGAGGACGGACCCGTCGGCGCGGGCGATCACCGGGTCGTCCCGGCTGACGTTCGGGAACCGGATCTCGCCGCGGATCACATCGTCGAAAAACGTCTCGCCATCGTCGGGGTAGCGCAGGCGCACGGCCCCCGACGTTTCGGACTCGCCGCGGAACCCGCGGTCGGCGCCGTGCCTGGCCTTGTACTCGCGGACGTCGTCGGCGGTCGCGCTCGAGTGGTACGCGTGGCCGCTGTCGAGCAGCTGGGCGAGCGCCTCGGCGTGCCTGTCCGAGCGCTCGGACTGGAAGATCGGGCCCTCGTCCCAGTCGAGCCCTAGCCACGCCAGCGCGTCGAGGATCTGCTCGACGTTCTCAGGCGTCGAACGTTCCCGGTCTGTATCTTCGATCCGCAGCACGAGCGTGCCGGCGCGCTGCCCCGGCCCAGCACCCGGACCGTGAGCGAGCAGCCAGTTGTAGAGCGCTGTACGCGCGCCGCCGATGTGCAGCGCGCCTGTCGGAGATGGAGCGAAGCGAACCCGGATGGACACGTTGAACGCATGCTAATCGGAGCCCACGTATCGCCGGCGGGCGGGCTGCCCAAGGCCGTCGAGCGGGGCGTCGAGCTCGGCGCCGAATCGATCCAGATCTTCAACCAGTCGCCGCGCATGTGGCGCCCGACCGCCTACGGCGCAGACGACTTCGAGGCGTTCCGCGCCGCGCTCGAGCCGACACCGATCAGGGCGGTCCTGATCCACGCCGTCTACCTGGTCAACTGCGCGTCCGAGGACAAAGAGATCGTCAAGAAGTCACGCACATCGCTGATCCAGTCGCTCCGCGTCGGGCGCGGGATCAGCGCCGCCGGAGTCGTCCTGCACCCCGGCTCGGCGAAGCAGGGCGACGTCGGTCGCGCGATCAAACGGGCCGGCAAGGTGATCGGCCAGGCGCTCGGGCAGACCGAGGGCTGCCAGCTGCACCTCGAGGACACGGCGGGCGCCGGCGGGACCCTGGGGCGCACATTCGAGGAGCTCGAGGCGTTGCTCGATGCCGCCGGTGGTGGCCCGCGACTCGGCGTCTGCCTGGACTCGTGCCACCTGCTCGCCTCGGGCTACGACGTCCGCACGAGTGCGGCCCTCGCCCAGACGCTCGACGACTTCGATGCCGCCGTCGGTCTCGACCGGCTCGAGTCGCTGCATCTGAACGACTCGATGACGCCGCTGGGCTCCAACCGCGACCGCCACGCGTGGATCGGCGAAGGCGAGATCGGCGAGCGCGGCTGCTCGGCGTTCCTGTCCGAGCCGCGCTTCGAGCGTCTGCCCGTCGTGCTCGAGACGCGACCCACGAAGGAGCAGGTCGAGCTCTGCCACCTGCTGCGCAGGCGCGGCCAGGCTGCCCGCAAGCGCGCGGGCGGCGGTCGGCGCGCCGCCGCCGGAGCCCGCAAGCGCAAGGTCGGATAGCTTCTGCGCCAATGAGCAACGGCAGTCGCAAGGCCGACGCGCTGGTCGTGTTCGGCATCACCGGAGATCTGGCGCGCAAGATGACGCTGCGCGCCCTGTACCGGCTCGAGCGCCGCAACGTCCTGGATTGCCCGGTGATCGGCGTCGCCGGCGACGACTGGTCGCTCCAGCGCCTGCGCGAGCATGCGCGCATGGCGATCGAGCAGGCCGGCGAGAAGGTCAACGACCGCGTGTTCGGGCGTCTCAGCCGGCGGCTGGAATACGTGAGCGGTGATGTCGGCGACGACGCGACCTACGAGCGGCTTGTCGAGGCGCTCGGTGAGGCCAGCTTCCCGGCCTTCTACCTCGAGATCCCGCCGGCGTTGTTCGAAACCGTGATCGCCGGGCTGTCGAGGCACGACCTGGTCTCCAAGGGGCAGCGGGTGATCGTCGAGAAACCGTTCGGCCACGACCTGGCCTCGGCGCGGGGGCTGTCACGCGATCTGCACAAGTACCTGGATGAGTCCCAGCTCTACCGGATCGACCACTACCTGGGCAAGATGGGCGTCGAGGAGATCACGTATCTGCGGTTCGCGAACACGATGCTCGAGCCGATCTGGAACCGCAATCACGTCGCGCAGGTTCAGGTCACGATGGCCGAGACATTCGGTGTCGAGGGTCGGGGGCGCTTCTACGATCCCGTCGGCGCATTGCGCGACGTGGTCGTCAACCACCTGATGCAGGTGATCGCGTCGACCGCGATGGAGCCACCGGGAGCAGGCGACGCCGAGGCGCTGAAGGACGCCAAGTACGACGTCTTCAGGGCGATGGCCGACGCAGAGCCCCGGCGCTACGTCCGCGGACAGTACCGCGGCTACCGGAGCACGGAGGGGGTCAAGTCGCGGTCGACGACCGAGACCTACGCGGCGCTGCGGCTGCAGGTCGACAACTGGCGCTGGGGCGGCGTGCCGTTCTTCGTCCGCACCGGCAAGCACCTTCCGGTCAGCCAAACCGAGGTGCGCCTGATCTTCAGACACCCGCCGAAGCTGCCGTTCATCTCGGGGCGCCATCGGCCGCCGGCGCCCAACCAGATCGTGTTCAGGATCGACCCCCATACGGGGATCCGGATCGGGCTCGACGCGCACCGGGCCGACCGCCAGGCACCGGCGGAGATCGACTTCGATATGAGCTTCGACGCTCAGGGCGGCGAGGATCCGATGCCCTACGAGGTGCTCCTCAATGCCGCGTTGGGGGGCGATAGCAGCCATTTCGCCCGCGAGGACATGGTCGAGGAGTCGTGGCGGGTGATGCAGCCGTTGCTCGACTCCCCTCCCCCGGTCCATTCGTACGCAAAAGGCTCGTGGGGCCCGGCAGAGGCCGACAAGCTGGTCGATCAGTTCGGCGGCTGGCGCTCCCCGTGGCTACCCGGGTAGCCACGCGCGACAGCGGATAGTCCTGCACGTCAAGTAGCGACCGCGGGCGCGACGATCGCGCCCGGTCAGGCGGGCTGGTCGCCCCCGGGGTGCTCGTGCTCGGCCTTCTCTTCGTAGAGCTGCTTCTCGTGCTCCCAGACCGAGTCGGGCGCCTCCGGCGCCGCTTCGATGTACTCGGGTGCCGGTTCGTCCATATGGCCGACGCCCATCTCCGAGATGTTTTCCTTCATCGCCGGGCGGGCGAACCCCGCCATCCGCTGCGAGGCCGGTTGGCCGCCGAGGAATCCCAGCAGCGCGACGCACGCGATCACGACGCCGATCACCTTGAGGACCGTCGACGAGGCGAGAATCAGCAACAGCAGCCCGACGACCAGCAGAATGACCGCGATGATCCCGATCGGCGTGAGCGTGCGCCCCTTCATTGTCGGCGGAGCATAAACCCTGGCGCGCGATTCGGCGACCGTCGCGGGTCAGGCGACGCCGGCGGCGGCGGGGGCGCGCGCATCCTCGATCAGCGCCGAGCCAAGCAGCGCGTCGAGCTCGGCGTGCAGGGTCGCGCTGCGCTGCACGCGGAAGCTCGGACCGAGCTTCAGACAGCGCTCGCCGGCCGATGTGCTGAGCTCGATCACGACGTCCGACTCACCCGGGAAGCCCGCGAGCACGTCCTTGAGCTCGCCGAGCGCGGTCGCCGGCAGCGCGGTCGCGTCGAGCCGCAACCGCAGCGGGTTCGGCGCCGCGGGCCGCCGAGCGGCGGCTTGTTGCGCCTCGGCGACCTCCGCCTGGCTTGGCTCAAAGCGCTCGACGGTCTGCGCCACCAGGCACGTCTTGTCGCGATCCTTGTGGTCGACCTTGCCGCGGACGAGGACGATCGAGTCGGTCGATAGCGCCTCCTGGCTGGCCGCCAGCACCTTGCCGAAGACGATCATCTCGACCGAGGCGTCGAGATCGTAGAGGCTCGCGAACATCATCAGATCGCCCTTCTTGGTCTTGATCGGCCTGGCATGCGTGATCATCCCGCCGACCGTCACCCAATCACCGTCGCGCCTCGCCGCGAGCTCGGCCAGCGTGCTGTCGGAACGGGCGCGCAGTGCCGGTCCCAGCTCCTTGAGCGGGTGGGCGGAGATGAACAGCCCGATCGACTCCTTCTCGGCGGCCAGCAGCTCGGTGCGGCTGAACTCCTCGGCCGGGATCGGCGCGTGACTCGGGGCCGCGAGCGTCGCCGCCGCGTTTGTCTGCGAGGGCGCCGGCTCGAGGTCGAAGATCGAGCCCTGGCCGATCAGCGCGTCCTGCTGGGACTTCTGACCGGCGGCCTGGGCCTGCTCGAGCACCGCCAGCATGCCCTTGCGCGGGTCACCGGTCGACCCGAACGCGCCGCACTTGATCAGCGCCTCGATCGCCTTCTTGTTGACCGCCCGGTTGTCGACGCGCTCGCAGAAGTCGAACAGCGACGTGAACTCACCGCGCTCCTCGCGGGCGCGCTTGATCGCCTCGACCGCCTGGTAGCCGACGCCCTTGACGGCGTCGAGCCCGAACCGGATGTTGCCGTCGACGACGACGAACTCGTGGTCTGACAGGTTGACGTCCGGGGGCAGGATCTCGATCCCCATCTGCTCGGCCTGGGCGGCGAAGAACGGGACCTTGTCCTTGGTGTCCATCACCGAGGAGATCAGCGCCGCCATGAACTCGGCCGGGTAGTTGGCCTTCAGCCACGCCGTCCGGTAGGCGATCAGCGCGTAACACGCCGAATGAGACTTGTTGAACGAGTAGTCGGCCGACCGCTCGTTGGTGGTCCACAGCCACTCCGTCACCGACTCCGTGGTACCCGAGGCGCGGCAGCCGGCGAAGAACTCCGGCTTGAGCTTGGCCATCGCCTCGCGGTTCTTCTTGCCGATCGCCTTGCGAAGGTCGTCCGCCTTGGCGCCACTGAAGCCCGCGATCTCCTTCGAGATCTGCATCGCCTGCTCCTGGTAGACGATCACGCCGTTCGTGGACTCCAGGATGTCGCGCAGCCGCTCGTCGGGGTATGACACCGACTCCGGGTTGTGCTTGCCGCGCGTGTAGTTGGGGATGTTCTCCATCGGTCCCGGGCGGTACAGGGCGTTCAGCGCGATCAGGTGCTCGAACTCGCTCGGGCGGACCTTCTTGAGCGTCTCGCGCATCCCCTCGGACTCGAACTGGAACACGCCGATCGAGTCGCCGCTGGCCATCATCTCGTAGGTCTTGGCGTCATCGAGCGGCAGCGCCGCCATGTCGGGCCGCTCGCCCATCGACCGCTCGATGATGTCCAGCGCGTCCTCGATCACATCGAGGTTGCGCAGACCGAGGAAGTCCATCTTCAGCAGCCCCAACTGCTCGACCGGCTTCATCGAGAACTGCGTCACCGCGCGGAAGCTGCGCTCACCGCTCTCGTCGGCGCCGGCGTCGGCGATCTGCAGCGGCACGATCTCGGTCAGTGGGCGGTCGGCGATCACGACGGCCGCGGCATGGATCGACGAGTTGCGAACGATGCCCTCAAGCCCCTGGGCGACCTCGACGATCTGCTTGGCGGTGGCGTCCCGGTCGACCTCCGCGCGCAGCGGCTGCCCCGGGGCCAGGCACTCGGCGAAGCTCGGGGCCCGCCCCATCACCGGGTCCGGGATCAGCTTCGCGAGCCGGTCGCCGGCGCCGTAGTCGTGCCCGAGCACGCGGGCGGCGTCGCGCGTCGCGGCGCGCGGCAACATCTTGCCGAAGGTGATGATCTGCGCGACCGACTCCTTGCCGTACTTCTCGGTCACGTAGCGGATCACGCGCTCGCGGCCACGAACCGAGAAATCGATGTCGATATCGGGCATCGACACCCGCTCGGGGTTCAGGAAGCGCTCGAACAGAAGGTCGTAGCGCAGTGGGTCGACGTCGGTGATCTGCAGCGCGTAGGCGACGATCGAGCCGGCCGCCGAGCCGCGCCCCGGACCGACCGCGATCCCCGCGTCCTTGGCGTACTTGACGAAGTCCCAGACGATCAGGAAGTAGCCGCTGAAGCCCATCCGATCGATCACACCGAGCTCGTCGTCGGCGCGCTCGAGCGCGTCGGCGGGGACCGGGTCACCGTAGCGCTGGCGCAGGCCGACGTCGACGAGCTCGCGCAGGTGATCGCGCTCCCCGGCGCCGTCCGGGGTCGGGTATTTGGGGATCAGCTGGCGGTCGAGCTCGAGCTCGAGCTCGCAGCGCTCGGCGATCTCGATCGTGCTGGCGATCGCTTCGGGCCACTCGGCGAACGCGTCGGCCATCTCTTCGCTCGAGCGCAGGTAGAACTCGTTCGTCTCGAAGCTGATCTTCGGTTCCGAGAGCGTCGATTTTGTCTGCACGCAGAGCAGCGCCGCGTGGTGGTGATAGTCCTCGCGCCGCAGGTAGTGGACATCGCCGGTGCCGACCAGCGGGCGGCCGAACTCGCGGGCGATGCGGACGATCTGCTCGTTGCAGTGGTCCTGCGTCGCGAGCCCGTTCTTCTGCACCTCGAAGTAGACGTTGTCGGACCCGAAGGCGCTCATCAGCTCGCCGGCGTGGCCCCGCGCCGCGTCCGGCCGCCCGTCGATCAGGTGCTGGCAGAACCGAGACTGGAGGCAGCCGGTGAGCGCGATCACGCCGTCGCCATGGGCGGCGAGCTGCTCCATGTCGACGCCCGGCTTGCCGCGGTTGTAGCCCTCGAGGAAGCCCGCCGAGGAGAGTTTGACCAGGTTGCGGTACCCAGCGCCATCGGCGGCCAGCAGGGTCAGGTGAAAGCGCTCGAAACGGCCCGGACCGCGGCGAGCGTGGTCGTCGACGACGTACACCTCACAGCCGACGATCGGCTTGAGCTGGTGCTTGCGGCAGGCCGTGAACAGCTCGACGGCCCCATTCATGACGCCGTGGTCGGTCAACCCGAGCGCCGGCTGATCGAACGAAGCGGCCCGCGCCGCCAACGCGTCGACCTTGCACGCCCCGTCGAGCAGCGAGTACTCGGAGTGGACGTGGAGGTGGGCGCAGGGAGTCGTCATCAGCGTCGGTGTCCCTCGCTCCGAGCCGACCGGCCCCTGGGCGAAGGCAACTCGGCCGCCGACGAGATCCAACGGCGACCTTCTTGCACGAGCATAGGCCCAGCAGCGGACGCTGCGAGGGGTCGCGGGCGGCCGCGATGCGGTTTCAAGCGCTCTGTGCGCGTTTGATCCACTTGCCGACGAGCGTCAGCGGCCACTCGTCGCCGGTCAGCGTCGCGTGCAGCGGCCGGGCGCCGGTCAGCAGCAGCTCGAATACGCCCGCCTGACCCGAGATCGCGGTCGAGACCAACCCCTCCGGAGCTTCGTCGGCGACCCGCGCCGGAGCGCCGTCGTCGACCACCAGATAGACGGTCTCGGCCCAGCGGGATTCGTACGCGATGCAGAAGCGGACTCCGATCGTCCACTCGGGCTCGATCAGCTCGGCGGCCACCGTCAGCGCCGTGCGGGGATGCATGCGCACCCCCTCCCGGTAGAGCGCGACGAGGTCGAGCCGCAGGGCGACCAGCGCCTCGAGCGCCGCGATGCCCTTGCGGTTGCCTTGTACGCGAGCGACGTTGCGGCTAAGGCGCCGCCGGATCGGCCCCGCGGCCAGCAGCTGCGCGATCGCCGCGTAGTCGCCGCTGACCTGAAAGTCGACCTCGCTCGCGTCGCGCGGGCCCTCTTCGAGGACGACCCGCGACCCGCTGCTGCTGACCGTCACCCGCGCGCAGCCGCGGTCGCCACCGAGGACCAGGTCGTATGCGATCGGGTCGGGGTGCACGGCGCGCTGCGCCGGCAGCAGATCGACGAGCAGCCGACCGGCGCGGTCCGGGTCAGTCTTGGTCAGCGACCTGAAGACCGGCTGCAGCCATGCGCGGTACGCGAACCCGCCCTCGGACGGCGGCGCGACCTCGGGGGTCGCCGGCGCGGGCCGCGCGGCGGCCTCGGGCTCCGGGGGCGCTTCGGGCTCGGGCGCGGCGGGCTCGGGCCCCGGCTCGGGCTCGGGCTCGGCCGCCGGCGGCGTATCGAGCGGCGGGATCACGTCGCGCAGCCGAACGAGCGCCTCGCTCAGGCGGTCCGGGGCCTCGGGCTCAGCAGCCGGGTCGGCCGCCGGCTCGACCTCGACCGCAGGTTCCGCCTCTACCTCGACGGCAGCCTCGGGCTCGACCGCAGCGGCGGCGCCCCGGATCTCGTCGAGCTCCTCGCGTAGCCCGGCGATCGCCTCGTACGCGTGCCGCGAGCGCTCGCGCTGACCGCTCAGCTCGTGCTCGAGCGCGTCGGCGCGCCGTTGCGCCCCCTGCCTCGCCTCGCGCTCGTGTGTGACCGCGGCGCGCAGCCCATCGAGCTCCTCGCGGAGCTCGACGAGCACCCCGCCGGTCCGCTCGGCGAGCCGCTCGCGGGCGGCCAGCCGCGCCTCGGCGTCGACCAGCCGGGCGCGGAGCTTCGCCTCGTTCCGCAGGCGCAGATCAAGCTCGGTCCGCAGCGCCACGACCAGCGTCTCGATCCGCGCCGCAGGCTCGTCCGCCGGCCCCAGCACCCGCGGCCGGGGCTCGACGACCGCGGGCGCCCAGGGCTCACGCGGCACCCGCTGCCCGGCGGCGGCGCGCCGCGCGATCAAGTGGTGTTCGAGCCCGAGCCGCTCGAGTTCGCCGGGGGCGACCCGCTCGCTCGGCCTGGCGCTCAGGAGCCGCAGCTGCTCACCGGCCTCCCCGGCTCGCTGTGCGGCCTGCTCTCGCGCCTTGTTGGCGGCCGCGGCGAGCTGCTCGGCCTCGTCGATCCGGCGCCGACCCGCGGCGAGCTCACGCTCGAGCAACCTGATCCGCTCCTCGGCCGTCGCCAGGTCCCCGAGCGCCTGGCGGGAGCGATCGCGGTCGCGCGTCTGCTGTGCCAGCTGGCGCGTCAGATCGAGGCGCTGCGCACGCTCGGAGTGGGCCCGCTGATCGGCGGCCCGGCGCGCGCGCTCTTGTCCCGCGAGCGACGTCGACAGCCGGTCGGCGTCGGCGCGCGCCTCTGCCAGCTCGCGCTCGAGTCCCTCCACCTGAGCCGCCAGCTCCTGCACCTCCGCGTCGGCGCCGGCCGCGCGCCGCCGGGCGGCCTCGGTCTCGAGCTCGACGCTCGGGTGCGGATGCTCGCCGGCGTCGGGCGGCGGCGGCTCGGCGTGCGGCCCGGGTTCAGCCGCCGGCGGCGGCTGATCGCCGATCACCCGGCCGCCGAGCGGCTCGACCGCGCCCGGCAGCGGTACCACCACCGCTCCGAACTGCAGCCACGCGCGGCCGCCGAGGTCCGGCGCCAGCGCCGCCGGCACCGCGAAGCTGATCCGCCACATCCCCGGCGCGGCGCCCGTCAGGCTGGGTGGCTCGGGCATCGCCGGGAACCTGTATCGCCGGCCAGGCGCCTCGATCACGAGTGTCGGCTGCCCGCTCCAGGCCGGGCGCCGGCGGCGCCAGCGTCCGGTCACCCGAACGGTCAGGTTCTCGCCCCCCTCGGCGATCCATTCGACGACCTCGATCCCGAGCGGTGGCGGGGCTCCCGGGGGGTCGTTCATTGGCTCGAAGGTAGTTCCCGCGGCGGACGGACGCGGTCAAACAGCGGCGCTCAGGCGCTGATCAGCGGCCGTCCCCGCCCGTCCCCCCGGCGCCGAGCTCGGCCGCCAGCGCCTTGGCATCGGCCAGCAGCCGGGTCGCCTCCCCGAGGTCGCCGGTCTCGCTCCCGACCCGCTCATGCGTGACCGCGAGCTCGGAACCGACGCGCTCGAGCTCGGCGCGCAGAGTCGCCGCCTCGCCGGCCGCGGCCTCCCGGGATACGTTCGCGGCGGCGAGCTCCGTGCGCAAGGCGACGGCTTCGGCCTCGCGCAGCTCTGCAGCTGCCTCGGCGGCCGCGAGTCGCTCGCGGAGCGCTGCGGCGTCGGCACTCTGCTGTTCGAGGTCGCGACGCTGGGCTTCGACAGCGGCGCGCAGCCGTTCGAGCTCGCCGCGAAGCTCTCCGAGCACCGCCTCGAGCTGCGAGTGCTGGGCGCCTCGTGTGTCGAGCTCGGACTGTGCGGCGGCGAGTGCGGCGCGGATCCGGGTGGCTTCGGCCGTCCGCTGCTCGAGCTCGGCCTCCACGGCAGCGACCGTGTCCTTGAGCAGCAGCTCGGCGCGCGGCGGCTCGGTCGGCTCCGCGGGCGGCGCTGCAGGCGGCGCGACCGGCGGCGCGGGCGCAGGCCGGGCGACCGGCGGCGCCGCAACCGCCGGGGGCGGAGCCGAGATCGCGGCGCGGCGATCCAAGCGATCGTCATCGGGCCTCAGCGTCGCGCCCGCCCCGTGCAGGGCCGGCACCGGGATCACCGCGCTGCCGAGCCACACCGCGGCCTGGCCGTCCTGGCGCGGCTCGGCCCACGACGGCACGGTGAAACTCGCGCTCCACTGCCCGGGCTGAGCGCCAGTCTCGGGGGCGGCGTCGCGATCGGCTGCGAAGCGGTGACGGCGACCCTCGACGTGGACGACGAGCAGCCCCTCCTCCCCGGAACTCTCACCGTCGGAATCCAGCCAGCGGCCACTGAGCCGCAGACGGGTCTCACCGACCGCCGAGCGCGAGCTCTGGATCCGGTCGACCACGAGCGGAAGTTGGGTTCTTCTTGACGCGGACTCAGCCATGCCACCCGACCGAGCCGTCTCGCTGGCGGGCGGCTCGCCTCCACGACCTTCGCCGCCGGAAGCGCAAATCCTGTCTCTTCCTACTCAGAGTTCGCCGCGTGACGGCCGGCGACAACGACTCCCGCCACGACGGCTGCCGAAATTGCGGCGACCGCCATCTTGCGCCGGGAGACACCGACCTGGCCGCGCAGATACCACTTGGTCCCCTGCCAGATGACGAAGCCGAGAATCTTGTAGCGCATCGCGCCCGATCCTACTCGCCTCCGTGACGGAGCCGCCAAGCCATCCGTGATTGCAACGACCAGAGCTCGATGAAGCCGGGCGATGCGGCCTGCGAGAACAGACCCCCGGACTCGGCGAACGTCGCCAGCTGCGGGTCGTACACCGCGTGCGGCGAGGACCTGGTCACGGCCCGCGCCGACCCCTTGTAGAGCTTGACGCCGATCGTGCCGGTGACCAGCTCGTTGGCCGCCTCCATATAGGCGTCGAGGTCGGCGCGCAGCGGCTCCCACCAGAGCCCGGCGTAGACCAGATACGCCCACCGCTGGTCGAGCGTCGGCTTGAGCTGGTTCTGGTGGATCGTGCCGACCAGCCGCTCGAGCTCCTGGTGGGCGAGCAGCAGGATCGCGGCGGCCGGCACCTCGTAGATGTCGCGCACCTTGAGCCCGACGATTCGGTCCTCGATGTGGTCGACGATCCCGACGCCGTGGCGGGATCCGATCTCCCCCGCTCGTTCGATCAGCGCCACCGGCGCCATCCGCTCGCCATTGAGCGCGACCGGCACGCCGCGCTCGAACTCGACCTCGACGACCTCTGGCTGATCCGGGGCCTGCTCGGGACGGGTGACGAGCTGGAACACGTCGTCCTCGGGCGCGTGGGCGAGATCCTCGATCCAGCGTCCCTCGCTCGAGCGCCCCCACAGGTTGTCGTCGATCGAATAGGGGGCGACTTCGGAGCCGCCCTTGACCGGGATGCCGTGCTGGCGCGCGTACGCCGCCTCCTCGTCGCGGCCCATCCGCCACGTGCGGACCGGCGCGATCACCTTCAGCTCCGGCGCCAGTGTCGCGATCGTCGCCTCGATCCGCACCTGGTCGTTGCCCTTACCGGTGCACCCATGGGCGATCGTGTCGCAGCCCGTGTCGAGCGCGTAGCGGACCGCGAGCTTGGCGATCAGCGGCCGCCCGAGCGCCGTGAAAAGCGGATAGCCGAGGCCGTAGATCGCGTTGGCCTTGATCGCGGGCAGCACGTACTCGCGGGCGAACTCCTCGCGCGCGTCGACCACGTGCGCCTCGACGGCGCCGATCTGAAGCGCCTTGGCCTTGACGGTCTCGTAGTCCTCGCCGGGCTGCCCGAGGTTGACGGTCAGCGCGACCACGTCGGCGTCGTACTGATCCTGGATCCACTTCAGCATCACGCTCGTGTCGAGGCCGCCGCTGTAGAGCAGCAGCACCCGGCTGACCGATTCGGGATCGGCGAGGTAGGAGGCGCTGGGCTGCCAGATCGGGTCCGTGGTCATCGGCACGCAAGCGTAATCAGCGGAACGTTCCTCTGACCAGCCGCCTCTGCTTGGCGGCCGCCAGCCGCGCGAAGCGCTCGGCGAACTCCGCGCGGGCCGCCGCCTCATCGGCCGCCAGGCGGTCGATCAGGATCCCCATCGCCATCACCGCCCTCGGCCCACGCGGGAGCGACGCGACCTCGTCGACCAGCGAACGGAGCATCGTGACCTGCACCTCGCGATCCTGGTGGCGACCGAGCGTGTCCTGCAGCGCCTTCAGCGATCCGACCATCGGCGCCACGACGTCGGGGTCATACAGCTGCTGCCCGAACAGCTCCAGCAGGTAGCGGAGCTCCTTGCCTGTCTTGCGCAGCTCGTGGTAGGCCTGCGCGGGGCTGTCGGGGCTGATCGCGCGGCCCATCCGCAGCACGCGCTTGTAGACGATCCGGATCCGCTTGCCCGCCAGCTCGCCGATCGAGCTCGTTGCCGCGGGCCGGTCGTCGGTCCGCATCTCGACCAGCGACTCGAGCAGCATCTCCCAGTCGTACAGCAGCTCGTCGGTGCGGCGCGAGCCGACCGCGCGCGCCATCTCCCAGTGAGCCGTCAGCCGCCAGTGCTCGAGCACCTGGCGCAACGGGCCCAGGTCGGCGCGCACCGGCGCCGGCACCAGCGCCCGCAGGTCCTCGAACCCGAGCAGGTAGACGTCGAGGTCGCGCGCCTCTCCGGTCGCCCGCTGCAGCCAGCGAAAGTCGCTTCGGAAGCCCGGCAGCTCGAGCGCCGGGAAGACCGGCGCGAGCTGCCGCTGGACGGTCCGCGAGCGGCGCACCGAGATCCGCAGCCGGTGCAGGAACTCCGTGTCGACGTCGGCGATCGCGCCCTCTCGATTGCCCTCGATCACCCCCAGCAGCCTGCGCAGGACCGCCGCCGCGGCCGCGTCGGCGCGCTGCTCGTGCGCGAGCGGGACTGCGACTCTGGCGGTCGGCGCGGTCGTCATAGCACCGCGGTAAGCCTTTGCAGTGCGCTGTCGATCTCCTGCTCTCCCACGATCAGCGGTGGCTCCAGCCGGATCGTCCGCGGGCCGGTCGCGTTGACGACCAGCCGCTGCTCGAGCAGCGCCCGCCGCGCGATCTCCGGCGCCGACTCGCGGCCGAGGTCGAAGCCGACCATCAACCCGCGCCCGCGCACCTCGGTGATCCCCGGCAGCTCACGCAGGCCGGCGCGGAGCCGCTCGCCGAGCTCGCGCACGCGCTCGAGCAGCGCCGCATCCGAGCACACCTCGAGTGCCACCAACGCCGCCGCGCAGACGAGCGGGCCACCGGCGAAGGTCGAGCCGTGGTCGCCGGGCTGCAGGACGTCGGCCAGCCGCGGGCCGGTGATCAGAGCCCCGATCGGCAGTCCGCCGCCGAGCGCCTTGGCGCTCGTGATCGCGTCGGGGACGATGCCCGTCTGCTCGTAGGCCCACAGCGTCCCGGTCCGCCCCATGCCGGTCTGGATCTCGTCGAACACGAGCGCCGCGCCGGTCCGGTCACACGCTTCGCGGGCGGCGCGAAGCAGTTCGTCGGAGAGGACGTTGATCCCCGTCTCGCCCTGGATCGGTTCGATCAGCACCGCGGCGGTGTCGCCGTCGACCGCCGCGGTCAGCGCCTCGGGGTCCTTGGCGACGACCACGAACCCGGGCACCAGCGGCGCAAACGGGGCCTGTTTGGACTCCTGCGGGGTAGCCGACAGCGAGCCGTAGGTGCGGCCGTGAAACGCCTCCTGAAGGACGACGAGCTTGCCGCCGCTCCGGGCCCGGCGGACGAGCTTGATCGCGGCCTCGTTGGCCTCGGTGCCCGAGTTGCACAGGAACACCTTGCCGCCCAGCGAGCTGCGCGACAGCTCGGCCGACAGACGCATCGCGGGCTCGGTGTAATAGAGGTTGGTCGCGTGGGTGAGCGTCGACGCCTGAGCGCGCACGGCCTCGACCACGCGTGGGTGGCAATGGCCGACGTTGAGGACCGAGATCCCGGCCAGGAAGTCGAGGTACTCGTTGCCGTCGGCGTCCCACAGCGCGCATCCCTGCCCGCGGACGAACGCGACCGGGTTGCGGACGTAGGTCCCGATCGCGTACTCGCGCTCGAGCGCCTGCAGCTCCGCGAGCGACGATCCGCTGATCATCTTTCGCTCCCGATCTTGGTCCCCTGGCCGGCATCGGTGAACAGCTCGAGCAGCAGCGAGTGCGGCACGCGGCCGTCGACGATATGCGCGAACGAGACGCCGCCGTGGATCGCCTCCAGGCACGCCGCGAGCTTCGGGCGCATGCCGCCAGAGATCGAGTCGAGCGCCTCCTGGACCTGCTCAGGGCTCGCCTGCGAGACGACGCTCTGGGGATCGTCTGAGTCGCGCAGCCAGCCGGCGACATCGGTCAGGAAAATGATCTTGTAGGCGCCCAGCGCGCGCGCCACGGCGCCGGCCGCCTCGTCGGCATTGATGTTGTAGGAGTTGCCGTCGCGGTCGGCGCCGACGCTCGCGACGACCGGGATGTAGTCCTGGGCAACGTGCTTGAGCACGTTGACGTCGACGCGCTCGATCCTGCCGACGAAGCCGATGTCCTGGCCGCTCGGCGCCGCCTGGCGGGCGGCTCGGAACAGCAACCCGTCGTCGCCGCACAGCCCGACCGCCGGCTGGCCGTGGCGGCCGAGCCGCAGCACGATGTCCTTGTTGACCTTGCCGACCAGGACCATCTTCGCGACCTCGACGGTCGCAGCGTCCGACACCCGCAGTCCGTCGACGAACTGGACCGGGAGGTCGAGCCGCTCCATGTAGCCGGTGATCTCCGGACCGCCACCATGGACGACGACCGGGTTCATGCCGACATACTTGAGCAGCACGACGTCGCGGGCGAACTCCTCCTTGAGCTCGGCGTCGAGCATCGCCGCGCCGCCGTACTTGATGACGACGGTCTTGCCGTGGAACTCGCGGATGTACGGCAACGCCTCGAGCAGCGTCTCGATGTCACGTGGCGGCCGTGCGTTCACGTCGTGTAGTCGGCGTTGATCGTGATGTATTCGTGCCCGAGGTCTGAGAAGTAGAGCTCGGTCTCGGCGCCCTCGCCCGGCAGGCCGACCTCGTACTCGACCTCGTCGCGCTCGACGGCGCTACGGAGCGCCGCGGCGTCGTGCGGCACGTAGCCGCCGCGCGCGCAGACCTGCACGCCCTCAATCGCGATGTCGACCGGCAGCGGCGCGGTGCCGGGCATCGCGGCGCCGACCGCCTGGATGATCCGCCCCCAGTTGGGGTCGGCGCCGTACAGCGCGGTCTTTACCAGCGAGGAGTTGGCAACCGACCGCGCGACCGCGTTGACGGTCTCGTCGTCGCCGCCGCGCACGACCACTCGGCCGACGCGGCGCGCACCTTCTCCGTCGTGGGCGACGAGCAGCGCCAATTGGCGCATGACCGCGTCGAGCGCCTCGCCGAATCGCAGCTCGTCCTCGCTCTCGGGGGCGACCACGACTCCCGAGGCGCCGCTGGACTGCAGGATCACCGTGTCGTTGGTCGACAGCTGTCCGTCGACGCTGATCCGCTCAAACGAGCGTCTGACGCACACCGACAAGAGCAGGTCGCAGGTCTCGCGGCGCAGCGCCGCATCGGTTTGCACGAAGCACAGCAAGGTCGCAAACCCGGGCGAGATCATCCCCGCCCCCTTCGCCTGGGCGGTGATCGTCACCGTCCCGCGCTCTAGCGCGACCGACACGCGGGCTCGTTTCTCGAACGCGTCGGTGGTCTGGATCGCCTGAGCGAACGCGGCGTCGCCATCGGCGGCGAGCGCGTGCGCCGCCGCGACGATCCCGCGGTTGACCCTGTCCATCGGCAGCGGCACGCCGATCACGCCGGTCGATGCGACCGCGACCCTGCCCTCGGGCACCCCCGCCGCGATCGCCCCGGCGCCCTGCATCTTGATCGCGTCCTCAAACCCCGGGCGGCCGGTGGCCGCGTTGGCGTTGCCGGAGTTGGCGACGACCGCGCGCAGCATCCCGAGCTCGCAGCGCTCAGTGCAGAGCAGGACCGGCGCCGCGAGCACCCCGGAGCGGGTGAACCGCGCCGCGCTCGGCGGCTCGGGCGCGTCGCACACGAGCAGGCCCAGATCGGGTGCGCCGCTCGACTTGATGCCGGCCGCGACCCCGGCGGCGCGGAAGCCGACCGCCAGCCCGGTGCCATCGAGCTCGGTCAGCTGCTCGGGGACCTCGACCCAGCGGCTGCTGAAGAACGCACTCACACGATGCCCTCGCCCTCGGGCCGGCCGAACATCACGTTGAGGTTCTGGACCGCCTGCGAGGCGGCGCCTTTCCAGAGGTTGTCGATCGCGGCGAACACGAGCAGGCGCCCGGTGCGATCGTCGCGGTGGACGGAGATCCGGCAGATGTTGGTCTCGCGCACGTCGCGGACCCCGGGCGGCGAGTCGGCGAGCTCCACGAACGGCTCGTCGGCGTAGAACTCTTGATAGATCGCTCTAGCGTCAGGGGGCCCCCCATCAATAGGAGTCACGTAACAGGAGACAAGCTCCCCCTGGTCGAGCGGCAGCAGGTGCGGCGTGAACGTGATCCGCAGGTCGGCCCCGAGGGCCGCCAGCTCCTGCTCGATCTCGGGCGTGTGGCGGTGGCGCGGGACGCCGTACGGGTTGACGTTCTCGTCGACGGTCACGAAATGCGTCTTGTCGGTCGCGGCCCGTCCGGCCCCCGAGACGCCGGACTTGGCGTCGATCACGACATCGGCGATGTAGCCGCCGCGCGCCAGCGGCGCGAGCGCCAGCAGCGTCGCCGTCGGGTAGCAGCCGGGGTTGGCGACGATGTCGGCGCCGGCGATCTGCTCGCGGTAGCGCTCGGGCAGCCCATAGACGGCGCTCGCGAGCAGCTCGGGCTCGGGGTGCTCGCGGTACCACTCCCCGTAGACGGCCGCGTCGCGGAGGCGGAAGTCGGCGCTCAGGTCGACGACCTTGACGCCGCGGCGGTGCAGCTCGGCGACCAGCTCCGCGGCGGCACCGTGCGGATACGCGACCAGCGCCGCGTCGACCTCGGCGTGGCGGTCGAGGTCGAGCTGTTCGAGCACGAGCGATACGCGGTGATGGGGATACAGCTCGTCGAGCCGGCGGCCGACGTCCGAGCGTGAGGTGACGGTCTCGAGCTCGAACGCGGGATGGCGGTCGAGCAGCCTCGCGCCGAGCGCGCCCGCGTAGCCGGCGGCGCCGAACACGGCGACGCTATGAGTCACGGACCCTTCCCTGCAGCCGTTCGGCGAGCGCCGCCGAGATCTTGCGACGTTTGGCGGCGACCTCCTCGTCGGTCAGCGTCCTGTCGGCGGCGCGGAACACGAGCCGCAGCGCCAGTGACACGTTGCCGGCGCCGGCCTGCTCGCCGCGGTAGACGTCGAACACCTCTGCATCGGCCAGCAACGGCGCCCCCGCCTCGCGCACGACATCGAGCACGGCGGCCGCGCTGACCGCCTCGGCGACGATCACCGCCAGGTCCTCGCGCACCTCGGGGAAGCTCGTCAGGTCGCGGTAGCGGGCGAGCTGGTCCCGCTGCGCGACCGTGTCGAGATCGAGCTCGAATCCGGTGATCGGCTGTGCCCAGCCCCACTCGGCCGCGACCTGAGGATGGATCTCGCCGACCCATCCGGTCTCGTCGACATCGAGCATGATCCGCGCGGCGCGCCCGGGATGCAGGAACGGCTCGGGCTCGGCCGCCGGCTCCACCCGCCAGTCGACGCCGAGCCCGCCGAGCAGCCCGGCGAGCACGCCCGTGGCGGCGAAGAAGTCGACCTCGCGCGGCGCCTTGTCGCGCCAGGTGGCCGGTCGCACCGGGCCGGCGAGCAGCGCGCCGACGTGGTAGGGCTCGCCGGGCAGCGCGTCGCCCCCCGGAATGTAGACCGCGCCGGCCTCGAACAGCCTGATCGCCCCGCCGCCGCGGTCGCGGTTGCGGCTCGCGATGTCCAGCAGCGAACCGATCAGCCCCGTGCGCAGCTGTGACTGCTCGCTCGACATCGCGTTCTGGAGCTTGACCGCCGGGCGCTCGGGCAGCCGCAGCTTGTGCGCCAGGTCGGGGCTGGCGAAGCTCCAGCCGACAACCTCGTCGAGACCCTGCGCGGCCAGCAGGTCGGACGCGCGCCGGCGCAGCCGCTGGCGTGGCGTCAATCGGCCCCACGCGCCGTGCCGTGAGGGCAGCGTCGCGGGCAGCGCGTCGAGCGCGCCGAGCCGGGCGACCTCCTCGATCAGGTCGGCCTCGCGGGTCACATCGGCGCGGCGGAACGCGGGAACGGTCACGTCGAGCCCGTCGAACGCCGAGCCGACCTTGAACTCGAGCGCCTGCAGGATCTCGGCGCAGCGCTCGCGCGGGATCTCGATTCCCAGCAGCGCCGTGATCCGCTCGTCGCGCAGCCGGATCGTCTCCGGCGGCGGCCCGGGGCCGCCGACGTCGATCGTCCCGGGGACGAGCGTCGCGCCGCAGAGCTCGATCATCAGCGTGCTGGCGACCGCCTGCGCCTCGAGCGTCTGCTCGGGCTGCAGCCCCTTCTCGAACCTGTTCGAGGCCTCGCTTCGGAGCCCCAGCTTGAGCGACGTGTCGTGGACGTTGGCGCCGTTCCAGTTCGCGGCCTCCATCAGCACCCGGGTGGTACCGGCGTGCACCTCGCTGCGGGCGCCGCCCATCACGCCGGCGATCGACGTGGGTCCGTCGCGGTCGGCGATCAGCATCATCTGCTCGTCGAGCGTCCGTGTCTGATCGTCGAGCGTCTGCACCTGCTCGCCGGGGGTCGCGAGCCTGACGGTCAGCTCAGCGCCGGCGACGCGGTCGAGATCGAACGCGTGCAGCGGCTGCCCGGTGAGCAGCATCGCGTAGTTGGTGATGTCGACGACGTTCGAGATCGGGCGCTGGCCGGCCGCCATCAGCCGCGCCTTCAGCCACCACGGCGAGGGGCCGATCTTGACGTCCTCGAACACCCGCGCGGTGAACCGCGGGCACAGGTCAGGGCACTCGACCGTGATCCGCGCGCCCTCCACGTCGCCGTCGCTGCCCGGATCCTGTTCCCACGGCGGCGACGCGAGCTCGGCCCCGGTCGCTGCGTGGACCTCGCGGGCGACGCCGTAGATCGCCAGGCAGTCGGGGCGGTTGGGGGTGATCTCGAGCTCGAGCACATCGGTCGAGATCGGCAGCACGCCGTGCAGCGGCGTGCCGGGGACGAGCCCGTCGTCGTCGAGGACCATGATCCCGTCGTGCTCGGTGCCGATCGCGACCTCGTCCTCGGCGAGGATCATCCCGTTCGACTCCTGGCCGCGGAGCTTGGCGACCCTGAGCTTGGTGCCGTCGGGCATCACCGCGCCCGGCTTCGCGACCGCCACCGTCTGGCCGGCGGCGACGTTCGGTGCGCCGCAGACGATCTGGCTTGGTTCGCCGTCGCCGGTGTCGACGATGCAGACGCTGAGCCGGTCGGCGTCGGGGTGCCGGCTTGCCTCGAGCACGCGGCCAACGACAAACCGCTCGAGCGCGCCGACGCCGTGGTGCTCGACCCGCTCGACCTCCGTCCCGGTCATCGCCAACCGCTCGGCGAGCGCGGCGCTGTCGAGCTCGGGCCGGCAGTACTCGTGCAGCCAATCGATCGGGACCCTCATCGCTGGTGCCCCGATTCATAAATTGGATGGCATTCGAATCGCGGCACTAGAACTGCTCCAGCAGCCGGATGTCGTTGTCGTACAGCAGCCGCAGGTCGGGCACGCCGTGCTTGAGCATCGCGATCCGCTCGATCCCCATCCCGAACGCGAAGCCCTGGATTCGCTCCGGGTCATAGCCGTACTCGCGCACGTGCTCGAACACGTTCGGGTCGACCATCCCGGCACCGAGGATCTCGATCCACGCGGTGCCCTTGCACAGCGGGCAGCGCTGGCCGTCGGCAGTGACCCCGCCGGTGCAGTTGAAGCACGAGACGTCGACCTCGACGCTCGGCTCGGTGAACGGGAAGAAGTGCGGCCGCATCCGCACCTCGCGCTGCTCACCGAAGATCGCGCGCGCGAACGTCAGCAGCGTGCCCTGGAGGTCGGCGAGCGTGATGTCGTCGTCGACCGCGAGTCCCTCGACCTGATGGAACTGGGGCGTGTGGGTGGCGTCTGAGTCCAGCCGATACGTTCGACCCGGAGCGATCACATAGATCGGCGGCGGCTGCTGTTCCATCGCGCGCACCTGGACCGGCGAGGTATGCACTCGGAGCAGCAGCGCCTCCGGGTCGAAGATGTCCTCGACGGGCTCGACGTAGAAGGTGTCGGTCATCAGCCGCGACGGGTGGGTGCGCGCGTGGTTGAGCGCGTCGAAGTTGTAGTAGACGGTCTCGACCTCGGGGCCCTCGGCGACGTTGAAGCCAAGACCGATGAACACGTCCTCGATCTCGCGCCACGTTTGCGTGATCAGGTGCAGGCGCCCGATCTGCGGCGCCGGGTCGACCGGCAGCGTGACGTCGATCCGGTCGTCGACGAGACGCGCGTCGAGCTCGGCGCCGGCGAGCGCCGCGGCCTTGCGCTCGATCGCCTGCTCGAGTGCCTGGCGGGCCTGGTTGGCGGCCTTGCCGGTCGCGGCGCGCTCCTGCGGCGGCAGCTGGGCGACCCCGCGCAGCAGGTTCGGCAGCTCGGCCTTGCGGCCGAGGTAGCGGATCCGTGCCTCCTCGAGCTCGGCGGTCGTGCCCGCGGACGCGATCGCGGCCTCTGCCCGCTGCTGGATTTCGTCGATCCGCTGCGTCATTCGCCGCCCTCCCGCGATCGCTCGCCCGCGGCCTGGCCGTCCGCTCGCCATCCAGGCTCGCCGGAATGGACGGCCGCCGCGTCTTCCAGCTGGCTCGCGTGACAGATCGCTGGCGGCGTCATCCGGCTGCCATCCTAGTCGCCTCATAGAGAGCGATCGAGGCCGCCATCGCGGCGTTCAGCGAGTGCGCCTCGATCGGAATCCGACCGGTCTCGTCCGCGGCTTGCACCAGCTCGTCTGGCAGCCCCTCGCGCTCGGCGCCGATCAGCAGCGTCACCTCGCCGAGATCGAGCTCGCGCAGTGGCCGGCCCTGGTTGGCGACCAGCGCGACCGTGCGGCCGGGGAGACCGCCGACCTCGCTTACGCGCGCGAGCGGGACGCCGAACACCGCGCCCATGCTGGCTCGCACTGCCTTCGGGCTGAACGGGTCCGCGGTGCCCGGGCCGAGCGCCACCGACGCGGCGCCGAACGCCTGCGCGCTGCGCAGCACGGCGCCGACGTTGCCGGGGTCTGAAAGTCCGTGCAGGTAGACGCACAGCGGCCCGACGGCGGCGGGCGCCCAGCGCTCCTCGTAGACGGCCAGGGTGCGCGTCCCCGACCCGAGCCCCGAGGCGGACGCCAGCACCGACTGCTCGACCTCGGTCCCGGGCAGCCCGCTGCCGGCCGCGCAGTAGCGCTCGACCGCGGTCCAGCCGGCGGCGTCGGCGGCCGCCAGCAGGTCCTCGCCCTCGGCCACGAACCGCCCGCTGCGCTCACGCCAGCGCCGGCGCTGGTTGAGCTTGCGGATCTCCTTGAGCTTTGAGTTGTGGTGGCTGGTGATCGTCATCTGGATACAAAAAAGGCGCCGGCTTCGAGGAAGCGGCGCCCGGGTGGCGGTGCTGGTTGTGGTCGGCTTCTGTGGCTCAGCCGGCCGCCAGCGCCTCGCGGGCGCGGTCGGCAAAACGTCGGAAGGTGTCGGCGTCATGGACGGCCATGTCGGCGAGGATCTTGCGGTCGAGCTCGACGCCGGCGGTCTGCAGGCCATGCATGAACTGCGAGTAGGAGAGCCCGTTCTGACGCGCGGCGGCGTTGATCCGGGTGATCCACAGGCGGCGGAAGTCGCGCTTGCGGTTGCGGCGGTCGCGGTAGCGGTACTGGTCGGCCTTCAGCACCGCCTCCTTGGCGGTCCGGTAGTGCCGGCTCGCGTCGCCCCGGTAGCCCTTGGCGAGCTTGAGCGTCGCGCGACGCTTCTTGCGGGCGTGGATCGAGCGCTTGACACGGGTCATGAGCGCTTGGCCCCCAGCAGTATCTTGACGCGCTTGGTGTCGTGCTCGGAGATCACAGCGGGCTGGCCATGGTGGCGCTTGCGCTTGGGCGACTTCTTCTCGAGGATGTGGCTCGTGTAGGAGTGCCGCCCGCGGACCTTGCCGGTCGCGGTCAGCCTGAAGCGCTTCTTGGAGCCCGAATGGGTCTTCATCTTCGGCATGGCGGCCTGAGAGTAAAGCAGACGTGGCCGGATTCACCCCGCTGCGCGGGGCCTTTGGGCTTCGTGGGCGCTATAGCACCCACGAGACCCGACACCCCTACCGCAGCCTCCGTACATGCTTATTGTCGTTCGGCGCCAGTTTGTGACGGCTACGCGGCGGGCGGGGCCTCGGCCGGGGCGTCAATCGGGGCGGGCGACTCGCCGTCGGATGCCGCAGCCGGGGCGTCACTCGGAGCGGGCGACTCGCCGTCCGATGCCGCGGGCGGGGCGTCACTTGGGGCGGCCGACTCGCCGTCCGATGCAGCGGGGGGTGCCTCAACCGCGGCGTCACTCGGGGTAGGCGACTCGCTGTCGGATGCGCCGTTCTGCTGCCCAGCACCACGACGATCCGGGCGCGGCGCGGCCTCCTCGGCAGGCGGCTTGGCGCCATCGACCTCGCCCGCCAGCACCGCCTTCGACGGCCCCAGCATCATCGTCATGTTGCGCCCGTCCTGAAGCGGCGTCTGCTCGACGACCGCGACCTCGGACAGCTCCTCCGCCAGCCGGTCCAGCAGCGCCGTGCCGCGCTCCGGGTGGGTGACCTCGCGGCCGCGGAACATGATCGTCACCTTGACGCGATCCTTGCCGAGCAGGAAGCGCCGGACGTGACCCTTCTTGGTGTCGTAGTCGTTCTGGGCGATCTTCGGCCGGAACTTGATCTCGCGGATCGTGATCTGCTGCTGGTGCTTGCGGGCGGCCTTCTGCTTCTGGGCCTGCTCGTAGCGGTACTTGGAGTAGTCGAGCACCCGGCAGACGGGCGGCCGCGCGTCGGGCGCCACCTCGACCAGGTCGAGATCACGCTCCTGGGCGTAGGCCAGCGCATCGGTCGTCTTGATGACGCCGATCTGCTTCCCGTCCTCGCCGACAAGCCTGACTTCGGGCACGCGGATGCGATCGTTGATCCGAGTCAGGTCCCGCTCGGGCGGGCGCCGGTCAAAACGTCGGGGTACCGGCACTAGTTGAAGGCGCGGCGTGGGGTCAAGCGGTGCCGGGCCGTGTGTGGTGCGGTTGGATCAACGAGGGCGAGTATAGCGGCGATGCCTAGGCTATCGAGCGACTCTTAACCAGCTCACTAACACGCTCTGAAAACTGCTCGATCGTCTCCGACCCCGTATCGCCGGCCTTGTGCTCGCGCACGCTGACGACGCCGGTCTCCTGCTCACGGTCGCCGACGACGAGCATGAACGGGATCTTTCGCAGCTCGGCGTCGCGGATCTTGCGCGACACCGACTCGCTGCGCTCGTCCGCTTCGGCGCGCACACCGCGAGCCTGCAGCGCCTCGACGACCTGCGCCGCGTACAGGTTGTGGCGATCGGCGATCGGCAGCACGATTGCCTGGACCGGTGTCAGCCAGACCGGAAGCTCGCCCGACAGGTGCTCAAGCAGGATCCCGATGAAGCGCTCGTAGGAGCCCATCAGCGCGCGGTGGATCATCACCGGCTGGTGCTCGGCGTTGTCGGCGCCGGTGTAGGTGAGCCCGAAGCGCGCGGGCATGTTGTAGTCCAGCTGGACCGTCCCGAGCTGCCATGAGCGGCCGAGTGAGTCGGTCATGTGCATGTCGATCTTCGGGCCGTAGAAGGCGCCGTCGCCCTCGTTGACGTCGTAGGCCAGGCCCTGGCTCTCGAGCGCCTGCACGAGCGCCGCCTCGCTCTGGTCCCAGAGCTCGTCTGACCCGATCCGATTCTCCGGGCGGGTCGAGAACTCGAGCCGGACGTCGATCCCGAACACCGCGTAGGTCGCGAACGCAAACTCGAGGCAGCCCGCCACCTCCTCCTGGATCTGCTCGATTGTGCAGAAGATGTGTGCGTCGTCCTGGGCGAAGTGGCGGGCGCGCAGCAGGCCGTGCAGCGTGCCGCTGGGTTCGTCGCGGTGCAGCAGCCCGGGCTCGGAGTAGCGCACCGGGAGGTCGCGGTAGGAGTGCGGGCGCAGCGAATAGAGCTTCGCGTGACCGGGGCAGTTCATCGGCTTGAGCGCCATCGGCCGGTCCTCGGACTCGGTGATGAACATGTTCTCGTCGTACTTGTCCCAGTGGCCCGAGGTCTTCCACAGCGAGCTGTCGAACAGCAGCGGCGTCTTGACCTCCGTGTAGCCGCGCGGCGCCCCCATCTCGCGGCTCAGCGCGACGAGCGAGTTGTAGACCTGGGTTCCGGCCGGCAGCCAGAAGGCGGCCCCGGGCGAGACGTCGGAGAACGTGAACAGCCCCAGCTGCGGACCGAGCCGGCGGTGGTCGTTGGCGCGCGCGCGCTCGAGCCGCTCGAGGTACTCGTCGAGGTCCTTGCGCGAGAAGAACGCGGTCCCATACACGCGCGTGAGCTGCGTCCGGTTTGAGTCCCCGCGCCAGTAGGCGCCTGCAACCGACTGCAGCTTGAACGCCTTGATCCGCTTCGTGGTCGGCGCATGCGGCCCGCGGCACAGGTCGGTGAAGTTGCCGTTGGTGTACAGCGACACGGTCTCGACGCGCTCGTCGCGGATCAGGTCCTCGATCAACTCGACCTTGTAATCCTGCTGCTCTGAGCGAAAGCGGTCGAGCGCCTCGGCTACGGGCACCTCGTCACGCACGAACGGCTCGTCGGCGTCGATGTGCTCCTGCATCCGCGCCTCGATCTGCTCGAAGTCGGCGTCGGAGACCGTGACCCCGGGCGGGAACTCGAAGTCGTAATAGAAGCCGTCATCGATCGCCGGGCCGATCGAGATCTTGACCCCGGGGTAGAGGTCGAGCACGGCCGCCGCGAGTACGTGCGCCGCGTCGTGGCGGATCAGGGCCAGGGCGTCCTCACCGCTGCGCTCGGTGACGATCTCGAGCTCCTTCGCGGGGCCGGCGCCGTCGGGCAGCGGGCGCGCGAGGTCGCGCAGCTCGTCTCCGACCTTGACCGCCAGCGCGGCACGCGCCAGCCCGGGGCCGATCGCGGCCGCCGCGTCGGCGCCGGTCGCCCGCTCAGGCAGCGTCAGCTGAGTGCCGTCGGGGAGCGCGTACTCCATCCCCCCTGATGCTAGGCGTTCGTGCAGGTATCGACACCGACGCGCTCGACCGTGTTGTGGTCGACGAGTCCATCGCTGCCGCGCGCGCGGACGACGAAGTATGCGGGCGTGCTGTTCGGAATCGTGACGCTGAACTGGGTCACGCCCGCCGGCGTGGTCCAGGTTGGGGTCGAGTAGTTCTCGCCGCCCGACGTCGGGGAGTAGAAGATCTCGTAGACGATCTGCGAACTCGGCGTGAGTGGATCAGTCGCCGCCGACCACGTCAGCTCATAGGTTCTCTGCGACGGCAGCGCCTTGAGGCCGGTCGGTATGCAGGCGGTCGCGCTCTGCAGCCCGGCGAACGACGGCCCGCCGCTCTTGGTGCCGGTGCCGGAACTGGTGCTCGAGCTGCCAGCCTTGCGGACCGAGAACGAGAAGCGGCCGATCGTCTGCGGCGCGATCACGATGTCCGGGCAGATGATCGCGGTCTTCAGCGGCTGGCAGATCGGGCTGAGGTACTCGACGATCCGACCGTTGAACTTGTCGGCGCACCACGTGCCTCCGCGGCGCGCGGGCTTCAGTGCGAGGCGCACCTGCGAACCGGCGGCGGTGGCGCCGATCGCCATCGAGACGCTCGACGTGCAGCGGCTGCCGCGCGCGCCGCTCGCGTACAGCTCGTAGCGGTGGTGAAGCCTCACGCCGGGCGTGGCTGGGGCGCGGAAACGGATCACGAACCTGGTCGTCGGCTTGCCCGACGACGGCGACACGTACACGCGCACGCTGGCGGCGGCGGCGGAGGCGAACGCGCCGAGGGCCAGCAGCGCGGCCACGAGCGCAAATAGCCTCGGCTTCATCGGCGCAAGAAGCTACCCATTTCGCAGGATTCCAAACGGTTCAGGGCCGTGACGGGCGGCGCCTGTCACGCTACAGTTACGCGTCCCCGGACGATTAGCTCAGCTGGGAGAGCGCCGCCTCGACAAGGCGGAGGTCGCTGGTTCGAGCCCAGCATCGTCCATTCGTCGGATTTGCAGGCGAAACGCAGCACGGTCACGAACTCGCCTCGTCGGGCTGTCGCAACTCTGTCGCAATCCTCACCCGCTCGCGGGCCCCGCGGATCGCTTCGGCCGCCGGCACGCGCGGCTGGTGTTCGAGCTCGCGCAACACACCCGCGTAGTGCTTGGCCAGCGTCGCCACACTGTGCCCGGCCTGCTCGGCGACATAGGTCAGCGAACGGCCCTCCCACAGCAGCAGGGACACGAAGCTGCCGCGGAGCCGGTAGGGCCGCAGGTCGCCGGTGACGTCGGCAGCGATCGCCGAAGGGCGATACACGCGCCGGCGCCAGTTCTGCCAGTCGTGGCGCTTCCACTCGTCACCGTCGATGGTCGGGAAGATCAGCGATTTGCCTGACGGGCGGCCGCATAGCAGCCGCCATCGCCCGAGGTCCTGCGCGAGCGGCGCGAGCAGGTCGATGTCCCGCGCGCGGCCGGTCTTGCTCGCGACCACGTGCAGCGTGCGGTCGTGCACGTCGTCCCAGCACGCGCCGCGGTCCTCGACCGGCCGCAGGCCGCCGTAGGCCAGCAGCGACACGATCGTCGCGTTACGAGCTCGCCACCACGCCAGCTGCTCCGCTGACCGGCCGGCGCCACGACCCGGGCTTGACCAGGCGGTCAGCATGTGCGCGCGGATCCGCTCCACGACCTCCGGCGCCAACGGCTGGGGTGCTTGGCCGGGCGGCTGCTTAGGCTTGCCGACCGCTTGCACGGGGTTCGATGCGATCAGCCCGCGCACCACGGCGCGGCGAAGGATTCCCTGCAGCAGCATCATCGCCTTACGGACCGATGGCGCGCCGAGCTTCGCGCGCTCGAGGTCGGCACGGAAATCCTCGACCAGCCACGGCGTGATCGCCCGCAGCTCATAGTCGCCCAGGCGCGGCAGCAGATGCTTACCCCACACCTCGAGGTAGCGCCGGCGGGTGTCATCGGCGAGGTTCGGTATCGCGTAGCGCGGCCACCAGTCCTCAGCCATGAACTCCGCCAGCGTGATCCGCGACCGCATCACCGTCGGCGCGAGCGCGCCGAGCTGGCGCTGGCGTTTCTTCTCCAGGTCAAACGCATCCGCGTCGCCCTTGCGATCAAACAACCGCGACGGATGCTTACCACCCTCCAGCCACCGCACCTCGTACTTACCCCGCCTGGGATTCCATTTGACGCTCATGGCCGGACCCTACGCACCACGTCGGCGGCGTTCAACCTCGAGCTTCCCGCTCCATCTCGCGCAGATCCGCGACGCTGCCCGGCTGCGGCCGCGGCCGACGCCCCGGCCGGCGCGCATGCTCAACCAGCTGGACCCGGGCAGGGACAGGACGAGACTCGATCCACGCGCGCGCGTCCGCTTCACGCACCAGCAGCTTCTGCGCCGGCTGAAACGCGACCAGCCGGCCCGTCGCGATCGCACGGCGCACAGCCTTGTGTTCGCACCGTGCGAGATCCGCTACCTCGGGCACGGTCAGATAGCCACCAGCCTGGTCGCGCAGGCGCTCCCGCGCGCGATCCAAAGCGTCGCCGATCTCGAGCTCGTCACTCACCAGCGCTCCGTTTCAAATCGCCTCCGGCACTGCGTTCTAAGTACAGGGTTTCCGCGCCTGAATCACGATGTCTGCAGCAGGTTCGTGCGTGGTTGCGCCCGTTGGTTGGCGATTGCTGACGACGGCCCTTCCAGCCGTACGTCACCACGGACGATCCGGAGATCGGCTCTCGCCATCGCCAGCCTCGAGGATCTGCCTCGCGGCCGCCGCCCGTGCGGCCTTCCAGCTCCCACAGATGCCGGTCACGGCGCTGGCGGAGGGCCAGTCGCCTCGGCTGAGGCGCTCGAGTGCCTCTCCCCCACGTCGGCGTGCGTGCGTGCGCGACCAGTCATAGGACGACGGCAGACGGCCGTAGCGAGCGCGCCACTCGCGCATCGCTCCGAGCACGCGCTGGCGCGTCCAGCGCCGCTGGATCGCGCCGGGGTGGCACGCCTTGCAGTACGCGTACGCGTCGCCCTTGCCGTTCCGCGGCTGCGTGCACGCGCCGCAGCCCCGGCACACGCCGATGTAGCGCGCCTTGACCGCCCGCGCCTTCTCCCCCGTCGGGTCTAATGCCTCTAAAGGGCGTAACGTGCCCGCCGACCGAGAGGAGCCCGCCGTGACCAGCAAGCCCCGCGCCGTAGCCGTCGTCCGTGTCAGCGCCCAGGGCGACCGCGCAGAGGAGCACTTCCACTCTCCCGACGTGCAGCTCGACAGCGCCAAGCGGTGGGCGCGCAAGCGCCGCGAGCGGTTCGTCGCGCACTTCCCCGAGATCGACGTCTCGGGCAAGCGCCCGCTCGTCAAGCGCCCCGGCCTGCTCAAGGCCGTCGAGATGGTCGAGGCCGGTCAGGCCGACCACATCGTCGTCGCCTATTTCGACCGGCTCGTGCGGTCGCTGAAGGTGCAGCTCGAGGTGATCGAGCGGGTCGAGAAGGCCGGTGGCGAGATCTTCGCGCTGGACCACGGCAAGCTGACCAACGGGACCGCCGCCACTCGGCTGTCGACGAACATGATGGGCGCGGTGTTCCAGTACTTCGCCGAGGTGACCGGCGAGAAGGTGACGGCCGCGCAGGCGCGCGCGGTGGCGCGCGGGGTGCTGCCGAACTCGCGGATCGTGCCCGGGTACGTGCGCGGCGAGGACGGTGTGCTGGTGGTCGTGCCTGAGCTGGCGCCGGTCGTGCGCGAGGTATTCCAGCGCCGCGACCGGGGCGCCACGATCGTCGAGCTGCAGGCGTTCCTGCTCGAGCGCGGGATCGAGCGGTCGGTCGCTGGTGTGGCGTCGATGTTGCGCTCGCGGATGTACCTCGGCGAGATCCATTTCGGCGAGCTGCACAACCCGAGCGCTCACGAGCCGATCATCAAGGATCGCGCCTTGTTCGAGCGCGTGCAGCGGCGGACGGTCTTGCGCGGGCGTCAGGCCAAGTCCGAGCGGCTGTTGGCGCGTCTCGGTGTGCTGCGCTGCGGGACCTGCGCCTCGCGGATGGTGATCAACAGCTACAGCGGCAACTACCGCTGCGGCGACACGAGCGCTGACCGCTGCCGGCGACGAGCGGCGGTCAAGGCCGACCGCGTCGAGGAGATCGTGCTGGACGCGGTCCGGGCGTACTCGGCCACGGCCGACGCGTATGGACGCGCGTCGCGCAAGCAGCAGATCCGCGCGGCGGACGAGGCGATCGAACGCGCCAACGCGGATCTCGATGACACGATCCGGCAGCTCGGCGAGCTTGGATTGTTGGGCCGGCCCGCGAGCCAGCAGACCCTGGAGAAAATGACCACGGCGCTCGATGACGCGCACAGCGCCCGGGCCCGACTCGGCGATGCGGGCGAAAGCAATGTCATCGGTCCTGACGACATCGACAAGCTCCGCGACCCCGCGAAGCGGCTAGCGGCTTGGCGACGGCTGATCACCGACACCGTCGAGTCAGTCACGGTCGCGCCCGCGATGACGGCGGATGGGCGCCCCAGTCGCCTCTGGGACCCTCGCCGGATCGACATCAGGTTCCGCGGCCAGCATCCATAGGGAAGCCGCCCGCAGCGACTTCACCCGCTCCGTCGCCACCGTCCGGTCCTACGACTCGCACAACTCTGCCGACCATCGCGAAGTCGAACGTCGTCGTCGGACACGACTTCCGCGACCGCGAAAGAAAGCAGAGGGAAGATCGACGTCAACAATATGGCGAGATTCGTCCGTACCGGGAGCGGGGTCCGGCGCCGAGCGCCTGGCGGCTTCGCCGGGCGAGCGACGGTCAGGTGCGCTTGCAGGTCGCTGCGGATCGCTCCGCCAGCAAGCACGGCGGCGGTTCCTGCAATCGCCCCCCAAAGCGAGCCTGCCGGCCGGTCCCGCCCGAGGACCGGACGGTCGACCACGCGGACAGACTCGCGTCTGGCGGATAGGCCGAGCGCGTTGCTGCGCTCGGCCTATCTATCCGCCACATGCGCAACCCGACAGCGTCGGCGAGCGAGCCGAACCGTCGCCCGTCCTACTCTCCGCGCAACTCAGGTCTCTCGTCGATTTCGACTCGAGACGCGCTTTCGAAAATTGCGGGGCTGGGATCCCCGGGCCCTGCATTCACCAAGACTGGGGTGTCCGCGCCAGCCGTCACGGCGCCGGGCGCACCGGCGATCGCGACATGCACGGATGTGGCGAAGGACGGGTCCGTTTCGAGGTCGGCACTTCGCCCTGCTTTCGCTTGGGCGCGGGTTGTCGGCGAAGTGTCCCTGTGCCCGCCGTGTCTGTTGCGACACCCGGTCGTTGGCGGTCTGAGCGCGCGGTCTCGTGGGTCGGGTGGCCGCACATTTTGTGCGCGCGCACATCGTTCACAGGCCGCCGAGCAGGTCGCGGAGCGTGTCGGTGTAGCTGTCGAGTGCGGCGCGGCCCTGGCGGGTGAGTGCGATCGAGGTGCGTGATGCTCTCCCGTTGCCGGTCGTCTCGCTGGTCAGGTAGCCGGCGTCCTCGAGCTTGCGTAGGTGGGTGATCAGGTTGCCGGGGGTCAGGTCGAGCATGTCCTGCAGGCGGGTGAAGGACAGCGTGTCTCCGTCGGGGAGCGCGGCCAGCGTCGCGACGATTCGCAGCCGCGCAGGGGCGTGGATCACCGGGTCAAGCGCGTCGGTGTCCATCGGTGCCTCTTTACGAGTGGCGAGGCGCTTGGCGGTCGCGGCGGCGTAGACGGCGACGGCGATGCACAGGCCGATCCCGGCTGCCAGCCACGCTGCGCTGGGTCCCACGAATGCGGCGACGACGCCGCCGGTGATGACGGTGAGCGCGGCGCCGAACTGGGGCCAGTCGGCTTTGCTGGCGGCGATGCCGAGCACGGTCGTGCCGACGATGATCAGCGGCGCCGCGGCCGGGATCAAGCCGTAGACGATCGCGTGGCTGGCGCCGTAGTTCTTCATCGCGCCCTGAATCACGGGGCTGCCGAGTAGGACGCCAGGATCGCGACCCCCTCGGCCTCTGCTGCCTCACGGCGGCCCGCTGACGCCGACGGTTGCGCGCTGGTAGAGCTTTGCGGACACGGCGATCGAAACGACCACGGCGGCGTACACCAGCACGATCGCGCCGGCGCTGGGACCGCTGTAGGGATGCTGTCCGCGCGTCGAGAGCCACAGCGCGCCGTAGCTGACCGCGATCACGGCGCCGCTGAACGCGGGGGTCCACGGCGGGCTGAGATTGAACTGGCGCTTCGCGTCCCGCTCGGTCTGAGCGAGCAGCCTCGCCGCCTCGCGGGGATCGAGTCCTTCGCCGTCGTCTGCCGTCGTGGGCTCGTCGATGTCGTGTGTTCCTTGCATGGCGCTACCGCCTCCGTTCGCTTTGTAATGCAAAGTAAACATACTTTGCAGTCCAAAGTCAAGGGCCGCCAAGCAACCACCGATTCCGTGCGCCGCTGAGAGCCATTGACCCCTCTGCGCGTGACTCGACAACGGCCAGCGGCAGGCCCAGACCCGCTTTTCATCCGCTAGGAGCCTTCCCAGTCATGCCGAAGGAAGACCCGCCCATCGCGCGGGTTCCGTGCCTCAGCGGTCGGCTTGTTCTGCGCACCGGCTGGCTCCGGCACCGCGAGCCCCCCGCTGGCCGCGCGGAGCAGGTCGCTCGTTTCGTCGTGCGAGGTTCGCGTCGGCCCGCCAAAGGAGGTGCGTGTATGGAGGGCCGAAGCAGTTCTTTCCATCGTTCGGGCGACTGAGGCGTCTGCCGACGAGCCACCGTCGAGTCGTTGCTGCTCATCTCGGAGGGGGCGGTTTCGATGCCGTTCGACTTCGCCCGCGCGTGAAGAGGTGTGGGTCCCTTCTGTCCGGGTCGGCGTCGGGGGCGAGCGTAGGGCCGCTCGGGGCTCATTCAGGGCCGGCCTTGATCACCTCGAGGACTTGGGCCGCCTCGGCCGTAGTCCGAATTCGGTGAGCACCCAGGTAGCGCCCGCTTGATGCCATGGCTCACCCGACTCGTCGGCACCCGATCTCGACTACTAGGTCAAACTTCGTCAACCCGCCGTGGCGCGAGCGCTCGATTTCGTCTGCCAGTTCGGTCAGCGCTTCGGGTCCCGGTATTCGATGGGAAGAGCCCGTCCCATTGCAGTGCCCGGTCGATGGGCCGCCGGTGCGGCCAAACTGCCGCCACCCACACTGGGATGCTCGCGGCTGCTGAACCCGGGGGCGGTTCGAACCTGCCGCTCCAGAATTCGCTCAGCCGTGACAGGCCCTCGTCAAGCCGGTGGGCACGTTCGGGAAGAGATTCCACTTCGCCGAACTGCGCCAGCTCTGCCTGATTGCCGAGGCCAACGCCGAGGGTGAGCCGGTGCCGCCGCTGAGGCGGTCGAGGCTCACCGTCTCCCGGGCGACCTTCTGTACGCGCCGTCGGGACAGCGGCGTGACCGGCGCGGGCCGAGGCGTAGCCATCGCGTGCGAGCGGCGATCGCGCTGAGCGCAACCCACGGGTCGGCCACCGCCTTGACGGGATGCCGTAAACGATGTGGTCCCACAGGAACAGGCCATGCCAGCCATGTGCCTCGGCCTCGATCGCCAGCTCCACGAGCACAACAGGGATCCGCGAGCTCGTCAAACGGCGCGGGGTTCGGTCCGCGGTGCGGGCGAGCGCCGCCTGACCGCGGTTTGGCGCCCGACTCTCGCGCTCGCTCGTGGGTACCGGACACTGGGCTATCCGAAGGCCTGCGCGAAGGCATGCTCCACGCATATCAGAAACACGATGCGGCCCTCGCGCAACGGGTAGGGGCGGCCGATGTAGCTGCGCGAGAAATCCGGTCGATGATCTTCCACGCCCTCTCGCCGTCGACCACGTGCGCCACCCGTCCCCGGATGCTGACCATGGAAGTTGGTCGTTCGCGGTCGGCGATCGAGAGCGCGGCGCGTGGATCGCGGGTCAGGTTGCGCGCCTTGCGCGAGGCGGGCGAGGTAAGCACCGCGAGGTGCTGACCCTCACGCCCCACCCAGACCGGAACGGTGTGCGGGCTTCCGTCCGGAAGCAGCGTCGCGATGTGCGCCAGGTTTCCGGGGCAGTCAGCAGCCGCCGTGCCTCGCCTGGGAGTGGCACTTGGCTTGACCCCTCGAGCTGCTGTTCTTCCGTGTCCTCACGGGGGGTCAGCATCGCGGCGAGCTTGTCCAGCATGCCCTCCCATCCTCCTCGCACGTGCCTGGCAAATCTCGGGCATCGCCGCGGTCAGCTCCTGCAGCTGGTCGTGCTCAAGCTCGAGCAGCGTCTCCTCGGGTGACTGCTGCCGGTGCAACGTGATCGTGAGCCGGGAGTCAAACGATGGTCCCTCGCGCCGAAGCGGGCCGATGAACCCCCAGCGGAACACGAGCCGCTCCATCTCGAACGAGTTCGAGCAGCTCGGAGTCAAAGCCGCCGGTGAGCTTCCCGTCCTCGGCCTTCCACGTCCGCCAGCCGCCGCCGACTCGCTCCTCAATCTCCACACGCGGTCAGCTCGCCGTTGCCGGGAGCCATCCCACCGGCGGACGAGGTCCGGCTCAAGCCATGCGCGATACACCCGATGCGCGGCGGCAGGAATATCCGCTGCCGCAGATCGAATGCTGGTGCTCGACTCGATGCCCGTGTTCACGAATCTCCTCCTCCTGTCATACGAGACGATACGTCTCGTCACGGTAGCGCACGAGCGCATTTGTGTCAAGACGGTCGTCTGGCTCGTACGCGCGGTATTCTTGGTCGATGGCCAGCCCAGGGTCCACCACCTCCTGCTCCACGTGCTTCACGCAGGAACGAGACCTCTCGTCTCGCGATCCTCGACGCTGCTCTAGCCGGTTGTCGTGAGGACGGCTACGCCAAGCTCACGATCGAAGCGATCGCCGAGCGAGCCGGCGTGGGCAAGCAAACGATCTACCGCTGGTGGCCGTCCAAGGGCGCAGTCGTGCTCGAAGCGTTCGAGCACGTGGCCGCCCCGAGATACCCGTTCCGGACACCGGTGAGGTCGTTGACGACATGCGGACCTTCATCACCCGCGTCGTCGAGCTGTTCCCCGACCCCGACTTCGGACCGCATCTCCAGCGCCCTGATCGGCGAGGCCCAGCACGATCCACACGTCCAATCGGCGCTGCTCGAGCGCTACATCAAACCTCGCCGTATCCCACTCGTCCAAAGGCTCAAAAGCGCCCAGCGACACGGGCAACTCGCCTCTTCAGTCGACCCCGAGACACTGCTCGAGGTGATCTTCGGCGCCCTCTACCACCGGCTGCTGCTCGGGAACGCTCCGCTCGAGACGTCCTACGCCGACTTCATCACCAACGTCGTCTTCGCCACCTCGACCCAATCCGAGCAGCGCACCGGCGCCCACCGCCCCAAGGCGACGTACCAGCACGCGCACGAGAGCCACCTAGCCAGGCGATTGCATCTCACCGAGCGATGCTTCCCTTTTCGTCGTTGACCGACACGGCCACGGCTGCCCGTTGCTCCGGCGATGGCGCTGTGGAGCTGTCGACCTGACCACCGGCCATTACTCACGAACTCCTGAATAGCAAGCCCAAGAGCTGCAGCCTCGCCGGCGGCGCGCCCGGACTCCACGTCCGGGACACGATCGGTCACAGAACTTAGCGCTCATGCGACGCCAGCGACACCGATCAGGGTGCCCTCGCGGGTCCGTGAAGTGACCAAGAGCAGCAGAACACCACTCGGTGATGTCGCTGGACCCATGACCCGAGTGCCTCCGAGCTCCTCCGCTCGCTGCAATGCAGCCTCGACATTTGGGACGCCAACGTAGAAGACGGCGTCGCTATTGTAGCTCGGGCCACCCCCGACACCACCGCGGATGCCGGTTCCATCTTCAGAGGTGACAAGGTCCAAAAACCCGTAACTACCCGACTCCGACACCTCTTGGGCCACCGGGGCGGGCGTGTGGGACTGTCTCTCAAGGCAGGCGTAATAGTCGCGGAGGTTCTCAGGGTGCCGTTCCAGATTAGATCTCAGAAATGCACCACAGGTTGTGCCATGCGTAGTCCTCTCCGGTTCGGTCTCTGCCTTCGATCCAAGGACTGCTAGGAGAGCGGGAAGTCATCGGTGCGCGACACGGCGAATCCGTCTCGGCACTCGACAGACGGAGCCACGCGAACACCGTGGGCGGCAAATACCTCTACCACCATGAAGGCAGGGCTCCGGTCAGTGCCATCCAAGGGACCCCGTACTCGCCACCTGCGGGTTTCGCCACGCTGAGCCGGACGTCGTCGTCACCGTAGACGCTGCTTCTCTTCTGGCGCGGGTACGCGGACCCGCCGGCGCAGACCCGTCCGGCGCCCGGTTTCGTTCGCGAGACGTCTCTTGGCCAAAATCGCCTCGCCCTGCTCGTCGCCGCAAGCGCGCATGTGGCGCAGCCCAGACGAACCGCGCCGATCGTCGCTCGGGTGCTAACTGCGGGCCGAGAAGCTTGCAAGCACCGAAGCGGTCACGGCAGCATCGGACACCAGCGCTGCTGCTTCAGGCGTGGACGAGTCACGCTGGGCCCGCTCGTGACGGCCGGCGAGACCTTCGTGGTTCTACGGGCATCTCCTCGGCGATTCCACGGGCCCCGCAACGCGCGGTGGCTGTCCTGAAATACGCTGGATTTGATCCCTCAGGGGTGGCCGTCGTAGCCGCCCGGGACGCTGTCGCACAAAGATTTCGGCCTGTGAGCAGCGCACAGAGTCCTCCGTCCGGGAAGCGCGGCACCTCGTCGTAGCGGCACGAGGCGCGCCGTAGGCGGAAAGCCGGCTTGTGTAGCGCCCTTAGCGTCGAGTCACAACAGAACGCGACTTAACGGGGTTTGTGCGACAGCCACCGCGGGTTGCGCAACTGGCGAACCGAGAGCTATGCCCAGCTGTCGCCGGACGCCTGCATTGTGGTCACGGCGCTAATCGACGGCGGCGACCTCGAGCGCTCGCGGCCACGGGCGCCTGCCGGCTTGTGCATCCTCAGGCGCGAGCAGCGGTATCCCGATTGACGCCACGCTGCTGGTGCTCGGCGCGGATGCCTCCGCGACCTTTCACTGCCTCCGAGCGACCAGCACCGCCACCCGTCGCGCGGGTCCTTCGCAGCGTTCGACGACACTGCGGGCTGAGACGCGTGGCTTCGTCGCGACGGCCAGCAGCACCTCTACGGTGGAAGCCTCCGGCGCACCCCCTGGGCGACCGTAGAACCGCGGATCCGTTCGAAGGCGGCTTCCGAAACCGGGCTCTCGCTTTTGCGATCGAGCCTCTACCGTCGCCCCGACCGCCACCGGTAAGTAGCCACCGCCACCATTGTTCAGGATCGTTGAAGCGCAGCAGAGCCCGCTCGGTGCTCACGCGCACGTCGGTGAACCCGGACGCGGAGAGGGCGGCGCCCAGCTGGTCCGGGGTGTCGAACGCCCGCGTTTCCAGGTTGACCGAGACCCCGAACTCGCGTCGAAGCTCCCGGTACCAGCCGTGGTCATCGGCGCGACTCCAGCTGCTCAGCGCGACCGTGCCCCCGATCGCAGCACGCGACAGAACTCGCGCAGCGCCGATTCGGGAGCGGGCAACAAGAAGATCGCGAACGCGCAGGTCACG
>CAVWOQ010000025.1:0-28121 GCA_963756655.1 uncultured Solirubrobacterales bacterium
CCATCTCGCCGACTCGTGGATTCACCCGTTCGACCTGGTCGCGATCGGCCTGATGTCAGCCGAGGAGTCCGAACAGGAAGCGGCCTGATTCGGGCGCCGCGGGTCCGCGGCAATGCTGCTACGGGTCGCCGGCGTCACCGCCTCGGTCGGCCTGGCGGACTCGCTCAACCCGACCACGGTCGGGCCTGCGCTTTACCTGGCGACGGCCGGGCGCCGCCTGCTCCGCGTGACGCAGTTCACGCTCGGCGTGTTCAGCGTCAACTTCGTCGCCGGGGTCGTGCTCACGATCGGGCCGGGCAGGTTGCTGCTCGGCCTCGTCCCGCATCCGCGCGGAACGGTCAGGCACGTGATCGAGCTCGTCGCGGGCGTCGTTCTGGTGATCGCCGCTGCGGCTCTGTGGCGACAACGGCGATCGCTGGCGAAGCGCGAGTTGCCGATGAGCGCCAGCAGCGGCGGTGGCGGCGGGTCGGCGCTCGTGACGGGGATGTCGATCGCGGCCGTCGAGCTGCCGACTGCGGCGCCGTACTTCGCGGTGATCGCCGGGATCGTCGCCTCGAGCGCGAACCTGCCGCAGGAGATCGGGCTCCTGGCGCTCTACAACGTGTGCTTCGTCCTGCCGCTGCTGGCGATCATCGCGGTGCTGGTGCTCGCGGGCGAGCGGGCGGATCCGTGGCTGCAGAAGGGCGGCGCATGGCTGCAGCGGCGCTGGCCGGTCGTGCTCGCGGTGCTGCTGCTGGTCGTCGGCAGCGCGCTGACGATCCTCGGGGGGACGGGCCTGGTCAAGCAGTAGCGACGCGGAACATTGCCGCGCCGACGACGCCGACGACGCGTATGTATTGAGGGCACGCCGCACCGGCCGCGCACACGGGGCGCTGCAGCTCGAGCACTCGCGCGCGGTACGTGCCCACGCACCAGCTACCCCCGAGCGTCGCCGGGCCCAGCGCGACTGTGACCCGTTCGCCTTTCGCGGCCAGCGGCACCGGGGCCGACTGCGAGCCGACGCAGCGGCCGCCGGACGGGCTTGCGATGCCGAGCGTGTAGCTGATCGTCGAGTGACCGTCGGGGCCAGTCGCGGCGGGCGCCACGAAGCTCAGCGTGAACACGGTGGTCGGCGTGCCCGAGGCCGGCGTTACGTGCAGACCGGAGGCGGCCGCTCGAGAGCTTGTCGGGCTCGACGAACTCTGGCCGCAGGCGGCGAGCAAGACCGCTGCGAGCGAGACCACGGCTGCCAACCAGGTATGCCTCATCGCGCGATCGAGTTTAGGAGCGGCGCCCGGGCGTCACGACAGCGCCGCGGTGGTGAACTGCTCAAGCCGCCGACGCGCGCCGGCGGTGACCGGCTCGCCGTGCGCGAGCAACAGCAGCTCGAAGTCGAGCTCCAGCAGCCGCTGGTAGGCCCTGGCGAGCGCTCGCTTGGTGTCGGCGGGATCGTCCATCAGCTCGTCAGGCACGAACGTGAGCCCGTCGACGCCCGGCCCACGGACGACCCCGTCGGCGCATGCGAGCGCCCGGTGGGCAGGTATGTGAAGCGCGGTCTCGTCGGGGCAGATCGCGTCGACCTCGTACACCCGGACGCCGCCCGGGAGCTCGTCACCGAACTCAAACGGCGTCACCGGACCGCGCCCCTCGAGCTCGTAGCAGCCGTTGGCGACGCAGTGGACCTCGCAGCCGAAGCGCTCGCGCAGCTTCCACGCGTCGCGGTCGTGATGCCGGTTGGTGAGCAGGACGTGCTCGGGGGTCGAGAGGCGCTCGAAGAACTCGAATCCGTCTGGGGGCAGCAACGGGTCAAGCAGGACGCGCTCGGACGCGAGATAGTACGAGCTCACCTCGCTGTGGATGTGCGGGTGTCGCGCGGTCCAGTGCCAGAGTCCGGTGCTCAGCTCACGCATCGAACAAGCAGGTTAACGAGGGCGGCTGCGCGAACTACACCAAGAACGTTGATCTGTCAACTAGGATGTAAGCATGCAAACGGTAACTGAAAGCCGACTCGAAGGCCCAGCTCTCGACGCCTGGCGAAGCTATCTGCAGAGCCACGCATCGATCATGCGCGTGCTCGATGCCGAGTTGGTGGCCGAGCATGGGATGACGACGCGCGACTACGAGGTGCTGCTGTACCTCGCGCAGGCGCCGGATCGCAAGATGGCGATGTCGGCGCTCGCCGAGCAGACGATGCTCACCCGGTCCGGGATCACGCGCCTGATCGACGGCCTTGTCACCTCGGGACTGATCGAGCGCGTCGCGTGCGCGCGTGACGCGCGGGTGTCCTACGCCCACCTCACCGACGCCGGCTACGAGAAGCTGCGCGGCGCCGGCTGCGCCCACGTCCAGAGCATCAACCGCCTGTTCCTCGAGCACTTCACGCCCGAGGAAGTCGAGCAGCTCGCAGCGCTCCTGAGCCGCCTCCCCGGGGCTCACTCCGGCGGCTCCTGCACGGTCGACTAGCCGGCGCGCCCAAGTCCGTCCGCCGTGCCGAGCCGGTGCGTTGCGGGCGCGGTCGATCGCCATCGGCCGCAGGCCGAGCCGAACGCCGCCGGCGGCGCCAGGCCAGCTGGCGGCCCTCTGAATAACGTTGATCGCTCAATACTTGACAGCGCAACCTATCTTGCTAGAATGGTTGCGTAGTCAATCACCACTCTCGTACAAGGAGCTTTTCGAATGTCAGCAACAACGATTTCGCCGGACAGCATCGCGACCGGCGTATACGCAATCGACCCGAGCCACTCGAACGTCTCGTTCGAGGTTCGTCATATGGGCATCGCCACCGTCCGTGGCAGCTTCAAGAAGTTCGAGGGCCAGATCGACGCCAGCGGCGACGCCCCGGTGCTCGAGGGGACCGTCGAGGTCGCCAGCATCGACACCGGCGATGAGAACCGCGACGGCCATCTTCAGGCCCCCGACTTCTTCGACGTCGCCCAGTACCCGCAGATCAGCTTCCACTCGACCGGCACCGAGCCGGCCGCCGAGGGTCAGATCCGCCTGCTCGGCGAGATCACGATCAAGGGGACCACGAAGCCGATCGAGCTGACCGGCACGGTCGCCGAGAACGGCCAGGACCCGTGGGGCAACGAGCGCGTCGGGCTCGAGCTCGAGGGCAAGATCGATCGCCGCGAGTTCGACCTGAAGTGGAACCAGACGCTCCCGAACGGCAACCTGCTGGTCGCCAACGAGGTCAAGCTGCTCGTCAGCGTTTCGGCGGTCAAGGGCAGCTAAGACGATGAAGATCCTCGCGATCTCCGGCAGCCTGCGAGCAGCGTCGCATAACACGGCGCTGCTGCGGGCGGCCGCAGAACTGGCCCCCGAGGGCGTAGAGGTCGAGCTCTACGAGAACCTCGAGTCACTCCCTCCCTACAACGAGGACCGCGACACTGATCAGCCGCCGGCCGAAGTGCAGCGCCTGCGCGACGCGATCGGGGATGCCGACGCCGTCCTGTTCGCGACCCCCGAGTACAACACGACGATCCCCGGCCAGCTCAAGCAGGTCGTCGACTGGGGCTCGCGCCCGCACCGCGCTTCGGCGCTGTGGGGCAAGCCGGTCGCCGCGATCGGCGTGAGCGTCACCGACTACGGCGCGATGTGGGCTCAGGACCACCTGCGACGCGCGCTTGGGATCGCCGGCGCGCGGGTGCTGGATCAGGAATTCACGGTCGCCAGGGCGGGAGAGCTGTTCGACGCCGATGGCCGGCTGACGGATCCGGCGATGCGCGAGCGGCTCACCGAGCTGGTCGACGAGCTTGTCGCCCATCACGACGCGCACGCCGTGGCGGCGTAAGCTCGATGGCGGTGACGACCTCAGCGCAGACCGGCCGACCGGCCACGATCGATCCCCGCACGACGATGGGCGCGGTCCGGCTGAACGTGTCAGAGCTCGACCCCTCGCGCGCGTTCTATGAGCAAGCGCTCGGGCTCCGAGCGACTGAACTCGACAACGGCGCGGTCGCTCTTGGCCCTAGCGACGGGCGCGGGCTGGTCGAGCTGCACGGAGACAGTTCGGCGCCGAGGCTCGACCCGCGCGCGACAGGGCTGTTCCACCTCGCGATTCTGGTCCCCTCACGGCGCGACCTCGCGTTCGCGCTGCAGCGGCTTGCGATCGCGCGCTGGCCGCTCGACGGCGCCTCGGACCATCTGGTCAGCGAGGCGCTCTACCTCTCAGATCCGGACGGCAACGGGATCGAGATCTACCGCGACCGGCCTCGCGAGGAGTGGCGCCGCGTCGACGGCCAGCTGCAAATGGCGACGCTGCCGCTCGATCTCCGGGGAGTCGCGGGCGAGCTCGCGACCGTCGACGCGCCCCAGCAACGCGTGCCGGACGGCACCCGGATCGGTCACACGCACCTGCAGGTCGCAGAGCTCGATCAAACCGAGGAGTTCTATGCCGGGGTGCTCGGGTTCGACGCGATGGTGCGCGGCTATCCCGGGGCGCTGTTCGTGTCCGCCGGCGGCTACCACCATCACCTCGGCCTCAACACCTGGAACAGCGCGGGCTCGGGACCGCAGGCGCCAGGCTCGGTGGGCCTGCGCTCGTTCGAGGTCGTGGTGCCAGGCAGCGACGAGCTCGCCGCGGTCCTGGCGCGCGTCGCCGACGCGGGGCTGGAGATCGAACCGGTCCCAGACCGCGACAGCCAGATCGTCCGCGACCCGTCGGGGATCGCGGTCGAACTCTGTAGCGCCTGAGCACACGCGGTCGCTCAGACCCGCGGCGCTACGCTAAGCGACCTCGGCGACGTGGCGGAGTGGCTACGCAGCGGCCTGCAAAGCCGTCTACACCGGTTCGATTCCGGTCGTCGCCTCTGACGTCGAGCATGCGCCGGGCTTCCTCAGCCGCAGTGCGAGCAGCACCCTGAGCGCCATCGGCGACAACGTTGGCGACATTGCAACCTGCTCGTTCACGAGGCAGATGCTCGGAGGTTGGATCGCCCGACCACAGACGACCGTGTGGGGGCCCTCAGGAGTGCTCGGGCCGCCGGCCGCGCGCCAGGCAAGTCGTCGGAGATGTGATCGTCCTGGCGGGCTCCTCGAACAGGCGCCGCGCCTCGTCGACCTCGCCACTGTCTGCGCCGAGGAGGACCATTTGCTCTCGCAGCCGCTCGACCGTCAGCGACAGAAGACGGGAGGCGAGCGACCCGCCGGGGTGGGATCGTGCGATGTAGTCGGCGTGCACGTCGACGAGCCCGGCTGCGCGCAGGTCGCCGGCCAGGCGGGCGCCGTAGCCGGGGTCCCAACCACCCGCCATGGCTGCGTCAAGGAACTGCGACCAAACCCGCTGCCACACCAAGCTGGTCGGGGACAGCGCCACCGCCGTGAAGTCCGGAGCGATCGACGCCACCCACCCTCCGGGCCGCGCGGCGCTCACCAGTCGCTGCAACGCCCCGAGTCGGGGCGAGAGAAACATCAAGAGCAGGCGCGCATGGACGAGGTCAAACGCGGCTTGCGGCAGCTGGTCGGACAGGAGGTCGTGGCGGCGCACCTCGACCCGATCGCTCGCGAGCTCGTCGAGCAGGCTCGTGTCGAGATCCACCGCAAGCACCGAGCCCGTACTCCCGACCCGCTCGGCAAGCATCCGCGTGACCGACCCTCCGCCCGCGCCGACATCCAGACAACGCCAGCCCTCGCCGACGCCAATCGCGTCCAACTGACTGACGGTCAGCGGATCGTGATACTCCTCGAGCAACCTCAGCCGAGCCCGCTCCACATCTGGCGAGCGTCGCTGCGAGAGAGCGTATTCAGTCAATCCCGGTCCCCTCCGATCCAAACCGGATTCTAGATTCGCCGACCCCCGGTCGCCAGCGCCTCGGGGTGCTCCTCCGACGACGTACTCGCATTCGTTCCGGAGCACGAGCGCACTTCCGGAGTTCGCGGGCGCGGGCCTCTCACTGGCTTGCCGGACGCGCCACGCCAGCCAAGACCTAGACAGGCACTCAGAACCGATCGCGAAACGGGAGGTATCCCGGTCAGACGGATGCCGACTTACGACCCCGGGCGAGGAAGTACAGGCCGGGCATCACGAGAACATCGGGGTTTTCGAAATGCTTGCGCGCCGCTGCGTCGAGCTCGTCAAGTTCCTGGTGGCGGGCCAGTCCCATCTCGATGATCTGTGGGCGCATGCTGCGGACGAGGTCGGCCCGGATCGTCCGGCGCGAGTGCCCAGCTGGATACACCCCGGCCCGGACTTCCACTGTGATGTTCTGGAGCCCCGCCTGTCGATAGAGCTCGGCCATCCGGCGGCCGAAGCGCGGGTCGGCGCCGTTGCGGGAGAAGGCGATGGTGAAGATCTCGCACAGCCGATCGAACGCGGGATGGGGCGGGTAGCAGATCGCGGCCTCGGTGTCAGGCTCGAGGCCTGCCACCCATCCTCCCGGTCGCGTCAGCCGGACCATCTCCGCAAGCACCTCCGCTGGCTGCGGCACGGTGATCAGCAGCGTCCGGGCATGAACGAGATCGAACGAGCCAGTTTCAAGCCCGGTGTCTCGCGCGTCCCCGTACGCGACCTCCACGTCGGTCAAACCCTGGCTCGCGACAAATTCAGATGCCATCGCCACGTGCGCCGGGTCGGCGTCAAGCCCGACCACCCGCCCACCCGGCGCCACCCGCTCGGCGAGCAAATCGATGACCCCGCGCGGTCCACAGCCAAGATCGATCGCGCTGTCACCCGGCCGCAGCCCCAAGCTGTCGAGCAGAACCGCGCTATCGGGCGCGAGCTCCTCAGCCTGACGCTGCAAGCGAGCGCTCTCGCCGCTGCTGCTGCCCAGCGCGTAGACAGCGTTCGGGTCATCGACAGCCGCCGCGGGCGAAGCCGGTTTTACCGGAGGCTCACCGGCCACCGCACCCAATTCCGATCCCCGCCACGGTCCCTCCCTCAGTCACACCGCAGCCTACCAGCGACCTTCTCCGTGTACGAATCACGCCCGCGAGACCAAGTCCCGGTCACGGAGAGCATCCCCAGGCCAGCGCACCTCTCCCGCGGGGTGCCCGCCCCGAGCACTCGACCGTGGGCGTGAGTGCCACGCCGCGACCTGCCCGAGGTCACGTTCGTGCCTTCGACCGGAAGCCCACCGGGGCGGTGCGCTCGCCGCATCCGGAGCCGATGCCGCCGCGCCGAACTGAGCGCAGGCGTGGGCGGCGGCCGAGCGGTCCCGGCCCGCTCAGAGCGCGGCGCGCTTGCGACTCGGGTCCGCGATCTGCGCCGCTTCGAGCACGGCGGCGATCCGCCGGCGTCGCTCGGCGCCGTCGCGCTCGAGCTCGGCCAGGCGGCGCTTGTTGTTGGCGCGCTGGGCGTCGCCGTCGGGCATCTGGTCGTAGATGTCTGTGACTTGCATCGAGTTCCGTCCGTGAGTCGTGTGTAGGGCTTATCGGGTGCCCTTGGATGGTGCTTGAGCGGCCAGACGTCAACTTCTTAACGATCTCTTCCGAGCTTCTTACCGTTCACTTTCGGGCGTTGACGGGCCGTCCGCGCAGTGCTCCAATGGATTGGCTCTCCGCTCCGGAGCCGTGAAGAGTTGCCGGCGCTCTCGGGCCTGCGGGGTCAGGCCGGAAGGGCAATCGCCAACAACCGAAAGAGAAGGAGAAGCGATGCGCTTCGTAATACGAAACGCGCTGCGCTCGACGCTGCTCGCATTCCTGGTGACAGGGATCGCGGCCGCATCTGCCAGCGCCTCGACCTCGCCGATCGTCGGACACGTGTATGTCAACGACAACACCGCGGGCGCGAATACGGTCGCCGGGTTCGACCGCCACGCCAACGGCACGCTGACCGCCGTGCCAGGGTCTCCGTTCCAGGCCGGAGGCGCCGGGACAGGGGCCGACATCCCCTCCCAGGGCGCGCTTCAACCCGCGTTCGGCGGCCACTACCTGCTGGCGGTCGACGCCGCCAGCAACCAGATCTCGGTCCTCGCGGCCGGCCAGAACGGAAGCCTGGCGCCGGTATCCGTCGCCGCCTCGGGGGGTTCAGACCCGGTCAGCATCGCCGTCCACGGCCGACTGGTGTACGTCGCCAACGCGTCCGCGGTCGGGCCCAACTACACCGGCTTCCGCCTCGGGTTTAACGGTCGCCTGCATCGGATCCCCTGGTCGACGATCACGTTGCCCGACGGCTCGCAGCCTGGTGACGTGCTGTTCAACGGCAACGGCACAGTCCTCGCCGGAACGCGCGTCGCGACAAGCGAGATAGACAGCTTCCTGGTCGGCCCCAGTGGCCGGCTAACGGCGGCTCCAGGCTCGCCGATCCTGGCGCAGGGCCTCGGCCCGTTCGGGAGCGAATTCCGTCCCACCAACCCGTACCAGCTGTTCGTCTCAAACGCCCACAACGGCACTATCGACGGCGTCTCGACGACCGGAACGGTCTCAGCGTTCGCGGTAGGCCCACGGGGCGCGCTTAATCCGATCGGCGCGTCGCCGTTCGCCGACGAGCAGACCGCCCCGTGCTGGGTCGAGATCAGCCACGACGGCAACTATCTCTACGCCGTCAACACCGCCTCGTCGTCGATCTCGAGCTACTGGATCGCCCGTGGCGGCTCATTGGCGCTGATCGGCAGCACGCCGATGAACGACCCGACCGGCCTCGGTGCTCAGGACGCCCGCCTGAGCCCCGACGGCGGCAGCATGTGGGTCGTCGACGCCGGCCTGCACGCGATCAGCGGGTTCTCGGTAAACGGGGGCGACCTGACCGAGTTCGGTTCGTCGCCGACGCCCGTCCCGGCGGGTGCTGCGCCGACCGGGATCGTCGTCAACTAGACGAGCCTGCAAGCTTCGCGGCCGGGAGACGGACATGCTCCCGGCCGCGTAGCGGGTCGGCGATCCAGGACGATTGTGCGAGGGAGCGCGCGACGGTCGAATCGAACTCGGAGCAGCTGGTCGCCGTCACCCGTCCTGAGTCTCGCCGGATTGGGGCATGATCTGAATCGTCGGCGCCGGCCCAGCGCTGACCCGGCGACCACCCGGGCTTCGCGGCCGCTCCGCAAACCGAAGCACAAGAAGGATTCGGCTCCGCAGCCGCCACCAGCCGCCGTGCTCGATCGCACACAGCACCTCGTGGCGGTGCTGCAGCAATTGGTCAACAGATGGACTTCGTGACCGGACCGCGCGAGGGCCTCCGCCAGGTCGCGCGTCGCCTGTGCGAGACCCCTGCGGAGCTGGCCTGGACATCGCGACATGCCAGGCAGAGGTTCAGTTTGCCCCGTCCGATACCCCGTTCATCCTAAAAGACTTACTTATCTGTACGCAATCGCTCTAACGCGGTCAGAACCTCCAATTGCTGCGCTCGGCCTCGGTCCTTTTGGCGACCCAGTCCGGAGCTATACTCGGCGCCCGCGCGGCTGTAGCTCAGTTGGCTAGAGCGTCTGCTTGCCATGCAGAAGGTCGAGGGTTCGAGCCCCTTCAGCCGCTCTTAGCGAAAGCCCCGCTCAGGCGGGGTTTTTTCGTTAAGCGGCCTCTTGCTCGACGGCGTCTGAATCGGCAATCTCGCCCCGACTGGCAATAACTGCCAATTGGGCGCCCTCCACGAGTGCCTTCAGTCGGGCGTTCTCCTGCTCGTCTCGGCGCATCGCGCTCGCGTACACGGAAGGAAATAACAATGAGCAAGACCCAAGTCACTTCGTAAAGCCGCAACCCCACCGCTTGATCTCGCCGATCAGCTGACTGCCATTCACCTGGCCGCTCGGCGGAATGAGCTGTCGCCGTCGGAGAGGATGCAACTGTCCGGCGCGACGCGGGGAGCACAGTTGCAATACCTCGAGGCTGAGAGCCCGCAAGCCGCCGCGATCGCTCGCGGCAGGCCGGCGTAGGTTTTGATCGTTGCACCGTCGTTCGCTCCCGGGCGGGTTGGCGCCCGGGTCGACTGGCGAACTCGGCGGTGCGCGGCATGGCTGGCGGCTCTCCTTCACACGCTTTCCGACGTGATGCCCCGGCCCCGTGGCCGGCGCCCTCGCGTTCGCATCCTTCGCGGGGGTGTCGGCCGAACCTTCCAGACTGCCAGCGACCGGAGACGCGGATAACGCCGGAGTCGGCAGCGGCGACGCTCGCGAACCGACTGGAATCAGCCGCCGTTGCTCGCAGCGCAGACCGATAACAGGGAGTAGGGTTGCGATGTGACGCGCTTCCGGCAGGACGCCAAAGTGCTTCGGCTCAAACAGTCACCTCTCTTCGAGGGGCTTTCACGAAAGCAGCTGGCGCAGCTGGCTCGGCTGAGCGACGATCTCGATCTGCCTGCAGGCACCGTGCTCTGCAAGGAAGGTTCCCGCGGACGGGAGTTCTTCGTGATCATCGATGGCGAGGCTGAAGTCACTAAAGGCGGTCGACGGGTTGCGACCCTTGGTGCTGGCGACTTCTTTGGCGAAATCGCACTGCTTGAGCGGGTGAATCGGACTGCCACAGTCACCGCGATAACGCCACTTCGCTTCTTTGTCATTAGTGACCAGGCGTTCACCTCTGTGCTCGACACGGACCCGGCGATCGAGCGCAAGCTGTTACGAGGGCTGGCAGCACGGGTGCTGTCCGTCTCTGACGATCCGACCTTGGGATAGGGCAAGCGGCAGCGCACCGCTCGTCCTCGACGTGGTCAGCTGGCCGACTACGAGACTGCCGCTGCTCGATCAAACCGGCAGCGTGAGGGCGTTAACGTCCGTGTTATTCGCGGTCCGCTGCAACCTAGATCCATGGTCAACCTGAAGGGCCTGAATGTACTGATAGTGCTTCCTTCGGTTATCTGCGCGGTCGCGATCGCCGCTTGCGGCTCGTCCGGCCACAAGCCGAGCGCCTCGTCGCACGCGCAGTCCTTCCTGGCCTTCTCGGAATGCATGCGGAGCCACCGCGTGACCGCGTTCCCGGACCCCCAGCCCAGCGGTGGGATCAGCCTCGGCGGCACCGGCATCAACCTTGCCTCACCGGCGTTCGAGGCTGCGCAGGCCGCCTGCCTTAAGCTGCTGCCTGTCGGCGGCCCATCGGCGCACGCGTCCGAGCAACAAAAGCAGCAGATGTTCGCGACCTCGGTGTGCATGCGCAGCCACGGCGTCAGCAGGTTCCCGGATCCGACTCCGAGGACGACCCCGACAGCATCGCCGACGGCATCGGACCTGTGGCTGCTCGTGCCGAGCACGATCAACGTCAACTCCCCCGCCTTCACGAAGGCGGCCAAGGCGTGCAACCTTTCACTGATCGGCCGAATCGGGAGCTAGGACCTCGCTACCTGTCTCGTCCTGGCCAGCTTCGGCTTCCGGATCGGGCTACAAGCGACAGTCCTGGGTCAGGACGCTCGCCAAGGGCGTCAGTCTCCCACCGCCGGGCGCTCGTCGTTTGTAGGCTCCCGCCCGATGGCTGATGAGCGGATGCCGGACGAGGCTGCGGTTCGAGAGATAGCCGAGCGCCAAGGGCTTGTCCTCATGCGCAGCAAGGACGGCCGGTACGACTTCCACGACGACGAGATCGATCAAGACGTGAGCACACTGGGAGGTCCGGACCGCTGGCGCTGGAGACTTCCCGAGGCTCGTCACTACCTGGAACGGGAGGGTTGGGTCGAGGACCGGGCTCTCTACCGCGAGGCGACTGACACCGCACACGGACGCGGATGGCATCTCGTGAATGACTCGAACGGGTGGATCTGGAGCGTCAGGGATGCGAAGGGGAGCGATCTTGCCAAGGGGCCGTTTCGCACCTGTGTCAAATGGCTGCGCGAGCGGCCTAGGGGCGACTAGCGTCCCGCATCAGCAAATGGCAGCCCTGCCCTAATCGCCGCAAAACCCCGTCAATAGCGGGCTATCTGGCGATTGGCTCCATACACGCAGAGCGCGAATCCCCAATGTTTACGGGCGATCCGCGCTCAGGAGCCGGTCCAGCAACCACGCTTGCCATACAGAAGGTCGAGGGTTCGAGCCCCTTCAGCGGCTTGACGCGACAGCCCGGCTATTTCGGAGGCTGCCGACGTGTCGGCGCCACAACATGTGCGCTGGGGTGGGCAACGGGGCCCGGCCCAGCCGATCGGCTGGACGACCAGTGGCCTCGTGGCCTCCTGGTCGATCGCCTCGATCAGCTAGTGGTGGAAGCTCGTTGCGTCCTCGCTCGTATGTACTGCCGCCGACTGTTTGTCGAGCACTTGCAGCTCGCGCTTGATGTCGGAGATCAGCAGGTCGGAGAGGTCATGTGTCACGCCGCGCCGGACGACGACGCGCAGGGCGGCGAGGTCAGTGCGGTTCTTCGGGAATGTGTACGCGGGGAGCTGCCAGCCGCGGGCCCGTAGCGCGTTTGACAGGTCGAACACGGTGTAGTTGTCGATGTCGGCGGCGAGCTTGAAGGCGAACACCGGCAGTGCGTCGCCGTGAGTCAGCAGCTCGAACGGGCCGAGCTTCTCGATCTCCTCAGCGAGTCTCATCGCTACCTCGCGAGCGTAGCCCTGTACCGCGGCGTAGCCGCCGAAGCCCAGGCGCAGGAAGTTGTAGTACTGCGCGACGACCTGAGCGCCCGGGCGGGAGAAGTTCAGTGCAAACGTCGGCATGTTGTCGCCGAGATAGTTGACCCAGAAAATCAGCTCGTCGGGGAGTGCGTCGGCGTCGCGCCAGACGATCCAGCCGACACCGGGATACACCAGCCCGTACTTGTGCCCCGAGGCGTTGATCGACGCCACACGCGGCAACTGGAAATCCCACTTCAGATCCGGGTCGACGAACGGCGCCACGAAGGCGCCCGACGCGCCGTCGACGTGCACCGGAACGTTCAGGCCCGCGTCGCTCTCGAGCTTGTCAAGCGCGGCACAGATCTCCTCGACCGGCTCGTAGGAGCCATCGAACGTCGATCCGAGGATCGCGACAACGCCGATTGTGTTCTCGTCGCAGCGCTTCACCGCCTCGTCGGCCGAAAGCGTGAAGCGATCCCCTTCCATCGGGACCAGCCGCATTTCGACATCCCAGTAGTTCGCGAACTTCTCCCAGCAGACCTGGACATTGATGCCCATCACCAGGTTCGGCTTATCGGTCGGCTTGCCCTGCGCCTCGCGCGCATGCTGCCAGCGGCGCTTGAGCGCCAGCCCGCCAAGCATCGCGGCTTCGCTCGAGCCGGTGGTCGAGCAGCCCGTCGCCTGCAGGGCGTCAGGGGCGTGCCACAGACTGCTCAGAATGTTCACGCAGCGCGTCTCGATCTCCGCCGTCTGCGGATACTCGTCCTTGTCGATCATGTTCTTGTCGAGGCACTCGGCCATCAGCGACGCGGCCTGCGGCTCCATCCACGTCGTCACGAACGTCGCGAGATTCAGCCGTGCGTTACCGTCGATCATCAGCTCGTCGTGGATGATCTGGTACGCGACGTCAGGGGGTAGCTCGCCCGAGGGCAGCGTGTGACGCGGGACGCGCTCGCCCTCGAGCATCGAGACAGGCGGCAGCGACAAACTTTCGTTGGCCGATCCATTTGGACCGTGTGGGTGCTTGAGCGGCATCATCACGCTTTCGTCGGGGGACAGAACACACAATTGCAGCGGCCCAGCCGCGATGAATCACCCGAACCGGGTGAACGTCCACGCCGCGACACCGGCAACGGTCCGACGTTCGCACACCGGCCACCACCAGCTCGGGCCTGGCACCAAAGATCCTGCGTTGCCAGTCCGTAGCGAGGCCGGACCCGAGTGCTCGTTCGGATCAGCTCGGTTCGCTTGGTGGGGACATACGCCGCGGTGGGGCCGATGACAATCGCTCGTGATCATGGTCGTAGTGTGTGCGGCCGAGGCCGCTCCGGGACCAACGATCAAGAGCATTCGAGGACGATGGAGGGTGACATGGCCAAGCTGATCTACTCCGCGATCGCGTCGCTTGACGGATACGTCGAGGACGAGCAGGGCAAGTTCGATTGGGCGGCGCCGGGTGACGAGGTGCACGCGTTGGTCAATGAACTCGAGCGCCCGATCGGCACCCACCTATATGGGCGCCGGATGTACGAGACGATGGTGTTCTGGGAGACCGTCAGCACCGGCGATCAACGCGCGGTGAGCCGAGAGTTCGCGGAGATCTGGCGAGCGGCAGACAAGATCGTGTACTCCCGGACGCTTCAGACGCTCTCTAGCGCGCGGACTCGGATCGAGCACGATTTCGACCGCGGCGAGATCGCACAGCTCAAGCAGTCCTCGGACCGCGACATCTCGGTCGGCGGTGCCGAGCTCGCCGGCGAGGCGATCGCCGCCGGCTTGGTCGACGAGTGCCACCTATTCCTGACCCCGATCATCGTGGGTGGCGGAAAGCGCGCACTGCCAGACAACGTCCGCGCCCAGCTCGAGCTGTTAGCCGAACGCCGCTTCCGAAGCGGCGTCGTTCATCTCCACTACGAGATGCGCGTCTGACCGGCCCGTGCCGGGTCGTGCGCGGGCAGCACGTCGCAGGCCCAGGCTGAGCGCTTCCAGTCCGGGACCGGCGTGTCGCGATCGGCGTGCGGGACGAACCGGGAGCGCGCGACCAGCGCCATCCGGTGTATGTAGCGCGGGCAGTTCGGAAACACCTGCGTCGCCTGGACGCGAACCACGAACTGCGCTCCCCGATAGTCGGACATCAGCTCGTCGCGCTCGTCGACGCTGGCGATCCCATTGAGCCGCAGCCGCGACGGGCGTTCGGCGACGAAATCGATGAACAGCAGCCCGACGTGCTGGTTCTCGAGCACGTTGCCCATCGACAGGTACATGCCGTTGCCGTCGTAGTTGGGGAACGCGATCGTGTGCTCGTCGAGCACCCGGACGAAGCCGGGGTCGCCACCCTTGTATGAGCACTGGGGGCGCCCATCGCGGTCCGCGGTCGCCAGAAAGAACATGTCCATCCGCTCGATGAACTCGCGATCCTCAGGTCTGATCACCGCGCTGGTGAGGAACTTCTCGTCAAGCCGGTCGGCCAGCCGGCGCGTGTCGTAGCGGTCCTGCAGGCGCCGGGAGCCTTCGTGATAGGCCGCGCTCACACGCTCGCCCCGTCGATCTCGACGGCCGTAGGCTGCGGGGCGTCACCCGTGCGCGGGGTCGGCGCGGCAAGCGTCTCCGCGCGGCTGTAATGGCCGACGGCGTCGAACCAGCGCTTCGCGTGCAGGCCGCGGCGCAGGTCGCAGTCCGCGACCACGATGCCCTCCTCGTCGTACAGCGGACCCGCGATCACCTCGCCCCACGTCGGCTCCACGACCACCGCGCCCCCGCGTCCGAACACGCTCTTGCCCTCCGGAAGCGGGACTGGGAAGTCGTCGCCGAACGCGCTCGCGGGGATGAACTGCGGCACAGCGACGACGAATGCGCCCGATTCGATCGCGATGTGGCGCATCGAGGCCTGCCATGCGTCGCTGTCGTCGGCGGTCGGCGCGACCCAAATCTGGGGTCCACCGCGATACACCGCATAGCGCGCGAGCGGCATCCGGTTCTCCCAGCAGATCAGGCCGCCTATCCGCGCCGACCCGGCGTCGACCACGCCGAGGTCGTCGCCCGCCCCGATGCCGTGAAACAGGCGCTCGTGGTGGGTCGGCATCAGCTTGCGGTGACGGCCGAGCACGCCGGTCGGTCCGAGATAGACGAGCGTGTTGTAGAGCGTCCCAGGGCGCTCTGATTCGCGCTCATTGACGCCGATCGCGCAGTGGATCGAGTGCCGCCTGCAGACCGCGACGAGCCTGTCGGTGATCGGGCCCGGAACATCGACCGCGTTCTCCCACAGCCGTTCCCAGAGCTCGTCCCAGCCGCCGAAGCCGGCCGCGCTGGCCGCCCATGCGTTGGACGGATATAGCGGGATGAAGCACTCTGGAAGTACCGCGAGCTGGGCGCCGCGGTCGGCGGCCTCGACCAACAGGCGCGCCGCCTTCTCGGCGCACGCCTCGCCATCGAGGATCACCGGCGTCGCCTGAATCGCCGCCACGCGGACGGTCTCGAACCCGGTCATCGTCAGACCCGCAAATCAGTTATGCCGGCGCCGCTCATGCCCAGGAAGTGTCCGCTCAATGCCGCATTCTTACCTACTAGTAGGTCAGAAGTCAAGGGAAAGCACTGTCTTGACAGCGCCAACCACGACCACCAAGCGGCGGGACCGCACGGATACCGCGCAACGGATCCTGGACGTCGCCGCTGGGCTAAAGGCGGCGAGCGCCACGGAGCGGTTACGATCGGCTCGTGTCACACGCCACCGCGCTCGTCGACGAGATCGCTAACGAACTGGCCACCTGGCCGGGGGTGAGAATCGAGCGCCGGGCCGACGGGGCCGCGGTGGTCCGCTACGAGCACCTCGAGCTCGGAGTCATGTACCGCGAACAGGGCGTGGCCGAGCTTCCGGTTCTGACGCCCGAACACGACGAGCTGATCGAGCACGGCGACGCCGAGGCGGCCGAGCTGACCGAGCAGTCGAGCGGCGTCAGCCACGGGATCCACGGACCGGCCGACGTAACCGCGGTGCTGGAGCTGTTCGATCGCCGCTACCGCGACGTCCGCGGCGAGGACGAGCCCTACAGCTCCGAGGACTGACTTCAGCCGTTGCGGATCACGCGCAGGATCACCGCGCGCGACGTGTGAGCGGCAGCCTCGACGACGGCGCTGAGCTCCTCGTCGCGTAGCTCCTCGGCCGCCTCTACGACGAGCACCAGCGGCTCGATGCCCGTGCCCGCATGCGCGATGACGCGGCGGACCTCGCCGGCCTCGCGCGACAGCGCCTCGGGCGACGCAACCGACAGCACGACCTCGCCGCCGGCCGGCGGCTCGAGGTTGCCCCGGTCGTCGGTGAGCCCGACGACGACCACCACCTCGCCGTCGGCGACGCTCGCGGGCGGCTCCGCGGTCAGCTGGCTCGCGATCGGGCCACCGCTGGGAACCTGGACGATCAGCGCGGGTTGATCGGCGATCGGACCCGTCTCCCCCAGCTCAGACCGTGACGCCGCGTTCGGCGAGCCATTCGACGACCGGCTCCGGCGGGTCGCCCTTCCACTCCGCCCGGGCGGCGAGCCGCAGGATCTTCTCCGGATCGGCGTGCAGCTCGTCGCGCCGGTGCGCCAGGTACAGGATCGCCGCGGCCGCCATCGAGACCGCCGGATCGTCGATCTCGACGTCGACGCCCTCGACGGCGATCGCGACCCGTTCCTCGAGATTGTCGATCGCGGTGACCGGCTCATCGTCGTCCTCGAATTGCTCCAGCAGCTCGCCGAGCCGCGCGTCGCGGTCATCTGGATCGCTGATCTCGATCGCCCGCTTGGCGACGTCGAACAGCGAGATCGGCCTCGGCTCAGTCGGCATCGTTCCGGCGCTACTGCCAGTAGCGCTCGACGGTGTCGGCGTCGCGCGCCTCGGCGTCGTCTGGATTGCGTCCCGCGTCGCGCAGGGCGCGTCGCTGGCGTAGCAGGTCCCAGCAGCGGTCGAGCTCGACCTCGACCGCACTCAGCCGGCTGCGGTCCTCGTCCAGCTGTCCCGGTTCGGCGCTATCTGACTGCTCGCGGTCCCGAAGCTCGTGCTCCTCGGCGACCAGCCGTTCGATCCGCGCCGCAATGGTTTCATCGCTCATTCCTCAATCGTAAGCGACCGCGCGCGTCTCGGGTCGGCAGAATACGACTCGTCGTGGAACCAGCCGAGCCGCAAGCCGTCATCACGCCGCTCACCGAGGCCGCGATCTTCCTCGTGTTGACGGTCGACGCCGGCGCGGAGGACGCACTCCGCGAGCTGCTGGCCGACGTCAGCGGACTGAAGCGGTCAGTCGGCTTCCGGCTGCCCGAGGGCGCGCTGACGTGCGTGGTCGGGATCGGCAGCGAGCTGTGGGATCGCGTGTTCGGAGATCTGCGCCCGGCCGCGCTGCATCCGTTCCCGGGCTTCGCCGGCGCCAAGCACACGGCGATCGCGACCCCCGGCGACCTGCTGTTCCACATTCGCGCCCACCGCCTGGACCTGTGCTTTGAGCTCGCCGAGCGCTTGATGAGCCGGCTCGCGGGGGCCGCCCGGGTCGTCGACGAGGTTCACGGCTTCAGGTCGTTCGACGAGCGCGACCTGCTGGGCTTCGTAGACGGGACCGAGAACCCGGAGGGCGCTGCCGCCGCGACGGCGGTCCTGATCGGCGACGAGGATCCCCGGTTCGCGGGCGGCAGCTACGCGGTCGTGCAGAAGTACGTGCACGACCTCGGCGCCTGGGACGCGCTGCCGGTCGAGCAGCAGGAGCGGGCGATCGGTCGCACCAAGCTCAGCGACATCGAGATGCCCGATGACCTCAAGCCGGCCAACTCGCACGTGGCGCTCAACACGATCGTCGACGAGGACGGCGATCAGCATCAGATCATGCGCTTCAACATGCCGTTCGGGAGGGTCGGTGCTAGCGAGTTCGGCACCTACTTCATCGGCTATGCACGCGATCCGAGCGTGATCGAGCAGATGCTGTCCAACATGTTCATCGGCAACCCGCCCGGCAACTACGACCGGATCCTGGACTTCTCGACCGCGCTGACCGGCAACCTGTTCTTCGTGCCACGCGGCGACTTCCTCGACGATCCCCCGGCGCCGGAGCCGGCGGCAGACACGGACGACCCGGCGGACACGGAGCGGCCGGCGAACGACGATGGCTCGCTCGGGATCGGCGGCCTTCGCGATCAGAACGACTGAGGCGGTGACGGCCGAACCGTCAGCCGGCGAGCCGACCTTCGATCAGGAGTTGCTGCTGTGGCTCGGCGACGAGCCCGAGGCCATCCGTGCCGAGCACGCGGCGCTGAGCCGGCGGCGCCGGGAGCGGGCTCAGTGATCACGCAGCCATCCCGCGAGGCGCTCGAGGTCGGCGACGAACGCGTCCATCGCCTGACGGCGCTCGTCGCCCGTGCCGGCGCGCAGGACCGCCGACGGGTGGGTCGTGATCATCACCAGCTGCGCGAGGTCCGAGTCGAGCGCGCGGCCGCGGTCGCGCCCGATCCGCACCTGGGAGCCGAGCAGCGCCTGAGCCGCAACCGCGCCGAGCAGGAGCAGCGCCGCCGGGCGCACCAGCTGGAGCTCTGCGTTCAGCCACGGCAGACAGGCAGTCACCTGCCAGCGGTCGGGCCGCTGGTGGATCCGGCGCTTGCCCTTGGCCCTGTAGCGGAAGTGTTTGACGGCGTTGGTCAGATAGACGTCGGCGCGCGCGATCCCGGCCCGCTCGAGACCCTGGTCCAGCACCCGCCCGGCGGGGCCGACGAACACGTGGCCCTCGCGGTCCTCGACATCGCCCGGCTGCTCGCCGACCATCATCAACCGCGCGCGCCGCGGCCCCTCGCCGATCACCGCCTGGGTCGTGCCCTGCCATAGATCGCACGCACGGCAATCCCCCAGCGCGGCGGCGAGATTATGTTTCGTGAGCCGGTCGGGAACCGGCGCGGGTGGGTAGTCGGTCATCGACCGTGGAACAGGTACGGATCGGCTGCTCGGGCTGGAACTACGACGACTGGAAGGGGCGACTGTACCCAGACGGCGAACCGCGGCGCCGGTGGCTGGAGCTGTACGCCGCGCGGTTCGACACGGTCGAGGTCAACACCACGTTTTACCGGCTGCCGAGCCGCGACGCCGTCGCGGGCTGGGTGCAGCAGACGCCGCCGCAGTTCGAGTTCGCGGTCAAGGCGAGCCGCTACCTCACACACATCAAGCGGCTGCGGGAGCTGGGCGACGGGATCCGGCGCTTCTACGAGCGGATCGAGCCGCTGTCGCAGGCTGGGCGGCTGGGCCCGGTGCTGTGGCAGCTGCCGGAGAACTTCCATCGCGACGACGAGCGGCTGGCGGCGTGGCTGCAGGCGCTCCCCGACGGGCGTCACACGATCGAGTTCCGCCATCAGAGCTGGTTCGTCCCCGAGGTGATGAGCGCGCTGCGCGCCGGCCGCGTCGCGCTGACGATCGCCGATCACCCCAAGCGCCCGTTCCAGAGCCACGAAGCGACCGCGGACTGGCGCTTCGTGCGCTTCCACTACGGCTCGCGCGGACGCGATGGCAACTACTCGCCGGCCGAGATCGACACCTGGGCGCGCCGGATCGCGGCCTGGCGGCGCACGCGCGAGGTGTACGCCTACTTCAACAACGACTGGCACGGGTACGCGCCGGCCAACGCGCTGGCGCTGCGCGCCCGGCTCAGCTAGCTGCGCTACGCAGCCTCTCACGTGCCCGGGTCAGGGTCGCGGGGCGCGCGCCGATCTCCCGCCAGGGATCGCCGTCGCGGTCGAGGCGACGGGCGATCGTCTTGATCGTCCAGCGATCGGCCCGCGTGCGCGCATCCGACAGCTCGTCCCAATCCAGTGGAGTCGCGACCGGCGCGCCCGGGCGCGCACGCACGGTGTATGGCGCGACCGCGGTCTGCGCGTAGCCGTTTCGCATCACGTCGATCAGCACGCGTCCGCCGCGCTTGTCCTTGCGCTGCTCGATCGTGAACAGGTCCGGCTCGCGGCGCGCGGCGACCGCTCCGACCTCACGCGCGAACGCCCTCACTTCGTCGAACCCCAAGCGGCGCTGGAGCGGAACGACGACGTGGTAGCCGCGCGAGCCGGTAGCCATCGCCCACGGCATCAGTCCGAGCTCGCGCAGCAGCTCCCCGATCAGCCGCGCCGCGCGGCGGATCGCCGCGGGGTCCTCGACGCTGGGGTCGAGATCGAGGATCACCCGGTCGGGGCGGTCGAGCCTGTCGCGCCGGCTGAGCCACGCGTGCAGTGTGATGCACGCCTGGCCGGCGAGATACACCAGCGAGGCGGCATCGGTCGCTCGCACGTGCTCGACTGAGCCGCCCTTCTTGGCGACCACCGTCCGCGCGATCCAGGCCGGGAAGTACTTGCCGGCGCGCTGCTGCATGATCCGCTCACCCTCGATCCCGTCCGGGTAGCGCTCGAGCGTCAGCGGCCGGTCGACGACGTGCGGCAACATCGCCGGGGCGACGTGCTCGTAGTGGCGCGCGAGATCGAGCTTCGTGATCCCGCCCGGGAACAGCGGCTTGTCGGGCCGCGAGATCTTGACGTTCCTGGCCCCCGCCTCGATGCTCACGGGCTCGGCTCCTCGCGTACGACCTCGCGCGCCGGTTTGTCGGCGCGCTTGAGGACGGCCTTCCTCGGTTCGTAGTCGCTCACCGTTCCGAGATCACCAGCCGTAGGGAGCCTTCGAAGCTGTCGCGCTCGCGCAGATGGCCGTGCTCGCTGTCCCACGCGCCGGTCTCGAGCGCCGCTCGCAAGCGGCCCACGATCCGTTCCTCGACGCGCGACCCAACCACCTGCCACATCGACTGCGACGCGCGCACCTCGGGGTCGAGCAGCGCCTCGGGACGGTTCCAGAACGCCTCGAAGAACCCGTCCGCGCAGTCGCTCGGGGTCGGGATCCGCTCGACCCTGATCCGGCCGTCGAGCGCCGCGGCGGTCGCGTCGATCGACGGAAACCGCGGCCGCTCGATCGCGAGCCCCTCGGCGAGGTAGTCGCGCTGCCAGGCGGGCAGATCGCCGAGGTCAAACGTGAACACGACGACCGCGTGGCGCGCAACGCGTCGCAGCTCCGCGAGGCCTGCCTCGGGCGGTTCCCAGTGGTGGATCGTCACGCAGGCCATCGCCGCGTCGACGGAGGCGTCGTCGAACGGCAACGCCTCGGCACGGGCGGCGATCGCGGGCGCTGACCCGGGCGGGCGCTGGGCCCGCATCGTGGCGCTCGGCTCGACCGCCAGCACCCAGCGGTCCTCGGGCTCGTAGGAGCCGGCGCCGGCGCCGACGTTCAGCACCGTGCACGCATCGCCGAGTGCCGCATGGATCCGGGCCGCGATCCGGGGGTCGGCCCGCCGGTAGCGGGTGTAGGTGAGGCCGTGCTGGTCGTAGTCAACCGCTGGCACCCCACACACGCTATTCGAAAGACCTCCCGTTTCCCTCGTATAACGCGGGTTTTGGGAGGTCATTCGGGCTTCGCGAGCGTGAAGTCGCGGATCGCGCGCGTCGCCAATGCGCCCGCGAACAGGACCAGCGCCAGCGCCGCCGACGCATAGAGGGTTGCCGAAAGGCCGATCGCGACCGCGATCGGACCGCTGACCGCCTGCCCGAGCGGCCACAAGGCCACCGACCCGAAGTAATCCCACGACGCTACCCGAGACAGCTCGGAGGTTGGGACGTCTGACTGCAGCGCCGTGTACCAGAAGATGTTGAACAGCGATCCCGCCGATCCGTCGATGACCGCGACCGCGACCAGCACCGCGAGCGGGGCGTGCGCCGCGACCAGCGCCAGCAGCAACGGGGTGACCGCCGCGAAGAGCGCGAACGCCAGCCGTAGCGGGTATCGCGGGTGCAGCCGCAGCGCCAGGCCGCCGCCGATCACCGCACCCACCCCGAGCGCGACGCTGATCGCGGCCCAGGCCCCCGGACCGCCCAGCGACAGCCGGGCGATCTGCGGACCGATGACCTGAAACGGCGCGTAGCAGAAGCCCAGGTAGAGCGTGAACACGAGGACCGTCAGCAACAGCCACGCGCGGCTGCGAAAGCCGTCCCAGCCTTCGCGCAGCTCCACGAGCATTCGCCGGCGCGCCGGCGGCGCGACGTGGGCGATCCGCACGCCGGCGAGGCAGACCCCGCTGGCGACGAAGGTCGCCGCGTCGACCGCCAGGCCCCAGCTCGGACCGGCCGTCGCCACCAGCAGGCCCGCGGCGGCCGGTCCCAGCACCATCGAGAAGTTGCCACTCAGGCCCATCAGCGCATTGGCCTGCTGGAGATCCGCCGCGTCGACCGTCTGTGGCACGACCGCGGTCGCCGCCGGACCGAAGAATGCGGTCGCGAAGCCGTAGAGCGCCTGCAGCAAGGCGAGCTCGAGGATCGTCGCATTGCCGGTCAGCAGCAGCGTCGCGCTCGCGCCCTGCGCGAGCGCCCGGACGACGTCTGAGCCGAGCATCACCCGGTCGCGCGCCAGCCGGTCGGCCCAGACGCCGCCGATCAGCACGAACACGACCAGCGGGACCGTCTGGCAGGCGAGCACGATCCCAAGGTCGGTCACCTTGCCGGTCAGGTCGAGGACCGCGAACGCAAGCGCCACCGGCACCAGCCGATCGCCGAACGACGACACCGCCTGGGCGCCGAACAGCAGCCTGAATCGCCTGAAACGCAGCGCTCCCCGAAACACCCGGGAAGCGTACGCGGCCCGATCTTGGCAGCATCCCGGCGTGCGCGAGATCGAGATCGAGACCCCGGCCGGGACCGCGCGCGCCCATCTGCAGGCGGCCGATGACCCGCGCGGCGCCGTGGTCCTCGGTCACGGCGCCGGCGGTGGAGTCGGCGCCCGCGACCTGCAGGCAGCCGGCGAGGCGGCACAGAGGCAGCGGTTCACGCTCGCGCTGATCGAGCAGCCCTACCGGGTCGCGGGCAAGCGCGCTCCCGCGCCGGCGCCGCGGCTCGACGCGGCCTGGGCGGCGGTCATCGAGCGCCTCGCCGGGCGCGAGCTGGCCGAGCTGCCGCTGGTGTTCGGCGGCCGCTCGCTCGGCGCCCGCGTCGCCTGCCGGGCCGCCGCCGCGGGCGGTGCGATCGGCGTCCTGTGCCTTGCGTTTCCACTCTTGCCGCCACGGCGCGCTTCGTCGCGCACGCCGCCCCAGAGCCGGCTCGCCGAGCTCGACGCGGTAAAAGTGCCGGTGCTGGTGGTCCAGGGCGCGCGGGACCCGTTCGGGATCCCGCCCCCCGCCCCGCAGCGGACGGTCGTCGAGGTCGCCGGCGACCATAGCCTGCGCAGCGATCTGGGCGCTGTCCGTGAGGCCGTCGGCGCCTGGCTCACGCGCCTGCCGGTGCCGGCGAGTGGGCCTTAGCTAGGTTGGAGGGGTGATTGAGCCATGGCGTGAGCCGGTCCGCGGCGGCCATCCCGACTCACACGTGCTGGCGTTGCCGGGGATTGAGCAATTGCGGCGGATCCTCAACGGCGCGACGCCGGCACCGCCGCTCTCGCGCCTGACCGGGCTGCACGTCGAAGCCGTCGACGACGGCACGGCGACGTTTGCGATGCCGCTCAGCCGCTGGCTGCAGGGCGCCGACGGGACGATCTCTCCCGGAGCGCTTGCGATCGTTGCCGATGGCGCGATGGCGTGCGCGATCATGACCGCACTCCCCGCCCGGACGCCGTTGACGACTTCGGAGCTGGCGCTCCGCGTCGTACGGCCGGTCGCGCCCGGGGGCTCGATCGAGGCCCGGGGCAGCGTGATCTCGCTCAGTGCGCCGGTGGCGCTTGCCGAGGCGAGCTTGCACGACGAGCACGGTGCGCTGATCGGTCACGGGAGCTCGCTCTGCATCACCCTCGCGCCCGGCTCGCTTCCGGACGCGGCGCCACGCCCGCCGGCGAACGGTGACGGGCCGGATCCATGGCAGCGTCGGCCGCCCACCGGCCCCGAGCCGCCGCTGCACCTCCTGACGGGCCTGTCCGCCGCCGGTGCGACCGACTCCACGGTGCAGTACACACTCCCGGCCAGCCCGTGGTTTCAGGCGCCGCCGCCGGGTCGCGTCCAGGGCGGAGTCGTCGCCCTGCTGGCCGACGCGGCGCTCTCCGGCGCGATCCGCCACGCGACGCCGGGCGGCTACACGCCGCTGGAGTTCAAGGTCAACTACCTGCGGCCGCTCGCGAGCGACGGCCGGACCGCGCGAGCGACCGCGCGTGTGGTCCACTCCGGACGCCGGATCGCCGTCGCAAGCGCCGACGTGGTTGATGCCGACGGACGCCCCGTCGCGGTCGCGTCGGGATCAGGTCTGCTGAGCCTTGAGGAGTGAGCCGGCGGCTTGACCTGAGTGCGGCGACCGCCTATCTGCTCGCGGTTCTGGCATTGGCGGGTTGCGGAGTCAGCCACCGGCAGTTCGGGCCAGTGCACGCGTCGCCGTCGCCGGACGCCCAGGTATCTGGGGGTCCACCGGCGCACATCGCTGTGGTCGTGATGGAGAACGAGGAGTACGGCGACATCGTCGGCTCGGGCGCCACGCCGTACATCAACCGTCTCGCTCACGAGTACGCGCTTGCGACCTCGATGTTCGCGATTACCCACCCGTCGCTGCCGAACTACCTGGCCTTGACCGGTGGCTCGACGTTCCGGATCAGCAGCGACTGCACCGGCTGCACGGTGACCGCGACCAGCCTTGTCGACCAGCTGGCCGCGGCGCACATCTCCTGGAAGGCGTACATGGAGGACCTCCCCCATCCATGCTTTGACGGTTCACAGTACGGCGAGTACGCCAAGAAGCACGACCCGTTCGTCTACTACACGCGGGTCTTTACCCAGCCGGCACGGTGCAGCCGGATCGTGCCGCTCTCGCAGCTTGCCGTCGATGAGCGCGACGGCCGGCTGCCCACGTTCATCTGGATCACCCCAAACCTGTGCCACGACATGCACGATTGCCCGCCTGCCGCTGGAGACAAGTTCCTTTCGAAGCTGCTGCCGCCGCTGCTGGACGCCCTGGGGCCGCGCGGGCTGCTGTTCCTCACCTGGGACGAGGGCGTCAGCGACAACGACGGTTGCTGCCGGCTGGCAGCGGGCGGCCACATCGCGACGATCGTCGCCGGTCCAGGCGCCAGGCGCGGCGCAACGCTGACCGTGCCGGTGGACCATTACTCGACGCTGCAGACGATCGAGGAACTGCTCGGTCTGCCTCGGCTGCGTGGAGCCGCGTGCGTCTGCACACCGTCGCTCGAGCCGCTGCTCGCGCACCGGGGAGCACGCGATCGGTTCGGATAACCGGTCGGTCGATGGAGAAAAGGGACCCCTGAGGGCCCAAATCCATCTACGAGCTGACCGTGCTCGCGACACCGGGATCGGCGAACTCGAGTCGGGAGCCGAACGAGACGGTCATCAGGGCACCCCCGTCGGGCGCGTTGACCGCCTCGACAGAGCCGCCCTGCGCCTCGGCGGCCTGACGCACGATCGCGAGTCCGAGCCCGGATCCCGGCTTTGAGCGCGCGTCGCGGGCGCGATGGAAGCGGTCAAACACGAACGGCAGGTCCTGCTCCTGGAACCCGGGCCCGTGGTCGCGAACCGTCAGCGTCCCGTCGCGCAGCCGGACCTCGATCGTGCCGCCGGACGGGCTCCACTTGACCGCGTTGTCCAGCAGGTTCGCGACCGCCCGCGCGATCCGGTCGGCCACGCCGAGGACCAGCGTCGGCTCGATCATCGAGGTCACGGCCAGTTGCGGCGCCCGGCGTCGGGTCCGCTCGATCGCCGCCGCGACGATCTCATCGACCCGGACATCGCCGGGCTCGCCGCTGCGCTTGGTCCCCCGGGCGAGCTCGACGACGTCGCCGACCAGCGCCGTGAGCTCATCGAGCTCCTCGATCACGTCGGCCCGCAGCGCCTCGCGGTCCTCGGGGCTGAGCAGCTGCTCGTCGCGCATCAGCTGCAGATTGGCGCGGATCGTCGCGATCGGGGTCCGCAGCTCGTGCGATGCGTCGGCGACCAGGTTGCGCTGCGCCCGGACCGAGCTGTCGAGCGCGTCGAGCGTGCGGTTGAAGGTCTGCGCCAGCCGCGCCAGCTCGTCGCCGCCGTGGACGTCGAGGCGCTCGTCCTCGATCCGCTCGGGCTTGATCGCGATCGCCTCCGTCTGGCGGGTGAAGCGCGCGATCGGCGTCAGCGCGGTCCGCGCGACCAGCAGGCCGAGGACGGCCGCTAGCAGGATCCCGGCGGCCGAGATCAGCACCAGCAGCAATAGCTGGTTCGAGAGCGCGTTGGCGATGTCCTTCAGCGGCAGCGCAACCAGCAGCGCCCCGCGCCAGCCGATCCCGGTCGCGAGCACGCGGATCCGCGCGCCGTCGACGGTCTCGTCCTTGTAGAAGCTGCCGCGGCCGACGGCGGCGAGCGCCTTCGTGCGCGCGTCGACCGGGATCCGCTGGCTCTGCCCGCGCGGCACGTAGGTGCCGCCGTCGCGATAGACGAGCGTCAGGATCCCGGGCGCGCCGCCGAACGCGGGCCCGTTGCGGTCGTCGAAGCCGAGGCCCTCGTCCTTGTCATCGGGGTCCGCTGAGAAGAACCCTTGTCCACCACCGCCCCCCCCTGAGGGCGGGCCGCCCGCGGGCCGCTGGCCGCCGCCGCCCGTTGGTCCCGGACCCGGGCCGGCGGGCTGCCCGCCGGCGGTGGTCCCGGCGCGCGACAGCGCCGAGCCGGTGAGGCTCTGGAGCGACTGGTCGAGCTGTCCCTGCAGCTGCGTGCTCGTTCCCTCGTAGGCCGAGAACGCGACCGCGATCACCGCCAGCGCGACCGCGACGCCGGCCGCCAGCGCCATTCGCGCCCGCAGGCTCACGCTAGGCCTCCGCTCGCCCTCGGGCTGGCTGCCCGCTCGGCCGCGGCTCGGCCGCCCGCTCGCCCTCCTGGCTCGCCGGATTGGGCGGCCGCCGCGTCGTCCGGCTGCCTCGCCTGAATGGGCAGCGCCCGAGTCATCCGGCTGGCTCGCCTGATGGAGGCCGCGTGAGTCATCCGGCTTCGCTCGGCTCCCGGAGCGCGTACCCGACCCCCCGGACCGTGTGGATCAACGGCCGCGCGCCCGCGTCCTCGAGCTTGCGACGCAGGTACCCGACGTAGACGCGCAGCGCGTTCGAGGTCGGGCCGAAGTCATAACCCCAGACGCGGTCGTAAATCAGCGTGTGTGGGAGCACGCGCCGCGGGTTGAGCATCAGCAGCTCGAGCAGCTGGTACTCAGTCCGTGTGAGCTCGACGAACGTTCCCTGGACGATCACGCCGTGGCGTGCGGGGTCGAGTCGGAGCTCGCCGAACGAGAGCCCGCCGTCGACATCGCCCTCGCCGCCCGCGCGACGCAGCAACGCCCGGATCCGGGCCTTGAGCTCGTCGATGTCAAACGGCTTCACGAGGTAGTCGTCGGCGCCCGCGTCGAGCCCGTCGATCCGATCCGAGACGGCGTCGCGCGCGGTCAGCATCAGGATCGGGACCCGGTTGCCCTCGCGCCGCAGCAGCCGGCATACCTCGAGCCCATCGATGTCCGGCAGGCCGATGTCGAGCACGATCGCGTCCGGGACGCCGCTGGCGACCTCCGACAGCGCCTCGGAGCCGCTCTGGGCCAGCCGGATCTCGTAGCCCGACAGGGTCAGCGCGCGTCGCAGCACGTCGCGCAGGCCACGATCGTCGTCGACAACCAGCAGTCTCATTCCGCGATTGATTGTCGCCGCTGAGAAACGGACGCGGCGCGAACTCCTACGTAGGACTTAGGCCCGCGCCGTGACGCCTCATACTGGCGCGTAGTCAGAAGTACCG
>CAVWOQ010000026.1:0-112066 GCA_963756655.1 uncultured Solirubrobacterales bacterium
GGGATTGGCTGCCGGAGGGTCATCTCGCGTGGTTCGTGTTGGACGCGGTCGCGGGGATGGATCTGCGCGAGTTCTATGGGGCGTATCGCCGCGACGGGGTTGGTCGGCGGGCATATGACCCGGCGATGGTGGTGGCCTTGTTCTGTACGGATATTCGCGTGGGGTGCGGTCGGCGCGGGCGATCGAGCGGGCTGCTGTGGAGGATGTCGCGTTCAAGATGATCGCGATGCTCGAGACCCCGGATCACGCGACGATCGCAAGGTTCGTCGAACGGCACGAGGCGGCGATTGCGGATCTCTTCAGCCAGGTGCTGGGGTTGTGCGCACAGGCGGGTCTGGTCCGTCCGGGGGTGGTCGCGATCGACGGGACGAAGATGGCCGGGCAACGCCAGCCGTGAGTCCACCCGTGACTTTCGGCAGATCGCCCGGGAGATCATCGCTGAGGCGATCGCGACCGACCAGGCCGAGGATGAGCTCTACGGGGAGGAGCGTGGTGATGAGCTGCCCGAGGAGCTACGCACCCGGGAGGGGCGTGCCGAGTTCTTTCGCCGAGTCCGCGAGCAGCAGGCCGCCGACCAGCAGCATGACGAGCCGGAGCTGCTGCCAGAGCCGGCCGACGCGCCGCAGGATGGGTTCGCGTTTGATGTGCAGCGGATCGTTGCTCGTCACCAGGGCCGGGAGGGTTGGACGCGTGAGGGCCGCCGGCAGCTTGAGCAGCGCCGCTGGGAGCAAGGGCAACCGATTCCCCGGGCACGCGAGGATCGGTTGTTGCTCGCCGCCCAGCGGTTGGAGGAGCAGCGTGACATCAAGCTGGCAGCCAACCGTGCCTATGAGGACTACCGGGCGAATGGTCGTGCCACGGACGGCCGCAGGCTTGGCAAGCGTCCGAACCCGTGGACGGCACCAGAGCTGCCCGACGATGTGGTCAGCGTGAGTGACCCTGACAGCCAGCGGATGAAAGCGAACCTCGGCTATGTGCAGGGCTACAACGCCCAGGCGGTCGTTGATGAGGGACAGATCGTGATCGCCGCGGAGATCACGAACACGCCTGGTGACTTCTCCAACCTGGACCCGATGATCACCACCGCGATCAGCGAGCTCGAGCGCGTTGGTGTCACAGAACGGCCTGAGGTTGCGCTCGCGGATGCCGGCTACTGGAACGAGCAGCACTTCGACGAGGTGATCGCCAACAAGCACATCCAGGTGCTGATCCCACCGGACCGCGGTGGCCGCAGCGAACCACGGCCCGGGTGGACCGGCGGCAGATACTCGTGGATGCGAGCCGTGCTTGCCTCAGAGCACGGCAAACAGCTCTACCGCAAGCGGATCCAGATGATCGAGCCCGTGTTCGCGCACACCAAACACAATCGGCTGATCAGCCGATTCCACCGAAGAGGCAGGATCGCGGTGCGGACCGAATGGCGGCTGCTGATGGCAACTCACAACCTCACCAAGCTCCACCGCCACCAACTCGCCGCAGCCGGAGCCTGATCAGGCCCCGACCGACAGTCACACGCTCGGCGCGTCTAATCAATTTCGAACCCGCCGGCGCGGCCCGAGGAGTTACGCGACAGCCTCGCGACATAGCGGGGGCGGGATTCGAACCCGCGACCTTCGGGTTATGAGCCCGACGAGCTACCAGACTGCTCCACCCCGCGGCGGACTCCTAGTAATAGCAAAGTCGGCGAGGCGATCTCAAGGGCTTGCAACGTTAAGCACGTGTTGCCGGGCGGGCCGCGGGAGCCGCAGGTTCAGGGCGATCGCCGCGCAGCTCTGAGCGCAGCATCCTCGCCAGCGACTGGAGCAGTCCCCAAGCGATCGCAGGGTTCTGCTGGACCAGCGGGCGGAAGTCCCAGTACGTCAACCCGTAGCAGACCAGGTCGGTGCCAGCGGTGACCGTCGCCGAGCGCTCGCCGCCGTCGATCAGCGCGATCTCCCCGAAGTGGTCTCCGGCCTTCAGCTCCGCCTTGCGCTCGCCGCGGACCGACACCGTCGCCTCGCCCGACTGGATCAGGAAGAACGCTGCCCCGCCCGAGCCCTCCTTGGTGACCGTCTCGCCCGCCGCGAACCGCCGCTCCTTGAACATGCTCGCGACCTGCTCGGCGTCCTCGGGGCGCAGCGAGGCGAACAGCGGCACATCGTGCAGAGCTTCGACCGGCGCGCCCGAGTTGGCCGCCTCCGCCTCAGCCACAGCCACGACGGGTGGCGGCGTGCCAGCGGCCCGCGTGACCGCCCGGCACTGCAACAGGAACAGCTCGCCGCCGGCGATCGCCCATTCGATGTCGCGCCCCCGGCCATAGACCTCCTCGCACCGCGAGGCGAGGTGATGGAGCTGGTCGAGCATCTGGTCATCGAGGCACAGTCGTTCGACGCGCTCCGATGCAACGGGCTCCTCGACGGTGCCGCCGTCGGGCAGCGAGCGGATCGCGACCTTCTTGAGACCAGGCGTTCGCTCGAGCACCTCCCCGCTCCGGGCGATCCGGTACATGTCCGGGATCACCCGGCCCGCGACGACCACCTCGCCGAGGCCCCAGCTCGCCTCGATCACGCGCTCGTCGGCGCCGGTGATCGGGTTGCGGGTGAACATCACGCCCGCCGCATCCGGAGCGAGCAGCGACTGCACGACGACCCCGACGCTGGGGCGGGTGAACAAGCCAACGCGCTGGCGGTAGGTGATCGCAGAATCGGAGTTCGCCGACCACCAGATCTCGGTCAGCGCTGAGCCGACGAGGTCGACCGATGGGACGTTGAGCAGCGTCAGGTGCTGACCGGCGAAGCTCGCGTCCGCGCCGTCCTCGTCGACCGCCGACGATCGAACCGCGAGCGGCCCGTGCAACCCAGCAACGACGGCGGTGACCTCCTGGATCGCTTCCTCATCGCCGCTCGCGACCGCCTCGACGACCGCGCCCGACAGCGCGACACCGGGCGGCAGCGGCAGGCCGTTGCGCGCCGCTTCGCCGAGACCGACCGCCTTTGAACCGAAGACCGAGTGGTCGTATGCGTCCGAGAGCGGAACCGCGCCCGTCAACCGAGGACCGTCACTTCGCCGGCATCGCCGTCGACCCGTACGCGGACCCCGTCGGCGATCCGATCGGTGGCGTCACGGGTCCCGACCACACCGGGGATTCCGTACTCGCGAGCGACGATCGCCGGGTGCGACAGCAACCCGCCGCTGTCGGTCACGATCGCCCCGAGCAGTGGCAGCAGGATGTTGAACGCCTCGCTCGTCGACTCGGTCACGAGCACGTCTCCCTGCACGATCCGATCGAACTCGGCCGGGCCCGACACGCGGCGCGACGGGGCCCTCGTACACACCCGCGCTCGCTCCCAGCCCGCGTAGACGGGCCTCCTCGTGAGGCTCCTGCGAGGGAGCGAACATCGCGTCCATCGTGATCATCATCGCCTTCATCACCCGCAGCAGGTCCGGCGGCAGGCCGGACATGTCAGGCGGCGGAGGCGGAGGCGGTCCGAGCAACGGCGGCGCGTCCTTGGCCGTGTGCGAGGCGCGGTACTGCGCCCGCGCCGTGAGCTCGTCGGCGGCCGGGCCGCCGGCGCCTGAGACCAGCGCGCACATCTCTTCAAAGCCTGCGTCAACCAGGTCCTCGGGGTCGTTGATGCGACCGGCAACGGCAACCCGCCGCCCGGCAGCGAGCACCGCCCGGCGCATGATGCCCGAAGCCCAGATGTCGCTGAACACGCCGCGCTCGTCACGGATCCGCGACATCAGCCGTGCCTCTTCAAGCAGCTCGTCGAACTCGGCGCGGTGCTCCTCGGGCACCTTGGCGCGGACCTCGGCGATCTTGGCCTGCACTTCGGCATCCGGATCGCCAGCGTCCTGGTAGTCGACGAACGCACGCATCGCTCGCAGCAGTGCGTCCGGGAGCTCGAGCGCGTAGCGGCCCGAGATATCGAATCCGTCGACCAGCCGATAGCCCGTCAGCTCGAGATATGCATCGACCGCCCGGCCCGCTTCGCTGTCGAGGGAGCGCAGGGCGGCCAACGTCTCGCCCGGGTCGCCGTCGGATTGCAATAGCTCCAGCGCGACGTGGTCATCCCGGAACGCGGCGACCATGCGCTCGAGCTCGGCCGACGCTCCGGCCGACACGGGTGCCGCCCCGCGGGTCATGCTCAGCAACTCCGCGGGCGGCACGTCGGTCCATTCGCCGGCGTGCGCGAGCAGATCTCCAATCGGCACGATCGCGCCGCCGGTGTGGCGCATGTGCTGGTAGACCATCTCGCTGTGGTGCTCGTGGCAGCGGGTCAGATAGGCGACCAGCTCCGCATCCGAAAGCGACTCGGGATCGACTGACTGCAGTTCCTTGTGCGTCTTGATCGAGGCCGGCTTGAACGTCTCGTCCCAGTCGCGAAGCTGGTCGCGCCATAGCTTGCCCGCGAACACCTCGTGCGCGCGCTGCATCCGCTCAGGGAACTCCTCGTCGGCGATCGGCATCCTCGCCATGTACGCGAAGCCATTGACGTAGGCGACCTCCAACCTGCCCAGCAACAGCCCGTAGTAGCGCGAGAACTCGCTGCTCCCACGGCTCATCGCGGGCGGTTGGATCTCGGCCCAGTAGCGCGTCGCGGGGCGCGGGAAATGAACCGCGTCCAACGACCACGACCCTGGACCCGGTGGCTCGAATCTGAGCTCGGTGTCTGACTGCACGTACGCCACTGCTGGCCCTCTTCCTTTAGGTGTCCTTGGCCACCCCGCCGCGGCCATTATGTCGTGCGCGGGGTGCGAGCGCAGGCACGGTCGCGCGCGGGCGCTACACAAAGCCGACATGGAGTTGGGACTAACTTGTCCCAACTCCGTCCAGATCGTCCGGTTATCGTCTCGCTCAGCTCATGGAGGTGGTGATCATCGGCGCAGGATTCGGCGGCATTGCGGCAGCCGTCGAGTTGAGGCGTCACGGGATCGCCGAGGTGACGATCCTCGAGAAGGCGCCGGACTACGGCGGCACCTGGTTTCACAACACGTATCCCGGCGCCTGCTGCGACGTCCCGAGCCATCTGTACTCCTTCTCCTACGCCCAGCGCCGCGACTGGTCGCGGCTCTGCTCACCCCAGCGCGAGATCTTCGACTACGTCCACGATGTGGCCCGGGACCTCGGCGATCGATCGACTGATCAGGACGGGCACCGCCGTCACAGCTTGCAGCTGGGATGACGCGGCCTGCCGCTGGAGCGTCACGACCGAGGCCGGCGAGACATACGAGGCGGAAGCGATCATCGTGGCGACCGGACAGCTCCACAAGCCATCGATCCCCCGCATCGAGGGCGCCGAGATCTTCGGCGGCCACAAGTTCCACTCCGCCCAGTGGGACCACGACTACGACCTGACCGGCAAGCGCGTCGCGGTGGTTGGCACCGGTGCCAGCGCCGTGCAGTTCGTGCCCGAGATCGCTGACCAGGTACGAAAACTGACCGTCTTCCAGCGCACCGGCAACTGGTTTCTACCGCGCAAGAACCGGCCCTACCCAGGTGCGTTCAGAGCACTCGTCAAGGCCGTGCCGGGCGTGCAGGCGTTTCGGCGAAGGTTCATCTTCGAATATTGCGAGTCGCTCACGATGGCGATCCGCCATCCGCACACGTTCGGCCGGCTCTTGCACCTTCGCTCGGCCCTGTTCATGCGCTGGCAGCTGCGCGATCCCCAGTTGCGCGCGAAGGTCTGGCCGCACTACACGTTCGGCTGCAAGCGTGTGCTGTTCAGCTCCTACTTCCTCCCCACGCTCGCGCGGCCCAACGTCGAGCTGGTGACCGAGCCGATCCAGGCCATGACGCCCACGGGCATCGTCACCGCCGACGGGCGCGCCCACGAGTTGGACTGCGTGATTTGGGGCACGGGCTTCAAGGCGACCGAGTTCATGTTTCCGATGGAGATCAGGGGCATCGGGGGCCGCGAACTGCGCGAAGAATGGGCTGGCGGCGCGCACGCGCACCTCGGCATGGCGGTGCCCGGCTTCCCGTCGATGTTCGTCATGTACGGGCCCAACACGAACACGTCGGGCGGCTCGATCATCGTCTACCACGAGGCACAGGCGTCCTACATCAAGCAGGCGCTCGAGCAGGTCCAGCGCCACGGCGGCGGCGCGATCGAGGTGCGGCCGGAGGTCGAGGCGACCAGCGACCGCGAGATCCAGTCCCGCTTCTCAGGGACGGCGTGGACCGGCTGTGATTCGTGGTACCGCGATGCCAACGGGAGGATCGTCGCGAACTGGCCCGGTTACATGCGCGAGTATGTCGCGGCCACACGCGAACTCGATCTCGACCGAGTACCGATTCGTCGACCAGACCGCTCCGGTGGGCGTCTGACATGTACGACTACGTGATCGTCGGCGCCGGCTCCGCCGGCTGCGTGCTGGCCAACCGCCTGTCCGAGGACCCTTCGACGCGCGTCCTGCTCGTCGAGGCCGGGGGCAAGGATCGCTCGCCGAACATCAAGATTCCGGCCGCCTTCCCGAACCAGTTCCACACCAAGCTCGACTGGGATTACGTGACCGAGCCCGAGCCGTACGTCGACAACCGGCCGCAGTATGTCCCGCGCGGGAAGGGCCTTGGCGGCTCGAGCTCGATGAACGCGATGCTCTACGTACGCGGACGCCCGCTGGACTACGACGGCTGGGCGGCGCAGGGCGCGTCAGGGTGGGCCTACGCCGACGTGCTGCCGTACTTCAAGAAGTCAGAGGACAACGTTCGCGGCGCGTCCGAGTATCACGGCGTCGGCGGCCCACTGCGAGTCAGCGAGCAGCGGTCGCCGCGGCCGCTCGACCGCAAGCTGCTCGAGGCGTGCGCGGCAGCCGGGATCCCCTGGATCGCCGACTACAACGGCCCCGAGCAGGACGGCGCATCGATGTTCCAGGTGACCCAGCGCGACGGGCGCCGGTGGAGCACCGCCGACGCATTCTTGCGGCCGGTTCTCAAGCGCCCCAACCTCGAGGTCCGCACCAAAGCCACCGCTCTGGGTATCGAACTCGACGGCGACCGCGCTGTCGGCGTGCGACTGCGCCGCGGCCGCGACGGCGATGAGGTCGTCCGCGCCGAGCGCGAGGTGGTTCTGTGCGCCGGCGCGATCGGCTCGCCTCAGCTGCTGCTGCTGTCGGGCATCGGGCCGGCCGATGACGTCACACAGGTCGGCCTACAAGCCCGTCACGACCTTCCAGGGGTCGGTCGCAACCTCCAGGACCACCCGTTTGTAACGATCATCTGGGAGGTCACTGACCAGCAGACGTTGTACGGAGCCGACAAGCCGAAGCCGATGGCTGAATGGGTCCTGCGCCGCACCGGACCGCTGAGCTCGACTGTTGCCGAAGTGGTCGCGTTTGTTCGCACGCGCGGAGGGCTGCCCGCCGCCGACATCCAATTCCACATGGGCGCCGCCTACTTCGACGACCATGGAAGCGCAGAGTACGACGGTCACTGCATGGTCATCGCGCCGGTGCTGGTGACGCCCCAGGCCCGTGGGCAGGTCTGGCTGCGCTCCGCGGATCCGACTGACAAACCGAGGATCATCACCAACAGCCTCGGACCCCCAGACGATCTGGCGTCTCTGGTTGCGGGCATCCGCCTGGCGCGCGAGATCGCCGACCAGAGCCCGCTGAAGGAGATGATCGTCAAGGAGCTCAAGCCCGGCCCCGACGTGGTTGACGACGAGGAACTCGCGGCCGACCTGCGACGGCGCCTGATGCTCATCTACCACCCGGTCGGCACTTGTCGCATGAGCGACAGCGACCCGGCCGCGGTCGTGGATTCACAGCTGCACGTCCACGGCATCGAGGGCCTGCGCGTCGCCGACGCGTCAATCATGCCGACCATCCCGGGCGGGAACACAAACGCCCCGACGATCATGATCGCTGAGAAGGCGGCCGACCTCATCCGCGGCCGGTTCGCCGTGTGAGCATCAACTATTGGCGCGCCGGGACCGGGCCGCCGCTAGTGCTCCTTCACGGCATCGGTCACCACTGGCAGGCGTGGCGCCCGGTGATCACAGAGCTCGTCGAGAGCTTTGACGTGATCGCCTGCGACTCGCCCGGCTTTGGTCGCTCGACGCCGCTGCGCACAAATGTCGAGCCGACGATCCCGGCGTACGCGGAGGCGTTCGCGGGGTTCTTCGGGGAGCTCGGTGTCGTTCGTCCGCACGTGGCCGGCAACTCGATGGGCGGCGCAATCGCGCTCGAACTCGCGCGCCGACATGAGGTTGCCTCGGCGACGGCGATTTCGCCCGCCGGGTTCTGGAGCCCGGCCGAGCGCCGCTTCTGTCAGCTGTCGCTCGGGCTCTTGGGTCGCGTGCCACCGCTGCTGCGACCGGCGGTGCGGGCGTGCGCCGCCACGCGTGCTGGGCGCGGTGCCCTGTTCAAGCAGCTCTTCGGCTGGCCGACGCGCATGCCGGCGGGCGAAGCTGTGTCCGCGCTCGACGATGCCTGGGCGGCGCCCGCGTTCGCAGGCGCTCTGGCGGCATTCAGCGAGTATCAGTTCGGCGCCGGCGAAGAGCTACATGCGACACCGATCACGATCGCGTGGGGACGCTACGACCGTCTGCTGATCTACGCGCGCCAAGCGCCGCGAGCCCGGGACCAGCTGCCATCGGCACGACATGTGACGCTCGGAGCGGGGCACGTCCCGTTCTTCGACGACCCCGCGGCCGTCGCGGAGACGATCAGAAGCTGCGCAGCGACGAGACGGGGCTGAACCGGCTGACCAGCGCGGGTCAGCCGGTCAGCCGGGGCTGAACCGGCTGGCCCGCGCTCACCTGCTCGGCCTGCACAGAGAAGAAACAGAGATGGCACGGAGTTGTTGCATGTCGGTCTAGATCCGTTACACGATCTTGGGCAGCATCGCCGCATGGCGACGTTGAATCAGAAGATCGACGCAGAACGGCGGATCAGGGAGCTGATCGAGTCCGAGGGAATGCCGGAGCCGAGCCGGATCGAGTACGGCCACACGTGCATCAGGCTGTTTTGGGAGGAGTCGAAGGTCGTGCTCGTGATCGATATTGACGAGCCGCCACCGGGGTTCGAGCTCGTCGGCGAGCAGTTGGAGGATGTGGCCGAGATCGCGGAGCTGCTCGGCGAGGATGAAGCGGCCTCTGCGGAGGCGCTCGACGAAGACGAGGCGGCCTGAGCAGTGGCTAGCGTCGATACAGCACGACGTTTCGATCCAGGCGACCGCCGGCGAATCCCTGAGGCCGGCCGCCTTGCGCGTCGAGGAACGAGAGCTCGCGTGAGATCGTGCCGAGGGCCCCCGGGAAGACGTGATCGAGCATCCAGGTCTGGATGGCGACGCCGCCATCCGCTGTCGCGACGACCCGCAGGGCCCGAGCCTGCTGCGGGTAGTCGATCAGCGAGGCGGTGCTGATCTGCCAGTAGCCACCGGTGCTCGTGGGCTGTGGAACAACTTCATTACGGTGCGTGTGGCCCGAGAGGGTCGCGATGACCTGCGGCGCCTGGCCGATCACGTCGAGCAGCTGATAGCCGCCGACCGAGCCGGCGAGTGGTTGGTGTGAGACCACGATCACCCAGCGGCCGCGGGTGGTGGCGAGCTGTTGTTCGAGCCAGGCGGGCTGGTCGGCTGACACGAGGCCGCCCGAACCGCCGTCGCGGCGGACAAGGTCGAGGACGACCAGGCGTAGCCGTGGGCCGACGTCGAGCGCGTAGTCGAGCCGATCGCTCCTGCTGGCGAGCGCGTCGTCGAGCCGATCGCTCCGGCCGGCGAGCGCAGGGGCGAGCCGATCGCTCCGGCCGGCGAGCGCGGGGGCGAGCGGATCGCTCCGGCCGTCGAGCGCGGGGGCGCCGATCCGGGAGGAGGCGGCTCGCAAGCGGTCGAGGACCTCGGCGAACGACATCTCGCGACGCGCGGTATCGGCCGGGACGCGCACGGTTGGGCCGCGGAGCGCCTGGCGGAGGAGCTCGTTGACGAGGACTGGTCGCGGCGGGCCGTCGGGAGACCCCGCGGTGCCGGTCGTGAGGCGAGCGCCCGGTGGGACGGTGAGCCCCGGCGGTAGGTCCCAGAGGGCGCGATCGCCGGTGGCCAGCGATGCGGTTTCGGGCGTCGGGACGAGTTCGCCGGCGACCAGCGCGTCGTGGTCGCCGAGCACCGGGCACACCGGGACGCCGAAGCCGCGGCACCAGAACGGGCGGACCGCCGCCCGGAGGAGGCCGGGGTGGCGAGGCGCGTCGACGTCGGGGCGGTAATAGAACGGATCCGGGTCGAAGGCGGACTGGACGCCGTAGTAGCCGTCTGGCCCGCTGCCCGGGTGCACGATGCCGCCATTCAGCACGGCGAGCGCGTCGGCGAGCTCGTTGCTCTGGTCGTTGTCGATCAGGTCGCCGCCCTGGATCACGAGCTGCGGACGGAGTGCGCGGACGGCGTTGGTGGCGCCCGCGAGCACCCGCGCCGTCAGGGCCTCCTGGGGGCGGAACGTCGACTCGAACGGAGCACCGAGCCGGTCGAGGAACGTGACCCGTGCGGGCGACGAGGCGTCGAGCACGTGGGCGTCCGTGACGTGGGCGAACGTTGCAATCACGGCGACGGGCACGGCGCGCCGGCCGAGCTCGGTCCGGTCGACCAATGGCTCGCCGGGGCCGACGCGGAGCTGACCGTCTCCGACCGGGTCGGTCCAGGTCGAGACGAGGGTCGAGCCCGACGGCGCGGCGGGCGGGGCGGCACTGGTGCCGCAGCCGGCGAGCGTGAGCGCCGCAGCGCCGCCGAGGGCTTCCGCCAGCGCCCGGCGGCGGGTGATGCGCCGTGCGGGCACGGGGGCCGCGGCGGGACGCGAGCGCGCGGCGGATCCTCGTGCCCCGGTCAAGACGCGAGCCCCTCGACGACCGACTCGCGCGACGCCTGGTGCGAGACCCATGCGACCGCCACCCCGGCTGCGACGGCCAAGCCGGCGAGCGTGACCAACACCTCCGACGGCCCCGCGGTCAGCGACAGCGTCGCGTAGTTCTCGGCCAGGTGCGACAGCGCTGGACCGAGCACCAACCGTTCGAGCAGCACGCCGACGATCGCCGCGGGCACGACCAGTGCAAGCGCGGCACCCACCAGCAGCCGGCGCACCGCGCCGGGGCCGGCGCCGCACGCACGCACGACAGCGAGCGTCCGGCGGCGCTCCTGCACGGTCAGGGCGCACGCCTGGACCAGCGCGTACAGACACACGAGCCCGTCGACGATTGCGATCGCGCGCAGAATCGTCCGCAGGACGTCGACCAGCGGCACGCCGCGAGCGGTCGCCCCGGCGGCGGCGGTTGGCTCGCCGCCCATCGCCGCCAGCGCCGACGAGACGGCGGCCGCGTTGGCCCCGGAGTGCAGCACGATCGCGAGCGACGACGGCGCGTTCGGGTCAGCCGACAGCAGCGCGCGCGCGGGTATGTACGCGACGCGGCCGTCGTGATCCAGGGAGCTGACGATGCCCGCGACCCGCAGGCGCAGCTCGTCACCGGACGAGAACGCGAGCGCCAGCGTCGACCCCTCGTCCAGACCGAGCGCGTCGGCCAGCCCGAGGCCGACCTCGGCCTCACGCGGGCCGCGCAACCGGTGGCCGGACACGAGCGGCGGAGCTTCGAACTCAGTGTGGTTGCCGGGATATGCGACCACGTCGATCGTCTCGCCGAGCGAGAAGGAGTCGGCCGCCTGGTCCTCGTAGCGTGGCGCGACAGCCGCGACGCCCGCGATGCGACGGACCTGGCGAGCAGCAGATGGCGGCAGGTAGGCGGTGAGCTGGTAGCGCTTGCCGAGCGCGCCGGGGTCGGTCTCGAGCGAGCTGAGCGTCGAGGCGAGCGCCAGCATCAGGAGCACGAACGCGGTCGAGAGCCCGAGCGTCAGCGCGGTCGCGACGAGCCGGGTCCGCCGCGCGGCCACGAGCCGGGCGCCGAGGGCGGTGAGACCGGCGGCAGCCGGTAATCCGTGGTGCGAGGAAGCGGGCCGCGAGGCGCCAGCGCGGGAGGCGACGTCGGCCCCGCGCAGCAGCCCCACCACCGGACCAGCGGTGGCGCGCCACGCGGGCCACGCGGCACCCGCGACCGGCAGCGCCACAGCCGCAAGCCAGGAGCCAAACAGAGGCAGTGCCAGGGCCCACCCCGGGCCGGGCTCATTGAGCAGGGTCAGCAGCCGGGTCGCGGGCGCGTCGGTGGCGAGCGTCCCGGCGGCCACTCCCACGGTCGCCGCCGGCACCGCGACGATCAGCCCTTCGACGACCTGCGCCAGCACGACCTGTCCGCGTGTGGTCCCGACCGCCCGGCGGACGCCGATCGCACCGAGCCGGCGCTGGACCTCCGCCCGCGCCGACGCGGCGAGCATCACGCCCGCGGTGACGAGCGCGATCAGCGACAGCGCGACCAACAGGTCGATCACGATGCCCGCCGCCTGGTCGAGCAGCGTCCGCACCCCGGAGCGGGTTGCAAACTGGATGTTCTGCAGGCCGAAGCTCGTCGCGCGCGCCTGGACCAGCACCTCGTTGAGATACGCCGGGTTGCGGAGCCAGATGTCGGCCAGATTGACCTGCGGGTTCGGATCGGCGCCGAACTGCGCGCGTGAGATGTAGTAACGCGGCTTCGCGAGCGGGAAGCCGACGTTGTCGGGCGCCTCGGCGAAGCCGACCACGCGCTCCGGGCCGAGGCCGCCGACGTCGAAGATCGAACCAATTTTCACGCCCCACGCCTGAGCGAACGCCGGCTCCAGCAGCACCTCGCGTCCGCGCCCGCTCAGATCCCGCCCGGCGATCACCGCGTAGCCCTGGTAACGACCCGGGTTGACCACCTCGGCGATCGCGTCGTCTCGCAACTGCCCGCCGGAGCTGACAGTGGTGTCGGTGACCTCGGTGCGAAGCGAGTAGCCGGCGATGTCCGGCAGCGCCGTGATGCGCCGCGCGACGCTGTCGGCGGAGACGCCGTTGAAGCGGACGATCAGGTCGGGCAGGTGCGCGGCGCTGGCGGCACGGTCAAAGCCGGTGCCGAGCCCGTAGCTGACGACCACGGCCGCCGACAGCATCGCCGCGGCGAGCGCGATTCCGATCCCGCTCAACACGAGGCGCCGGCGACGAGCGCGCAGACCCTGGCGTGCCTGCACGAAGGCCGCGTGAAGCGATTGGCTCATCTGATCTGCTCGGTCGCCCACAACCGACCGTCGGAGAGGTGCAGGACCCGGTCGGCGATCGCGGCCGCGTCGGGCTCATGCGTGACGATCACGACCGCACGACCGGTCATGCCGCGCAGCAGTTCCAGCACCGCCGCGCCGTTGTCGGCGTCGAGGCTGCCGGTCGGTTCGTCGGCGAGTAACAGCTCAGGCCCGTTGACGAGCGCGCGTGCGATCGCGAACCGCTGCTGCTCGCCACCCGACAGCTCGTGCGGCAGATGTCCCGCGACCGCGGTCAGGCCGAGCTCGTCGATCAGCTCGGCAGCGTGGCGGGCGCCACCCGGTGGAGCTCCAGGCAGACGCGTCGGCAGCAGCACGTTCTCGAGTCCGGTCAGCTCCTCGATCAGCTGGAACTGCTGGAAGACGAAGCCGATGTGACGTAGACGCGCCCGCGCGAGCGCGCGTGAACTGCGACGTGTCAGCCGCTCGCCCGCTACCCAGATCGACCCGGCGTCGGGCGAGTCCAAGCCACCGAGCAAGTGCAGAAGCGTCGACTTGCCGCTGCCCGAGCGGCCGAGCACCGCGACGACCTCATCGGTCTCAACGGACAGGCTGACGCCGTCGAGCAGCAGCCGCGCTGCGCGGCCAGAGCCCACGGTTTTCGTGAGGCCGTCGGCTGCCAGAACCGGCACGAGTCCACGGTAGCGTCGCTGCGCGCCGTGTTGCGCCGGACAGCCACCACGGCGCGCAACCGGTGCGCGCCGTGTTGCGCCGGACAGCCACCACGGGCCAGAGGTCAGCCCTGGTGAAGCTACTGGGCCGAAGTCTGCGTGGGCTCTTTCCCCGCCGGGCGCCGCCCCGGTCCGCCTGCGACGGACACCACGTGCATCGGCGAGGCCATCAGCTCGCCCGTGAACGCCTCGTCGCTTTGTTCTACAGGCCTGACCCATAGCTCCTCGACCAGGATCTTGAACGTCGAGAGGATCGGTACGGCGACGATCAGACCGACGAACCCGAACAGCTGGTCGACCGCAACCACGCCGACCGCGACCAGCGCTGGATGGAGCTCGACGCTACGCGCCACGACCAGCGGCTGGATCACGTTGCTCTCCACCTGGTGGGCGATGATGTAGATGACAGCGACGATCACCGCCTTGCCAGGCGAGACCGTGAGCGCGTAGATGATCGGCGGGATCGAGCTGAGCAGCGCGCCGAAGTAGGGGATGATCATCGCGACCGCGGTGAAGATCGCGAAGAAGGCCGCGAACCCGAGTCCGGCGAGCCGCAGACCGCCGTAGGTGAGCGTGCCGAGGACGAGCATCCCGATCACAAGCCCCTTGAGCCACCCGAGATAGGCAGTTCGCAGGCGATCGAGGATCCGCTCGGCGTGCTGCCTCTTCGTCGGTGGCGCGAGCCGCACGACGCCCGAGGCGAGCGGCTCGGGATGGATCGCCGTGTAGAGCGCCGTCAGGAGAACGACGATGATCGTGGCGAGCGTCGCCACCACGCCGGCGCCGACAGACGCCAGCGGCCCGAGCAGCTTTGACGGATGCTGGGTATACGTATTGACGAAATGCTGAATCTGCCGTCCTACGTGGCTGGGAGATGTTCCGGTGAGGTGGCCGAGACGGCGACGCAGGTCGTCGACGATCGTCGGCAGCGAGTTGGTGAACGCATTGATCTCGTGGTCGAAGACCGGGACGATCAGTGCGATCAGACCGGCCAGCGCTCCCAATCCGAGCAGCAGGCCGAGCACCGCGCCGATCGCTCTCGGAACGCGCACACGTTGCAGTGCGGTCGCAAACGCCGACAAGGGCAGCGCGATCACGACCACGATCAGCACCGCGAGCACGAGCGTGGCGATCTGCTCGAAGACCAGCCCCGCGACCACGAGGCCGAACCCGAGCAGAACAGCCCGATAGAGAGTCGCTGGGGTGATGGTCGAGCTCGGCATCACCAATCAGGCTGCCCGGAAGGGCTCAAAATCACGCCCGTCGCGTCCGAAACGGTGCCCGCGACATGAGACCGACGGTCGAAACGGCGGCCGCGACATGAGACCGACGGTCGAAACGGCGGCCGCGAGATGGAGACCGACGGTCGTCTACCGGACGGTCGGGCTCGCCGCGGCGCTGGCCGGCACCGCGCTTGTCGCGCAGCAGCTGATGACGGTGCTGCTGGCCGGGCTCGTGACGATCATCCTCTCGCTGCCGCTCTGCGCCGCGGCATCACTGGCTGAGCGTCACGGCGCGCCGCGAGCGGTCGGCGCCGCGGGGGCGTTGATCGCGGGGGTTGCCGTGCTGGCCGGGCTCGGCTTCGCGGTGATCCCCTCGTTCATCAGCCAGGTCAAGCAGTTCGCCCAGCGCCTGCCGGTGATCCTCGCCAGCGCGGATCGATACGTGCACGGCCTTTCCGGTAAGAAGACCCACAGCCTGTCGGCGCAGCTAAACGGATTCGTGCAGGGCTATCTTCACCATCCCGACCGGCTCGTCGGGCCAGTCGAGCACATCGGGCTCACAGTGCTCGGCATCCTCCTGATGCTGCTGCTGATCATCCTGGGCGCGTTCCTGATCGCGCTCAACCCCAGCTTGCTCGTAAACGGGTTCCTGCGGCTGGTCCCGGAAGCACGGCGCGCTGCTGGCCGAAGATGTGATGGACCGTGTTCGGACCGCGTGGCTCGGCTGGATGACCGCGGTGGGGCTCGACATGCTGGTGCTCGGTGGCTTGTTGTTCATCGGGCTGGAGATCATCGGGCTCAAATTCGCGATCGGCTTTGCGGTGTTCTCCGCGTTCATGACCGTGATCCCGAACTACGGCTCAGTGATCAGCGCGATCCCCCCAATCCTCGCCGGCTTGGCGCAGTCACCGACGAAGGCGCTGCTGGTGGTGATCGTCTACCTGATCGTCAATCAGATCGAGGGGAACCTGATCCTGCCGCTGATCATGGCCCGCACCGTCGACATGCACGCGGGGGTGGTATCCGTCGGGCTGCTCCTGATGGCGGCGCTGTTCGGACTGATCGGTGTGCTGATCGCGATCCCGTTGCTGTCGCTCGCGATCATCCTGGTGGAGGCGCTCTGGATCGAGCCCCAGGAGGCACGCGCGCTCGCGCAGCCGAACACAACGATGACTGGCACGGCTGGCTCAGGGCCGTAAGCGGCGATCGCGGCGAGCTGCGCGAATGGAGCATCGCGCCCCCGCCGCAGCGCAAAACCAACGCCGACGACGCACCGCAACTTCTGTTCGCATATTGTGTCGGCACCCAAGAAGACCGCCGAATCTCCGGGCCGCCAATCCGGAGAACGGGGGACCCGAGCAGTCGGGGCTAATTCCGCGGTGATCCGCGGAAAGCGCAACAAGGGAGCGCTAGCCCGTCAGCTAACCCCGCAGGCCACCGGCATCAGACACCGCGTCCCCTAGCCGCCGAGGATCCGCGTGCCCAAACCGCATACTGCTCTTAAGCCACGCCTTCGGGCCGCCGTCAACGTCAAGCGCCGGGGACGGGCAGCCGTCGTGGCGGCCACGCTGGCTGTCGCCACGGCGATCGCAGGCGCAACCGGCACGCTGCCGCTCGCGCTCGCCGCGCAGGCGTCCGCCCTGCACTCCGTGCTGCGAGAGGGCGATCACGGTGGTCAGGTCAGACTGCTTCAGAACTGGTTGACCGACGTCGGCATTCCGACCGGCGCCGATGGCAACTTCGGACCTGGTACGAAGAGCTCGGTCCAGCGGTTCCAGACCGCCGCAAGCCTCAGTCCGGCCAGCGGCACCGTCGGAGCCCACACGGCGGGCACACTGCAAGCCTGGGTCTCCCGGCACAAGCGCGTCAGCGGCACCAGTCGCGCCAAGCGGATCGCGATTACTGACCCGCTCAGCCGCGTGCTCCGCGAAGGCATGAGCGGCGCCGACGTGAAGACACTTCAGACCTGGCTGACGGCGCTCGGGATCCAGACCGTCGAGGACGGGAACTTCGGCGCCTCCACGAAGCAGTCCGTGATCACCTTCCAACAGGACGCGCAGCTCTCGCCGGCCAGCGGCACGGTCGGCGAGGAAACTGCGACCACGCTGCGCTCGTGGGTCCGGCAGGGACGCACCGCGTCCGGGACGACGACGACGACCACGCCCGCCCCGTCGACCTCGAGCAGCGGCTGGGTGTTCCCGCTGAAGCCGAAGAGCCTCGTCGTCTCGCCCTCGCAGTGGACCCAGGACCAGGGCGTCGACATCGGCACCGACGGCAACGCCTGCGGATCGAAGGTGACCGAGGTCGCGGTCACCTCGGGCACGATCGTGCAGGAGGGCGCCGACGGGTTCGGCCCCTACGCGCCGGTGCTGAAGGTCGCGAGCGGTCAGTACTCCGGGCGCTACATCTACTACGGCCACGCGGCGCCGGCGCTCGTGCCGGTCGGCGCGCACGTGACGACCGGGCAGCCGATCGCCGAGGTCGGTTGCGGTGACGTCGGCATTTCCGACGCGCCGCACCTCGAGATCGGGATCAGCGCCCCCGGCGGTCCGCCGTGCTGCCCGGGCATGCACCAGACGTCGCAGACGATGTACGACATCGTGCGCATCGCTCTGGTAACCCCGTGCGCTCGCTCTGGTAGACCCCGTGCGCTCGCTCTGGTAGACCCCGTGCGCTCGCTCTGGCAGACGCGAAAAGCTAGAGCCGCTGCGAGGACCAGAGGACGGCCGACAGCACGACGCTGACGATCGAGACGACCAGCCCGACGATCCAGCCCTGGCTGCCGCTCGAGACCATGATCGCGGCGATCGCGACGCCGATCGCGACCACGCCGCAGGTGGCGATCAGGCGGACCGCTCCGCGCTCGAGGCCGAGGCGCCGTCGCTCGCGGGCCGGGAGCATGTTGCGCCCTCCGCGGGGAGGTGCCGCGGAAGCGGTCGGGGGCTCAGTGGCAGCAGAAGCGACCGGGGGCTCGCTGGCCGTGGACTCAGCGGCCGGACGATCTGGCGGTGTTCCAGTTCCAGTGCTCATCCACCTAAGAGAATCACCGCGCAGCGCAGCCTGCAAACACTGCTCACGCGCGGGATGTCATGATCGCGCCGTGAGCGAGGGGAGCGGAACGTGAGCCCACCCAGGCAGTCGGTAGCCGACGTGGTCGGCGAGACCGTCGCGGCGCAGGGAGTGGAGCACGCGTTCGGGGTGCTGGGGAGCGGCAATCTGGTCGTGACCAACGCGCTCGTCCACGGCGGCGCCCGCTTCCATCCCGCGCGCCACGAGGGCGGCGCGATCTGCATGGCCGACGGCTACGGCCGGGTGAGCGGCAAGGTCGCGGTCTGCAGCGTCCATCAGGGACCCGGGCTGACCAACACGATGACCGGGCTGACCGAGGCGGCCAAGAGCCGCACCCCGCTGCTCGTCCTCGCCGGCGAGACACCGGCCGCGGCGCTGACCTCGAACTTCAGGATCGACCAACACGACCTGGTCGAATCGGTCGGGGCGATCGCCGACCGCGTTCACAGCCCGAAGACCGCCGCCGACGACGCCCAGCGCGCCTATCAGCGGACGGTCGTCGAGCGCCGGCCGGTGGTGCTGATGCTGCCGATTGACATCCAGGCACAGCCGGCGGCAGAGACCAGCCCCACGAAGCCTGCGCCGCCGTACCTGCCAAAGCCTGAGCCGCCCGAGGAGGCAATCCAGCAACTGGCCGATCTGCTCGCGCACGCGGAAAGACCCGCGATCATCGCCGGCCGCGGAGCGGTCCTGGCGGACGCACGCGACGAGCTCTACTGGCTCGGGCAGCTGACGGGCGCGGTGCTCGCGACCTCGGCCCCCGCCAACGGGCTGTTCGCGGGTCTCCCCTACGCGCTCGGGATCTCAGGCGGCTTCGCGCCGCCGTTCGTGCAGGAGCTGCTGCCGCAGGCCGACGTCGTGCTGGTCGTCGGCGCGTCGGTCAACCACTGGACGACCAAGCACGGCGAGCTGATCTCCCCCGACGCCCGGGTCGCCCAGATCGATGTCGAACCGCGCGCAATCGGCCTCAACCGCCCCGTCAACCTGGCGATCATCGGCGACGCGAAGGCGAGCGTCCGCAGGCTCACCAAGGAGCTCGAGAAGCGCGACCACATGAACGCCGGCTTCAGGACGCCCGAGCTCGCGAGGCAGATCGCGACCCGGCGCTGGCGCGACGAGCCCTACGAGGACGCCTCGACCGACGAGTGGATCGACCCGCGCACGCTGTCGATCGCGCTCAACGAGAAGCTGCCGCCGAACAAGAACGTGGCCGTCGACTCGGGGCACTTCCTCGGCTATCCGGCGATGTTCCTCGATGTCCCCGACGCGCGCGGCTGGGTGTTCCCGAACGGCTTTCAGGCCGTCGGCCTCGGCCTCGGCAACGCGATCGGCGCCGCGATCGCGCGTCCCGACCGCCCGACGGTCGCCGCGATCGGCGACGGCGGTGCGTTCATGGCGCTCGCCGAGCTCGAGACCGCCGCGCGCCTGGGGCTGAAGCTGCTGGTGCTGATCTACGACGACGCCGCGTACGGCGCCGAGGTCCACCACTTCGAGCCGATGGGACACAAGGTCGACCTGGTCCGGTTCCCAGACGCCGACCTCGCGGCGATCGCGCAGGCGGCGGGCGCCGAAGCACGTACGGTTCGCGCGACCGACGACCTCCAGATCGTCGACAGCTGGCTGCAGGAGCGCGCGCCGCGGCCGCTGGTGCTGGACGCGAAGGTCAACCCCAAGATCCGCGCGGAATGGCTCGCCGAGGCGTTCCGCGCAGGCTGATCACCCACTGAAGGAGCAACGCATGTCAAGCACGCAGGCAAGTCAGGTCTCCGCCCTCGTCGATGGGCTCGCGTCGGGAACGGTCGAGATCGTCGACCTGACGCAGCCGCTGACTGAGACGACGCCGGTGATCAAGCTGCCGCCGCCGTTCGCAAACACCCCCGGCCTGAGCCGCGAGGAGATCAGCCACTATGACGACCGCGGCCCCGCCTGGGCGTGGTACACGCTGACGATCGGCGAGCACGTCGGCACCCACCTCGACGCGCCGATCCACTGGGTAACCGGCAGGGACGGCAAGGACGTCGGCTCGATCGAGGCGAGCACGCTCGTCGGCCCGGCGTGCGTGATCGACAAGACCGCCGAGACTGAGCAGGACAACGGCTACCTGCTGACCGCGCAGGACCTCGAGAATTGGGAGTCGGACAACGGCCGCGTCCCCGACGGCGCGTGGGTGCTGCTCAGAACCGGCTGGCAGTCGCGCGCACACGACGAGACGCTGTTCCTCAACGCGGGCGAGAACGGACCGGTGACCCCCGGGCCGGACGTCGAGGCCTCGCGCTGGCTGGCCAACGAGCGCGGGATCTCCGGGTTCGGCGTCGAGACGGTCGGGATCGACGCCGGCGCCGCCGGCGGCTTCGATCCGCCGTTCCCGCTCCATAACCTGCTGCTCGGTGCCGGCCGGCTCGGCCTGACGCAGCTCGCCAACCTCGACAAGCTGCCGATCACCGGCGCGCTGCTGATCGTGTCGCCGCTGAAGCTGATGGGAGGCACCGGCAGCCCCAGCCGCGTGTACGCGTTCGTCCCGAAGTCATAGACGCTTAGATGCCCAGCCGCGAGGACGCCGAGGCGCTCGACGCCGCCGACCCGCTGCGTGAGTTCCATGACCGGTTCCGGACCGCGCTCGACGGGGTCATCTATCTCGATGGCAACTCGCTCGGTCGGCTGCCGAAGGAGACAGTGCAGCGGATCCGGCACGTGATCGAGCGCCAATGGGGAGAGCGGCTGATCCGTAGCTGGAGCGAGGGCTGGATGGAGCTGCCGGAGACGATCGGGGACCGGCTCGGTAGCGGGTTGCTGGGTGCGGCACCGGGTCAGACCGCGATCGGCGACTCGACCACGGTCTGCTTCTACAAGCTCGCCAGCGCCGCGCTCGCCGCCCGGCCGGGGCGCACGGAGATCGTCACCGACCGCGACAACTTCCCGACGGACCGCTACGTGCTCGAGGGCCTTGCGCAGCAGCACGGCTGCACGATCCGATGGATCGAGGCCGATCCCGCCCGGGGGCCAGAGCCGCACCACGTCGAGCAGGTGGTCAACGACAACACCGCGCTGGTCACGTTCTCACAGGTCAACTACCGCTCCGCCTACATCCTCGAGACGAAACGGATCACGGAGATCGCTCACGCCGGCGGCGCCCTGACGCTCTGGGACACGTGTCACAGCGTCGGTGCGATACCGGTGGACCTCGACCGCGACGGGGTCGACCTCGCGGTCGGCTGCACCTACAAGTACCTCAACGCCGGCCCCGGCGCGCCCGCCTTCCTGTACGTGCGAGGCGACCTCCAGCAGCAGCTCAGACAGCCGATCTGGGGCTGGCTGGGCCGCGCCGATCCATTCGAGATGGCCCAGGGGTACCTCCCCGCGCACGGCATCAGGGCGATGCTGTCGGGGACGCCGCCGGTGCTCGGCCTGACCGCGGTCGCGGTCGGCGTCGACCTGTCGATCGAGGCGGGCATCTACGAGATCCGCGCCAAGTCCAAGAAGCTGACGCAGTTCGCGATCGAGCTGATCGACGAGCAGCTCGCGGAGCGCAACTGCAGCGTCGGCTCGCCACGCGAGGCCGACGAGCGCGGGTCGCACGTGGCGCTCGTGCACCCCGACGCGCGGGCGCTGTCCAAGCGGCTGATCGACGACGGCGTGATCGTCGACTACCGGACCCCGGACGTGATCCGCCTCGGCCTCTCCCCTCTGACGACGAGATACACGGACGTCTACGACGGCCTGGAGCACCTCCAGGAGCTTCTCAGCTGACCGCTTCGTACGCGGCCGTGACCGCGTCGAAGTGGCGCTGTGAGGCGTCCTCGAGCCCGGCGTAGAGCTCGTGGAAGATCGCTGCCGCGCGTCCGCGGGGTCCAGACAGCGGCGCGAGCCGCTCAGGGAGCTCAGGGTCGATCAGCGGGAAGCCGCGGAACTGGTGCACGAGCCGGGTGCGGATCAGGAACGCGTCGCGATCGGACAGAGCCGCGAGCGCTCGCCGCGCGCACAATGGCGCGAACTCGGCCTCGAACGCCTCGTAGCGGCCGACCAGACCGCTCAGGTCCCAGGCGCGCGAGACGAGCGCCGGGAGACCGACGACCGCGTCGGGCCGGGCTGTGAACATCGTCGCGTAATCCGACACCCGCAGCTCGGCGAGCAGCCGCACGACCTCGGCCGAGTGGTCGTGAGGCGAGACCCAGACGCTGCCCTGGACCGAGCCGAAGCCGAGGAACCGCAGGCGCCGCGCGAGACGGCTGAGCTCGAGCCGCCGGTCCTCGGGAATCTGATGCCAGAGAACGGTCCAGGTGCCCTCGTCGTCGCGCGGATCGCCGAGCGAGAAGATCCGCCCGTCGCCCTCGGCCAGCAGGCGGTCGGCGCGCGCGGTCACGCGGTAGTGGACCAGCCGCCCGGAGCGGACGCGTTCCAGCAGCCCGCGGCGCACGAGCCGCGTCAGCGCGACCCGCGCCGCGCCCTCGGAGAACCCCAACTCCCCCAGCAGCACCACCAGCCCGCCGGACCACACCTGGTCGCCGTACGGTCGCACGTAGGTGCCGAGGATCGTGATCAGAAGCTCCTGTGGCTGCAGCTGCTCGCTGGAAGGGAGCGCACCCAGTGCCGGGACTCCCCGCAAGCTCACGACCACCCTTCGGGCGCGACCAGCACCTCGGGCGGATCCGGCTCGAACGAGCGCTCGAGCTCCTTGCGGACCCCGTCGGTGCGGCCGGTGGGCGGCTTGCGCGAGCCGGCCTGGTACTGGGGCACCCAGCGGATGCCGTCGCCGTCGTACTCCTGCTCGGCGGCGGCGTGCAGCGTCCAGTGCGGGTCGTACAGGTGCGGCCGCGCGAGCGCGCACAGGTCGGCGCGGCCTGCGAGCACGGTCGTGTTGACGTCGTCGTAGCTCGCGATCGCGCCGACCGCGATCGTCGGCATCCCGACCTCGTTGCGGATCCGGTCGGCGAACGGGGTCTGGAAGCTGCGCCCGAACGCGGGCTGCTCCTGCGGTGAGACCTGGCCGCTTGAGACGTCGATCAGGTCGCAGCCGTGCTCCTGGAGCATCCGCGCGAACGCGACCGAGTCGTCGGGCGTGAAGCCGCCCTCGACCCAGTCGGTCGCCGAGATGCGGACGCTGATCGGCTTATCGGCGGGCCAGACAGCGCGGCAGGCGTCGAAAACCTGAAGCGGAAAACGCGCGCGACCCGCCAGATCCCCGCCATACGAATCGACTCGCACGTTCGTCAGCGGCGACAGGAAGCTCGACAGCAGGTAGCCGTGGGCGCAGTGGATCTCGAGCATGTCGAAGCCCGCCTGCACGGCGCCCTCAGTCGCCGCGACAAACTGGGCCAAGACGTCCCGCATGTCCGAAGGCGTCATCTCACGCGGGACCTGATTGCCCGGCGCGTACGGCAGCGCCGAGGGCGCGATCACCTGCCAGTTGCCGTCCTCGAGCGGCTCGTCGATCCCCTCCCACATCAGCTTCGTCGACCCCTTGCGGCCCGAGTGGCCGACCTGCGCGCACATCGCGCAGCCCGCGTACTCGTGCGCGAACGAGACGATCCGTCTCCACGCCTCGACGTGCTCAGGCCGGTACATGCCGGCGCACCCGGGCGTGATCCGCCCGATGTCAGAGACGCAGATCATCTCCGTGTAGACGAGCGCCGCGCCGCCCAGCGCGCGCGAACCGAGGTGCACGAGGTGGAAGTCAGACGGCGTCCCGTCGACGGCCGAGTACATATCCATCGGCGACACGACGACCCGGTTGGGCAGCGTTAGGCCGCGAAGCTTGAACGGCGCGAACATCGGCGGCCGGTCGGCGGTCCCGTCGGCGTCGGAGACCTCGCCGACGAACTCCTCGTCGCGCAGCCGCAGGTTGTCGTAGGTCACGCGACGGCTGCGGGTCAGCAGGTTGAACGCGAACTGCATCCGCCCCTGGTCGACGTAGCGCGAGATCCCCTCGAACCACTCGAGCGACGCCTGCGCGGCGCGCTGGGTGCTCTCGACGATCGGGCGGCGCTCCTCCTCGTAGGCGGCAAGCGCCTCAAAGACGTCATCGAAGCTTCTGAACGCCCATGCCAGCGCGACCGCGTCCTCCATCGCGAGCTTCGTGCCGGAGCCGATCGAGAAGTGCGCGGTGTGGGCCGCGTCGCCGAGCAGCACGACGTTGTCCGAGCGCCACGACCGGTTGCGAACCGTGACGAAGTTGATCCACTTCGAGTTGTTGGCGAACAGCTGGTGGCCGTCGAGCGCCTCGGCGAACAGCTCCCGCGTGAACTGCACGCTGGCCTCGTCGCTGACCCCGGGCGGCAGTGAGCCGGCCGGCACGGCATCGAGCCCGGCCCGGTGCCAGGTCTCCTCGTTGGTCTCGATGATGAAGGTGCTCATCTGGTCGCTGTAGGGATAGCCGTGGACCTGGAAGACCCCGTCGGGCGTCTCCTTGATGAAGAACTTGAAGGCGTCGAACACCAGATCCGTCCCGAGCCACATGTAGCGGCAGAAGCGGGGATCGAGCGACGGCACGAAGTCCTCGGCGCGCTGGGCACGCACGCCGCTCGAGGCGCCGTCGGCGGCGACCACCAGATCGGCCCACCGCAGTTCTTCCAGCGACGGTGCCTCGCACGAGAAGCGGACATCGACCCCCAGCGAGATCGCGCGGCGCTGCAGGATCCCGAGCAGCTCACGCCGGCCGAGAGCCGAAAACCCGTGCCCGCCCGAACGCGTAAGAAGACCGCGGTGGTGGATGTCGATGTCGGTCCAGTGGACGAAGCTGTCGGTGATCTCCTGATAGCTGACCGGGTCGGCGTGCTCGAACACGGTCAGCGTCTCGTCCGAGAACACGACCCCGAAGCCGAACGCGTCGGTCGACCTGTTGCGCTCGAACACCGTGATCTCGCAGTCGGGCGCTGCCCGGCGCATCAGGATCGAGAAGTACAGGCCCCCCGGTCCGCCTCCCGCGACTGCGATTCGCATCTCAGACGCCGATATCGGACAGGTGCTCGTACTCGAGCGCGAGCCCGTTGACCGCCTGGTGCACGAGCGCCAGCGCGGCGCGGATGTTCGACGCGGCGACCGGCGGCAGGTCCTGATTGCAGAGGTCCTTGAGCTGCTCGTAGACGGCCAGCAGCTGCTCCTCGGAGGCGCTCATCTCGTTGCCCAGCAGATCCTGGGTCATGTCGCCGCACCGATCGGCGCGTCGCGCGTGTCGACGGTCCGCTTGGCCTTGAGCTCGAAGCGCGGCAGCTCGCCCTCGCCGGCGCGCTCGATCCGGAAGTTCAGCCCCTCGTGCGCAACCGCGAGGCGCTTGTGGAGGTCCTCGTGGAGCGGCCCCCAGCGGGTCACGTCCCAGTCGGGCTTGAGCTCGACCCGCAGCGTGATCTCGTCGCGGACGCCCTCGCGCGTGATCACGGTCTGGAACTCGTCGACCTCGGGGAACTCGCGCACGATCGCCTCGATCGCGCGCGGGTAGACGTTCGTCCCGCGGATGATCTTCATGTCGTCGACGCGGCCGAGGATCCCGCCCTCGTAGATGTCAAAGCCGCGGCCGCAGTCGCAGGTGGCGGCGGGCACCTTGCAGACGAGATCGCCGGTGCGGTAGCGGAGCAGCGGGATCGCGCCGCGGCCGAACGAGGTCACGACCCGCTCGCCTCGCACGCCGTAGCCAACCGGCTCCAATGACACCGGATCGATCACCTCCTCGATCACGTGGTCCTCGATGATGTGGGTGCCGCCCGGCTGATGGGCGCACTCGAACACCATGATCGTCCCGATCTCCGTCATCCCGGCCGTGTCGTAGGCCTTCGCGCCCCATTGCTCCTCGATCAGCGCCTTGGTCTGCGGGATCGAGCCGGCGGGCTCACCGGACAGGATCAGGCGCGAGACGGCCGAGCCCGGGAGGTCGATGCCGAGCGTCGACGCCTCCTGGGCGAGGCGCAGCGCGTAGGTCGGGGTCGAGGCAACGACCGTGGCGCCGAAGTCGACGATCTGGCGCACGCGCGACTCGGTCGGCTGCGCGCCGCCGGGCACGTTCAGCACCCCGATCTTCTCCATCGAATAGTGCAGCCCCCAGAAGCCGATGAACGACCCGTAGCCGAACGCGATGTAGGCGGTGTCGTGGGGCCGGACGCCGCAGCCCCAGATCCCGTACGCCCACATCTCGGCGATCCAGGCCCAGTCCTTGCGCGAGTCGATCGCGCGCAGCGGGCCCTTGCCGGTCGTGCCAGAGGTGGTGTGGATGCGGATCGCGCCCTCGCCGTCGATCGCGGGAATCTCGCCGTACGGCGGATGCTCGAACTGGGAGTTCATCCACTCCTCGCGGGTCAGCATCGGCAGCCGGCGGAGGTCGTCGAGCGACCTCAGGTCCGAGACGTCGAAGCCGTCGAGCGTGCGCCTGTACCACGGGCTGCGAGCCTGGGCCCATGCGACCTGGCGGCGCAGCTTGGCCAGCTGCAGCGCGTCGAGCTGCCGACGCTCGAGCGTCTCGATCTTCGGGTTCCAGTAGGCGCTCTCTCCCACGCGGCCAGGAGGATACCTAACATTGCCCCCGACTTCTATGTCGAGTATCGTCGGGCCTCGTGAGCCCGTACCGCGCGAGCGCGCCGCTGACCTCCGAGTGGGAGCACTTCGACTTCACGATCGAACGCGGGGTCGCGACGATCACGCTCAACCGCCCCGAGAAGCTCAACGCGCTGACGTTCGAGGTGTACGCGGACCTGCGCGACCTGTTCACGGAGCTGCCGCAGCACGGCGACGCACGAGTGGTCGTGATCACCGGCCAGGGTCGCGGCTTCTGCTCGGGTGGCGACGTCGAGGAGATCATCGGCCCGCTGACCGAGATGGAGACCGCCGAGCTGCTCGAGTTCACGCGCATGACCGGCGGCGTCGTCAAGGCGATGCGCGAGTGCCCGCTGCCGGTGATCGCGGCGATCAACGGCGTCGCGGCGGGCGCCGGGTCGGTGATCGCGCTCGCGAGCGACCTGCGGCTGATGGCCGAGTCGGCGTCGTTCGCGTTCCTGTTCACGCGCGTCGGACTGGCGGGTGCCGACATGGGGTCGGCGTACCTGCTGCCGCGGATCGTGGGGCTCGGGCGCGCGACGGAGCTGCTGCTGCTCGGCGACAAGGTGACCGCGCACCGCGCGCACCAGATCGGGCTCGCCAACGAGATCCTCCCCGACACCCAGCTGCTCGACCGCGCAAACGAGATCGCGCGCCGGCTCGCCGACGGCCCCGCGTTCGCGTTCGGGACGACCAAGTCGCTGCTGACCCGCGAGCTCGACATGAGCCTCGGCGCCGCGATCGAGCTCGAGGCGATCACGCAGGCGCTGCTGATGCAGTCCGAGGACTTCGAGGAGTTCTACATCGCCTGGAGCGAGGGGCGCGGGCCGGATTGGAAGGGGCGTTGACCGCTCAGGCAGAACCGGGACGGGAGGGGCGGTGAGCGAGCTCGTAAACGCGCCGGAGCTCGGCAAGCCGGTCGGCTTCTCGCACGCCGTGAAGGCCGGCGAGACCGTTTACCTCGGCGGCCAGATCGCCTCGACCCCGGAAACGCCCGTGGTCGGCGAAACGATCGCCGAGCAGTTCGACCAGGCCGCGGCCAACCTGATGACTGCGTTGCGTGCCGCCGGCGGCACGCCCGATGACCTCGTCTCGCTGCAGATCTTCGTCACCTCGGTCCGCGAGTACCGCGACTCGCTGCCGGAGCTGGGCAGCGTGTGGCGCAAGCACTTCGGGCGTCGCTACCCGGCGATGGGGCTGTTCGGGGTGACGGAGCTGTTCGAGCCGGCGGCCAAGGTCGAGCTGATGGGCGTCGCGGTGCTCTCGCGCGGCGCCTGATGTCCGACCTGCATCTCAGCGAAGCCGAGCTCGCGCTTTACGAGGACACGCGCCGGATCGCGCAGACCGAGCTCAAGCCGATCGCCGACGCAGGCGAACCGGGGCTCGTGAACCGCCCGTTGATCAAGGCGCTCGCAGACAACGGACTGCTTCGACAAGTTGTTCGGAGCGGACGCCAGCGCGATCGCGCTCTGCCTGATCCGCGAGGCGCTGGCCCGTGACTGCACCGAGGCGGAGACGGCGTTCGCGCTCCAGGGGCTGGGCGCCTACCCGATCCACCAAGCGGCTCAGCAGCAACTGAAAGACGACTGGATCCCGCAGGTCGCAAACGGAACCGCCGTCGCGGCGTTCGCGCTCACCGAACCCGAAGCCGGCTCTGACCCACGTGCGCTCCAGCTCAAGGCAGAGCCGGACGCCGGCGGCTACCGCCTCACCGGCGAGAAGCTGTGGATTTCAAACGCCCCCGAGGCCGACGTTTACACGGTCTTCGCGCGCACTCCCGACGGCGTGACCGCGTTCGCGATCCCCGGCGACGCCCGCGGCCTCACCGGCGAACGGAAACACATGCTCGCGGCCCACGCGATCGGGTCGCTCACGTTCGATGCCGTCCCCGCGACGGCCGCTCAGGTCCTCGGCGAACCCGGCGCCGGATTCCGCGTCGCGATGCGGACGCTCGACCTGTTCCGCCCCAGCGTCGGTGCGTTCGCGATCGGGATGGCGCGGACGGCGCTCGAGCTGACAACGGACTACGCGCGAGAGCGCGAGACGTTCGGCAAGCCATTGAAAGACCATCAGGCCGTGGCGCACCGGCTCGCGCAGCTCGAGGCCGAGGTCACGGCGGCGCGGCTGCTGGTCCACCAGGCGGCACGCGCCCACGACGCAGGCCGGCACGACCCGGCACTGGCCGCGATGGCGAAGCTACTGGCCACGGAAACAGCCCAGCAGGCGGTCGACGCCGCGGTCCAGTTCCACGGCGCGGCCGCGCTCGAGCAAGGGCACCCGCTCGAGCACCTGTACCGCGACGTCCGGGCACCGCGAATCTACGAGGGCGCGTCCGAGATCCAGCGCGAGATCATCGCCCGCGCGATGTTCAGGCGATGAGAACGGTCGTCGTCACCGGCGGCAGCAGAGGCATCGGTCTCGCGGCCTGCCAGCGGTTCGCCGCGGCCGGCGACAAGGTGATCGCGCTCGGCCGAGACCCGCGGGCGCTCGCGGAGCTCGACTACGAGACCTACGTCTGCGACGTCACCGACGAACGTGCCGTATCAAATACATTTGCTCAAATTGGCGTGGTCGACGTGCTTGTCAACAACGCGGGCTACGTCGAGTCGGCGCCGCTGACGCGGACCACGCTCGCGTCCTGGAGCCGCCACTTCGACGTCAACGTGACCGGGCCGTTTCTCTGCATGCGCGCGGTCGTCGACGGGATGCGCGAGCGCCACGGCGGCGCGATCGTCACCGTCGCCTCGGTCGCGGGCCGCGCGGGCGCGCCGTACACGAGCGCCTACACCGCCTCCAAGCACGCCGCCGTCGGCCTCACCCGCGCGGTCGCCAGCGAGCTGGCGGGCACCGGCATCAGGGTCAACGCCGTCTGCCCGACCTATGTCCACAGCGAGATGACGCGCGGCTCAGTCGCGCGGATCGTCGAGGCGACCGGGCGGCCACCGGAGGAGATCGAGGCGGCGCTCGAGCAGGCGACGCCGCTCGGGCGGATGCTCGAGCCCGACGAGGTCGCCGACGCGATCGTGTTCCTCGCTTCGCCGGGCGCGGCGGCGATCAACGGGCAGGCGCTGGTGATCGACGGCGGCGGGATCCAGGCTTAGGGCCCCTTGGTGCCGTGCCCGAAGCCCGGGAACTGGCACGCGCTCGCCGCGTGCTCGAACACCGGCGACTGCGGGTTGATCGTGCTCGGGACCGCGATCAGCGCGCCGGGACGCCCGAAGATGATGCTGTAGCCCTGTGGGTTCGAGGGCGGCGTGCTGATCGGATCGGGGAAGCCCGTGACCCCATGCGCGCGCATGCATGTCGCGAGCGCGAGGATCTGCGCCTTCTGCGCCGCGGTCGCCTGATTGGGGCCGCCGCCGAAGTTCGGGAGCAGCGAGCGGCACGCGCGTTGGGCTGCCTCAAACGAAGGCGAGAACGGGTTGAACCCCGAGCCGGTTGGGAACGAGAACCCGCCGCCGGCGGTCGGGTCAGGGAAGCTCGGCACCCCGTGCGCGCGAATGCAGCTTGCGAACTTGACGCCCTGCGCGTACCCCGCGTGCGGGTTCTTCGAGTTGCTCGACGACGAGCCGCCGCACGCAGTGACCGTCGCCGCGCAGCCGAGCACAAACAGCGCCACCAAAAGTCTCATGGCGCCATTTCTACGCGGCTCGGAATAACACCGGCGTAACGCCGTTATGCGGTCGTTACGCGGGGATCCGCGAGGGCAGCCCGAGGCTGTCGAGCAGCCGCTGCCCGCCAAACCTGATCACCGACGAGATCCCGTCGGGCCGAACACCGACGACGAACATGCCCTTCTGGACCCACTCGCCGTCCTGCAGGAAGTAGTAGGCGAACCCGGGCTGGAGGTTGGCGCCGACCGGGATGAAACGCCATGGCACACCGCGGATCGCCCTGCGCTCGCGCAGGAACTGCGCGATCGCCTCGCCGCCCGCACACCAGAACGGGTCCGGCGGCATCGCGACGAACGCGTCGTCGGTCAGCAACGCGACCACCCCGTCGACATCGTCGCGCTGGAAGGCGTCGGCGAGCCGGTCGACCATCTCGCGCTCGGCGCCCGTCAGCGGCATCGCCAGCCGGTCGCGCGCCGGCGGCAGGCGGCTCTCCAAGCTCGAACGGGCGCGTTGCAGAGCGCTGTTGACCGAGGCCACAGACGAGCCGAGCATCTCCGCGACCTCGTCGGCATGGAATGCGAGCACGTCGCGCAGCACGAGCACGGCGCGCTGGCGCGGCGCCAGATACTGGAGCCCGGACACGAACGCGAGCGCGACCGACTCCTTGGCCTCGTAGCGCGCCGCGGGACCCGGGGACGCGTCGGCGATCCCCTCGAGCAGCGTGTTCGGATACGGCGATAGCCACGGGATCTCGGCCGACTCGGGGGCGTCGACCGACATCACGAGCTGCGGGCGACGCCGGTCGTCGCGCAGCGCGTTCAGGCACCGGTTCGTCGCGATCGTGTACAGCCAGGCGCGTAGCGATGACCGTCCCTCGAACTGCTCGAGCCCGCGCCACGCCGCCAGCAGCGTCTCCTGGAGCAGGTCTTCGGCGTCCTGGAACGAGCCGAGGATCCGGTAGCAGTGGAGCTGGAGCTCGCGCCGGTAGGGCTCAGTCAGCTGCGCGAACGCGTGCTCGTCGCCGCGCTGAGCGCGCGCAAGGCGGTTGCGGCTTTCGAGATCTTGGCTCATCAATCGCACCTCAGCCCTAACGACACCGGCGTCGCGCGAAATTCATCGGTCAATTGTCCCCCGGTCACTTGTCTCTTCGTTCGACACACATCAAGCAACGGAGGAGACAGAAATGATCACCACCAAACAACGCTGGGTCCTCATCTTGTGCTCAGTCGCCTCGTTGATGGTGGCGCTCGACGTGACCGTCGTGGCGACCGCGCTGTCGACGATCCGGCGCGACCTCGGCGCCTCGATCAACGAGCTCGAGTGGACCGTCAACGCCTACACGCTGAGTTTTGCGGTGCTGCTGATCACGGGGTCGGCGCTTGGCGACCGGCTCGGACGCCGGCGGCTGTTCGCCGCCGGCCTGGCGCTGTTCTCCGCCGCCTCGGCGGCCTGCGCCCTGTCGCCGAACATCGGCTTGCTGATCGCCGCGCGCGCCGTTCAGGGCGCGGGCGCGGCGCTGATCGCCCCACTGTCGCTGGCGCTGCTAGGGACCGCCTTCCCGCCCGCGCGTCGCGGTTGGGCGCTCGGGATCTACAGCGGGATCACGGGCATCGCGGTGCTCGCCGGTCCGGTGGTCGGCGGGGCCGTCACGCAGGGGCTCGCGTGGCAGTGGATCTTCTGGCTCAATGTGCCGATCGGGCTGGTAGCGATCCCGTTCGTGCTGAGACGACTCGAGGAGAGCCGCGGCCCGCGGGTCCGGCTCGACATCCCGGGCCTGGCGCTCGTGACCGGCGCGGCGTTCGGGATTGTCTGGGGTCTGATGCGCGGCAACGCGGCGGGCTGGGGGAGCCTCGAGGTAATCGGAACGCTGGCGGCCGGCGTCGCGCTCGCGATCGCGTTCGTCGCGGTCGAGCTGCGCAGGCAGGCGCCGATGCTGCCGATGCGGCTGTTCTCGTCGCGCTCGTTCTCGGCCGGCAACGCGGCCACCTTCCTGCTGTCGTGCGCGCTGTTTGGGGCCGTGTTCTTCATGGCCCAGTTCCAGCAGGTGTCACTCGGGCAGGGGCCGCTCGACACGGGACTGCGGTTGCTGGCGTGGACCGGAACCGTGTTCATTGTCGCCCCGATCGCGGGCACCCTCGCGGACCGGATCGGTAATCGGCCGCTGGTCGTGCTGGGGCTGACGCTGCAGGCGATCGGTTTCGCATGGATCGCTCTGATCGCCAAGCCCGGCCTGCCCTACTGGGAGATGATCGCTCCGATGATCGCGGCCGGGGCCGGCGTCTCGATGGCGATTCCCGGAGCCCAGAACGCGGTCCTGGGTGCCGTCGGCGCGGCTGACCTGGGCAAGGCGTCGGGAGCCTCGACCATGATGCGTCAGCTCGGTGGCGTGTTCGGACTGGCGATCGCGGCGGCGATCTTCTCCGGCGCCGGCAGCTACGCGTCGCCGGCCGCGTTCAGCAACGGTTTCGTCCCCGCGATGGCAGTCACGGCGACGCTTTCGCTGGCCGGGGCGCTGACCGCGACGCTGATCCCCAGTCGCGCCAACGTGCGGCTGACGGCCGCTGCCTCCGTCGCCTCGGCCGGTTGACATTTGTTGATCGTGTAAGGCCTGTTGAGATCACGTTAGCCCGGGGCCCAGGCGGCCCCGGGTTGCTTGTCGGACCGCCGTTCCGGCTAGCTTCCAGCCAGGACGTGGACCAAAGGGCGCACCCTTCCCCACCCCGCACAAGCGGCAGGTTCTGGCGCCGGCGCCTGACGCTGGTGGGCGTCGTCGTGGTCGTGCTCGCGGTCGTGCTCGTCCTCACCTCGGGCTCGTCGACGCCGCATCTGGTGCCGGACGTCGACCGCGCTCGCGCGGACCCGGTGGGGCCGCCGGTGCCGATGACCGTCGCCGGGCCGCTGCACGCGCGGCCGATCGCGCCGGGCTTTCTGGGGCTGTCGCTCGAGTACCGGACCGTCGAGGAGTACGCGGGCCGCAACCCGAACGCGATCAACCCGGTGTTCGTGCACCTGATCGCGCAACTGTCCCCGGGTCAGCGGCCGCAGATCCGGATCGGTGGCGACAGCACCGACCGCACCTGGTGGCCGGGACGCGGCGCCCGCAAACCGCTCGGCGCCTACATCAAGCTCAACGCCAGATGGGGCGAGGTCGCCGCCGCGCTGATCCACGCGCTCGACGCGCACACGACGCTCGGGATCGACCTCGAGGCCGACAGCGCCGGCACCGCGCGGGTCGAGGCGCGCAAGCTGATCTCGGCGATCGGGCGCCCCTGGGTGCAGGCGCTCGAGCTCGGCAATGAGCCTGAGCTGTACGACTCGTTCACGTGGTACCACGTCGACGGCCAGAAGCTGACCGGGCGCTCGCGGTTGACCTGGGGCTTCCCGACCTACCTCCAGGAATACTCGACGATCAGCGCCGCGCTCCCCCGCGTTCCGTTGGCCGGACCCGCCGTCGGTCTGCCCCGATGGACCGCGATGCTGCCCGAGTTCATCGCCTCCGAGCCGCGCGTGACCGAGATCACGCTGCACAAGTACCCGCTGCAGCTGTGCTACATCCCGCCCAGCTGGAGCGTCTACCCGTCGATTCCGCACCTGCTCAGCCCCGAGGCATCGACCGGGCTGGCCGAGAGCGTCGCGCCGGACGTCAGGCTCGCGCACGCCAACGGGCTGCGGATCCGGATCGACGAGATGAACACGATCTCGTGCGGTCAGGCGCAGACGATCGGCAAGTCGTTCGCGACCGCGCTGTGGGCGCTCAACACGCTGTTCGCGTTCGCGCGGGTAGGTGTCGACGGGATCAACATGCACACCTACGTGGGCTCGTCGTACGCGCTGTTCCGGTTCCACGATCACGGCGGCGCCTGGAGCGGGATCGTCAACCCCGAGTACTACGGGATGCTGATGTTCGCCCAGGCCGCGCCCCCGCACTCGAGGCTGTTGCGGATCGCCGGCGCCAGGCGAGCCGGCGTCGACGCGTGGGCGACGCGCGCGCACGGCGGCGTCGTCCGGGTGGTGCTGATCAACGACGGCCAGAACGAGCGGCTGATCGACCTCCACGTCCGCGGGGCGGCGGGCGACGGCACGGCCGAGCAGCTGATCGCGCCGAGCCTGGGCTCGCGCTTCGGGGTCACGCTCGGCGGGCACGGGTTCGGCCAGCGGACGACGACCGGGCTCCTGCCGGCTCCGGACCTCGACAGCATCGCGCCCGAGCGGGGCAGTTACCCATTGTCGGTACCCGGCGAGAGCGCCGCGCTGCTGACGTTCAACGCATCCTGAGGCCGGGTGCATGCACCCCGGCCCCCGGCGCGCATGCGCGCCGGGCGGGTGGCCGCCTCCAGCTCGCGGCCCGCTCGGCATCCAGCCTCGCTAAGCGGGCCGCGCTGGAGTCATCCGGCTGCTCGCGGCCCGCTCGGCATCCAGCCTCGCTAAGCGGGCCGCGCTGGAGTCATCCGGCTGCTCGCGGCCCGCTCGGCATCCAGCCTCGCTAAGCGGGCCGCGCTGGAGTCATCCGGCTGCCGACCCGAACAGCTCACTATGCCCCGAGGTAGGCCCGCCTGAGGTCCTCATGGTGCAGTAGCTCGCCGGCCGGGCCGGAGAGCACGATCGAGCCGGTCGACAGCACGTATCCGCGGTCGGCGATCGACAGCGCCATGTTCGCGTTCTGCTCGACCATCAGGACCGCGACGCCCGACTCGTGGACCTCCTTGATGATCCGGAAGTTCTGCTGCACCAAAGCCGGCGAGAGCCCCATCGACGGCTCGTCCATCAACAAAAGGCGCGGCCGCGACATCAGCGCGCGGCCCATCGCGACCATCTGCTGCTCGCCGCCCGACAGCGTCCCCGCCAGCTGGCCCTCGCGCTCCTGCAGGCGCGGGAACAGCGTGTGGACGTGGTCGAAGTCCGCGCTCAGGTCCTGGCCCTTGCGCAGCACGGCGCCGAGCTCGAGGTTCTCGCGCACGGTCATCTGGCCGAATAGGCGCCGGTTCTCGGGGACGATCGCCAGCCCCTTCGAGATCCGGGTCGGGACGTTGCAGTTGTTGCAGTTCTCGCCGTCGATCATCACCTGCCCGGAGCGGGGCCGGACGATCCCGAGCACGGTCTTCAGCGTCGTCGACTTCCCGGACGCGTTGCCGCCCAGCAGGCAGACGAGCTCGCCCTCACCGACCTCGAGTGAGATCTCCTCGAGGATCCGCATCTGGCCGTAGTACGTCGTCACGTTCTCGAGCGACAGCAGGGCCACTATGCCTCCGCGAGTGCCTCGGGGTCGCGGCCCATGTAGGCCTCGACGACGCCCGGGTGGTTGGCGACCTCGTGGAAGCTGCCCTCGGCGATCTTGACCCCGTGGTCGAGCGCGACGACACGGTCCGAGATCCCCTCGACGACGTGCATGTCGTGCTCGATCACGAGGATCGCGAGACCGAGCTCGTCGCGCAGGCGGCCGATCAGCTCGGTCACCTCGTGCGTCTCCTTCGGGTTCATCCCGGCCGCCGGCTCGTCGAGCAGCAGCAGCCGCGGCCTGGTCGCAAGCGCGCGGGCGATCTCGAGCCGCCGGCGGTTGGCGTAGGAGAGGTTGTACGCGGGCTGATCCCAGCGGTAACCCTGCAGCCGCTGGCCGAAGAACGAGAGCACCTGCTCGGCGAGCGCGTCCGCCTCGCGTTCCTCTCGGCGGGCGCGCGGGAGCCTGAGGATCGACTCGGCCGGCGACGCCTTCGTGTGCCCGTAGGTCGCGGCCTTGACGTTCTCCTTGACGGACATGTTCAGGAACAGCCGCAGCGTCTGAAACGTACGCGCGATCCCCAGGCGGGTGATCCTGAAGGGCTTCAGGCCGGCGATCGAGTCGCCCGCGAAGCGCACGTCGCCGCCCGAGGGTCGGTAGACGCCGGTGATCACGTTGAACACGGTCGTCTTCCCGGCGCCGTTTGGGCCGATCACACTCACGACCTCGCGCTCAGAGACGCCTAGGTCGAGCTCGGCAAGTGCTGCAAGGCCGCCGAAGGACAGCGACAGCTTGTCCAGCTCCAACAGCGGCCCAGGTGCAGCTGGTTCGCTCAAATGATCTCGACCTGCCGCTTGCCGAGCAGCCCCTGCGGGCGGGCGGCCATGGTCACGATCAGGATCGCGCCGAGCATGATCTGGGTCGTCACCGTTGGGTCGGTGATCAGCTTCGCCTCCCAGCAACACGCCGCGATGTAGACGGCCGGGACGATCGCGATCAGCCTCCGAATCCCGTGCAACTGGACGACGACCACCGCCGACACGATCATCGCGCCATACATCACGTTGCCGTACCAGTTGGCGTTCTTGGGGACGATCACCCAGTCGCTCACCAGATGGCCGATCCAGCCGCTTGAACCGGGCTGGCCGGCGACAGCGGACGGCGAGATCGCGCCGACGATTGCGTTGGCCGCAAGGCCGAATGCGACGATCGAAGCGAGCACCACGGGCAAGTAGCGCCACGGGCGGACCTTCGCGACGAGTGCGAGCAGAATCAGGCCATAGAACAGGTACGCCGAGTCAGTCGGACTCGACAGGATCTGCTCGAAGGCGGTGACGGTGATGCCACCGACGATCGCCCCGGCGATCGAGCCGATGCCACCAAGCACGAGGCACGCGTAGATCAGGATCAGGATGTTCGCGGTGAAGTCGGTCGGGAACACGCTGGCCTGCTGAGCGGCGAACAAGACGCCGCCGAACGCGCCGACGATCGACCCAAAGCTGAAGGCCATCACGCGCAGCTTGTTGACCGGGATCGTCATCGCGCCTGCCGCGAGCGGGTCGTCCTTGAGCGCCCGCCACGCTCGTCCGGTCCGCGATGTGTCGAGTAGATGCAGGATTCCGGCCAGCACGACGCAGAAGATCAGCGCCAGCCGGAAGTAGCCCGCCGTCGTCGTGATCTGGCCGCCGAAGTCGTGGATTGGATCGAGTCCGAACAGGCCATTGACACCGCCGAGCGTCCCGGTGTCGATGGTGTTCACCACGATCACGAACGCCTGCCCGACGAACAGCGTCACGATCGCGAGATAATCGCCGTCGAGCCTGAGCGCGATCAATCCGATCACGACCCCGATCAGCCCTGCCGCGACGACCACGATCGGGACGATCGCGATGAACGAGAGGTGCAACCCGCCGGTGCCCCCCGTCCCGAGAGCGGTCGATGAGAGGAGCGCGTAGCCGTAGGCGCCGCCACCGAAGAACGCGATGTAGCCCAGGTCGAGCATCCCGGCCCACCCGACGGCGATGTTGAGGCCGAGCGCCAGGATCGCGTACAGCATGCAATTAAACGCCGTCTGCTGGAGGTTGACGTTTGTAAGCAGAAATTGACCGGCGAGCAGGCCGACCGCGAAGGCGAGCCCGAGTCGCGGCCACCAGCCCACGCGCGCCCCGATCCGGCCTGCGAGCAGCCGTAGGCCCACGCCCTCGTCGCGCTTGGCGCCGGAGCGTTGGACCCACTCGTCTACCCCGATCTGCGGCCCGGCCGCCTCTTGATCAGATAGCTCCGGAGGCTCGGTCGCTCCAGGCGCTGCCGGCTTGTCCTCGGGGCTCATACCTTCTGTAAGGCCCGCTTGCCAAGGATCCCGGTTGGCCGGATCAACATCGTCGCGATCAAGATCCCAAACACCACGAGATCCGAATATTTGGTCGAGATGTAGACGAGCGTGAAGGACTCCGCCAGCCCGATCAACAGCCCTCCGACCATTGCGCCGGGGATGCTGCCGATCCCGCCGACGACCGCGGCAGTGAAGGCCTTGAGCCCGGCGAGGAAGCCGAGCGTGTTGTTGATCCCGGCGATCTGCAGTCCGGTCAACACGCCAGCGATTCCGGCGATCGCCGAGCCGATCAGAAACGTGAGCGCGATCGTCCGGTCGACGTTGATCCCAAGCATCATCGCCGCTTCGCGATCGGACGCGATCGCCCGCATCGACTTACCGAGCGTGGTCCGTTGGACGAGCAGCATCAGCCCGACGCACAATACGATCGTCGTCCCGAAGATCATCAGCTCGACCGAGTCGATCCGGACGCCGTCGATCGTGATCCCGCTGTTGAACGAGATGTAATCGGTTGTGTTGTAGCTGCGGGGAAAGCCGCCGTAGATCAGCAGGATCGAGTTCTCGAGGATGAACGAAACCCCGAGCGCCGTGATCAGCGGCGCGATTCGCGGGGCGTCACGTAACGGGCGGTAGGCGAAGCGCTCGATCGCCATCCCGAGGGCGCCGCAGCCACCGGCCGCGACCACGAACATCACCAAGATTAGAAGCGGCACCGGGATGCTCAGCGCGAGCGGTCCGCCGAACCACTGGACCACGAAGTACCCGAGGAACGCCCCGATCATGTAGACGTCGCCGTGGGCGAAGTTCAGCAGCTTCAGGATCCCGTAGACCATCGTGTAGCCGAGCGCGATCAACGCGTAGATGCAGCCCGTGACCAGGCCGCTGACGATGGTTTGGATTAACTCCTGCAAGTGCGGGGAACCTACTGGACTATGAGGCGGAGTGGCGTCGCCCGCCCGGGGAACCTACTGGACTATGAGGCGGAGTGGCGTCGCCCGCCAAGTCGCGGGCGACGCCACGTGCAATCCGCTGTCTAGTCGGCGTTAGCCGATCGGTGCACCTGTCTTCGGGTTGATCTCCCCGTAGGACCCGTTCTTGGCCACCTTGAACAGGAAGCCGTGCTGTCCGGACAGATCCCCGTGCGACGTGAACGAGATCGGGATTCCGAGCGCGTTCTGGTTCGCAGCGATGTATGCCTTCTTGACCTGCGCGAGGACGTTCGAGCGGCTCGGCGTCTTGCCCGAAGAGCAGACGTTCGAGATCGCCTTCATGACGACGTGAACAGCCTCATACGTCGGCACGCCGAACGATCCATACGGGCCGTACTTCTTGACACCGTTGACGATCGCCTTGTCGAGCGCGGTCTTGCTGTGCGAGATGTCGGGACCGAAGTTCGACACATACGTGCCGGGGATCGTGAAGACGCCCGGTGCGTCGGTGCCGTCGGTTCCGAACAGCGTCGTGTGCTTGCCCTGCTGCTGGGCCGCCTTGCCAAACAGCTGGGCGTTCTCGGCGCTCTGCCACGGCAGGAACGTGACCGTCGCGTTCGACGGCATCTTCGTCGCCAAGGCGCTCATGTCGTTGGAGAGCGTGGCACCGGTGTCCTGACCGTTGTATGAATTGTGGACCACGGTGACCCCGTGCGCCTTGAGGATCGGCGTCATCACGTTGACCAGACCCTCCGAATACGCCTCCTCGTCGTCAATGATGTACACGTGCTTCACGTGCAGTTTGTTGATCGCGAAGTTCGCGTCCTGCGGGCCCTGGACGTCGTCGTTGGGGACCACGCGGAAGAACGTCGGGTTCTTCCCGCTCGAGGTGAGCGCCGGGAGAGTCGCCGAGCCGGAGACAAACGCCATCCCAGCCCTCGCGAACAGCGGCCCGACCGCTTCCACTTCCTGGCTTCCGGCCGGCCCGACCGCCGCAACGGCGTGCGATGCGATGACGGCCTCTGTCTTGGTGACCGTTACGGACGGTGTTAGCTCGGTGTCGCTCAACGCCGCCGAGACATGGAGATGCAGCAGCGAGTTGAAATGCGCGACCGCGAACTGCGCGAAGTGATACTGCTCCTGGCCGAGCGCCGGCGCGGGACCGGTGGTCGGGGCTTCGACCGCGATCGCCGCGGAACACGTCTTTGCTGCATGCGCGCGCCGTGCCGTAGCGCCGGCGCTTGAAGCCATGGCCGCGATGCTCCACACGGCGACCAATGCCACAGCAAATGCTATGGGTACCTTCCTCATTACTTCACTCCTCCTTTGGAGGCTTTGTTGGAACTGCACCCCCAGCCCCCGGCCATGGACTGAGGCGCAGCAGAATACTGCGCTGGAGCGCCATCGGGGTAATAAGCCTCCGCTGGCGAGCCTGCCGGTCTAAACACGGCGACCACGCGCATCGGATCGGTCCCGGTGTTTTCGAGGCAGTGGACCGTCCGCGCCGGAAGCTGGATGCACGACCCGGGCGCGAGCGGCTGGTTGATCTCGCCGGCGTGCATCACGCCCTCGCCGTCGAGCACGTAGATCACCTCGTCGTAGGTGTGGAAGTGGTCTGGGGCGCGCTCGGGCGGGATGTAGCCGACGAAGTGAGTTGCCGACCGCAGCCCGGTCGATGGGTCGGCGACGATCCTGAACTCGCGCTCGGCGGTCGCCGCCTCGAGCTCCTGCTCGTCGAGCCGGCAGACGGCCGGCCGCCCCAAGGCGCTCCCGTTGCCGACCGGATCGGGAACCCGGACGGCGAGCACCCGCAACGGCGAAACGCCCGCGTTATGGAGCGTGAACGTCGACTCGGGCGGCAGGTAGAGCCCGACCTCCGGCTCGAGCGCGTACTCCTCGCCGGCGACGGTCACCGCTCCCTCGCCCTCGAGCACGAACAGCGTCTCCTCGACCGGGCCGATCGCGATCGCATTCGAGCTACCGGACTCAAGTTCGAGCACCGCCTGCTGGAGCGGCTCAAAGCCCGTCTGGGCGCCGAGCGTCGGGCGGATCGTGAGCCCGGTGTCCGGGTTTACATGGGGCTCGATGCGGCCAGCGTCGATCACTGCGACGTCCGCCATCAGAGCATCTCGCGCATTAGGTGGGGCTTCATCAGAGGTAAGCGGCAGGCCTCGCCCAGGCCAGCGGGTGCCACCCTCCCATATTCGCCTGCATTGGGTCAACCGCCTGCATGAGAGCTGACTTACTCGAGGCCCGCTTCGAGTGTGATCTCGGTTCCGGCGAGCGCCAGGGAGACCGGACAGGTGGCCTTCGCCTGCTCGGCGAGCGCCACGAACTGATCGTTGTCGACGCCGGGGACGTCGCCGACCGTCTCGATCGCGATCCGGGTAATCCGAAAGCCCTCGTCGAGCTGCTCGAGCCGGACCCGCACGGTGGTGCGGAGATCCGCCGGCGGCGACCCTGCCTCGCTCAGCAGGTTGGCGAGCGACATCGTGAAGCAGCCCGCCTCTGCGGCGGCGATCAGCTCCTCGGGGTTGGTCGTGTGCTCGACGTCCTCGACCCGTGCGCGGAGCGTGAACGGCCCCTCGTAGACACCGCTGTCGAGCGATATCCGGCCCCCACCTTCGGGCACGGTACCTTGCCAGCTTGCCCTCGCACTGCGACTCACGCGAATACTCAAGACTCCCCTTCCCCCGGATCTGATTTTGTAGTGTTGATCAAATCATCGCGGTCTGCAACCAAGAACGTTGAGGTTTGGTTAGCGATGATCGCTTCCGACCTAGGAGCCGCCGATGGCTGAAGTGCTGAACGGGACACTGGACGTCGCCGCGATCCGGGGCCGGTTCTCGTCGCTGGAACACGGTTTCGCGTTCCTCGACGCGCCCGGCGGCTCACAGGTCCCGGATGAGGTCGGCGACGCGATCGCGCGCACGCTGCGCGAGGCGAGCGCCAACATCGGCGCCGGCTACGCGACCAGCTTCCGCGTCAAGGAGATCCTCGAGCAGGCCGAGGCGCACGCGTCGCGGTTCCTCGGCTGCGAGCCGTACGAGATCACGTTCGGCCCCAACATGACCTCGCTCGACTTCGCGTTGTCGCGGACCGCGGGACGCGGGTTCGCACCCGGCGACGAGATCCTCGTCTCCTCGCTCGATCACGACGGCGGCGTCGCGCCGTGGCTAGAGCTCGCCCACGACCGCGACCTGGTCGTCAGACACGTCGAGCTCCATCCCGACACCTCGTTCGACTTCGACGACCTCGAGGCGAAGCTGTCAGACCGCACGCGGGTGGTGGCGTTCGCGTGGGCGTCGAACGCGGTCGGAACGATCGTCGACGCCGCCCGCGTCTGCCGGATCGCCCACGAGGCGGGGGCGCTGGCGTGGATAGACGCGGTGCACTACGCCGCCCACGAGCCGATCGACGTCAAGGCGATCGATGCCGACGTGCTGATCTGCTCCCCGTACAAGTTCTGCGGGCCGCATCTCGGCGTCGCCTACGGCCGCGCAGCCGTGACCGAACGCTGGCGGCCGTACAAGGCGCGGCCGGCGCCGACGGACCCGCTCGGTCGAAGGTTTGCGACCGGCACCGCGCCGTATGAGCTGCTCGCCGGGTTCAACGCGACGGTCGATTACCTGGGCTCGATCGGCGGCTTCGACGCGATCGTCCCGTACGAGCGCGGGCTCGGTGAGCGCTTCCTGGCCGGGCTGCCGGACCCCGTGACCGTCTACGGCCTGCCGACGATGGAGGGCCGCGTGCCGACGTTCCTGGTCAACGTCGAGGGGGTGCCGGCGGCCGACGTCGCCGCGCAGCTCGCGGCCAAGGAGATCGGGGTCTGGGCCCACGACTCGTGGTACTCACTGAATTTGTACAAGCGCCTGGGCTACGAGCACGACGCGATCAGGATCGGGTTCATCCACTACAACACGGCCGACGAGGTCGACCGGCTGATCGCTGGGTTGGCGGCCGCGCGCTAGCCGGCCTCCGAGCCGCGCTCGGCGTCGAACACCTCGGTCAGCCGGGTCCGGACCTCCCACAGCTTCGGCAGCTGGCGCTGCGTGATCAGCCTGCCCAGCACCGCGACCGGCGTGCCGGCGATCCCGATGCTCTCCTCGCCGATCGCCCGCGCGACGACCGAGTAGTGGCGGAAGCGCCACAGCCGCAGCCGCTCGTCGTAGTCGGTCAGCACCTCGGCGAGCTCGTGCAGCGGCTCGTACTCGCCGCGACGGCGATACAGGTCAGTCATCGGCACGCCGGTACGCTCCAGCGCGCGGTCAAACGCCGCCGCGAGCGCCGGCGTCAGGTGCGCCAGGTTGCGGAAACCGGGTGAGTCGAAGCCGCTGCCGTGGCCCAGCGCGGTGCGGACGAAGTGGTAGTCCCAGGGATCGAGCAGATCGAGCATCTCCAGGGCGCCGGTCACCTCGCGAAGGCAAAGCACGACGCGCCGCATCAGGCGGGCCGCCGCCAGCGGCTGGTCGGCGTCGATCAGCCGGGTCGCCTCGTGCAGCTCACTGCCGGCGAGCTTGAGCCAGATCTCGGACGATTGGTGGACGGTCTGGAACAGGAGCTCGTCGCGGTGCACGCGCTCCTCGGCCGGCTTCTGCAGCGACAGCAGTTCGTCGGTGTGCAGGTAGCGCTCGTAGTCGCTGGCGCCCGGTCCGGGGAGAATCGGCGCAGTCTCGTCATCGGTCATCGGCTCACCACTCAGGATCTCGGCCAACGTACCCAGGTTGATGTTCCCACCTGAGACGATGCAGACGACCTTGCCGCTGCCGGCGTGCCCCGCGAGCGCGGCGGCGGTCGCCAGCGCGCCCGCTCCCTCGGCTATCACCCGCACGCGCTCGGCCAGCGTTCGCACGGCAGCCGCGGTGTCGTCGATCGGCACCGAGAAGGCCGCGTCCACGACCTCGTTCAGGCGCGGCCACATGTCATCGAGCACCCGCCGGCTGCCGGAGCCGTCGACGAACGAGACCTGGTAGTCGACGTCGGTCGGGCCGCCGCTGGCGAGCGCCGCGTGCAGCGCCGCGCCGGTCGCCGGCTCGGCCGTGTAGATCTTCGCCTGTGGTCGCAGCGCCTTGACCGCGCTCGCGATCCCGACCGTCAGCCCGCCGCCGCCGACCGGGATCACGACGGCGTCGACATCGGGCAGGTCCTCGATGATCTCTAGCCCGATCGTGCCGTTGCCGGCCATCACCCCTTCGTCGGCGACCGGGTGCACGAACAGCCCATCGACGCCCTCGATCCGGCCGGTCACGATCGCCTGCCACCAGTCGTCATAGGGGACCTTCAGGACGCGGCCGCCGAGCCGGTCAATCGCGGCGAGCTTCGCCTCCGGCGCGTGCTCTGGCACGACGATCGTCGCCGGCAGGCCAAGCTCGCGGGCCACCCAGGCAACTCCCTGGGCCATGTTGCCGGCGCTCGCGGTCAGCAGGCCGCGCTCGCGCAGCTCCGGATCGGCTTTCCGCACGGCGTTGGCCGCGCCGCGGATCTTGAACGAGTTGATCGGCTGCAGCGTCTCGAGCTTGACGTAGATCTCGGCCGGCGCGTCGTCGAGCGCCAGCCGGACCAGCGGCGTCCGGACCGCGACGTCGGCGATCCGGTCGCGCGCGGCCTCGATCTCGCCGAGCGCGATCACAGCTCGACTTCGGTCCCGACGCCGAGCCGGCGCGCGGTCGCGACCGCCAGCTGCGCCGCGGCGAGGTCCTCGACCGCGACCCCCAGCGAACGGAAAAGCGTCAGCTCGCCGTCGCCGCGCCTCCCGGGTCGCAGACCCGCGAAGATCTCGCCGAGCTCGGCCCGGACGTGGTCCTCGCCGCTGATTGCGCCCTGCTCGATCGCGAGCCTGAACTCGCCGGCCTCGTTTCGCAGCGATTCGCGGCTGTCGCAGAACAGCGCCGACGCCGCCACCGTCTCGACATCGATCTCGCGCGCGCTGGGAGCGCTGGCGCCGACCGCGTTCACGTGGGCCCCGGCCGCCAGCCAGTCACACGACAGCACCGGCTCACGGGAGCTGGTCGCCGTGACGACGACGTCGGCGTCCTCGACCGCCTCACGGGCGCTGTCGGCCACCGTGACGCCGAGCTCGCGGGCGTGATCGACGGTCGGGGCGTAGGCACGGATCTCCTCCCAATCGCGCACCGGCGCCAGAGCGCGCACGTGCGCACGCCCCTGAACGCCGGCGCCGAGGATCGCCAGCACGCGCGCGTCCTCGCGCGCGAGCGCTCGGGTCGCGGCGGCCGTCACCGCGGCGGTGCGGATCTCGGTCACCGCGGACGCGTCGAGGATCGCAGTCGGGATCCCGGTCTCCTGGTCGAACAGCGTCACGATGCCCTGATGAGTATCGAGGCCGCGCGAAGGATTTGTCGGGATCAGGCAGATCGCCTTGAGCGCGAAGGCGCCCGGCGTGCCGCCGCCGCCGGCGCTGTAGCCGGGCATCAGCCCCATGAATCCTGGTGCGTCCGGCGGTGCCATGATCGATCGCAGCGGGAAGTACGCCTCGCCCCGCGCATGCGCGGCCAGCACCGCGGTCATCGCGTGCTCGCAGTCGGCGGGCCCGAGCGCCGCGTGTACATCGGCATGGCCCAGGATCAGCACTCGGCTCAAGCGAACATCGCCCCCAGCTGGTCGGTCTCCCCCCAGGTGAGCGGGCGCTCGAGGGCTTCGCGGACCGTGTCGAGGTGCTCGGCTCGTCCGGGCCCGACGACGACCTGGGTGACGCGGTGGTCGGACAACACCCACGCGAGCGCGACCCCCGCCATCGATGTCCCGCGGGCGTTCGCGAACTCCTCCAGCGCCTCGAGCGCGTCGAACGTTCGCGGCGTCAACAGGTGCTTGTAGGGGTCCGGGCGCTGCGTCATCCGCGATCCGGTCGGGTAGGACTCGCCGCGGCGATACTTGCCGGTCAGCCAGCCACCGGCGAGCGGGCTGTATGCGAGGTAGGAGAGGCCGTGGTCCTGGCAGAACGGCAACACGTCGGCCTCGTCACCACGCTCGAGCAGCGAGTAGCTGTTCTGGACCGCGACCGGCGATCCGCCGCGCACGGCCTTCAGCAGCTGCACCTCGTTGAAGTTGCTGACTCCGTAGGCGAAGATCTTCCGGGCCTCCAGCAGCCGGTCGAACTCGGCCATTGTCTCCTGGACCGGGACGACGGGGTCGTAGTCATGCGCCAGGTAGAGCTCGACCCGGTGGACCCCGAGCCGCTCGAGGCTGGCCGGCAGCCGGCGGGCGATCCGCTTCGCGCTCAGGCCGTGGTCGGCGTTCGGGAAGATCGGATGAAACGTCTTCGTGGTCAGCGTCGGGCGCAGCCGGCGCGACGCGATCCAACTGCCGATCGCGCGCTCGCTGTGGCCGCCACCGTAGGCGTCGGCGGTGTCGAAGTGGGTGATCCCCAGCGCCCACGCGGCGTCCATCAGCTCGTGGGCTTCCTCCTCGGTCAGCCCCTGCCCGATCAGATCGAGCGCGGAACCGATCCCGATGAAGTTCCCACAGCCGAGGGCAATCCGCGGCAGCGTCAGGTCCGACCTGCCGAGCTTTCGCCGTTCGATCTCGAGCGCTTCCGTCACGGGTGCCGTATTTGATCAACCAGGCCGGAGTGCATGCAAGACGACTAACGTCTAGATCTTGCGCCGGCTGGGCCGCAAATTCCGCAATCCGCCCGCTCAGGCGGCGAAATCGGGCGTCGCGCCGCGCACCGACGCGGCTCTGCCCTTCGGCTCCTCCCAGTCCTCCTGGCGGCCGAGCGCTGTCTCGTCGAGCAGATAGTACGAGCCGCCGACGGTCTCGAGACCGCGTGCGTAAACCGAGTAGGTGTGGTAAACGCGTCCTGAGTCGCGCAGGAAGCAGCTGCGCCCGGGCCACTCTCCGTTGAGCTCGAACTCGCGCCCGAGCCGGAGGTAGTCGTCCTTGGTCCGGTAGTTGTACTCGGCCGGTGCGACCGTATCGTCGACGGTGACCTTGAAGTCGTAATTGAAGTCGCCGCCATAGGACGAGTACCAGGGGAAGCTCCAGCGGCGTTTGCGGCGGTACTCGTCGAGCTTCGCAAACGGCGCCCGTGAGACGTAGGCCAATGTCGTGTCGCGGGTGTGCAGATGCTCGAGATGGCCGGGCGACATTTCATCGGCACCGGCGGTGCAGCTCGCGCAGCCTTGATCCCAGCTGGGGTCGAACATGAAGTGGCCGACGATCAGCTGGCTGCGGTCCTCGAATAGGTCAAGCAGCCCGACGACTCCGGACGGCCCTTCGAACCGGTAGTCCTTCTCGACCAGCACCATCGGCAGCCGGCGACGCTCGGCGTTGACGCGGTCGCGGGCGCGGGTCAGCTCCTTCTCGTGGGCCAGCAGCTCGAGACGGGCGGCCAGCCACTCCTCTTCTGGGACGACCTCGGGCAGGCTCATGCGACTCCTCTCGTTCGGGCACGTACACCATATGACCGTCGGCGCCGCCAAGACTCATCGCAAGGGGGCGCCGCGGGCTCGCCGGCCCGCGACGCCAACGCCCCCACGCGTCTCTATCTCAGGACGCGCGACTCGGGCGATCCTTCCCCTCTACTGGGCGGCCAGCAGACCGAGCGTTCGCGCGCGCGCCGCGACGTCGGCGCGGTTTGTGACGCCGAGCTTGCGCGCGATGTTCGCCACGTGAACTCCGGCGGTGCTGGGGCTGATGTAGAGCGAGGCGCCGATCTCGCGGTTGGTCATTCCCTGCTGGAGCAGCTTCAGCACGGCGAGCTCGCGCGGGCTCAGGATCGGTGCGCGCGCGCCGTCGGATACCCCCTGCGAACCGGCGTCGAGTCGCTCGATCGCGGCCACCGCCATGTCGATCGCCCCCGCCAGGTCCAGCGCCCGGCCGTGCGACCAGGCGGCCTCGAACACCTCCGCGTTGAGGCGCTGCTTGAGCTGCGACAGCGCCTTCTCGCGGTCGGGCGCCTCGGCGGGCGAGATCGGGGTTCCGATCCGGTCGCGCAGCCCCTGCGCGCAGGCGAGCAGGTTGACCGCCAGCGTCGGGTCCCGGCTGACGAGGATCGCGCCGGCGATCTCCTCGAGCACGCTGGCCGTACGCCAGCGATCGCCGAGTTGCTGGTGGACGAGCAGCACATCGCGCAGCATCAGCTGCTGCTCACGCGAGCGCCGGTGTTGGCGGCGGGCGAGCACCGCGAGCTCGTGCATCGACCACGCGATGCCCTCCGTGAAGGCAAGCCGGCGCGCGATCTCGAGCGCCTTCTCGAGCCGCTGCTGGGCGATTTCGGTGTCGCCGCCGTACATCGAACCGGCGCCCAGGTTGACCAGCGTGACCGCGACGTCCTCCTGACCGCCGACGCGGTGAAACTCCTCGAGCGCGCGTGAGCCGGCCGACTCGGCGAGCGCAAAATCACACGACAGCCAGCCGACGAACGCCAGATAGTTCTGCGACGCGGCGACGCCGGGGCCGTCGCCGAGCGCCTGCCAGATCGCGCTGCTGCGCTCGTGGAACTGGCGCGAGTCCTCGTAACGACCCTGCTCGCGGTTGATCGAACCCAGCCGCTGCAGGGCGCTGGCGGCCGAATAGCGATCGCCGTCGACGCCCACCAGTGCCAGCGCCTGCTCCACATGCGCGATCGACGCCGGGTAGTCGCACTGGAGGAAGGCGACCTCGCCGGCCTTCAGCAGGACGTCGATCTGGGTCGACGGCGGAAGTTGGGCCTCGAGTCCAAGCGCGCGCTCGAGCCACCCACGCGCCTCGCCGTAGTACCCGTACTGGAACGCAAACGGCCACAGCGCCGAGGTCAGCTCGGCCGCTTCGACTGGCGCGTCATCGAACATCCACTGCAGCGCGTCCCTGAGATTTCCGATCTCGAGCCCGAGCACCGCCAGCCAGCGCGCCTCGTCGCCGGTCGCCAGCCCGCCCCGGGCATGGTCTCCGAGCCGGTAGAAGTGCTCCGCGTGCCGCTTGCGGGTGACCGACAGCTCGCCGCCGTCCTCGAGCTTTGAGAACGCGAACTGGCGCACGGCCGCCAGGAGGCGATAGCGGAGCCCTTCGGGGCTGTCGACGAGGCAGACGAGCGAGCGCTCGACCAGCAGCCGCAGGAGCTCGGGGATCTGCGCCTCGGGTAGCAGCTCGTCCGCGCACACCCCCTCGGCGGCGGCCGCCGAGAAACTGCCGCGGAAGATCGCCAGGCGGCGGAACAGCAACTGCTCCGTGGAGTCGAGGAGCTGATGGCTCCATTCGAGCGTGTCCAGAAGCGCGCGGTCACGGTCGCGCTCCGAGCCTCCGGTGCGGCGCTGATGATCGGCCTCGCGCTTGAGGCGCTCGGCGATCTGGGCGACGCTGAACGCCGCGACGCGTGCCGCGACGAGCTCGATCGCGAGCGGGATCCCGTCGAGCCACAGGCAGATCTCGGCGACCGCCTCGCGCGTCCCCGAGTACCCGGGCTGGAAGCTTCCGGCGGCGGCTTGGGCCCGCTCCATGAACAGCGCGATCGCGCCCTCGTCGTGGCCGTCGTGGTCGGCGACGATGCTGCTGAAGCCCTCGACCACCAGCCCCGGCACCCGCCAAACGTCCTCGCCCGGGATCCCAAGCGGCTGCGCGCAGGTGACGATCACTCGCAGCGACGGGACGCGCGTCAGCAGGTCGAGCACCAGCGTTGCCACACCCGGTTCGAGCTGCTCGCAGTTGTCGAGCACCAGCAACGACGAGCCCGCCAGCCGCCGCGCGATCGCGGCTTCCGCGTCAACAACCGGGCCGCCGGGTACGACGGTCGTCGCGACCGTCTGCGCGACGAACTCGGGGTCGGCGGTGTCGCACAGATCGGCCCACCAGGCGCCGGCGACGAAGTCCTCGCGGACCGCTGCGGCAAGCGCCGCCGCGAGCCGGGACTTGCCCGCGCCGCCCGGCCCGATCAGCGTTAGCAGGCGGGTGGTCCAGATCAGCGAGCGCAGTTCATCGAGCGCGCGCTGACGCCCGATTAGGCGGTTGGCTTGGGCGGGAACGTTTCCGAGCCCTGCATCGGGCTCGTCGATCAAGCCGACATGGCTATCCGGTCCAACCAAGCGCTAACTCCGTGCTCTTGTTTTGGGCGGCTATAACGGCACGCGAACCGTTATGGGTTCCAATTCTAGAACGCCGTTGCCGGGGGCGGGCGCGGCGGGCGCAGCTCCTAACGCGGGCCTCACACCGTCCCCATCCGGGAGCGTTGTACGTCGTAAGAGAACGACCCGGCTAGAGTGTACGACGATCGTCGTACCAAGGAGGACGCCCCCGGATGAACCAGCCACGCGAGGAAACCGCCCACCCCCATCTGCGCGCGACGCTGCTGCTGTCGTGCCTGGCGCAATTCATGGTGATCCTCGACGTGTCGGTCGTGAACGTCGCGCTGCCGGCGATCCGGGGCGGCCTGCACTTCAGCGAGGTCGACCTGCAGTGGGTCGTCAACGCGTACACGGTCACGTTCGCCGGCTTTCTGCTGCTCGGCGGCCGCGCGGCGGACCTGCTCGGGAGGCGCAAGGTGTTCGTCTCGGGCCTGACGCTGTTTGCGCTCGCCTCTCTGGCGGGCGGCCTGGCCGATACCCAGGGCATGCTGATCGCAGCGCGCGCGGTCCAGGGGCTCGGCGGCGCGGTGATCGCGCCCGCGTCGCTGTCGATCCTGACGACCACGTTCGCCGAGGGCCGCGAGCGCAACCGCGCGGTCGGGATCTGGGGCGCGATGGGCGGGGCCGGCGGCGCCGCCGGCGTGCTGCTGGGTGGGATCCTGACCCAACTGCTCGGCTGGCGCTGGATCCTGTTCATCAACGTCCCGATCGGACTGCTGGCGGCGGTTCTCGCCCAGCGGCTGATCGCAGAGGGGCGCGACCCGACGCGGGCGCGTGACTTCGATCTGCGCGGCGCCCTGAGCGCCACGCTCGGTCTCTCGCTGCTGGTGCTCGGGATCGTCCGCACCGACGTCACCGGCTGGGGCTCGGCGAGCACGCTCGGGCTGATCGGCGCCGGGATCGCGCTGCTGGTCGTGTTCGTCGTGATCGAGGGCAGGTTCGCGCACGCGCCGCTGATGCCACTGCGGATCTTCGCCTCGCGAACGCTGACCGCGGCCAACATCGTCGTCCTGCTGGTCGGCGGTTCGACGTTCGGGATGTGGTTCTTCTTGTCGCTCTATCTGCAGCAGGTGCTGGGTTACTCGCCGATCCGAGCGGGCCTCGCGTTCCTGCCGATGACGCTCTGCATCGTCGTCGGCTCGACGGTCGCGTCACGCGCTGTGATCCGGATCGGCGCCAAGCCGCTGTTGCTGGCGGGGATGGCATCGCTGACGATCGGGCTGCTGCTGTTGACTGGGATCTCGGTCGGTGGCAGCTACCTCAGCGACGTCCTGGTGCCGTCGCTGCTGGTGGCGATCGGAATCGGCCTGTCATTCGTGCCCGCGACGATCCTCGCGGTGGCCGGCGTCGCCCGGCGGGAGGCCGGGCTCGCATCGGGGCTGGTCAACACGTCGCGGCTGGTCGGCGGCGCGCTCGGGCTCGCGATCCTGGCCGCGATCGCGACCGCGAAGACCAACGACGATCTGCGCAGCGGCGCCGCCCACAGCGCACACGCGGCGCTGACCAACGGCTTCCAGCTCGCGTTCCTGGTCGCTGCCGCGTTCGCGTTCGTCGGCGGCCTGGTGGCGCTGGGTCTGCCGCGGCTCGCACAGCGCGGGTCCGCCGTGGCCGAGGCGCCCAAGAACGCAGCCGTCGAGACGTCCGTCTAGGCGCCTCGAAACCGTTGAGTCCACTATGGACTCATGCGGTCCAAGGCCGGCGCGCCTCGTCCCGCGCGACCAGCGACAATCCCGCCCCGTGGCGCGCTGCTTCGTGACCCGTGACCTGCCGGGCCCGGCCCTCGGTCGCCTGCGCGCGGTGCACGAGGTCGACCTGTGGCCGAGCCGCACGCCGCCGACCCCCGAGGAGCTGGCGCAGGGCGCGGCCGACGCGGAGGGCCTGCTGTCGATGCTGGTAGACCGGATCGACGAGCAGCTCCTGGATCGCTGCCCGAAGCTGCGAGCGATCGCCAACTATGCGGTCGGCTACGACAACATCGACCTCCACGCCGCCCGCGCCCGCGGGATCGCGGTCGGCAACACGCCCGACGTGCTGACCGACGCGACCGCAGACCTCGCGTTCGCGCTGCTGCTCGCCGCCGCGCGCAGCCTGACCGAGGCGGCCGCGTCGGTCGCCAACGGCGAGTGGCTGACGTGGGAGCCCGAGCAGTACCTCGGCTACGACGTCCACGGCGCGACGCTGGGGATCATCGGCATGGGCCGCATCGGCCGGGCGGTCGCCAAGCGCGCCGTAGGGTTCGAGATGGAGGTGATCCACACTGGCCGCGACGGTCTGACACTGCCGCAGCTGCTCGCGCGCGCGGACTTCGTCTCGATCCACTGCCCGCTGACGCCCGAGACGCGGCATCTGATCGACGCCGCGGCGCTGCGGGAGATGAAGCCGACGGCGATCTTGATCAACACCGCTCGGGGGGCGATCGTCGACCAGCAGGCGCTCCGCCAGGCGCTGATCGACGGGACGATCGGGGGCGCCGCGCTGGACGTCACTGACCCCGAGCCACCGCCCGTCGACGACCCGCTCCTGAGTGCGCCGAACCTGATCATCGTCCCCCACATCGGCTCGGCGACACATTCGGCCCGTGAGCAGATGGCGACGCTCGCGGTCGAGAACCTGCTCGCGGCGCTCGACGGCAAGCCGATGCCCCACCAGGTCGTCTAGTGCCGTGCGGGTCGCGGTCGTCGACATCGGCTCGAACTCGACGCGACTGCTGATCGCCGACGTGCACGACGGGCGCGTGACCGCGGAGATCGAGCGCCGGACCGAGGTGACGCGGCTCGGGGCGGGGGTCGACGCCGACGGCCGGCTGCGCGACGACGCGATGGAGCGGGTGTTCGCGACGCTCGACCGCTACACGGCCCAGATCGAGGACTGCCGCTGCGACGAGCGGCTGGCGGTGCTGACCAGCGCGGTGCGCGATTCGGCCAACGGCGAGCAGTTCGCGGCCGCCGTGAAGACACGCTACGGGCTCGAGCCGCACGTCCTGACGGGCGACGAAGAGGCGCGCCTGACGTTCCTCGGCGCGACCAGCGAGCGTGACCCCGCCGACACGACGCCGACGCTCGTGTTCGACATCGGCGGCGGCTCGACCGAGATGGTGATCGGCGCCGGCAGCGAGGTCGAGTTCCACGTCTCGACGCAGGCGGGCGTCGTCCGCCAGACCGAGCGCCACATCCACGAGGACCCGCCGACCGTCGCCGAACGCGAGGAGCTGTCAGACGATGTGCGCGCGATTCTCGCCGCCGCCGTGCCCGGCGAGTGGCGCGGCGCCGTGCGGCACGCGATCGCGGTCGCCGGCACGGCCACGTCGCTGGCCGCGATCGCCCAGGATCTCGATCCCTACGACCCCGCGCGCGTGCACGGGTTCGTGCTCGACGTCGAGCGCTGCGAGCAGATCCTCGACCGGCTCTCGAAGCTGACGCTCGCTGAGCGCCGCGACGTCGCGGGCCTGCACCCGGATCGCGCCCCGACGATCATCGCCGGGGTACTGATCTTCGAGGCCGTGATGCGCCTGTTCGGGCTCGACCGGGTCGAGGTCTCCGAGCACGACATCCTCCGGGGAGCAGCGCTGGGTCTCGTTTAGGACAGAAAGGACAAGTGTCTGGACATTCTATGGACGAATGTTCGATTGCTGACACTTTTGTGAGGGATCATGATGTTTGGCGGGGTGCAGGACCGCTTCTGCGATTCTCACTTCACATAGGTCCGGGCGAAGCCGCAGACACGGCGCCTCCCGCCGCTCGGACCGCGCAATACGGCTCGGTTTGGTACGTACCCCTGCCCGTCCCGACTGAGCCAAACCTGGATCGGAAGCCGCCCGCAAAGACTGCGGGCGGTTTTCGTTTCGGGCTAGCGCCGCTCGAGCGTGACCGCGGCGCTGATTCGCGAGAACGGCGCCCCGGCGATCCGGTTCGCGAGCTCAGTGGCGTGCAGCGACGGAGCCTCGAAGCGGCAGAAGCAGCATTCGTCCTCGGGCAAAAAGGTCGAGTCCAGATAGGTGATCTCGATCCCGCTCCTGCGCAGCTGAGCGGTCGCTTCCGCCAGCCGCGCGGGCAGGACATCGAGCTCTTGGCGCTCGGCGTCCGCCAGGTAGCGCTCAACCAAAAAGACGGTCATCGCGCGACAGTATGCGTTGCCGCGTGATCGATCAACCGGGGGAATCCCGGGGTTTCGCCTGGGCGGCGAACGCGGCGGCGAGCTCAGTCCGGCCGCGCACGCCGACCTTTCGGTAGACCTTGGAGAGGTTCCACTCGACCGTCCGCGAGCTCATGTGGAGCGCGCTCGCGACCTCCTGATTCGTGCGCCCAGCCGCGACCAGCTCGGCGATCCTGTGCTCAGTCGCGCTGAGCGCGCCGCCGGCACTCGCCGCCCTGCCTCCGATCCGGGACAGCTCCCGGCGCGCTCGCTGCGCCCACAGCTGGGCACCGATCAGCTCGAACTCCCGCGCCGCGCGCTCGAGCGCCTCCCGCGCGTCTCGCTTCCGGTGCCCGCGACGCAGCGCCCGGCCGAGCATCAGCTCGGTCCGCGCCCGCTCGCCCCGCCGGGGCTGACGGGCGTCCTCGGACAGAGCGAGTCCGTACGCGCCGATTGCCCGCTCGTTCTCGCCCGCCGACTCGGCGACCAGTCCATGGCACCGGTGGGCGAGCGCAACCGCCCACGGCCGTCCGAGGACCGTCGCCCGCCGCTGCACCTCGCTCGCCAGCGCCGCGGCCCGCTCGAGCTCGGCCGACATCGCCAGCGCCTCGACCGACTCGGGCAGCAGCGGCAGACGCCCGAGCGCCCTGACTCCGCGCGCCGCTGCTCCCTCCCGCGCCCGCGTCAGCGCCTCGGCGGCTTCGCCACCGCGCTCGAGCGACAGCTCGAGCAACCCGAGCGCGCTCAGACATCCGACCTCGTAAAGCGCGTGCCCGCTGCCGGAGGCGAGCGCGAGCCCCTCGACCACGGCCTCCCGCGCCTCAACCTCGCTCCCCTTCCAGGCGAGCGCCACTGCGAGCGGCCACATCGAGGCCGCGCGCTGTGCCCCCTGTGCCGAGGCGTGCGCCAGCTCCTCGTAGCGCCTCGCGTGGGAGACGCCGAGCTCGAGCTCCCCGGCGGTGGTCGCGATCGCGCTCAGATACGCCAGCGCGTGCATCGCCAGCCACGGCTCGTCGCGCTCCTCAGCGGCCGTGAGCGCCGCCTCGAGCGGCGCGCGTGCCTGCTCGATCTCGCCTGCCCACAGCAGCGTCACCGCGGCGACGATTCCGGGCGCCGTCTCCGCCCATTGCCCGGCCGGGGCGGCAACCGCGCGCGGCGAGCCCGCAAGCTCGATCAACCCGTCCGGCGGCGGCCCACCGGCGATCACGGTCGCGAGTCCGGCAATCGCCATCGCGCTGGCCGTGCCGGTCGTATCGCGCCCCGAAGCACACGCGATCGCCGCGCGCGCGTGCCGGCGCGCCGCGTCGACCTCGCCGGCGCCGAGCCGCAGCCAGGCGAGCCGCCGATGCACCTCGCCGCGCGTGCCGACGCTGGCCTCGGGCTGGCGTCGCGCCGCGTCGTAGAGCCCGATCGCGGCCTCCACGCCCTCGCTGTCCGCGCGCTCGGTAGCCAGCAGCGCCAGCGCCCCTGCCCGCGTGTCGCCGTCGGCATCGCCGCCGTCGATCAAGCCCTCGGCGAGCGCCTCCGCGCGTGCCGTCTCGCCGGCCCGGTGCCGCCACTCGGCGGCGACCAGCGTGCGGCGCGCGCGGTCGGCTTCGGCGCCCGGCGGCGTCAGCCGCACGGCGAGCATGCACAGCTCGGCGGCGCGGGCCGGCGCCCCGCGCCCACCGGCGGCCGTGGCCGCTTCGTCGAGCTCGGCGGCGGCGGCCGAACTCGGCTCGGTGGCCGCAAGCGCGCTGTGGCGTGCCCGCTCCTCGGTGTCGTCGAGCACCGCCGCAAGCCGTGCGTGCAGGCGTCGCCGCTGATCGGGCTCGAGCGCTTCGTACGGCACGCGGGCGAGCAGCGGGTGCGTGAACCGCACGTCGCCGCGCTCGCCCGCGAGCACGATCACCCCCGCCTCCGCGGCCGGCCGCAGCGTCGCCTCGGCGTCGGGGTGCAGCCGCGCGAGCAACCCGACCGTGGGCCGCGCGAGTCCGGCGGCGGCCAGCAGCAGCTCGCGAACCTCGGGTGCAAGCCGGCCGATCCGCGCCGCGACGAGCTGCCGGACGCTCGCCGGCACCGGCGGCAGCTCCCCGCGCTCGAGTCCGGTCCCCCGGCGCTGCAGCTCGCGCGCGAGCTCCCCGGCGACGAATGGGTTGCCGCCCGCGGCATCGAACAGCGCCAGCAGCGCGCCCCGGGGCGGCGCGAATCGCGTCCGAGCGACGATCAGCTCCTGGATCGCGGCCAGCGTCAGCGGCCCGAGTTCGAGCCGGTCGACGCGCTCAGGCCCGAGCGCCCCCTCGAGGTCGACCGCCGGTTGATCGCCGGCGCGAAGCGTCGCAGCGACGATCACCGGCCTGTCCTGCAGCCGGCGGAGCGCGAACCCGAGCGCATTGGCCGACGGCCCGTCGAGCCATTGCAGGTCGTCGATCCCGATCAGCAGCGGACGGTGCACTGCGCCGCCGCGCAGGAGCTCGAGCAGCGCCACACCGACCGCCCGCTCGTCGACCGCCGCGCCCTCGGCTCGAAGCAGCGCAACCTCGAGCGCGCGCCGCTGGGGCGGCGCCAGACGCGCCAGCGCCGGGTGGCCGAGGTCGTCGACGAGGTCGCCCAGCGCCGCGAACGTGAGCTGCACCTCGGCGCCCGACGGCATCGCCCGCAGCACCGCGAACCCCTCTGCGCTGGCGTGTCGCAGCAATTCACGCCAGATAGCCGTCTTGCCGATCCCCGGCTCGCCGGTAAGCACCAGCGCGCGCGGCCCGGGGCCGTCGATCACCGCCAGCGCCGCGCGCAGCTCATGGTCGCGGCCAAACAGGCGCGCACCGGTGCCGGTGTCGGTCTGCAACGGCTCAGACGCGTCCGGCAAGTGCCTCCTTGAAGAACCCCATGGCCCCGGTGATCGCAGCGTAACTACCGCGGGTTGGCCACGCAACGGGGCAGCAAATCCAGGGGTTCCACCGGTTGAACCGGGCCCGGGCGGCGCCTAGGTTGGGAGACGAAGGGGCAAACCAACGAAAGGAGTTGTTGTGAAGCGATTTGCATCGCTGCTCGCAGCGGCAAGCATCGTGGGGGGCGGCGGCGCGCTGGCGGTGACCGACGCCGCGGCGACCGCGTCACCGGGGGCGTCGAGCGCACTGCCGACGCTGACGGTCGCGCTGACGGGCACGCACGGAATCGCGGTTTCGGGCAGCATGGTGTCGGGGGCGGTGAACGTCGTCTCGACCTACAGCGGCAAGGGCACGGGCGAGTTCGGGATCTTCCGCCTCAGTCCGGGAGCCTCGTTCGCGCAGGCGTCCAATGCCGTGCCCAGCCATCACGGCGACCTCAACGCGCTGACCCCGTACGGGTCGTTGTTCGTCGACGCCGCCGCTCCAGGCAGTGTCCAAACGGTGCTGACGCCCGGCACCTACGTGGCGCTGAACATCACCGGCAACGGCCCGGCTGCGGCGGAGCCGTTTGCGGTTACGCCGTCGTCGTCGCCGGCGGCGCTGCCGGCTGCCGCCGCGACCGAGACGTCGATCGAGTTCGGCTTCAAGGGGCCCAACGTGCTGCGCGACGGCACCATCGTCCGCGCGCAGAACGACGGGTACCTAGTCCACATGGACGACCTGATCGGGGTGCGGAACGCAGCGACGGGTCGCGAGCTGATCACGTTGCTCAAGGCCGGCAAGAACCGCGCCGCTCGGAAGCTCGCAAGCGGGTTCGCCAGCCTGATCGGTCCCGCGTCGCCGGGGGCGATGCAACAGGAGGTTCTCAACGCGAAGCCCGGCTACTACGTCCAGGCGTGCTTCATGAACACCGAGGATGGTCGCGACCACACGCAGCTCGGGATGGAGCGCCTGATCCGGGTGGTCAAGTGAACGCAAACGGTCAACTGAGACCGGACGCAGAGGCCGCGCGGCTTCGGTCGCGCGGCCGCCGCGCCGGACTGCTGGCGCTGGCGGTGATGTTCAGCGCCGGCATCCACTCGGCGCTGGTGCCGGAGCACCTCAAGGAGATGCCGCCGCTTGGATGGTCGTTCATTGCGGCGGCGGCGATCGGCGCAGCGCTCGCGTGCGCGCTCGTGGCAAGCCCTGAGGACCAACGGTTGGCGAGGCTCGCCGCCGTGTTCCTCGCGGGCGAGGTGCTCGCTTGGGTGTTGTTCGTGACCGTCAAGGTTCCCGGCTTCGGCGGTACCCCTGAGTCGATCGAGACGATCGCGCTGGTCTGCAAGGCCGGCGAGTTGATCGGGATCGCGCTGGCGCTGCCGCTGGGGTGGCCTGGGCGCTTTGCAGCGTGGGGGGCGCTAGGCCAGGTTGGACCGCCTGGGATACGCGACGGCTGGATCAGTCAACACGTTGACCAGCGCCGGCCCGCCGGCCGCGAAGGCACGTTCGAGGGCCGGCCGCAGCTCGGCCGGCTCCCGGACCAGTTCGGCGTGACAGCCCAGCGCCTCGGCCAGCTTGTCGTACCGGGTCCCGGGCCGCAGGTCGGCGGCGACCGAGTAGCCGTAGATCGACTCCATCGGATACTTCTCCAGCGCCCAGATGCCGTTGTTGCCGACTACTGCGACGACCGCGACGCCGTGCCGCGCGAGCGTGTCGAACTCGATCGCCGAGAAGCCGAGCGCGCCGTCTCCGAGCAGCAGCAGCACCTGGCGCTCGGGGTGCGCGAGCTTAGCGGCGAGCGCCTGCCCGGGACCGGCGCCGAGGCACCCGAACGGACCCGGATCGAGCCAGCAGCCGGGCCGGTAGGAGTCGACCACGCGCCCCGCAAACGAGACGAAGTCGCCGCCGTCGCCGACCACGATCGCGTCGCGATCCAGCAGCTGTGCAAGCTCGCCGTAGATCCGCATCGGATGCAGCGGCGCCCGCTCGTCGGATAGCTGTGCCGCTTCGCCGGCGCGCTTGTCGTCCTCGACCGCGCGCAGCGAGCGCACCCACCGCTCGCGCGCCGACAGGTCTCCGCCGGCGGCCTCGTCGCGAAGCGCGTCCAGCGTCGCCGGCAGCGCGCCGTACAGGCCGGCGCTGACCGGCCGCGGGTGCGCGCGCTCGGGCTCGGCGACGTCGACCGCGATCAGCTCGCAGGCCGGGCCAAACGCGGCGCCGAACGCGAGCCGGAAATCGAGCGGCACGCCCACGACGAGCGCGACGTCGGCCTCGCCGAGGCCGGTGCTCCGCGCCCGTGAGAAGAACAGCTCGTGGTCGGCCGCCACGCAGCCGCGGCCGAGCCCGTTGAGGAACACCGGCACGCGCAACTGCTCGGCCAGCGCTTGCAGCTGCGTCTCGCCGCGCCCCCAGTAGAGACCACTGCCGGCCATGATCACCGGATGCTCGGCATCGCGGAGCAGCGCGGCGGCGCGGCTGAGCTCGCCCGCATCGGCGCCCCGCCCGCGCCACGGCTCCGGCAGTGGTCTGGACCGCTCCGACACAGAGGCCTCCTCGAACACGTGGTCGAGCGGGAAGTCGAGGAACGTCGGCCCGGTGTAGGGCGTCAGCGAGTCGCGCATCGCGCGCTCCAGCAGTTCCGGGATCTCGGCCGCGCTCTCGGCGGTCGCGGCGAGCTTGACCAGCGGCGCGACGAACGGGATGTGATCGATCTCCTGCAGCGAGCCCTGGCCCCAGCGGAACGCCGGCGCCCGGCCGCCCAGGACCAGGACCGGCGAGTTGTTCTCGCGCGCCGAGGCGATCGCGCTGATCCCGTTGGTGACGCCCGGGCCGGCGGTCAGCGCGCACACGCCGAGCGAGCGCGTGACCTTCGCCCAGCCTTCGGCGGCGAACGCGGCCGACTGCTCGTGGCGGACGTCGACGATCTCGATCCCCTCCGCCAGGCAGCCGTCGTAGATCGAGAACAGGTGCCCGCCGGACAGCGTGAACAGCTTGCTGACGCCCGCCGCCGCAAGCGTTCGGGCGATCAGGCGGCCGCCGTGGAGCTGGGTGTCGGTCTCGGTCGCCATCGCGCTGGACGCTAACACCGCGCCCGCGGTCAGCGCACGCGCAGCGCGTTGACGACGGCGCCGCAGAGGATGATCAGCGCGAGCAGGTAGAACCACCCGAGCGTGATCAGGATGAAGACGATCGTCGTCCCGAACCGGGCGATCGTCGAGATGTTTGACAGGTACAGAGGGAACACGAAGTCGACGAGCGCGATCGCCAGGGTCGCGCCGATCGCGCCCGGCCACACGGCGCGCCACGGCACGCGCCGGTTCGGCACCCGGGAGTAGATCACGGCCAGGCAACCGAACAGCAGCACGATCGAGATCCCGAGCGACAGCGCGTATACGAACACCGCGACGTGGGCGAGGTCGAACGGCAGGTCGGCGACGCCGGCGCGCAGGATCGTCTGCGCGGTCGGCACGGCCACGGTCGCGATCATGAACACGATCACGACCACCAGCATCGCGAGCGCGAACCGCTTCTGCTCGAGCCAGCGGCGCGACGGGCAGCCGTAGATGCGCGCAAACGCGGTGTCGAGCGCGCCCCAGAACGACGACCCGAGCCACAGGCTGACGAGCAGCGCCAGCACGCCGGTGCTGGTTGTCGAATCGGTGATCTGGTCGAGCAGCGAGTCGAGCGTGTGCTCTGCGGTCCCGGGGAAGACCTCGCGCAGATCGCCGACGACGCTGTGCTGGACCGCCGAGCTCGACAGCACCTGGCCGGCTATGAACAGGCCTAGCAGCGCGATCGGGATCACCCCGAGCAGCATGTTGTAGGCCACCATCGCCGACTGACCCGTGATGTTGGCGTCCCAGGCGATGCGCCAGAAGCGGCGCAGCGCCCCGAGGATGCCCGATCGCGCCTTCAATCGGCCACCGGTGCGACGCGGGAGCGCCCGCGCCCGTCACTCAACATGCGCACAGTCTGCCAGCGGGGTCCGTCAGTCAAGCCGCTCGAGCGAGCGGTCGCGCCTGCTACATCGCGCGACCGCGCGAGGCGCGGACGGCGAGCAGCCCCGACTCCCCCTCGAGCAGGCGACCGTCGACCTCGATCGCCGGCAGCTCCCCGATCCCGCTCGAGCGCAGCCGCGCCGCGACCGAGTCCAGCCGCCGGTCGTGGCTGGGGTCGCCGGCGGCCTGGAGGCAGTCCTCGAGCGGCACGCCGGCGGCGGCGGCCGCCTCGGCGAGCGTCTCGGGATCCTCGAGATCGAAGCCGCCGCAGAACGCGAGCCGGCTGACCGCGAGCGCGAACCGCGGCCCGGCACCGAGCTCGGCCGCGCGGACCGTCGCACGCAACGCACACGGCGCCTGCGCCGGAAAGCGCTCAGGCCAGACGAGCGGCAGCCGCAGCGCGTCGGCTTGCGCCCGCGCCCGTGCGCGCACGGACTCGAAGTCCCGGTCGCCGTCCACCGCGGCGGCCGACACAGGGACCCACTCGGCGCGCCCGATCGACCGCTCGATCCGCTCGGCGGTGAGGTAGGAGAGCGGACAGGCGACGTCGAAGAAGAACGCCGGTTGCGACGTCGCCACGGGCCGCGCGTGCCGCGCGCGTCGCTCGTCGAGGTAGATCAACTGACCCATTGATCACTGCAACGAACCACCGATCCGAAACTGTCGGAAACCATTGCAACGTTGCAACAATCCGTTATGCTGGAAGTCGGTCGGTGGGCTCCGTCCAAAAACTGAAGGGACCGACAATTCCACACGTACCGCCCCCAAAACGTCACCCGTACGACCAGTGGTCGCCCGATTCGCGGGCCCTGGATCTTGTCGGCGACAAGTGGACTCTGCTGATCATCCGAGACCTGATGTCCGGTCCGCGGCGGTTCGTCGAACTCCAGCGCGTGCTGCCTGGGATCTCGACTGAGCAGCTGCGCTCTCGCCTTAACCGGATGGTCGCGGATGGGATGCTGACCCGCCAGCGCTACCGCGAGGTGCCGCCCCGGGTCGACTACGAACTGACCGCGCGCGCGCGCGAGCTCGCGCCGGTACTCGGCGAACTCGCTCGCTGGGGTTACGAGTGGGCATGGGGCCCGCCGCGCGAATCGGAGAGCATCGATCCCGGTGCCGTGTTCAGGCTTATCCCGGGGCTCGTCGATCGCGACAGCACCGCCGTCGGGCGGATTGAGCTGACCGTGACCGACGGCCGCGACGGCCAGCCGCTCTCGTACATGGTGACGTTCGCCACGGGCTCGGCGTCGATCTCCGAACGCGACAGCGGTGGCGCCGACGCCCACCTACGCGGGAGCACCGAGGCCTGGATCCAGGCGCTGTCGCCGGTCGGCTCCAACAACTTCCTGCGCAGCGGCGGCGATCGCTCGCTGGTCGACGCGGTGCTCGCGATCTTCGCCCTCGGCGAGGGGCGCGGCGTGGCCGCCGAGAGCCCGGTCGCGGCCTCCGCCTGACCCGCCGGTCGCGCGCGTTACGCCTGAACCGCCGATCGCGTGTTACGTCTGAGCCGCCGGTCGTGCGCTACTTGTTCGAGTAGTGCGCCGCGGTGATCTGCGGGAACCGGCTCGGGTTGTGCTGGCCGATCAGGTTGTCGAGCGGCGGCGCGACCCAGCATGCCTGCTGTCCCTGGGTGAACTGCGTCGGCGTGCCGCTGGCGCCCTTCTCGCCATTGCCCGGCGCGCCGGTGTTGTTGCAGTCCCAGGCCGGGAGCGCGAAGCTGCCCGGGAACTTGCCGCCGGCCGAGAATGCTTTCGGGTCCGCGAGCCACAGCGGCGGCGGGTAGGTGTTGCCGCGATTGTCGGAGTCACGGTTGGTCGAGAACGACAACGTCTCGGGACCAACCGGTCCGAACTGGCGCAGATAGTGGCCGGTGCCGCCGAACGTGCTCGTCTCGGCGCCCATCCCGGTGGCGCCGTCGGAGATAAAGTCCGAAACCAGCTGCTGGTGCAGCGACAGCCAGGTGAGGATCGGGTTGAGCTGCTCGAGGAACGGACCCAGCGAGGCGAGTAGCGGCGTCGTGCCGTTGAGCACGTCGCGGATCGCCGGCAGGCCGGTCGCCGAGGCCGTGATCAGCGGCCCGAGGTTCTTGAAGAGCGAGTACAGGTACGGCGACAGGATCCGGACCGAGTTCAGCGTCGGCCCCAGGTTGCGCGCGACCGGCTGCAGCTGCACGACCAGCGGGTTGGTGTTCTCCGCGAACGTCTGCAGGTCGGCCGCCGTCAGCTTCGTCTCGTTCAGGAATGTCGGGAAGACATGGAAGGTCTGGATGATCGCGTTGTTGTTGGCGGCGGTCGTCGCGAACGTCGCCTCGGCGGACGTGATCAGGTTGCGCAGCGCCGACTGGTTGTGGCCGATCGCGGCGAACACGGTCCCGCCGTTGCGGACCAGGTTCGTGACCGCGGTGTGCTGGATGTCGAGCACCTGCAGGAGGTCGGTCCCGTCGGCGGCGAACGTGGGCAGGTTGCCGAAAACGTTCGAGAGGTTCTGATCATTGCCCTTGACCACCACTGCCAGCTCCTGCTGCCACTGTCTGAACGCGGCTCGCGTCTGTGGGTCGAGCGCGTTGAAGATCGTGTCCAGCTGGACCGCGGGTAAGACGTTGCCGCGCGGCAGCTCCCCGCCGTCGGGCAGGTACGGGCTGCGGGGGGTCCCTGGCGTCAGCTGGACGTAGGTCTCGCCGAGGATCGTCTTCTGGCGCAGGATCGCGCGTGCGTCGCGGTGGATCGGCGCGAACTTGTCGTTCATCTGGATCGTGACCAGCGTCCGGTTGCCCCGCGGGTCGAGCTGCTTGGAGACCACCTTGCCGACCGACACGCCGGCGATCCGCACGTCGGCCTGGTCGGCGAGCTGGCTCGCGTCGGGGAACGCGACCTCGAACCGGTAGCCCTGCGGGGTGAACGGGATTGTGCCGCCGAACGACAGCCACAGGAAAAGCAGCAGGCCGACGCACGACAGCGCGAACAGCACCATCGTTGCGATCTTGCCGATTGACGGGGTGCCGGTCTGCATCAGGGCTTGAGGATCGAGTTGAGCGCCGAGTTGGCGGCGTTGGTCGCCGACGAGGCGGCGTTGGGCGAGGTGGTCGTGCCGCTGCTCGTGCTCGACGACGCGCTCCGGCCGGTCGAAGACGGGGTGGTCGAGCTTGATGCGCCCGGCGACGAGGCGACGGGCGTGTTGGTCTTCGCGCTGCGTGAGCTCGCCGGATGCTTGGCGAGCGTCGGCAGACCGGCGGTCGACTGGGTCGGGCACAGTGCCGGGTCGCTCATGATCGGCGTCAGGTTCAGCAGCACCGCGGAACCGGAGAGCCCGTTCGCGACCTGGGTCATCGACGCGCAGCTGAGCTGCAGGAAGATCGGCCTGAAGACGCCGTTCGCGTCCTGGATCGAGAACAGCGTCCGGACCTCGTGGTCGAGCCACGCCAGCCACCACAGATAGCCGTGCTCGGTGTTGCCCGGGTTGTAGCCGAGCATGTTGCCGAGGTGGTTGATGACGTTGAACGTCTTGCTGAGGTTCGGCGTCGCGGCCGCGAGGTTGCTCGCTGCCGGCTGGAGCTGCTTGACCAGCGGTTGGGCGGCGATCACGAACGGGCGGATCTGGTTGGAGACGATCGGGGTGCTGGGCTTGGCGAGCGCGACCAGCGCCGCGTTCGCCGACGGCAGCGCCTGCGCGGCCGGCAGCAGGTTCGTCGCCGTCGGCCCCAGCAGCTTCGCGAACGTCTCGACCTTCTGCAGCGTCGCCGTCGTCTGGCTGAGCGTCGCCGGCAGAAGCTTGATCGCCAGCGAGATGTTGCCGTCCTCGGATGCGAACGCGCGGAACACCTTGGCGCTCGAGTCGACCAGCTGCACGATCTGACCCTGCTTGGTGGCGAGCGCTGTGTTCAGCCGCTGCAGCGAGTTGACCAGCTGTCGCAGGTCAGCACCGCGGACCGCGATCGCCCCGTTGACGCGCGCGAGGTCGCGGTGGGTGGGCTCGTAGCGCTCGAGTACCTGCGCCAGCTCCGAGCCACCCCTGCCCGCCAGGCCCGCGCCCGCTCCGTTGATCAGCAGCTGCAGGTACGCGCGCGAGTCGGCATCGAGCGACCCGAGGATCTCGTCGACGTCGATGTCCGGAAGCGTGTTCGCAACCGGGATCGTGTAGCCCGGCTTGGCGACCGGCGACGAGCCACGCCCCGGCGACAGCTCGATGAACATGTCCTTCAGCCCGGTCTTCGGCCTTAGCAGCGCGCTCCAGTTCTGGTGGATCACGCCCTTGTACTGCGAATCGATGTCCATCTGCACGATCGCGACGCCGTTTTTGAGCGTGACGCCGCCGACCGTGCCGATCTGAACTCCGGAGACGCGCACGGCTTGGCCCTGGCCAGGGGTCACGGCCTGCGCGGTCGAGAACTCCGCGTTGATCGTGAACGGCGAGGACTCGATGAACGGGAACCGGAGGCCCTCGTGGTTGAGGATGTAGCCGGCGACCACGACCGACAGGACCAGCAGCACGATGATCGCTGCGAAGTCAGTCGCGTGGGTCTTGATCGCGCGCTTCATCGTTACGGGAGGCTCTTGGGGACGTTGACTTTGAGGCCGGCGGCCTTGGCCGACGACTCGACCGCACTCAGCGCTTGCTTGATCTGCGCGTTGCGTTTGCTGAGCGGGATCGACGACAGCGGCGTCGTGTTGATCTGCTGGAACGGCGCGCTTTGCGGCGCGGCGAGGTTGGCGATCGGCGCCTGCGTCTCACACGGGACCTTCTCCTCGTACGGCGGGCGCTTGCCACCGGGCGGCGCCGCCGGCTGCGCGCCCTCGAGCTTCTCGATCGACTGGCCAAACAGCCCCGGCGACAGCGAGTACGTGAACGTGCCGCCGTTCAGCAGCACGCGGATGTAGGGGCCGTTCGCGTCGAAGTTACGCGACTCGCCCGCCAGCCCCGGCAGATAGTCGACCGCCTCGACGTACACCTTGTGCGGCGGGAACCCGTTGGAGGCGTTGAAGTTGTTGTCGGGGACGGTCAGCTGCGACCAGGGGTAGATCACGTTGGCGACACAGCTCGACGCCGGCCGGACCTGATTCTTCATCAGGGGGATCGTCTCGTTGGTCAGCTTCGCGAGCGAGGGGATCGTCGTGCTGAGGCTCTTCGCCAGCCCCTGCAGCTCCGAGGGCTGCACGAGCAGCCGCAGCTGGGTGATGAACGGCAGGCTCGCGTCGATCGTCGGGCCGGTCGACTTGACGCCCGGAATCAACGTCACCGCGAGCTTCTCGAGCGGCGGGAAGGCAGCGTTGAGCGCGTTGAAGGCCGGAATCGCCGCCGACAGCGTCCGCGGCAGCTGGACGACCGTGTTGCGGAGCGCCACGTTCTCACGCGCGAATGCGTTGGCGGTCGTGTTGAAGTCCGTGATCAGGTTCTGGAGCGTCCGCGGATGGGCGTTGAGCGCGCCCGCGGTCGTCCCCTGCGCGAGGAGGTAATTCGAGAGGTCGTTGGGCAGGATGCCCAGCGCATCGTGCGCGACGAGTGCCGAGTACTGGTAGGCCGGCAGCCAGTACTGGACGCTGCGATTAAACGACGCCGCCGAGGTGGAGACCGCCTTGCCGTACTGCTGCAGAAGCGTCTGCAGGTTCTGGCGCGTGCCGGCCTGGAGGCTGGTCAGCACCTGGTCGAGCTGCACCGGCTCGACTCCCTGCTGGATCGGGAACGTGTGGCCGCTCGGGGCGTCCGGAGCGCTCGGGGTTCCGGGGCTCAGATCGACGAAGAAGTTTCCCTCGAGGAAGATCCGCGGCCGGATCGCGAACGTCGCGTCGGTGTGGATCGGCAGGCCGTTGCTGCTGACCGTCATCGTCACGTCGGCGGCCTGGCAGGCGACCGGGTTCTTCGACGCCGAGTGGCAGCCGGGCACGGTCGAGACCCCCGTCACTTCGCCTACGTTGACGCCCGCGATCCGGACGAACGAGCCCGGCTGGAGCCCGTTCGCGCTCGAGAACACGGCATGGATCGTGTACTTGCCCGCGAACGGGTTGGCGAACTTCGTGTACGCGCCGTACGAGAACGCGACGATCAGGAGGATCCCGATCGCTCCGGCTGCGAACTTGCTGAGTCCCTTCCCGCGGCGTCCTTTGCGTTTCATCGTCAGTTGTTCCCCGGGACGCTCGGGAGCTGGGGTCCGGTCGGCGGGTTGCGGCTGAACGTCTCGCCCTTCGGCACGCGCGGCTCGCCGGCGAACGTCGGCCCTTGGTTGCCGGGCGTGTGCGAGTCGGTGGCGAGGTCACGACCCTGCGGGTCGTAGTAGTTGAGCTTCTTGACGTAGCCGCGCTGCCCGGTCTCGCAATCGGCGAGACCGTTGCTCGCGACCGCGGCGCCATACGCCTGGGAGTGCAGGTATTCGTTACCGCCGGTCAGCAGCGAGTCGGTGCCGCCGCCATCGACCGGTGCCGTCGCGCCCTGCTGGCCGACGTTGTTGGTCTGCGCCGAGTTGGCGAGGTTGATCAGCGCCCGCTGCGCGTTCCCGAAACCAGTCGGCTCAGAGACCAGATCGGAGATGTAGGTCCAGAAGTAGTTCCAGTCGTCGCACACGGTCTGGAACGGGCCGAGGTAGCGGACCATCGGGTTCAGCGTGTCGACCGTGCTCGTCAGGCCGTTGATCGCGACGTTGGTCCCGGGAGCGAGCGACAGGTTCTTGAGCGCGACCAACACCTGCTGCAGGTCGGCGTTCAGAGCCGGCGTGCGCGCGAGCGTCTTGGTGCCGATCTCGATCGCCGGGTTGATGACCGGCAGCGCCTGCTTGAGCTCTGAGGTCGCGGGCGCCAGCAGGTTGCCGAGCGTCGTCAGGTTGGCGAGGAACGGCTGCTGGACCTTGAGCGACTGCGTCACGACCGCCTCGGTCGAGGGCGTTTCCTTGATCGTCTGCTCGAGGTTGCTGGGGCTGTGCGAGATCGCCTCGAATGTCGTCGCCATCTTCGTGAACAGCTCGGCGTTGATCTGGGCGACGGGGGCGATGGTCCCCATCACCCGCTCGAGCGAGCGCAAGAACCGCGTCAGCCCGGTGCTGGGGTTCGCGAGGTTGGCGGCGACCGGTCGCAGGTAGAGGAACAGCCGCGGGAGGCTCGCGATCGTGTCGTTTAGCGCCGACCCGCGCCCGGCGAGCGCGTTGCCGAACCCGACCAGGTTGTCCTGGACCGCGGTCCGCGTCTTGGCGTCGAACATCTGGTTGAGGTCCTCGAACTGGACCGGGACGCTCGTCTGCGTGATCGGCATCGTGCCGCCGTCGGCGTAGATTCGCTTCGACGTGCCACGGTGTAGGTCCACGTACTTGAGCCCGAGCACCGAGCGGGGGCGGATCTGGGCGGTCGAGTCGATCGGCAGCTTGCCGTCGCTCTGGTTGAGCTGCAGCGTCAGCTGGGCGGCGACCTGCCCGGTCGGCAGCACGATCGGGTTCAGGGCCGAGACGACGCCGATCCGGAAGCCGCCCTCGCTCACCTCGTCGCCCGGGACCAGGTCCGAGCCGCTGGCGATGTTGACCTTCAGCTCGCGCGTGGGCACGAACGGGAGGCCGTTGTTGGCGTTGTAGGCGAGGAACACGGCGACGAGCACCACCAGCACCGTCATCGCGCCGACCAACACCGGGTTGGCGAGCGCCGACTGCTGGCGCCGTCCGCGCCCGTTGCCGCCGGGCGACGAGGGCGCTGCGGGGGGTGTGTTGCGGGTGACGGTCACGGCGCGAGCAGGTAGTTGAGGAGCTGTTGCGCCTGGCTGGTCGAGACGCCCGAGCCGGACGATTGACCCGCCGTCTTGGAGACGATCTGGCCGACCGCGCTCTTGGCGCTCGAGCTCGCGATCGAGGAGTTCGACGACGAGTTGGCCGACGCGGCGGTTGATGAGCTTGTCGGCGCCGACGTCGCGGACGCCGTCAGCCGGGCGGCACTGGTCTTCGGCCCCTGCTGGCCGGGGGGCGCTCCGCCGGGGTCGGGCACCGGTGCACTCGGGTCAGTCGGGTCGGTCTCGTTCACGCCCGGCTGGTTGGGACCGAGCCACGAGTAGCACTGGCGGTACTTGGGGCCGTATGCCTTGAGCGCCATCGCGACCGTCGCCGGCGTTGCGTACGGCGAGCACATCTCGCTGTAGAAGCCGTCGACCGCCAGCACGTGGCCGAACGGACCGTAGGTGTTGACCGCCAGCGACTGGTTGAAGACGTAGCCCAGCAGCGCCTGCAGCCCGCTGAACCCCTTGCCACCCGGGCTGCGCGGATCGCGCTCGACGGCGTTTTTCTGCGTATCGAGGCTCGCCAGCACGATCGACAGGTTCTGCGCCAGCTCCGGGGTCGACTTCGCGAATTCGTTCAGGTCCGAGACCGTCGGCAGCGCCGCCTCGACTGCCGTCTTGCCGGTCACCGACGCCTGTCCGAGCGACTTGATCGCCGGAATCGCCGAGTGCGAGAACGCCGGCAGGTTCGTGAAGAACCGGTCGAGCTCGCCCGAGGCCGCGTTCAGGTTCTCGAGCACCGGCGTGTTGGCGACGACGGTTTTCTCCAACGCGGCCATCGCCGGACGCAGCTGCTCGAGCAGTGGCGGCAGGTTCTTGACCGACAGCCGCAGGTTGTTGTCCTGGGTCGCGGTCGCGGTCGCGGTCCGGTTGGCCGTCTCGACGAACCGCTCGACCTGCGAGCTGTTGTTGGCGAGCGCGGTGATCACGCTGTTGGAGTCGTGCGTCAGGTTCTGGAGCGTCGTCGAGTCGTTGGCGAGCAGGTGGAGCACGTCGTCGGTCTCGGTCAGCGCCGGGACCGCGCGCCGCAACGCGGCCTGGAGGTCGTCGGACCGGGCAGCGGCCGCGGCGCCGAGCTCGTTGACGATCAGCGTGAAGCGCTCGCGATACGGCAGCCTCAAAACGTCCTGAACCAGATCGGCGGGGATCGTCGACTGCGTGTGGGTGACCGGGATCGTGCTGCCGGGCTTGAGCGCCGGGCTGTTGCTGGTCCCCGGGTCGCAGTCGATGTAGTACTCACCGATCAGCGATTCCGGCCGCGACTGGCAGAAGGCGTTCTGGTGAAACTGTCCGAAGCCGCCGCGCGTCACGTTCACGGTCACGACCGCGTACAGCGACTTCTTGTCGAGGTTGATGGCGCTGATCGTTCCCGCGGGGACGCCGGCGACCTTGAAGTCGGCTCCGGTAACGAGCCCGAACGCGTTGTCGAGCTGGATCTTGTAGGTGCCCTGGGCGCTGCCGCTCGAAGCGCCTCCGGCCAGCACGATGAACGCGCCGGCGGCGAGCAGGATCGCAGCGCTCAGGAGGACCCGCTTCATGAGCCGGTCGGCACCTCGTTCGGGTTACACGGGAACCCGCTCTCTGGGTAGTAGATGGCTCCACGCTCCATCGAACCCGGGCAGCGGTCGCCCTGTCCGGTGGTCAGCGCGCCGCCGCCCTGGCCGTTCTGGCCGAACGCGAGCGCCTCGCGCAGCGCCGGGTCGGTGAACGCCGGCAGGATGTTGAGCGCGCCGTTGGAAATCGAGCCGACGCCGACGACCGGCGCGACGCGGCTCGAGCCGCCGTTCGCGTCCTGAGTGCCGGGGTGCGAGTAACCCTCGAACCAGCCCGTCAGATCGACCGCGTAAGGCCGGTCGGTCGCGAGCTCCGGGGTCGAGTCGTTGAGCGCCGTGATCGACTGCGGGAACGCGCCCGGGCGGACCTTGCCGTTCGCCTTGGTGTTGTTGACCGTAGCGTTGGCGAGCGGCACGCCGAGCCGCGTCAGGTCGGTGAGGTCGTTGTTGGGACCGGGCTTGTAGACGACCTCCGACAGGTCCTTGACCGTCGGGACGGAGTCCTCCGCGAGCGGCCGCAGTTGGACGAGCAGCTTCTCGAGCTTCGGCGCGACCGGCTTTGAGACGTTGACCAGCGGCGTCAGCACCGCGAGCGCGCTGCGGAGGTTGACGAACGTCGTGTTGGCCAGCCGCATGAACGGCGGCAGCAGGCGCAGCGAGGCGCCGAGGTTGACGCGCTCGGAGGCCAGCGCCTGGGTCGTCGTCGACAGATGCTGGATCAGGCCGCTGAGGTCGGCGCTGCGCTGCGCGACGGTCGTCACCAGTCCGCTCGTCTTGACGATGAACTTGGTGAAGTTGCTGGAGTTGTTGCGGGTGATCTGGTTGAACAGCGTGCTGCTCGCCGCGACCGCCGGGTTGAGGTACGCGAGCGCCTGCTGCGCGAGCTTGCTGTTGCCCTTGAACTGCGCGGCGGAGCCGGTGAACACCTGCTGCAGGCCCCTCAGGGTCCGGGGGGTGAGCGTGTCGAAGATCTGGTCGAGGTCGACTTCGCTGGTCGTGTTGTTGGCGCTGATCACGCCGTTGTTGACGATCCTGGGCGCGTTCGGCGGTCCAAGGTTCAGGGCCACGTAGCGATTGGCGATCCCCGACAGCGACAGCTCACGGATCGTGGCGGTCGTTCCCTGGCGCAGCGGCGCGTAGGCGCCATTTGAGATCTGCAGCGTCAACTCCGCCTGCCCCTGCGGTGTGATCGCGATTCCCGACACGGTGCCGACCGAGTTGCCCGCCACCTGGACCAGGTCGCCCTGCACGATCTGGCTCGCGTTCTGGAAGATCGCACGTACCTGATACGTGCTCCCGCTCGAGAGCAGGATCACGGCGACGGCCACGATCGCAATCGCGATCGCGGCAACCGCGGCTATGCGTCCGATCAGACTTGCGCTTCGCATCGCCGCGACGTACCCACCAGTTGCACTCCTCCTCGCGCGCCGGAATCGGGCCTACCCGCGCGTAGATGGTGGTCGAACGTACCAAGGGCCTCATTAACCTGTCAATTGGGAACTGCACGGTTCCAAGGGCGGTTGCAGAGCTCCGACGGGCTTGGCGTCGGGTGTCCGAGCCGCTAGCGTCTGCCCCGCCCGCCCGGGTGGTGGAACTGGTCAGACACGGTCGCCTTAAGAGCGACTGCCCTTGCGGCATGAGGGTTCGACTCCCTCCCCGGGCACTGCCTGTTCGGTGTCCGGCTCCTCATCCCGGCCCAATAAATAGTAGATTTGTTCACGATTTGGCGATCCTTGCCGTGAACGGGAAGTTTTACGCTCTTAGAAAGCGCAACTTTTGCGCTGCTACGGTGTCGTGAGCGATGAACCGGGAGCCTCGCCAGTAGTGCCGGATGGAAGTCTCAGCACTTAAATACTCCCCTGGAATCGGCCTGCACGGCCGCTCGCCGCTGCTTCGGCTGCAGTCGGATGAGCGGCTGATTGCCTATTTGCGAAAGGGCAATGCGGCGGCGTTCGAGGTCTTGGTCGCCCGCTACGAGACGCGCCTGCAGGCCTTCTGCCGGCACATGCTCGGGTCCCGTGAGGATGCCGAGGACGTGATGCAGGAGGTGATGACCGCCGCCTTCAACGCGATCCTCGCCGACGAGCGCCCAATCAACGTTCGGCCATGGCTGTACCGGATCGCCCGTAACCGCAGCCTCAACCACCTGCGCCGGATCCAGACGATCGGCGTCGACTCGATGGACATGCACTACTCCGACAACGGAGCCAGCACAGCCGACAAGGTCCACGGGCGCGAGGAGTTCAGGCTGCTGGTTGGAGACATCCATGAGCTGCCCGAGACGCAGAAGACCGCGCTCGTGCTGCGCGAGATGGACGCGCTGTCCTACGAGCAGATCGCCGAGGCGATGGAGACCACCGTGCCGAGCGTGAAATCGCTGCTGGTGCGCGCGCGTGTCTCGCTCGCCGAGGCGGCCGAGGCTCGGCTGCTGTCGTGCGCCGAGGTCCGGATCGAGCTCGGCGAGCTGGCCGAGGGCCTGCGCCGGCGACCGAGCCCGCTCGTCCGCCGGCATCTGCGGTCGTGCGAACGCTGCACCGTGTTCCGCGGTCAGCTCAAGCAGACCAACAAGGCGCTGGCGGCGCTGATGCCGATCGGACCGCTGGTGATCCTCCGCAAGCTCGCGCTCGCCCACCTCGGTCACTCAGCAGGCGCCGGCTCTGGTGCCACGGCGGCCGGTTCGGGCGCCGCCGGTGCGGGTGCGAGCGCCGCCGCGGGCGGTACCGCGCTCGCCGGCTCGGGCGTCGCGATCGGCTCCGGCTCCTTCATCTCGACCGGACTCGGCGCGATCGCCGCCAAGGCGGCGGCGGGTATCGCGGCCGCGGCGCTTGTCACCGCCGGCGCGGTCGAGACGGATCACACCACGCGACGCGTCCATCACCACCGCGCGGTCGTAGCGTCACTTGGGTACCGGAACCTGCAGAACGTGCAGGCCTTGCAGGCTCAGCACGAACCGCTAGCTCCGGTCTACTCGCAGCCCGAGCGCCGGTCGAGCTCCCCGACGCACCACACCACACCGAAGGCCGCCGCGGCCGTCAAGCAGAAGCCGGCCTCGGCAACATCGAAGACGGCGACCGCGACAAACGCGGTCACGACAGGGGCGTCGACCGCGCCTGTCAACAGCAAGGTCGCATCGCCCGGCCGCGATCAGACCCAGACGGACCCGACCGTGATGCCGACGCCGCCCGCCGATCCGAGCACGGCAGCGCCGACGAGCGTTCTGCCGTCGAGCCAGCCACCCGCGAGCGCGACGCCGACCAGCGACCCGTCGAGCAGCGCGCCGTCGAAGACCGTGTCGACCCCGGTGATTGTCGCGACCGCGCCGGTGGCGCCGACTCCGGTCACCTCGCCGACCGGTAGCACGTCGCCGACCGGTAGCACGTCGCCGACCGGTAGCACGTCGCCGACCGGCACGACGCCGCCCCCGACTGGCACGACCACGCCCACGACGCCCCCGACCGGCACGACCACGCCGCCGACGGGACCGACGGGGCCGACCACCACGCCGCCGAGTGGCGGCACCCCACCGCCGAACGGGGGCCCGCCGACCACCGTCACCGGCACCGGCACGACGCCGGCGGGCAGCTGAACCAGATCGATTTCCAGCAGTTCGAGGCGGTCGACATGCGTGTCGGCCGCGTGATCGGCGTCGACGAGTTCCCTGAGGCACGCAAGCCGGCGTGGAAGCTGACGATCGACTTCGGCCCGGAGATCGGGATCAAAAGCTCTTCGGCGCAGATCAAGCACTACACGCGCGAGGAGCTCGAGGACACGCTGGTCGTCGGGGTCGTGAACTTCCCGCCCCGGCAGATAGGCCCGTTCTGGTCCGAGGTGCTGGTGCTCGGAGCGCTCGACGAGCAGCGCGGCGTCGTGCTGCTGCGCCCCGACCGCGGCGCCGAGCCGGGCGCGCGGATCGGCTAGCCGTAGACAGCCAGCAGCCGCTCGTAGTAGCTGTCCTCGGAGAACCGCCGGCGCGCGTCTTTCAGCGCGGCGTCGCCGAGCTGCTGGCGACGAGCGGAGTCGTGCCACAGCGCCGCCAGCGCTTCGCTCCAGGCCGCGATGTCGGCCGCCCCCAGCACGCAGTCGCGGCCGACGAGTTCCGGCAGGCCGCCGCGGTCGCTGGCCAGCACCGGGACCCCCGTCGCGAGCGCATCGAGCACCGCGTACGGGCACGGCTCCTCCCACCGCGACGGCGCCAGCACCACCGCCGCGCGCGAGCGTAGTTGCTCCAGCGCCTGCTCCGATACGCGCCCGTCGAACCGCACCTCGCCGCCGGCCGCCAGCGCGTGAAGGCGCTCGGCGTCGGGCCCATCGCCCGCGACGACGAGCGGGACGCCCGCCGCTCGGGCCGCCGCGATCGCGATGTCGAACCCCTTCTCCTCCACCAGCCGGCCGCTGACGAGCGCGTACTCCCCTTCGCCGGCGCGCGAGCTGTCGGCCAACCCGGCCGCCGCGACGAAGTTCGTCAGCGCCGTCGTCCGCCCTGCCGGGAGGCCGAGTTCGAGCAGCCGCCGCCTGGTCGCATCGCTGACCGCCACGAAGCGGTCGACCTGCTCGAACACGTGCGGCTGCTGGCGCCGGAGCCCGACCGCGTATGCGGTCGCCTCGGGTAGCGACCCGCGGCAGCGCAGCCGCGCGCCGGGCCACGTGTCGGTCCCGCGGCAGCGAAAGCACGGCGCACCGTCGCGGTAGCCGATCGCGATCGCGCAGAACAGCCTGAAGTTGTGCAAATGCAGCACCGTGCGCGCCCCGGCCTGACGCGCCGCCGCCAGCGCGCGCCACCCGAACAGCGGGTGCAGGTTGTGGGCGTGGACGACGTCGGCGCGCATCCCGCGGACGGCCTGCGAGACCTCCTCGGGGTGCGAGCCACCGCCGATCAGCGACCTGGCCGCGGTCACGTTGCCGAGGCCGGCGCTCGAACGCTCCAGCACCGCGACCGTGTGGCCCCGCGCCCGCAGCAGCGCCTGGAGATCGGCGACCGCCCGCTCCTCGCCGCCTTCGAGCCGGTACCGGTTGTGAAGCACAAGGACGCGCATCCCCGGCATCATTCCCGCTCCGTGCTCATCGTGCTCCCATGAACGCGCAACTGCGCTGCGCCATCCTGGCGCCGGCCGCGGCGCCCTACCGTGAGCCGCTGTTCGCATCGCTGGCGGCGCGGCCCGACCTTCGGCTGCGCGTGCTGTATCAGGCGCAGCGCCTAGCTGGGTGGGATATGGATGCGCGTTGGTTTGCCTCAGACCACGCGTACGACGCGACCGTCCTGGAGGCGCTGCAGTGGCGTCGCTCGGGGCGCAGCCCACTCGTGGTTCCACGCGGGCTGCTTCGCGCGCTTGACGCCTTCGCCCCGGACGTCGTCGTCGTGTGGGAGTTCGGACCGACGGCGCTCCTCGCACGTGCCTGGTGCTCGCGCCATCGCCGGGGCCTGGTGCACTTCAGCGAGCTCGGTGCGGTGTCCGCCCGGGCGTTGTCCAGGCCGCAACGGCGGATCCACGCGACCCTTGCCCGGCGCGCCGCCGCGGCGATCGGCGCTAGCACTCAGGCGCGCGACAGGTTGGTGGCGCTCGGTTCGGATCCGACCCGCACGGTGGTCAGCCTGCAGAGCGTGGACGCAGAGCCGATCCGCGCGGCGGCAGCGCATCGAACTCCAGGCAGCTTGCTCCGGGTGCTATGTGTCGCCCGCCTGGTGGCCGATAAGAACGTCGACGCGCTGATCGACGCCGCGGCTGGCGGCGGGCTCGAGCTCGACATCGCCGGCAGCGGGCCGCTTCGCAGCGAGCTCGAGGCGCAAGCGTCCGCATCGTCGGCCGTGGTCCGCTTTCACGGCGCGCTGTCCCAGGCTGACACCGCGCGCGCGTACGCGAATGCCGATGTTCTCGCGCTGGTCAGCTTGTACGAGCCGTTCGGGGTCGCGCTCCGGGAGGGCGTCGCGGCCGGCCTGCCGCTGATCGCCAGTCAGCGCGCCGGGGCCGTCGGGGACATCGCGGTGGACGGTCGTAACGCGATCGTGGTCGATCCCGACGACCGCGCTGCGATCTCCGCCGCTGTACGCGCGCTTGCGCGCGACCCGGCGCGCCGGGCCGCGATGGCCGCCGCCAGCCTCCAGATCGACCGCGAATGGCCGCTCCAGCGCAGCGTCGACGCGTTCGCCGAGGCGATCGCCACCGGCGCTGCGGCCTCCCGCTAGCTCGCCGCCGCCAAGAGCCCGAGGCGATCGCCACCGGCGCTGCGGCCTCCCGCTAGCTCGCGGCCGCCAGGCGCGAGCCGGGGTAGAAGTGGCCTTTCGGACGTTCGGCGACCTCGGCGTAGGTCAGCCCGTGTCGCTCGCAGACGGCCGCCATCGCTCCGTTGTGAGCGTCGTCGCTGACGAGCACGCCCCCGGGCGACAGCCGCTGCTGCACCGCCTCGAGGTCCCACAGTTCGGCGTCGTAGGAGTGCAAGCCGTCGTACACGAACATGCCGGGCGCTCCCGGCCGCGCCAGTACCTCTGGCAGCCCCTCGCACGAGGATTCGATTCGTAGCTCCCACAACGGATGCGCGCCGACCAGCCAGCCCGCCGTCGGGTTGATGTCGAACGAGACCAGGCGGCCGCGCGAGCCATTTCTCTCCAGCGCGCGGAGCAGGATCATCGAGCCCAGCCCGTCGTGAACGCCCGTCTCGATTATCAGGGTGGGCCTCAGAACTCGCGCTAGCGCGTACCACCCGAGGCGCTTGCCGAAGCTGGGCTCGCGCTTGGTCCATAGCCAGCGCCCGTCCGTCGCCGCCCGCAGCCACGCGGCCAGCCGCTCGTCAGCGTGTGACTCGCCGATGTACTCGCTCGCGAGTCCTGGCTCGCAGCCGGTCACGTTTGCGACCCACTCTGCGAGCTCCTGCTCGTTGGCGAGCTCGTAGGTGAAGTTGTCGGTCTCCGGATCGAGCAGCACGTAGCGCAGGTTCCGGCGTAGCGGCGCATGGTCGCGGCGCAGCACCGCCGCCTTGTGCAGCCAGCGGACGCGGCGTAGGTAGCGCGGGTCGATTCCCAGTCTCTGCGCGGTGCGACGCGCGGCGACGTGCGCGCTCATACGTCGCCGAGCAACGCCGGAAGTACGCGGGTACGGAGCGCCGTCACCGCGTGCTGCCAGCGGTAGGGCTCGAGGCGCGCGGCGGCGCGTCGCTGATACGCGGTGCGCGCCGGATCATCGCGCTCGAACGCGGCCGAGATCGCGGCCGCCAGCGATAACGGCTCGAGATCCTGCGCGACCATCCGCGCATCCAGATCCCGGGCGATCGCCAACGCTTCGTACGGACCGTCGGAGGGTGCCGTCACCAGGAGAGCGCCATCTCGAAGCGCCTCCAGCGGCGCCTGGCCGTAGTCCTCCCAGCGCGCGGCCGATACGAAGCACTGCGCTTTGCGAAGCGTGGCCCGAAAGTCCTCAATTGAGACGAACCCGCGAAACGTGATGCTTGGCGGCGGCTGAGGCATCTTCCGGCGAGTAAGGAACGCCAGCGCGGCGTCGTTGGTGATCCCGAATACCTCAAGCCTGCGCGCGTCGTCCGCGACCTGTGCCCACGCAGCACACAGCCGGGCCAGGCCCTTGGCCTTCGGATCCGGGGTGTAGGCGACCGCCAGGTCGGTGTCGCGTGCTCCCTCGACGTCCCCGGAGGGCTCAATCGGCACTGGCACCACCTCGGTGGCGGCGCTGCCCGGTGGAATCGCGGCTGCCCCCGCAGCGCCGAGCGGGATCAGCAGGCGTGCTCCCGCCAGGCTGCGCCGCTCAAGCACGCGCACCGGCGCATTGAGCACTCCACGGCGGTTGAGCGCCGCCGGCGAGTCGAGCCTCACCGCGTACGGGACTCGGATCGGCGGTGCGAGCAGCGCGGCCGTGGTCGTCGAGAACAGCACCGCCCGCGGGCGCGGCTGTTTTTCGAGCGCAGCGTTCGCGGCGCGGCGCGAGGCGATCGCTTCGACCAAGTCGTTGACCGGGTATCCGCGGCGCAGCCTGTCAGTGGCACCGATCTTGACGCTGAACGCGTCGACGCTCGCTCCGGCCTCTCTGAGCATCGCGATCAGCATGTTGTCGGCGACGCGCAACCCGTGGGTCGTCCCGAGCGACAGGACCAGCAGGTCGCTCATCGCTTCGCTTTCAGCGCGCGCTCGTAGGCCACCACCGTCCGCTCGCCGCAGTGCTTCCAGGTGAAGTGCTCGGCGACCGTTCGGCGGGCCGCCTGGCCGATCGTCGGGTTGCGCAGCACCTCGGTGATCGCGACCGCGAGCGCCCGATGATCATCGCGCGGCACCAGCACGATGCCGTCTCCCGCCGCCGCGATGTCCTCAGGACCGCCCTCGCCCCGGGTGGCGATCGCCGGCAAGCCCGCCGCCATCGCCTCGACGTAGGCGACGCCGAACGGCTCGTTGACGCTCGGCATCACGAACAGATGACACCGCGCGACCTCGGCGACCGCTTTTTCGTTGGCGAGTTGTCCTGTCATCTGCAAGCGCTCGGCGACCCCGAGCTCGCGGGCGAGCCGGGTCAGCTCGGGACGGAGCGGGCCGTCACCGATCACCAGGTAGTCGGGCCGCTCGGACCGCGGGATCGCCGCCAGCGCATAGAGGACGAGATCGTGGCGCTTGCGGCCCACCAGGTGGGCGAGCGTAACGATCGTCGGGCGTGTCCGCTTGCCGTCTGCTTTTGCCGGTATGTCGGCGCCGAGATGGACGATCTCGACCGGCAACGGATGGCCGGCGATCGCCTCGCAGCGGGCGGCGGCCCACGCAGAGTTGGCGATCACGACGTCGGCCGCATCGAATGCCTCGGCGGTGGCGCGGCGGGACCACCGACTGCGCGCGTAGACGGAGATCACGTCGGGGCCGTGGGTCGACACGACCAGCGCGGCGCTGTCGTTGAGCGCGCGCGAGGCAGCGAACCCGGGCGGCGTGACCGAGTGGGCGTGCACTAGGTCAAACGGCCACCGGTTGCGCAGCGCATCGAGGGCACGCCTTATCGATGGCGTCATCCAGTATCCCCAGGTCCCGTAGCTGAGCGGCCGGGGGGGGCTGATGAACGGCGCCGTCATGATCGGGATCCCATCCAACTCCCACGGGCTCAGCAGTTTCTTGACGCCGCGACTCCAGGCGGCAGCCGCCCTGGGTCCCTTGCGGGCGACCGAGATCGGGGGAATCGGGCGCCGAGTCGCGATCACCCGCACATCGGCGCCGGCGTCACGGGCAGCGACAGCCTGGCGGTGCGCCCAGACGCCGTGAACCGGATCAGTCGGCGAGGGGTACCACTCTGCCACGACCGCGACGCGCACTAGGAGCGGCGGATCGCCACCGCGATCAGGCCATCGCCCACGGGACCCTGAAAGATCCGGTGGCTCGCCTTCAGCAGCGGGTTGAACACGAGCTTCCCCGCCCGGCCGGCGACCGGAGCCAGGCACGAAGCGATCGTTTCGAGCTCGAAGCCTGCGCCTTCGAGCGTTCGCTGCAGCGTCCGCGGGCCGTAGTAGACGCGGTGGTCGGGGTGCACGGATTCGCGACCCGCGAGCGAGCGCAGCCCGATCTTCGGACAGCACGCGTTCGGGACCGTGACGCAGAGACGGCCGTCTGGCGCGAGCAGCGTCGCGCAGCCCTGGAGGAACGCGTCGGCGTCGGGGACGTGCTCCAGAACCTCGCCGGCGATCACCAGCGCGTAGCGGTTTTTGTGCTCCGCGGGTACGTCTCCCGTGATGTCCGCGACGACGAAACGCTCGCCGGGCATCCGCTGCTCGAGCAGCGCCAGCGACTCGGCGTCGACGTCGAACCCGGTCACGTCGGCGGCCTTGACCAACCGTTCGTGCAACAGCGCGCCGGCCGCGATCAGCTCACGCGTGTACGGGCTGTCGGCGCAGCCGAGGTGAGCCACCGGTCCGCGAGTGGACGTGCACAGCTGCTCGAGCCAGGCGGCGCGGTCGGCGACGAGCGCCATCCGCAGACGCTCGCCCCCATGCATCTGGTCCGAGCACGAGGATCCGTCGCGCGGGGACGAGCTCATTGACCGACTGAGAACAGTGCCTCCAGGTCGTGGCGGGAGTAGACCTCGAAGGCGACCATCGTCTGCGTCCGGCGGACGCCGTCGAGCTGCGAGAGCTTGCCGGTTACGATCTGCGCCAGCTGGTCCTGCTCACGGAGCCGAAGGATCGCGACGAAGTCCCATTCGCCGGTCACCGAGTACGCCTCGGCGACCCCCTCGATCCCCGCCAGCTCACCGCCGAGCGTCGCCAGCGCCTTCCCCTCGGCCTGGATCAGGACGATTGCGTGTGTCATGCGGAATGGGTCTCCCCCGGTTCGAGAACCACGACGTTCGAGCTGGTCGCGGACTCGACCTCGGACTTGAACGCCTGGGCGTCGGTCTCGATCGCCGGAAACGTGTTGTAGTGGCAGGGAATCACGGTCTTGGCGCCGACGAACTCGGCCGCGTCGACCGCGTCGTAGCGGTCCATCGTGTAGTGGCCGCCGATGCACATCAGCGCGATGTCGATCGGATTGCGCCTCCCGACCAGCTTCAGGTCCGAGAACAGGCACGTGTCGCCGAGGTGGTAGACGATCTTGCCGGCGAAGCTGATCAGCATGCCGGCGGGCGTGTTGACGGTGCCCTTCGGCGTCGTCGAGGTGTGCCAGGCGGGCACCAGCTTGACCCAGCCCCAGTCGAAGCTCGCGGTGCCGCCGAGGTTGCAGTCGCGAACGTCGCAGCCCTCCGCGCCGATCTCGCCGGCGACCTCGGTGATCGCCACCACCGTAGCGCCGGTCCGCTTGGCGATCGCGACGGTGTCGCCGTAGTGGTCCTGGTGGCCGTGGGTGAGCAGCAGCGTCGTCGCGTCGACCTCGTCGGCGGTCGCCGCGGCCTTCGGGTTCCCGGTCAGGAACGGGTCGATCAGCAGCGTCGTGTCGCCATCGGAGAGCGTGAAGCAGGCGTGGCCGAGAAAACGGACATCCATCGGTGCGTGTCCTCCAGGTTCGGGTTTCAGGGGTTGGATGAGGGGAGCGCGCGGGCGAGCTCGAAGCCGACCGCGACGCCGACCAGCATGCCGAGCCGGGTCTCCTCGGCGAGCAGCGTCCGCAGCGACCGCAGCCGGAGCTCCGGATCGGCTTCGGCCGCCGCCTCGCGGACCGCCTGTTCGTGCGCGGAGTCGAACCAGCCGCCGTCGGCGATCGCCGCGGCGAGCACGCGCTGGAGCTGCGGCGCGGCGCGCATCACCAGCTCCTGCGCCTCGCGAAACCGGGTCGGTTCAGTGATCTGCGCGATCGCGGCGTCGAGCTGCTCGTCGGTGTAGGTGCTGTCCGGCACGGGGTGTGAGTCATCATACGAAGATGGCCGTGGCCCTCACCTCGCTGTCTCATGGCGCCGGGTGTGGCTGCAAGCTGCCCGCGGCATCGATCGGACCCCTGCTGGCAGGCCTCCCCGGGGTCAGCGATCCGAACGTGCTGGTGGGTTTCGAGACCTCGGACGACGCGGGCGTCTACAAGCTCCGCGACGACCTCGCGATCGTCCAGACGGTCGACTTCTTCACCCCGATCGTCGACGACCCGTGGCAGTTCGGGCGGATAGCTGCGTGTAACGCCCTGTCCGACGTGTACGCGATGGGCGGCACGCCGGTCTGCGCGCTGAACCTGGTCGCGTTCTCGATTGAGCAGATCGGCGGTGACGTGCTGGCTGAGATCCTAGGTGGCGGTGCCTCGATCGCGGCCGAGGCGGGCGTCGCGATCATCGGTGGGCACTCGATCGACGACGCCGAGCCGAAGTATGGGATGGCGGTCACCGGGGTGGTGCATCCCGACGAGCTGCTGACCAATGGCGGCGGGCGCGCCGGCGACGCGCTCGTGCTCACCAAGCAGCTCGGTTCAGGCGCGGTCTCGACCGCCTGCAAGCGTGGGCTCGACGCGCCCCTGGAGGCTGCGATCGAGGTGATGACCACGCTCAACCGCGATGGCGCGATCGCGGCCCGAGCGGCGGGCGCGCACGCGATGACCGACGTGACCGGCTTTGGCCTCCTGGGTCACCTGCACGAGCTGGCGCTCGCGAGCGGCCTCGCGGCCGAGCTGCGCGCCGACGACGTGCCGGCGATCGACGGCGTGCTCGAGCTGCTGTCGCTGCCCGGCGGCGACGCCGTGGCGGGCGGAACGCGGCGCAACCGCGCGCACGCCGAAGGGTTCGCCACGTTCGCCGACGATGTCGCGCCGGGGCGGCGCTGGCTGGTGTGCGATGCGATGACATCGGGCGGCCTGCTGGCGGCGGTGCCGCCGGGTGCGGTTGCCGGCGGTGCCCCGGGTGCGGTGATCGGCCGCCTCGTCGAGGGCGAGCCGGGCACGATCAGCGTGCTCTAGCGGACGGTCATCCGCGACAGCGGCAGCCCGACCACGAACCCGGTCACGACCCCGACCGCGTCGGCGATCCAGCTCGCCTGCGGTACCGCGAGCGGCATCAACGCCACGACGACGCCGATCACGGCCGTCCCGATCAGATCGCCATCGACGTCCTCGCCGGCACGGAGGGCCAGCAGGTCCGGGGTCGCCCACGCGCACAGCAGTGCGAGCGCGGCGCCGTTGGCGCCCATCGCAACCGGGATCTGGTAAAGGGCGGCCGTCGCGGCCAGCCCGCCGACGCCGCCGACCAGGAACAGCCCGAGGACGACGAGCGGCCCGTGGCGGCGCTCGAGCAGCCAGCCGAACAGCGCGATCGTCGTCAGCGTTATGAACGCGTAGCCGATGTTGTTGTAGGTGAACGCCGCCGTGAACAGCCGCCACCAGTGGCTTCCGAGCTTGCCCTGGATCTCGAGCTCGTTGCTGGCTCCGAGCCCGGTGCGCCACAGCAACGTGCCGACCGCCCCGGCGAGGACGAGCGCGATCGTCGCGTACGGGCGGGTATCGGGCCTGATCCCCGGGATCTCGTCGGGCCGCAGCCGCGTCAACAATGGCGGCGGAGTGCGGCGCCGGCGCTTCTCGGCAACCCGGCCCTCGCGGTCGAGCTTCGGCGCGCGCTTTCGCAGACGGTTGCCGCAATATGGGCACTCGGTGATGTACGTGCTCACCTCGGATCCGCAGCTCTTGCAGATCACGAAAAGTTCTGGCCCGCCAGCGCTCACAAAGCGATTGTAGAACTGCTCAGAAACCGCCCGCGCTCGTCGACAAAGCTCCTGCCTATGGCAGCGTCGCGGCGACGATCTCGGCCATCACTTCTTGCAGGTCGTGGTTGGCCTCGTAGACGACCATTTGCCGGCCGGCTCCGTTGCCGCGATCGAGCATGTCCTCGATCGCCGCGAGCTCGTCGACGGAGCCCAGATCGGTCGCGTGCTCGCGCATCCGATCGAGCAGCCGGCGCGCCAGCTCGCGCGTCGGGACCCGGTCCGAGCTCGGCAGATCGACCAACTCGCCCTCGAGCCCGTGGCGCGCCGCCAGCCACTTGTTCTCATCCAGCATCTCAAACGGATAGCTCTCGAGCTGCCCGCCGGATTCGAAGTGCTCCGAGAGCTCGCGGACCAGCGCCTGCACCAGCGCAGCGAGACCCAGCGAGTGCTCGACGCGCGTCTGCGAGTCCATCACCCGGACCTCGACGGTGCCGAAGTTGGGGTGCGGGCGCACGTCGTGCCACAGGTAGGTGTAGTCCTCGATCACTCCGGCCGTGATCATGAACTCGATCCGCTGCTCGTAGTCGGCCCAGTCCTTATAGGTCGGCGGGATCCCGACCCGCGGGAAGGCACGGAAGATCGGCGTCCGGCTCGACGCCAGCCCGGTCGTGTTGGCGCGCCAGAACGGCGAGTTCGCCGACAACCCCAGCAACACCGGCAGGTGGACCCGCATCCCGTTGGCGACGTGAATCGCCTTATCGGGGTCGTCGACCCCGATGTGAACGTGCATCCCGAAGATCAGCTCCTGGCGCGCGACGAACCGCATCGCCGAGATCAGGTCGCGGTAACGGGGGCGGGCAACGATCCGCTGGTCCTCCCACATCGCGAACGGGTGCGTGCCGGCCGAGCCGATCGCGAGACCCTTGCCCGACGCCGTGTCCGCCACCTGGCGGCGCAGCGTGCGCAGCTGCTCGGAGGCCTCGGCCATGTCCCGGCACGGGTCAGTCGAGATCTCGAGCACCGACTCCATCAGCTCGGGTTTGATCTCGCCGAGCGTCGCCGGTTCGAGCATCGACTCGATCGCGTTGACGAGCTCAAGCGTGTCGGCGTCGAGGATCATCAGCTCCTCCTCGATGCCAATCGTGTAGGCGTGTCCGGCGAAGCTGTGCTCCACTGCGCCCAGAGCGTACGGATTGAGCTTTTGCGATGTGGGCTGGCTCGGCCTGACCTAGACTGGTTGCTGATCTCAAATTTGACGAAGGACGGTGCCAATGCCACTGGGTTACGACGGCAAGCTGTACATCCTGGCGTTCGACCATCGCGGGTCGTTCCAGAAGAAGATGTTCGGCATTGAGGGCGATCCGACGCCCGAGGAGGTCGAGACGATCTCCGACGCCAAACGGCTGATCTTCGAGGGGATGCTCGAGGCCGTATCGCGCGGCGCCCAGGCGGGCGCGACCGGCGTGCTGGTCGATGAGCAGTTCGGATCCAACATCCCGGAACGGGCGAAGGCCGATGGCCTGAAGCTCGCGATGCCGGTCGAGAAGTCGGGCCAGAACGAGTTCGACTTCCAGTACGGCGACGACTTCGCCGCCCACATCGAGCGCTTTGACCCGGACTTCTCCAAGGTGCTGGTCCGCTACAACCCCGACGACGATCCGGCGATGAACACGCAACAGCTCGAACGGCTCAAGCGGCTCGCGGACTGGCTGCACGACAACGACCGCAAGTTCCTGTACGAGCTGCTCGTCCCGGCGACCGATGAGCAGCTCACGAGCGTCGACGGCGACGGGGAACGCTACGACGCCGAGCTGCGGCCGGAGCTCATGCGCCGTGCGATCACCGACGCCCAGGACTACGGGGTCGAGGTCGACATCTGGAAGATCGAGGGCGTCGACGCCCGTGACGACGCGGTGATGCTGGCTGAGCAGGTGCGATCGGGCGAGGGGCGCGAGGGCGTCAAGTGTGTACTGCTGGGTCGCGGCGCATCGACCGCGAAGGTCGAGCAATGGCTCGAGGCGGCGGCCACCGTGGAGGGCTTCATCGGCTTCGCGATCGGCCGCTCAATCTGGTGGGACGCGCTCAAGAGTTTTCTCGCAAATGAGCTCGACCGCGGCGCCGCAGCGTCACAGATCGCCGATAACTACCTGCATTTCGTCGACGTCTACGAGCGGCAGCAGGTTCGCTGACCTTGGCTGTCAACGGGGCGTGAGTCGCTCACGCCCTGTCGCGCCACGCAGTTGGTAGGCTCGGGCCGCGATGGCGATGAAGATGCGCCAGAGTCTTGCGCAGCTCGAGCAGCAGTTCCGGCACGAGACGCAACTGGACCGGAGCCGAAGGGAGCGACTGCGCCGACAGGCCGTGCGTAGGTCGCGCGTACGCACGCACGTCCGCGCGCGCAAACGCAGCTCGCTGCGCTACTGGCTCCTCGTGCTGACGCTGATCGCGACCGCGTTGTTCGTCACGGCCGCGATGTTCGAGACGCTCTACCTGCTGCTCACCTGAGCGCGGCGCCGGCCGCGGCGGTCTTCGCCCGCTACTCAGGCGGGCTCGTCGCCGAGCCCACGCAGCGCCGCGTCGACCTCTTCCCGCGCCCCCTTCGGTCCGTCCGCCCGCTCCTGCTGGATCTCAAGGTAGACCTCCTTGCGGAACACCGGAACGTCGCGGGGCGCCTGGATTCCAATCCTGACCTTCTCGCCCATGATCGCCAGCACCGACACCTCGATGTCGTCGCCGATCATGATGCTCTGGTTGGATTTCCGCGTCAGGACGAGCATGGCTTGCCTCCCTCCTTGGCTGCTTTTGGTCGGGGCTGAAATTCGCGCGCACAAGCGCCCAACCCACCCGGGTGCCAGCATACCGGGAACCTGGCGCCGCGAAAAGCGGTAGAGCTTTTGTCACGCTAGCCGCGGTCGGTGCCGGGACCTGTACTAGTCTCCGGGCTCAATGGCCCGAAAATCACTCAGACCAGAGTTGAATCGCATCCGCGCGTGGGTCCGTCAGGGACGCACCGACGCCTGGATCGCGCACCAGCTCGAGGTCACCGTTCAACAGATTCAAAGCTTCAAGCGCGAGCAGCAGCTCGCGCCCGGCGACGAGAGCGACAGCACCGCAGTCGCTGGCGATTTCGACGACGAGATCGACCTGCGAGCCGAGGACGACGCGCTGATCGCCGCCGAGCTCGACGCCGCCGAAGCGGAGCGCACCGACGACGATGAGCCCGATGACGACGACGAGGATGAGGAGAAGCCCGCTCGTCGTCGCCGCGGCCGCCGCGGCGGCCGAAGCCGCCCCAGGCGCCGCTCTGAGACCCTCGAGGCGACGTTCGACCACGGCGACGAGGGTTACGGCCTGTGGCTCGACCCGGCCGTCCAGGACGACCCGATCTACGCCGAGTACTGGGCCGGCCACCGGCCGGTCGAGGTGGCGATCGAGGAGGATCAGATCGTGATCAGGCGCGCCGGCGACGGCGAAGGCAACGGCGACCCCGACGACGACAGCTAACCGCCGGCGTCGGAGGCGGTTCTAGCCGCCGGTGTCGCGGTACGCCTCGGCGTCGGCGCCGCCGACCCGGCGCCCGACCGTGTAATCGCTCGCCTCGCGCGCGTAACGCGCGAACGCGCTGCCCGCGACCGCCGTGATGTCCCACGCCGCCGGGTTGTCCGGCGCGACCCGGGTCGCGATCGAAAAGCACCAGTCGGTGCCCTGCTCGACGTAAAGCTGCGCCAGCTCCTGGACGCTGAACGGTCCCCCGAGCCGATGGTGCAGCTCGATCACGATCGAGTCGACGACCCGCTCCATCACCGCACGATCGCTCGGCTCCGCCTGCTGCAGCCGTCGCTGGCCCTCCTGCCAGAGCCCGATCAGGTCCTCAAACCGCAGTCGGCCGTGGCTCACAGCCGGCTCGCCCCTGTCTCGGCCGCGGCGCGCGTCAGTGGCCGGAGTGGCCCATGATCACGTACGGAAGCTCGTTGGGGCGGACCATCCCCAGCGAGCGCGCATCGCGCACGATCGTCGCCGGACTGCTCAGCGACTGCTGCTGCTGAAGGAGGCTGGCGTTCTCCCGCGACAGCTGCGTCACGATCGCCTGCTCGCCGTCCGCCTGCGCCCTGGTCGAGAAGTACGAGACCGTGTGCTGCACGTACAGCCCGACGACGACCGCCAGCACGATCAAGAGTCCCACGCGCCCGGCTCGATCCCAGCGCACCCGGAGCCGCGGAGCCCGAGGCGGGACGCGACGCGGACGCGTCGGCGGCGTGCGCGTTTGACGGCGAGGAGCAGCGGTTGCGGGTCTGGCTGACGGCATCGCCTACCGCGTTCGTTCGACGTCCTGGGGGTCCTTCCTGCTGCACGAACTCCTGCACGGCCCGCTCTGGACGGATGTCCGATGCGGGCGGCATGCCTACGAACGGAAGGCGGAACGGCCCGGGTAAACGGCCTCGGCTCCGAGCGCTTCCTCGATCCGCAGCAGCTGGTTGTACTTCGCCACGCGGTCCGTGCGCGCGGGTGCGCCGGTCTTGATCTGGCCGATCCCGGTCGCGACCACGAGGTCGGCGATCGCGACGTCCTCGGTCTCGCCCGAGCGATGCGACATGACCGCCGCGTAGCCAGCCTCGCGGGCCATCCGGATCGCGGCGAACGTCTCGGTCAGCGTCCCGATCTGGTTGACCTTGATCAGGATCGCGTTGGCGACGCCGGCGTCGATTCCTCGCTTCAGCCGCTCCGTGTTGGTGACGAAGATGTCGTCGCCGACGAGCTCGATCCGATTGCCGATCTGATCGGTCAGCGTCGACCAGCCGTCCCAGTCCTCCTCGGCCATCCCGTCCTCGAGCGCGATGATCGGATAGTGGTCGACGAGCTCCGACCAGTAGCTGGCGAGCTCGTCGGCGGTCAACGTCCGGTCCTCGTGCTCGATCACGTAGTGACCGTCGTTGTAGAGGGCGGACACGGCCGGGTCGAGCGCGATCGCGACCTGATCGCCGGGGATGAAGCCGGCGGCCCGGATCCCGTTCATCAGTACCTCGAGCGCCTCCTCGTTGGACGCGAGGTCCGGGGCGAACCCGCCCTCGTCGCCGACGGCGGTCGACAGCCCCTGCTCGTGCAGCGTCTGCTTGAGGTGGTGATAGACCTCGGACCCCATCCGCAGCGCCTCGCGGAACGAGCTCGCCCCGACCGGGACGATCATGAACTCCTGGAAGTCAAGCCGGTTGTCGGCGTGGACGCCGCCGTTGAGCACGTTCATCATCGGCACCGGCAGCACGTGCGCGCCGCCGCCACCGAGGTAGCGCCACAGCGGCTGCCGCTCGTCGGCGGCCGATGCCTGCGCCGCCGCCAGCGACACGGCGAGCAGGGCGTTCGCGCCCAGGCGCGACTTGTTCGGCGTCCCGTCGAGTGCGATCAGCGTCCGGTCGAGCGCGGCCTGCGCGGCGGCGTCTTCGCCGTGGACCGCGGTGGCGATCTCGCCATTGACGTTGTCGACCGCCCTCGAGACTCCCTTGCCCATCCAATCGGCGCCTCCATCGCGCAGCTCGGTTGCTTCAAACTCGCCGGTCGACGCTCCGGACGGAACCGCCGCTCGGCCCCACGCCCCAGATTGCAAGCTCAGCTCGACCTCGACCGTCGGGTTGCCGCGGCTGTCGAGGATCTGGCGTGCGTGCACATGCTCGATCTGACTCATCTGTTTTCAGGCGCTCCTTCGATCATCCGTGCGCGGACGTAGTACGAAAGCTGCTGATCAGGCGGAAGATCCTCCCAACTCGCGCCCTCCGATGTCGCCAGCTCGTCGGCCGCCAGCACCCGCTGCATGAATTTGGCCGACGCCGAGCGGAGCGCCAGCTCGGGGTCGACCCGCAGCTTGCGGGCGACGTTGACCGCCGCGAACAGCACGTCACCCAGCTCTTCGAACTGCTCGTCGGGGCTGCTTGCACGGCTGAGCTCGTCGAGCTCGTCTTTGACCGACTGCATCGGCTGCTCGACCCCGGGGAAGTCGAAGCCGCGTGATGCCGCCCGCCGCTGGACCTTGCGCGCGTGCAGCAGCGACGGCAGGTTCTCCGGCACCTCGCCGAACAGCCCCGGCTCGCGGCCGGCCTCGTCGCGCTTGATCGCGTCCCAGTTGGAGAGGACCTCCTGAGCGGTCGTCGCCTCCGTCTCGCCGAACACGTGCGGGTGGCGGCGAATCAGCTTCTGTGTCACGTGCTCGGCGACCTCTTGCAGCGATCCCTTGGCGCGTTCTTCGAGCAGGAGCGCGAGGAAGTGGACCTGGAACAGGACGTCGCCCAGCTCATCCAGCAGCTTCGCGTCGTCGCGCTTGTGGGCCGCGTCGGCGAGCTCATAGGACTCCTCGACCGTGTGCGGGACGATCGTGCGCTCGTCCTGCTCACGGTCCCAGGGACACTCGCGCCGCAGCCGGCGCGTGATCGCATCCAGTCGCGCTAACGCTTCAGCGGCGGCTTGGGCTGCGTCACCGTCGCCCAACTCAGGGGGCGGCGGTGGTCGAAGCCGAACTGCCCTTCGGTGCCTTGTATCCGCTGCAGTACGACATCGCGTACAGCGCGCGGCACTTGGTCTGGCTGAGCCAGGACTTCTTGGCTTCGTTGGTGACCGCGTTGGCGGCGGTTGTCTGCAGCTGCGTGTTGAGAGTCTGCTTGATCAGCGCGGTCGACTGCGCGAGGCTGCGCTGAGTCGCCGGATTGACCTTCAGCACGTCGATCACGTAGTAGCCGAACTGGCCCTTGACCGGACCGACGAGCTTGCCGACCGGCGCCGAGAAGGCCGATGCCGGCAGCGCCGCGCCTTGCCCGGTCTGGGTCACACTGCTCAGCAGCCCACCGCTGTTCCTGGTCGTCGGGTCGATCGAGTACTTCTTGGCGACCGCGGTCCAGCTCTGCCCGCTCTGCAGCGCCTTTTTGGCCTGGTCGGCCTGGGCGGCGCTCTTGGCGAGCACGATCCGCATGTTGCGCGTCTCAGCGGTGCCGAACTGCGCCTTGTGGTTGTTGTAGTAGGCGGCGATCGCGGCCGGCGTGACCTTGCTCGGCTCGCGGGCCAGCAGCTTGGCGTACAGCTGCTCGACGCGGATCCGGTAGGTGACGTCAGCGACCGTCTGGCCGGTCGAGTTCAGGAACGTGTCGAACTGCGTGGCGGTCGAGAACTGCGCCTTCTTGGCCTGCGTGAGCGTCTTCTGTATCTGGGCGTTGGTGACCTTGATGCCGAGCTTGTGCGCCTCGGCCTGGTACCAGTAGCTCGTGATCAGATAGTTCATAACCTCGCTCGAGAGCGATGTGAACACGCGCCCGCAATCGGCCTTGAGCGTCTTGTCCGCGGTCTTGGCCAGCGACGGGATCTCGGCCTTCACCTGGGCGATGCACTTGGTGAAGTTCGGCGGGTCGTTGGGGACGATCACCGGCTCGCCCGGGGCCTGCGCAGCCTGCGTCTTGGCCAGCACGAACATCCAGTGGTTGAACGCCTGGGTGCTGATCGGGTTGCCGGCGACGGTCGCGACCGAGTCGCCCGGGATGCCGCTTCCGCAGCCGGCGACGGCCACGGCAATGGCCACAAAAAAGGCGCCAAGCGCCGGGATGGTCCTGAATGACTTCATACGACCCGGCCGATGGTAGCGACGGATGCGCGATCGCGTTGTCACTCTTAATTAGCGCTTACGTTGCACAAGCGTTACAACTTTCTTGCAACGCTGGGGTCGTGTCGGATGCACCTCCCAAAACCCGCGTTATACGAGGGAAAAGGGAGGTCAATGCGATTGTCCGGGAGCTTGCGGAGGGTCAACACGGTGTGGTGGCTCGGAGGCAGCTGTTGGCGCGAGGGGTTGGGGTAGACACGATCGAACGTCGGCTCGCTGCCGGCGACCTGGTGCAAGTTCATCGGGGCGTTTACGCGGTCGGGCACACGATCCTCACCCAACGTGGCCGCTGTATGGCGGCGGTCCTTGCCCTCGGACCGGGCGCGGTGTTGAGCCACAAGACCGCCGCAGCGGCCCGCGAGCTGCTGTCCACCGCCCAGACGTTGATTGACGTCACGGTTCCGGGGGCCAGGCATGCGAGACGGCAACGCGGTCTCCGGATTCACGTGACGGACAAATTTCACCGCGAGGACGTCGATGGCGTGGACGGAATCCCCGTCACCTCGGTCGCGCACGATCCTCGACCTCGCGGCGGTCCTCACCTCCACACAGCTGCGCCTCGTGATCGAGCAGGCCGACCGAAGCGGCGTGCTGAACCTCCTCGCTCTGCAGCGCGCGCTAGACCGGCGACCACGAGCCAACGGCAGCCGTCAGCTGCGCGCGATCCTGCGCGACTACACCGGCGCGCCCCCGACCAGGTCAGTCTTCGAGCGCACCTTTCTCGAGCTGATCGAACGAGCGGGCCTGCCCAAGCCGCTGGTCAACGCCAAGCTCGCCGGCCTCGAGCCCGACATCTACTGGCCACAGTGGAAGCTGGTCGTCGAACTCGACAGCCGCGGCTTTCATTCCGACCCGCGAACGTTCGAATCAGACCGGATCCGCGATGCGCGCCTTCAGCGCCTCGGGCTAAGGGAGCTGCGCATCACCTGGAAGCGACTCAAGCAAGAGCCGCAGGCGGTGATCGACGACGTCCTCGCGCTCGCGCGCCTAAGCAGCGGCGCTCTCGACGGCCTCGGCCTCGCGCGTCACTGACAGCAGCACGTCGGCCGCCCGCACCAGTGCCGGGAACCGCTGCTCCGGATCCTTCGGCACCCGCACCGACAGCTGTGACTTGCCGGACTCGTACAGCGCCTCCGGGATCTCGGCCCGGAACCGCTTCGCGCGCACCGAATCGAGCTCGATCGGCGTCATCGCCAGCCGGTCGCCGCGGAACGTGACCGCCCGCGCGCCGGCCTGGCCGAGCTTGATCCGCGCCTGTTGCAGCAGGATCAGGTTGTTCAGTGGCTCCGGCACCGGCCCGAAGCGGTCCTCGAGCTCGTCGCGCAGCATCGCCAGGTCGGCGACCTCGCGCGCGGCGGCGATCCGGCGGTGGACTTCGACCTTCGCCTGTTCGTAGGGGATGTAGTCGGCCGGCACGTAGGCGTCGACGTTGACGTCGAGCCGCACCGGCTCCCACTCGTCGCCCTCCACGCCGGCCTCCTCGAGGGCGGCCACCGCCTCGTCGAGCATCTGCATGTAGAGCTCAAAGCCGAGCGCGGCGACATGCCCCGACTGCTCGTCGCCGAGCAGGTTGCCGGCGCCGCGCAGCTCGAGGTCGCGCATCGCGATCTTGAAGCCGGCGCCGAGCTCCGTGTAATCAGACAGCGCCGACAGCCGCTGCGCCGCGTCGGGCGTCAAAGCCGCCGCGCTCGGATACAGCAGGTACGCGTATGCCCGCTCAGTCGAACGCCCCACGCGGCCCCGGATCTGGTACAGCTGCGCGAGGCCGAACACGTCGGCGCGCTCGATGATCAGCGTGTTGGCCTGTGGGATGTCGATCCCGGACTCGATGATCGAAGTGCAGACCAGCACGTCCGCGTCGCCGCGCAGGAACGCGAGCATCCGCCGCTCGAGCAGGCGCTCGTCCATCTGCCCGTGGGCGACCTCAAACCGCATATCGGGACACAGCCCTCGCAACCTGACCGCGGTCTCGTCGATCGTCTCGACCCGGTTGTGGAGGAAGAACGCCTGCCCGTGGCGCTCTTTCTCGCGCAGCAGCGCGCGGCGCACGAGCTCCTCGTCGTATTCACCGACGTAGGTCTTGACCGGCCGCCGACCCTCAGGCGGCGTCTCGATCACGCTGATGTCGCGGACTCCGGCCAGCGACATCTGCAGCGTGCGGGGGATCGGCGTCGCGCTCATCGAGATCACGTCGACGCGCAGCTTGAGCTGGCGCAGGAGCTCCTTCTGCTTGACACCGAAGCGCTGCTCCTCGTCGACGATCAGCAGCCCGAGGTCCTTGGCGCGCACGTCGCGCGAGAGCAGCCGGTGGGTGCCGATCAGGATGTCGACCTCGCCGCGCGAGAAGCGCGCGACTGATTCCTTCTGCTCGGCCGCCGGCCGGAACCGTGACACGAGCTCGATCGTCACCGGGTAGTCGTTGAGCCGCTCGGTGAACGTGCCGAAGTGCTGCTGGGCGAGGATCGTCGTCGGCACCAGCATCATCACCTGCTTGCCGTCCTGGACTGACTTGAACGCGGCGCGCAGCGCGACCTCGGTCTTGCCGTAGCCGACGTCGCCGCAGATCAGCCGGTCCATCGGCCGCGGCGCCTCCATGTCGGCCTTGACGAACTCGATCGCGTCGCGCTGGTCGGGCGTCTCGGTGAACGGGAACGCGTCCTCGAACTCGCGCTGCCAGTCCGTGTCGAGCGGGAATGCGTGACCCTCCCGGCGCTTGCGCTCGGCATACAGGTTCAGCAGTTCGCCGGCGAGCTCCTGAGCCGCGCGACGCGCGCGTGCCTTGACGGCCTCCCACCGCGAACCGCCGAGCTTCGAGAGCGGCGGATGGACACCGCCGGCGCCGACGTAGCGGCTGATCTTCGCGAGCTGATCGACCGGGACGAACACGCGGTCAGAGCCCGCGTACTCGAGGTATAGGTAGTCGCGCGTGACGGCGGCGACGGTCTTGGTGTCAAAGCCCGCGAAGCGCGCGATCCCGTGGTCCTCGTGGACGACGATGTCGCCGGTCCGCAGGTCAGCGAAGCTGCGCAGAACCCCGCGCCGCCGCTCGCGGCCGGGCGCCTCGGGCGCGCGCCGGCGGTGGAACAGCCGGTGGTCGGGGATCACGGCGAGGTGGAACTGCGGCGCGATGAACCCGCTCTGCAGCCGAGCTTGTGCGAGTGTGATCAGCCCCGCCTGGGGCGCCGACTCCTCCCCTTCGCCGATCCAGCGAACCTTCAGCCGCCCGAGGTTGTAGGCAAACCGCTCGCCCTCACCTCGGCGCGCGAACGTCAGCACGGTCCGGTAGCCCGAGCGCGCGAGCTTCTCGAGCTCTGGCTCTGCCTCCTTGAGACCACGAGCCGCGACGTCTGCGGCCTGGGCACGGAAAGCGAACCGCTGATCCTGGTCGATGCTCGACAGCCGGATCCGTACTCGCCGGCCCAGCGCGGCGATGATCTCGTCAGGCGCCACGTACAGGTGGTGCGCGTCCTCGTCGTGGAAGGCGGCGGTCACGTCCTGCCAGTGATCGGCGAGCGCCGGCGCGAGCTCCTCGTCGCCGGCGACCAGAACGGAGGCGTCGACCAACTCGAGAAACGGATGGAAGTTCTCGACCGGCAGCAGCTCGGCGATGTCCGGGCGCTCGGACTCATCCTCGAGCGCCGCGATCTCGGCGAGCTCGCGGTGCTCGGGCGCGAGCTCGGCGGCCGGCGCGACCTCGATCAGCTCCGCGTCGCCGAGTGAGCGCTGCGTGAAGGTCGAGAACCACCGCAGGGACTCAATCTCGTCGCCGAACAGATCGACCCGCACGGCGCGGTCCTCGGTCGCCGGGAACACGTCCAGCAGCCCGCCGCGGATCGCGAACTGGCCGCGGTCCTCGACCTGGTCGACTCGCTCATAGCCGGCAGCGACCAGATCCATCGCCGTCTCGTCGAGGTCAAGCAGCTCGCCGACCCGCAGCTCGAACCCGTGCGGGCGCATCGACGGGTCAGGCACCTTCTCCGACAGCGCGACCGCGCTGACCACGACCACCGGTGCGGCATCGCCCGGGTCGAGCAGCGCGTCCAGGGCCGCAATCCGCAGACCCACGAGGTGCGGTGGCGGAGCCAGGTGCGACTCGTAGGTGACGCCGCGGCTCGGGTAGTAGCGGACCGTCCGCGGCTCGAGCCACGCGCGCAGCCCGCTAGCGAGCTCGCGCGCCGCCCGGTCGTCGCCGGCGACCACGATCGCGGGCTTGTCCGCGTCGCGCTCGAGCAGCGCCGCGACCAGGTATGGGCGCAGCGATTGGGACACGAATGCAGCCCCGCCGTCGCGCGCGAGCGCGGCGGTCTGCTGGTCTTCGTCGGCGTTGGCGAGGAGAGAGCGGAGCACCTCTCTCCAGTCTAGGCACCGCCCGTCAAGCTCCTGGTGGGCCTTCGCGGACGACGCGCTCGGCCGCGTCGGCGGCCTGCTCGACGAGCAGCGCGACCTCTTCGCGCGGCTCACGGAAGCGGCCCAACACGTAAGCCGCGACGCGGTCGGGATCAGTCGTCGGCGGACGGCCGACGCCGACCCGGACGCGCGCGAAGTCCGCCGAACCGAGCGACGCCTTCAGTGACTTGAGCCCGTTGTGCCCGGCGAGCCCGCCGCCAAGCCGGACCCGAATCTCGCCGAACGGGAGGTCGATCTCGTCGTGCAGCACGAGCACGTGGTCGAGGTCGACCTTCAGCGCCCCACGCGCCGGATTGACCGATTCGCCGGCATCGTTCATGTACGTCTGCGGCTTCAGGATCGCGACGTGCGGTCCGCCGGGCTCCGTGCGGCCCTCGGTCAGCAGGCCGCGGTAGATCGCCTTTGGCCGCGGCAGCTCCCACCGCTTCGCGAGCAGGTCCGCGATCTGAAAGCCGATGTTGTGGCGAGTCCCTTCGTACTCCGCGCCGGGATTGCCGAGCCCGACGACGAGCCAGTCGACCACGACGGGCTACTCGCCCGAGTCGTCCTCGCCCTCGCCGCCGCTCTCGTCGCCAGCCTCGCCCTCTTCGCCCTCCTCGCCCTCGCCCACGACCTCGGTCTCCTCCTCGATCTCCTCTTCCTCCTCGAGCTGGAGCTTCGGCGGGGTCAGCGTGGCGATCACGGTCTCAGGGTCGTCGAGCAGCTCGACGTTGGCAGGCGCGCGCAGCGATTCGAGCGTCAGCGTGTCGCCGATCACCATGTCGGAGACGTCGTGCTGGATCGAGTCAGGGATGTCGGTCGGCAGTGCGTCGATGTGGAGCTCGCGCGTCACGTGCTCGAGCACGCCGCCCTCCTTGACGCCGGGGGCGTCCTCGGCGCCGGTCAGCTCCAGCTGCACCGTCGACTGGATCTTCACGTCGAGCCGTACGCGCAGCAGGTCGACGTGCATCGTCTCGCCGCTGACCGGATGGCGTTCGAGCTCCTTGAGCACGACCGGAGTCGGCGCCGCGTCCTCGACCGCCAGGTCGAGCACCGCGCCGGCGTGCGCAAGCGCGACCCGGAGGTCGCGGGCCGGGACCTTGAAGGTGACCGGGTCCTCGCCGCCGCCGTAGACGATGCCGGGGACGTCGCCCTCGCGGCGCAGGCGTCGCGCACCACGCGAGCCGTCGGGCTCGCGCGCGTTCACCTTGAGTGCGGTCGTCTCTCGGGCCATCGGCGGCGTTTGATGGTAGCGGGGAGTCCGAACAAACGCTGGCGGACGCCCCTAACCGTGCGCTAATCTTTGTCTATGTCAAGCGACGCTCAGGTGTTGCTTTGGATTGCGGGGGTTCATCTGCTGGGGCTGGCGTGTGTCGGTGTGCTGCTGATTCCGGCGCTGCGCGAGAACGGGCCGGGCACTGCGCGCCGGTCTGACAGCGAGGGAGACGATGGCTGGGGCCGCGGCCCGAAGCTACCGCCGGCGCCGCCGACGCCACCGCGTGGCGGCATCCCGCTGCCGGACGCCGAGCAGTCGGATGTCCGACTACGCGAGCCGGGCCGCCTCAGCGAGCTGCTTCCGCAGCGTGAGCGGCGTCCCGCCAGGGAGCCGGCCCGCCGCCCGGAGCGCGCCCCACATCAGTAGCTCTTCGGGCAGTTGTCGCCGCCCGGGATCTTGACGCTGATCTTCAGCAGGTGGACCTGGAAGCCTTCGAGCACGTTGCCGGAGTTGCGCACCAGCACGCACTGAACCCGCGGCAATGATCCGCCCGCGATCCACGCCACCCGCGCCGTCCCGAGCGTCGGACCGAGCGTGAAGCCGGACGAGGGCGAGAAGTCGATGACCGACACGGTCCCGGGATGCCTGAGGGCGGCCGCGACCTCGTTTGCACGCTCTGCGCATGCGGCGCTGCCGCGACAGCCGTCGATTGCCGCCACGACCGCCGCCGGGTTGCCGCTCGCCTCGGCCTGAACGAGGCTCGTGATCGCGGACTGCTCGTCGCCGTTGAGCGTCAGCGCACGCGCGAGCAGCGCGCTGATCGCCAAGAACACGACCACGCCGGCGACGATCAGCGAGATGACATACGGGCGGCGCATCGAGCGCGCACGCTAGCGATACAACTAGCCGTCGCCGCTGATCTCGAGGAACCGCTGCACGGACGCCTCCTGATGATCGAGGCGCTCGGCGAGCGCGAGCGCATGCTCGGCGGCGAGCTCGAGGAAGTCCTGCACGCAACGCTCGGGGTCGTCGGCGAGCGGGTAGACGCGCGTCAAGTCCTGCTGCGCGCATGCGATTCCCATCGGCGGCCGGCCGTCCGCGAGCGTCCGCGCCCCGCACACGGGGGTCACGACCAGCTGCGACTCGGTCGCGACGAGCGCTGTCGGAAGCAGCCGCGGCGCCGGCAGCCGGACCGATAGCTGAATCGAATGGTCGACCGCGACCCCGCTGCCGGCGAGTTCGCCGAGCGGTTCGCGCCACACGTCGAGCACCGTGTCAGCGCCGACGAGCGCGTCGCGCAAGGCGGTCGCCTGCTCGACGTACAGCCGCTCGGCCTCCTCGCGGTCGTCGGCGTCGGCGAGGTCAAGGTCGCACGGAACGCGCAGCAGGTCGCTCGCGGCGACGCTCGCGCCCGCCGCCCGGCTGCCCCAGGTGACATAGGTCTGCAGGGTGCCGAGGTCGCGCCGGCCGTGGAAGATGACCGTCAGCGCTTCGCTGAGCGGCAGCCCGCTGACCCGCAGCGAGACCGCAACCGCAGCAGAGTCGTCCAGCAGCGCGCGTCGGAGTAGCTCCTCGGCCCCATCGCCCTGACCGTCCTGACCCTCCTCGAGCATCTCTCGCTCCTTGAGATCAACAACTTATAGCCCGTTATTTACCCACTCGCGCCGGTCGGTCACCATCTCCAGCTGGCAAAACGGGACGCGCGGCGGTTCGCCACCGGGCCGAAACCATGTGGCTTCGCGACTGGGCCGGAGCGATAGCGGTCGGGCAGCAGGTACGCTCCCCGTACATGGTCAAGGTCCTCTACTGGCCGTTCGCGCTGATCTCCGGGATCATCTCCGCCCGCCTGGGCAAGAGCCTGTTCCGCAAGCTGTGGTCGAAGATCGACGACGCGCCGCCTCCGAGGCCCGGCTCGGGCGAGGCCAGCGCGTTGAAGATGATCAGTGCGCAGACGCTGCAGGCCAGCGTGATGGCGGCGAGCGCGGCGACCGTGCACCGAGCATCGGCCAACACGTTTCACTATCTCGTCGGCGCGTGGCCCGAAAAGCCCGCGGCGGCCGACGAGGATTAGGACCCGTCCGCCTCCAGCCACGGCTTCAGCCCGTCGCGCGCCCAGTTGGGCAGCGGCGTCTTGGTCGCCGTCCCCCGGTCGATGAACACGTGGCGCAGCTTCGCCTCGAGCAGTGGCTCGTCGGCGCGCAGGAAGCGGTATGAGGTGCCGACGCTCGTCGTGCCGATATTCGTGACGGTCGCCTCGATCGTCACCTCGTCGTCGAATCGGGCCGAGCCAAGGAACCGCAGATGGGCCTCGGCGACGACGATGTCGACGCCCCGGTCGAGCATCTCTTTGTAACCGCCGTAGGCCGCCCTCCACAGCTCAGTGATCGTGTGGTCGACGTAGGCGAGGTAGTTGGCGTTGAACAGGACGCCCTGCGGATCGCATTCCGCGTAGCGGACCCGCAGCTTGTAGACGAACGGCTCAGCCATCGCCGCCGCCCCTGAGCACAAACCCTCGCTGCTCGAGCTCGGCGAGCGCGTCCTCGAACGCGGCGAAGTCCCGGCCGACGAGCGCATCGATCGGCCGGCCCGCCGGCCCGGCCGCCCGCACCCAGCGCCTTAGCACCGTCGCCCCGGCGCGCTCGGCCGCCTGATCCAGCAGCGCCAGCAGGATCGGCAGCTCGGCGTTCTGCTCGAGCTGTCCCGACAGCAGCGTCAACGCGTCAACGTCGAGCGTTGCGCACAGCTCGTTCTCGCTGAGGCCGAGCAGCTCCATCAGCCGCACCGCGCGCTCCCCCTGCACGCGGCCGCCGAGCTGAGGGTCCTCGTGCGCGCCCGTGGTCCTAGAACAGCTGGTTCTCTTCCCGCCATGTCGACCGCTTACGGCCCGTGTCGGGAAGTCCGTCGTTTGCAGGGGATTCGGCGGCCCGGAAGGTTCGTCCTTGGCGCCCGATATTGCCGGCTACGTTCGCTGACATTGTGCTGACAAACCCCCCTCAGCCTTCGATCGCTTCCAGTGCCATTCCAGGATCACTGCCTACAGCCAGTCTGTGCCAGCCGCGTGTGTCGCGTTCGCGACATCCGCATAATTGAACCGATTCTCGATAGACCTCGCCAACAACGGCGACGGCCACATCCTCGTGTCGTGATGCGACGGACGAGATTCCCGCGCCGCGGCTTCGAAGGTCGCGCGCCCTTCCTGGTAGGACTTGTCACCAACATCCTCGCTGATGCTGGTGAGGATCGCATCGCGGTTAGCCTTGCCTCCCGCAGGCGTTCGGCGGCGTAGCCGATCTTGCGCTTGATCATTTCCACTGCCGGCGCCAGAAGCGACCACGCCCAAGGGCGCGGCTCTGGCGACGTTAGATGCCGCGCCTCTCGACCCGTCAGGGATCGCCAGACTCGACAGCCTCCAGGTCGTCGGACAGGCGACCCCGAAGGGCCGTCTGGTTCGCCCGCGCGCCAGCTGAAGACGTCTCGGGCACGACGCCAGGGCGCGCCAAGCGGTTAATCGCCTCGCGAAGTGAACGCCCGGACTCCAACTCGCGCTCGGACACGCGCGAACGTTCCTTGAGCATTCCGCTCTCCACCAGCCACCGAGCCAGATCCTCAGGACCAAGCAGCCGCTCAGACGACCGGCGCCACCGCTCGCCGACCGTGGCCACCAATTCCAGGCACAGCCGCCCGCCGGTTCAGTGGAATCGCAGCTCCTCGGGCGGAAGGTCATGAACGCTCGCAGCAGCCAATGCAACATGGGGATAACCCATTTCTAATGCTCAGGCAAGCACCATCTCCACGAGCAGGGCATGGCGATTCTCGACGAGGTGCTCGAGTTCCTGCGCGGCGCACTCGAGGCTCTACACCATGGCTCACTCCAGACCGACGGTACGGCACTGGTCTGGAGCGTCCGATAGCGCCCTGACCGCGCGCCAGTACCGAAACCGACAGGCGTATGTTGCAGGGCCGGGGTGTCCCGCCGGATGTCGTGAGCAGCGTCGGGACGACTCGCTGGCCTCCGGCGGACTTTTCACCCGGGTGCGCTTGGAGCCTGGAGGCGTGCTCTATTCGTGAGCGGCATTCAGGCTGGGCGCGGGCAGTACGGCACGCTGAGCAGCCACCGATAAGACCATCGAGAGCAACCGCAACGCAGACGTCACTTATACGGCATCCCCATGCGCACCGGGGCCTGTGGGATCATCCTGTTTGTCGACCGCGAGCCGCTCGAGCGCGATCTGGCGCTCCGCGAGCTTCGCGCGCAGGCGCTGAGCAGCGACAGGCGCCCGTTGCTCCAGCGTCCAAACGTCGCGCTTGAAAAGTGCGATGAGTCGCATCGGCGAGGTCGCAATCACCGACGCGGTCCGCCGGCCACCTTCGGCCACCTCCGGTGGCGCGAACGGGTCAGGCGGGGCGGCGAGCACGGCTATCTCGCCGACAACGTCGCCCGCCCCAAGGGTCTGCACCGTCGCGTTGTCGATTACGACGTCGGCGGTGCCCGCCTCGATTGCGAACAGGGAATGCCCTTGGCCACCCTCAGTGGTGAGCGACTGGCCCGAGGCGAGTTCGACCTCGAAAGCCATGTCGGCGACAGCGGCGACATCGGATTCGGGCAGACCGACGAAGAACTCAATCGCCGCGACCCGCGAACGGTCCATAGGTTCAAGTTACACCACCATCCCTGCGTTCGCGACATGCTTTGACGCCTCACAGGTGTGGGTCATATGCGCCGCACAAGCTCGAGGTGCTCTCGCCGCTGGCGCTCGCGGCCATCGATGCGGCCTTCCCAGACGATCCGCCGACCTCGACACCGTCGGGTCGATCATTGCCGAGTTCGGCGCCGTCGACCCCGAGTCCATGAGCTTCCGTTACGCGCACGACCGCAAGCGCCAGGTCAACCTGCCGGCCGGCCTCGAGCGCGTCAACGTCGGCCACGTCGCCACGTGATTTTGCAGGTCGGGATCTTGCTCGACGGCGCCGACGGGATGGCCGAGGCGCTTGGCGAACGCCGACGAGTTCGGCCCGTAGGAGTGAGCTGCGCAACAAGCAGTAACCGAACGCGATGGCCTACCGCTGAGTCCCCGGAGAACGCTTGCGCGGGCCCCGGATCCGGCGGTGTGGGTCACCGTTCGCACTGCGACAGAGGTCGTTCCTAGTCGCCGACGTCGCCAAGCTCGCGATCGGTCTGGCGAGAGGCTCGAGGAATATCGGTGCCGTCTGGCCGGCGATACATAGCTGTCCGGAGCGACGACGGCGCCCACTACGCTCGGCTCACCAGCGACCGGCTGCCCGTCGACGCCGGCGAGGTCATCCTCACATGTGCCTCGGGGCGCCTGAGGCAGGGTGGTTGAGGCGATCCGGGCGCCCGCTACCGGATCCGACGATCCGGGCGCCTGCTAGCGGATCCGGCGACCCATCTCGGCGGTGTCGTAGCCGCCGAGATCCTCGACTCCCGACCTGAACTCCGCGGACGAAAGCAGCTCCCAGAACGGTGCGAGCACCGGGTGATCGAGTGACTCGAGCTCGAGCACGAGGTCGTACGGTTCGCTGGTGACCGGGACGAAGTCGAGGTCGAACGCGCGCGCGGCGGCGAGCACGCCCATCCCGCAGTCGGCGCGGTCCGATGAGATCGCGGCCGCCACGGCCAGGTGGGTTGGCTCCTCGCGCCCGTAGCCGGCGATCGCGTCCGGGTCTATCCCGGCGCGCGCGAGCTCGTAGTCGAGCAGCACGCGCGTGCCGGCGCCCCGCTGGCGGTTGACGTAGCGCAGGCCGGGACGCCCGAGATCCGCGACGCCGCGGAGCCCGAGCGGGTTGCCGGGCGCGACGAGCAGCCCCTGCTGGCGGTGCACGAGACGGACGACCGCGATCTCGCGGCCGGCCAGTACCTGATCGACGTAGGGAAGCGTGTACGCGCCGGTGTCCGGGTCGAGGAGGTGCGACCCGGCAAGGTGGCACAGCCCGTCGCGGAGCGCGATCAGGCCGCCCATCGATCCGACGTTGCCCGAGGCGAGTGTCACGTTCGGGTCGCGGGCGCGCAGCTCCGAGGCTGCGAGGTCGAGGATCATGTCGTGGGAGCCGATCGCGACGATCGTCCGCTCGATCTGGGTCAGGCTGCGCAGCAGCTCGATCTCGACCTCCGCGCCGGCGTGATGGCCCTCGACGTCGGCCGGTACGACCAGCAGCCCGTCGGCGCGAACCAGCGATGTGAGGACGCCGGCGCCACGCGGGAGCGGCGAGGCGACGAGCGCGCCGCCGACTCGCCCGAGCCGCACCCGAACCCAGTCGTCCATCCCGATCGTCGAGGCGAGCTTGCGCGCGAGCCGCGCCCGCACGACCGGCAGCGCCGTCGCCGATCCCCCCTCGAGCTCGGCGAGCAGCGGCGCCGCGAAGATGTCAAACGTCAGCGACGCCGACACCGGGTATCCAGGCGCGCCGAGCACCGGCGTCGCGTCGATCGCGCCGAGGACGACCGGATGACCGGGCCGGACCGCGACGCCGTGGACGGCGAGCTCTCCCAACCGGTCGACGAGCGTGGCGGTGTGGTCATCGCGGCCGGCGCTCGAGCCGGCGATCACGATCAATAGGTCGCACCGCTTGACCGCGGCCGTGATCGCGTCGGCGATCCTGGCCTCGTCGTCTGGCTCGATCGGCAGCACCACGACCTGGCAGCCGGCCTCCCGGGCCTGGCCGGCGAGCATCAGCGAGTTGGTCTCCAGCAGCTCGCCGGGCTCGAGCTTCGAGCCGATCGGACGCATCTCGTCGCCGGTCGGCAGGATCGCCACGACTGGTTGGCGGTGGACGCGGACCTCGGTGGCGCCCGCGGCCGCGGCCGCCGCCGCGTCGACCGGCCGGAGGCGGTGGCCGGCCGGCAGCAGCAGTTCGGTGGCGCTGATGTCCTCGCCGATCGAGCGCGTGTGCTGGTAGGGAGCGACCGCCGCGCGCAGCTCGGCTCGGCCATCGACGTGGTGAACGTGCTCGCGCATCACGACCGCGTCGAAGCCGTCCGGCATCGGATCACCGGTGTCGACGACGACAAACGCTTCGGAATCGAGCAGCAGCGGCGTTGTTTCGCTCGCCCCGACGGTCTCGGCGGCCCGGACGGCGATCCCGTCCATCGCGGCCGAGTCGAACGGAGGGGAGGAGCGCCTGGCCCAGATCGGCTCCGCGGTGACGCGCCCGATCGCCCGCTCGAGTGGGAGCGCCACGGCGTCCAGCCGCACCGGGCACCCGCCGGCCGCGCAGCACCGGCGCCACTCCGCCTGCGCGGTCTCGAGCGGGACGTCACGGAGAAACGGGCTGGTGCGGCTAGCCATAAGGGAAAACCTCGACCGGCTCGCCGGCGGACAAGCCGTTCGCGTCCTCGGGCACGACCACGTAGCCGTCGGCGGAGGTCAGGACCGACAGCAGCGCCGAGGAACCGAAGATCGGCTCCGCGAGGCCGTCGTCGCCAAGCCGTACCTGGACGAGGTCGAGGCGGCCGGCGGCGCTCGGGAGATCGCGGGCGAGCGTCGCGTGGATCGTTCCGGTCACGGGCTCGATCGTCCAGCCGCCGGCGCGCCGGACGAGCGGCATCCCGATCAGGCGGAACACCACGAGCGCCGAGCGTGGGTTGCCGGGCAGGCCGATGATCGGGATGCCGTCGCTGTGCGCGAGCAGAGTCGGCTTGCCCGGCTTGATCGCGAGCCCGTGGCACCACGTCTCCGAGTGCGGGAGCGCGGCGACGGCGCCGGCGGTCTGGTCGCGCATCCCGACCGACGAGCCGGCGCAGATCACGACGACGTCGCTCGCGCCCAGCGCCGCGGCTAAGGCTTCCGCCAGGGCCCCGTCGTCGTCGGGGACGATCGTCGGGGGCGCCGGCTCGCCGCCGGCATCCCGCACGAGCGCCCCCACCGACACGCTCAGCGCGTCGCGGACCTGTCCGGGCGCCAGCGCCGGCGTGTCCGGCGGCACGACCTCGTCGCCGGTGGCGAGGATCGCGACGCGGGGGGCGGCGTGCACGGCGACCTCGACGACGCCGGCCGCAGCGAGCAGCGCCACGTCCTGCGCGCGCAGCGGGCGCCCCTGCGGCGCGATCGCAGCTCCGACGGCGACGTCCTCGTCGAACCGGACGACGTTCTCGCCGGGGGCGACCGGCCGGACGACCTCGACCGTGTCCGAGGTCGCCTCCTGGGTGTGCTCGATCATCACGACCGCGTCGGCGCTGGCTGGCAGCATCCCGCCGGTGGGGATCGCGATCGCGGCGCCCGACTCGACCGCGCCGTCGGCGACTGCGCCCATCCGGACCGCGCCGGTCACCCGCAGGTACCCCGGGATCGACTCCGAGGCGCCGTACGTGTCCCGCGCTCGAACCGCGTAGCCGTCGACGCTCGAGCGGTCGAAACCGGGGAGCGCATACTCGGCGACGAGTATGGCGTCCGGGACCCGTCCGTAGGCGGCGCCCAGCGGCACGGTCTCGACCGGGGTGATGTGACCCGGCCGGAACCCGGTCAGCGCCTCAGACACGGTCTTGACCGTGAAGAATTCCCGTCCGGTCGTGGCCATCAGGCGAGGTCAGCCGGCGGTGGGCGTGCGCTGCAGCCGCAGCACGCTCATCACCGGCCCGAGTGCCACCTGCCCGAGCCCGCAGATCGAGGTCAGCCGCAAGGTCTCGTCGAGCCGGTCGATGCGGTCGTCGATCCCGTCCGCACCGGCGCCGCGCTCCAGCGCGTCGGTCAGGATGCGGTGGGCCTTGTGGGAGCCGATGCGGCACGGCACGCACTTGCCGCACGACTCGTTGCGGAAGAAGCGGAGCACGTTGGTGGCGGCAGCGAGCAGGTTCGTCCGGTCGCCCATCACCACCACCGCGCCCGAGCCGAGCATCGAGCCGGCGTCGGCGAGCGGTTTGAAGTCGAGCGGCACGTCGAGCCGATCGGGGCCAAGGAAGTTCGACGACGCCCCGCCGGGCTGGAAGCCGCCGAGCTCGACGCCCTCGAGCAGCCCGCCGGCGAGCTCGATCAGCTCGCGCGCCGTGGTGCCCATCGGCACGCAGTACACGTCGGGGTTGGCGATGTCGCCGGAGATCGCGAAGAACTTCAGGCCGAAGCCGCCGTTGACGCCCTGGTCTTTCCACCACTCCGCGCCACGCTGAAGAATGATCGGGACGGCGGCGAACGTCTCGACCGAGTTCATCAGCGTCGGCTTTCCCCACAGCCCGTTCGTGCCGGGGAACGGGGGCTTGTTGCGGGGCTCGCCGCGGTGGCCCTCCATGCACTCGATCAGCGCCGACTCCTCGCCTAGGATGTAGCCCCCGGGAGAGGTGAAGACCTCGATGTTGAGCGTGCGCCCGGACCCGAGCACATCGTTGCCGAGCAGCCCGGCAGCGCGAGCCGCGCCGAGCTCGGCGCGGACCTCCGCCTCCTCAAGGCCGTACTCGTGGCGGATGAAGACCCAGCCCTGCTCGGCGCCGACCACGATCATCCCGGCCAGCATCCCCTCGATCACGAGGTGCGGCTGCTCGGCGAGGATCTGGCGATCCTTGAACGTCCCCGGCTCCGACTCGTCCGCGTTGCAGATGACGTACTTGGGCTCGGCCGCCTGGTTGGCCACGATCTCCCACTTGGCGCCGGTCGGGAATCCCGCGCCCCCCATGCCTTTCAGTCCCGAGTCCTTGATTTTCTGAATCGCGTCCTCGGGCGCGAGCTCTCCGGCGAGCATCGCCTTCACGGTGGCGTACCGCTCGCCCGGCTCCGGGCCGGCATACGGATCATTCGGCCACGTTCGCGGCGGCGTCTTCGCGCGCGCAGGCGGCTCGTCGCCGTCGAGGACCTGCTGCACAGCCTCGGGAACGTCGGCGGCCCGGACCGGCCGTTCCTCGACGGTCGCGGCCGGGGCGATATCGCAGCGGCCGATGCACGAGACCTCACGGACCTCGATCTCGACCCCGTCGCCGTAGCGCTGGTGGATCGCGGCGATCTGCTCGTCGGCGCCGTGCAGCCAGCACGATAGGTCGCGGCAGACCGTGACCTCGACCTTGGGCGGCGCGGCCGTGCGGAAGTGCGGATAGAAGGTGATTAGTCCTTCGATCTCGTACAGCGGCCGGCGTGTCTCGCGGGATAGCCGGACCAGCTCCTCGCGCGGGAGCCAGCCGTGCTCGCGCTGGATCGCGTTCAGCGACGGGATCAGGCTCGGACCCGGGAACTTGCCGGCACGCGCCTCCCGGCCGGGGACGCGGCCGCTCGTCACCGCCATCAGTCGGCTCCTGCGGAGCCGTTCCCGTTCGTGGCGGGCTCGATCTTCACCGCGCAGAACTTGAACTCGGGGATCTTCCCGATCGGGTCGATCTCGTCGATCGTCAGCAGGTTCGCCGCCGCCTCGCGGAAATGGAACGGGATAAAGCAGTTGCCCCGCGCCTCCTTGTGAGACACCTTGACCTCGAGCGCGATCGTCCCGCGACGCGAACTCACACGCGCCATCGCCCCATCGCTCAGCCCGCACTCGGCGGCGTCCGCCGGATGCATGTAAACCTCGGGTCGCGGCTGGATCGCGTCGAGCGCGAACGACCGGCGTGTCATCGAGCCGGTGTGCCAGTGCTCGAGCAGCCGCCCCGTGTTCAGCACGAACGGGTACTCGTCGTTGGGCAGCTCGCGAGCCGGCAGCCACTCGGCCGGCACGAGGTGGGCGAGCCCGTCGTCGGTGTTGAACCTCTCGGTGAACATCACGACGGTCCCGTCGGAATTCTCGGGATCCGGGTTCGGGTACAGCTTGCCGGTCAGCCCAAGGTTGTCGTAGCTCAGGTTCGCGTAGCTCGCCATCACCGAGACCATCTCCTCGAACACCTCTCGGGGCGAGCTGTAGTTCCAGTCCAGGCCGACCCGCCGCGCGATCTCCTGCACGATCTCATAATCGACGCGCGCATCGCCGGGCGGGTCGAGGACCTTCCGTCCGAGCTGCACGCGGCGATCGGTGTTCGTGTAGGTGCCGTCCTTCTCCATGTAGGAGGAGGCGGGCAGGATCACGTCGGCGAACTCGGACGTCTCGGTCAGGAAGATGTCCTGCACGCACAAGAACTCCAGCGCGGACAGCGCCTTGCGGACCTTGTTGATGTTCGGGTCAGACAGGAACGGGTTCTCGCCCATCATGTACATCCCGCGGACGCCGCCCTTCAAGGCCGATCCGATGATCTCGGTGACGGTCAGGCCCTTGACCGCATCGAGGTCGGTCAGACCCCAGGCGTTCTGGAAGCGGGCCCGCGTCGCCTCGTCGGCGACGCCCTTGTAGTCCGGGTAGAACATCGGGACCAGACCGGAGTCCGAGGCGCCCTGGACGTTGTTCTGCCCGCGCAAGGGGTGCAGCCCGGCGCCCTGGTGGCCGATGTTGCCGGTGATCGCGCACATCGCGATCAGGCAGCGCGCGTTGTCGGTGCCCGTCGTGTGCTGGGAGATGCCCATCCCCCAGTAGATGATCCCGGCGTTCGCCTCGCCCCAGGCCCGCGCGACCCGGCGGATCTGCTCGGCGCTGACGCCGGTGATCTGCGCGCCGCGCTCGGGCGGGTAGTCCTTGACGGTCTCCGCCAGCGCCTCGAAGTTCGAGGTCCGGTCGCGGATGAACTCCTCGTCGATGAGTCCGAGCCGGATGATCTCGTGCATCACCGCGTTGTAGAACGCGACGTCGGTGCCGGGCTTGAGCTGGCAGAAGATGTCGGCGTGGTCGGCGACCGTGTCGGCGCGCGGGTCGACGTAGATGATCGTCGTGCCAGCGCGGCGCGCCTGCTTGAAGAACGAGGACGCGACCGGGTGGTTAGCGGTCGCGTTGGAGCCGGTGATGATGATCACATCGGCGTTGATCACGTCGCCGTACGTCGTCGACACCGCGCCCGACCCGATCCCCTCGAACAGCGCCGCGACGCTCGACGCGTGGCACAGGCGCGTGCAGTGGTCGACGTTGTTCGTGTGGAAGCCGGTGCGGATCAGCTTCTGGAAGAGGTAGGCCTCCTCGTTGGAGCACTTGGCCGACCCGAACCCCGCGATCGCGGACGGCCCGCCGTCGGCGTAGATCTCCGTCAGGCGCCGCGCGACCAGGTCGAGCGCCTCGTCCCAGCTCGCCTCGCGGAACGACGGCATCACCTGGTCGTAGTCGACGAGGCCGCCGGGCTTGCGCCGGCGCTCCGACCGTCCGCCGGCCTCATCGCCGCGCACGTCCATCGACAACGGGCCCTTCGGGTAAGCGTCCTCGCGCCGGATCAGCGGCTTCGTGAGCCGCTGCGGGGAAGCCGCGTAGTCCCAGCCGTAGCGGCCCTTGACGCACAGCCGGCCCTTGGACCCGGGCTGCGCGCGGCCCTCGGCGAACGCGATCGCCTTGCGCTCGTCGTCGACGTTGTAGGTGAGCGCGCAGCCGACGCCGCAGTACGGACACACCGTGTCGACCTGCCGGAGCTTCTCGCGGGGCTGGATCGGCACGCCACGGATCGGCTTGTTGGTGAGCGCGCCGGTCGGGCACGCGGCCACGCACTCGCCGCAGGTCACGCACGAGGACTCGCCCATCGGCTGGTTGAGGTCGAACGCGATCCGGGTCGTGTAGCCCTTGCCACTGCGGCCGATCACGTCGTTGCCCTGGATGTCATCGCAGGCGCGCACGCAGCGGTCGCACAGGATGCAGGCGTCGTGGTTGACCGAGATCACCGGGTTCGAGTCGTCGAGGCCCCGGCCCTGACCCTGGGGGACGGCGTCGCTCTGCTCGAGGCCGTACTGCCGGACCAACACCAGCAGCTCGTTGTCGGCGGTGGACGTCTCCTTGGGGTCGTGCTCGGGATCGGGCTGATCCGAGAGCAGCAGCTCGGTGAGCATTGAGCGCTGCGCGTCGACCCGGTCGCTCGTGGTCGTGACCTCCATGCCCTCCTCGCATGCGCGCACGCAGGCGGCGGCGTAGACCCGGGCGCCGACGTCGACGACGCACATGCGGCATACGCCGACCGGGTCGTAGCGATCGTCGTGGCACAGCACCGGGATGTCGATGCCGAGCTGCTTGGCCGCGTCGAGGATCGTCGTGCCGTCGGGGACCGTCACCTCGCGGCCGTCGATCGTCAGCGAGACGTTCTTGGTGATCGCCGGGGTTATCGTCGTCGTCGCCATTCGGACCTCCACTATCCCACTTCTGCACCGATTGGTTCGGAGTCCACAAGTCCGTCTAGTGAGAGCTCGCTGACCGTGTCCGGGCTGGGCACGCCGGTCTCGTCGAGACCACGGCCGCGGTAGTACGAGCTGATCATCGCCTCGAGGCGGCCCGCGGTCAACGTCGCGGTCCGGCCCGACTCGAGCTCGAGCGATTCAGACAGGAACCGATCGGGGAGCCAGTCCTCCTCACGGGTCCACCCCTCGCGCAGGTTGAACAGGCGCTTGGCCAGCACGATCCGGCGCGCGGTGACGGCGAGCTCGTCCGCGTCGACGTCCCAGCCGGTGACCATCTCGAGCAGCTTGGCCCACTCTCCGAACGGGTCCTCGAACACGCCGCGCAGGAACTTGCACAGGATCAGCGAGTCCATCACCGCAGCGCGGTTCTCAGTCTCGATCGCGCCGGCGACGTGAGGCTCCCCGCCCTCGAGGCGGTCGTGGGCGCCGGACAGATCGGCTTCGTAGGCGCCGGATCGGTTGTGGTCGGCGCCGCGGGCGTTGACCGCCAGCCCGAGCGCCATCGCCTGGAGGGTCCGCGGCTCGTACCCGGGCAGCTCGAGGCCCTTGACGTGCGCCGCGAACTTGTCGGAGTTCTGGCCGACGATCTTCGATGCGCCACGCGAGCCGAGGGCGAGCAGCTCCCCGAGGCCCTCGCGCGCGCCGATCTCCTCGATCGCGCGCATCAGCGCGTCGCCGTCGCCGAACCGGAGCCACGGCGCGTCTATCAGGCCCTTCTCGACGCACTCCATCGCCCACGCGATCGTCCCGCCGGTCGAGATCGTGTCGAGGCCGAGCTCGTCGCACCGCGAGCTGGCCGCGATCACCGCGTCGGCGTCGCTCACTCCGCACAGCGGCCCGAGCGCGAACACGTTCTCATACTCCATCCTGGCCTTCTTGCCGCCCGGCCCCTTGTAGATGTGCTCGCAACCGATCGAGCACGACGCGCACGAGTTGCGCGCGACCTGTCGCAGCTCCGCGATCTCCTCCGCACCCAGCGCCGACGCCCCCTCGAACCGCGCGGCGGAGAAGTTCCGTGTCGGCAGCGTCGAAATCGCGTTGAACGCGAGCAGGTTCGCCATCGTCCCGAGCTCGCGGTACTTCGCGGTGGCCGCGCCGAACGAGCGCTCGCGCAGCTGTTTGGCGGCCGCGAGCACCCCGGCGGGATCGGCCGACCCCACCTTCGTGCCCGCGCGCACGAGGATCGCCTTGCACCACTTGGACCCCATCACAGCTCCGAGGCCCCCGCGGCCGGCGTGGCGACCGTCGTGCGAGATCGTCGCGTAACACACGCCGCGCTCCCCGGCCGGGCCGATCGCCGCGACCCGCCAGGCCGGACCGTGTCGGTCCCGCAGGCGGTGCTCTGCCTCAGCCGCCGGCAACCCCCACAGATCGTGGGCCGGCTCGATCCGGATCTCGCCGCGATCGACTACGACCACCGAAGGCTCCTCGCATGTTCCCCGCAGCACGATCGCGTCGTGGCCGGTTAGCTTGCCGGCGATCGCGAAGTGGCTCGACGCGAGCGCGTCGGTCAGGCGACCCGTGAGCGGTGACTTGGCCACGACCGCGAACTTCGCGCTCGTGGTCAGCGGCGTGCCGACCAGCGGCGAGAACACGAACATCAACGGCGCCTGCGGATCGAGCGGCTCGACCCCCGCCGGGCAGTACTTGTGCATCAGCCACGTACCAAGGCCGGCGCCACCGATGTACGACCGCAGCACCGGCTCCTCGATCGGCGCCGCCTCGCCCGACCCCGTGCTCAAGTCCACGAGCAGCGCCTTCCCAAAATACCCGCCGGGTGGCATACGACGATGCTAGCCCCCGGCGTCCGCGACCATGAACGCCAGCGCGTCCCCCGCGACGAGCGGCAACTCTGGGTCGCGAGTGATCTTGTCGCCGTTGAGCGCGGCCACGATGTGCTCGTCTAGCGCGAGGTCGACTCTCGCCGCCGCCGCGCCGAGCGACCACGCGCTTACGACTTGTCGGCGCGGGGCTGATCTGGTCGCCAGCGGTCCGAACCTCTCGACCTGAATCTCCGGCGCCGGCAGGGCATGCGCACGCTCGTAGTCGGCCGGCTCGTTGAGGTTGCTGACCGACGTGAGCGCGGGGTCGAGCCGGGCGAGCGCCCCGTTTCGAAGCAGATCGGCCTCGCCCATGTGCAGCACCCGGGACCGTTCGAACAGGAACGCCGGGCGCATCCGGTCGGCCGCGATCAACTCCTCGACGATCGACAGCAGGCCGGTCCGATACGCCGCCGACAACGGCTGCCGGTAGCCGCCGACCTCGGGCAGCACGACGTCGACCTGATCGTCGAGCGCGCCGACCACCCGCCGGACGAACGCCGGGTGCAACAGCGGCACGTCGGTCGAGGACACATACGCGACCGCGGCGCGATCGCCGATCGCGGCCAGCCCCGCCGCCAGGCCCTGAAGCGGCCCGCGGCCCTCCCGCACGTCGGCGACCACCTCGACCGTGGCGTCGAGCGCCGGCAACGCCTGTCCGGGCGCTGACACCACCACCACCGGGCCGTCGACCGACCGCGCAACGATCCCGGTCACCCGGCGCAACAACGTCGAGCCGTGCCAGCCGAGCGCTGCCTTCGGCGAGCCCAT
>CAVWOQ010000027.1:0-126830 GCA_963756655.1 uncultured Solirubrobacterales bacterium
GGCATGGACTCCTCGTCAACTGACGCCGAGCTGCTCGCGCGGTCGGTCGCCGAGCCCGCATTGTTCGCCGGGCTCTACGAGCGCTTCGGACTGGCGAACCCGCCCGTCGCCAGCGTCGCCGACAGCGCCTGCCGGCCAAGTTCGGCCCCGAGCAGTACCGCGACCACTGAGAGTTGGAGTGGCGGCCGCGCCTCGCGGGGCGCTCGTCTGCCGGGAAGCTCTCGCGTGATCTGGTGGTGGTCGTGCTGGCCTGGGCGCGCGCCCGCTAACCTATGGTGCTCGTGCCGGGCCGCGCGCCCGGCGATTTAGTGCCCGCGTTCGTAGTTGTTGCTCTTGCACCTCCCACGTTTCGCAGCACGCGACCCACAGGGAGACCCAGATGGCAACCGGAACCGTGAAGTGGTTCAACGACGACAAGGGCTACGGCTTCATCACCCCCGACGACGCCGGTAAAGACCTGTTCGTGCACCACAGCGCGATCCAAGGCAGCGGCTTCAAATCGCTGCCCGAAGGCGCAAAAGTAAGCTACGACACCGAGCAAGGCCCCAAAGGACCAGCCGCCGCCAACGTCCAGGTGATCTAAGTCATCTGGCGACGGTTTTAGACCAAAGGCGACGCGGCGCCCGAGACGCGGGGTGAACCCGCAGGGCGATCCGCAGCCTGACGGTGCCCTACAACATGAGGACGGCAAGCATGGCCTCACGCGGCAAGAAGAAGACCACGTTTGCGAAGCTCGCTCGCGAGCACAGGCTTCGCGAGCGTCGAATTGACAAGCAGGCGAAGAAGGATGCTCGCAAGCGGGCGGCTGAGATTCAGCCGACAATGGTGTCGGCTGAGATTGAGCCGACCCCGCTCGGCGAGGCCGTGGACGCCCACGGCGACGACCGTTAGCCTCGGCGCTGGCTGATCCGCGGCCGAGCTGTAACTGCCTCGGCCTGCGCGACCTCACGCCGCCGATGCGGAGTTGACGGCGTGGAGCTCAGCTCCGCCCCGGCGTCTCAGGCCCGAGTGCCCGCAGCATGACCACGTGCTCCGGATTGATGGCGATCGATTCCGCCGTTTCGGACTCGACGATCCATGCGAGCTCAGGGATCGAACCGCGAGCCGCATCGAGGATCGCCCGTTCGACGTCCTTGGGGTGTCCGTCGACGCGAATGCGCTCGCCGGTGACTAGGACTATTTCTGTTGTAATGGTCATGCGCTGCGCGGCCGCTTTGTAGATGCCGTCGCGTCACGTCTGGTGCGTCAGCGTAATCGGAGGTGGGTGGACCGATGCGGCTCGAGTCTCCTCACCGGCCCGGACCGCCTGCTCAGCCTAGCGGCGTCAGCGCAATCGCGGTGGTTGGATCGATCTGGCCCGAGGGCCCAAAGCGCCTGTTCAGCGAGCGTCTTGCGGGCGCGCTCGGGGCACACCCACCTCGCGCCCGATGCGAGTGCTACCGTCAAGGTGCGGGCCGAGCCGCGCCCGCGAGGTTCTCCATGCCGATCGGGCGAGTCCCCTTCCAATTACTCCGTGACCGTGCCGGCATCCGGATGACGAACCCATGATCACCAGCCGCTATCACGTGTCCGCAATGACGCAGCCCGCCACCACCTCGTCAGAGATGGTTCGCGCCGGGGTCACATTGCTGGAGGCGATTGCGTGAAGACGACGCGAGAGAGGGCGGAGGAGAAGCGGCTCGAGAAGCTTGAGCTGGTCCGCGAGCAGGTTGAGAGTGGTGCGCTGCTGATCCGCCAGATGACCGATGAGGAGCGCCGCCTCTACCCGCCTCGCCCCGTCCAGCCCAAGCGACCAGGCAAGCGGTGAACGGTCGTGAGCGTGAGGGGCTGCTCGCCCGCGTCCGGCAGATCCGCCGCCTCTCCGCGATGTCCGGTGAGCAGGCGGTCTCACCGACGAACGCGCCGGCGCAGGATGTCCTGCAAGCGCTCGAAACCAGGGTCGCGCACCTTGAGAATCTGCTGCAGGGGTTCCAGGACTCGGTGCACCGCGAGTCGTCGCGGCAGAGCAAACGGATCTCCGAGCTCGAGGCCCAGATCCAGCCCGCAGCGATCAGCAAGGCTCTGAGCGCGGATGCCCGCGAGCGCGGGCTGTAGCCGAGGGTGACTGAGTGCTTCATCGCGGGCATCTCCGACGACCTGGGCTTCTAGGAGTTCGACGCGTGAAGTCGAGCAGCGAGATCGAGCGGCTGCAGGCCGACGTGCGCTACTACCATGATCGAGTCGCGCTCTTGCGGGCCAGGCTGTATCGATGGGGGCAGGGGTCAACGGCTCGGCTCCGAGAGCTCGAACGCGAGCTCGACCGCGCCCAACAGCGCCTCGTCGACGAACGTTCACGCGCCAAGGCCTGATCAGCGACCTGCTAGTTTCGGTGTCGCGGTTGGCGTTGTCGGCCGCGAGGCAGCTTGCTTGGGTCCCGCCTTGTGCGGTTCGGGTTCGCGTTTAGCCTCCCGAATTCGTTCGCGGCCCCGCTTTGGGTTGCCGTATAGGAGTTGTTTATGTCTGATCAGTCGTTTGCTGGGCTTGGGGTTTCGCGTGCCGTTGTCGGTTCGCTTGCCGGTCAGGGGATCGTGGAGCCGTTCGCGATCCAGCGTCGGGTAATCGCCGATGTGCTGGCGGGGCATGATGTGCTTGCGAAGTCGCCGACCGGATCGGGGAAGACGTTGGCGTTCGGGATCCCACTCGTGGATCGCGTCGCGGCCGACGACCGTCGTCCGGCGGCGTTGGTGCTGGCGCCGACGCGCGAGCTGGTGTGCCAGATCGTCGATGACATCACGCCGATCGCGCGGTCGCGCGCGCTCCGAGTCACCGCTGTGTACGGCGGCGTGGGTCTGACCGGGCAGGCGCGTGACGCCGCCCGGGCGCATATTCTGGTCGCGACCCCGGGGCGCCTTGAGGATCTGCTGGCGCGGGGCGCGTTTAGCCTGGGCATGGTGCGGGTGCTGGTGCTCGATGAGGCCGATCGGATGCTTGACATGGGCTTTCGCCCGGCGGTCGAGCGGATCGTGGCCGCGTGTCCGGCGTCGCGCCAGACGCTGTTTTTCTCGGCGACGCTCGACGGCGAGGCGGGAAGATTGGCGAGCAACTACACGCGCCGCCCGGTCCTCCATGAGGACGGGCCGACCGAGCGCCGCGCGAGCGTCGACGTCGAGCATCGGTTCGTAGCGGTCGAGCACGAGCACCGCCTCGAGGCGCTGGTCGACCAGCTGCGCGGCGTGCGTGGGCTGACGCTGGTGTTCGTGCGCACCAAGCACGGCGCCGACCGACTCGTCAAACGCCTCAACGGCCACGGCGTCAAAGCGTTGGCGATGCACGGCAACAAGTCACAGCGCCAGCGCGAGCGCGCGCTGGCCCAGTTCCAGGCCGGGGCTGTGAGCACGCTGGTCGCGACCGACGTCGCCGCCCGCGGGATCGACGTCAGCGGCATCTCGCACGTGATTAATTACGACCCCCCGGCCGACAGCGAAACCTACGTGCACCGGATCGGGCGCACCGGCCGAGCCGGCGCCAAGGGAATCGGCACCACGCTCGTCGCCCCCAGCGAACAGCACGACGTCAAGAAGCTAGCCGCGACCCTCGGGCTTGACCACGGCCTACACAAGCCAACTGCGGGCCACGCCCGACCGCGACCCTCGGCACACCAGCACCAGGCCGGCGCCCGCTCGCGCCAACGGCCGAACCGCCGCCGCACCCCCAGCCGCGGCTGAGCTCAGCGACCCGGAGTCGCGCTCACCAGGCGGGACCCGGATCTGGGATCGGGATCGAGACGGCCACCGCCTCAGGCATCTGCTGGGGGTCGTCCTCGACGACGAAGAGTCTGAACCCGAGGACCCCCGCTGCGCCCGCAATCGGTCGAGGTGGGAGGCCGCACTCCGGACAGGCAACCAGGTACGCCGCTAGGGACGGGGTGAACCGCAACCGGCAGCTGGGACAGCCAACGTGGGTCATGACGACCCCTTTCGATAGAAACCGCTGTCCATAGCGGACCACCTCTCTGCCCTTCTGAGTGGGAACGTCGCCCCCGAAAGCGAGAAGAGCTGGGCTCACCGAGCGCAGTCCGACCGTAGCACTTGAGTCAGGTCTCGAATGCAATGGACTGGCCACGGCCGTGCCCGAGCTTCTTGAATCGGCCGGCGGGGCCGCGTGCGGCCGCTAAAGTTCGGGAGGCCGTTTCCACCGCCCGGTGTCTCGCTCTCGCATTCGTCGTGTGGCCCAGCCTTAATAGAGAGCGACGAGGAGTGCATGTCCCTTGACGAAGCAGACTCACGAACCCGGACCCGGACGATCGACCTCGGACGCGGCGTTCATCGCGCTCAAGAAAGAGATCGCGCAGCGGAACGAGCAGGCGCAGAAGGAGGCGCGCAAGCTTCGCACCGCACGCGAGCAGGAGCAGGTTCGGAGGCGTCGCCAGGAGGACCTCCGCTAGATCGATCCGCTCAGGGCCGGCCGCTCTGCTGTTTGACCGTCTAGACTCGTCCTACAGGGCCGAGCGTTAGTCTCGACCAAAGCAGTGCCCCGCGTTTTTGCAGTTGTTGCGCTTCAGCACCCTCCGCATCACGCAGTGCACATATTCCCGGAGGGAAGAAGATGGCAACAGGAACCGTGAAATGGTTCAGCGACGATAAGGGCTTTGGATTCATCACACCCGATGACTCCGGCAAGGACCTTTTCGTACACCACAGCGCGATCCAAGGTGACGGCTTCAAGTCGCTCGCCGAGGGCGCAAAGGTGAGCTACGACGGCGAGCAGGGCCCCAAGGGTCCGTCAGCCGCAAACGTCCGGACGCTCTAAGCGTCGACGTACCGCACCAGCACGTGGGGGCGCACACCACGCGCCCTCACGTCGCTCTCGGGCCCGCATTTCCGCCTTCGGCCGGTTCTCCGGCCTGGTCGTGTCCTCGACGGGCTCGACCGCCTGTCTCGCTCGGGCCGACGTAACCCTAGAGGGCGTGGGTTGCCGCGATAGCACGGTCGGCTCGCTCCTGCGGGTCGGGACGGTCTGACAAAGCTCGCGCAGCCAACGGCTGATAAGAGAGCGGTGCTCGCGACTACTCGGAAACCGCCCAGCGAATGATCGACCGTCAGGAGGACGAGATGCAGATCACAAGAAGCTCGCTTGCCACCGGAACCGGGCCGGCCGACTGGTTCACCGGCGATGTCTACATCGACACGGTCACCAGCCCCACCCCACCGTCACGACTGCAGGCCGCCAGCGTGCACTTCACACCCGGCGCGCGGACCGCGTGGCATACGCACCCGGTCGGACAGACGATCTACGTACTCGAGGGGATCGGCCGCTGCCAGCGGCGCGGCGGCCCCGTCGAAGTCATCCGGCCTGGCGACCGCGTGTTCTTCGAACCCGGCGAGCGCCACTGGCACGGCGCCGCGCCGGAGCGGTTCATGGCCCACCTGGCGATGCTCGAGGTCGACGACGACGGTAACGGCGCCAACTGGGGCGACCACGTCAGCGACGAGGAATACAAGGCCGCGCCGGCTAGGGCCTGACGCCGATCAGGGCGGCGCGAGGTCCTCAGGCGTCGCGCAGGTTCAGCACCAGCCCGCCGGTCAGCATCGCCGCGGCGGCCCATCCGGCGAGCACGCCGAGGCCAGCCCAGGGCGCGATCGGGAGACTCCGGAGGTTGGTGGTCGCCTGGATTGCCAGCCCCGCCGTCATCGGCCCGATCTGCTCGAGGTGGCGCTCCAGGTGCGGGCTGGTCACGAGATCGGCGAAGATCGGGAACAGGTACAGCAGGCCGAGCACGAGCCCGATCGCGATCGCGGAGTCGCGCACGGCGGTGGCGATCCCGAGGCTGAGCAGCGCGATCAGCGTCAGGTACAGCACTGAGCCGGCCGCCGCCCGCAGCGTCGGGCCTGAGCGCAGGGACAGGAACGGGTAACCGTGAGCTGCGGTGAACCCGCCCGCCGGCAGGATCAGCCGTCCCGCCAGCACGCAGCCGAGCACCGCGATCGTTCCCGCTGCGAGGACGAGCGCGCTGAGTACCGCCGCCTTTGCGGCCAGCATCGTCGGCCGGCGCGGGATCGCGCTGAGCGTGACCTGGATCATGTTGCTGCTGTACTCGCTCGTGATCGTCAGCACCGCGAGGACCGCGACGATCGCCTGGCCAAGGTAGACGCCGGTGAGACTGAGCTTGGGGAGGTCCTGACCGGCGCCCGCCGAGGCGTACGTGGTAGCGAGGGTCACGACCACGCTGAGCGCGACGGTCAGCGCGATCGCGCTGAGCAGCAGCCATCCGGTGCCCGCGACGGTCCGCTGCTTGGTCCACTCGGCGTGCAGCGCCCGACTCATGCGTCCCGGGTCTTGAGCACGCGGTTTGCGACCAGCAGGGCGACGAGCGTGTAACCGCACAGCACGGCCAGGCCGACCCCGGGTGCCAGCGGGTAGAAGCCTTCGGAGGGCGTGTAGAGGTAGGACACCTGGTGGTATTGCGGCAGGATCTGCTGCACCGCAAACGCCGCGGCGGGGGTGATCCGCATCAGCCATTGCGATGCGCCCGCCGGCAGGGCAGAGGCGAACGCGAGCATGTAGGGCAGGACGATCAGCACGATCGCCGCGGCTACCGCTCCCGCGCCGCGGCGCAGCGCGGTCCCGAGCGCGAGCGCGAACACCGCGGCGAGCGCGACCAACGCCCCGGTCCCGAGGATCACGCGCAAGTCGGTGAGCGTGTCGGCCGGATAGACGTAGTTGCCGTTCGTGCGCAGTATGTGGTTGCCGAGCGGGATCGAGACCGCGGCCGACGCAGCGCCGACGACGAACGCAACCGCCGCGATCACGACCGCCTTGGCGATCAGCACCCGGGCTCGGCGGGGGCTGGCGGCGAGGGTCGTGTGGATCAGCCCGCGGCGGTACTCGCTCGTGATGAACATCGCACCCAGCACGATCAGCACGATCAGGCCGACGAACACGCCCGTCAGCGCGTTCCTATCGGTGTCGCCTGCGCCGACCGAAGGCGCGATGTCCCCGGACCCGGTGACCGTGAAGCCGGAGCCGGATCGCTGATAGCCGACCGAGCTCAGGGTCGGCAGCACGGCGTTCGAGAGGTTCGCGCCGACGTTCTGCCCTGTCCAACCGGCGCCCACCCAGCCGCCGGCGAGGCTGAGCTGGTCGAAGCTCGCGCTCGCGCCGGTTGCCTGCCCACCGGCGCGACCGCCGACGAACACTTGCTGGACCGGCGCGGTCGGCGGGGAAGTGACGAACAGACCGGCCTGCACGGTCTGCGGCAACCGCGCGAGGTGGGCGGAGCCAATTGGGGTCCAGGTCGTCCCGTCCGGGGATTCATAACCGGTCACGGTTGTGCCCGAGCGGGTCAAGCGCAACCAGCGCGGCGCGCCGGAGGACACGGCTGGGCCGGCGATGTCGCCGGTGTAGTCCGACTGCATCCGCACTCCGTGAGCGCCGGTCCTCATCACCGCGGCGTACGCGGACCCTGGCTTGGTGGTGGCTGTGAGGATCAGCCCTGCCTTCGCCCACGGCTGCACCGAGCTGGACGCGCCGGCCAGGTCGGCGACGCTGACGGCGTTGCCGTTGCCGCCCTGGAGGCGGCCGCTCAGCGGGCTCACGCGCACGGTGATGCTGCCGTCACCCTGAAGCGTTCGGCCCACGAAGTAGTAGGTGTCGCTGACCGCCTCGCCACCCGGTCCCAGCGGGGGTGAGGGGTGGACGAAGCTGCGGCAGGTCAGCGACGCCGGGTTCGTCCCGACGCAGATGCCGCCGTCCTGGTGGCGGAAGGTGCCGAGGTAGGCGAACACGACGATCAGGAGCGCGGCCAAGAACGCGGTGATCACCCAGCCGCGGACGGTCCGGAACTTCGTCCACTCGGCGTGCAGCAACTCAGCGAAGCCATCGTTGCCCGCAGGCAGGCTCGAGCGGTAGGGAGCGGTCATCTCGCCACCTCGGTGTCCCGAGCGGTACGGAGCGGTCATCGCGCCACCTCGTTGGCTTGAGTCCCGGGCTCGGCGGCGCTGAACTCGACCGCCTCGCGGGTCAGCTCCATGTAGGCCTCCTCGAGGGTGGAGCGGTGAAGGGCCACCTCTGAGAACGGCACCTCGCTGTCGCGTAGAAGGTCGATGATTCGCTCGGAGGCCAGCCCGGAGACGGTGAGCGTCTCCGGACCGCTGGCCGCGACCGTGGCGCCGGCACTCGCCAGCGCCGTCATCGCTTCTGCCCGTGCCGTCGTCCGCAGCGTTACGCGGCCGTCAGAGGCGGCCGCGATCAGCTCCGCGACGCTCGCGTCGGCGATCAGCCGCCCACGGCCGATCACGACCAAATGGGTGGCCGCGTCCTCGAGCTCGCTCATCAGGTGGCTCGAGACAAGCACCGCGCGACCCTCGGCCGCGAGCGAGCGCAGGAAGCCGCGCATCCACACGATCCCCTGCGGGTCCATGCCGTTGAACGGCTCGTCGAGAATCAGCACGGGCGGGTCGCCGAGCATCGCCATCGCGAGTCCGAGCCGCTGGCGCATCCCGAGCGAGAAGCCGCCGGCCTTGCGCCGCGAGACGGCCTCGAGCCCTGCCTGCTCGATCACGGCATCGACGCGTCGCGAGGGTAGACCCTGTGAATGCGCCAGCCACAACAGATGGTTGCGCGCGCTGCGGCCGGGCTGCAGCGCGCCCGCATCCAGTAGCGAGCCGACCTGACACAGCGGCTGGCGGAGGCTCGCGTATGGCTCGCCGCCGATCAGCGCGCTGCCCTCGTCCGCCGCGTCGAGGCCGAGGATGACCCGCATCGTCGTGGACTTCCCTGCCCCGTTGGGGCCGACGAACCCGGTCACCGTCCCCGGCCGCACGGCGAACGAGAGGCCGTCGAGTGCGAGCGTCGCGCCGAAATGCTTGTGCACGTCGTTGACTTCGATCGTCGCTTCCATGCCTGGAAAAGCTAGGCCCCCGCGGCCGTCCTGTCGTCGCGCCCAAGAGCCATCTTCACGTTCGCTCAGCTGAGCTACTTCCGCCTCGCGTATCCCTCTGCAGAGCTACGACCGGATGGCTGCAAAGAGGGATGCCGCGACGATCGGCAGCCGCGACAATGAGATGCGTGCTCGGAGCACCCAGCTGGCGGCACGGGCAAACGGCGCAGAGACGGGTCGCCGCGACCGTGACCGCGCCCGCAGTCGCCGGGATATCACTCGGGGTCGTCGCGGTGATCGAATCGCTTGTGCGTTCGGCGAACACCGGCGCCAGTGCGCAGCGGGCGGTCGTGCTGTGCCTCGTCGCGCTGGCGACGACCCTGCCGGTGGCGGTCGCGTCCGTGCAGACGGCCGCCGTGACGGTCGTGGCGGCGGGCGTGCTGTCGCTGACGCTGTTTCACACCCTGACGATCGCGGCGCTCGTCGCGGAGCTGATCGCGCTGTACCGGCTCGCGAGCGAGGGAACGGGGCGGAGCCAGGCACAGGCGATCGCCGTCTTCCTGTCGTTCGTGTTCCTGGTGCTCGCGCTCGCGCATCCGGTCCCGAGCAGCTCCGAAGCCGGCGTCCTGACCGTGCTGCTGGCCGCGCTCGCGCCGGCCGCCGCGCTGGCCGGGGTGGCGCAGCGAGCGCGGCGCGAGGCGCGCATGTACGACGCTGCGCGGCAGGCCGCCGCCGGCGACCTGCTCGAGCACGCCGCCCGTGGCGAGCGAGCGCGGATCGCCCGAGAGCTGCACGACGTCGTGGCCCATCACATCTCGATGATCGCCGTACAAGCTGAGACGGCCCGGATGACGACGCCCGGGCTGTCGGCGACCGGCGCGAAGCGACTCGCGGCGATCGGCGACACCGCGCGGGCGGCTCTGACCGAGATGCGGCGCCTGCTGGGGGTGCTGCGCGAGGACGCGCCTCCAGACACCGTCGAACTGCGGCCGCAACCCGGCCTACAGGAGCTAAACGAGCTGCTGGATCAGGCGCGAGACGCGTCCGGATCGGCGGGCCGCCTGATCCTCACCGGCTCGCCCGTCGCGCTCGACCCCGGCGTCGAGCTCGCCGCCTATCGGATCGTCCAGGAGGCGCTCACAAACGCTCGGCGTCACGCCCCCGGCGCGGGCGTCGACGTCGAGCTGCGCTACCAAGACCACGCGCTGATGCTGCGGATCCGCGACAACGGGCCCGGGCCGCCGGTCGAGGCAGCCGTGGGCGGGCACGGGCTGTCGGGCATGCGCGAACGCGCCGCGGCCGTCGGTGGGGAGCTTCGAAGCGGCCCGGCTACAGGCGGTGGGTTCGTGGTCGAGGCGACCCTGCCCGCCGGCGAGGTGGGGCCGTGAGTGCGCCGGCAGGGGAAGTCCGGATCGTGGTCGCCGACGACCACGAGGTCGTGCGGTCCGGCTTCGCGGAGCTACTCGACTCGCAGCCCGACTTGAGCGTCGTCGGCACCGCGTCCAACGGTCGCGATGCCGTCGAGATCAGCCGCGAGCTCGAGCCCGATGTCGTCCTGATGGACATCCGCATGCCCGGCATGGACGGGATCGAGGCGACCCGCCTGGTGACGCGCGCCGGACCCGGCGCGCCGCGCGTGCTGGTGCTGACGACCTTCGATCTCGACGAGTACGTCTACGACGCGCTCCGCGCCGGCGCCAGCGGCTTCCTGCTCAAGGACGTCACCGCCGAGAAGCTGTTCGACGCCGTACGGGTGATCGCCGTCGGCGAGGCGCTGCTCGCCCCGAGCGTCACCCGGCGGCTGATCAGTGAGTTCGCCGGCCGTCCCGACGCGAAGCTGGCTCCTGCTTTCGCAGATCTGACGCCGCGGGAGACCGAGGTCCTGCGACTCGTGGCCGAGGGGCTGTCCAACGCGGAGATCGCCGCTCGTCTGGTCGTCACCGAGGAGACGGTGAAGACCCACGTAAGCCGCATTCTCAGCAAGCTCGGGCTGCGCGACCGCACCCAAGCGGTCGTCGCCGCCTACGAGACCGGGCTCGTCACGCCGGGCTCGCGCGAGTCGTAGACCACCCTTAACCGCTCGGTTTCCGGGGCTGCGGCGATCCCGCCATTGATCGTCGAGGTCCGAAGTCATTCTGTCCTGAATAACGCCGAAGAAACGCGATCAGCGCAAAAAGCGAGCCCCGCCGGAGCCCGCAGGTCCTTCGTGCCCACTTCGACAACCAGGTCCTCGGTGGGAAGTCCGGCTCGCTCTATCTCGGTACCCGAGGGCTGGCGGCAGAAGTCGGGCCCGTGGTTCTGGCGCCCGGACGAGCCCTGGCCCGCGACTCCCGGGCAGAGCGCGATGCAGCCGATCCCCTCCGCAGGTGGGCCAGAACCCTTGCTCGCCCTTGGCCTCCCTCAGTTCCGCGACTCGTAAGCCGTTCTCAAGCTCGCCGATCAGCCGGTCGTCTTCCCGGCGGACGATCCGCCCGACAGTTGAACGAGAGATGCCACGCCGCTGCGCGATCTGGCGGATGGTGGCGCCGGCCATGTGCTCAACGAGCAGATCGGCCTGGATCTCGGTCATACGGGACAGCGTCCCGCACCCGGCGGACGAAAATCCCCAGCTAGCTCAAAAGTGACAGCGCTCTCACTCGCTAGCCATTTGCAGGGCTTTCGCCCTTTCTGTCAACGTTCCCAGACCTACAGCCTGGACACAAGTCGGGCTAGTGGTTCAGCTTCAGGTATCGTGGCGCTCCCTGCCGACTGATGATCCAACCGTCAAGCCGGTTCGCACGGCGTGTTGGTGTTCCATCCATCGGCCGGGGAAGAGCCGCGATCGCAGCGACTCGAGAGCTGCCCATGTTGGTGGTGTTGGTATATAGATGGGCGGGGTTTAGGGGGACCTAGAGGGGAGGTGTTATAATAGGCGTTAAGGGCGAGCGGGTCATTGGGGGGTAGGGCTGGGAGGGGGGGCGTGTCCTGTCCTGGACGCACCGCTGATCGCGATGGTATTCTGCGAGGTCGTCGCGTTGCTCGGGTAGCAGGCGACCGTGGCGTCGCTGCCGCGCCGCACCGTTCGGGTAGTTCTGACCGAGTAGACACCGTCGAGGCCGTTCGTCCCGTTCCTTCCCAAACTGGTCCGCGCCCTCGACGTCAGGCCTCCGCCACGGTCATGAAGTGATCGGGCTCGGGCATCAGCCAACGCTACTGCGGCTCGCCGACCTGGTGAACGTGGTGGCGGGCCGAAGCCCGCCCCCGGCGGCCTCGCCGGCGTTCCGGCACGAAAAGGGCCCGCCGGAGCGGGCCCGAGTCGGTGGGTATGTCGGCAATGATTAGCCGGCGATGTCGCCGGTGTAGCCGTTGCCCGACTGGACCATCGTCTGCGACCCCGCGTGGTACACGAAGTCGTAGTTGTTGCCCACGCCGCCACGGTCGCGATAGCCACTGTCGCCGAAGAACGCCTGTGTGAACGCCGCGTTCTGCGACTCGTTGCCTTGCATCCCGCTAAGGTCGGGCGTGGCGGTCGGGTCGAAGTTGCCGAAGGCGACCCAGGTCTCCACGCCGGTAATCGTCCCAGTCACGCCGCCCTTCTGAGTGCCGTCAATGGTGCCGTTCGGCGACGTCGCGCCCGCCACCGTCTCGAACGTGCCGGTGATCGACTTCTCGATCAGGTACGACCCGTCCGTCTGCGGGATCACCCAGAATTGCGTGTTGAACTTGTCGTTCGCCCACACGTCGCCGTTGACGTTCGTATCTGTGGCGTAACCGCCCGTGTAGCTCCACGTCCACGGGCTGCTCACGCCCTGCGGACCCTGCGCACCGTCCCGGCCGTTGCTACCGTTGACGCCGTTGGTGCCATTCGTCCCATCAGCACCCTTCGTGCCGTTGGTCCCGTTGGTCCCGTTGGTCCCGTTGGTACCGTTCTTGCCGGCCTGACCTTGGAGGCCCTGGATGCCCTGCGGGCCGCGGATGGCCTTCCGCCAGATCGTGACGCTCCGCTCGTTGCGGTTGCACTTCTTCGCGAGTCGGGCCTTCGTACCGTGCTTCGTGACACGGACGCAAGCGTGGACCGGCACCTTGGCCGGGCCGTTCGTGTTGAGTGACCCCGACGCCGACGCAACGGCAGGCGCGATGAGGGTTGCGGCTGCCGCAGCAGCCAAGATGAGTTTGCGCATTGCGCCTTCCTTCGTCATTGGTTTTCGGTAGCGGGTTGTCCGCTCGGGGGGTCGCCCCACGCTCGGCGCCTCCAACGAGACGTTCAGAGCCTCGTTGACTGCCGTTTCTTGGCTTGCGCTCCGACAGCATGCGTGCTGTCGCTAGTGCTAGCATCGGCGCTAGCGGCCGATACGTTGAGAACCTCTTCGCTAACTCTTCGCCATACCCATGACACGCACCACGATCAGCTTCACCGCGACGGGATGGAACTGATCCCAGAGGCGGCCAGACGCCAGGGCTCAAGCGTCTCGCAGTTCGTCCGCGAAGCCGCGCTGATGCGCGCAAAGATGGCCAGCGACAACAACCCCTACCCGATGCGCGCCCTCGCCGAGGAACTCCGCGCGATCGGCGACCAGGGATACGCGCTGGCCGAAAAGGCGCTCAAGGTCGCCGAAGACGAGGCCGAACGCAAGCGGTGATGCCAACAGAGCAACCGCGAACGCCTTCACGCCAATCGACACGGCTCAAAACAGTCGCGACCTGCGCCTCATCGGCCGTCGATCCGGATTGGGATCACCGGCGCCCTGGCTCCTGGTAAACAACGCTGAGCCGCCGGTCACGCGCCGAACCGTAACTGGAGAGCGGCGGACGCGCTGAGCGGTCCGGCTCGCTGATTCAACCGAGAGACCACCACCCGACGGCGACTGTCGGCTTCTGGGCGCCTTCAGCGGCTCACAGGTGTGCAATCCACCCCGCCGCTCACCGCCGCCGCCGCTTGCGGGGCTTTGGCGGCGGGTAGACGCGGCGGGCGATCGTCGCCGACGTCCAGCCCGAAACCCAGCCGAAGAAGAACGACCGGAGCTCGTGCCGGGTGTCCTTGTCGGCCCGGACCCCGACGATCGCCCACACCACAGCCCACGCGATCGCGCAGCCGATGCTGTAAGCGGTGTACGTGTGCCGCCGCCCTCGCATCGCTCAGCTGGAGCCGTGCTCGCCCGCGAAGACCGTCTCGTCAGGGTCAGTGAGGTCGTCGATCGTCGTGTCGCGCGGTCGTTTGCTGTTCTGGCGTGGCAGGCGTCCGGCGCGCCTCGCCTGTTCAGTGAGCAGGTACTCGATCTGTGCATTGATGCTGCGCAGGTCGTCATTCGCCCATCGGCGCAGCACGTCGAACAGACGTGGGTCGAGGCGCAGCAGGAAGCGTTTGCTGTCGGCCATCTCAGGTGTAGAGCGAGCCGGTGTTGATCACGGGCGTTGGCGAGTGGTCGCCCGAGAGCACGACCATCAGGTTGGCGACCATCGCAGCCTTGCGCTCGGGGTCGAGCTCGACCAGATCGCTGTCGGCGAGCTGCGCGAGCGCCGACTGCACGAGCCCGACGGCCCCCATCACCATCGTCCTGCGGGCCGCGAGGATCGCCTCCGCCTGCTGGCGGCGGAGCATCACCTCGGCGATCTCAGGCGCGTATGCGAGGTGCGTGAGCCGCGTCTCGAGCACGTCGATGCCGGCCGTCCCGAGGCGGGCTTGGAGTTCGGCCTGGAGAGCGTCGCGGACCTCGTCGGCGTTCGCGCGCAGTGAGATCGAGTCCCGCTGGTAGTCGTCGTACGGGTACTGGCTGGCGAGGTGGCGCACGGCAGCCTCGCTCTGCACGACCACGAACTGATTGAAGTCCTCGACGTCGAACACCGCTCTGGCCGTGTCCGTGACGCGCCAGACGACGACCGCCGCGATCTGGATCGGATTGCCGCTCGCGTCGTTGACCTTGATCTGCTCGCTCTGGAAGTTGCGCACCCGCAGCGAGATCGACTCGCGCCAGAAGACCGTGAACGGATTCACCCACCACAAGCCGGCCTCCGTGACGGTGCCGGCGTAGCGACCGAACAGGATCAGCACCTTCGACTCATTCGGCTGCACGACGACCAGGCCGAGCGCGAACACGACGTCGGCGAGCAACACCACGACTCCGACGATTGTGAGCGCGTGCGGGCCGCCAGAGCCGACGACGATCAGGATCACCGCGACGACCAGCGCAGCGCCTGCCCCGACGAGCGCGGGCAGCCCGGCGACGACCTGCGCGGGCCGTTGATCGTGGACTTGACTCGGTGAATCGATCTCGGGAGCCGACGCCTGATCGACCGTGTCGTCGTCTGATATCACGCGCGGGACGATATCACGCAGCTATCACGCTTCGCATTCGTACGGCGAGCCGAGGGGCTGGTCGCGCTTCATTGCTCGGCGCTGTCGGCGATCTCGCCTCGGAACTCGATCACGCAGCCACCGAGCCTCGGGTCGGCGGGCGTGAAGCCGGACAGCCTGCTGTCAGGTGAGATCTGGTCGAGCAACCCGCGGGTGATCCCGCGGTGCAGGCTACAGACGATGTCGGCGTTCTCGAGCACCGCGTCGCGATACGGGCAGTTGCACAGGCGGTAGGTCATGACCCCGGCACGGGACGCCTCTCGCGTGGGCTGAAATCCGAGCGCGACGAGGGTCGCGGTCAGCTGCGCAGCGGGTGTTTGTGAGCTCGTTGGAGCCAGCTCGCGGCCGATCTCCCGCCCTGCCGACTCGACCTTGCGCACGTTCGACCTGACCGGATCGACCGCCCTCGCCAGCCAGCGACCGAGTTGGGCGTAGCCGCTCGGGGGATCGCCGCCGGGCTCGGCTGTCGCGGAGACCACCCACATGTCTCGCGGCCGGCCGCGGGGTTGGCGGACGCGCGTGCGAGCGACGAGCCCGGCGGCGCGCAGCCGCTCGAGGTGCAGCCGGACGCCGTTCGGATGCAGCTCGAGGCGGCTGGCCAACTCACCGGTGGCGGCCGGACGGCCAAGCTCACCGAGCAGCCCGAACAGCCGCGCCCGGGTCGGCTGGATGAGCGCGTCGTCAGGCCGCGCCGGAAGGTCCATCGCGGGAGTAAGTTTTACACACACGACTTTGGAAAATCAGCGTTCGGTGATATTTTCCCCAGTCGGCTTGTGTAAAAGGAGGCAGCGTGACCTACGTAATCGCTGAGCCCTGCATCGGGACCAAGGACAACTCGTGCGTTGAGGTCTGCCCGGTCGACTGCATCCATCCGACCCCGGACGAGCCCGACTACGACAGCGTCGAGATGCTCTACATCGACCCGGAGGAGTGCATCGACTGCGACGCCTGCGTTGAGGCCTGCCCGGTCGACGCCTGCTTCGCCGAGGACCAACTCCCCGACGAGTGGACCCGGTTCACGGAGCGCAACGCCGAGTACTTTCGCCGGCCAGCGGCCTGACCGGGTCTCGAGACCCGGGACCAGTCGGCGCTAGCCCGAGTGGCGCGCAACTCCCAGCAGGTGCGGGATCGCGGGCTCGAGCGCGCTCGTCTTGACCGCCAGGCGCTGCTCACACTCGACCGTGAACCCGGCCGCCCGGATCGCCGCGCCGGTGTCGCGGGCGAGATGACAGCCGCCGGCGATCCGCGGCCAGACGGTCGCGTCCAACAGCCGCTGGAGACGCGCCGGTCGCGGCCCGTGCGAGACGACATGCTCGTAGTAGCGCAGGCTGCCGCTCGGCCTCAGGACGCGGCGCAGCTCAGCGAGCGCGACCAGCTGGTCGGCGACTGAGCACAGCACGAGCGAGGCGACGACCGCGTCGAAGCCGGCCGCGGGCAGCGGAATCGCCTCGGCAACGCCGTCGATCACCGCGATCGGGACCCTCGCCTCCCGGGCGCGCTCAAGCGCGAGCTTGCGAAAGTGTGGCTCAGGTTCGAGCGCGACGACCTCCGCGACCGAGCTCGGGTAATGGCCGAAGTTGAGGCCGTTGCCGGCTCCGACCTCGAGCACGCGACCAGACAGCCCCTCCAGAAGCCGGGCACGGTTGTCGGCGATCCCGCGGCTCTCGGCGCCACTGCTGAGGCACGCGTAGATGCGTGCGAACACGGGATGCCGGATCGCGCCAGCCACGAACGAGGACGGTAGATGGTCCTGAGCTAAAGGAGATCGGCGATCATCGCCGCCGCTCGCTTGGCGCCATCCGTGTCAACCGGGCGGTAATCGACCTCGCGGCCGATCTCGTCGGCGATTGCCGACGCGATCACATCCGGCGACGAGTCGTCGAACTCCATCCGCCGGCCGGCGCGGTAGCGAGCCAGCCGGTGATGCACGTGGAAGCTCTGCTCGAAGTGGTGCTTGAGCGGGAAGTAGATGAACGGGCGCCGGGTCGCGGTGAGCTCCATCGCCGTGGTCAGCCCACCCTGCACAATCGCGAGGTCGCACGCGGCCAGGTGGCGGTAGAGGTCGTGTACGTAGGGCCTGATCTCAGGCCCATCCGCCTGCGACAGTGATGCCGGGTCGATCCGCGGCCCCGCGACGACGATCATCCGCAGCTGCGGAATGAGACGCTTCGCCGCGGGGAAGCTCGCGATCACGCGTTTGAGCAGATCGGCGCCGACGCCGGAGCCGCCCACGGTGACGATGCAGACCTGCTCGTCTGAGCGGTAGCCGAGCTCAGCTCGCAAGGCGTCGCGGTCGGCGAACGCCACTGGATCGAAGCCGGTTACGTACCCGGCGAAGCTGAAGTGCTGCTGGGTCCAATCGCGGATCGCGGGCATCCCGGCGCCGAAGCTATCCGGGACGATGTCGTCGACGTCGCCGATGAACACCGCACGGTCGCGGACGCGGGGAAACCGATCGATGTGCTCAATCATCTCGGCGTTGTAATCGCTGGCCAATACCGCCTCCCGCTCGCCGCCGTCGGCGATCGGCAGCCAGCCGACGAAATCGGTCAGCCACACGTACGCGGCGGTCTTCAGCTCCGGGTTCTCGTGCAGGTAGTAGTCGAGCTCCCACGCCTCGTCGCCGATCCAGAGGTCGTAGGGGTGCTCGGAGACGAGGTCTTGGAAGACCATGAAGTTCGCCAGCAGGACCTCATCCATCCGGCGCCAGGTCTGGAAGCAGTGCAGGTCGTGCTCAGCGGACTCCGACTCGAAGTGGCCCGATTCGCTGGCCAGCTGGGCGCTCGCGGGATGGATCCGCTCCCCCCGCGACTCGAGCACCTTGGTCACGGGGTGCTGCGCGAGCCAGTCGATCTGAAGACCGGGGTGGAGCTTGCGCAGCTCGTCGGCGATCGCGATGTCGCGGCATGCATGCCCCAGCCCGATCGGCGAAGAGATGTAGAGCGCGCGGTTGGGTCGCACCCGCCCGCGAGTCCAGCGCCTCGGCAGCGGCGGGCAGGCGAAATCCCGCAGCAGCATGTTGAACCGGACCGGGTCGCGTGCGTGTGGCGCGTGCCCTGAACCGTCAAGCGAGACGAAGGTGCCGCCGGTCAGGTCGGCGAGGATCGCGCTGACCTCCGGTGACCGGATGCGGTCCTTGCTCCCGTGGATGACGAGCACTGGGCAGCTGACGCGGGCGGCGAGTGCCCTAGCCGACTGCTCGTCGAGACCGAGGCCTTCCGCCGAGGCGATCAGCGTCTCGGGCGTCGTTTCAAGTCCCCAGCCGACCGCGTCCTCACGCTGCTTGGTCGAATGGGGCTCGCTGTACACGTGCGAGAAAAAGAATTCGAGAAACTCGGGATATTGCTCCAGCCAGTAGTGGCGGTTGTACTTCTCCCAGCCCTTGTACTCATCGCGCCGCTGATCGAACGCCAGCATCGCGTCCGCCCGCGCGGTCTGTGGTCCGATCGGCAGCGCCGGACCGACGAACACCGCGGCCTGTACGCGCTCAGGGTGCTCGGCCGCCAAGAGCAGGGCGCGCTGCGCGCCTGCGGAGAAGCCGACGATCACGGCGCTTGCGGTCTCCGTTTCGTCGAGCACCGCGAGCGCATCGGCGGCGAACTCGGTCTCCGCATATGCGTCGGGCTCAGTGGGGCGGTCGGAGCGGCCGTTGCCCCGCGGGTCGAACGCCAGCACTCGGCAGTGGCGAGCGAGGTAGGGGATCTGGAGCTTCCAGCAGCGCGCGTGGATGATCGACCAGGTCGGGAGCAGCAGAACCGTTGGCTCGCCTTCCCCGTAGCGCTCCCAGAAGACCCGCACCCCGTCTCGTTCGACGTAACCGCTCGCTTCCGGATAGCGAGCTCTCGTCTGCTCCCGGCGAGGCGCCGGCGCCTGGCGGCGCTGCGCCGTCAGCGTCGTGCCAGTCACAGCTGGTCGTGGTTTCATCGCGCCCTCCGACGACGATCGTCTCACGGCGCCCCGGGCGCCCGCAAGTCGCCGTGGATTTGCGGGCGCCCGCCCCCGGGCTCTACGGTCGCGCCTCGAACACGAGGTTGAACGGCGTCTCGGCGACACGCCGGAAACGGGTGAAGCCACCCGCCTCGACGACGTCGCGAATCCGTGCCTCGCCGGCCTGCGCCCCGAGCGCGAGGCCCACCTCCTGCGACAGCGACGCGGGCGTGCACAGCAGCGTCGAGAACGAGTAGTAGGCCCGTCCGACCGGGTTGAGGTTCTCCTCGACCCGGTCGCCCGCCGCCGGCTCGACGATCATCCAGGTCCCGTCGGGCTTGAGCGTCGTCAGGACGTGGCGGGCGGCACCGACAGGGTCGCCCATGTCGTGGAGGCAGTCGAACATCGTCACGAGGTCGTAGCCGGTGCCACCGTACGCGGCTGCAGGCTCGGTCTGGAACTGGGCCCTGTCGGCCACACCGGCCTCCTGCGCCCGGCTGCGGGCGGTTTCGATCGAGCCGTCGTGGTAGTCGGCCCCGACGAAGCTCGAGCTCGGGAACGCCTGCGCCATCAGGATCGTCGAGGCGCCGTGGCCGCAACCGACGTCCGCGACCAGCGCACCGCGCTGGAGCTTGTCGATGACCCCATCGAGTGCGGGCAGCCACTCGGCGATCAGGTGCGCGTTATACCCCGGGCGGAAGAAGCGCTCGCACCCCTCGTGCACGTCATGCACGTGCTCGTGCCAGCCGACGCCATCGCCGTTGCGAGCGGCTTCGACGATCTTCGGTGAGTCGCGGACGGAGCCGAGCGCGATCTGGAAGAACCCCGGGAGATACGCGGGGCTGTTGACATCGGTCAGCGCGACGGCCTGCTCGGGGGGCAGCGTGTAGCGGCCGCTCTCGGGGTCGTAAAGAACGTAGCCGCCGGCCGCCTGAGCGTTGAGCCATTCGCGAACGTAGCGCTCGCTCGTGCCGGTCCGGTCGGCCAGCTCGGTGGGTGACAACGCCCCCGCTCCGGCCAGCGCGCGGTAGAGGCCGAGCTTGTCTCCCATCACGACGAGCGCGGTGTTCAGAGTCGCCCCGACCTCGTCGACGGCGCGGAAGACGAACTGCATCAGCTTTTCGGTGTCGACCTCAACGGCCGGCTCAGTGGTGCTCATCATGTCCCTCCTGGGTGGTGTCGAGCCGAGGCTAGGGAGCAGGGGTCCCAGCTCGCTTCCGGGGGGCACCTAGTCTTTCGCGCGCGCGTATCCGGGCTTAGAATCGCTCCATGCTGCTGGGGCGCGAGCAGGAGCGGCACGCGATCGGGGTCGCGCTCGCGCAGGCGCAAGACGGCGTCAGCGCGACCCTGGCGCTGGTTGGGGAGCCCGGGATCGGCAAGACGGCGTTGCTGGATCACGCCGCCGATCAGGCCGCCGGGATGCACGTGCTGCGCGCGCGCGGGATCGAGTCCGAGGCGCAGATCCCGTTCGCCTCGCTGCTCGAGCTGGTGCGCCCGGCGCTGGGCATGCTCGACCGGATACCTGAGCCGCACGCCGCGGTGCTCGAGGGGGCGTTCGCGCTGCGGCCGGGGATCGCCCAGGAGCGGTTCGCGGTCGGCGCCGCGACGCTCAGCCTGCTGGCGGTTTACGCCGAGCAGGCGCCGGTTGCGGTCCTGGTCGACGACGCGCACTGGCTCGACGGGTCCAGTGCGCAGGCGCTGCTGTTCGCGTTCCGGCGTCTCGTGGCCGACCCGATCGCGGTTCTGCTCGCGGTGCGCGAGGGCGAGCCGTCGCTGCTCGACGGCGCCGACCTGCCGGCGATCAGGGTCGGCGGCCTCACCCGCGACCAGGCTGCGACGCTGCTGCCGGCTCTGTCCGCGGACACCGCCGGGCGGCTGCACGACGCGACGGCCGGCAATCCGTTGGCGCTGCTGGAGCTCTCCTCGGACATCGAAGATCTCGTACTGGCTCCCGCGGGGGCGCCGCTTCTGATCTCGGCCAACATCTCCAGCGCGTTCCTGCGCCGGGCCGAGAAGCTCGACGACGGCGCTCGCCGCGCGCTGGCGCTGGCGGCGACGAGCGACCACGGCGACCTGTCGGTGCTCGCTCGTGCGGCGACCGCGCTCGGGATCGATCTGTCGTCACTGACCGCAGCCGAGAGCGCGGGACTGATCACGCTGCGCGGGGGAGCGGTCGAGTTTCGCCATCCGCTGGCGCGGTCGGCGATCTACGCCGGCGCGCCGGCCGATCAGCGACGCGCCGCGCACCGGGCGCTCGCCGGGGCGCTGCCCGATCGCGACGTCGACCGCCGAGCCTGGCACCTGGCGACCGCCGCGGTCGGGGCCGATGACGCGGCGTCGGCCGCGCTCGAGCAGGCCGGCGCACGTGGCTTTGACCGCAGCGCCTACGCCACCGCGGCCGCCGCGTTCGAGCGCGCCGCGCGTCTTGCGGTCGACCCCGAGCGCCGCTCGTCATTGCTGCTGCGGGCGGCCGACGCCGGATGGCACGCCGGGCTCGCCGACCTCGCCGGGACGCTGCTCGAGGAGGCGCGCGGGTCAACCGGCGACGCCGTGAAGCTGTTGGATATCGACCACCTTGCCGGCCGGATCGCGGTGCGCCGCGGGCCGGTGATGCTCGGTTACGAGATCCTCAGCGCGGCGGCCGAGCGCGCCACGCCGGAGCTCGCGGTCGCGATGCTGTGCGAGGCGGCCAGCGCCTGCTTCTACGCCGGCAACCCGGCCGAGATGCTGGTGGCGACCGAACGTGCGCGGGCGGCGTTGCCGGACAACGCCTCGACTCGTGACCGCTTCCTGACCGCGACCTCGCTGGGGATGGCCCGGATCCTCGGCGGCGACGGCGCCGCCGGCGCCGATGCGATGCACGAGGCGGTCGCGCTCGCCGAGACCTCGGCGGAGTTGCGCGACGATTTGCTGCTGCTCCCATGGCTGCCGCTCGGACCGCTGTTCCTGCGCGAGAGCGACGCCGGTCGCTCGCTGCTCGAGCACGCGCTGACGACTGCGCGCGCACACGCCGCGCTCGGCGTGCTCCCGTTCGTGCTCAACCTGCTCGCACGTGATGAGGCGGCCACCGACCGGTGGGCGATCGCGGAGGCGACCTACCGGGAGGCGATCGCGCTCGCGCGCGAGACCGGCCAGCAGACCGACCTCGCGATCGGACTGTCGGGCCTGGCGTCGCTGCTCGCCCGCCGCGGGCGCGAGACGGAGTGTCGGCTCTGCGCGGCCGAGGCGCTGCATCGCTGCCGCGAGCTCGGGGCGCATCTGAACGAGGTCTGGGCGACGGCCGCGCTCGGCGAGCTGGAGCTCGGACTCGGCGACGCCGGCGCCGCCGCCGTGCAGTTCGAGCATCAGCGGGCGTTGCTCCACGAGCTGGGGATCACCGACGTCGACCTGTCGCCGGCCGCGGAGCTCGTCGATGCCTACCTGAGACTGGGGCGCGCCGACGAAGCCGGCCGAGTCACGCGCCGGTTCGCCGCCGACGCCGTCGCCAAGGGCCAGCCCTGGTCACGCGCCCGGGCGCTGCGGTGTGAGGGGCTGATCGCCGAGGGGGCCGAGATCGAGGATTGCTTCGAGCGGGCCATGGAGCAGCACGCGCAGACCCTCGATGCATTCGAGACGGCGCTCACGCGACTGGCGTACGGGGAGCGCCTGAGGCGCGCGCGAAATCGAGTCCGCGCGCGCGAGCAGCTGCGCGCGGCGCTCGACACGTTCGAGCGCCTCGACGCCCGGCCGTGGGCCGATCGCGCCCGCGCCGAGCTTGCCGCCACCGGCGAGACGCTGCGGCGGCGCGATCCGAGCACGATCGACGAGTTGACGCCGCAGGAGCTGCAGATCGCGCTCCATCTCGCCGGTGGCAAGACGACCCGCGAGACGGCGGCCGCCGTGTTCCTCAGCCCGAAGACGGTCGAGTACCACCTGCGCCACGTCTACCAGAAGCTCGACATCCACTCGCGCGAGGAGCTCGCGCAGGCGCTCGCGCGTCAGCAGGCCCCGGTTGACATTGAACAGACATCCCACGCGTAGGCGCTGGTCTGGGATACCGCGCGAGCGCTTGGCGGGGGCCGGGAGGCGCGGAAGCGCGTCGCGCTGGTGGGACAACTCGTGGGAGTGGCTCAGTGGCGGGCCATCCAGCCCGCCATCTGCAGCAACAGCTCGATCGGCGTCGCCGCTGGGCGGTCCGGAGCGAACTCGCGGTAGGCGGCGACGACGTTGGCGGCGATCCGCTCCGGGTCAGTCCAATCGGCGAACTCGGCGAGCTCGATGTCGTCGGCGGCCGCCGCCGCGTCCATGCCCGCGTCGAATCGCAAGCGGGCCTGTTCCCGGACATAACGCAGGTAGCGCTGGACCTCGCGCACGCCGGAGCTGTCGGTCACCGGACCGTGGCCGGGAACCAGGACCTCGGCGCCCAGCTCGAGGATCCGATCGCAGGCCGCGATCCAGTTGCTCATATCGGCCCACACGATCGGGGTCCCGTCGATGAACAACAGGTCGCCGGTGAAGACGGTCGCGGCGTCGGGGACGAACACGATCGTGTCGCCACTTGTGTGGGCCGGACCGAGCTCTATGAACGACACATCGCGATCGCCGATCCGGAGATCGAGCCGTCCGTCGAAGGTCGTCGACGGCGGGCGAAGGGTGATCCCCTCGAAGTCGAACGGTCCGAACGCGTGATCGACGAACGCGCGCAGCTCGGGTGGGATCCCGGGGGCAGTCTTCGCGCCGTGGAGCAACTGCGGGCTGAGCTCGGCGAACTCGCGCGCGGTCGCGGTCGACGCGTAAATCTCGGTCGCGGTCGGCAGCAGCTCGTTGCCGAAGCAGTGGTCGGGGTTGGAGTGCGTGTTCAGCGCCGCGTCGATTGGGCGGCGCCCGGTGACCGGTGCCATCGCGTCGAGCATCTCGCGCGTCAGGCGCAGGTCGTAGAGCGTGTCGACCAGCAGCGAGGTGCCGGCCGCGGTGATCAAGCCGGCGTTGCTCCAGCCCCAGCCACCATCGGGCTGCAGGTAGGCGAACAGCCCATCGCCCAGCTCGTGTAGCCCCTTTTCGTAGGCGATCTTCATCACGGATCAGAAGTCGGGCGCCGCCGGCAGGCCCGCGTAGTTCTCGGCGAGGCTCTTTGCGGCAGCCGTTGACTGCTCCAGGTAGTCGAGTCGCGAGAGCTGCAGCATGCGATCAAACGGCCCGTTGCCGAGGTCGTGGAGCAGCTGCGTCATGTAGTTGGAGAAGTCCTGCGCCCGCCACACGCGCCGCAGCGCCGTATCGGTGTAGGCGTCGAGCGCGGCGCGGCTGCCGGTTGCATACCAGCTGCTCAGTGCGACGGCGAACAGCCGTGCGTCGTTGACCGCGAGGTTCAGTCCCTTGGCTCCGGTCGGGGGAACGATGTGCGCCGCGTCGCCGAGCAGGAACAGCCGCCCGTATTGCATCGGCGCGCACACGAACGTGCGCATCGGCGTGATCCCCTTCTCGAGAATCGGGCCCTCGCTGACCCGCCAGCCGTCGCTCGCCAGCCGGGTCTGAAGCTCGGCCCAGATGTCGGCGTCGGACCAGCGCTCGAGCTGCTCGCCGGCCGGCACCTGGAGGTACAGCCGGCTGATCGCCTGCGACCGCATCGTGTAGAGCGCGAACCCTCGCTCGTGCCACGCGTAGATCAGCTCGTCGGTCGCCGGTGGGGCTTGGGCGAGGATGCCGAGCCAGCCGAACGGATACTCGAAGTCGTAATGCGTCGCGTACCCGTCGGGCAGCGCCGGACGGCAGATCCCGTGAAAGCCGTCACAGCCGGCGATGAAGTCGCACTCGAGCCGCTCCCGCGAGCCCGAGCTGGGCGAGTATTCGATCACCGGGCGCCGGCCGTCAAGCTCGTGCACGCTCACGTCCGAGACCTCGAATCGCAGCTCGCCACCGCGTCGCAGCAACGCCGTGATCAGGTCCTTGACCACCTCCTGCTGCCCGTAGATCGTGATGTGGCGCCCGGTCAGCTCCGTGATCGGGATGTGCTGCGTGTGACCCGGCCGGCGCAGGTAGATGCCGTCGTGCTCGAGGCCCTCGCGCGCGAGTCGCTCGCCGACGCCGAGCTCGTGCATCAGGTCGACGGTGTTCTGCTCCAGCAGACCGGCGCGGACCCGGCTCTGAACGTAGTCACGACTGCGGTTCTCGACGATCACGCACTCGACCCCGTCGCGCGCGAGCAGCAGCGCGAGCATCAGCCCCGCGGGACCGGCGCCGATGATCCCGACCTGGGTTCTCACGTCAGACGGTCGCCGATCGGCCGCACCGGGTCAGTTTCGCCGAACCTGCCGGCGCGGGCAACCGGCGCGGTCAGCGAGAGAATTCGGGAGCGGGCGCCTGCACTCCAACTCCTCCCCGATTGAGGAGTCGTGAGCATATCGGCCATGCCACGAGCGTCAACGGTGGCGGCAGACGCGACAGATCGGCGGCAGCCTCGGCCCCTCGGCCGTTGCAGAACTTGCGCGCCGCGACCGTGACTCTCGGAGGCGCGCAACAGTCTCGGTTGGCAGGGGGCGAGATCGCCCGCCAAATGTTCGTCGAAATTCCGGCTAGCCGGTCAAGCGCCGGCCTGGCGTGCCGATGCGGTGACCGCACAGCAAATCCACGGGCCGTCATCAGTTATGAACCTTCTCTCGCGCGTATTCAGGTTGCCCCTGCTGCTTGCCGGTTTGACGGTGGCGCTCGCGCTCCCGGCGGCTGCATCGGCCGCACCGCGTAGCGGCACCGTCGAGCTCGACCAGCCGGCCTACACCGCGCACGAAGCTCAGGGCTACCTGACGATCACGATCGTCCGCAGCGGTGATCTGAGCGGGCAGGAGCACGTCGGCTACGGGGTCAAGCAGCAGGACGCGATCAACGGGATTGACTTCGACGCGATCCCCAACACGTACATCACGATGCAGCCCGGCCAGAGCTCCTACACGTTCAACGTGAAGATCATCGATCGGGGGATGGACGGCACCCCGGTCCACGCGCTGGCCTACCTCTACGGCTCGTGGCCCGGCACGCTCGGCCCGAACAACAACTCGATGATCACGATCCTCCGCGACGATGGGATCCAGCCGCGGGACCCGCTCAACCCGCTCGGCGTTGCAGGGCCGTACTACGGCAACCCGATCGCCGGCACGAAGTTCTACGTCGACCCCCACTCCGACGCGGCACACGCGCAGCGCCACTACGCGCACTCGGACCCGAACTGGTCGGCGCTGCTGGGCGAGATCGCCAGCGAGCCCGACGCCCACCGTTTCTACATGTGGAATATGGGCAACCACGTCGCGGGCCGCGTCGCCCATTACCTCGAGGCCACACAGGTGCAGCAGCCGGGAACGACCGTGATGCTGTCGACCTACAGCCTCGTCCACAAGCATTGCGGCTACACCGCGACCCCGAAAATCGAGCGGCGCTACGACCGCTTCATCGACGCCGTCGCGCGGGGGATCGGCAATTTCCACGTCGTCTTCTTCCTCGAGCTGGACTCGCTGATCACGGCGCCGTGCCTGACCCACGGCCAGCTGGCGATCCGCGACGCCGAGCTGAAATACGCCATCTCGGTGCTGAACGCCGACCCGCACGTGCTGGTGTATCTCGACGGCGGCGCGGCGGACGCCGCGTCGGCTCGCCGCCAGGCGCGCTACCTGCGGGGCGCCGGCGTCCGTCAGGCAGCGGGCTTCTTCCTCAACTCGACGCATTTCGACTGGACGAGCACTGAGCTGCACTACGGTCAGCGGATCTCGCAGCTGACGGGCGGCTCGCACTTCATCATCAACACGGGCGAGAACGGCCGCGGGCCGCTGGTGCCGGCCAACCGCGTCAGGAGCGGCAACGAGGTTCTATGCAACCCGCCGGGGCGCGGACTCGGTCCGCTGAGCCTGATCGACGACGTCGCGCAGCAGACCGACTACGCGAACGCCGACGGGCTGCTGTGGTTCTCGAATCCGGGCGGCAGCGGCGGCGCCTGCCGGCCCGGCGCCCCCCCGACCGGCGTCTTCTGGCCGGCGTACGCGGTGATGCTCGCTCGCAACTGGGACGACCAGGTCAACGGGCCGCGGGTCCCGCTGCTGGCGTCGCCGTTTGCGAAGGTCGCGGACAAGCTATAGGTCGTACGCCGCTCTATTCGCTCGCCAGCCGGCGGTAGTGGTCGCGCCAGATCCACCTGTATATCGGAACGTGGCGCGGCAGGTCACTGACGCCCGGGATCAACGGGACGAGGATGAACGCCAGGCTGAGCACGCCCATCACGGCCATCACCAGGATGTCGGCGTTGGCCGACGTCGAGAACGGCTTGATCTGGTACCAGAACGTGTACAGCCACAGCCACACCTGTCCGGGGTAGCTGCCGGTCTCGTTCATCATTCCCCACTGCTCGCCCAGCAGATGCTGCTCCTGCGCCCGGCTGGCGAGCAGCCCACCGTCGGCGATGAACATCAACGGCTTGGTGTAGTCGGTCTGGTAGAAGTGGTCGGTCGTCAACAGCTGGCCGTCGAGACCGCCGGTCTGAGCGTCGACCAGCAGCGCGTTCATCATCGTCTGGACCGGGCCGTAGTTACCAGCCGGCATACTGACCGTGCCACCGCTGGTCGCCTTCGCCTTAGCGAGCGCGTTGGTATAGGCCGTCGTCCAGGCGGCCTGTTGCTTGGCCGACGCCGAGCTGTACTGAGCCAGCGCGCTCTGCAGCGCCGGCTGCCCGGGAATCGAGCTCAGCGGAAGCAGCACGAAGTCCTTAGCCGCGTCGATCGGGTGGCTAACACCAAGCCACTTCTGTAGGTAGATGAACGCCATGTGCTGCCCGTCGCTGTTGTGGTTATACGGCGGGCCATAGCCTGCCGTTCCGCTGGTCCCGTCCAGCTCACTTACCCCTGTCGTGACGAAGTCGACCGGATCGGTCCGAGACCACGACTTAACGGTCGTCGGTGGGTCGTCGGCAGACGAGAACAGGACCGTCAGCACCAGCGTCAGGCCAATCACGACACCGAGCGCGATCACGAACTCCTTGACGAGGTCGTAGGAGCGGTAGCCGCCGTGCCACTCGCGCGCCGCCTCGTTCTCCTGCCGGCGGCGCTCGCGCCAGCTCATGCCGGATCCTCAGGGCTCGCCGCGCCGTCGGACGCAACGGCCGCCGGGTCGGTCTGCTCGGCGGGCTCACTGTTCGACGACTGGCTGAGCACCAGCGGCGGAACGACCCCGTGCTTGCGGACCAGGAGCACGTGACCGATGACGACCGCGACGACCGCGGCCGGCAACAGGAAGATGTGGTAGCTGTACATCTGGCCGAAGTTCAGCAGGTTGAAGAACGAGCCGATCCCGACCGAGTTCATCGCGTCCTTGGCCTGGGTCGAGATCCACTGCGAGTCGAAGTTCTGCTGCGACACGTAGCCGGTCAGCGCGCACGGGATCGCGATCAGGAACGTGACCGCCCCGGTCACCCAGGTCCGCACTCGGCCGCCGCGCCAGGCCGACATCCAGTACTTGCCCCACAGGTGGATGACCATGAAGAAGAAGAACAGCTCCACGGACCACACGTGGGTGCTGTTGAAGAAGTGACCGACGCCGGTCACATGCCACCAGGCCGGCCCCTTCAGGGCCAGGATCGTGCCCGACAGGATGATCGTCGTAAGCGCCGCCAATGACAGGACACCGAACACATAGATCCACGACGCCACGTACGACGGCTGGCGGTCGGCGAGCAACTTCTCCGGCGGCCACGATTCGACGGCTCGCTCGCGTACCGCGGCCGTCCAGGTGCGCCGCTCACGGCCAGTGCTGGTCATCTCGATTCCTCCTCGTGCGGGGCGGGGAACGGGATCACGATCGCGAGCACGAACACGATCAGCATCACGGCGATCACGATCACGTTCGCGACGGACATGCTGAAGAAGTGCCAGCTGATGACGTGTGCCGGATGGTTGAGGTTGAAGACCGCTGCCATATCGGCCGCAATCGTCGCCCGACCCGTTTCTGGCGACATCAGTAGAAAGCCGCGCCGACCGAGTGGGGAGCCCGTATCGGTGGCGCAGTTGCCTCGAGGCGGCCCGGCTCCGTACTTGATACGTCCCGGCCTGCGGGATCTCCGCCTTGGCCGACCGCTGAGCTCAGATCATCGTGTAGTCGTCATTGACAGAGAGGAGCTCGTCACGAGAACTGAACCGACTGCAATGGAGGTTCGCCATGACTGAGGACCTGACGATTGAGCGCGAGGATTCGATCCTCGGCGACAAGCTGCGCTCGGTCTCCGTCCGAGACGCGATGCACCCGGGGATCATCTCCTGTGGTCAGGCCACCACGGCGACTGAGATCGCACGGATCATGGCCAGCCAACACGTGCACTGCGTCGCGGTGATGAGTTCGTCTCACGACGTGCGGCGAGAGTCGATGATCTGGGGAATCGTCTCCGACCTCGACCTGCTTGAGGCAGTGATCGAATCCAACGCACCGGTGACCGCCGCGACGCTCGCGAGGCAGCCGGTGATCAGCGTGAGATCGACGATGTCCGTCCACGACGCCGCGAAAACGATGGTCGAGCACGGCGCCAACCACGTCGTCGTCGTCGACCCCGATCATCGGGTCCCGATCGGGATACTCTCGACGATCGACGTGGCGGAGCTGTTGGCGGCCGGCGGCCCGTAGATTGGGCGTCGAGCTGGAGAGGACCGACGATGCAGCCAAAGAGGCAAAACGGAGTCGAATCCGCCTCTGAGCTCCAGGCGCCGCAAACGCTTGTCGAGCAGAACGCCGCGCTGCGTGCGCGCATGACACGGATGCTTGACGCACTCGACGCGCTCCAGGCGGACAACGCACAGCTCCACCGAAAGCTCGCCGCGATTGAAAGCGCGACTCGCAAACCGCACACGAGCTCGGCGTCGACGATCGATCGCGTCCGCCGGGTCCGAGAGATGCTCCGCGATCGCGCGTCGCGCAACCCGTGACGCGCAGCACGCTCAGCCGTCTCGAGGTGGGGGCGGCTCGCGATCTGACTATTTCACCGCCGGCGGCCACCGGGGTTACCGCAGCATTTCGCATCTATTACGGCCGCGTATACGTAGCTAGCCGCGGCGATCACGTGTGATAGTGCGGGTCGCCGCGACCGGCCGCTAAGGGCGCTAGTGCGGTCGCAGGCCGTCCGGCGGCTCGGGGACGATCGTCCCGCAGGGGCGCGGCTTCGTGTCGGCCGTCGTGCACAGGATCGGCGTGGCTGCTCCACGCTTACACCGGTCATGCCGCTACGGTCGCATATGGGTAGTCCATCGCGGACCGCCCGGTTCCACACGGGACTTGCAACTGTGGGGACCGCGGCAAGGGCCTCGCCAGCCACCAGGCGATGAGCAGCTCGCGAGACGACCGCAGCCCAGCCTGCATTTTGTCGACGCCGCCATCGTCGCAAGTCTTGGGGACACGACCGCGGTGTACGTACGGCACCTCGCTGCTGCGAGAACGTCCGAACACGCTTCTGAGAAGCCGCGAGCGCGCCCGGCGGCGCTGATCACGGGGCCCGCAGCTTGCCGTCCGCGGCATGCGGCTGTGGCACCTCGCTACTTACTCTGGGCGTCCCAGTACGCCTCAGCCTCTGCCTCCATCACCGACAAGCGGGTGTAGTAGTCCGGAAACTCGCTGAGGTGCGCTCGAGCGATCTTCGCCGTGACGACCACATCATCGTCGCTCACATTGGTCTCAAGATCGCGGGTACCGTGCTCAAGTTCGACGTCCATCCCCATGCGGAATTGCTCGACATCGAACCGGGACGTCGTCCAGTTGATCCCGATTTGCTCGCCGGCAGAACGAGCCTCTTCGGCAGTGAAGTGCGCTTTCTCGGTCATCCGCGCAGGCTAGAGGATCGGCCCTCACCCGTTCACAGAGGTTGGTGGCTGAGACGCCGCGAGCTCGGTGGCAACGTCGATCGCGACGCTGGCGATGGTGGCCGCAGCGGTCCGCTGCTCGTCGGCGACCGTAAGCCGGTCGCGGGCGATCCGAGACCGGCGGAGGGCTGCCACGACGATCGGCGTTGAAAGCAGCGTCGCGGAAGGCGGCAACCACGGGCTCGGGGACCGATTGCCCCTGCCCCGCCGAAGCAGTCACGCTCGCGACGTTGACGACGCCGTGTCGTGCGACTGGTTGCAGACACAGGGGGGTCACGAGTGGCGGCGATCGCTCTTGTACCCGCGCGAGCACCAAGCGCTTCCCGCATAGACTCCCCCGGCGCCTACGACCTTTAGGAGCTAAGCGGGGTTCTGAACCGCCGCTTGCCCCTTTCTTGGGCAGGCGGTGCACGCTGGTGACGGTGTTGAGTTGCCGTAGGTCCCGTCAACCGCGTCGTGTCGTCGACGATGCGGACACCCCACCGTATGGAGGGTAACGACGAAGAAGCGCACAGTCGCCATTGCCGGCTCCCTCGCCGCCGTGGCGTTGGTCGGCGGGCCGATCGCGGCCGCCAGGGCCGCCACGACCAGCACCCACTCCACGCCGAGAATCGAACGCGCCGAGCGCGTGTCCGACCGAAGCGCCGACCACTCGCGCGATACAACGCAGAAGCGATCAGCCGACGCGTCCGGCCACGGCAGCCGTGACCTGCCGAGCCTCGACCGGGCGCAGAACCGCTTGCAGCCTCACCTCCGGCGGCGGCCGGTGCAGCGGGCCGCAGCAAGAGAGCCGCTTGCCGCGGCCGCCGGGCCGGCTTCGCCCGCCGCCAGTCGCTCGGCACGGCGCTTGATGCCGAGCAGCATCTTGCGCTCCATCACGAGCGACGCCGGTTCCATGGGGATGAACGCGATCCGTGCCGCCTGGTTCGGAAGCCGAAACCGGTTTCGGCTGATCAGCCGAGTCCGTCCGTCCCGCTCGGCCAGGACAAAGCTCCACACCCACGCCCCAGCCTCCGACCGCCATGCCAGGCAGCGTTCGGGTTCCAGTCGCTCAAGGCGCATACGGTTGGATCCGTAGCCGATTGTGTCGCCGATCTTAGGATTCTGGAACTCGGGCAGGATCCAGTTAGCGCTGTGCATATTCAGGCCGAGGAGGTTCTCGATCCAGTCGTACGTGTACGCGCCGCCCCGCGGAGCTGGGCCTATCTGCACGATCCACGGCCAGACGGCGGACGCGGGCGCATCGATCCCGATTGCGCGAGTGGCCACACCATTCGCGCCGGGCAACAGCTCATCTCCCGGGAGCGTCGCGGCGGCTTCGCCCCGCGTCGTCCCCCAGGTCAGGATCCGCCGCCGCAGAACCGCATACGTAGCGGCCAGCGCCGCTGTCAGGTAGGCGATTCGCCGCCCCGTCAAGTGCACCGCTCGAGGTTGGCGGACGGGCGGTGGATCGACATCCGTGGGATCCCGCACTTGGCCGCGGGGTTCCGACGGTCGTCGATCTGGGCGGGCCGGTTTACGGTCTTCAGACGCGATGTCGTACTTCAAATCGACGTTCCCGCGAGGCTCGCTCCCGCGGATCCGGTGCAGCCTGACCATCGGTGCAGTCGCGCTGGCAGCCGTGGTGGTGGTGGTCGTCGTAGCCGGATTCCTCGCGAGCGGCGCTCGCGACCGGATCTCTCGACAGAGCCGATCGGCTCCCGCGCAGAGGGTCGCGCCGCGCCAGACCAGTCTGCAGGTGACGCTGCCACCGGGTGCATCGACGGTCGCCGTTCCACACGGGTTCCTGGGAATCTCCACCGAGTACTGGACGATCCCCGTCTGGGCCAGTCACGTGACCCTTCTGGACCACGTCCTGGCGATGCTCGCCGTGGATGGGCCAGTGCGGCTGCGGATCGGGGGTGACTCCGCCGACCACGCGTTCTGGGCGCCCTCGCGGGAATTGCCGGAGTGGGTGTTTGAGCTCACGCCGTCGTGGCTGACACAGGTCAGCCGGATCGTGCAGCAGTCCCACGTCAAGCTGATCCTCGATCTCAATCTGGTGACGGCGACGCCGGCGCGGGCGGCCGAGTGGGCGAGAACGGCGGTGGCAAAGCTGCCGCGCGGCAGCATCACCGCGTTTGAGATCGGCAATGAGCCGGACATCTACAACCAAAGCGCGTGGCAGCACGTCACCTGGGGCGTTGGAGCGCCGCCCCTCCCGAAGCGCATCACGGCCGCCAGCTATGCGCACACGTTCGCCTCGTACGCTCGGGCGCTCGCGCGAGTCGCTCCCGGCGTGCCGCTCCTCGCCCCGGCGCTCGCCGAGCCGCAGAAGAACTCCGGCTGGCTGACCAAGCTCCTGAACGCGCCGCATCCCGGCCTGACGGGAGTGACTGCCCACCGGTACCCATACTCGACGTGCGCGCGGCGGGGATCGGCGACATTCCCGACCATCGCGCGGGTGCTCAGCGAGAACGCAACCGCCGGCATGGCCCGGACCGCCTTGAAGGTAGAGCACATCAGCGACCGCGCACGCCTGCCCCTATGGTTGACGGAGATCAACTCGGTGACGTGCGGCGGCACGCGCGGCGTAAGCGACACCTTCGCAACAGCGCTGTGGGCACCGGACGCTCTGCTCGAGCTTGTGCGAGCGGGAGTCGAGGCGGCGAGCGTCCACGTCCGAGCCGACGCGATCAACATGGCGTTCTCGCTAACCCGCACGGGCCTGGTCGCCCATCCCCTGTTCTACGGCATGGTTCTGTTCGCCAGGACGCTTGGGCCGGGCGCGCGCCTCCTCCGGGTCCGCCTCGCCGCGCCGGCCGGACTTCACCTGAAGGCATGGGCGGTCCGCGTCAACGGAGCCGGCGTGCACGTGCTGTTGATCAACAAGGGAAGCCGCTTCGTCCGGGTACGACTCAACCTCCCGCTCGTGGGCGCCGCCAGTGTGCAGCGGCTCAGCGCGCCTTCGGTGGCGTCGACAGCGCACGTGACCCTTGCCGGCCAGCACCTCACCGCCACTGGATCCTGGGCAGGCAGACAAACCACCCAGACCGTCAGCCCGAGTCCGAGCGGCTACACGATCGCGCTCCCGCGCTACAGCGCGGCCCTCGTCACCGCTCACCTGCGGCCCGGCTCCTGACGCTGATCCAGGGGTCACACCTAGCTGACGCAGCAGCCGGGTGGCGGCAGCCATATCGGCGATCAACGAGAAGGCGATAGCGACCAACGCGGGCGACCTCCGCGTCACGCTCGGACCGGTGGAGGTCAGGAACGTACGCGCATCACCGGAGCCTGCCCGGTGAGCGTCCGACCCGACCAAGCGAGCAGCTCGGCCGCCACCGCATCGGCGGTCAGGTCTGAGGTATCAAGCACATACGTTGTCCAGCCACCTCTGTCTCGAAAGGCGCTGCATCCAGAACGTATGGTCGGCCGAGTCTCCACCGACTCTCAACCGGAGCGGCCCATCGACCCGGAGCGTGGGCAGCACCCTCTTGAGCAACTCCGTGTGCCGCGTCCAGACCGTGATCATCCATTACTCGGTCGAGATCCCGAGAAATGAGCGCGGGACGGTGACGGCTGCGGCTCCCGAAGCCAGCGTCACCCGCGCCTTGAGCTGGACAGATCGCGATGTTCCCCCCAATGGCCTGGGTGCTGGCCGATTGGGGCAAGCGATGTCTCACGCCACTGAGGACGAAGAACACGCAAACGCGACCATCGCTTGAGCAATCACGGTGCCCTCTATCACCGCGCCGCGCGTGCGACGACGCCGCGCGGGGTCGGCGGGGCAGGTCGGAAATGGGCGTCGCCAATCGAGTGTGGTCAGAGCGCGATTCGGGCCAAGGGTGGCGAGCACACGACCGCGTGTGGCATACCACTGAGTGGACTCCGTGAACCGCAGTTCCGCCGTCGAGTGGACCGCTGTCGCCAGCCGGGCGGGCAGGTCTAAACGTCGTCGGGCGCGACCGACGTGACGCAGGAGCGACCCGGGTATCGCGACGGCTGAGCGGGGAGCAACTGCCTCTTCGACCGCGGCTGAGCGCGATCAGGAAGAAAGGTCAACAATGGGCGCATGCGGGGTAGACGCCCGCAGAGCAATGGCCAAGCGCAAGCAAAGACCGTCAAGAGCTCGATTCATGGTCCGGCGGGGCGTGGCCGTCGCCGTCCTTTTGGGGCTGGTGGCCGTCGGGGTCGTGTTAACCGGTGGCGGGCAGAGCACGGTCCCTGCGTCGGCTGCCTCGGGCGCGCGGGCGACGCACACGCCCCGGTCCGCCAAGGGGTCTCGGACAGGAGCCGTGGCGATCGTCAACCTGGCGCCCGGGTCAGATCCGTCGGTCCTGCCCGGGCCGGTGCTGATCGCGGACCGCGATAACAGCCGGCTGATCGAGGTCAGTCCGACCGGGCGCGTGATCTGGGCGTTTCCGCGCCCTGGAGATCTCGCCCGCGGCCAGACGTTCAAGCTGCCCGACGACGTTTTCTTCTCGCCCGACGGCCAACAGGCAATGGTCACCCAGGAAGACGATTTCGTGATCAGTGTGATCGCCTTGGAGACTGACCGGATCGTCTACCGCTACGGCCATCCCGGCGTGCCAGGCTCCGGCGCGGGCTACCTCGACAACCCCGACGACGCGCTGCTGACGCGTGGCGGGAAGATCATGGTGGCGGACATCAAGAACTGCCGTCTGTTGGTGATCGCACCCCCCGGCCACCGAATCGTGTGGCAGTTCGGGCAGACCGGCGTCTGCGTCCACCAGCCGGGGATCAGCTACGGCAGCCCAAACGGCGCCTTCCCGATGCGGGACGGAAACACCTTGGTGACCGAGATCAACGGCGACTGGATCGATGTGCTCAAACCGGATGGGCAAGTTCTCAGCTCGGTCAACGCCCCCGGCTTCACCTACCCGTCGGATACTAATGAGGTCCGGCCGGGCGCACTGCTGTCGGCCGACTACACCTCGCCCGGAGCGATCGAGACCTTCACGCCACACGGCCGGCTGCTTTGGCGCTACGCCCCCTCCGGCCGCACGGCGCTCGACCATCCGTCGCTGGCGATGCCGCTCCCCAACGGAGACATCCTGGCCAACGATGACCGCAACGACCGCGTGATCGTGATCGACCCCCGCACCAACCGAATCGTCTGGCAATACGGGCACACGCACGTGGCCGGGCGCGGCCCCGGCTACCTGGCGAATCCCGACGGCCTGGACCTCGCACCGCCCTACAACCTGACCGCCCGGCTCGGCTGATCGACACGGCCCGCGGGACCCCTTACCGACAATCCCGGTCGCGCGACAGACCTGAGACGCCGAACTCGGCCAGCGCAGCGTGCGGCGTGGTCCGAGGCCATCGCTCACTTCCGCAATCTCACGAAACAGCAGCCACTGGTTGCCAATCGTCAAGTGGCTGCTTGCGATCCCGAACTACGTGGTGCTGTTCTTCCTGTACGTCGGCGCGTTCGTCGCCGCCGATTGGCGCCTGGTTCGCGATTCTCGTCACCCGCCGTTACCCGCGCGGGATCTTCGGCTAGATCGAGGGCGTGATCCGCTGGCACAACCGCGTGCGCGGCTACGCGTTCATCCTGGTCACCGACGAGTACCCGCCGTTTCGGAGCGGGCCGTGACAGCGGCTCGACGGCGCGTTCGTCAAGCCTCGCCCCAGGCCAGGACCCCGGCAAAATCGAGCGTCGACAGCACCCCAACCGGCCTGCGCGTCTCCGGGTGGACGACGACCAGGTGGCTGACGCCGTGCTTGAGCATCAACTCGCCGGCCTCGTGCAGGGACATCGATGGCTCGACGCTGATGACCGGTTGCTTCGCCATCGCTGCCGCGCTTTCGGAGCCGCCGACACGGATCCCTACCCGCATCAGGTCGAGGTCGGAGATGATCCCCCAAACCAAGAATTCTCCCGAGCTGTCTTGCTCGATGCCCACTACAGCGATGCAGTGGACGTGGTGGGCGGCCATCATTCGCGCCACATCGGTGAGCGTCGCGTCCGCCGGGCAGGACACGAGTCCCGGATGCATTGCGTCGGCGACTGTCGCGTGCTCGAGCGAGAGCATCAGATAGCTGCCGTGGTATGGCTGGATCGCGGTCTCCGGCATGACTGGCCTCCTCATCGTCTCGTAACACGACACTAGATCCCGGGCCCGGTTGCGGAATCCGCCGGAAACGCGTACCGGCCTAGCGGTTTTTCCACATCACAAGCAGGTGCTCCGAGCGGATGCCACCCCGGAGGCCAGGTGGTGCAGTTGACCAAAGCCTTTCCTTCACGCCAAGGAGCCCAAGCATGTCCACGGTCACGTCAACCAGCGACGAGGCGCCGGGTCAATCCGGCAGCCCGGGTCTCGGCGCCCGTGCTCGAGTTCGACCTCCAGGCCCAGTCGGAACTGCTCAACGTAGAAACCGCGAAGCAGCCCAGTCGACACCAATGCGCTCGCCGATCGTGCGAGCCTGCTCCTCCGAGAAGCTGCCGGGCTCGTCAGCGTCCAAGTGTTGCGCAAAACCGCCCAGAAAGCGCCGCGCGGGAACGCTTGAACTGGCGAGGAGTCGGCCGGTTCCTGTCCTCCAAATGGACAATGGTTCTGCCGACGCGCATTGCGGCGAACATAGTCAGTCAGCCGGGCTGCTCGCCGGGTCGGATGTCCGCGTCGCTTGTTCATACCCGCAGCAGCCGGAGGGCGCCGAGCATCCCTCCAACGCCGACGACGGTCCCAAGGGCCCAGGCGGCGGCGACATCGCCAGTGGGCGTCGAGAGCTCGTAGAAGTTGCGCAGGAGCGGGACGATGAACGAGACGGCGACCAGCAGCAGCATCAGCGCGCACAGCCCGGCGAGCGCGAGGCGCCGTCGGCCGCCCCCGGTCTCGAGCCGCATCACTGCTGCTAGCCCGCAGACGACCACTATTCCGGTGGCGACCGTACGCGAGCGAGTGAGGCTAAGGTCGAATCCGTAGCGCGCGACCAGGTAGCCGGCAGCGATCCCGACCCCGATTGCAACTCCTGCCGGGATGGCGAAGCGTGCGACTGATTGCAGGAAGTGCTCGGGCCTCCATGGCCCGGAGCTCGGGGCCAGAGCGAGCACGAAGGCGGGGATCCCGATCGTGACCGTGGAGGCGATCGTGAACTGGCGCGGTAAGAGCGGGAACACGCCGGTCGGGATCCCAACGGCTAGGCCCACTACCGCTGTGAACACTGACTTGGTTATGAACAGCCGGGCCACCATTTGGATGTTGCGCAGGATTTGGCGACCCTCGGCGACCATCCCGGGCAGGACCGCGAAGTCGTCGCGCACGAGGACGAGGTCGGCGACCGAGCGCGCCATCTGAGCGCCGGACCCCTGGGCGATCGCGAGGCGTGCCTGCTTGAGCGCCGGCACGTCGTTGACTCCGTCGCCGACCATCGCGACGTAGCAACCGGCATCGGCGAGTGCGTCCACTACGGCGCGCTTGCCCTCGGGGGAGATGCGCCCGACGGCGGGCGCAGACAGGACGGCCTCACGCAGCGACGCCGGGTCCGACGGGAGCTTCTCGCCGTCGAGCGCCGGCGACGATCCCGGGACCCCGGCATCGCGAGCGATCGCGCCGACCGTCGCGGGCGCGTCGCCCGACAGCACCTTCAAGTCGACCCCCTGGGCGCTGAAGAAGGCGGTGGTTTCGGCCGCGTTGGCGCGCAGCCGCTCGGCGAGCAAGACGAGACCCAGTGGCCGCGCGTCATCGGGGAACCGCGGCTCTGGCTCGTCGCTGGGCAATGGCTGTTGGCTTTGGCCGAGCTCCAGCACACGCCTGCCGGCGCTTGCCTCCTCGAGCGCTCGCTTCCCGAGTTCTGGGTCGACGTCGCCAAACCGCTCTGGAGCTCCGAGGACGAGCCGGTCGTCGCCCAGATCGAGCGCGCTCCAGCGCCGCCGGGAGGAGAACGGGACCTGGCCGACGACGCGGCGCTCCCCGCCGTCCGCGAGGCCCGCATCCGCGATCGCGTCCAGGGTGAGGTTCCGAGAAGGGGAACTGGCGGCGTATGTCGCCAGCGCCCGGCCGACGGACGCCTCGCTCGTTCCGTCGGCGGCCACGATTCCAACGACTCGCAGCTTCGGCTCGGTCAGCGTGCCGGTCTTATCGGTACAGACGAGGTCAACGGAGGCGAGCGACTCGATCGCATTGAGCTGCTGCGCGAGCACGCCGCGCTGGGCGATCTTAAACGCCGACACCGCAGCCGTGACGCTGATCAGCAGGATCAGTCCCTCCGGGACGAGGTTGACGATCCCGGCCGTGATGGCCTGCACGCGCGTGGCGGCGGTCCCACTTCGGGCGAATACCGACACCGTCAGCCCAATCGCCAGCGGGACCGATAACCCGACGAGCCATAGGAGCAGCCGGTCATTCGCTCGCTCGAGCGGCGAGCGCGGATGGCGGAATGCGCGCGCGGTTGCGGACAGTCGCTCCGCGCGACTGTCTGGACCCACCGCCGTGGCCTCAAACACCGCGGCACCCTCGACCGCGAACGAGCCCGACCACACCGGCTCCCCGGCGCCCCGCACGACGAGGTCGGACTCGCCGGTCAGATTGGCCTCGTCCAGGGCAAGGCCGTCGGCTGTCAGGACTGTTCCGTCGGCGACCACCTGGTCGCCGGGCGCAACGCGGACAACGTCTCCCACGACCACGCGGTCAAGCGGCACGCGGCGGTCGGCCCCGTCGCGGATCACAACCGCGTCCGGCGCGACCAGCGCGGCGAGCCGGTCGAGCGCGCGCTTGGAGCGGATCTCCTGAAACGACCCGATCGCGATGTTCGAGACCAGGATCCCGACGAACAGAGCGTCCCGCCACGAGGCGAAGGCGATCGTCAGCACGCCGAACACCAGCAGGATCAGGTTCGGGATCGTGATCGTGTTGGCGCGGACGATGCTGGCGTAGGAACGGCTCGAGCGCCGTCGCGGAAGCTCGCCCCGAGCCTCAAGCCGCCGCGCCGCCTCTACTTCACTTAGCCCAGTAGACGCAATACCGGTGTCGGCGACGATCACCCGAGCCTACACGCCGCATTCGGGCGATTACCACCCCGTTAGATGATGCCGTTCAGCCTTACCGGGTGTCCATCGGCTACGAGCGCCAGCCTGGCTTCCCGATGAGATCGCGCGCGACACGCACGGCTAATGCAGCTCGGTTTCGGCAAGGCCGGGTTCGACTCCAACGACCTGCTCGACAACGCCGCTCACCCCAGCGTCGACCGCATCATCGACGAGCTCCAGCACCCACGGGTCGGCGACTGTGTACCGACGTTCACCAAGGTCAGCGACACGACCGCGTTCAAGATCGCCGCGATCAACGCCGCGGAATCCTTCTCTGGGTCAAGCCCGACAGCACGCGGACATGGAAACTCACTTCGGTCGGCGGGCGCACCCGCCGGGTCACGCGAACGCGCTCGCTACTACTGGGAGCGCCCCGCTGAGGCGCTGATTTCGGTCCTACTCATGGAGCTCGGCGACTCCCGATGATCCGCAAGATGCTTCGGGCGATCAACCAACGCGCCGAACGACACGCCGCATCTACCGCCCGCAGGCACGAGATGCTGTGAGACACCCAGATCTCAGACACGCTCCGGCCGTGACAGCCGCCGCGACCGATCTGATCGAAGACCTGGCCTGGCGACGCGCCGGGCATCTGGATCGCTAGCGAGGCCGCCGCGCATTGCGCGGCATCCGCGACCGAGCCTCCGCCGCCGATGCCAGGAGCTGGCTGGCAGTCCCACGGCAGGAGATCCGATGGCGGCGCCGAAAGCGGGGCCGTGGAGAGCTCGGGGCAGATACCTGCGCCCCCGCCGAGCGGCGGCTACAACTACCCGCTGAGCTTGGCGGTCGACTATCCCGACCGCAGCCTCAACCGCCTCAGCACCGCCTTTCGGATCTTCACGATCATCCCGATCGCGATCCTCGCCGCAACGATCGAGGGCGGCAGCTTCGGCTCCCAAGCGGGAGGCAGCGGCGTCCGCTACGGCGGCGGGGGCCTCGGAGTCCTCGTCATCCCAGTGGTCCTGATGCTGCTGTTCCGCAAGAAGTACCCGCGCTGGTGGTACGACTGGAACCTGCAGTTGGCCCGATTCAGCAATCGGATCGCCGTCTACTTCGCGCTCATGGACGACCGCTACCCCTCGACCGATGAGGAGCAAGCCGTCCACCTGAACTTCCCGTACCCCGACGCCGAGAACGACCTCAGCCGCGGTCTACCGCTCGTCAAGTGGCTGCTGGCGATCCCCCATTACGTGGTGCTGTTCTTCCTCACGATCGGCGCGTTGTTCGCCGCCATCTTCGCCTGGTTCGCGATCCTCTTCACGGGCCGCTACCCACGCTCGCTGTTCGACTTCATCGAGGGCGTGATCCGCTGGCACAACCGCGTCGGAGCGTACGCCTTCCTGCTGATCACCGACCGCTACCCGCCATTCAGTCTGCAGGCCTAACGGTTTGCGGCCAAGGACGCAGTTGAAGGCTGCGGCCGTCGCCTCGACGCTTCAGTGGCCCGCGAGTGCAAGGACGCGAAGGGCGAGGTTAGGCGCTGACCGATACGTGTTCCGGCTGGTGATCCCGGCCCAAGCCCTGGCGGCCCTTTGCTCTGAGGCGATGCAGCTGAGTTCGCTGCGTGAGCTCGCTCGTGGGTATGCCGAGTCGGTCCTTGCCGAGCCGGCGGATCCTGCTGGCAAGGTGCGGGTCATGCAAATCGGGGAAATGGTCCTCAAGCCCGGAGCGGGATCGCTTCGCTTTGATGCCGAGCCGGCAGCGTTCGCCTCGCGATCGCGGTTTCCAATCCTCGGGTCGTTGGGTCGTTATCACTGAAGGTCACGTGCCCGACAGCTGCTTCCCGGTCGAGGCCGACCGTTGAGCGACGAACCGCCTCAGCTCGAGGATCGTGCCGATCCGAGCGATACCTGGGTGGTATCTCGTCCCGCATACCCCCGGTCGCCTATGACCGTGTGAGCGAGCGCTGTCGTGCGGTTGCGCTCGCGCGACACCTTCGCGAGGCCGAGGGCCTGTCGATCGCGGAGATCGCCGGCCGGCCCGCCCGCTCACCCGCGACGGTCAAGGCGTACCTCTATGACCCCACCGGCGAGAAGGCGCGAGCGGTCAAGGCGGCTATGTCGGGGTGTGCCGCGCTCCGGCGCCTACACCAAGTGGTTGGATGATCTTCGTGTCGCAACGTCAATCGCATTCTGGACGGTGTTCATCAGGCTTCTCGACGTTCGCTTGTCCCACCGCCCACCTGAAAGGAAACAACGCCGAAGGATCCCGCGAGAGTGCTCGGGGCAGCGCGACGTCGATCGAGCTCTCGCCCTGTGCGGCTACTCGCTGCGAGTCGATCCTGCGCCGGCGCCTGAGTGTGTCGGACCGACAAGAACCGCACGCTTGGCGTGCGCGATCACCGCGGAGGACACGCTGCCGAGAAAGGCCGACTGGGCTCGCCCGAGCCCGCGCGAACCGATCACGATCGGCTCGGCGTCAAGCTCGTCCGCAGCCCGACAGATCGCCTCCCAGGTCTTCCCGCCCGCCACCCTCGCGGTGGCCTCAAAGCCGGCAGCCCGCGCGAGCGCGGCGCCGTGCTCGGCCTTGTCGCGAGCCAGCTCAGCGACGATGTGGTCGAGGTCGAGCTCGTGTCCCAGGAGCCGATCCAGCGGCGCGGAGACGATCGTGGCGGGATCCCATGGCTCCCAAATGCGGACCGGCTCCCACACGCTCAACACGACCGCGGGGCGGCGCCCGAGCAGCTCACCCGCCTTCGCGATCGACGCCGCCGCGTCGTCTGACCCGTCGAAGCACAGCAGTGCCGTCGGAGGCTGGGAATCGTGAGCCTCGGACACCGAATAATGATCGCCGATCGGGCGGGTAGCACCGTCCGCACCTTCCCGGGCCGAACCGGCGGACTCCTACGGATCCGAACGCCGGGGTCGGCTGCGACGCTGGCGCTATGCCCGGCGCGGAGGCATCGACGATCGCGCGTCCCGGCAAGCCGCGCCATCGTCGGGACGGTGGAGAACTGTGCTGGCTGGTCGAGCATCACGCGCAGATCCTGGCGTCGCTCGCGGTCACCGCGATGGCCGTGGGTGGGCTCCTGTATGCCGTCGGCGAGGGCGCCGCCGGCCAGATGGTGTGGGGGGCCGCGGTCGCGCTGCTGGCCGCGGAGCTGGCGGTCGAGGTGGGCCTGACGGTCGTCGTCGAGCGCAGCCTCGGTGTCGACACGATCGCGCTGGTGGCGATGCTCGGAGCGCTGGCGCTGGGCGAGGAACTTGTCGGCCTCGTGATCGGTCTGATGTTCTCCGGGGGCGCGTCACTCGAGGCGGTTGCCTCCCGACGGGCGCGCCGTGAGCTGACCGCGCTCGTGCAACGCGCTCCAAAGGTCGCGCAGCTGCGGGTCGACGACCGACTGGAGGAGGTCGCGGTGGACCGGGTTCAGGCGGGTGACGTGGTCCTGGTCCGGGCCGGCGAGGTCGTTCCGGTCGACGGCACCGTGATCAGTCACGAGGCCGTCGTGGACACGAGCGCGCTCAGCGGCGAGCCGCTGCCCGAGACCCTGAGGCAGGGCATGTCCGTACTGAGCGGATCGGCCAACGCGGGCGCCCCGTTCGACGTCCGGGCCAACCGCCCAGCGCGCGACAGCGCCTACTCGGCGCTCGTGCGGCTGGTCGAGCAGGCGCAGACGCAGCGCGCGCCGTTCGTGCGGATGGCCGACCGCTACGCCGGGTTCTTCCTGCCGGCCACCATCCTGGTCGCGGGGCTGGCCTGGGGGATCAGCGGGGATCCGGAACGCGCACTCGCCGTCGTGGTGGTCGCCACCCCATGTCCGCTGATCCTGGCCGCGCCGATTGCGCTCGTCTCCGGACTCTCGCGGGCGGCCCGCGCCGGAGTGATCGTCAAGGGAGCCGGATCGATCGAGATGCTCGGCCAAGCCCGGACGGTCCTGTTCGACAAGACCGGGACGCTGACCGTCGGCGCCCCTGAGGTGCGAGAAATTCATACGCGAGACGGGATTGGCGCGGCCGAGGTGTTGCGGCTGGCGGCATCCGTGGATCGTCTCTCGGCGCACGTCCTCGGGGAAGCACTCGTCGCCGCCGCCAAGCAGGAGGGGCTGGAGCTGACGATGCCCGCCGATGTCCAAGAGGACCCAGGTCAGGGGATCGCGGGCACTATCGACGGCCACCGCGTGCTCGTCGGAAGCCGCGCGTTCATGGGATCGTCCGGCGTTCCGGTCGGAGCGGCTGCTTCCTCGAGCCTTGCGAGCAAGAGAGGCTCGGGCGAGGCCCATGTCCTGGTCGGCCTCGACGGCCACATCGCCGGCGTGATCGTGATGGCCGACGAGCTGCGCCCGGACGCCGAGCGGATCGTCGAGCGGCTGCGAGCCGAAGGCATTCGGCACGTGGCGATGCTCTCCGGCGATCGCCGCTCCGTCGCCGAACGCGTCGGGCGCGAAGTCGGCGTCGACCGCGTCTACGCCGAGCAATCCCCAGAGGACAAGCTCGAAGTCGTCCGCACGATCGGCGCCGAACCGACGCTACGACCCGTGGTCATGGTCGGTGACGGCGTCAACGACGCTCCGGCCCTCGCGATCGCCGACCTCGGGATCGCGATGGGAGCCGCCGGCGCCACCGTCTCCTCGGAAACAGCCGACGCCGTGATCACCGTTGACCGCGTCGATCGCGTCGCCGACGCGGTCCACATCGGCCGGCGGGCGCTGCATATCGCCCGCCAAAGCGTCCTCGCCGGCATGGGCCTCAGCCTCGCGGCGATGTCCGTCGCCGCCGCGGGCTACCTCCCACCGCTTGCCGGCGCGCTCTTCCAGGAGGTCATCGACCTCGCCGTGATCCTCAACGCACTTCGAGCGCTGCGAGGCTGACGCAGCATCCTGTCGAGGCTTCCTGGCTCCGGTCACGCGGATGGCGCGCAGCGCGACGAACGCCCACCCGGTCCACGGCGGCATTCGCATCACGTGCTCCGCGAGGAGTGGAGCGAGCCGGACGCGAACGGCCGCTGGTGGAGCGGTGGAATGGGCGCGGTGGTCGGTCGAACGGGCCGCGAGTCCCGGCGCGTGCACCGGCTCGTTGACCGCGGTCTCGTGCCGGGCGAGAACCGCCTGCGTCACGTTGGGGTCTTTCAGCGCCCGGGGCGGGATGCCACTGTTGATAGCGCAGCGATGGGGCACCCGCTGGTCAGCGCTGAAGATCCCTGACGTCCCGACCGTGTATGTGTCGGCTAGCGCCGGTGCGACGACCAGCGCCTGCCCCTGCACACGGCGAGCAGAGCCCTGTGATCCTCGCCATCACGCGCGATTGCCTCATCTCGGTTCCGCGTCGGCGCAGGACGCGGGTTCATTCTGTCCGCGCGGCACGAGAGCGTTTCTCCTAGGCACGACCACGACTCGGTGAGCGTGTGCGAAGGCGGGGCGTTGGTTTGAGATGTCCACGGGTACTGCCAGAAGGCGTTTTGCTCCGTTGCGGTGCGGGAGGCTGACGCGATCGGTGGGCGGGAACTTGAGCGTCCATTTCTCGTGGTAAGGCGGTTCTGAAGCGGCGCTTACCCGTGTCTTGATTGACGGGTTCACGCTGCACGACATGTACTCAACGCACCTGATTGACGCGTTGCACACCGAACAGGTCGCCTCGGAAGGAGGTGAGACTCGATGGCCAAGAAAGACAAGGACAGCAGGAAGGACACCAAGAAGGACGCGCGCGACCGTTAGTCGTTCTCCGTCTCTGGAATGTGCAGCCGCGCCGGCTAGCCGACGATGCCGGCGCGGGCTGCACTCCGCGCGGGAACGCGGCGCGGCGCATGGCGAGCGGGCTAAGCGGCCGGTGAGCCGCGGGGCGCGCGTGCACCCGCTGGCGAATCAATCCACATGAGCGGGATCGCAGTGCTTCTCAACCCGGAGGATTCTGATCCCGCGCCGATCCCCTGGCGGCGAGTCGCCGGGCTGCTGCGTCCGCTGCGCCGAGGTGTCGCGGCGATGGTCGGGCTGACTGTCGGCGGAGTGCTGGTCGGGCTGGTCCCACCACTGGCGCTGGGCGTTTTGATCAACGCGCTTGTGGAGCACAACAACGCGCCGGAGGCGGCGCTGCTGGCTGGGCTTGTCGGGTTGGCGATCGTGCTCGAGGCGAGTGCGTATGTCGCATCGGATGGCATGTATGCAAGAAACGCCGGCCGTCTGTATCGCAATCTGCGCATGCAGATGTTCGCCGGCGCCCGGCGTGGTCGAGGCGGCACCAAGGGGACCGCGGGGCTGCCGTCTCGCTTCATCTCCGATGCCGAGACGCTCGAGTGGATCACGCTGTCGATCCTTGATCGCGGTGCGATGCAGGTCGTCGAGTTCGTCAGCGCGCTCGTGGCGCTAGGGATCCTGGAGCCGTGGACCGTCGTCGTCGTGTTGCCGTCGCTGGCGGGTACGTGGCTGGTGGCCAGACGCGTCCAGAAGCCCGCGGCGGCGGCCGGGCAGCGCCGTCAGGAAGAGCTTGAGGCGATGACCTCCACACTCTCGAAGCAGATCTCCTCGCCGACCGATGACGAGGCCACCCGTCGGTTTCGCGCGACGGCCGAACGGGTCATGGCAGCCGAGGTCCGGCTAGGCTGGCTGCGCGCCCTGAACCTTCAGGGCTCCGGCGGTCTCGCAAAGCTCGGGCCGATCACGGCCGTGATCGCAGCCGCGTTCCTTGGCCGTCACCAAGCAGGGACGCTGATGGCGATCTACCTGCTGGCACAGCGCGTCTTTTGGGGGTTCGATGGACTGATCGACCTCCGCCTGGACACGCAGAGCGTCCGAGGCGCGGTCGCTCGATGCTTCGAGCTGATCGACACGCCAGCGCAGGCATCCCAACCCGCAACGAACTTGCAGTCGGCCACCCCGGGCTAGCCGTTCTTCCTCCACCGCACCAGCATCAAGGCCGACCTCAGGTCTGCTTCAAACCACCGCAGACCCGCGCCAAGATCGCATCGCGGCTCCGGTGCTCAGCCGACACGCCAATGGTGGTTGGCTCCGAGCGCTCCGGCCCGCACCCGCACTGAGAGAGCGGCGCTGTATCGCGGAAGCGTGAGCCGGATTGGAACGAGCTGCAGGTTGGTTCCTAGCGTTCTGGCGAACAGCGCCATTCCGTACAGCAAGGGATGGGCGACAAGCCCGTGTCGGGTCCGCGAGAAGGCCATGTTGATCGCATTCGGCCGGACATCCAGCCTGGCCGACGCAACGCCTGCTTGGAGAAGCGCGAACAGTGCGCCAGGGGCCCACAAAGAGGTCGCGAAGATGTCGCTGACCCCGCGGCGTCCGCCGCAGGTAACCGAGTTGATCTCGGTCAGGCGCAGCGGGAGTCCTGATCGAGAGGAGATCACCATCGCACCCGGCACGCAGCCGAAGGCCGGGCGTAGCGCACGTCACGAGCACATTTATCGACGCGCCTCGCAGCATCGGTTGCCGCGCCGTGATCGGATGGTCGCTTCCGTTGATCGGCGAGGATTCCGTGCCGCCGACTCGTTTAGACAGATGCCGGCCGCGGATCGCGACGTGGGGCTGGGGGCAGCATCCGGTAGCTGAACGCGAACACGATCGGCGCGGTCAGGCCGGTCAGGAGCGCGACCATCCAGGGACTGCGAGCGTCGGTGCCGGACCCGGCCACGTGAGCCAGCGCCAGGAGGTAGACGATGATCGTGAAGCGGTGCATGAACCGCCACGTCTTGACGCCGATCCACTTTCGGGCGTAGAAGCTGAGCCCGAGCACCGCCGCGAGCCAGCCGGCGATGATCCCGATCCCCGTGAACAGCGGGCGGTAGCTGAGCGTGAACGGGAGCGTGATTCCGGCGAGCCCAGGACGGAGATAAGTATCGAATAGCAGCAAGCCGGCGTGAGTGATGATCAACCCGAGCGTTACGAGCGTGGCTGACTCGTGAAAGTGCTTGAGCTTCGCGGGTAGGCCTGGGCGGCGCACGAGTCGGCCTGACATCGCCAGACCGACCGCGACCGAGACGGCGAGCAGGACCATCGCGACGATCCCGAACGCGCGGCTCGCGAACCAGAACACCTGATGCGTGGGGTCGGCCACGAGCCTCATGAGGCATGGGTCGCGATCGGAGCAGGCCCCTTGACGGCAGCGCCGGTCGCGCTGTTGGCGGCGACCAGCTGCGTCGCGCCGGATGCGGTGGTGACCAGGCGGCTTGTGCCGGTGGTTGAGGGGGACGCGCTGATCGCGCTCACGGTTGTAACGCGGTTGTTCAGCGCGGTGATATAGAACACGGAGAACGGCAGCCACGCCGCCACAACTGCCGCGATCGCGAGGCTCAGCACTGTGCGATACACCGAGGGGCGCTGGCGGCGGGTTCTTGCCACGGACCTCGATCGGCTTCCAGGATCGGATGCGGTCTGCTCAGTCATTGCTTGTCCGATCGGTGGTCGGGTGCGGGGTTGCGAGCGGCGCTGGGTGCGCTGCCGGCGAGGTCCGGATCGTGGCCGGCACGACGGCTGCACGCTGGTGAGTAAGTGTTGCGGCCGCGGAAGCCCCGCCGAGCAACAGGGCCGTCATCAGGACGGCGACCTTGATCCGGGCTTTGTCTGTCATGGCTGATCCGGTGTCGATTGGGGGTCGGTGTTGACATCGGGGCGCTCTTGGGCGCGCCGGCGGCCATACGGAGGAAGGCCGTCGGCGCACCTGCGCCGGCATCGTCAGCCGTCGCGCACCTTGCTGTCGTAAACAGTTCGCGTGACGGGCACCCGGACGATGTGTCGTGGCCCAGCCACGGGCCGCCAGCGGTCGATGATCGCGATCGTACGTATTCTCATCGGGTCTCCTTTGAGTTGCTGCGCCTCAAAACGAGGCGCGGGTGGATTTGACGCTCACCATCGTGGGCGGGTCGGTCAAGAGCCCGGTAAGGGGCGGGTCAGAACGCGCTTAGGGCCCCCAATCTGGCGATCGCGGCGCATAAGGTGGTGCTTGACATGCGCATCCTGGTAGTCGAGGACGAACGAACCCTGGCCGGCTTCATCGAGCAGGGGCTGCGGGCCGAGGGGCACGCCGTCACCGTCTGCCACGACGGGGACAGCGGTGAGGCCGCCGCCTTGACGGGCGACTTCGCGCTCGTGCTGCTCGATCTGATGCTCCCCGGCAAGCCTGGCCTAGCCGTGCTGGAGGCGATTCGCTCCCGGCTCCCGGAGCTGCCGGTGATCGTGCTGACCGCCCGCGCGGCCGTCGAGCAGAAGGTTGAGGGCCTCGACCGCGGCGCGAACGACTACGTCACCAAGCCGTTCTCGTTCGAGGAGCTGCTCGCGCGGGTGCGCGCGCAACTGCGTGCGCCTGGGCAAAGGGAAGCGTCCGTGCTCGAGGCAGCAGACATTCGCATGGATCTCCGCACGCGCCGCGTCGAACGTGCCGGGCGCGAGGTCCAGCTCACCGCGCGCGAGTTCGATCTGCTGGCGTACCTGATGCGCCATCCCGACCAGGTGCTCTCGCGCGAGCAGATGCTCAACGCGGTGTGGGGCTTTGACTTCGACCCGGGAACCAAGGTTCTCGAGGTCTACATCGGCTATCTGCGGCGCAAGCTCGGTGATGCCCCAAGTACCGATCCGATCGAGACGGTCCGCGGCGTCGGCTACCGGTTGCGCGTGCCGCGTGAATAGGCGCCTCTTTCCGACCGGGCTGCGCGCGCAGCTTGCGCTGTCGATCGCGCTCGTTACGGCCGTGGCGGTCGGCGCGAGCTTCGTGGCTCTCTACAGCGGTACGGGGGCACGACTGCGCAGTCAGATCGACGCCCAGCTCAGGACGCAGGCGGCGGAGTGGCGTCTGTTCGCGACCGCCGCCGACCGGTCGACCCCGGCCGCGCTCGAGGCAGCGGCGCGGCGGTTCATCGCCAGTCAGCGTTATCACGCGGAGTCGCTGATCAACGTCGTCCAGGTCAAGGGCGGCCGGACGGTCACCAACGCGTCCGATGTGCTTACCCGCGACGAGACCCGGAGTGGGTCGGCCAGCCTGCTCGAGGCACCCGTGGGCATCTCAACCGCCTCGGTGCCCGAGGCCGGAAACGTCAGGCTCCTCACGCAGCCGATCAGCTACGGCACACGACGCGTGGGAACGTTTCGCGTCGCCACCTCGCTGACGCCGGTGACCCAGGCGCAGTCGAGCCTCCGGCGTACGTTCGTGATCGTCGGCATCGTGGCAGTGGTGCTCGCGGCGCTGGCGGGAGTGGGATTGGCGGCGCTGATCGCGGCGCCGCTGCGGCGGATCACGGCGGTGGCCGCGGCCGCGACCGCGGGCGATCTGTCCAAACGCGCCGGACTGGTCTCGGCAAGTAGTGAGGTGGGCGTTCTGGCCGCGGCGTTCGACGGCATGCTCGAGCGGCTCGAGCGGGCGTTCAAGCGCCAGCGCGATTTCGTCTCTGACGCCTCGCACGAGCTTCGGACGCCGCTCTCGGTCGTGCGGGCACAGGTTGAGTTGCTTGACCGCGAAACCGACGAGCACAGCCGGCACCAAGGCACCACGACGTTGCTTCGCCACCTCGACGAGCTCGACCGGCTCGTGGGCGACATGCTCACGCTGGCGAGCGCCGAAGCCGGCCAGCTGATCGAGCCGCGGGCGATCGACCTGACTGACTTCTTCGATGATGTCCGTCGCGATCTGCCGCTGTTCGGAGAGCGCGACTTTCGGGTGGAGCCAGTCGGCGGGACCCTCGACGCGGATCCTGACCGCCTGACACAAGTGCTGCGAAACCTCGTCCGCAACGCGGTCGCTCATACCAGCCCCGGCGATCGGATCGAGGTTTCGGCCCGAGGACGGGACACCTGGCTCGAGATCTCGGTAAGCGACGCGGGTCCCGGCATCCCGCCCGAGGAGCTGGCGCAGATCTTCGAGCGATTCCACCGGCTCGATCAGAGCCGCTCGCGCGACAGCGGCGGCGCCGGCCTCGGGCTCGCGATCGCGCGGGCGATCGTCGAGGCCCACGGCGGGCAGATACGCGCGGAGTCCCCGGCCGGCCAAGGCGCCACGTTTCGTATCGAGCTGCCCGGCTACCGGCCGCCCGCGGCCTAGGACCGCATCAGCTCCGACGCCACCTCAAGCTGGTCGAGTCCGTGGTCTCGGCGTGGCGCCTCCGTTGGCCTCCGTCGTTTGCCGTTCAACGTATGGCCCCGTTCGGCACCGAGTGTCCGCACGACGAGCAGGTAGACGATCGGCGCCAACGGGATGAGGGCGACTGCGCGCAGCCACAGCTTTGCTCCGTCCGAGCCCGCTCCAAGCGCGTGGACGACTGACAGCATCCAGACGATCACCGTTGAGCGATGGAGCTTTCGCCATCTGCGTGCGCCGATTCGCCGGCGCAGGTAGAAGCTGGGACCGAGCAGCACCGCGAGGTAGCCGGCGATGATGCCGATCCCGGTAAACCCCGGTCTGTAGCTGAGTGCGAACGGGATCGTGATCCCTCGCCAGCCGGGCTTTAGCCAATGGTCGCCGAGCAGCGCGAGCCCGTGCACCGCAATTGCGGCAAGTGCAGTCAGCGCGACCTGCTCGTGCAGGCGCGCGCAGGCACGCTTGAGACTCGGCCGCGTAAGCACCCTGGCCGCCATCGCCAGGCCGAGCATGACCGAGGCCGAGATCAGAACCAGCGCGACGATGCCCGAGGCATCGCTTACGAGCCACCACACATAGTGCAGCGGCTGAGCGCGACTCATGAGGCGCGCAACGCGAGCACGGGAGGGATGGCGATCTGGCCGGTGACGCAACCGATCGCCTCGACCTCGCCGCTGTCGTGCACGATCACGCCGCCGTGCTCTCCGAGCGCGGCCCGCGCACCTTCGGGCCCCAACAGCAACGCGATCTTCGAAAGCGTCTCGGCCTCGAGGGCGCTGTCGCCGAGCGCGGTCGCGCCGATCAAGCCGCTCCACACCGGAGATCCGGTGCTCGGATCGAGCAGATGATGGGCATAGTGACCGTCCGCACGACGCCAGATCCGGACGTTCAGTCCAGATGTGGCGATACCGCCGCGGGCAACCTTGATCGATCCGATTGGACTGTGGGTCAGGGGGTGCTCGACGTCGATCTCGTATGGCCTGACCTGAGCGCTGACTCCGCCGACTGCGATGTCGCCGCCGCAGTCGACGACGTAGCGATCGTAGCCCGCCAGCCGAAGTGCGACCGCGTCAGCGCACAGACCCTTGCCGGTCCCGCCGGTGTCGATCATGAGCCCCGGGGGGCGGGTGATCGTGCCGGCGCGATCGTTGACCACGATCCGTCGCCAACGGGCGGCCGGATCGGAGCGCGCAGCCCGTCGCGGTGGCGCGTGCGTGAGGGCCTCCTCCAGCGAAGCAGGCTCTACCCCGTCGAGCGAGTGGTCATAGCCGCTGCGCTCGAGCGCGCGCACGAGCGTCGGATCGACGAGGCCGCCGCTGCGCTCGGCGGCCCATATCCCAGCGCTGACCGCCGCGCGCAGCAACTGTGGAGCGTGCACCGACGCACGCGGGTTTGCGTTCAGGGCCGAGAGGTCGCTGTCGGCGCGAAACCGGGAGAGACGATCGCTGAATTCCCAGACAAAGCTGCGCTCGCGATCGGCCGACTCAAGCGGTGGGGGCACACTCGCGAGCAGCCGCTCGCCGATCAGCAGCCGCACTTCGCTTCCCATCGCCCGGAACGTGTAATCGAGCTCAGTCACCGGCGCGCCTTCCTATGAGGTGCGGGTGGTCGGGGTCGCGGCGGTCCCGGTCGCGCCCGAGCTCGATACGGATTGGGAGACCGAGGTTCCGCTCGGCTCGCTGCCGCCCACGATCGTTTCGATCACGGTCGTCCGGTAGATCTTGCGCAGCACCGGAACCGGACGCGAGCCGCCGTAGTTCGCCGTCGGCAGTTGGCGCGCGAGCAGGGCGAGCACGACGAGGAAGCCGGCGATCGTGAACAGCATGACCGTTAACCGGTCAGGGCCGCCGCTGCTGCGACGGCGACGCGCGGGGGGCGTGACCGATGTCGGGCTCGTGGGGAGGTAGGGCGGAGCGTCAGTCGCCATTGCCGCCGCCATCGCCGCCGTCCCCGCCGCCACCGCTTGAGCGGGTCGCGACATGCCCAGTGCCGGACGACGAGGAACCGTGGGAGCTGGTGCGAGTCGTAACGTGTCCAGGCGAGGACCCCGAGCCGCCCGCGGGGGACCCAGCGGAGTGCGACGCGCTGGTCCGAGTTGTGACCGGTGCGCTCGAGGATCCCGAGCTCGCCGCGGACGACCCGGCCGAATGCGAGGCGCTCGTGCGGGTGGTCACCGCGCCCGTGCCGGCGGCCGCGGTGGCAGCCGATCCGGCGGCATGCGAGGCGCTCGCGCGGGTCCGCACCGCGCTTGCCGGATGCGCGCCGACCCCGCCGCCGGTGACGCGGGTGAGGCGGTACGGGCGGGCGCCGCGCCGGGCATGCTCGTGACGGACGATGTGGATCGTCCGTCGGATCACCTGCGTCCTGACGTCGGCCGCGGGATTGCGCGCCGCGAGCGCGGTCGGCGAGCTGGGCGAGGATCGGAGCGAGAAACCCGCCAGGCCGGCCGCGAGGAGGGCCGCCACAGATCCGGCGATGCGGGTTTGTGTCTTTGGCATGTTCGGGGCCTCCGGTTGTCGGGGTCGGCGGCCACTGTGCCCGGGTCACCGTCAGCTCCTGCCCAAGCGTCGGCAAAGGTTTGGCAAAGCGCAGCGTGCTCTTAGCCTCAGCCAGCGATCCCTTTACCTGCTTTGGCCAAGCTCGCTTGCCATGGGAAATTGGATACATGATCGAGTGGCACCTGATGACGGGATCGTGATCGCCGGCGGCGGCCTCGCGGGTCAGCGATGTGCCGAGACCCTCCGGCGCGAAGGCTCTGAGCACGGGATCAGGCTCGTATGCTCCGAGCCCCACCGACCCTATGACCGGCCGCCGCTGTCGAAGGAGCTGCTGACCGACGCGACTCACGATGCGGGCCTCCCGTATCGCCCGGCCGACTGGTACGAGGATCAATCGGTGGACCTGCTGCTCGGCGTCAGCGCCGTCGGTCTCGAGCCTGCCGAGCGCCGGCTAGCACTTTCGGATGGCACCACGCTGCGCTACGAGCAGCTGCTGATCTGCACCGGTTCTCGCCCACGCACGCTTCGGGCGCTCAGCGGCTATGACAACGTCTCGGTGCTCCGCACCCTCGATGACGCCCGAGCGCTGCGCCGCGTGCTCGCCTCGCGCGTGCGGCTGGCGGTGATCGGTGCGGGCTTCATCGGACTCGAGGTCGCTGCGACCGCCCGCAGGCTGGGCGTCGAGGTGACGCTCGTTGAAGCGGCGAGCTGCCCGCTCGCCGGCGTGCTCGGGGCACAGCTTGGCGGTTGGTTCGCACGCCTGCACCGGGCTGAAGGCGTCGACGTTCGCACTGAGGTGACCGTCGATAGGGTCGACGCGAACGGCGTGGTCCGCGCATTGTGGTTGTCTGACGGCTCGGCCGTCGAGGTCGATCACATAGTGGTTGGTGCGGGGGTCGATCCCAATGTCGCGTGGCTTGCCGGCAGCGGGCTGGACATATCTCGCGGAGTGCCGGTCGACGTGCACGGACGGACGGCAATCGAGCGCGTGTTCGCTGCCGGCGACGCGGCCGCAACGTTCGATCAGAGCTGTCGATGCCACGTCCCCGGATCGCATTGGGAAGCCGCTGGCCGTCAGGGGACGCGCGTCGCTCGCATCATGCTGGGGCTTGATCCCGGTGCCCAGCCGTTGACGAGCTTCTGGACGGATCAGTACGGCCTGCGGATCCAGTACGTCGGTCAGGGGCGGCTCGCGGACTCGATCGAGATCGACGGGGATCCCGACAGCCGCAACTTCACCGCGATCTTCCACCGCGCCGGGCGGGCAGTCGCCGTGCTGCTCGTAGACCGGCCTCGTGCCCTACCAGCGGCTCGTGACCTAATCCAGAAAGGAAGACCATGAGTTATTTCGTGCAAGTCGACGAGGACGCCTGCGCCGCGCACGGGGATTGCGTGGACGCAGCGCCCGAGGTGTTCGAGCTCGACGACGTCGCACGCGTGATCGGCACCGGCCCTGACGAACTGTTGCTCGAGGTCGCCGAGGGGTGCCCGAGCGCCGCGATCCTGGTGATCGATCAGCGGACGAACGAGCAGGTTTACCCGTGAGCGATTTGGGGGCCGCCGTCGCGGCGGTCCCCCGCTCAGTCGTCCCGGCCCGATCGCGCTCCGCCGTGCCCGCCGCCGCTCGAGTCATCGCCATGGTCGCCGGCGTTCGAAGTGTGCGATCCACTCGTAGGAGCCGTCGCGGCGACAGCCTTCGAAGGCGTCGCAGCGACCGTAGAAGCCGTCGCGCCTCCAGCCGACGAGGTCACGCTCGAGCTGGCCGGGGCGACCGGGGAGGTCGCAGGGAGCGAGACCGGCGGCGTCGACCTGCCGGGCGACGAGCTCGTCCCCGAGTGCTCGTCCGCACGCTGCGAAGAGTTCGTCGCACCGCCACGTTCCGTCGGCGCTGCGTGTGGCGGCGCGAGTCCCTGAATTACCGACAGCGGTTCGGAGGGCAGGCCGATCCGTTGGCCCGCGAGCTGGCTGACGGACCATGTCAGCGCCACCGTCACCGCAATGCCGAGCAGCGCTGCAACCGTCCACAAGAAACCTCGACGAGTCAGGGTCATCGCTGTCGCACGCTAGTCACCGGTGGGTTAAGCGCGAGCAAAGCCTCGGTCAGTGCCCTCGCTCTGAGCCTCGTCGGGCTCGAGCGTCACGATCGCCGCGGTACCGCCACCGTCGCGGCCCTCGATCGTGACCTCGCCTCCCCATTCGCGAACAAGCTCGCGCGCAATTGGAAGTCCCAGCCCGTGGCCCGGTGGGCCGGCCGTCCCCACCGTGCCACGGCGAAAGCGCTCGAACACGAGCTCACGCTCCTCAATCGGAACACCAGGACCGCGGTCGCGGACCTCGATCCGCCCGGCGGCGGCTGCGATCGTCACGCCGGAGCCGGACGGTGAGTAGCGCAGAGCGTTCTCCAGCAGCGCATCGAGCGCACGCTCGAGGTCAGCACGGGCAGCCCACACGGTGCCAGGGTCTCCGTCGCGCTGCTGCGCGAGCGCGATCCCGCGCTCGGACGCCTGCGGCCGCCAGCGAGCGACCGCGTCGATCACGAGGTCGCCGAGGTTAACCGGCGCACCGGCAAGCGGGCGCTCGCCCGCTCGGCTGACCAGCAGTAGCTCGTCCACTGTGTGCGACAGGCGATCGACCTCGCCGATCGCCGCGTCGAGCTCGTCGGTGGCATCCGTGCCCACGGCGAGCGCCTTGGCCTCCTCGAGCCGCAAGCGCAGCCCAGTGAGTGGCGTGCGCAACTGGTGCGAGGCGTCGGCAACGAAGTCCTGCTGCGCGCTCCAAAGCCGGGCGATCCGATCAGTCATCTCGTTAAACGAGCTCGACAATGAGCGCTGCTCGAGACTTCCCTCGACCTCCGCCCTTGCACGCAGGTCGCCCTGCGCTACTCGGCGCGCGACGGCTTCGAGTCGCCTCAGCGGGCGTCCGATCTGGCTGGCGAGCAGGCTTCCCGCCAGCATCCCAAGCGCCAGCACGATCAGCCCGATCAGTGCGATCGCGAGCTCGACGCGGAGCACTGCCTGATGGACCGCCGAGACGCTCTGGGTGACGCGTACGGCTCCTGCCGTGCGCCCGTCGTGGATGATCGGCACCGCGGTGGCGAGAATCTCCTTGCCGAGTGTCCGCGAGGCTCGCTGGACCTGGAGCTGGCGGCCGGAGAGCGCAACCTTTATCTCGGGTCGGCTCAGGTAACTGGCTCCCAGCTCGGTTGGCCCCGCGCTGTCCACCAGGACCTGGCCGCTCGCGTTCACGATCAGAACACGGCCACCGAGCGATGAAGCTGCGGTGCGTGCCAGCGTACCGAGCTGATTGCGGCTGGCGGGGGCGAGCAGGTCGCCGGCCGTCGCCGCGACGAGGTCGGCCTGTGCCTGCGCCTGCGTGCGGACCTCCGCGTTCACGCGCGCGCTGAGGCTGAGCGCCAGCGGAACGCCGAACGACACGATCGCCAGCAACAGCACGTACGCCACCGCGCCCAGCAGACGAGCTCTGAGGCTCACGGCGCCCGCTCCCTCTGAGCGGCGAGACAGAAGCCGACGCCACGCACGGTCCGGATATAGGACGGGTCGGCGGGATCATCTTCGAGCTTGCGGCGCAACCAGCCGATGTGGACGTCGAGCGTCTTGGTCGACCCGAACCAGTTCATGTCCCAGACATCGGACATCAACGACTCCCGAGTGACGACACGACCGGCGTCACGCGCCAACCGCACAAGCAGGTCGAACTCCTTGCGCGTCAGCTCGAGTTCATCATCGCCACGCCACGCGCGTCGCGCTCCCGGATTGATCCGCAGGTCCTGCACCGTCAGCACTTCGCCATCGGGCGTTTGCGGCTGGCCGCGCCGAAGGACGGCGCGGATCCGCGCGATCACCTCACCGGTCGAGAACGGCTTGACGACATAGTCGTCGGCGCCGAGCTCCAACCCGACGACACGGTCGGTGACCGTGCCGCTCGCCGTGACCATGATGATCGGGACGCTCGAATCACGGCGGATCCGACGGCAGACGTCGCGCCCATCGCCGTCGGGGAGCGCGAGGTCGAGCAGAATCACGTCCGCACCCCAAGCCGCAAACTGCGAGATCGCCTCGGTTGCCGTCTGGGCGACCGTGGTTCGAAACCCGGCTCGCTGAAGTGCGTTCGCGAACGGTTCGGAGATTGAACGCTCATCCTCCACGAGCAGAACCAGCGGTCCGCCGCCAGCGGCTCCAGGGGGAGGGTTGAGAGAGCTCTCGTACATGCGCCGTCGCCGTTTTCGCGACCGGATCAGTGTCTGCGTTCCGGGTAAGAGGACGGTTCGCTTTCGTTGAGAATCTCCGCACCCAGCGCGGAAGCTGCCGCCGACCCGACGGACCACGATCGCGCGAAGCGGGACGGACATCGGCGTCGTCAACAGCTCGACACGGCGAGCTCCTGCCTGGCTTCCCCGACGGCGACAGCAACATCCATCACGATGAGCGGTGGCACATCGGCTGCGGCGTGTGGCACCTCCGCCAAGCCGGCACCCGCGAGCCGGAGCTCGCCGAGCAGACCCGCCGAACCTTCCGACAGCTGCTCCCCGCCCCCGCTGCAGCACTTGCCGCAGCTGACAGCGAAGGCACCGACTGGGAAGCCCTCGGGGCCGATACCAGTTACGGTCACCCAGCAGCTTCGTCGTTGCTGGGAGCAGCACGGCGCGGCCATGCCGTGAACTCGGTAAAGCGACGCAGAGCCGCCGCGGTGTTACAGCAGCGATTCGCATCTATTACTGCGCGTGTACGTAGTTAGCTGCGGCGATCACGTGTGATAGTGCGGTCGCCGCGACCGGCCGCTGAGGCGACGATGAACTCGTCCAAATAAGGTTCTTGTTAAAGGAGCGAAGCCATGTCACGCAGGGTTTTTGACAAGCTCGCCAGCGGAGTTGGCATCGTGGTCGTGGTGGTTCTGGTCGTAGCCGGAGCCCTGTTGACCTGGGGCCACAGCTACGTGACCTCAAACGTTCACAACCAGCTTGCCCAGCAGCAGATCTACTTCCCGTCTAAGGCGGCGTTCGCACACGCGAAGCCCGGCACGGAGATCACGCCGGGGATGATCCCGTACCTCGAGAAATACGCGGGACAGCAGCTGCTCACTGGTCCGCAGGCCGAGGCATATGCAAACCACTTCATCGCCATTCACCTGTCAGAGATGCCGTACGGCGGGATCTACTCCAAGGTCAGTGCCGCCTCGCGGGCTAACCCGAGCAATACGCAGCTGAGCGGGCTCGAGCAGACCTCCTTCCAGGGCACGACGCTCCGCGGCCTGTTGCTCGAGGCCTACGGGTTCGCCGAGGTCGGCACGATCATGCTCTGGGGTGCGATCGCATCGTTCGCGCTGGCGGCGGTGATGGCCCTGCTCGTTGGTCTCGGCTTCTGGCACGCAGCCCGCGTTCCGGAAGACGAGCGGATTCTGGAGTCAAACGCGACTGCAGTTCCGGTGGCCTGACCACCTGCCCCACTTGGGACGAGTTCCCACGAGCGACGCCCGCGTCCGCCTTCAACAGCGGCGCGGGCGTTTCGCTGTGGGCCTGTGCAGCCATCGTCTCCACGCCGGCGAGCGGCCGTGCGATTCTCGGCGAGCCGTGGTGTGTCCGCAGCTCGTGCGTGGTGACCACGGATGGCGGCCCGCCCGATGGCACGTTGCGTCGACGCGGTGACGACGCGGTGATCGCAACTCACGCCTGGAGCAGGCACTACAGGGCGACCGTGGAGCTTGACGGGCTGGACCTGACCGTCGCGCCGGGCGAGGTCTATGGCTTCCTGGGGCCGAACGGAGCCGGCAAGGCCACTGCGATCAGGCTGCTGCTGGGACTCCACCGTCCATATCGGGTCGCGCCGAGCTGTTCGGGCTACCAGACCCGATCACATGGCGCTTCCAGCTCGCTGTGCCGCTTGAGAAGCTGCTGCTCGCCGCAAGCTCGGCACTACGCAACGGGCGCGTTGACACCCTTCGGCCGCGCCGCGCCCGCGAGCATCCAAGCGATGTCTCGTGTCGAGATCATCCCCGACGGCAGTCCGTTTGATCCGATCACCACGGCGTGACGCGCGCCCTCGTCGACCATCATCCGAGCTGCGTGTTCGATTGAGTCGCCCTCGGTCACGGCCAGGGGAGCGTCGACCGCGATCGAGCCGGCGGATTCGGCGAGCGCGCGCCGGTTCGCTGCCTGGACGATGTCCATGTCATCGACCAGTCCAAACTCGAAATGACCCTCGCGGCTTCCCCTGGCGCCGACCCCCGCGACCGCTACGCAGTGGATATGACGCTGCACCATGCAGCTGGCAATGGTCAGGATCGACACGGCCGGATTACACGAGACAACGCCCATTTGCACGACGGTCAGAACGCTCGTCGAGCTCAGAGGATCGGCGCCTGCTGAAGATCGAGCCGGTACGGGCAGGCGAGCCTGCGGCCGCCGGCGTCGGCCGCCTACGACCGCGGTGGCGACATCGAAGCTCGACAACACCGCCCGCGGCTCGCCCGATCCGGAATCGGTCACGAGTATGTGGTCGACGTACAGCTCCGACATCTTCGAGACCGCCTGGCCGAGCATCGTGTCGCTCGCGACCCTGACGGCGTGCTCGCGAGCCACCTCGCGGGCCGGCGTCTCGAGGGGCCGTGTCAACGCCGCGCGTACGAGATCAAGCTCGGTGACGAGCAGCGCAGCGCCGCCTGCTGACCGCACCACGACCGCACGGACGTCGTGAATGACCATCGATGCAGCGATTGTCGAAATCGAAGCCGTCGGGTCACAGGTGACGACGCCCGGGAGCGTGGCATCTGCGACTGTCAGTGTTTTCAAACGTCGTTGTAGTGTCGACCGGAACGGAGGTCATTGCTCAGCTCCCACGGGACTACCCGACCAGCGCGTTGCGCTTGGCTTGCCAGCGCTCGACGGCCCGGGTGTCGATGCTGGGAGTGACCAGCAGGGGCGCTTCACTGTGCCGAGCGAGATAGTGGCTCGTGCTGCCGTGCGCCAGCCGCCCCAGAAGCCCGTTGTGGCGGGAGCCACAGACAAGCAGATCCACCCACTTGCTGAACTCGACCAGCTGCTCCCGCGGCACGCCGTAGGCGTGCTCGACGCTCCGACCGTCAACCTCGCCCAGCCGCGTCACCGGCCGCTTCGAGCTCCGATGCAGGGGTGACGACCGGAAGAACAATCGCAGGGACCCCGAGCGGGTAGCTATGGGCCTTGACGACGTGGCGCAAGATCAACTCGGAGTTACGCCGCTGCGCGAGGAGACCGGCGTGCGCGAGAGCGACGTCGCTCTCCGGCGAACCGTCGTAGGCAACTCCGATCCGGGCGAGAACGTTCGGCTGGTACTCGTACGATGGAGGCACGACCGCAACCGCGGAGGGCGTTTCACGCAACACGGATCGGGCGTCGTCCCCAAGCCATAAGCGCGCAATCCCGTGTCTGCTCGAGGCACCGACCACGATCAGGTCAGAGCCGGTGTCGGCCGCGGCTTGCTCGAGCCCCGCCCCGACGCTGTCTGCCGTCACACGACAGATCCGTGCCTGGCCACCACACAGCTCGACCTCACGCTCCAAAAGCCCCAGAGCATTTTGTCCTCGACCCGTGCGAGCTCGAGCGCCGAGCCGCGGCGCACGTTGGGAAGGCATACGAAAACGAGCGTCATGACAGCATCGCGGTCGGCGAGCGCTGCCGCTAAGGCTGCTGCATTCCGGCCTCCCTGGGCTCCGTCTATACCGATCGTAACGTTGGCGTACACGTGGACACCGTGACGCGTGCCAACGTCTGCGCCATCCGGGTAATCCCGCATCGATCGGCGAGCCAGTACCCCGTCAGCGGTTGCTCGGCCCGGGCTGCACCGGTGCCGGACGTCGGTGGCGACCAGGCGGATGTAGCAGCGCGAGCGTCTCCAGCTCGCGCTCCAGGCCGATCACGACTGTCGGGGCCGGGGGTCGGCGCGAATAGCAGCGTCGACGCGGAGTTTGCACAGCTCAAAGCCGAGCTCGAGAGCGGGTCCGGGGCACAGCCCGCATCCGATGCTGGGCAAGCTGGAGTGCCTGTGCCCGAGCCGTGAAATCAGGGACGGACCGCGGGCGCAGCCGACTCCGCGGAAGCGGCGTCGTTCTAGTCTGCTCCCCAGCTGAGCACCCAGGCACATTGGTCAATCACGGCGGTCGGTTGCGCGAGAACTGGATCGACGACCAATAGCGGAGCTATGCCGATAGGTGATCATCAGCCGCGCAAAGTCACGGATCGCGGTTGACGCCACGGGCGGAGAAAACGGGCTCGCCGCAAAGGTTGCGAACGTCTGCTCTATGCTGGCGGTCCTGCAGATTTCGGCCAGATCGAGATCGGAGATCATTCCCAGACCAGGGACTCGCCGTGCCGGTCCTGGTGGCGCGGACGATGGCACACACCGGATTCATTTGCGATGCCGTCGTGCTGGCTGGCCACGGAAAATCACTCCAGCATGCATGACATCGCCACGTGTGCCCGCTCGAAAGACGGCGTCGGCTGACTGCCTCGATTATGGCTGGATCGCCCCGCCGCTCATACGCGCTCCTCGTGTTCGTGACGCTTGTCGGCGCGCCGGCCCGCGACCGCCGGCGAGGGCACGACGAGCACGGCACGGTCGGCAGACTGGATGACCGCGTGCGAGACGCTTCCGATCAGCGATCCGACACCGGTCAAGCCCCGCGACCCCAGCACGATCGCGTCCGCATCAATCCGGTCTGCCTCTTCCAGGATCGTGCGCGCGATCGTACCGTCGCGCGCACGGGTTGCGGCCGAAGCGTTGAGGCCCGCCTCGCGTGCCAGCTTGGCCCCCTGCTCCGCGGTTTCGCGTGCGCTTTCCAGACTCGCCTGGTCGATCGGCTCGTAGTCAGTGACGCCTACGGCGCCAAACCCGGCGGACGTCCGGGCGATCAGCTCGCCGAACGGCTCCCAGACGGTAAGGACGACAGCAGGGTCCGCATTGAAAAGGCGACCGGCCTGCGCGATTGCCGCTTTGGCGTCGTCTGAACCGTCGTAGCTGATCAGGACCATGCCGGTCCGGGCATCGTACAAGCGGGGCTACGCCGGCGCCCGTTCGCCTGCGGCGTAGGCGTAGGCGCTGAGAATGTCGGTCGTCGAGATGACTCCGATCGGCTGGCCGCTGGCGGTGTCTCGCACGATCAGGTGCGAGACTCCATGCTCCGCCATCAGCTGCGCCGCGTCTCGCAGCGAGCGGTCACCCGGGATCGAGAGCGCCTCCGTGCCTGCAATGTCCCTGGCGCAAAACGCATCACTGCATGCCGCGCCTGCGATCACGTCCATGTCGGAGACGATCTCAGCTTGGCGCCCGGCGTCGTGATGGACGACGAGCGCATGCACGTGGTGGGTGGACATGATCGCCGCGACCTCGGGCAACGATGTTCCCGAATTGCAGCCGAAGATGCCGTGGTGCATGCAATCGCTGACACGGACTTGCTCGAGTGCGGGTGCGCCAGAGCTCAGCATTGCCGAAGCTTCTCCTGCAGACCTTGTCCTTGCCATCGTGGCAATCCCCGCGTTCACGGGCAGGTAACTACGGACTTTGTTGTTCGCCTTCGGCGAACGTTCCGACGTGCTCCTCGCCGGGATACTCGTCGGGCTCGCCCTCGCCTTCGGCGAACGTTCCGACATGCTCCTCGTCGGGATACTGGTCGGGCTCGGCTTCGCCTTCAGCGAACGTTCCGACGTGCTCCTCACCGGGATACTGGTCGGGCTCGGCCTCGCCTTCGGCGAAGGTCCCCGAATGGCGTTTGGGCTCGGACGTGGACATCGACTGCGCTCCTGACTCGTCGGTGGGCTAAGTGCTCACAAAGGATCCAGCGTGAAGGGCGCGACGGCATCCGTAGGGATTAACGATCGAGCATCGCGAACCTACGGATCCACGCGACCTTCCAAGGACCGATCCGGAAGCCGGCACTCAGTCGTTGCGTGCCGCCCCTATCCGTCACACCGGTAGGCCGTCGACCGCGAGTTGCCTGTTCTTGTATCGGGGATCGTCGGTCACGTCGCGGCCAAACCACGCCGGGGGCTCGAACGCTTCCGCAGCGGCCGCTGAGTCAAACTCGAGCTCCGCTGTGACGAGGCTGGCCAGGGGGCCTGAATACAGATCGAGCTCGATCCGCCTGCCGTCCTCGGCGGGGATCAGGTAGCGCCGTTTGTGGATCCTCCTGCCGTCCGTGAGCCGCCACAGAGACCCAAATCTCCGGTCGTCGATCTCAATTTCCTCTTCGACCCGCACTTGCCCGGCTCCCGATTTGATCGTTAGGTACCTGTGTCCCCCGTATCTGCGAACGCGCACCTCAAGGCCGTCGCTAGTGATCGCCAAATAGCCCTGCTCGATCTCGTCATGGGGATGGGAGTCGAGATCGGTGGGGACGTGGTCGACCAGGAACTTGCGCTCGATTTCGATCCCTGCTGGCACGTTGGGTCAGAGGATCCAGGCGTGACCGAAGTGCGATGCGACTCTTGGCGTGACGATCTGATCGGGCGCGATTGATTCCGCGTCGCCCTCGCCGCTCAGCGCGGCCAGCATCGCAACGACGCTCGACCCGAGCGCCGCCGGCTCATATCCGCCCTCGAGCACGGCACCGATTGGCGCGTGCAGATCGCCCGCCAGTTCGCGCACGTGACACATCATCGCGCCGAATGAGTCGGCGTCGAGCAGGCACTCGCCCAACGGGTCGTCGCGGTGCGCGTCGCAGCCGGCGGAGATCAGCACGAGCTCGGGCCGGTACTCGAGCCCGATCGGGACGATCACGTGCTCGAGCACGGACAGCCAGACCTCGTCGCCGGACCAGCGCGGCACCGGGATATTGATCGTGTACCCCCTCCCGTCAACCGAGCCGGTATCGGTCACCGCGCCGGTGCCGGGAAACAGCCCCAGCTGATGAATGTCGGCCACCAGCACGTCCGGGCGCTTGCGAAACACCTCCGCAGTGCCATTGCCGTGGTGCACGTCCCAGTCGATGATCATCACGCGCTCCAGGCCGAGCTCGGAGATCGCCAGCTCGGCTGCGATCGCGACGTTGTTGAACAGGCAGAACCCCATCGCACGGTCCTGGTCGGCATGGTGGCCCGCTGGGCGCAGCGCGCAGAAGCCGGCGCCGCACTGATCGGAGATCAAATGCCGGACCATCGCGCACGCGCCTCCCGCCGCGTGGATCGCGGCCTCGTACGACGCGGGGCCGACGACCGTGTCATCGTCGATCTGACCGCCCCCGCGCTCGCAGACCGCTCGGATCGCCTCGATGTGGTGATCTGAGTGGACGAGCCTCAGCTCATCGAAGGTGGCCGCCGGCGCAGACAGGCGGGTGAGCGGGGGCAGCGTGGACTCGGCGATCGCGTACTCGATCGCCTCGATGCGAAGCGGACTGTCGGGATGCTCGGGAGACAGTGCGCGGGGATCGTGCGTGAGCGAGGACGTGTCGTGGAGATACAGCATCGGGCCAGCTCTGATCCAATCAAGCGCCCGGCAGCGGCGGGCGCATCAGGGCGAACTCCGGCGTCGATGTGGAGGGGTACGGATGCCCAGCCGCGCGCGGCGCGGTTGGATGATCCGTATGACCGCGACGGCGAAACCCGACGACGACCGGCCGGATGTCGAATCGGAGCCCGGGCTGCCCGAGGTCTCGATCGCGCGCATCGCGGCCGCGGTCGACCCACACGCGGAGGGTCGCGACGCCGCCGTGCTCGGCGCGACGCTCGCCGAGGCGACCGGCGCGGACCTTGCATTGGTGACGATCGAACCCGACTTACCGCTCGTGATCCCCGGCTTTGACTGGCAGCGGGTACGCGGGGAGACCACGGCGATGCTGAGCGAGACTCAGGATTCGATCGCGCCCCGGGCTCGAACGATAATCGACACGGACCTCTCGATTCCCCGCGGGATCGAGAGGCTCGTACGCCGAGGCCAGCGTGACCTTCTGGTCGTCGGCTCGAGCCCAAAGGCCCCGGACGGTGCAGTCCGGATCGGCAGGCGCACGCGACAACTGCTTCACGAGCTCGAGTGCCCGCTGGTCGTCGCAGCGCGCGGGTTCAGCGCCCGATCGGCGCCCCGGCTGCGACGGATCGGCGTCGGCTTCGAGGGCAGCGAGGAGTCGAGACTTGCACTCGCGACCGCCACGACGATCGCAGCCGGCTGCGGCGTCGAACTCACCGTCCGCGCGGTTCTCGACGACCGCATCCCCAGGATCGGCTGGCGCGATGCCTACATAAGACTCGTGGGCGGCGCTGATGAACGGAGAGCTCGATTCGCTGACCAGCATCTGTGAAACGGCAGTCGCCGGCCTCAGCTGCAGCGCGCGCGTGGATCTCCGGCGTGGCCATCCGGCGACGCTGCTCGACGAGCTTTCAGATGAGGTCGATCTGCTCGTGATCGGGTCGCGCCGGTGGGGTCCGCTGACGCGCGTGCTGCTGGGTGGAACAGGCGAGGCGTTGATGCACGGAGCGCGCTGCTCGATCATGGTCGTTCCGCGCCCGCATACCGATTCGTGATCCAGCCCCGGTGCAGCTCCCCGGCAAGCGGCAGACTTGGCAGCGTGGCCGCAAACGCGCCGAGCACCGCATACCCGTCTGATCGCGAAGCCGACATCGTTCTGCACGACGGGTCAACGGTCCATGTGCGCCCGGTCCGCGACGGCGACCGCGATGCGGTCAACAGGTTTCTGCTCGGCATCTCTCGCGAGTCGATCGTGTTTCGTTTCTTTGGCGCCGCCAACCTGGAGTGGGCCACCGACTGGACTCTGAAGGTCGACTACGCCGACAGCTACGGGCTGATCGCGATCAGTGGATCGCAGGCGGCAGTGGTCGCCCACGCGGGCTACGTGAGGATCGACCGGGAGCGTGCCGAGGTTGCATTCCTGGTAGCCGACGAATGGCAGGGCAAGGGCATCGCGACGATCCTGCTCGCGCACATCGCCGACTACGCGCACCAGCATGGGATCTCCTCGTTCGTCGCCGAAGTGATGGCGGTCAACCACCGGATGATCGAGGTCTTTCGCGAGAGCGGGTTCGAGGTCGAAGTCAGGCCCACGCCTGACGCGCTAGAGATCGAGTTCCCAACCTCGATGGCTCCCGAGGCGCTCAAGCGTTTCCAGGAGCGCGACCGGCTCGCATCGGTGGCGGCCGTCAACAACGTGCTGGCGCCCGCGAGCGTGGCGGTGATCGGCGCGTCGCGAACACGAGCCACGATCGGGGGCGAGCTCCTGCAGAACATTGTCGCGGCGGGGTTCGAAGGCACCGTCTACGCGGTCAACGAACACGGCGGACAGATCGGCTCGCTGACCGCATACCGTTCGGTGTCCGAGCTTCCAGAGGCCGTCGATCTTGCGGTTGTCGTCGTTCCCGCCGATCGGGTGATAGCCGCGGTACGCGACTGTGCTGCACTCGGTGTGCGGTCGGTGGTTGTGATCTCGGCCGGCTTTGCCGAGCTCGGCGGCGAAGGTCGCCGCCGCCAGGCAGAGCTGTTGAACACATGCAGGGTGGCCGGGATCCGCCTGGTCGGGCCTAACTGCCTCGGCGTGCTCAACACGTCAGCCGCGGTCAGGCTGAACGCGACCTTCGCACCCCATCAAGCCGCCGCCGGCGCGATCGGCTTTCTATCCCAAAGCGGGGGGCTCGGGATCGCGATCATCGAGGCAGCGTCACGGCTGGGCGTGGGACTGTCGTCGTTTGTCTCGGTCGGAAACAAGGCCGACCTATCGAGCAACGACTTCCTGCAGTACTGGGAACAGGACGCCGAGACGGACCTCGCGCTGATGTATCTCGAGTCGTTCGGCAACCCGCGAAAGTTCGCCCGCGTCGCGCGGCGGTTTGCGGGCAGCAAACCGGTCGTGGCGGTCAAGAGCGGGCGCTCACCCGCCGGCGCGCGCGCCACCGGCTCGCACACGGGCGCGCTTCTGTCGGCCTCAGATGTGACGGTCGACGCATTGTTCTCTCAGGCGGGCGTGATCCGGACCGACACGCTGGCCGAGATGTTCGACGTCGCGTCCCTGCTTGCAAAGCAGCCCGTGCCCAGGGGCGACCGGGTCGCGATCGTCACCAACGCGGGCGGTCCCGGCATTGTCTGCGCCGACGCCTGCGCGGCGGCCGGTGTTCAGGTGCCGGAGCCTTCGACGGCGCTGTCGCAGAGGCTCGCGTCGTGGCTGCCCAAGACAGCGTCGCTGGCCAACCCGATCGACATGGTCGCCAGCGCCTCGGCCGACGATTACCGACAGACATTGACCGAACTCGTCGCCTCCGCCGAGTTCGACGCGATCCTCGCGATCTTTGTTCCGCCGCTGGTGACCGAAGCCGCCGACGTGGCGGCCGCGATCAGGGACGTTGCAGCCGCGGATCCGTCCTGCCCGATAGCAGCCGTCTTCATGACCGCGGAAGGGCCACCGTCGGGGCTCGCCAGCGATGGCGTGGCGGTTCCCGGGTATCAGTTTCCCGAGGAGGCGGCGCAGGCGGTCGCGCTGGCGGCACGTTACGGCCGCTGGCGCTCACGGCCCGACGGCGAGGTGCTTCGCCCGGACCCGGCGGACGTCGAGCGCGGCGCTGCGATCATCAGCCGCGAGCTCGCCGAGGGCGGCTGGATGTCGCCCGCTGCGGTCTCGGAGCTGCTGGAGTGCTACGGCGTACCGCAGGTTCGCGGCCGGTTGGAGCGCGACACCCCGGGCGCGGTCGCCGCAGCGGCCGAGCTTGGATGGCCGGTAGCGCTGAAAGGGTTCGCTCCTGGCCTGCTGCACAAACGCGACGCTCGGCGCAGTTGCCACTGAGCTCGCAACGCCGGCGCAGGTGCGCGACGCCGCGGATCGGATCCGAACCTCGGTAAGCGCCGCGGGCTTTGAGCTCGATGGTTACTTGGTGCAGCCGATGATCGAAGGCGGCGTCGAGTTATTGGTCGGCATGGTTCATGACGAGAGCTTCGGTCCGGTTGTCGCCTGCGGAGCCGGCGGCACTCAAACCGAGCTGCTCAAGGACGTCGCGGTGCGGATCACGCCGGTGACCGATGTCGATGCCGACGAGATGCTCCACGCGCTGAGAATGTTTCCTTTGCTGACCGGGTTTCGCGGCTCGACTCCCTGCGATATCGCCGCGGTGCGGGACGTGATCATGCGTGTGAGCGCAATGGTCGAGGCCCATCCACAGATCGCGGAGCTCGACTGCAACCCGCTGATCGCAGGATCCGACGGAGCGGTCGTGGTCGACGCTCGCGTCAGGCTGCACGACGTGGCCCCGGCCCCGCCGATCCCGTCGGTGGGGCGATAGACAGCGACGCCGGTTTCGTCAACCGGCGCCGCTGTCCCGCCGGTCAGGGTTGGAGCACGACGCGAGCGGCGACGTGTCCCGCCTCGACGTCGGCGATCGCCTGATTGACCTGGTCGAGCGGACGCGTCTCGCTGATCACCCGGGTCAGGCCCGCGGTATGCAGCTCGAACACCTCCCTCAGATCCTTGCGCGTACCGACGATCGAGCCGACCACGGTAATCCCGTTCAAGACGGTCTCGAAGATCGGCAGGCGGACCTCGTTATCCGCCGGTAGAGCGACGAACACCAGCTTGCCGCCTCGCCGCAGCGAGCCGTAGGCCTGCTCGAACGCCCGTGGCGAGACCGCCAGCGCGATCGCCTGGTCCGCACCACCCAGATCTTGAATCGCCTGCACGGGATCCTGCTCTTTGGCGTTGACGGTGAACTCGGCGCCCAGCTCGCGCGCAAGCTCGAGCTTCTCGTCGATCAGGTCGATCGCGATCACGCGACCGCCTGCGATCTTCGCGTACTGGATCGCCAGATGACCCAGGCCGCCGACGCCGAACACCGCGACCAGGTCAGACGACCGGGTTCCAGCGACCTTGACCGCCTTGTAGGTGGTGACGCCAGCACAAGTCAGCGGCGCCGCATCGACCGGCTCGATCCCGTCGGGGACCACGACCACATATCGCCCGTAGGCGGTCGCGTACTCCCCGAAGCTGCCATCGATCGAGTAGCCCGTGTTCTTCTGGCTTTCGCACAACGTCTCCCAACCCGAAACGCAGAAGTCGCAGGTGCCGCACGCGTAACCCAGCCACGGAATCGCGACTCGCTGACCGAGCTTCACCTCAGTCACCGCAGGCCCGAGCTCGACGACACGGCCGACGCCCTCGTGGCCAGGGATGAATGGGGGACTGGGCTTGATCGGCCAGTCGCCGTGCGCTGCGTGGATGTCCGTGTGACATAGCCCCGAGGCTTCGATCTTGACCCGGATCTGATCTGGCGCCAGCTCGGGCTGAGGTACCTCGTCGACCGTCAGCGGCGCGTCGAAACCGTGAACGACAGCCGCGCGATAGGTACTTGGGAGCCGTTCCTTGGGGCGTTCAGCCCTGGGGGTAACGGTGGTTGACATCTGCTCGCTCCTCGCGTGTGGATTTGCGATCCACTGTCTCGCTACGAGACCGAATGCTCATCGGGTTTGATCCGCACTGCCGCGGGGCAAAACACGGATTACACCGGCACGACCAGCACCGGCCTGCGGGCGTGGTGGACCAGCGTGTTCGAGACGCTCCCGAGCACCTGCTCCGCAACCGCGGTCGTGCCCCGTGTCCCAGCGACGATCAAGTCCGCGTCGAGCTCGTCGGCAATCTCGAGGATCGTGTCCGAAATCGAACTGTGGCTGCGCTCGTCGCGCGGGGTGACCGCAATTCCAAGCTGTTCGGCGAGCGACTTACCCTCGTCCAGCACTTCATGTGCGCGTTCGCGAGCCGACGCCTCCAGCTGATCGTAAGTCGGGTTGTCGTCGTCGCGGATTGCGAACGCATCGGCGGCCACACGATCGGGCGGACTCCAGACGTGCAAGAGCACGGCCGGCTCATCGCCGAGAACTCGTTCGGCGACAGCGAGTGACCGCTTTGCGCTCGCCGAACCGTCGTAACAGATAACAATCGACATGGTGCTCACCTTTCCTCGCTAGGTTCAGCGACGACGCTAGGCGCGGTGTCAGTCGCGGCCATCCGCTGCCCGGGCGAGAGGCGCTGCGGGGAAGTACGGAATTGCCCGCGCTCGATGGAAACTACGGAGCCGACTCCGGCGTGCCCCCCGATTGCGGCCCGCGAGCGCTCGCGTACGTTGAGCATGCGCCGTTACCGGTGCATTTCAGCGAAAGGAAACGAGGTCGTGATGTCTACACGCGTGGCGGTCAACGGTTTGGGGCGGACAGGCCGCAGCTTTCTGCGCTCCGCCTATGCCCAGCGGGCCGATATCGAGGTTGTCGCCGTAAACGACGTCGCCGACGCGGGCACGCTGGCGCACCTGCTGAAGTACGACTCCGTCGCAGGCCGCTTTCCCGGGCGCGTCGAGTTGCGGCCCGGAACGATCGCAATCGACGACCACGAGATCCGCGTGACTGCGGAGACCGATCCGACGAACCTGGCCTGGGGTGACCTCGATGTCGACGTCGTGATCGAGTCGACGGGGTACTTCCGCACCAGAGCGGCGGCCGCCCGCCATCTCGATGCCGGCGCGCGCAAGGTGATCATCTCCGCGCCCGCCAAGGGCGATGAGCCGCCGGATGCGACCGTCGTGTTGGGCGTGAACTTCGACCAGGTCTATGACCCTGAGGAGCACCACATCATCTCCAACGCGTCGTGCACGACCAACTGCCTCGCGCCCGTGGCGAAGGTGCTGCACGAGACGTTCGGCATCAGGCACGGGCTGATGACCACCATCCACGCCTACACCGGCGACCAGATGCTGCTCGACGGACCGCACAAGGATCTTCGCCGCGCGCGTTCGGCGGCGATCAATATCGTGCCGACCTCCACCGGCGCGGCCAAGGCACTCGGCCTGGTGATCCCGGAGCTGGCCGGGCGGCTGCACGGCTATGCCGTTCGCGTGCCGACGCCGACCGGATCGCTCGTCGACCTGACTGTCGAGACTGAGCAGGCGACGACCAAGGAGGCCGTCAACGACGCCTTCAAGCGCTTGGCCGACCGCGACGCGCTGGAGGGAATCCTCGCCTACACAGAGGATCCGATCGTGTCGACGGACATCATCGGCTCTTCCTATTCCTCGATCTTCGACGCGGCATTGACGTCGGTGGTCGATCGGACGCAGGTCAAGGTGGTGGCCTGGTACGACAACGAGTGGGGCTATTCGAGCAGGCTGGTCGACCTCGCCCAGCGCGTGATGGTTCCAGTTACGCAGACCGCCTTCCAAGCCCCGTGAGCATCCAAGCCGGCCCGCCGGTTCACGACGCCACCTCCGTATGCCTGGTCGTGATGGACGGCTGGGGGATCGCGCCACCGGGGGCAGGCAATGCGATCTCGCTTGCGCATACGCCCGTGTTCGACGAGCTGTGGAGCAGCTACCCGCACGCCGAGCTCGGGGCGAGCGGCCGCGACGTGGGCCTCCCAGACGGCCAGATGGGCAATTCTGAGGTCGGTCACCTGACGCTCGGCGCAGGCGCTGCGGTGCCGCAGACGCTGACCCTGATCAATGACGCGGTCGCCGCCGGTGATCTCGCACGTAATCCGGTTGTGTGCCACGCGTTGACCGCGGCTGAGCGGGTTCACCTGGTTGGAATGGTGTCCGATGGAGGAGTCCACTCCGCCTTCGGGCACCTGCGCGCCCTGGTCGAGCTCGGCGCCAGTTTGCAGGTCCCGGATCTGGTTCTGCATTGCTTCACGGACGGGCGCGACACAGCGCCGACCTCCGGTCAACGGTTCATCGAATCGCTCCACGATTGCTGCCGAGCCGCGGGCGCCGGCCGGATCGCGAGCATCGTCGGGCGCTTCTATGGCATGGACCGCGACCGGCGCTGGGATCGCACGCAGGCGGCTTACGATCTGCTCGTCCATGGACGAGGCCGGCACGAGGCGCCGGACGGCCCGAGCGCGATCCACGACGCCTATGCCCGCGGTGAGACGGACGAGTTCATAACCACGACTCGCGTCGGGGCCGAAGGCCGCATTCGCGACGGCGACAGCGTGTTGTGCTTCAACTTCCGTCCTGACCGGATGCGGCAGATCGTCCGCGTGCTGGCCGAGCCCGGCTTCGGTTCCGGCGATGAGGAGCTCCCAGGATGGAACGGCCGCGACGGTGTCGCCCCTGTACGGCGGCTGGCCACGATGACCGAGTATCAGCAGGGCTGGAGCTACCCGGCGGCGTTCGAGAGCGCGCGGCCCGCGACGACGCTCGCCGAGGTTCTAGCGGGCGCCTCGGCGAGCCAGCTGCACGTCGCGGAGACCGAAAAGTACGCTCACGTGACCTACTTCTTCAACGGCGGCGAGGAGCGCCCGTTCAAGTCGGAGCACCGCGTGCTGGTCGCATCGCAGCGCGACGTCGCGACCTACGACCTCAAGCCGCAGATGAGCGCCCGCGAGATCACGACGGCATTCGCCGCCGCGCTCAGAGACGTCAGGCCCCGGTTTACCGTGCTCAACTTCGCCAACGCTGACATGGTTGGCCATACCGGCGTGATCCCGGCCACGATCACCGCAGTCGAGACCATCGACGAATGTCTCGGACGAGTCGTGGAACTCGTGCACGAAGCGGGCGGCGCCTGCGTGATCACCGCCGACCACGGAAACGCGGAGGAGATGCTGGAGCGCGACGGACGCCCCAGCACCGCGCACTCGTGCAACCCGGTACCGCTGATCGTCACCTCGCGCGGCGCCAGGCTCGCGCCACAGGGAAGCTTGGCCGACATTGCGCCGACGATTCTGGCGCTGCTCGGGATTCGCAAACCAGCGGAGATGAGCGGGCAATCACTGCTCGCCGCCACGGCGCCCGCGGTTGCCTCGGCTTGAATCGCGAGCGCGGGCTGGCTCGGCTTGCACGCGAGCACAGGTTGCCTCGACTGCGCAGCCCTTCCGGATGCCCAGACGGTAGCGTTTCGGCCATCGACGGATCGGGCGATACACCTGCACGAACGAGGATCGTCCTGGCGGACGACCACACGATCGTGCGCAGCGCGCTGCGCGCGCTGCTCGAGGCCGACGGCGAATTCGAGATCGTCGCCGAGGCCGGCGACGTCGACGAGGCGGTGCGCAAGGTGCTTGCCTACAAGCCCAACGTGATCGTGCTCGACCTGAGCATGCCAGGGGGGTCGAGCCTGACCGCGATTCCGAGGATGCTCGAGGCATCGCCGGGCACGGCGATCGTCGTCCTGACGATGGAGGACGAGCCGCGGTTCGCACGCGAAGCATTTCGCGCCGGCGCGCTGGGTTTCGTGCTCAAGGAGGCGGCCGACACGGAGCTCGTCGCCGCTGTGCGGGCGGCGGTCGGCGGATTGAGGTATCTCAATCCGCAACTCGGCGGCCTGCTGGCGATGGCCCCCGATGCGCCGCCCGGACCGCCGGACGGCCTGACCGAACGTGAGGTCGACGTGCTGAGGCTGGTCGCCCTGGGCCATACGAACGCCGAAGTCTCAGAGCAGCTCTACCTGAGCGTGCGCACGGTCGAGTCTCATCGCGCCCACATCCAGCAGAAGATCGGCCGTACGACGCGCGCCGAGCTCGTCGCGTACGCGCGGGAGCAAGGTCTGTTGGAGGCAGATCCGCAGCTGTGATTTGAGGCGATCGGGGCACTTGGCTGCGATATGGTTGGACTGCAACGGCGCACGACACCGGGGTTGAGCATGGACCAGGCGACGCAGGCTGTGCTGAGGGTCGCGCGCAGCGTGCTCGAGCGTCTCGATTTGGAAATCGTGCTCGAACGGGTTATTGAATCCGCGCGAGAGCTGACCGGCGCGCGATATGCGGCCCTCGGGGTGCTGAACGAGTCGCGGACGGGCCTCCAACAGTTCCTAACGGTGGGAATCGACGAGTCAACGCGGCGGCTGATCGGGCCGCTCCCCGGCGGCCGGGGAGTGCTTGGGGAGCTGATCCGGGATCCGCAGCCCTTGCGGCTCAAGGACGTCGGTAGCCATCCCTACTCCTACGGCTTTCCCGTCGGTCATCCGCCGATGAGCAGTTTTCTCGGCGTGCCGATCCTCGTCGATGGCCGTCCGTACGGAAACCTGTACCTGACTGAGAAGCGCGACGGAGCTGAGTTCAGCGCGGAGGACGAGCAGGCCGCGGTGCTGCTCGCCGAGTTCGCCGGCATAGCGATCGACCACGCCAAGCGCTTCACGGGCTCAGAAACACAGCGCCTCGATCTGGAGCGGACCGTCAACGCGCTCGATGCGACGCTCCAGATCGCGCGGGCGCTCAGCGGCCAGACCGAGATCTCGCCGATCCTTGAGCTGGTGGCCAAGCGCGGGCGAGCGCTGGTCTCGGCGCGCGCGCTGGTGATCGAGCTGCTCGTCGGCGACGAGCTCGAGCTGGCGGCGGGGGCGGGCGAGCTCCCGACCGATCTGCTCGGACGTCGCTTTCCGGTGGAGAACACCGTCGCCAGCGCCGTATTGCGCGCAGGTCAATCCCAGCGACTCGCCGACCAGCTCAACCGCGCGCGCTTCGAACAGCATGGACTGGGCCACTTGGGTATGAAGGCGGACGACGGGTTGGTCGTGCCGCTGATGTTCCGCGATCGCCGCTACGGGGTGCTGGTGGCCGTCGACCATCTCGAGCAGGGAACGTTCACAGCGGAGCACCAGAGCCTGCTCGAAGGGTTTGCGGTCAGCGCCGCATCGGCCGTCGCGACGGCGCAATCAGCCGCCGACGAACGACGGCGCCAACGGCTCGCGGCCGCCGAGGCTGAGCGCGCCCGGTGGGCGCGCGAACTGCACGACGAGACACTGCAGTCACTCGGCAGCCTTCGTCTCGTTCTCTCAGCAGCCGCTCGCAGCGGCGATCCAGAAGCGCACAAGCGTGCCACCGGTCAGGCGCTGGAGCAGTTGGAGACCGACATCGCCGCGCTTCGCGGCCTGATCACCGAGCTGCGTCCCGCGGCCCTCGATCAGCTCGGACTCGAGCCGGCGCTGCTCGCGCTCGTCGACCGGTTCTGTGCGGGGGGATTGGATGTCGACGTCGACGTCGACGTGGCGTTCGAGGCGGGCCGGGAGGGGGATCGGCTCGAGCCCGAGCTCGAGACCGGTATCTATCGCATCGTGCAGGAGGCGCTCACCAACGCGGTCAAGCACGGCCAGGCCCAGCGAGCAGCCGTGGAGCTGGTTGAACGCGACCATTCGCTGCGCGTCAGTATCCGCGATGACGGGACGGGCTTTGACCCGGCGGCGGCCACCGATGGGTTTGGGCTGGTTGGAATGCGCGAACGCGTGGAGCTGCTCGGGGGCGAGCTCACGATCGAATCGGCCCCCGGAAGCGGGACCAGGATCGCGGTGTCGCTCCCTGCGGTGCACAGAGACCAGGAATCCCCCGAGGGGTCGCTGTCTCAGCTCAACGGTTAGTCCGTACGCTCTACTGAGCGGACACTGGGGTGCAGCGCTGATGGCGGGCAGTTGGCCGCCATCTAGAGTGCTGCGCCGATGCCAATCATGACGACGCGCGATCGAGATCCGCACCAGACGGCCGCTGAGCATCGATCCGCTCAAGACGCCCTGATTACTGTCGTGCTTGCCGACGACCACCAGGTCGTGCGGTCGGGGCTGCGGCTGTTGCTCGAGTCCGAGCGGCATTTCGAGGTCCTGGCCGAGACCGGGGATGTGGCCGGCACGCTGGAGGTAGTCGTGGAGCTGCGACCCCAGGGTCCTGGTGCTCGACCTCAACATGGGAGGTGAGTCAGCGCTCGACATCATCCCGCAGCTACGGGCCGACGCCCCCGAGACTCAGATCGTCGTGCTCACGATGCAGGACAACCCCGCCTTCGCGCAGGCAGCTTTGCGCGCCGGCGCCGTCGGTTACGTGCTCAAGGACGCCGCCGACGCCGAGCTGATGTCCGCGGTCGAGCTGGCCGCCGAGGGGCGTACGTATCTCAACCCGGAGCTCGGCGCGCGGCTGGCGTCCGCGCCGCCCGCCGACGATCAGCGCCCCGACAATCTTTCACCCCGCGAGCTCGAGGTGCTGAGGCTGATCGCGCTCGGGCACACGAACGCAGAGATCGCCCAGTCACTGGTCCTGAGTGTGCGCACCGTCGAGTCCCACCGTGCCCACATTCAGCAGAAGATCCTTCTCACCACGCGCGCCGAGCTGGTCGGCTACGCACGGGAGCACGGTCTGCTCGACTGACCACGCAGCTGATGGTGCCGCCGTCCGGGTGGTCGTGCTACGCGCGCGTGAGGCCCTCGAGATGGCGCGGCAGGCCGAGGCCGCCCTCAGCGGGTGACCGGCGCGCGAGGACCAGCTGGCTCAGTAGTTTCCACCACCCTGGCGCCCTTTTCTGCGGCTGCGTCCCGCGGCTGCGCTGCATACCGTGAACCCCATGACTGGTCAGCCCAGCAGGCGGGCACAGCGTTCGGCCGAGCAGACCCCCTCACGGAGCGTGGTCGAGCTGTCGCGAGAGGAATGCCTGGAACTACTGGCGGCGACGACCTTCGGTCGCGTCGTGCTAAGCAGGGGGTCGGACCAGACGCCGATCATCAGGCCGGTCAACTACCGGTTCGACCGAGCTTCCCAGTCAGTCGTGTTCCGCACCGGCGAGGGATCGAAGTTCCACGCGCTCGCGCGCTCGGCGACGGCGCTGTTCGAGATCGACGCGATCGAGCCGTCACAGCGCAGCGGCTGGAGCGTGATCGTGAGCGGCGTGACTGAGCAGGTCACCAGACCGGCTGAGCTCCGTCGGCTCGAGCAACTCGGTGTCGTGTCGTGGGCGGCCGGCGAGCGGCCGTTCTGGATCCGCCTCCGCGCCCGGACCGTTTCGGGGAGGCGGATCGCCCTCAGAAGACGGTTGAGCGAATCAGGAGCCGACGCGCTCGAGATGGGCGACCAGATGCTTGGCCGCGACCTTGGGCGAATCTGCTCGCGGTTCGGTCAGCGGCTCGGAACCGAACGGTTGTCCACCGGTGAGGCGCGCGGCGAGGTGGTACGGCTCGGCGCCGGTCACCAGCAGGCCTTCGAGCCTCGGGTGAAACGGCTGTCGCCTGATCCGCGCCCCGGCGAGCGCGGCGATCGACTCGGCGGCGATGTCGGCCTGCTGGGCGGCGATGCCGCCGTGTTTGACCGGAAAGTCCGTCGCGTCGCCGGCGGCGTAAACGCCGCGAACGCCGCGCACCTGGCAATACCGATCGATTGGGATGAAGCCGTTGTCGGCCATCGGGAGGCCTCGCGCGTGCGGGCCAAAGAGCTCCGGCAGCGCAACCACGCGATCGACCTCGATCGCTCTTCCGCGCACCGGACGGCTTGAGCGCGCTCGCCGGAGCGGGGTAACGACGACGTGCCCCGCGGTCGGCACCTCGCACCCGGAGGAAGAGATCAGTTCGATCCCCCGTCGCCGCAGCAGGCTCGCCACCGCAAAGCTCGCGCGCTCGCCGAAGATCTCGAGCGGTCGCAGCTCGGGGGTGACCAAGAAGAGCTCCAGCTCAACGCGCTCGGCGGCAGCCCGCGCTGCGCTCAACAGCGCCACTTCGTACAGAGCCAGCGGCCACGCCATCCGCTCGCCGGCGACGAATGCGAGGCTCGTGACGCGCCCGGCGGCGATCTCGGTCAGGAGCTGTCGTAGCTCATCCTGGTCGCCACCACCGATCGTGATCGCGTGCTCGTACCTGGGGCGGGCGGTGGCACCGAGACCGAGCAGCAGCATGTCGTAGCGCAACTCGTGCCCGTCGCTGGTATGGACCGTCCGTTCGCGCGCGATCGAGCCATGCGAACCGGTCGTTCACGAGTTCGGCGCCGATCGAGTTGGCAATCTGGATGAGCGGGTAGCGTCTCGCCGGCGGCCGCCCGAACGGCTCGTGCGCGACCAGCGCTCGCAGCGCGAAGTCGTGGCCGGGCGCGAGCAGTGTGAGCGTGACGTAGTCGCCAGCGAGCGTCGAGAGCGCGACCGCCCCCTCGAGCGCCGCGACGCCGCCGCCCGCGACCACTACCTCGGATCGCGTTGCCTGCTCAGTCATGCGTCACCGGGCTCGGTCGACGAGTCCGTGATCGCCCACTCGCGTGTGCGGACTGTCACCAATGCTCGCCGCCAACTCACCTGCCACCCTCTGAGGCGTGCCCGAGGGGAGCACAAGCCGCCGGACGTTCTGTAGACATTGCGGAGATGTGATCGGCGTCTATGAACCGATGGTGATGAGGACGCCGACCGGCGATCACACGACGTCGCTGCTGGCGGCCGAATCCGATTGGTTCGCGACATACGACGACTGCTACCACGAGGCTTGCTACCTGCTTGCGGTCGCCGGAGCCGCGGAAGATTGAAGCCCGTCCAGATGCGGTGTCAGGTAGCGGGCCGCGATCTTCGGCGGCCGCGCGCCGCGAGCGATCTTCACGAGCTCGCTTTCGGAGCCGTGGCCGCCGGTCAGATGGCCGCCACGCAGCTGCCGCGGGGTCGCGCCGGTCAACAGAACACCCTCGATCTCGGGATCGAACGGCGGCGGAGCTTCGCAGGCCCCCGTGACCGAGGCGATCGACTGCGCCGCCGTGTCGGCCATCTGCGCGGCCACTCCCCCGTGCTTGACTGGAAAATCGGTCGCGTCTCCGGCCGCCCACACGTGATCGACGTGCCTGACCCTGCCGAAATCGTCGACCGGTACGAAGCCGCCTCCATCCTGCGGCAGACCGGTGATCCGGGGACCCTGGAGGACCGGCAGCGCAACGACCCGATCGAACTCGAGCGTCCTGCCGCCTGGATGGACCCTCACCATGTTCGGACTCGGCATCTCGCAGTAGGCCGACGTGACCAGGTCCACGTGCCGGCGCGCCAGCAGACGTGAGACTTCGAGGCTCGCTTCTGTTCCGAACACGGCCAGCGGCCGCTCCTCGGGCGTCAAAACGGTCACTTCCGTCCGCACCTGCATGTCCCAGGCGCGCTCGGACACCATCAACGCCAGCTCGTACGCGGGCAACGGCCACGGCAGCGGAGCCGGCATCACGATCCCCAGACGGTTGATGTAGCCGTCCTCCACGTCCTGGATCAAGCCGTGGAGCAGTGCGTCGATCCGCGCGTCGTCGAATGTGATCGCGTGCTCGAACGCCGGCTGTGCGATCACCCCGGTGCAGATCAGGAGTGCGCCGTACGCGATCTCAGCCCCGCCCGCCGTACGAACCAATCGCTCGTCTGCGTCGACGTCGGCGAGCGAGTCGTGGAGTACCTCGGCGCCAGCGTCGGCGGCCAGCCGTGCTAGCGGATACCTCTGCGCCGCGCCTGACGAGAACGGCTCGGCCACCGCGAGCGGGCGGTACACGAACGCGTCGGACGGGGTCAGAAGCTTGAGCTTCACTCGGTCTCCGGCGAATTGACGAAGCGCGAAGGCGGCCTCCAGCCCGGCGACGCCGGCGCCTGCGATCAGCACCTCCAACGGCTCGTGGTCTTGTTGATTGATCAGGGGCTCGTTCATTCCCCGGACGGTAGGCCCGGCTAGCCGGCACGCCATCCGCCCCCGGTACGCGTGGCGTCCGCATGAACCCCGTAGGCGCGATCCGTACTTTGCGCAGCAGGCGATCGGAAAATCTCCGATGCCAGCGCCTCCGGAGTTAGGATCGCGGCTTGTCGTCGCCGTGGCCCGACAGCTCTCCGACCGCCGAGCACCGTTCCGCGTATGCCGACGCCGTGCCGCGGCCGTTCTGGACCGACACGCTGCCGAGCCGCGATCCACATCCGCCGCTCGACGGGGTCACCGACGCGGACCTGTGCATCGTCGGCGGCGGCTATACCGGGCTGTGGTCGGCGCTGTACGCCAAGGAGCAGCAGCCTGACCGCTCCGTAGCGCTGCTCGAGGCGACCCGCTGCGGCACCGGCGCCAGCGGGCGAAACGGCGGCTTTTTGCAATCGTCGCTGACCCACGGCCTCGGCAACGGGATGACCCGGTTTCCGGATGAGCTCGCGCAAATCGAACGGCTCGGCCAGCGCAACTACGACGCGCTGGCCGCCGACATCAAGCGCTTGGAGATCGACGCCGAATACGAGGCGACCGGCGATCTGATCGTGGCGGTACAAGAGCACGAGCTCGCAGACCTCGACGACGAGGCCGAGCTCGCCGGCAGGTTCGGATATGACGCGGAGCTCCTCGACCAGTCGCAGGTCCGGGGGCAGCTGAACTCGCCGCTGTTTCTCGGCGGGCTGTGGACGCGGACCGGGTCGGCGCTCGTGCACCCCGGCAAGCTCGGCGACGGCCTCCGCGCGGCAGCGGTCAGAGCCGGCGTGCGCGTGTTCGAGTACAGCCCGGTCCGCGTGCTGGCGAGCACGCCCGGCGGCGTCTCGTTGACGACCGAGGGCGGGGTCGTGAACGCGCGAGTCGTGCTGCTGGCGACCAGCGCGTACCCGCCGCTCGTGCGAGCGATCCACCGCTACGTCGCGCCGGTCTACGACTACGTGCTGATGACCGAGCCGCTCGACGCTCGCCAGCGCGACGACGTCGGCTGGAACGCACGCCAGGGAGTCAGCGACCTCGGCAACCAGTTTCACTACTACCGGCTGACCGCCGACGATCGGATCCTGTGGGGAGGCTATGACGCCGTCTACCGCTACGGCGGCCCCGTAAGCCCGGCGCTCGATGACCACGAGCCGACGTTCGCGAAGCTCTCGCAGCACTTCTTCGCCGCCTTCCCACAGCTCGAGGGCGTGCGGTTCAGCCACCGCTGGGGCGGTGCGATCGACACCTGCAGCCGCTTCTCGGTGTTCTTCGGCAGGGCGCTCGGCGGCCGCGCCGTCTACGCGCTCGGCTATACGGGCCTCGGCGTCTGCGCCAGCCGCTTTGGCGCGCGGGTTGGGCTCGACCTGCTCGACGACCGACCGAATGAGGCGAGCGGCCTCTCGCTGGTCCGCCGGCGACCGCTTCCGTTTCCACCGGAGCCGCTGCGGAGCGCGGTAATCCAGCTGACGCGCAACCGGCTCGCGGCCGCCGATCGCAACGGCGGCCGGCGTGGAGTCTGGCTGCGAGCGCTCGATCGGTTGGGCCTTGGCTTCGACAGCTGACGAGCTCCGGCTCCCGGCCCACGAGGGCGAGGTCGTCCGCAAGGGGCTGAAGGCCAACGCGCTCGGGCTTGGCAGCAGCACCGCGATCGGGATGGCGTCGACCGCGCCCGCCTACAGCCTCGCCGCGACGCTCGGGTTCGTGGTCGCGATCATCGGCGTGCAGACGCCATTGATCGTCGTGCTCGCGTTCATCCCGATGTTCTTCTCCGCCTGGGCCAACAAGGAGATGAACCGGGTCGATCCCGACTGCGGGACCAGCTTCACGTGGGCGGCGCGCGCGCTCGGGCCGCGGACCGGATGGTTCGCCGGCGGCTGGGGCACGATCGCCGCCGACCTTTTGGCGATGGCATCCCAGGCGCAGATCGCGGGGCAGTACCTGTTCCTATTTTTCGGCATCAACAGCATCGGCCAGGACCCGACCAGCCCCTGGGTGCTTCTGACGGGGATCGCGTGGATCGTCGTGCTGACGTGGGTGTGTTACGTAGGGATCCAGGTCTCGGCACGGCTGCAGGTGGCGTTGATCGTGATCGAGGTCGTGATGCTGGCCGTCCTGTCGGTCGTGGCGCTGGTCAAGGTCGGCGCGGGGACGGCGCCGGCTGGCTACCTGACCCCGTCGTGGAGCTGGTTTGACCCGTCCAAGCTCGGCTCGTTCAGCGTCTTCATGCAGGGCATGCTGCTGATGGTGTTCATCTACTGGGGCTGGGACACGACGGTCTCGATCAACGAGGAGACCGACGAGCCGAGCCGGATCCCCGGCACCGCCGGCGTGATCTCGACCTTCCTGCTGCTCGGGACCTATCTGCTGGTGACGATCAGCGTGCAGGCGTTTGCCGGGATCGGAACGCACGGGATCGGGCTCGGCAATCCCAACAACCAGGGCGACGTGCTGTCGGTGCTGGGCGGGGCGGTGTTCGGCCACGGGTCGCTCGGGTCGGTGCTCAGCCGGCTGCTGATCCTGATGGTCCTGAGCTCCAGCGCCGCGACGACGCAGACGACGATCCTCCCCAACGCCCGCACGACGCTGTCGATGGCGTTCCACAAGGCGATCCCCGACGCGTTCGGCCGTACCCATCCGCGCTACATGACGCCGACCGTTTCGACGGTCGTCTTCTCGGCGGTCTCGATCGTCTTCTACGCCGGGATCAACTTCGTCTCCGGCGGCAACGTGATCGCCGACTCGGTCACCGCGGCAACCTTCTTCGTCGCGCTGTACCTGGGCATCACCGGCGTCGCGTGCGTCTGGTACTTCCGCCACCGGATGTTCCAGGGTGCCCGAAAGCTGCTCGAGGAGGGTGTGCTGCCGGGGCTCAGCGCCGTGATTCTGTTCGGGCTGCTGATCTACAGCATCTACTTCTATTTCGATCCGTCGCAGAGCTACGTCGAGGTCCGCCTGCCGATCATCAACGTGGAGGTCGGCGGCGTGATGCTGATCGGCGTCGTGACGGCGTTGCTGGGGCTGGTGCTGATGGTCGCGTGCGAGATCACGCGGCCGGCGTTCTTCAGGGACAAGTCGCTGCGATACGGGCCGTCGTTGACCGACTCGGGTCAGGTGGTCGAGATCGACGAACCGCCGACGCCGGTCCGCTGACCGTCAGACGACGGCGTGGACGTCGGTGATCCGGTCAGAAGACGGTCTGGACGTTGGTGATCCCGTCGAGGGTCACGATCAGCGGCCGCACGTTGGTCCTAGGCGATCACGCTCGCGAGCCGGCGGTGCACGAGCTGCACGGCCATCGAGCCCTCGCCGACCGCCGACGCGACCCGCTTGATCGAGCCGGAGTGGACGTCGCCGACGGCGAACACGCCCGGCTGGCTCGTCTCCAGAAACAGCGGTCGGTCCGCGTTGTAGGCGGCGAGCTGATCGCCTTCGAGCTCGCGGCCCGCGAGCAGGAAGCAGTCCTCGTCCATCGCTACGCATCCGCGTAGCCAGTCCGTGTGCGGCTCGGCGCCGATGAACACGAACAGGGCCTTCGCCTCGAGCTCCTCCCGCTCGCCGGTGAGGGAGTCGGCGACGACAATCGCTTCGAGGCCGTCCTCGCCTTTGAGCTCAACGACCTGGCGGTTGGTCAGCAGCTCGACCTGCGGGCGGCGGCCGAGCTCGTCGATCAGGTAGCGCGACATCGACCGCGCCAGATCGTCGCCGCGGATCATCAGCCTGCAGCTGGCGGCCCGCTGTGACAGGAACAGCGACGCCTGTCCGGCGGAGTTGCCGCCGCCGACGACCACCACCGGGTCGCCGAAGCACAGCTGCGCCTCGGCCTGCGTGGCCGCGTAGTAGACGCCGTTGCCCTCGAAGCGCTCCAGATCAGGCACGTCGGGCTTGCGGTACTGGGCGCCGGTGGCGACGATCACGGTCCGGCCGTTGACGACGTCGCCATCCGAGAGCTCGATCTTGTAATGCCCGTCGTCGCGCTTGAGGCTGGTCGCCTTCGCGGGGACGACGAGCCGCGCGCCGAACTTATTGGCCTGTACGTAAGCGCGCTCGGCGAGCTCGCTGCCCGACAGCCCGCTCGGGAAGCCGAGGTAGTTCTCGATCCGCGACGAGGTGCCGGCCTGTCCTCCGAACGCGACCGCGTCGATCGCCTGCGTGTCGAGCCCCTCGGATGCCCCGTAGACGGCGGCCGCGAGTCCCGCCGGTCCGCCGCCGACGATCACCAGGTCGCACATTGGCGGCGGCGCGCCACGGGCTCCGATCCCAAGCATCGCGCCCAGCTCATGGTTTGACGGATTGCGAAGCACTTCGTCGGCGCCGATCACGACCGGGGTCTCGCCGGGCGCAATCGACAGCGCCCGCAGTACCATCTCCGCCTCGCTGTCGGACTCGAGGTCCATCCACTCAAACGGCATCCGGTTGCGCGCCAGGAACTCGCGCAGCCGGCGGCTGTCCTGCGAGTAGTGCGAACCGATCACGCGGACCCCCGCGCCGCGTTCGATCAGGATCGTGCGCCGCGACATGAAGGCCCGGAAGACGACGTTCGCCAGCTCCTCGTCGTCGCGCAGCAGCTCGACGAGCCGCGGGCGCGGGACCTGGATCACCTCGCCCTGGTCGCGGACCACGGCGGTCAGATACACACGCTCGCCGGTCAGCAGGTTGAGCTCGCCGAGGAAGCGGTGACGCCCGTGTACCGCGATCACCCGGTTCTCGGAGCCGTAGCCGCGCACGATCGCGACCGCCCCGGATTCAACGACGAAGAAGTCATACCCCTCATCGCCCTCCCGAAACAGGACGTCGCCGGGCGCGACCGCCCGCAGCTCACCGGCGGCGCGCAGGCGCTGACGCTGTGAATCGTCGAGTCGTGGAAAGGCGCCGTTGCGGTTCGGCGGCTCCTCGACTCCCAGTCCCACCACTTCGCTCATGCTCACTCCTGTCGGGGCCCAGCGTCGCGCGGGCGCGCGCGCTCAGACCCAGCGTGACAAAGCAGTCAAGCGGTGAGCTCGACCGGTGCCGACTGCAGCGCGGCCTCGATCGCGGCGACCAGCTCGCGCGCCGACGCGGCGGTGAGCTCGACCGCGACCCGCGCCGACGGGCCCTTGGCGGGATCGGAGAAGTCGATGTTCAGCGTGTGCTCGGCCAGCGCGTGCACCGGATGATCGAAGTAGACGGTTCCATCGGTGACCCGGAACCAGCGGCTCTCGGGGCCTTTGGCGCTGCCCTCGAGCTCGGTCTTGACGGTTGCATAGGTGCACATGCTCAGCCTCCCAGGTACTCGCCGTAGAAGTGTTCGATCCGCTCCCAGCCGTCGGTGGCCGCCTCGACTCGGTAGGCGGGGCGGTCGACGGAGAAGAAGGCGTGGCCGGCCCCGTCGTAGCTGTGGAACTCGTGCGGCTTGTCGTTGGCGGTCAGGATCTCGTCGAGCTCGGCGACCTGCTCCGGGCTCGGGAACGAGTCCTCCTTGCCGAACAGCCCCAGCAGCGGCGCGCGCAGATTCGGGAGCTGATCAACGAGGTTGGTGACCTTGAGCGGGAAGCCGTCGGGCGGCGTCCCGGTGACGAATGCGCCGTAGCAATCGACCGCTGCGTCGAGGTCGAGGTTGCAGGCGGCCAGCACCGACTGTCGCCCGCCTGAGCAGTAGCCGATCACTCCCACCTTGCCGTTCGAAGTCGTCAGCGAGCGCAGGTGCTCGGCCGCGCCGCCGACGTCGGCGATCAAGCGCTCGTCCGGCACGCCGCCCTGGGCCCGGGCGGTCGCGGCCGCGTCGTCGGGCGCGGCGCCGGGCGCCTCGCGCCAGTAGAGGTTGGGACAGATTGCGTCGTAGCCGAGCTCGGCGAAGCGCCGCACGATCTCCTTCGTCGCGCGGTCATAGCCCGGCATGTGATGGATCACGACGACGCCGCCACGCCGGTCGTCGTCTTCGGGACTGGCGATGTAGGCCTCGATTTCATCGCCGCCGTGGCCGGCGATGTGGAGAGTCTGGGCAGTCATTGAGTCGCTCATGGTCCTCGATTCTTTCAGGATGTTCGTCAGCGAGTCAGGCAGCCTGCGGGCAGATCGACGGCTGGCCTGCCAGCGCCGCGTGGCTGGGACTCGACCAGCGAATGCATTGCCTACTAATATAAGGGAGCAATGGAGCTCACCACGGACGGTGTTCGCGATAGGCAGCTGGACGAGATCGCCGAGGCACTCCCGCAGCGGGCGTCGGCGCTCTCACGCCTGTTCCTGACCCGGACGAGCGTCTGCGTCTCGCGCACCGAGGTCGGGGTGTTGCGGATCCTCACCAGCGGGCCGCGCCGGATCACCGAACTCGCATCCGAGGAGCGTGTCTCCCAGCCCGGGATCACGCTGCTGGTCAACCGGCTCGCCGAGCGCGGCTGGGTGCAGCGCGGCGTCGACCCCAGTGACGGCCGCGCCGTACTGGTCAGCCTGACCGACGCCGGCGAGCAGGTGTTCGCGCAGCTGCGCGCCGAGTATCGCGCGCTGCTGCACGAGGAGATGGCGACGCTCGGCAACCGCGACGTCGCGACGCTCGCGAGGGCAGTCGAGATCCTCGACCGTTTGATCGAACGAATCGGCGAGCGCGACGCGTGAGCACCGCCGCTCCCCACACGCACGACCGCTACAAGTGGATCGCGCTGTCGAACACGACGCTCGGGATCCTGATGGCGACGATCAACCAGTCGATCGTGATCATCGCGCTGCCGGCCATCTTCCGCGGGATCCACCTCAACCCGCTGGTGCCGGCCAACACCAGCTACCTGCTGTGGATGCTGCTCAGCTTCATGGTCGTGATGGCGGTGCTGGTCGTCAGCCTCGGGCGGATCGGCGACATGTACGGGCGCGTCCGGATGTACAACCTCGGCTTCGCGATCTTCACGGCCGGCTCGATCCTGCTTTCGGCGACCTGGATGCAGGGCAGCGAAGCGGCGATCTGGATGATCGCGATGCGGGTCGTGCAGGGAATCGGCGCCGCGTTCCTGATGGCGAACTCGGCGGCGATCCTGACCGACGCGTTCCCGGCGGAGCAGCGCGGCCTCGCGCTCGGGATCAACATGGTCGCCGCGATCGCCGGATCGTTCATCGGCCTCGTGCTCGGCGGCGTCCTGGCACCGATCTCGTGGCGGCTGATCTTCCTCGTATCGGTTCCCGTCGGCCTGTTCGGAACCGGGTGGGCCTACCTGATGCTCGAGGAGCGCGGGATCCGAGTGCCGGCGAAGATCGACTGGCTCGGGAACATCACCTTCGGCGTCGGTCTGATCTCGCTGCTGGTGGGGATCACGTACGGGATCCTTCCCTACGCCGGACACACGATGGGCTGGACGGCACCCGGAGTGATCGCGGCGATCGTCGGCGGGATCCTCCTGCTGGCGCTGTTCGCCTACATCGAGCGCCGCGTCCCGTCGCCGATGTTCCGCCTGCCGCTGTTCCGGATCCGGGCGTTCACCGCCGGCAGCATCGCGGCGCTGCTCGCAGCCCTGTCTCGCGGCGGCCTGATGTTCATGCTGATTCTCTGGCTGCAGGGGATCTGGCTGCCGATCCACGGCTACAGCTTCGCCGACACGCCGCTGTGGGCCGGAATCTCGATGCTGCCGCTATCGGTCGGGTTCCTGGTCGCCGGCCCGCTGTCGGGGCGCCTCGCGGACCGCTACGGAGCGCGACCGTTCGCGACCGGCGGCATGATCCTGTCGGCGATCGGTCTGCTGCTGCTGGTCGCGCTGCCGGTCGACTTCGCCTACATCTGGTTCGGGCTGGTGATCTTCCTGATCGGCTTCGCAATGGGCCTGTTCGCGGCGCCCAACCAGACCGGGATCATGAACAGCCTGCCGCCGGATCAGCGCGGCGCGGGCGCCGGCATGGCGGCGACGTTCATGAACTCGGCGACCGTGCTGTCGATCGGGATCTTCTTCAGCTTGATCATCGTCGGACTGTCCTCGACGCTACCGGCGGTTCTGCTGCACGGGCTCTCGAGCAACGGCGTGCCCCATGCCTACGCGGTCAAGGTCTCGCATCTGCCGGCGGTCGGAAGCCTGTTCGCGGCGTTCCTCGGCTACAACCCGATGGGCACCACGCTGGCGCCGGTGCTGCACCAGCTCCCACACGCGACCGCCGTCTACCTGACCGGCCACAAGTTCTTCCCGACGCTCGTCTCGCACCCGTTCGCGACCGGGATCCACGAGGCGTTCCTGTTCGCGGCCCTGTGCTGCGCGCTGGCGGCGGTGGCGTCGTGGATGCGCGGCGGCAAGTACTACTACGCCGAGCCGGGCGAGGCCGAGCCGATCGACGCCGAGATCGCGCTCGCGGAGTCGGGCACGCTGGCCGGCGTCGCAGCGCCGGTCGACGCCGGCGGGCTTGTCGCGCGCGAGCCCGGATAGGTCGAGGGCTTGCGCGGGCCGTTAGCCTTCGAGATCCGATGGCAACCGCTGTCGACCTTCAGAACCTGACCGTCGAGGAGCATGGCTCGGCGGTCGTGATCACGCTCAACCGGCCCGAGAAGCGAAACGCGCTGTCGCTCGCGCTGATGCAGGAGCTGTGCGGAGTACTCAACGCGATCGAGTCGCGATCCGACGTCCGCGCGGTGGTGCTGGCGGGAGCCGGCGCCGCGTTCTCGGCCGGGCACGACCTGAGCGAGATGGTGGGTCGTGATCTCCCCTTCTACCAGCGGCTGTTCGACACCTGCACGGTCCTCATGGAGACGATCCACCGGCTCCCGCAGCCGGTGATCGCCAAGGTGCGCGGGATCGCGACCGCGGCCGGCTGCCAGCTGGTCGCCGCGTCGGACCTCGCGGTCGCGGCCGACACCGCGCGGTTCGCGACGCCGGGCGTCAAGATCGGGCTGTTCTGCTCGACCCCGATGGTGCCGCTGTCGCGTGCGATCGGCCGCAAGCGCGCGCTCGAGATGCTGCTCACGGGCGAACCGATCTCTGCCGACACAGCCGCCGACTGGGGGCTCGTGAACCGCGTCGTGCCCGAGTCAGAGCTCGACCAGGCGGTCGAGCGGCTGGTCGAGCTGGTAGCCGAGTCGAGCCCGCTGACGGTCGGGATCGGCAAGCACGCGTTCTACGAGCAGATCGAGCTCGACGAGCACCGCGCATACGACCTGACGAAAGCCGTGATGACGATGAACTCGATGGCGGCCGACGCGCAGGAGGGGATCTGCGCGTTCCTCGACAAACGGCCGCCGGAGTGGACCGGGTCCTAGCGCTTAATCAAGCTGGCGCCAGAACGATCTCGTTCTGGACGCTGACCCACTCGCCGTCGACGCCCGCCGGCTTGTCCGGATCATCGCCGGCCCGCGGAATGAACTCCCGCACGAGCGTCGGCTTGACCGCGAACACCGCGTCTGAGTCCAGGTACTCGCTGGCGGCGTCGAACACGTGCGTGGTCAGCGTCCGGTAGCCGTCGGCGCGGACGATCATGTGAATGTGGGCCGGACGCCACGGATGGCGACCGGTGGCGTCGAGCATCTCCCCGACCGGGCCGTCGTCGGGAATCGGGTACGGCGTCGGCCGTACTGCGACGAACGCGTACGAGCCGTCGTCGCGGCTGCGGAACCTGCCGCGCAGATGATCCTCGGGGCCCTCCGGACGCTGGACCGCATACAGGCGGTCAGCTCCGTTCTGCCAGACGTCGAGCTCGGCGCCCGCCACCGGGGCGCCGCGGATGTCGCGGACGTGACCGTGGACCAGCGCCGGGACGCCGCCGCTCTCCTCGGCGAGGTTGGCGCCGTACTCGCGCAGCGGGGCGCCCGGGGCGTAGAACGGGCCGAGCACCGTCGACTCGGTCGCGCCGGCGGGGAGCGTGTGCTCGAGCGCGTCGACGAGCATTGACAGGCCTAGCGAGTCAGACCACAGGATCCACTCCTGGCGGCGCTCGTCGGTGATCTCGCCGGTGCGGGTCAGGATCCCGATCACCCGCTCCCACTCATCCGGCGTCAGCTCGACCTCGCGGACGAACGCGTGTGCATGGCGGACGAGCGCCCGCATCAGCTCACGTAAGCGCTCGTCCGAGCAACCGTCGAAGCTGCTGAGCACCGTGTCTGTGATCTGGCCGGGGGTGGTGGGTTGTGGCTCGGGCATCGATCAATTCTCGCCGCTGGGCTCGGCCGGTGTCGGCGCGGTGCGATCATGGATGGATGGCCAGATCGCGCCTGCGTGGGCCGGCGGTCCTGGCAGCGACCGCCGCGCTGCTCGTGGGCGGGTGCGGGTCGGGGTCTGAAAGCAAGTCGTCGCATTCGCACGCCGCATCCGCGTCGCGGCGCACGGCGGGCCATGGCGGCGGCGTCCAGGTGGTGCCCCAGCCGGGGCCGACGGGGATCCCTGCAGGCCCGGTAGCGGTGCGCGTGATCAAGGCGTGGTCGACCGCGCTGCGCCACGGCGACATCCACGCCGCGGCCGCGTTCTTCAAACTGCCCAGCGAGTTGATCAACGGCACCGGCGACGGGGTTGCCGCAGTGATCGTGATCCACAACCTCGCACAGGCGGAGGGAGCGAACGAGTCGTTGCCGTGCGGCGCCAAGTTCATCTCGGCCGACCAGCGGGGGCCATACGTGAACGCGCTGTTCCGGCTCACCGGCCGCCCCGGTCCGGGCGGCACCAACTGCGGGACCGGTGCCGGCCTGACCGCGAGGACCAATTTCCTGATCCGCGACGGGCGGATCATCCAGTGGATCCGGGCGCCCGACGATCCCGGCGACAATGCGGGTGCATCCAGCGGCGGACCGGTGGTCTGACACCCAGATGGAACGCACCGACGTCACCTTTGACTCGGCCGGAACGTGCGTGCCCTGAGCGGAGCCGATTACGCTATCGCGGGGAATGGCCGTCAGCTCGGATCCGTATGCGACCCTCGGCGTCAGGCCCGGAGCCTCGGACGCTGAGCTGCGCGCCGCCTACCGGCGCCTCGTGCAGCTGCACCACCCGGACCACAACGGCGGCTCGCCTGAGTCAGCGCGCCGGTTCGAGGAGGTCCAGGACGCATACGCGCGGGTCCGGCAGCTGCGGGCGCAGCGACCTCCGCCCGCGCCCGCGAGCGATACGGCCGACCCCGACGTCGATTCGCGGCTGGCCGCGATCGAGCGCGAGCTCGCCAACGAGCGAGCCAAGCGCGATCGCCGAGCGGCGCGCGAGCGCGCCCAGCGAGCCGCCCGCGAGGCGACCGCCACCGGCGCTGCGAAGCGACCGTCCGACGAGGAGCTCGGCTACTTCAAGACCGACGACAGCTTCTCAAAGATCCTCGCGGACGCCGCCTCCGAGCTTTCCGGCGCGACCGCCGACTTCCGAGAGCAGGTCTCCAGGGAGACGCGCGAGCGTCACGTCGGCAAGCGGGTCTCCGAGCTGATCGAGGAGCTCGAGTCGAAACTCACCGGCGGGCAATCGGGAAGCTGACGGCGTCAGTCGCCGAGCGCCAGCGCGAGCACGGCCAAATCGCCTACGTGTGCCGCGAGCGCTGACCAAGCCACGTCGTAATCCCGTTCCGGGCGAGGCTCGGAGAGCCGGCTCGCATGCTCGAGCGTTAGCCGCAGCTGACGCCTCCGGGCGGGCGAGCCGTTGATGGTCCGAGGATTCATAGTCATGGAAAGACAGTCCCTTCGCTTGTCGTGAACTACCTCTCCTCAGGCCTCCTGGTGCTACTCCAGAGTAGGGCTAGTAACACATAAGCACAAATATCAATTTGCGCTGTGCGCGATAGGTGTTATCTATAGCTCTATGAACCTTCGCCAACTCGAATACTTCGTCGCCGTCGTCGATCAGGGATCGTTCACGGGCGCCGCCGAGCAGCTGCTCGTCTCGCAGCCTTCGCTGTCTCAGCAGATCGCTGCACTCGAGCGCGAGCTCGGCGGCGCGCTCCTCGAGCGGCTCCCACGCGGGGTGCGGGTCACGCCCGCCGGCCAAAGCCTGCTGTCAGAGGCTCGGGCGACGCTGCGACACGCCGAGCGAGGGCGACGGGCGGCGCGAATGGCGCTCGCACTCGACGCCGGTCACCTTGAGGTCGCGGCCGCCACGTCCGCGGCGGCCGGGATCCTGCCGGTGGTGCTGCGCGACTGGCAGCAACGCCACCCCGGGATCGAGGTCAGCCTGCTCGAGTTCCCACACCGCCGCGGACTCGACGAGGCGGTCCGCGACGGCGCCGGTGACATCGCCGTCGGGTCGCTGCCGCGGAGCTGGCCAGGGCTGATCGAGCCGCTTGGGTGGGAGGAGTTCGTCGTCGTGCTTGCAGAGGGCGATCCACTGCTCGACGAACCGCAGGTCGACCTCGCGGCGCTGGCCGATCGGCGCTGGGTCCACTTCACGACGGCACACGGGCTGGCCGAGGTGATCGACTTCTGCTGCGCCAACGCCGGCTTCACACCGCGCGTCGCGGTGCGGACCAGTCAGGTGACGGCGGCGCCGCTGTTTGCCGCCGCCGGGATCGGACCGGCGCTGGTGCCCGAGCACAACGTCCCGGCAGCTCTGATGCGACTCGCTCGCCCGGCGACGTCACGTCCGATCCGCGCCGTGTGCGCATTCACGCGCGGCGACCTGACGACGCTCACGGACGCATTCCTCCAAGCGCTGCGTGATTACTCGTGGCGTCCGAAGCCGCGCGGGGCGCTCGACCTCGGCTGAGGATCGGGCGAGCCGACCTGCTCGGAGCCGGCCCGACGATCGGCGAGCCGCTCGCGCAACCCAGCGATCATGATCCTGATCGAGAACCGGTCGAACAGCTCCGCTCCGCGCTCGACGAGCATCGGCGCGTTCGGTCCGACCCGCCGGTTGGTGCGCAACCGGACGTGGAACTCGCTCTCGTCGCTGCCCCGCGGTTCGAGCAGCAACGCCCAGGTCGTCTGCAGGTCGTCGCGCCGCTCTGACCACCAGACGAGCGCGTGCGGCGGATCGACGATCCGCGCCTCGAACCAGCCGTCCGGCCCGTATTCGGACACGCGGTCACCCACCGCGACCCGTTGAAAGGCCGGGTCGATCACGCGCAGCGCGCGGTTACCCCGGGGCGTCAATCGCTCCATGCGGCGGCTCAGATACCAGCCCGCGCGACCCTTCCCGAGCTGCAAGAGCCACGGCCAGACCTCCTCCGGCGGAGCCGGCAGCGTCACGCGTCGATCCATCACCAGCGGCGCGTCGGGGATCAGGTCGTCGCCGGGCACCGACTCCGCCCCGAGCGCGTAGGGATCAGTCACCGGCGGTCACGCGGCATGAGTGAACCTGCCCCGGACCGGGTAGCCCCAAAGGGCAGCCGTCCGTCCTATCTGACCGTCAGACGGCTCAACAACTGGAAAGGGAGACCAGAGGCCTTGATCTAGCGAGGTTCGCCGCCGCTTCATCGAGCGGCGGGAGCTTGCCGCTGGCAAAGCGGCATGCCACTGCGCGAGCAAGGCGCTCTTCAAACGGCAGGAGGTAGTGATGTCCACAGGGATCATTGTGCTGATAATCGTTGTTGTCGTGGCGCTGGTGGTGCTGGCGTTCGCGCTGCCGCGGATGCGCGATCGCGCCCGCCTGCGTGCCCGCGAGCGAGAGCTCGGACAGCGCCGGGACGCTGCCGCCAGTGAGCACCGCGAGGCGGCCGAGCAGATCGGCCAGCAGGCCGACGCCGCCGAGCAGCGTGTCCGGATCGCCGAGCAGGAGGCAGCCCGGCAGCGTGCCGAGGCGCAGGCGCAGCAGGAGCGTGCAGAGCTTCACGAGCACGGCCTCGCCGACGACGAGCTGATCAAAGACGATGAGCGCGACCGCTTCCGCGGCACTTCGGCCGTCCCCGAGAACGAGGGTGAAGAGACCCCCGCCGAGGATGCCGAAGCCCAGCCCGAACAGACGCGCTGACCACTGCCGCACGTGAGCACACGCTCGACGACTGAGCAGGGAGCCCGGCCACTCGCTCGCCAATCCGCGCGAGCGCGCGGCCGGGCGCTCGTCGACGAGCCGGCGTTCGAGTGGATCGCGCGCTCCGGGTTCGTGGCCCGCGCGGTCGTGTACGGCGTGATCGGCGTTCTGTCATTCGAGGTCGCGATCGGAGCCGGCGGCAAGACCGCCAGCCAGCGCGGCGCGATGGTCGCGATCGCCGGCCAGCCGCTCGGCAAGGTGCTGCTGATCGTGGTCGCGGTCGGCCTGGCGGGCTACGCGATCTGGCGTTTGGTGAGCGCCGTGCTGGGACGTCGCGAGCAGGGCGAGCACAAGCTCGGGCATCGGCTCGCGGCGCTCGCAAGCGGCGTTGCCTACGCCGCACTCTGCGTGACCGCGATCCGGATCCTGAGCGGCGCCCGAACGACCGGCGGCACCAACAGCCCCAAGCACGAGGCGGCCGGGGTGCTCGGCTGGCCGGGGGGACCGGCGATCGTTGCCGCAGCCGGTGTGGTGCTGATCGTGGTGGGCGCGGTCCAGGCCTACCGCGGGCTGACCCGGAAGTTCCGCGACGAGTCGAGCACCGATCGGATGGGACCCGGCATGGAGCGTACGTTCACGACGCTCGGCGTCGCCGGCTATCTCGCGCGGGCGGTCGTGTTCGCGCTGATCGGCTACGGGGTGATCAAGGCCGCGCTCGACTATTCGCCGCGCAGCGCGATCGGCCTCGACGGCGCGCTCGCGAAGCTCGCGCATGCGTCGTACGGCCCGCTGCTGTTGGGCGTCGTGGCCGCGGGCTTCGTCTGCTTCGCGCTGTTCTCGCTGGTCGAGGCGCGCTACCGCAAGATCTGATCGCCGCGCACGCGTGCCGGGCCCACCGCTGCAAGCCGCCTTTCAGCGGCGAGCGACGACCGTGAAGAAGTCGCGGCTGTACGGCGCGAGAAATTGTCCGGGCACGCCGGGCTGGCCGGGGGCGATCGGCACCGGCGCGAGCGGACCGACGCCGCCACGGTGGCCGTACAGATAGCCCGCCACCCACTCCGGGTTGATGTCGAGCTCGACCGCCCTGACGACGTGTGCGCGCAGTAGGACGTCGACGAGATCCGCGACGGTCAGGTGCTCGCCCCCCGCCCACACGAGGCGGCCGTCGGCCGTGATGCCGAGTGCCGAGCGCGCGGGGGCGGTGACACCGCCGAGCGTCGCACCCCAGCACAGCAGGCATCCGGTGTCGGCCGCGGGCCGCCCGCCGTCGATCAGCAGGTGCAGGTTCTGGCGGACCGAGGCGACACGCTTGCCGTGCGCCGGCACGCCATCGCGCCAGGCGCCGATGTCCGTGGTGCCGTCGGAGTAGGTGACGATCGACCCGAGTCCGTCACTGAGCGGCGCGCCGACGCGCCCGTAGGACTCAAAGCCCCCGGAGTTCGTGTCGAGCTTGAAGCCGCCGTTGAACGCCGCGACCAGCAGGCGGCGCTCGGGCGAGGCGATCGTCGGTCCGTAGCGCCAGCCGGTGCTGCCGGCATCGATCGTGCCCGAATGGAGCCGCAGCTCGACGAGCTGCTGGTTGAACGACAGGAGCGCGAAGCCCGGCCTGCGCGCCACCCAGGCGGCGGTCTGTCCGCGCCAGCTGGCGGCCGGCACAAAGTTCGTCGGCAGCGAGCTCGTCGCCGCGGGCAGGAGCCTGGGATACGCAGGTGGCGGGTCCGCGGATGCCGAAACGCGCCGCGTGTGCCGAACCGTCGAGTGATGCGCGTGCGCCGCGGCGCTCGAACTCGAGGCCGTCAAGCGACGGCTCGACGACGAGGTCGTCGAGCTCCCGCCGCACGCCGTCAACGTCGCCGCGCCGAGCGCGACCGCGACCAGCGCGCCCGTCAGATGTCTCACGTGTTTTCCCCCTCGAGCAGCAGCGCGAGGGTCGGGCACGAGTTCGCGGCACGGCGCGCGTGGCCGATCAGCTCCGGCTCCAGCGGTGAGCCGTCGACGACCGGATAGCCCCACTCGTCGAGCGAGACGCGCTCGGGCAGCAGCTCGGCGCAGATGCCGTGCGCGCCGCATTGGATCGGGTTCACGCGCACCTTCACCGCCAGCCGCCTCCGGGCGCGACCGCGATCGGGACCGGCAGCACCGGCGCACCGCCGCAGCGGTCACACGGGCCGTGGTGCATGTGATCCTCGAACTCGCGCGCGAAGACGCGCAGGGCGCTGGCCACGAACCGCGTCGCTCCGTCCGGGAACTGGCAGGCTCCGCGTCCAGCAAGCGAGCCGCTCCAGCGGGCGAGGTCTCGACCGGCGCCGGCGGTCGCCGTTCCGCTCGCGACCCGCTGGATCGTGTCGGCGATCGCACCGAGCCCGTTGACGCACGGACCGCACTGCCCTGCCGACTCGAGCGCGAAGTAATCGGCCACGCGGGCGATCTCCGCGACCGGACAGGTCCCGGCGCCGAGCGCGACGATCACCCCGGCGCCGAGGCTCGCGCCGTGCTGGGCGAGCTCGGTCGGCGACAAAAACAGCTGCCGGACGGCTGCCTGCCCGAACCAGGAACCGAAGTAACCGCCGATCAGGACCGCGGTCAGATCGTCGGTCAGACCGGCGCTCTCGATCAGGTCGTCCAGCGGCGCGCCGTGCTCGATCTCGTAGACGCCCGGCTCGCGGACCGCGCCCGACAGAGTCACCAGCGCCGAGCCCGGATCCTGACCGGTGCCGGCCTCCCGGTACCAGCGCGAACCGTTGCGCGCGAGCAGCGCCAGATGCGCGAGCGTCTCGACGTTCTGCACCAGCGTCGGGCGCCGGCGGATCCCCTGCTCGTAGGGGCGCGCGGCGAACGACGGCTTCGCTTCGCCGCCCGACAGCGCGTTGACGAGCGCCGACTCCTGGCCGGCTACGAACCCCTCGTCGCCGGCGTACAGCTCGAACTTCGGGTCGTCGCGGCGGCGCGCCGCGCGGCGCTCGTCGACCGCCGTCTGGAGCGCGTCGCCCACCTCGGGATCACCGCCGGCAAACGCGATCACCGTGACGCCGGCGTCGACCGCTCGAGCCGCGACGCTCGCGCCGTCGAGCACCAGGTGCGGGGCCCTGCTGAGCAGCAACCGGTCCTTGGCGCTGGCCGGCTCGCCCTCGGTGCCGTTGCCGAGCACGACTCGCGGCCCGCGCCGGCCGGTGACCGCGCGCATCTTGGTGGCGACCGGGAACGCGGCGCCGCCGCGGCCGCGCAGGCCCGAACGCTCGACCTCATCAATCAGGCGACCCGAGGCCCAGTGGCGCAGATCCGGCAACGGACCTAGCAGCTCCTCGTGCGAGCCCAGATCTCCGGGCGCGCCGGCGGCGATCCCCTGAAGCAAGCGCGGCAGGATCGTCATGGGCCGCCTCCGGGACCAGCGCTGACGGTGCCGGTGACGCTGCCTCCGCCCGGGAGCTGCAGCTGCGCGAGCAGCGAGAACGCGGAGCCGCCACCGGCAAGGCTGGCGGCGATCTCGGTTCCCTGCAGCGCCGTCACGTGCCCGGAGTATTGGTCCGGGTTGCCCGCCGGTCCGAGCGTCACCCGGCTGCTGGTCATCTGCACGCCCCCGCCGCTGATCGGCTGGCCCTGGATGCCGATCCGGAGCCTACTCAGCCGTTGGCCGTGGACGTCGAGCGCGATGTCGACCAGCACGCCGCCGTCGCGCGGTAGCTGCCGCAACCGCCCTGTCACGGCGGCGGTGAACGTCGTCGCGTTCGAAGTCTGTGCGGGCGCGCTCGAGCCCGAGCCTCCGTGACCGGAGCCCGACAACCACGAGCTCGCCTGGTTGCCGGCGTGAGCGCTCGCGATCAGCGTCGCGGGCGTCCCGGCGCGCTTGGCCCAGCCGGCCGACAGCGGCCCTGCGGGGAGCCACATGACCAGGCCCAGTGGCACGATTGCCGCCGCCCCGAGCGCCGACACGCGGGTGACGGCGTGCGCCGGCCAGCCGGCGCTCACTCGGGCGGCGACCGCCGCGAGCATGATCGCGACGCATCCCGCGGTCAACAGCAGCATCCAGTGGGTCTTGGCGTCGCTGCCCGTGCCGAGACCGTGGACGAGCGCGACCGGCCAGCTCGCGTACGCGAGCCAATGGATCGCCTTCCAGCTGCGGTAGCCCATCCGGCGCCGGACGAGGCTCGTGATCACTACCGCGAGCAATAGGTCGAACGCGACCGCACCCAGTCCGAGCCACACGGGGCGGTAGGCGGACTTGAACGGGATCACGGTATCGAGCAAGCTGATCGGCGCAAAACCGTCGAGCAGCGTCGTCACCACGTGAACGGTCACGAAGCTCACCGCGAGCAGCGCCGCGTTGCGGTGCACCATCTCGAGCACGAATCGCGGCGTGTCGCCGATTCGCATCCGGCGCACGTTTGCGACGCCCAGCGCGACCGTGACGGTCAGCAGCACGAGCGCGATCGCTCCGGTTCCTCGGGTCAAGAACCAGAACGGGCTGGGGCTGACGGCGGAGCTGATCAGCATCACTAAAGGCGGGCGTCAAGAGCCGCCGGAAACGACCGGCGCTGGAGCCGCTGGCGCCACCGACGGTGCCTGCGACGGAGACTGAAGCGGGACGCCGGAGCCGTCATCGCCCGACTGCTGGCCGGTGGCCGGCGTCGGCGAGCCGGCGGTCGACCGCTGCGCCGCGCTGGATCCGGCAGCGTGCGCGTGGAATGCGTGCGCGGTTATCAGCGACACACCCCCGGCGAGGATCACCGCGCCGGAGATCATCCAGCGGTTCGCACGGCCGACAAACCTGAGGCCCTCGTCGCGCAACCGTGTGTCGTGGCCGCGGCGAGGCGCAGATCGCAAGCTGCGAGGGTCGGTGCGCATCGTGGCCGATTCTGCGTGGGCCGGACAAGACGGCGCTAAGACAGGCGTGAGATGGCGCTAAGACAGACGTGAGACTGCGCTTACGGCGGGCTAACCGTCCGTCAATCCGGCGGCCCGCGAGATCGCGTCAGAACGCGGGCAGTTCGCGGTAGTCGCCCCACACCTGCTGGAGCGCGTGCACGATCTCGCCTTCTGAGACGCCGGCACGGGCGGCGTCGAGCAGCAGAGGCATCAGGTTGGTCGTCTGTGACCGTGCCGCGGCCGTGATCGCCTGCAGGGCTTGCTGGACCGCTTCATGGTCGCGGTCGGCGCGCGCGGATTTGACGCGCTCGATCTGCTCTTGCTCGAGCGCTGGATCGATCCGCAGGATCGCCAGCTGGCCCTCGTCGCCCTCGGTGAAACGGTTGACGCCGACGACCGTCCGGCGACCCGAGTCGATCTCGTGCTGAAGCTCGAACGCGGCGTCGGCGATCTCGCGCTGCGGAAAGCCGCGCTTGACCGCCTCGACCATCCCCCCCAGCTGGTCGATCTTCGCAAAGTAGTCGTACGCGAGCTCCTCCATCCGGTCGGTCAGCGCCTCGACGAAGTAGGCGCCTCCCAACGGGTCGATCGTGTTCGCGACCCCGGTCTCCTCGGCGATGATCTGCTGCGTGCGCAGCGCGATCCGGACCGCCTCCTCGGTCGGCAGCGCGAGCGCCTCGTCATAGGAGTTGGTGTGCAGCGACTGAGTCCCACCGAGCACGCCGGCGAGCGCCTCGATCGCCGTGCGGACGATGTTGTTGAGCGGCTGCTGTGCGGTCAGCGAGACGCCCGCGGTCTGGGTGTGGAACCGCATCCGCCACGACTCGGGCTTGCGCGCTCCGAACGTCTCGCGGAGTTCCCGCGCCCAGATCCGGCGCGCGGCGCGGTACTTGGCGATCTCCTCGAAGAAGTCGATCTGGGCGTTGAAGAAGAAGCTCAGCCGCGGCGCGAAGTCGTCGACGTCGAGGCCGCGCGCGACCGCGTGCTCGACATACGTCAGCCCATCCTTGAGCGTGAACGCGAGTTCCTGGGCGGCGGTCGAGCCGGCCTCGCGGATGTGGTAGCCGCTGATGCTGATCGGGTGCCAACGCGGCATCTGCCCCGCGCACCACTCGATCATGTCGGTGACCAGCCGCATCGCCGGGTCGACCGGGAAGCACCACTCCTTCTGGGCGATGTACTCCTTGAGGATGTCGGTCTGGATCGTCCCGCCGAGCTTCTCAGGGCTCACCCCCTGCCGCTCCGCGGCGACGACGTAGAACGCGAGCATGATCGCCGCCGGCGCGTTGATCGTCATCGACACCGTGACCTTGTCGAGCGGTATGCCGTGGAATAGCCGCTCCATGTCGGCGACCGTGTCGACCGCGACCCCCTCGCGCCCCACCTCCCCAAGCGAGCGCGGGTGGTCTGAGTCGTGGCCCATCAGCGACGGCATGTCAAACGCCGTCGACAGCCCAGTCTGGCCGTGGTCAAGAAGGTAATGGAAGCGCTCGTTGGTCTCCGCGGCGGTACCGAAGCCGGCGAACTGCCGCATCGTCCACAGCCGCCCCCGATACATCGACGGATACACGCCGCGCGTATACGGATACTGGCCCGGCAGGCCGATCGAGCTAGCGGCGTCGCGGGGAAGGTCACGCTCCGTATAGAGCGGCCTGATCGCCTCGCCCGACAGGGTCGTGAACGAGGTGTCGCGCTCGGGCGTCAACCCATACGCAGCGCGCCACTCCTCGTAGCTCACCGGGAGCTTGTCGAGCACGCTCATCGGCTCCTATCTTACGAGGGCACACGAGTACGATCCGCGTGGATGCCTGTAAGAGCGATCGGCGTCAACCACATCGCGTTCGAGGTCCACGATCTCGACCAGACGCTCGAGTGGTACGGGCGCTATTTCGAGTTCGAGCTCCGCGGAAGGCGCGGCGGGATGGCCTGGATCGATCTCGGCGACCAGTTCATCGCGCTCAGCGAAGGCGGCCCGGAGACGCCCGATCGCAGCCGCCACGTCGGGCTGGTCGTCGATGACAAGGAGGCGCTGCGGGCGATCCTGCTCGAGGACGGCCGCGAGGTGGCGCCGTCAGGATCGCTCCGAGTGCGTGACCCGTCGGGGAACCTGCTCGAAATCGTCGATTACCGCGATGTGCAGTTCTCAAAGACGCCGGCGGTCCTCCGCTCGATGGGGCTCGACGGGCTGGTCAAGAACAACGGCGCGCTCGACGAGCTGCGCGGCAAGGGCATCGACCCCGACTAAGCCGCCTCCGGGATCAGGATCCCGCGGCCCTGCAGCCGCCCGCCGTCGAGGTCGGCCATCGCGTCGTTGATCGCGTCGAGCGGGTAGGTCGACGTGTGGAGGCTGACCTTGCCCTGCGCGGTCAGGGTCATCAGGTCGACGAGGTCGGTGTAGGAGCCGACCAGGTTGCCGATGAAGCTGATCTCGCGCGAGATCACGTCGATCGTCGGGATGTTGATGTTCTCGCCGTAGCCGATCACGTAGTAGAAGCCGCCGTCCTGGACCATCGCGATCCCGTCCTGGATCGCTCCCTTCTCGCCGACGAAGTCGATGATCGCCTCGGCGCCGAGGCCGTCGGTGAGCTCGCGCACCGCGTCGACCTGCTTGCCGTCGACCTTGACCGTGTGGTCGGCGCCCATCTCGCCGGCGAGCGCGAGCGCCGGCTCAGACGGGTCGATGACGATGATCTCGGTCGGTGTGTAGGCCTTCAGACATTGGATCCCGATGTGGCCCAGCCCGCCGGCGCCGATCACGACCGCCTTCGTGCCGGCGCCGAGCACTCCGATCGCCTTCTTGACCGCGTGGATCGCGGTCAGTCCTGCGTCGGCGAGCGCCGCGATGTCCTTCGGCTCCATCCCCTCGTCGAGCTTCACGACCGAGCGCGCCGACGTCTTGAGGAAGTCGGCGAAGCCGCCGTCGCGGTTGATCCCCGGAAACGAGCCGTTGACGCAGTGCATGTCGTCGCCGCGGCGGCACGGTCCGCAGAACCCGCACGAGATGAACGGGTGCACGATCACCGTGTCGCCGACCTCGACGTTGGTCACCCCGGAGCCGATCTCGTGAACCCAGCCGGCGTTCTCGTGCCCCGGCGTGTACGGGAGAGCGACCTGCGACTTCTCGGCCCACTGGCCCTCCTGGATGTGCAGGTCGGTCCGGCACAGGCCCGCCGCCCCGATCCGGACGACCACATCGAACGGCCCGCCGATCGTCGGCTGGTCGATGCTGTCGAGCTTGAGCGCGTCGTGGTAGGCGTGCAGTCGCGCGGCCTTCATCTCAGAATCTCCTCCGGTTCGGTCGCCAGTTGGTGGCGCACTTGCAATAACGCGCGGCAGATGCCGCCGTTGGCCTCGAGGCTCGTGCGGATCAGGCGGGCCATCCGTAGCCAGCGCTCGAGTTGATCTGCCGCGAGCGGCTCGCCATCGGGTGTGACGAACGCCGCTCGGCTCTCGATCCCCAGCTGCGCGCGGAGCTCGAGACACCGCGCCGCCTCGGGCGGTAGGTCTTCGACCGTCAGTGCCACGACCTGCTCGGCGCTCGCCCCCGCCCGCAGCTGCTGTTCGCAGATCTTCGACTGTCGCGCGACCAGCGCCTTGCGCTGGAACAGCTCACGCAGCGCGTGCAGGTCGTCGTCGCCGGTCTCGCCAGGGAATGCACCGGTGAATCCCTCGCCGCGGCTCAGCGCCGCGTTGATCTCGTCGGCCGTGTAATGGTCGTCGAGCATCACCGTGACGCTTTGAACCTCCGGTAGCCGGCGCACGGCGTTGCGCGCGTCGGCTGCCATCAGGAACGCGAAGTTTGGGGCGCACTGCGGCGTCGGCAGACGCAGCGAGACCTCGACGTCGCCAGCCGGAGTGACCGACACCGAGCTGACGAACCGCAGAGTCGTGATCGGCTCGTCGAGCTCGGGATCGATCACCCCGTCGAGCGCGCGCAGTACGCGCTCGCGGGTGACCAGCTGCGTCATGCCGACTCGACCAGCTGCGCGTCCTCCTTGTCACCGGCACCTGGCTCGCGGAACTCGGCCGGTACCTCGATGTCGTACAGCTTGGCGATGTTCAGGCCGAGGATCTTGCGCTTGCCGGCGTCGGTCAGGCGCGGGTAGTCGGAGAACTCGTCGTGGTCGGGATCCGGATAGTCCCAGTCGAGCAGGCCCTCGATCTGCCATTTCGGCTCCCAGATCGCGTAGTCCGATCCGTAGATCATCTTGTCCTCGCCGACCCAGAACAGCAGCTCGCCCATCACCTTGGCGAAGAACCGCGGCCGCGCATACATCAGGCCGCCGAGCACGACCGCCAGGCCGGCATAGACGTTGGGCTCCTGCGTCGCCATGAAGCAGAAGTCCTCGATCCGCGGCAGCCCGACGTGCTCGACGATGAAGTTCAGCTCCGGGTTGCTGGTCGCCGCGATATCGACGTCCTTGACGTCGAACGCATCCTTGTCGAGCGGCCAGATCGTCGGGCCCTTGTGGACGTGGACGTTCTTGATCCCGAGCTCTTTGCACTTCTCGAAGAACGGCTTGCAGGCCTCGTCGGACAGCGCCCAGCCGCGCGAGCCCTTGTACCACTCGGCGGTGTAGAGCTTGCAGCCCTTGAGGTTGTAACGCTTGGCGTCCTCCTCGAACTGCTTCAGGCCCGCCTCACCCTCGCGCGGATCCCAGCGCCCGTTGACGATCACCTTGTCCGGGTACTTCTCGGCCAGCTTGATGTTCCTCTCGGCCGTGTTGAAGCCGGTCGTGTACCACTCCTTCAGGTACGTCGACTGCAGGATCGCGACCTCGGCGCCCGCGTCCTCGAACACGTCCTTGACGAAGTCGTCCTCCGAGTACTTCTGGAACTTCTCGAGCGGCCAGTGGGTCTCGGGCGGGCCCAGCCCCATGTAGGCGTGGAAGCACTCGATCCACCCTTTCGCGTACTGCTCCTGCCCCTTGACCCAGTTCGCCGGGCTGGCGTCCCAGAAGTGGCAGTGACCGTCGACGACGAAGTACTTGTCGCCGTTTCGCGTGTACATCCCTACCTCCCTACGTGGTCGAGTCGTACAGGTCGACCAAATCTACTATCGCGGCGAGTCCGCGACCAGACCGGTCGTTCTATTCGCTCAACGTCGACGGGTGCGGCGGGTCCTGCGGGGTCGGGAACGATCCGTCGATCAGCTCGATCCGGTAGCCGTCGGGGTCGGCGACGAAGCAGATCCGGTACTCCTCGCGCCCGCCGGGCGCGTACGGGGGCTTCTCAGGCTCGATCCCCGCGGCCGCCAGCTGCGCCAGCAGCGAGTCGAGCTTGTCGATCACCAGTGCCATGTGGTTGTAGCCGTCGCCGAGGTCGTACGGCTGATCGCGGCCGACGTTTACGGTCAGCTCGAGGACGTCGCCGTCGCCGGGCAGCCCGAGATAGACGTTGTAGGCCGACTCGAAGTTCAGGCGCCCGCGCAGTTCGAACCCGAGCAGCCCGTAGAACGCGAGTGATCGATCGATGTCCCGGACGCGAATGCAGGTATGGACGTACCTACCGCTCACCGCGTGGAGAATATCCCGTGTCGCCGCCGAGGTCGGATCTGGTGAATGATGCACGCCATGAGTGACACCGCACTCGGTGGTCTGCGGATCCTCGACTTCTCGCGTGTGCTCGCAGGGCCGTTCGCGACGATGATGCTGGGCGACCTCGGCGCGACCGTGATCAAGGTCGAGCGGCCTGGGATCGGCGACGAGACGCGCAGCTGGGGTCCGCCGTACGACGCCGACGGGATGGCGACCTACTTCGAATCGGTCAACCGCAACAAGCAGAGCGTCGCGCTCGACCTCAGCGATGTGGACGATCTCGACCGCGCGCTGGCGCTGGCGCGCGAGGCCGACGTCGTGGTCGAGAACTTCCGGCCGGGCGTGATGGACCGGCTCGGCCTCGGCTACCAGCAGCTGCGCGCCGACAACCCTGGGCTCGTGTATTGCTCGATCACGGGCTTCGGCTCGGGCGCCGGCGCCGGCCTGCCCGGCTACGACCTGCTCGTGCAGGCGCTGGGTGGGTTGATGAGCATCACCGGCGAGCCCGGCGGCGAGCCGCAGAAGGTTGGCGTCGCGCTCGTCGACGTGCTCGCGGGGCTGTTCTCGACGGTCGGGATCCTTGCCGCGCTGCGCCATCACGACGCGACCGGCGAGGGCCAGCTCGTCGAGGTGGACCTGCTGTCGGCGCTGCTGGCGGCGCTCGTCAATCAGGGCTCGGCGTTCACGATCGCCGGCGTCGTGCCGGGCCGGATGGGCAACGCGCATCCGAGCATCTCGCCGTACGAGCTGTACGCGACCGGCGACGGGGATCTGGTGATCGCGGTCGGCAATGAGCGCCAGTTCGCGGCGCTCTGTGAGGTGCTCGGCGCGCCGGAGCTGGCGGGCGATCCGCGCTTTGCGAGCAACGGTGACCGGGTGCACAACCGTGACCTGCTCAAGCGTGAGCTGCTCGAGCGCCTGCGAGCGAGGCCGGCGAGCGACTGGTCACGGGAGCTGACGGCGGCGAGAGTCCCGGCCGGGGTCGTCAACGACCTCGAGGGCGCGTTCGCGCTCGCGCAGGCGCTCGGGCTGGAGCCGATCGTCTCGGTCCCCGGGCCCGACGGCGGCGCCGTCGCGCTGACCCGCAACCCGATCCGGCTCTCCCGGACGCCGCCCAGCTATCGGAGCGCGCCGCCGGAGATGCCGGGCTCAGCTGGGTAGCGCGGCCTCGATCGCGGTGACGACCTGCTCGTCCTCGGGTGTGACCTTGGTCGGGAAGCGGGCGATCAGCTTCCCGTCGGCACCGACGAGGTACTTCGTGAAGTTCCACGCCGGCGGCCCTGAGCCGGGCTGGCGCGCGAGGTCGCTCCACAGCGGCGACGGGTCGGCGCGGACCGAGGTCAGCTCGGTCAGCGGGAACGTGACGCCGTAGTTCTTCTGGCAGAAGGCGCCGATCTCGTCGGCGCTGTCGAACTCCTGGTCGGCGAAGTCCTTCGACGGCGAGCCGAGCATCTGCAGCCCACGGTCGCCGTAGCGCCGATAGAGCGCCTGCAGGCCCTCGTACTGGGGCGTGTAACCGCACTTGCTGGCGGTGTTGACGAACAGCGTCGGCTTGCCGCGCAGCGTTTCGAGGTCGAGCTCGCCGCCGTCGAGCAGCTTGACCTGGTGGTCGTAGAGATCGGTCGGCTCGTCGAGCTTCTTGGTGCGGCGGGTGTACATGCGCAGGGTCGATAGAACGCTCATGGGATCTTCAGATTACGGGCTCGAGTTCGATCGCTTCCGATATACGGTAGGGATCGCACTCGACCGCGCGCGGCATGGCGGCGCGCCGGCCCCCGCTAGGATCGCGCGCCGCCGGCGCGCGGCATGGCGGCGCGCCGGCCGCCGCTAGGATCGCGCGCCGCGTGGCGATTGCATACGAACGTACCGGCCAGGGATCGGCCATCGTCCTCTTGCACCCGCTGGGCGCCGACCGTCACGTCTGGGACCCGATCGTCGCCCGCCTGCGCGACGAGCGCGCGCTGATCGCGGTCGACATGCCGGGCTTCGGCGAGTCCGAGCCGCTGCGCGGCGAGCCGACGCCGCGGGCGCTCGCCGACGCGATCGACGAGCTGCTGACCACGCTCGGCGTGAGACAGCCGCACGTCGCCGGCATCTCGCTCGGCGGCTGGGTCGCGCTCGAGCTCGCGCTCCACGGCCACGCCCGCAGCGCGACCGCGATCGCCCCCGCCGGGCTGTGGAGCAAGCCGCTGAAACCGAAGCCGGCGATCGGTCACGCGCTCGCCGGCCTGGCGGCGCCGTTGATCCGGCCGGTCGCCGCGACCAGCGCCGGGCGTCGGCTGCTGCTGTCGGGGGCCGTCGCTCACCCGGAGCGCGTCCAGCCCGCCGAGGCCGCGCAGCTCGTGCGCGCCTGGGCGCTGGCCCCGGGGTTCGCGGCTGCCAGCAGGGCGATGCGGGCCGGCCAGCTCCTCGGTCTCGAGCGGATCGAGGTCCCCGTGACGCTCGTCTGGCCCGCGCACGACCGGCTCGTCACACGGCCGCGCTCGCTGCCCGACAACGTCGACAACATCGCGCTCGCCGATGCCGGCCACGTGCCGGTCTGGGATGCGCCAGACGAGCTCGCCGCGATTCTGTTGCGCGCGAGCGCCTAAGCCTGAGCCTAGGCCGACGCCGGCCCCGCCTCGGCGAGCGCGCCGCCACCGAGCAGGCCACACGCCGGGATCCCGACCAGCAGGCAGAGCCCGGCCCCGAACAACAGAGCGTGGTGAACGGTCATCGCGGTCAGCGTGCCCGACAGCGCGATCCCGGCAAGCCCGGCGCCGACCGCGGCCCCGACCAGCCGTCCGACGGACAGGACCGCCGAGGTGCGTCCGAGCGCGGCCGGCGGAGTCGCGTTCAGCGCCGCGCGCGAGGTCGGCACGAACAGCATCCCAAGCCCCAGCCCGACGGGGATCAGCGGCAGCACGGTGACGGCCGAATCGAGCGAAACGCCGGGGATCCCGAGGATCACCAGTCCAAGTCCGGCGCCGGCAAAGCCGAGCACGGCGGGCAGCTTCTCGCCGTAGCGGTCGGCGAGGACGCCGGCGAGCGGGGCCGCGCAACCGACCAGCAGCGCGACCAGCACCAGCGCTCCCGACGCCCCGAGCGCCGAGAAGCCGGCCACCCGCTGGAGGTACTGCTCGGCGATGTAGAAGGCCCCGATCATGACCGCAAACGTCAAGCCCGCGATCAGCGTCGCGGCGAGCACGATCCGATTCACCCCCGGGTGCGTGTCTCCGGTCTCCTTGGGGACGAGCCGCGGCACGAGCCGCGCGATCCCGATCGCGACCAGGACCGCCAGCGGTACCAGCGCCCACCAGCACGCGCGCCAGCCGAACGCGACCGTCAGCAGGCCGCCGAGCAGCGGCCCGAGCAGGTTCGACATGCCGGCGCTGGCCCCCCAGATCCCGAGTGCGCTGCCGCGACGCTCGGGCGGGAAGCCGCTGACCGCGCCGGCCAGCGCCGCGGGGCTGACGAGCCCGGCACCCGCGCCCTGCACGATCCGAGCCGCGATCAGCATTCCGAAGCTCGAGACGACCGCGCCGGCGGCGGCCCCGACCGCGAAAACCGCAAGCCCGCTCAACGCCAGCCGGCGGACGCCGAAGCGGTCGACGAGCTCACCGCCCGGTAGCAGCACGATCGCGTACGCGCCGAAGTACGCGCTCAACACGGCCGAGGTCGAGCTGGCCTTGACGTGGAGCCCGTGCGCGACGGTCGGCAGCGCGACCGTGATCAGCGTCCCATCGAGCTGCAGCAGCGCGGCCGCCGCAGTGCAGGCGGCGAGGCGGGTCCAGGCGGAACGCGGCAGCGGCGGGCGGGAATCGTCGGCGGCCCGGCGGCGGCGACCGCGGCTGCGCGTGGCGGCGATATCCGACACGACCCCAGTATCGCGGCTGCGGCTTCTCCAGGGCGCTGGCGTCCTACACTTATCGCCATGTCACTGGATCGGGAGTACACACTTGGCGGGCAGCGCGGAGTTCTGACGCGCGATCAGGTCCGTGGGGTCTTTGGTCAGACGATGGGTCTCGTCGCGCTGACGGTCGGTTGCGCGGCCCTGGGCGCTTACATCGGTCGCAATCTCAGCGAGGGGGCGTTCTTCCCACTGTTCATCGGCGCGCTCGCGTGCGTATTCGGGTTGCAGTGGGCCTCGCGGCGCGGGCGTGAGCAGCTCGCGATCCTGCTGCTGTTCGGCCTCGGGCTGCTGCTCGGACTGGCCGTCGCGCCGGTGATTGCGTACTACGCCAAGGAGGAACCGGCCGTGCTTTGGCAGGCGGCGGGCGCCACCGGCGGGTTCGTCGCCGGGCTGGGCGCCTACGGTTACGCGACTCGCCGCGACCTGTCGTCGTGGATCCGGGTTCTGTTCTGGGCGCTGCTGGGGCTGATCGTGTTCGGCGTGGTGACGATCTTCATCTCGATTCCGAACGCGAACCTGATCTACGCGGTACTCGGGATCGTGATCTTCGGCGGCTTCACGATCTTTGATTTCAACCGTCTGCGCCGCGCCGACCAGTCGCAATCGGTCGTGATCGCGGCGTCGATCTTCCTCGACATCTTCAACGTCTTTCTGTTGTTCCTGTCGCTGTTCGGCGGCGGCGGGCGCAGGTAAGCCGCCTCTAGGACTGTTCGTCGTCGGGGACGTAGTGCCGCGCGCCCGCGGCGTCCTCCCAAACACGCATCACCCGATTCGTACGCGGGTCGCGGAACCGCTCCGAGGTCGGCCGCCAATCCGCCCTCGGCTTGTCTGCGTCGCCGTGCCCGCGGCCCCAACGGGCGCGGGCTGGCCGCGGATCGCCGGCAAGCGGCGGCAGGTCGGCGGTCGCGGCGATCGCCTGCTCGCGGGTCTCCGCACCGGCCACGACCTCGACCCGGCGTTCGAGCTCCTCGAGCGTCAGCGTCCCGGCCGCGGCGTGGCGGTTGAGGCGCTCGAACAGCTGCTCGCGGTCTGAGTCGCTCAGCAGCACGCCACTCAGCTGGCCGGCTCGACCGTGACCGCGGTCCCGTAGGCGATGATCTCGGTGAACTGGCCGCCGATCTCGGAGGAGTCAAACCTGACCGCGATCACCGCGTCGGCGCCGAGCAGGCGGGCGTTGTCGATCATTCGGTCGAGCGCGTGACGGCGCGAGTCCTCGAGCAGCTGCGTGTATTCGGTTATCTCGCCGCGACGCAGGGCCTTGAACGAGGCGGTGACGCCCCCCGTGAAGCCCATGCTCCTGACGACCAGGCCGTAGCAGACGCCGAGGCTCTCCCGGACCCGGAGGCCGGGCAGTTCCAGCGCGGTCGACATCGGCAGCCCGCCGGTGGGCGCTTCATCTGCCATCAGGTGCAGTATCGACGTTGCCCGAACGCCGATCAAGCTACGGTTGGCCGCCGATGAGACCCCGGTTGCTCACCGCACTCGCCGGCCTGCTGGCCGCGCTCGCACTCGTTGCGTGCGGCGGGAGCTCGAAGTCCAGCTCGTCGCGCTCGACCCCGACCGCGCCGCCGGCGGCCAGCACGACCACCAGCTCGGCGGCGACGGCCTATCCCGCCAATGGGATCGGCTACGAGGGGATCCCGCTCGAAGAGGGGCCCCAGATCGCCCCCGCCGGCACGACGCTGCCGGGGACGACCGTGGACGGGATCCACTGCGGGCGGGTCGAGCAGCTCGCTTACCACATCCACGCCCACCTGGCGGTATTCGTGGACGGCCGCCTGTACCAGCTCCCGGCCGGGATCGGGATTCCCGGGTCAGCCGCCGAGGCGACCAACTACGGCCCGGTCGCGGCCGGCGGCACGTGCTTCTACTGGCTGCACACCCACACCGCCGACGGCATCATCCACATCGAGTCGCCGGTCGACCGGGTCTACACGCTCGGCGAGTTCTTCGACGAGTGGAACCAGCCGCTGTCGGCGACGCAGGTCGGCGGCGTCCACGGCCGGATCACCGCATTCTTCAACGGCAAGCCGTGGAAGCAGAGCGTGCGCTCGATCCCGCTGCTGCCGCACGCGCTGATCCAGTTCAACATCGGCGAGCCCGCGCCGCCGCTGATGACAATCAACTGGACCGGGACCGGGCTCTAGGACTCGCCGGTTCGCTGTTCGCGGCGTGTCTGTTTGCGCCGGCGCCAGAAGACCTCCATCGCGACCAGCCCGACGATCACGATGACCGTGATGATCCCGGTGACCAGGCCGACGTCTGAGAAGAAGTCCAGCACCGCCGGCCCGATCAGGTAGGCGCCGAAGCCGAGGCCGGCGGCCCACGCGAGTGCCGAGAGCGCGTTCGTCGGCTGATAGACGGACCCGCGCACCTTGTTGATGCCCGCGACCCAGGACGGCGTCATCAGCACCGCTATCACCGCGTAGCGGTCGAAGATCTGCTCGCCGCGCCGCACGGCTCCGATCCGCAGAGACTGAAACGGCCCCGGGGCAACCAGCACTGCTCGCCCGGCTTTGAGCCCGATCAGCCAGCCGATGATCCCGCCGGCGGTCGCGGCGATCCAGGCCACCAGCACGACGCCGACGATGTCGAGTTGGTGGCGGGCCGCAAGCACGCCCGCGTAGATCAGCACCGGCTCGCCGGGCCCGGGAACTCCGATCCAGCTGGCTGCCGAAGCGAGCGCGAGGCCGACGTAATCAAACGGCGGCCCGTGGAACTCGCGGTGTACGTGGAAGTGCAGCAGGGCAAGCAGCAGCGGTACGGCCGCAGCCCTGATCACTCTCAAGTGACTCCTCCCACGGCTGCGATCGTGGCACACAACGCCGTCCGATCCGCCTGTACAGCGGCCCGGCGACGATCGTTATCCAGATGGCTAATGCCGCGAGCTCCGGGGTGACAGAGTATTCGCGCCATGCCTGTGGGCGTGATCGTGTCCTATGACGGGACCGCCAACGACGATGACGCGCTCGCGCTCGGCCAGATGCTCGCTGCGGGCGCGGCGACGCTGTCGCTGGCGTACGTGCGCCACGCGAACGAGTACGACCCGCGCCGCGAGGAGATAGCCCAGCACGACGCCGAGCGGCGGCTGACGCAAGGCGCGGCGTGGCTCGACGACGGCGATATCCCGCAGCATGTCGTCGTCGACCCGTCGACCGGCACCGGGCTCGGGCGGCTGGCCGCCGATCAGGGGGCGGCGCTGATCGTGTTCGGGTCCGACTACAGGACCCCGCCGGGGGCCGTCGAGCCAGGTGGCTCCGCCCAGCAACTGCTGGAGGGCGGCGCGGTCGCCGTCGCGGTCGCGGCGGCGGGGTTGCGGACCGCCGGCCACGGCGCGATCCGGACGATCTCGGTGTCGCAGACCGCGGACGACACGGCTCCCCAGCGGACCGCCGCCGCGCTGGCAGAGGCGCTCGGCGCGTCGCTGACTCAAAACGAGGACATGACCGCCGATCTGATCGTGGTCGGCTCGGCCCCGAGCGCCACTGCGGGCCGGATCGCGCTCAGCGGCGCGAACCGCTCGAAGCTCGACTCGGCTCGCGGGTCAGTCCTGGTTCTGTCGCGCGAGACGCCGATCCTCCCCTGACCGCGCGTTTTCGCGGTCTATGCGGGATCCGTTTATCCGTATGTCTAGAGGCGCCCCGAGTTTGCTGGACCCCAGGCCATGGGTCGCGCGCGCGCCGGCGTTGAGACTTCGGATCGTTGACTGGCCCTTCCAGGGCTGACCGCTGCGATAGCAGCGGTATTCGTACGTTGCCGCCATCGATTTAAAGGAGACGCGAACACCCAATGTGGCTGCCATATCCAGCCTGGCTTAGCGCCGGAGACAACGCTTGGCAGATGACAGCGGCGACGCTCGTCGGTCTGATGAGCGTGCCCGGACTCGTCGTGCTCTACGGCGGCGTGATGCAGAAGCGCTGGTCGATCAACAGCATGATGCTGACCTTCGCCGCATTCGCCGTCGTGCTCATAGTCTGGGTGCTGTGGGCCTTCAAGATGGGCTTCGGGACCCCATGGCACGGCATCTCGGGCTCCGGTTTCTTCGGGAACTTCATCGGTCAACCGGCCACGATCCTGAATCACGGGGCCGAACAGGGTCAAGCCACGATCCCGTTGGCGACGACTGGGCCGAGCTTCAGATTCCCGCAAGCGACGCTCGCCTACTTCCAGTTTGTGTTCGCTGCGATCACGCCGATCCTGATGCTCGGCTCGGTGCTCGGGCGGATCAACTTCAAGGCCTGGATACCGTTCGTCGCGCTGTGGTCGTCGATCGTCTACACGGTCGACGCGTTCGTCCTCTGGGGCGGCGGTTTCTTCGCCCAGCACGGCGCGGTCGACTTCTCGGGCGGCTATGTGATCCACCTCTCCGCGGGTGTGTCGGGCTTCGTCGCGGCGGCGGTGATCGGCCCAAGACTCCAGCGCGACCGTGAGATCGACGCGCCCAACAACGTGGCGATGGTCGCGGTCGGGGCCGGATTGCTGTGGCTCGGCTGGAACGGCTTCAACGGCGGCGACCCGTACTTCGCGGGCGCGTCTGCGTCGGCGGCGGTTCTGAACACGAACCTCTGTACGGCGGTCGCGTTCCTGGTCTGGGTCGCGTGGGACTACATGACCGGGCGCAAGCCAGGGCTAATCTCGGGCGTCAACGGGATGATCGTCGGCCTGGTCGCGATCACGCCGGCGGCCGGGTTCGTCAACGGCTGGGGTGCGATCGCGATCGGGGTGATCGCCTCGACGCTCGTGTACTTCGCGCTCAACTACCTGAGCCGGTGTCGGCCCTTCCGCAACGTCGACGACACGCTCGGCGTGGTCTACACGCACGGCTTCGCCGGGCTGGCGGGCGGCCTGCTGGTCGGCATCTTCGCCGACCCCGGGATGATCGTCTACCAGGGCGTCGGCAAGACCCCCAGCATCGCCGCGACGGGGGCGATCTACGGCAACTGGAACCTGCTCAAGTGGCAGCTGTATGCCGGGTTGTTCGTGATCGCCTGGTCGGCGGTCGGGACGTTCGTCCTTCTGAAGTTGGTCGGACTGGTGATCCCGTTGCGAATGTCGGACGAGAACCTCGAGATCGGCGACACCGCCGAGCACGGTCACGAGGTCTATCCATCCGACGTGCCGTCGCTGGGGTATCCGAACGGGATACCCGGGATCGCGACGGCCGGCGCCGGACACTCGACGCCGACACCCGTCTAGCGAGCAGGAGAGCACGGCTGAATTCGGGCCGGGGAGCGGCGGATCCGCTCCCCGGCCCGCGCCGTGTCCAGCGCGCGCTAGCTGAGGCAGACCTGGGCGTTTCAACGTCCTCACAGGACGCTCAAACGCCCAGGTCCGTGTTCAGTCCGCTAGACGAGTACGAGCTCTGCGGCGGTGCGCAGCGTCTGCCGGTCGCCGCCGACCAGCAGCGTCGTGACGATCGACTCCCGCCACGCCTCGAGGTCGTGGCGGATCTTCTCCTTGGGGCCGATCAGCGTCAGCTGCTCGAGCAGCTGGGTCGGCACCGCCGCGGCCGCGTCGTCCTTGTGGCCACCGAGGTACAGCTCCTGGATCTTGGCGACCTCGGCCTCGTAGCCCATCCGGATCGCGACGTTCGCGTGGAAGTTGGTCCCGCGGGCGCCCATCCCGCCGAAGTACAGCGCGTACATCGGCCGCAGCGCGTCCGCCGCTCCCTCGACGTCGTCGGTGACGATCAGCGGCACGGTCGCGGCGACCTCGAACTCGTCTGCGGTGCGGCGCGCCCCCGCGCGTGCGAACCCCTCGCCGAGCGCCTCGCGGTAGAAGTCGTCCTTGTAGGGCGAGTAGAACAGCGCCAGCCAGCCGTCGCACAGCTCGGCTGCCATGGCGATGTTCTTCGGGCCTTCGGCGGCGAGGTAGATCGGGATCTCGCTGCGCAGCGGGTGAATGCTCGACTTCAGCGGCTTGCCGAGCCCGGTGCCGCCGGGCAGCGGCAGCGGGTAATGGGGGCCGTCGTTGGTGACCGGCCCCGCTCGCGCCCAGATGTCGCGCAGCACGCCGATGTACTCGCGCATCCGCGCCAACGGCTTCGCGAACGGCTGGCCGTACCAGCCCTCGACGACCTGCGGTCCGGAGACACCGAGTCCGAGGATCACACGACCACCGCTCAGGTGGTCGAGTGTCATCGCGGCCATCGCGGTTGCCGCGGGTGTCCGCGCCGAGATCTGCACGATCGCCGTGCCGAGCTTGATCCGCTCGGTCGCCGCACCCCACCAGGCGAGCGGCATCAACGCATCGGACCCGTATGCCTCGGCCGTCCAGACGGAGTCAAACCCGAGCCGCTCGGCCTCGATCACTGCCTCGGCGATCCCCGGCGGCGGCCCGCCGGCCCAGTAGCCGGTGTTCAGCCCCAATCGCAGCTCGCGAGCCACGAGCTGACCCTACTGGCTGCGCCCCCCGAGCCGCTGCTTCGTGCGCGTCCACAGCCCCGGCGGCTTGGGTTGGGTCCGCTGCCACTCATCTCTGGTCGGCAGGCGACCCTGCTTGCGGGCCTCGATCACGCACTGCGAGTGGGCGTGCCGGCGACCATCGGAGCGCCCCTCGGGGAACAGCAGCATGTGCTCACTGAGGGACGGCAGGTGGCGCCCGCAGAGCGGGCAGCGATAGGTCGCGGGCTTCCGGTTCTGAGCCCGCCGGATCGACCACCATCTGGGCGCCGGCGCGTTCGCCATTGTCCACAGGATGACACCCGAATTCGCCCGATTTCTGGGCCTGGGCCTGGTCGCGAGCTAAAATCAGGCGCATGGCTACCCGCCCCGAGGAGCTCGAGGGGCTGAGCCGCGCCGACGTGCTGCGTGCCTCGCCCCGGATGTTCGACTCCAATCTGCTGGACCGCCTGTCGCGCGTGCACCCGGCGGTGCCGCCGATCCTGTTTGGTCCGGTGATCGCGCTGCTGCTGGTCGAGGGGCTGGTGCGCGGCGCCGGCTGGATGACGCTCGTGTGGCTGCTGGGCGGCTACCTGTTCTGGACGCTGACCGAGTACTGGCTGCACCGGATCGTGTTCCACTTCGAGCCCGAACAGGGGATCGGCGCGCGGCTGCACTGGATCATTCACGGCGTCCACCACGACCACCCAAACGACCCGATGCGGCTCGTGATGCCGCCCTCGCTGAGCGTGCCACTGGCGGCGCTGTTCGTGTTCGGCTTCTACCTGGTGCTCGGTAGCCCGGCGTTCCTGCCTTTCGGCGCCGGCTTCCTCGCGGGTTATCTCGGCTACGACATGCTGCACTACCACGTGCACCACCACCGCCCGAAGACGCGACTCGGGCGCCGCATGCGTGAGCTGCACATGCGCCACCATTTCCAGAATCACGAGCGCGGCTACGGCGTCAGCGCCCCGTTCTGGGATCACGTGTTCGGCACCGCGCCGAACAACCGCTAGCGGCGTTCGAGCTCGAGAGTCGGATGGCTCCCGACGTCCTCCCTGCTGGATCCCATGCGTTTGAACCGGGCGTCGGGCAGGTGGTTCTGTCACCCCCGGGCCCGGACCAACTACCGACTGAGCAGGTCCGCAGCCTCTACAGGCTGAGCGACCCGGCGCTCTCAGAGCTCGGTCTCGAGCAGCTGCTCGACGAGCTGCTGGTTCGCACACAGGACGCGCTGCGCGTCGACACGGTGGCGATCCTGCTGCTCGATGACGAGACGAACCAGCTCGTCGCGAGGGCGGCAAAGGGCATCGAGGAGGAGGTCGAACAGGGCGTTCGGATTCCGATCGGCGAGGGCTTCGCCGGCCGGATCGCCGCCGAGCGGGTTGCGATCTTCATCGCCGACGTCAACCACGCCGACATCCTCAATCCGATCCTGCGCGAGAAGGGCATCCGGTCGCTGCTCGGCGTACCGCTGATCGTCGAAGGCGATCTGATCGGGGTGCTGCACGTCGGCTCGCTCACTCCGCGCGACTTCGACCAGCGCGACCTGGCGCTGCTCGAGGTCGCGGCGGCGCGCGCCGCGGCTGCGATCGAGCGCGCCCGCCTGTTCTCGGCGCTCGAGCACGAACACCGCGTCGCGATGGTGCTCCAGCGGAGCCTGCTGCCGAAGCGACCTGTGGACGTCGTTGGCGTCTCGGTCGCGGCGCGCTACCTGCCCGCCCGCGACGAGGTCGGGGGCGATTGGTATGACGTGTTCGAGCTCCCTCACGGCCTGATCGGCGTCGCGATCGGGGACGTCGTGGGCCATGGAATCAGAGCCGCGGCGCTGATGGGGCAGCTGCGAACGGCGCTTCACGCCTATGCGATCCTTGGCCATGGTCCGGGCCGGACGCTCGAGCTCGTGGATCGGTTCGTGCATTCGATGAGCGACGACGCGATGGCGACCGCCGCCTACGCGATCCTCGATCCCGAGACCGGGCACGTCCAGTTTGCGAGCGCCGGTCACCTGCCGCCGATCGTCGCCGGCGCCGGCCACGCGCGCGTGATCGATACTGAGCCCGCCCCGCCGCTTGGCTCGTTTCCGTACGGCAGCTGTTCCGAGCGCGAGCTATCGCTCGCCGGTGCCGAAATGCTCGTCCTTTACACCGACGGGCTGATCGAGCGGCCCGGCGCCCCGCTCGATGCCAGCATCGATCAGCTCGTCGAGATCCTCAGCCAGACGAGCTCGGCGGAGTCGGCGTGCGTGGTGGCAATCGAAGAGCTCGTCCCGCTCGAGGGCCTTCGCGACGATGTCGCGATCGTCGCGGTCGAGAACGGTGCCGTTCCCGACGAGCTGCACCTCCGGCTCCCGGCCGACGCGAACGAGCTCTCACGCATGCGGCGCGGCCTGCGCCGCTGGCTGCGAAGCAAGGGAGCCGACGATCCTGACGTAAGCGAGATCACGATCGCGGTCAACGAGGCCTGCGCGAACGCGATCGAGCACGCCTACTCGCCTTCCCCTGCGAGGTTCAGCCTCGAAGCGACGGCGCAAGATGGGGTCGTGACGATCCTCGTGATCGACCAGGGTGCGTGGCGCGAGCCGCGCGGACATTCGCGCGGCCGGGGCCTGACGATCGTCAGGGCGGCGATGGACGCGGTCGAGGTGCTCACCGACGAGCGCGGAACGACCGTCTGGATGCAGCGTAGACTCGGCGCGCGATGAGACTCGCCGACGTCGAGTTCAGCACCCACGGGAGGGTGCTCGTCGCGCACGTGAGCGGCGAGATCGACCTCTCGAACACCGATCAGCTGAGCGGCGTGTTGATGGACGCTACGGGCAACCAGGCGCTCGCGCTGGTCCTCGACCTCGCCGCAGCCGACTACCTGGACTCGGCCGGGATCCAGCTCATCTACCGGCTGCAGGACAGTCTGAAAGCCCGTGGGCAGGAGTTCCGGCTCGTGATCCCGGAGGGTTCGCCGGTTCTCTACGCGATCCGTCTGGCGGGCCTGAGCAACCACGTCGAGATGCTCCAGAGCGTCGCCGACGCGCTCCGCGGCGTCGACGCCCTGTCGGCCTGACGAGCGGAGGGGGCGGGATTCGAACCCGCGGTCCGCTTGCACGGACTCTGGTTTTCAAGACCAGCGCATTCGACCGCTCTGCCACCCCTCCGGGCCGGGCGACCGTCGATCCTAGTCGAGATCTTGGCCGCTCAGACCCTTTCGAGTGGGCCGGCCGCCGCCACTCGACCCTCGATTACACTGCCCCAAAGCCGTAGGGAGAGGTGGCCGAGTGGCTGAAGGCACTCGCCTGCTAAGCGAGTAAGGGGTTAACACTCCTTCGCGGGTTCGAATCCCGCCCTCTCCGTTTCGAGAACTACCTGCTTAGAGCATGCTTCTGCGCATTTGTGGTTGCCGTTTGTGTGGTCATACGGCAGGTATGTAGGAGCAGATGGCAGCAATATGGCAGCAGATGCGCGCGAGTGGCGTCGACGGACGGTGACTTGCGTTGGAGCGGGTCATCGCGGCCGAATCGTTGCACCAGTTATTGGTCGCAGACGGTCGGGTAGTACAAGTTAAAAGCGACAAAGATCTGGTCAGCGGCGAGATCGAGTACGAGTTCGACGACGGCTCACCGGCGAGGCGGGAAGCCGCGCACCAGGCCTTCCGTCTCCCGGCAGCCCCCTCCCACCGCTGGCGCAAACCACGGCAGCGAGCCGGCGCGCCTCTTCATATCGACGCTCTCCCCGCCGGGCCCTCATGTCTTGCAACGCAACGGTGAGCGTCAATTGGCACCGACGGCAACCAGAGCAGCTTCCCGGGTTTCGTGGACAGGGAGGTGGCGATCGAGCGCGGTCACCTCTAACGCTCTCCGCCGCGGTCCCATCGGGCAGGCAATGGCGAGCTCGCGTCCGGCGCGGTCCAGCCTCCGGAAAGCGTTTATGAGCAGAGCAACTCCGGAGGAGTCCATCAACGAGACGGCTTCTAGGTCGATGACGATCGCGCGGGCCGAGGACCGCAGCGCGGCATTGAGCTCCGGGGTGAGCTTGACACAAAGCGCGAAATCGAGCTCACCAGTTACCGTCAGGATCGCCACATCGTCGACCACGGTTGTGATCGACCCACCGGTCTTCTCGTGCACGACCTGAGGCTACCCGGGATCTCTCATCGGCAATTAGCGGGCCGGGCGATGAGTGTGTCGTCAGGCGCGCGGAGCCAAAACAAGCATCGTGGCATCGTCGTGCAGCGGAGCTGAGGACACCGCGATCACTGCGTCTTGGAGACCCCGCACCGTCATCGCCGCCGACCGTGGACCCAGCTCCGACAGGATCGCGTGCAAGCCATTCTCGCCAATGCGTCCGCCATCCCCGGTGCGGCGCTCGGTGACTCCATCGGAATACAGCAGGACACGATCCCCCGGCTCCACCACAGCGCTCAAGATCGGGAACTCGCGCTCGGCAAACCGCACGCCCAGCGGATAAGTCCGCTCGCCGTCAAGCTCCTCGACACGTCCGTTGGCGCGCACGATCAGCGGCGTGGGATGGCCGCAGTTGACCCAGCGAAGCCGATGCCCGACCACCTCCCACGCTCCCAGCACCGCCGTGAGGTAGCGCTCCATGTCGAGCCCCAGGATCGTCTCATCGGCCAGCCGCGCGGCTTCTTGCAGCCCGGCACCGGCGCGACGCGCGGCGCGCAGCGCACCGACCGCCAGCGAGGAAACCGCGGCGGCCGAGTCGCCCTTGCCGGTGGCGTCAGCGACCACTAGCCATAGGCCATCCGCGTTGCCAGCGTAGTCAAAGAAGTCGCCACCGACGTCGTAGCCGGGAAGCACACCTCCAGCGACGTCCGCTCCGTCCACGCGCGCAAGCCGCGGCGGCAGCAAGTTCTGCTGAATCTCGGCTGCTGGCTTGGTGTCCTTGCGTCGACGCACGGCATGCATCGCATCGGTGTAACCCGACACCAGTTCCAGCGCCAACGCCGCCTGGGCCGCAAAAACAGCCAAATCATCCGCCGGCTGGTCGCGAGCCAGCAAGAAACCCATAACTCGGTCTCGTACCGACAGCGGCCACAGCGTGCTGGGCCCCACACGGTCTGCCACCAGCCCCCGCAACTGAGGGAGAGCCTCGGGAATGACCTCCGGCCCGACGCCGACCGGCGTCCGGATCCGCGCGGGAAACCGCTTCGCATCACCCGCCAGACGCAGCGCGAACAGGCCCTCCACGTCCAACACATACACCGCGACCGGACACCCGGCTGTCATCGACGCGACGTCGACAACCCGCTCGGGCACCAGATGCGGGGGAGCCGCGCTCAGTAGGTCCACTGCGTCCGGATGTCCATCCATCGCTAAAACATACGCCGTGGCCGCGCACGCTCCCCTCTTCAGACGGAGACCCTCGTGTAAGCGCCACGGCACCTCACCTCAGAGGCAGCAAGCGCCCCGGCGTACAACTCGACTGGCAGGAGGGCGGCCTCTCCGTGGAAGAAGCCCTGCAGGGTCGTGCTCTAAGTCGGGGTCGGGGGTCACATGTGGGCTCGACCCCGGCCGTGGCCCGGCGATATGGTCACAAAGGTGAGCTAGGACGTGACTATGGCTGCTGGACATGCCCCGGCCAAAGGTAGTCGGGGCGGCTCCATCGCTCGGGCACGACCGCCTGCCGGTCGACCGCACCAGCCAGCAGTTCCGGGCGCTAGCTGCGACCTGAGTTCGGCTGCCGCTGCAAGCGCGGCGCTAGTCGAAGCAGAAGCCCGCGTCGGCGCCGTCTGGAGCTTCGGGCTTGGTCCTCATGACATAAGCCGGCGGCCGGCATCGACCACTGTGTCGGGGCCAACCTGGCCCGCGCCGAGATGCATGAGGCGCTGGCCTTCCTCGAAGACCGGGTGCGCTCCATCACCCCGGAGGGCGAGCCGGAGTTCGGCTCGGCCTCCGGGATCTACGGCCTTGAATCGCTGCCGGTCGGGCTCGAGCTATGACGCCTGCGACATGACGCCGATCGTGTGGCCCTCGGGGTCGCTGAACAGTCCGATCACGATGCCGACGCCCGGGACCTCGTCCGGTCCCATCATCCGCGTCCCGCCGAGGCTCTCGGCATTGGCCAGCGCTGCCTCGGCGTCAGGCACCTGGACGTAGAACGTCACATGACCCGGGTAGCCATCCGGCGCCTTCCCGATCCCGCCCCCGGTTCCCTCCTGGTTCTCGAGGACTGTGTAGTCGGTCGGGCCCATCGGCGCGCCGAACTGCCACCCGAACAGCTCGCCGTAGTAGGCGCGCAGACTGTCCGGGTCCTGGCCCACCACCTCGACGTGAACGACCTGGTCTCCCATTACCTGACTCCCTTCTGCGCCGCCCAGCGGCCGCGTCGTTGATTGCACCCGGGCGTTAAATTAAGACCCCAGGGCAACCGGGAAATCATCGCGCAGGCTTCAAGAGCGCATCGTCGCAGCGCCGGCTCGCGCACGGCGACCACCCGCTCGAGCAGCGTGGACTACGCCGCCGCCGCCCGGTCCGGCGCGTCATTGCCGCTCGTCATCAGCGTCGCGACCTCCTGTGTGGTCAGCCCGTCGGCGAAGCGCTCGAGCTCCGCGCGAGCACTCCTCGCCCAGTTTGGCGTGGACCCACAGTCGCCCGACTGTCTACCCGGCCGTCTCGGCCTTGACAGGGCCCGCCGAGGATTGATGTGACGGGTAGGCTGAGGTCGGTGAGCGCGTTTGGCTTGGAGGTTCCGGTCATTCAGGCGCTCGTGGCCGGCGCCTCGACTGCACGACTCGCGAGCGAGGTGTCGCAGGCGGGAGGCCTCGGGTCGCTGGGCGCGTCGTGGACCGAGCCGCCGGTCCTGCGCGAGCAGATCCGCTCGATCGCGCGGGTGGCGGACCGTGCTTTTTGTGTGAATCTTGTGCTCGACTTCGAGCGGCGGCCAGATCGGCGTAGAGCCGTTGTCGCTGTTCGGAGTCAAAGCTGGCGAGCATCCGCTCCTGCACGGCGGCGACGGCCGCGGAGGCGCCGACGAGGCGCTTGGCGCCGGTGTCGGTGAGGGTGAAGTGCTCGTGGCGGCCGGCGCCATCGCTTTGGACAAGGTCGCCGCTTCGCAGCGTGCCTAGGAGCTGGTGCATTGCCTGACGGGAGACGAACGTGCCACGTGCGAGTGTGGCGTTGGTGAGCCCGGGTCTGTGGGCGAGCTGCTGCTCCACGGATCGTCCGGGAACCGCTCGCATAACACCCGCTGAATCCGATACTCCTCGGCAGCGATCCCCGCTATCGCAACCACATCCGGATAAACCCCAGACCGCTCCGCAAGGCGGTTCCGACGTCAAACGTCGACTCACCGCTCTGGCTGCCAGTCGCTCAATGGCTTTGGCCGGGGACAGTGCCTCGACCGCAGCGCGAAGGCCGTCGATCGTGACGGCCAAAGAAAGGGACGGACAGCTCTGCGCTCGGGCGCAGATACTCGGTTTGCCTCCGTATGGCATCGAGGCGCCGGGGCGGCGAGCACTGCGTTGCACGGTTCCGGGGACGCTCGCATTCATGGCCGCGATCACCGCGTTAGTCTGATGGCAGCATTGTGGCAGCGTCGGGGGTCAGCAAGACGCAACACATCAGTGGCAAGGTTGCTCGTGAAGTGGCCGATTTGCAGGCGATCCGCCAGAACGGCAACACACAGCAGCCCCTGCGATGGCTAAGCGAGTAAGGGGTTAACACTCCTTCGCGGGTTCGAATCCCGCCCTCTCCGTGTCAGTCACGCCGCGGGCGCCGGGAGGGCATCAGGCCGCTCCCCGGTCGCGCTGTCGATGCAGCGCGATCCGATCGCCGCGATCACGACGGTCAGCGCGCCTGCGACGCCGGCGAACGCGAACGCACCCCGAGCGCCGTTGCTCTGCGCGATCGCGCCCGCGACCGCGGCCCCGAGCGCGGCACCCGTGAGCGACGCCGTGAACAGCCACGAGAACGCCTCGGTCTGCGTTCCGGCCGGGGCAGCTCTGTCGACCATCGCCGAGATGCTGGCGTCGCTTGGGGCGATCGTCGCCCCCGCGAGCAGGATCACGACCCCGATCGCGACGGCGCTCCCGGTCGTCAGGACCAGCGCCCCGTGGCCGACGGCGAGCGCCACCAGCAATACCGTCAGCCCGCCGGCGCGCCGGGCACCACCGCCGAGTCGCGTCGCCACGATCCCGCCGAGCAGCGACCCGAGCCCCCAGAGGGCGAGCAGCGGCCCGCCGACGGCCGTGCTGCCGAGCGCCTTCGCGGCCGCGGTGACGCCGACCTCGGTCGCCCCGAACACCGTGCCGGTGCCGATCAGGATCAGGACCAGCATCCGGATCGCCGGCGACCGCAGCGAGCCTCCGCGCGGCCTCGGCAGCTGATGCCCGGGCCGCCAGCGCCGCGACGCGGGCTGCGCGGCGAACGCGACCGTCCCACCGAGCATCACCAGGCCGCTGACCACGAGCGCGCCGCCGGTCGACCAGGCCGCGCCGAGCCCGAGGGCGAGCGGCGGACCGAATACGAATGTCAGCTCGAGCACGGTTGCCTCGAATGCGAACAGCTCCGGGAGGGCCTCGGGATCGCCGACGATCACCGGCAGCAGCGTCCGGATGCACGCCTCGAGTGGGGGTGTCGCGAGCCCAGTCGCCATGGCGAGCACGACCAGCACCAGCGGCGCCGTACCCGGTGGCAGCAGCCCGGTTGCGATCAGCAGCAGCGCCGTGAGCATGGCGCCGCAGATCAGCACCACTGTCTGGCCGAAGCGGTCGACGAGCCGCCCGAGGAGCGGCGCCGAGAACGCACCGGAGATCGCATACGCGCCGCTGACGACGCCGGCGACGGCGAACGACCCGGTCAGCCGCTGTGCGTTGACCAGCAAAGCGATGCTGAACATCGCCAGCGGCAGACGCGCGATGATCGAACTGGCGAGCAGTGCAGGCGCGCCGGGCGAGGAGAGGATCGAGCGCTGGTGGCGGGTGACCGTCATTGCACGGCCAATGTAGGCCGCAAGCGGCCCAGTGGTAAGAGCCAATTCGGTGCCGATTGAATGAGCCGCTTTGCGCCGGCTCAGGCGAGCCGCAGCAGGTCGGCGACCGCGATCACGCCGCGCTCGATCGCCGCCTCGCCCAGGTTTCCGAATCCGAGCACGAGCTGGGGCGGGCCGCCGCGGCCGCTGGGGCGGTACGAACGCATTCCGTGAAGGCCGATCGACCGCGCAAGCGCCTGCCCGACGATCGCCTGCTCATCGGCGCCGTCGGGCAGGTGAGCGACGGCATGAAAGCCGGCAACCAAGCCGCTGAGGGCAACCTCGGGGGCATGCTCGGCGAGCGCTGCGACCAGCGTGTCGCGCCGCGCGGCGTACACGGCGCGCATGCGGCGCAGATGGCGGTCGAAGCGACCGGACTCGATCAGCGCCGCGAGCGCCAACTGCTCCAGCGCCGGCGAGCCCCGATCGCTGAGCCGCTTGTCCTCGATGACGGATTCGAGCAACGCCGCCGGGCACACGACCCACCCCAGGCGGAGCGCCGGCGCGAGTGACTTGCTGACGGTGCCGATCAGCGCCACCCGATCGGGAGCCAAACCCTGCAGCGCGCCGACCGGGTCACGGTCATAGCGAAACTCGGCGTCGTAGTCGTCCTCGATGATCGTCGCGCGGTGCTCGTTCGCCCAGCTGACCAGCGCCTGACGCCGTTCAGACGCGAGCGCGATCCCGGTCGGGAACTGATGCGTCGGCGTCAGGATCACCGCCCGGACGTCGGTCGCCGCGAGCGCGTCGACATCGATCCCCCGCTCGTCAATCGCGACCGGCACCGCCTCGATCCCGAAGCGCGCCGCGATCTCGTGGTACTCGTCGTCGCCCGGATCCTCGATCGCGACCTGCCTGACCCCGTTCCGCGCCAGCGATCTGAGCACGAGGTTGATGCCCTGAGCAAAGCCCGCGCAGATCACGATCTGCTGCTGGTCGGCCACCGCTCCGCGCACGCGGCGCAGGTAGCTCGCCAGCACACCGCGCAGCGCGTCGGTTCCGCGCAGGTCGCCGTACCCCAACTCGGCCGGCGTCGCGTCGCGACAGCTCTCGCGCATCGCCCAAGCCCAGTCGCGGCGCGGAAAGCTCGTCAGGTCGGGGACGCCGGGTAGGAAGTCGACCGCGAGACGTGGCGACGACGGCGACTCAACGGCCAGCTGCGGCCCTGCGATCGCGCCCGCCGCGACCCGCGTCGCGGATCCGGTCTGCGAGCTCAGGAACCCCTCGGCCTGGAGCTGGCTGTAGCACTCGAGCACCAGCCCGCGCGAGATCCCGAGTTCGGCCGCGAGCGCCCGCGAGGACGGGAGCCGCTCGCCAGCCGAGAGCCTGCCCGAGCGGATCGCCTCGCGCAGCTGATGCTCGAGCTGCACGCGAAGCGGCTCGGCGCGCGAGCGGTCGAGCGAGAGCAGCAGTTCGGGACCCAGACCGGCCCACTCGATAGGCATCGAATCGCATCGTAATCGTGGGCCGGTGGCCGGCGTCGGTCGCCAGCAGGCGGTTACTCGAACTGAGGAGTCGTCCACCCGGGGAACAGATCCGGAAGCCCATCGCTGACGCGGTCAGGAAAGCTCGCGGGACGCTTTTCGAGAAACGCGCTGATCCCCTCATGTGCGTCGGCCGATCTGCCGCGCGCGAACATCCCGCGCGAGTCGGCACGGTGAGCGAGCATCGGGTGCTCGGCGCCGAGCATCCTCCACATCATCTGTCTCGCCAGCGCGACCGACACCGGCGCCGCGTTGTCGGCGATCTCACGCGCGAGCTCGCGGGCCGCCTCGAGCAGCTCCGCCTGCCGGTGCAGGCTCCTGACCAGGCCGGCGTCGAGCGCCTCGGCGGCCGAGAACACGCGCCCGGTCGCAACCCATTCCATCGCCCGGCTGATCCCGACGACGCGCGGCAGAAACCAGCTCGAACACGCCTCGGGCACGATCCCGCGCCGCGCGAACACGAACCCGATCCGGGCGTCCTGTGCGGCCAGCCGGATGTCCATCGGCAGCGTCATCGTCGCGCCAACGCCGACCGCGGGGCCGTTGATCGCGGCGATCACCGGCTTGGTGCACTCGAACACGCGCAGCGTGAACTGCCCTCCGCCGTCGCGCGGGACGTCGGTCTGATCGGCCTTGGCGAACGTCTCGCCGCCGGACGCGAGGTCAGCGCCGGCGCAGAACCCGCGCCCGGCTCCGGTCACGATCACGGCCCGCACGTCATCCTCGGCGTCGGCGTAATCAAACGCCGCGATCAGCTCTCGGCCCATCGTCGGCGTCCAGGCGTTGAGACGTTCGGGGCGATTGAGCGTGACCGTCAGAACGTGGTCCGTCAGTTGCGTTTGGATCTGTTCAAAGTCCATCGCGCTCCCTTTGCTGTTTTGTCGGCGTGAGTGCAGCCAAGGTGACACGAAGCACACACGACCGCCGACCCTATGATTAGGATCTAGTCAGATGGTGGAGACGACCGCCACCCTGGGGGAACTAGGGGCACCGCCTGTCGAAGCTCCGGCGCACGCGCCGCTTGAGTTCGAGATCGTGCCGCGCAAGGGGTTGGTGCTGGTCGCGATCGCGGGCGTCTGCGTGATCGTCGCGATCGCCGCCAACAAGCTCTGGCCGCTGATGTTCCTGCACGTGGCGGGTGGCGCCTCGTGGACGATCATCGACCTGTTCCTGGGCCTGGTGCTCGGACCGATCATCGGCCGGATGTCGATCCCGGCGCGGATCGAGTTCACGACCAAGCTGATGCCGAAGATGGTCCTGATCATGCCGACCGTGGTGACGATGACGCTCGCGGCCGGCTGGCAGCTCGGCGTCAAGACCGGAAACGTCCTCAGCTCGAGCCCGAACCACAGCTGGGTCGTCGCCAGCTACATCGTCGTCGGGGTGATGGCCGTCCTCGCACTCGGGCTGCTCGAACCCGCCAACATCGCGGTCCTGTTCGAGCTCAAGAAGCCGCGCCCGAACCCGCAGGTGATCGAGCGCCTGATGAAGCGCTTCATCTATTGCGCCGGCATTCTCGGCCTGATGCAGGTCGCGACGCTCGTGATCATGACCAAGCTCGCGTCCTCGTGACCGACGAAGACGGATACCCGCGCTTCACTGAGCTCGGGATGGCGTCGCTGGCGCTGATCGTGATCGGCGGCATCTACCTCGCGTCGCATCTCCCCCGCCACGTGCCGCTGGGCCCGGCGATCGGACTGCTGATCGCGTCGGTCGCGGTCCTGAGCTTCAACCTGTTCTCGCTGACGCGGGTCAAGAACTTCGCCTGGGAGCGCTTCTTCTACGTCGCGAAGTGGGCGCTGCTGGCCTACCTGATCACCGCCGGAATGATCGAGTACGCGTTCCTGCGCGACCACGTGAGCGGCGGCGCGCTCGTCATCCTGACGCTGTCGCTGCTGGTGTACGCGGCCCAGGTCCCGACCCTGATCGCGTTCACGGTCGCGCGCTACGCCGAGCCGGAGCCCTCCCCGATCTGAGGCTAGAATCGGCGCCCAGGCGCCCGTAGCTCAGCTGGATAGAGCGTCGG
>CAVWOQ010000028.1:0-9815 GCA_963756655.1 uncultured Solirubrobacterales bacterium
CCTCGACGTGCTCGAGCGCGACGACCGCGTAGTTGAACGGATCCTCGTGCTCGGCGAACGCGGACTCCGCGCGACCGAGCAGGCTCTCGGCGGCTGGCGCACCCGCCTGGCGGGCCACGATCCTGGCCGCGAAGCGGTCCGGTTGCCCCCCGCGCGACCGGCAGCTGGTCAGTGCACGCCTCTCATGCTGTAACCCCGGAGCCGACCGCTTGCGCGCGCTGCAGCCACGGGGCGGCGCGCAGACGCTCGAAGATCACGACCGCTTCGGCCTTCAACGGCGCAGCGTCGGTGTCGCGCCCGTAGGCGTGCAGCAGCTCGGCGTGCTCGACCAGCACCTGACCCAGCACGAACGGCGCTTCGATCGCCCGCAGCTCGCGCGTCGCCGCCGTCAGCAGCTCATCCGCCTCGGCAGTGTCGCCGCGCCGCTGCGCGAGCAGGCCGCCGAACCGGGCCGCGCCCGCGCGGAGCAGTGGGGAACGCATCGCCGGTGGGAGCTCGGCGACGTACTCGATCAGCTGTTCCACGGTCGCCTGGTCGTCGAGCGTGAGGGCGGCGAGACCCGCCTCCATGTAGGCTTCGCGGCGATCCTCGTTCGCGACCTCGCTGCCGGACATCGCCACCACGAGAGCCGCCCGCAGCGCCTCCGACGGACGCCCCAGCGCATTGAGCACGATCGCGCGGGCGACTGTGGCCGACGGCCCATACTCCGTATTGGTGCTGCCCTCCTCGGCGACCGCGAGCTCCAGTGTGGACTGCAGCATCTCGGTGTCCGCTCGTGCCGCCTGGATGCGCGCGAGCGACGGCAGATACCCCAGGCGGGTCAGCGCACCCGAGGCGTCGAGCGTGCCGGCCAGCTCCAGGGCCATGTCCCACTGGCCCAACCCCACATTCGCGGTGGCGACCATCAGAGCGAGGTACTGCTCGGAATCGCGATGTCCCCGCGCCTTGGCAAGCGCAAGCCCCGGACTCGCGATGTCGCAAGCATCCTGGAAGCGATCGTGCTGAAGCGGACCGTTGGCGAGGTTGTTGTAGCTGCGCAGCGCGTCCGCTGTGAGGTCGTGGGCCAACGCGATCTTGAGCGCACGTTCCCGTAACGCGGTCGACTCTTCCACCCGGCCGGAGCGTTCTCGTATATTTGCCAGTGTGTTGAATCCCCTCACGACCGTCTGCCAATCCTCGAGTGGCTCGGCGATTGCCAGCGCCGACTCGATCGCGGCGAGCGCTTGCTCAAAGTCCCCTCTGAACGCGAGGTGGGTACCCAGCACGGCCAGGACCGCGGCTTGCTCGGCGCTCTCGTCGGGCAGTCCGGCGACCGCGCGCCGGTCCAGCGCCAGCGCCTCCTCGAGCCTGTCCTCCCGATAGAGCGTCGCCGCGAGCACGGCGAGCGAGCGTGCCACGGCGACCGTATCGTCGAGCGACTCGAACAGCTCAACGGCCTTTTTCAGTCGCTCTTCCGAGCCTTTGTAGTCCGCGTTCAGCTGTGCCGCGCGGCCGGCCTGGTCGAGCAGCCGCGCGCGCGTCGCATCGTCCTCGGCGAGTTCGGCCGCGCGGTCAAACGCCCGCGTCGCCTCGGCTCCCAGTGCCAGCGACAGCGCCCGTTCGCCGGCGTCGGCGAGCGTCTCGCACGCCGCGGCGCGGATCCGCGGCGTATCGGGCGCGTCGGGATCGGCGGCGGCGGCGTCGAGGAAGTGGGCCGCCAGCACCTCGGCGAGCTCCGGCGCCTCCTCGCCCCAGACCTCCTGCAGGTGGCGGGCGGCGGCGAGATGACGGCTCTTGCGGTCCTTGCGCGACAGCGTCCCGTATGCGGTCGTCCGCAGCAGCCCGCCGAGGAAGTGGTATTGGCCGCGTTCGGAGGACAGGCGGTCGTCGTTGAAGCCGAGGATCTGCTTGGCAACCAGCCCGTCAAGGATTGCCGTCACGGTGTCGACTGATCGCTCCGAGAGGGCCGCGACGCCCGCGGGCGTGAACGATTGCCCGAACACAGCGCCGTCCTGGAGCACAGCGCGTTCATCCGGCGACAGACCGTCGAGCCGGGCTGCGGCCAGCGCGTGCAGCGTCTCGGGCACATCCAACTCGCCGACGTCGCCGGTCATCCGGTAGCGGCTGCCCTCCTGCTCGAGCAGTCCCCGATCGAGCAGCATCCGGACGGTCTCGACCGCGTACAGCGGCACGCCCTCGGCGCGCGACAGGACCCGCGTTGCCAGCTCCTCGGGCAGCCCTGGTACCAGTCCCTCGAACAGCTCGCGCATCGCGGCGTCGGCTAGCGGCGCCAGCGAGATCGCCTCGGCCGCCCACGTCGGCCGTGCGTCCAGCAGCTCCGGTCTGCCGAGCGCGAGCACGAACAGCGGACGCTCGGCCGACCACTCGAGCAGGTAGTCGACGAACTCCAGCAGCCCCGAGTCGGCCCACTGCAGATCCTCGAACACGAGCACGACCGGGGCATCGTCGGACATCCGCTCAAAGAACAGTCGCCAGCCGCTGAACAGGTCAGCGCGATCTGAAGCCGTCCGCTGCTCGAGCCCCAGCAGGTGCGAGAGCCGCGGCTCGACCAGGCGGCGCTCGCGCTCGTCGGTCACGTACTGGGCGACCGCCTCGGAGAGTTTCGCACGCGCCGAGTCGGGACCCTCCTCCTCGGCGATCCCGGCCCGCGCGCGGACCATCTCCGCCAACGCCCAGTAGGCAACACCTTCGCCGTACGACAAGCAGCGGCCCTGATGCCAGCGCACCACTCGCACAACGCCGTCCATGTACTTGGAGAACTCCCACAGCAGGCGTGACTTGCCCGAGCCAGCCTCGCCGACCACCGTCACCAGGCGCGCCGTATTGCGCTCGGCGCTCTCCTCGAACGATTCCAAGACCCGTGCGAGCTCCCTTTCGCGCCCCACGAACGGAGCCTCGAGTCCGGCCCTTCGCTGGGCGCCGCGGGCGCCGGCCACGACTCTCAGCGCCGTCCACGCGTGCACGGGCTGCTCGCGACCCTTGACCACGTGCTCTCCCGCGTCGTCGTAGGCGATCGCTGCCTCGCTCGCGCGCCGGGTGACGTCGTCGACCAGCACCGTGCCCGGTTCGGCGATCGATTGCAGCCGCGACGCGGTGTTGACCGTGTCGCCGAGCACCATCCCCTCGCCCTCGGAGCCCAGCTCCACGGCTGCGTTGCCGGTCAGCACCCCGGCGCGGACCCGCAGCTCAGGCATCCCGACCTCCTCGCCGAGCAGCGCGACCGCGCTCGTCAGCGCCAGCGCCGCCCGGACCGCGCGCTCGGCGTCGTCCTCGCGCGCGACCGGCGACCCCCACACCGCCATCACCGCATCGCCGATGAACTTCTCGACCGTGCCGCCGTAGCGACTGATCAGCGCCCGGCAGCGGTCGAAGTACTGCGACAGCAGGTCACGGACCTCCTCCGGGTCGCGGTGCTCCGACAGCGTCGTGAAGCCGACAAGATCGGCGAACAGCACCGTCACCAGCCGCCGCTCGGACACGGCGACCGGCGCCGTCGGCGTCGGGCCGTTCGTACTCTCCACCGCCTGGGCTCGCAGTTCGGCGCCGCACTCGCCGCAGAAGCGGTCGCCGGGCTCGTTAGCGGCCCCGCAGCTGGCGCAGCTCGTCGACAGAGCGCCACCGCACTGCGCGCAGAATCTCCTCCCGGGTCGGTTCTCCGTTCCGCACGCCGAGCAGGTAAGCACGAGGTGGCGGATTCTATCCGGGGCCAGACCATAAACTGGCGCCGCATGGGGAGCGCGCGGATCTCCGCATGGCTGGCCGGGTATCGATCCGTGCTCGCAAAGCGTGACGTCAGGCTGCTGTTCAGCGGGCTGCTGATCTCGGCCACCGGTAGCTGGGCCTACAACGTCGGCCTGCTCGCGTTCATCTTTGACCGGACGCATTCGCTGGGCTGGGTCGGCGCGGCCGGCCTCGTGCGGCTGACGCCGCAGCTGCTGCTGAGCATCTACGGCGGCGTGCTCGCCGAGCGCTACGAGCGGATCAGGCTGATGGTCTCCTCCGACCTGCTGTGCGCGGTGTGGCAGGTCGGGCTCGCGGTCGTCGCGGCCGGCAACGGGCCGCCCGCGGTCGCGCTCGTGTTCACGGCCCTGACGTCGGCCTCGGGCGTCGTCTATCAGCCGTCGACCGCGGCGACGATCCCGTCACTGGTCGACGAGGACGACCTGACGGCGGCCAACGCGCTCAACAGCACGATCGACGAGCTGGTCGTGATCGCGGGCCCCGCGGTCGGCGCGGTGCTGCTGGTGGTCGGCTCGCCGTCGCTCGTGTTCGCGCTCAACGCGGCGAGCTTCGTGATCTCGGCGGCGATCGTGTCGCGGATCAGGACCCGCAGCCGCCCGGTCGACGTCACCGAGGGCGGCCGCGCCGGCGTGCTGGCGCAGATGTCGGTCGGCGTGCGGACGGTCCTCGGTCTCGCCGCCGCGCGAACGCTGGTCGCCTACAGCGTGCTGGTGAGCTTCGTCTACGGAACCGACACGGTGCTGTTCATCGGTGTCTCCGAGCACAAGCTCGGGACCGGCTCACAGGGGTTCGGCTACCTGCTCGCCGGCCTCGGAGCCGGCGGGGTGCTCGCGGCCGCGGGCGTCAACCGGCTCGCCGGCTCGCGGCGCCTGGCGTCGATCATCCTCGCCGGCGCGGTCGGCTACTGCCTGCCGACGGCGCTGCTGATCGTGATCCACTCACCCGTGCTCGCGTTCATCGTGCAGGTGTTCCGCGGCAGCTCGACGCTGGTCGTCGACGTGTTGGCGGTGACCGCCCTGCAGCGCGCCGTGCCGTCCGACCAGCTCGCGCGGGTGTTCGGCGTGTTCTTCGCGTTCTTTTTGAGCGCGATCGCGCTCGGCGCAGTCGTCACGCCCGCGGTCGTCAGCGCGCTCGGGCTCGACGGCGGCCTGTGGGTGATGGCGCTGGCCCCGAGCCTGCTGGCGGTCGCGGGCTACCCCGCGCTCCTCGTGATCGACCGCGAGACCGCCTCCCGCGCGCGCGAACTCGAGCCCAAGGTTGCGCTGCTCGAGCGGCTCGAGATCTTCGCGGCCGCCAGCCGGCCGATCCTCGAGCGGCTCGCCGCCGCCGCCTCCGAGGTGCGGTTCGACGCCGCGGCCGCGATCGTCCGCGAGGGCGATCCGGCCAATTATCTGTACGTGCTCGTCGAGGGCGAGGTCGAGGTCAGCGCCCGCGGCGAGGCCGGCGGCCCCGAGCAGAAGATCAGGGTGATGACCGGACCCACCTACTTCGGCGAGATCGGCGTGCTCGAGGGGATCCCGCGGACCGCCACGGTGACGGCGCTGACCGCGTGCGACTGCTGGCGGATCGACGGCGACACGCTGCTCGACGCGCTGACCGCCTCGCCGCCGTCCTCGTCGCTGATGGAGAACGCCCGCGGCCGGCTGGCGGTCACGCACCCCGCGCGGAAGGTCACCTTCGGGGCACCTCCGGAACAGGCCACGCTGAGCTAGTTCGCCCCGCTGCTACGGCGACCGCCGCGCCCCCGGGGCCAGGCCCGAGTGCGATCCCTGACGCATATCGCACGGGATCGAACACGGCTCCGCCGATCGGGCCGAAATCAGCGCTCTTCGAGCATCTGCTGCAGCGCCCCCAGCAGCGTCAGCGCCGCCTCGCGCTGGCGAGCGGGCGCGGCGGCCAGCGCCCGCTCGACGCCGGCCAGCGCCCCGGTCCCAGTGCCGGCCGCCTCGGCCTGCCGCGCCGCCAGGACCAGCGCCAGCACGGTCGCAGCGTGGTTGGCGATCCGCGCCAGCACGTTCATGTCGGCGAGCCCAACCTTCGGACTGATCCCCTGATCGAGCACGCTCAGCACGCCCAGCGAGAGCTCGCCGTGCAGCAGCGGATGGACCGACAGGTTGGTCGGTACGTAGCCGGTCGACTCGGCGACGTCGCGCGCGAACCGCGGGTCCTGTCTGACGTCGGCGATCGCGAGCGGCTCCTCGGAGGCGAGCGCCCAGCCGGCGACGCCCGTGTTGGCCGGTATCCGCTGACCGACCAGGATCCCGGCGCCCTCGCCCGCGACCGCCTCGAAGACGAGCTCACGCGAGCCCACGTCGTGGCTCATGATCGAGCACGCCTTGGCGGCGAACACCGACCGGGTCATCTCGACCAGCGCCTGGAGCAGGCCCTGGCGGTCGGCCTCGGTCGCCAGCCCGTCGCCCCTGAACGGATCGTCTGCACTCATGTCGCGCTCCTGACGTTGTTGCTGGCGGCGCGTAGCGCCGTCTTCAGTTCAAACGGCGCCATGCCCGGGTGCTTTGACAGGACCAGCGCCGCGAGCCCGGCCATGTACGGGGTCGCGAACGAGTTGCCGGTCGCCCGGATCGTGCCGCCGTCGAGCCACGCGAGCTCGAGATCGACCCCCGGCGCGACGAACTCGACCGGCGGGTCCGGGTTGACGTAGAACTCGAACGGATCACTGCCCGCGTGGCTGCCGACCGACAGCACCGACGAGAACCGCCACGGGTAGGACTCGACCGGCATGTTGTGGGCCGATGCGACGAGCACGCTACCGCCGTAGTAGGCCCGATCCGCGAGCTCTCTGAGCCCGGGCGCGAACTTGCTCTTGGTCGTCGAGAGGCTCAGGTTGATCACCTCGAAGCGCTGGTCTATCGCCCAGCCGAGGCCGTGTAGGAGGATCGGCCCGGTGCCGGTCAGCTCACCGCCGAGCACGCGCACCGAATGGATCTCGCAGTCGGGCGCCAGCTCGCGGACGATCGCGGCGCACGCAGTACCGTGGCCGAACATGTCACCCTCGGGGTCTTCGACCACCGTCAGCTCGCCGCTTGCGTCCTCCGCGACGGCGACCGCGCCCTGCACCGGGCCGACCATCGGGTGGCTCGCGTCGACGCCGCTGTCGACGATGCAGACCCTGACGCCGGCGCCGGACGCCCCGCCCCAGGCCCAATCGCGCGGGTCCTTGAGCGGCCAGTCCGAGCGCTGCTGCTCCGCGCGAACCTCATCGCGGTCCAGTGACCAGGCCGGGAGCTCCTCGTCCTCGATGCTCTCGGCCATCGCAGAGATCATATTGTTGCTTGTGTGGCGTTCGTCACGTATGGAAGATTTCCGGTCCGTAGCCCGTCTACGATGCGTACGCGCCGGTAGGTCGAGCGGCAATCAACTTCAAAGGAGCTCACATGAGCGATAAGGACGAGAAGCAAGAGCAGGCCGACGTCGAGGGCCATGCCCACGGGTTGACCGACGAGCCCAGCGCACACGGGCTCACCGACGACGAGAGCCAGGCGCACGGGATGCACGGACGCAAGGACGACGACGACACGCCGGACGTCGAGGGGCACAAGCACAGCACCAGCCCGGTGCGTAAGCACTCCACGAAGCACAGCACCTGAGGTTCTAGGACTTTGCTGGAGCGCCTGCGGAGGCGACGGCGCCCGTCCCGCCGTCGCTTTCGCACAATCCGCCCGTGAGGACAGGCGCGCCCGGTATCGCGTGGGACTTGGGGCCGCTGATGCCGGGCGGGGCGGATGCCGCAGCGGTGGCGGGACAGGGGGCGCTGTCCCTCGCCGCGACTTTCTCTGAAGCGCACAGGTCGCGGATCGGCGCTTACGACGCCGCCCAGCTGCGGGACGCGCTCGACGAGCTCGAGCGCGTCAACGTGGCGATGACCGCGGCGCTGGAGTACGCGGTCCTGCGCTTCGAAGCCGACACCCGTCCGCCCGCCCATGGCGCGCTACTAACCGAGCTCGAGGAGGTCAGCGCGCAGGTCGAGACGCTGACGACATTCCTCGACCTCGAGTGGATCGCGATCGACGACGACCGCGCCGACCAGCTGCTCGAGGCCCCCGAGCTCGAGCACTACGCGCACCTACTGCGGCAACTGCGCCGGACCAAGCCGCATCGCCTGACCGAGCCCGAGGAGCGGATCCTGACCGAGAAGACGGTCAGCGGCGCTGACGCCTGGGGCCGACTGCTCGGCGAGCAGCTGTCGGGGATCGAGGTCGAGCTCGACGGCGACCGGCTCGATCTCGAGCAGGCGCTCGCGCCGCTGTCGTCCAGCGATGCCGAACAGCGCCGGCGGGCCGCGGAAGCGGTCAGCACCGGGCTGGCGGCCGGCGTCCGCACGCGCGCCCAGATCCTCAACGTGCTGCTCGCCGACCACGCGCTCGATGATCGGCTGCGCCATTACCCGCACTGGCTCGCTGAGCTCAACATGGACAACGAGGCCTCCGACGAGTCCGTCGAGGCGCTCGTGCAGGCCGTCGTCTCGCGCTACGACATTCCGCAGCGCTGGGTGCGGATCAAGGCGCGGGCACTCGGCCTCGAGCGCCTGCGCGATTACGACCGCATGGCGCCGGTCGGCCGGGTGCCGGATGAATTCGAGTGGGCACAGGCGGAGGAGCTCGTCGTCGGCGTCTACTCCGGCTTCTCGACCGAGCTCGGCAGCGCAGCAAAGAGGTTCTTCGAGGAGCGCTGGATCGATGCCGAGACCCGCCCCGGCAAGGTTCCGGGCGCATATTGCGCGACGACGATCCCCGACCTGCATCCGTACGTGCTGATCAACTTCTCCGGGCGCCTGGACGACGTGCTGACGCTCGCGCACGAGCTCGGCCACGGATTGCACTTCCTGCTCGCGTCGCCGCGCGGCCTATTGCAGATGCAACCCCCGGTTACCGTCGCCGAGACGGCCTCCGTGTTCGGTGAGACGCTGACGTTCGCGCACCTGCTGTCGTGCGCCGAGGACCCGGCGGCCCGGTTCGGGCTGCTGGCACACCGGCTAGACGAGTCGGTCGCGACCGTTTTCCGGCAGGTTGCGATCCATCGCTTCGAGGACGCGATCCACCGTGAGCGGCGCGAGCGGGGGGAGCTGTCGGTCGACCGGATCGGCGAGCACTGGATCGCCGTAAATCGGGAGCTGTACGGCGACGCGATGGAGCTGACCGACGGCTACCGCTCGTGGTGGTCGTACGCGACGCACGTGTTCTCGACCCCGGGCTACGTATACGGGTACGCGTACGGCCAGCTGATGGCGCTCTCGATCTACGCCCAGTACCTGCGCGACGGCGACGAGTTCGTTCCGCGCTATCTCGAGCTGTTGAAGGCCGGCGGCTCGCGCTCGCCTGCGCAGCTGGCACGGATCGTCGGCGTCGACGTGTCCGACCGCGGCTTCTGGGCTACGGGTCTGGGGCTGATCGAGCGCCAGCTCGTCGAGGCCGAGGAGGCCGCGGAGGCGGCGCTCAAGATCGCCTCGTGAACGGCACACCGGAGCGACTCGGCGCGATCGCACAGCAGCTCGCCTCGGCCTCGCCGGCCGAGGGAGGGGGCGTTGTCGCGGCGGGGGTCGCGAGTCTCGCGGCGGGCTTGTGTGAGTCGCTTGCGCGCGACTCGCTCGAGTCGTGGGAGGACTCCCGGGGGGTCGCCATCCAGGCGGCGACACTGCGCACACGCGCGATCGAGGCCGGCGCCGGCAATGCCCGCGCGTACACGGCGGCGCGCGAGGCACTTCGTGAGCTTGCTCAACCCGGGGGCACCGGCCGCGATGCGAACCTGCGCGCCGCCCTGGTCGCCGCCGCCGATACGCTGCTCGCGATCGCCGCCACGGCTGCCGACTGCACGGCGTTGGCGGCCGAGATCGCGGGCCGGTGTCAGCCGGCTGAGCGCCCCGACGCCGCTGCCGCGGCCGAGCTCGCGGCGGCTGCGACGCAGGCGGCGGCGGCGCTGATCGAGATCAACCTCGCGCTGCTGCCCGGCGACGAGCGCCGTGAGCGGGCGCGCACGATCGTCGCAGCGGCCGACTCAGCGCGCGAGCGCGCACGCCGGCAGGCGAACCCGAGCTAGCCCGGTTACGCGAACCGGGC
>CAVWOQ010000029.1:0-171325 GCA_963756655.1 uncultured Solirubrobacterales bacterium
CCGGGCTTGGCTCCCAGTGGGGCGGTCCGGGCGATCGCTTCCTCCTTGAGCGCTGGGTCGGCGTGCTCGTAGATATGCGTGGTCTGGGTGCTCTCATGCCCGAGCCACAGCGCGATCGTCGCGATGTCCACACCCTTGGCCCTGAGTAGCATCGCGTTGGTGTGGCGGAGCGTGTGCGGGGTGACGCGTTTGGCTGCCAGTGACGGGCAGCTGGCGGCGGCGTTGCCGGCGTGCCTGGCGAGGACCGCACCGATTGTGTAGCGGCTGAGCGGCTGCCCTTGACGCGTTGGGAACACGGGATCGGCGGGGTCGGCGCCGCGTTCATTCAGCCATTCGCTCAAGCTCGCGACGGTCTGGCCCGTCAGGGTCGTTGCGCGCTTCTTGCGTCCCTTGCCCGTGACCCGAATGTGCGCGCCGGTGCCGAGGTGGACATCGCGCACGCGAAGGCCGACGAGTTCTGAGACGCGCACGCCGGTCTGGATCATGAGCAGCAGCAGCGTGTGATCGCGACGCCCGAGCCAGGTGTTGCGGTCCGGGGCGGCGAGCAGTGCCTTGATCTCGTCGAGGTCCAGGTAGCTGACGGTGTTGCGCTCGTGGCGCTTGGTCGGGATTGCCATCACCCTGGCGATCGTCGCGGCGTGCTCGGGATGTTCGAGCGCCGCGAATCGGTAGAAGGAGTGGATCGCTCCGAGCCTGGCGTTCCGCGTGCGGGGACTGTTGCCCCGATCGTGTTCGAGGTGAGTGAGGAACGCGCCGATCAACGGCGCCTCGAGATCGTCGAGGTCCAGCTCGAACGGCTGTTTGCCGGTCTGCTCGCGCGCGAAGCGGAGCAGCAACCGGAAGGTGTCACGGTAGGCGGCGATCGTCTGCGGACTGGAGTTGCGCTGGGTGATCAAACGGTCGGTGAAGAACGCCTGGAGCGCCGGTGCGACCAGGGTCATGAGAGCACCTCGCCGATCTGCTCCAGGCGCCGGCTGATGTGCTCGAGCAGCTCGGGGACCGCCTCCAGATACCAAAATGTGCTCGCCGGATCCGCGTGCCCGAGATACGTGCTGAGCAGCGGCATCCGCCGATCGATGTCCTCGCCTGCCTGATACCAGTCGAGCAGCGTGTGCACGGCAAAGGCATGCCTGAGATCGTGCGGGCGTGGTCTGGCGCGAGCGCCGCGGCCGTCCAGGCCGACCTCTCCGATCAGCGTGGTGAACGTCTGGTTGAGCTCCCCGCGACCCATCCGTCGTCCCCTCGCGGAGATGAAGAACGCCGGCGTCGAGGGTGTTGGGAAGCGAGCGTCGCGCAGGCGGGCGTACTTGCGAACCGCGCTGACCGTGGTGGTGTGCAGCGGCACCTCGCGCTGTTTCTTCTGCTTCCCCGCACGGACGTGCACGGCGCCGTGCTTGAGGTCGACGTCGTTGCGGTTCAGCGCGAGCGCTTCGCCGGGGCGCATTCCGGTGACCGCCAGCAGCCCGATCAGCGTCTGATGACGCGCGCCGCGCAGCGGTGGTCTGAGCTTTCCTGCGGCTGCGATCAGCGCCGCGATCTCCGCGTCCGTGTAGATGTATGGCGCGATCCGCGGGCGATGCCCCGGCAGCAGATCCTTGGAGGGAACCTCACTGGCGGGGTCGATCGTCGCGAGATACCGGGCGAACCCGCGCGCGACGGAGAGCCGCTGGCGCCAGCGGTGCGGGTGCGCGTCGACAGGCATCCGCGCCCACATCAGCGCCAGCTTGGTAGTGATCCGCTCAGCGCCAGCCTGCTCGAGGAACTCGACGAACCCTTCCAGCAGCCGACCGTCCTGGGGCATCTCGAACCCGAGCCGACGGCGGATCCGAAGATAGTCGTCAAGCGCTTGGCGCAGCGAGATCATGCCGCACCACCTTCCGGCCACGGACGCGCAAGCGGCCGCAGCGCCTTGCGGTCGACCTTGGCATATATCGCCGTGGTCTTCTGCTCACGGTGGCGCAGCACCTGGCCGATCTCGGGCAGCGACGCGCCCGCCCTGAGCATCTCGGTCGCGGCCGTGTGCCGCAGACGATGAGCCCCGACGCGCGGTAACCCAGCTCGGTCACACGCCGCGCGCACGACCCACGCGACCGTGCACCGGTTCAGCCCCTCGCGCGGCGCCATCGCGCGCAAGAACAGCGCCCGACACTCGCACCGCGGACGACGACGAAGATAGGACACGACCGCTTCGCCGACATCGACCGGCAACGGCAACACGTCCTGACGGCTGCCCTTCCCACGCACGAGCAGCAGCCCGGCCCGCCAGTCGATGTCATCCAGCATGATCGCGGCGACCTCGCCGGCGCGCAGCCCCAGCCGCGCCAGCAACAACAGGACCGCGTAGTCGCGCCGGCCGACCAGCGTGCGCCGATCGCAACTGCCCAACAGCTTCTTGACCGCGACGGGATCGAGACCGCGCGGGAGCGAGCGATCCCGCAGACCGGCAACCAACGGGACCGCCCACACAAGCGGCACGTCGATCAACCCGGCCAGGTGCAGGTAGCGCAACAACGACCGCAACGCGCAGACCAGATCCCGCGCTCCTGACACGCTGCGCTTCGGGCACTCGCCCGCGAGAAACGAACTCACGTCCGCCGCGCGCATCCGCTCCAGCCCCAGCCCGAGCGGGCCGTCCCAGCCCGCCAAGAACAACCGCGCAGCCGGCACATACGCATCGAGCACCGTGTGATCACAGAGCGCACGCTCGACCCGCAGATACCGGCAGTAATCCTCCAGCAACTCGTCGAGCGGCCCCTGCGCGAGGACCGGCGTGGCCGCCGGCGCGACCCCCAACGAGCGCAGATACCCAACAGGCAGCATCGCGCTCTGCGGAGCAGCCCACGTCACCAGCCCGACCGCGCGACGCTCCGCAGCGAACCGCTCGGCCTGCTCGCCGGTCAACTCGCCGACGCCAAGACCCTCCCGCTCAAGCCACCGACTGAGCTGATCAAACTGATACAGCCTGTTCGCCGCCGCCTTGGGCGAATACGCCCGAGACGTCAACCACAACGCGAACCCCAGCGCATACGGCGCCAACGGTCCCGACACGACCGGGACCCATAACCGCTTGCCCATCGCTGCCTCCACTCGGATCGCAGAACACGACTCCGCGAAGCCTCGACAGGACAGCCACGATTATGTTGAACGCGTCACCCAGCCAAACCGCGCTGAGCAGGCAAAACCCGAGGCATCGAGCGCGTCCTCAACATAATCGGACGCGGGACATACAACCGGTTATGTGGAATTCAACGTAACCGGTTCTGAGGGGGGCCGAGCGCAGCAATGCGCTCGGCCTACCCGCCAAACTCAGGGCCCAGCCGACAGCATTTCGGCCCGGCTGGGAGATCGAACTGAACAGCCCCTGCTCGGAGCCCGGGCTGGCCAGTGCAACGTCGCCGATGCAGTCGCCGATCATCCGGCCGGTCGGCGACGAAAGCGCTCGTCTGACAGGGGTGCTTTCCGGGCGAGCAGGCCGTGCGGTTGAGCACGATTGATCGAGAAGCCCCAGGGTAAGTTGTCGGTAGCGAGCGCGTGGCAACGGGCCTAATCGGGGTTCCGCGCTGAGGTTCGCCGACAGTTGGCGGTCGGAGTGCCGAGAATGTCTCGCCGGAGCTGTCGCGTCGCCGAGACGTCCCCGCGAAACAGATGACATCTAAACCCGAGCAGCCGGATCCGTCCCCTGCCAAGCGTCGGGCTCGTGCGCTGGGTGGGTCAAAGGCGACGCTCACCTGGTTAGCGATGGCGTTGCTGACCCTGGGGTCGGTGGGAGATCTTGGCGCCACGCCGGCGACGGCCGTCTTGGGTCTCGCTTCGGTGGTGGTCTACGTCCTGCCGGCGATCGTGTTCCTGCTGCCCGCGTCGCTTGTGTCGGCCGAGCTCGCCTCGGGCTGGAAAGGCGGGGTCTATAACTGGGTGTCAGAGGGGATCTCTCCCAGGATGGGCTTCGTCGCCATTTGGTGTCAGTTCGCCCAGACGACCTTCTACTACCCGGCGGTCCTTGCCTACATCGCGAGCACGCTGGCGTACGTGTTCGCGCCGAGCTTGGCTCACAGCGGGCTCTACACGGCCGTGGTGATCATCGTCCTGTTCTGGGCGGCGGTGCTCGTCTCCGCCAGAGGGGTGCTTGCTACCGGCAGGCTGGCGTCGTATGGGATCGTCATCGGAACGCTGATCCCGGGCTTGCTTCTCGTTCTCATGGCCGCGATCTACATCCTGCAGGGCGACGCGTCGGCGGCGCCGCTGAACGCCCACCATGTGCTGCCGACGTGGAACGGACTGACGAGCATCGTGCTCATCGTCAACAGCTTCTTCCTCTACGCCGGGGTTGAGGTCAACGCCGTCCACGTCGACGAACTGCGCGACGCCCCGCGCGAGTTCCCCAAAGCGACCCTGCTGGCCGTGATCCTGATTCTGCTCGTCTTCATCTTCCCGACGCTCGCGATCTCGGTCGCGGTCCCGGCGGTGCACATCAGCTTCACGGCGGGCGTCATGCAGGCGTTCAAGAGCCTGCTCGATCACTTCGGTCTGAGCGTGCTCACGCCGATCATCGCCGTCGGGCTGGTGGTCGCCTCCCTGAGTGGCCTGCTTGACTGGCTAACTGGTCCCTCGACCGGCCTGTTGGAGATCGCTCGCGACCGTGGCTACCTGCCGCGGTACTTCCAGCAGCTCAACTCAAACGGATTCCAGCTCCATATCCTCGTCGCCCAGGGAATCATCGTCACGCTGATCGGACTGCTCTACGCGGTCGTGCCGGCAGTCTCACGCGCGTACTGGGTGTTCGCGGCCCTGGCGACAGAGGTCTACCTGATCATGTACGTCCTGATGTTCGTCGCGGCGATCAACCTACGGCGGCGACAGCCTGACCACCAGCGTGGCTACCGGGCACCCGCGCTCGTGACGATGTGCGTCGTGGGGGCGCTCGCCTCCGCGGCCGCCTGCGTGGTCGGTCTGCTGCCGCCGAGCCAGCTTGGGCACATAAGCACACCGCCATACCTCCTGGCGCTGCTCGCCGCAACGGTTCTCGTCGGCCTCGTCCCGCCGCTCCTGCTCCACAAGCTGCGCCGGTCCGACTGGAAAGCCGCTACCTGAGCGCTGCGGACTGCTTTGCCCGACACGGCGTCGCGGAGTTCCCGATCGAGTTGGCGACGTTCCGGTCTTCCCGTTCTCGGCCTGAGAGCAGCTGAGCGGGTCCTCTCAGAGCCTGTCGTGATCGCGTGCGGGCCAGTCAGTCTTTAGGTGAGCGAATTTCATAACGCCACCGGGGCTGTCTCGAGTATCGGTTGCCTCGCACCGGATCGACAGGAGACTTCAGCCAGTCGTACGCCGATCTCGGGACATATGGGGGACACGTTTCAGATTTGTATCAGCTCCAGAAACGCGCAAACCCCGCTGGGGCGGGGCTTCAGAATGGGCCGTGGAGGAATCGAACCTCCAACCTTGGGATTAAGAGTCCCCTGCTCTGCCAATTGAGCTAACGGCCCTTGGCGGGCGATGTTACCCAGGCTCCGACGATCGCGAGGCTCAGCAGGAGGCCGCGATCGACGGCGTGGTCTTGGCCGCCTGGACCTCGGACTTGAGCTGTGTACGACTCAGCTTGGGCACCAGCGTCAGGGCCTTGTTGAGCGCGAGATCGCCCTCGCGGGTCTGCCCCGCGGCGTACGCGGACGCGGCGAGACACTCGTAGCCGTGGGCCACGGTCGGGTTGGCCGCCGATTGGATCTCCCAGGCGCCCGCCTCACCGGAGTAGTTGCCGAGCGAACCGTAGGCGCGGGCGGCGATGATCGCCAGGGTCGAGCTCGGCGACTTGGTCAGCGTCAGGTAGTGCTGCCAGTCGGAGACCGTATTCGCGAGCTCCTTCTTGCCGCCGGCGGTGAAGTTGTTGGTCGCGCTGTCGTAGTTGCTGCCGGTGCCGGCGTTGTCCCAGCGGGCGAGGACGAGCGCCGCCCAGGCGTTGGGGTCAGTGGGGCTCAGACGGGTCTGCTTGAGCGCGGCCTTCTCCTGGGTGCTCAGCGCCTGCTTCTGCGCGCCACTCGAGCCGCCGCCCGTGAACGCGTTCAACAGCCCCCCGTTGCCGTTGCCGGTCCCGACTCCGAACAGGACCAAGCCGCCGCCCATAAGCAGCGCGAGGCCCAGGTAGACCACCTGAACGGTGCGCCGGCGTCCACGGCTACGAAGGTCAAAGAGCATCTGCGGTCAGGATTCGTCGTCGACGGTTTTAAGCTCGGCCATCGCCCGCGCTGCATCACGACGATCGGCAATCTTGAGCATCACGATACTCGCCAAAAACAGGATCACCAGCGGCAGCGTCTCCAGCCCGGTCGTGACCGGGTCTGCCCCAGGCATCGCCGCGGCGATGATCGCGATGATGACCGTAGCGTAGCGCCAGTGTCTGGTCAGCGTGCTGCCATTGATGACGCCGGCACGATGTAGACCGAGCAGCCCGAGGGGCATCTGAAACGCGAGGCCGATGGCCGCCATCGTGAGCACCTCGAACTGATACAGGGGCTTTGCCTGGACGAGCGCGTTGAAGTATTGGCTGTTGTAGCCCTGCAGAAAGTGGATCGCGGCCGGCAGCACGATGAAGTACGTGAACACGACCCCGATCGTGAACAGCACCGGCGCGGCGATCATGATCGGGAACGCGATCCGTCGCTCCTTCGGCGACAGCGCCGGGATCACAAATGCATATGCCTCATACAGCAGCACCGGCATCGTGAACAGCAGCGCGAAGTAGAAGCACACGGTCAGCGTCGTCGTGAATGGCTCGCCGACACCGATCGTGATCGGGACGTTCTTGGGCAGCGACCGCGGGAGCGCATCGGCGGTCGCCTTGAGGTCGGCGCTGATCGAGCTGAAGAGCGCCCGCTGCTGCGCGGACGTGTTCGGAAGATCCGCCACCTTGCCTACCTGGACCGCAGCCTTGCCGAGGTCGTGCGAGGCCTTGACCGAGTCGCTCGTCAGCCCCGACAGGTGATTGGCCTCGGTCGTGACCGATTTGGGGAGCGGCTTGTTGAGCACGCTCAGGAGCGCCTGGTTCTGCCAGAAGCAGAACGCGAACGCGATCCCGAGCGCGATCACGCAGATGATCAGGCGCGAGCGCAGCTCGTCGAGGTGGTCGACGATGCTGAGGCGATCCTCGTAGCCGACGGGGCGTAGGGCCTTCGCCATCGCTCAGATCCGGGGCAGCGCCCCTGGCGCGCCGGCCCAGCGCGCCGCTGCTGACCGACGGCGCACGGCTAGGAGTTTCGTTCTGACCCGACCTCAGCGGACCCGCGATCCGCGGCGGGGGCGTGCTCGGGTTCGGCGCTCGGGGCCGGATCCGGCGTCGATGCGGCGGGAGTGATAGCCGGCCGCTCTTCTTCCTCGTCCTTGGAACCACCCGTGATGCCGTCCTTGAACTCACGCATCCCCTGGCCGAGTCCCTTGCCGAGTCCGGGGAGCCGCTTGGGCCCCATGATCAGCAGCACGATGATGAGCACGACGATCAGGTCTGTAGCTGGATTACGGAACATCTTCGATGCCTCCGGGAAGTGGGCCACCAAGGGTAGCGGGCAATCCGCCCGGCGGGGCCAAACGTTCTCAGGCGCCGCAAGACACCCGCGGCGTCCAGTCGCGCGCGGGCGCCGGCGCCGCTGAGGACGAAGCGTCCAGCGAAGCGCCGCAACTGCTCAAGCCTCACAAGACCACCGCCGATAGGAAATGAAGTCGCGCTCAGCGTCATCGCAAACACCATGAGTCAAGAACCTGACAGCCGCTCCGTTCGCCGCATCGTCCTGCCCAGCGGGCGGGCGATCGACCTCGTCCGCTCGGCCCCGAAGCCGGCGGCACCCCACGGCCTGCACGTGTGCCCCGAGTGCGCCTCCAACCTCGTGCAGCCGCTCGAGTGGGGCGAGGGCGCGGGCGGCTCATGGGAGCTGACGTTGCAGTGCCCGAACTGCCATTGGCTGGTCGAAGGGATCTACGCGCGTGAACAGATCGACCAGTTCGAGGAGCAGCTCGACGACGGGCTGGCCGACATGCTGTCGGACCTGCGCCGGCTGACCCAGGCCAACATGGCCGAGGAGATCGAGCGCTTCATCGCCGCTCTCCGAGCCGACGTGCTCCTGCCCGAAGACTTCTGAGAAGCGTTTACGAGTAGCGCTCGACGACGCCGTCGGCGACCAGCTCGAGCGCCGCGCGCTGGCGCGGCGGCAGCGACGGCAGCGCGCCCTTCGCGCTCGCCACCAAGTCGAGGCCCTGCTCACGAACCTCGTCCAGAGCGCCTGTCGCGGCGATCCGGTCGCATACCTCGGCGGCGGCGTCGGGGGCGCGAACCTCGGCAAACGCAAGCGCCGCCAGCTCTGGATCGCGCGACCGAGCGATCAGCAGCGGCAGCGTGATCGTCCCGTCCAGCAGGTCGGTGCCGCGAGGCTTGCCGGTCCGCTCGGGCGGCCCCGACACATCGAGCACGTCGTCGAGCAGCTGAAACGCGGTCCCGATCGTCTCGCCGAACTGCCCCAGTTCCGCGACCGGCCCATCCCCCTCGATCGCACCCAGCTCGCACGCGGCCCGGAACAGGACCGCGGTCTTCAGGCGGCAGCGTTCGAAGTACCGCTCGGTCGAGACCGCCGTCCAGGCGTCGGCTCGCTGCATCAGCTCGCCCGCCGCGAGCTCCGAGCTGGCGCGCGACAGCGCCCGTACCGAGTGCAGCGATCCGGTCGTCGCCAGCTCGGCAAACGCGCGCGAGAACAGCAGGTCACCGGCCGCGGTGGCCATCAGGCGACCGCCGGCCGCGACGACCGTCGGGCGCCCCCGGCGCAGCGCCGCATCGTCGAGCACGTCGTCGTGCACGAGCGTCGCGCTGTGGACGAGCTCGATCGCGACCGCGGCGCGGAGCAGGCCCTCGGTCTCGGGCGGCGGTGCACCCGCGGCGAGGAACACGAGCAGCGGCCGCAGCCGCTTGCCGCCGGCGGCGATCGTGTCGCCGCCGTAGTGGGCGAGCTGGGGGCCGTGACCGGCGGCGAGCTCGGCCAGGCGCGGCTCGAGGCGCTCCATCAGCCGGGTGGTCGCGGCGCCGCCCGCTTCGACGACCGATTGGACGACGCTCACTTGCCGACCTCGCCGGCGTGCAAGGCGATGATCCCGCCTGCGGTCAGCACGTAGCTGACGTCTCGCAGCCCGCTGTCCCACATCGTCGCGGCGAGCTCCCGCGGGAGCGGAAACCTCCGGACCGAATTCGGGAGGTAGCTATATGCCTCGGCGTCGCCCGCCACGCGTCCGAGCGCGGGCACGATGTGATCAAACCAGATCTCCAGGAAGGTCGACAGCGGCGGCCGCTGCGGCGTCGTGATCTCGAGGATCACCACCCTGCCACCCGGCCTCACCACCCTCGTCATCTCCGCGATCCCCTGCCCAAGGTCTGAGAAGTTGCGAGCGCCGAAGCCGACCGTCGCCGCGTCGAACTCGTCGTCGGCATAGGGCAGCGCCAGCGCGTTGGCCTGCTCGAAGCGGACCGTCTGCAAGCCCGCGTCGACGGCCTTCGCACGCGCCAGCTCAAGCATCCGATCGGAGAAATCGGCGCCGACAACGGTCCCGTTCGAGCCGACGCGCCCGGCGAGTTCGAGCGCCAGATCGCCTGTCCCGGTCGCGATGTCGAGCACCCGATCACCGGGACCGACGCGCGCCAGATCGGCCGCCCGACGCCGCCACTGGTGGTGCAGCCCGGCGGTCATGACGCCGTTCATCAGGTCGTAGACGCCCGCGATGCGGTCGAACATCGCCCGCACCTGCGGCTCCGGCAGCGTGCCGGGCCCAGACCCCGCCTGATTCACGAATCCCCCCGGCGGCGGAGGAGCGCTCGCCGTCATCGAATGAATGACGCTCAGCCTACTGAAGCTCGGCGAGGAAGTTGATCAGATTCTCGAACTTGGTCGGGTACTGCTTGGCGAGACCCTCAAACGACGGCATCGGCGCCGTCGGGTTGCGCAGCGTCTGGGCGATCGCCTGCGGGCGCAGGATCGAGCCGATGTGGGTCAGCGGCGGACCGGGACCGTTGTTGCCGTTGGAACCGAGCACGTGGCAGGCGAGACAGCCCGACTGCCCGACGACCAGCGAGCCGGCGACGAAGGTCGCCTTCTGCGCCGCGGTCAGGTTGGCCGGCGGCTTCATGTCGACCGAGTTCGGCGAGCCGGTGTTGGCGCCGGAGTAGGTCAGGTAGGCCATCGCGAAGATCGTCGCCAGACCCGCGACCAGCGCCACCGGGCGGCGCTCGATCCGGCGCTCGGGGCTGCGGTCGTAGAACGGCAGCAGGAACAGCAGGATCATGCAGATCGTCGGCACGCCGATCGTCGCCATGTCCGTGAACTTGGGGACGTTCTTCATGACGCGCAGGACTTCGAACAGGAAGAAGAAGTACCAGTCCGGGCGCGGCACGTAGGTGGTCGTCGTCGGATCGACCTTGGGCCCCAACTCGGCGCCGAACATCGCCGCCAAGAAGATGATCACGATCATCACGATCACGGCCATGATCGAGTCCTTGGCGACCGCGTAAGGGAAGAACGGCTTGCCCTGATTCTTCAGGAGCGAGTACTCGCGGAGGTATCCCTCCTTCTCGGCCTGGTTCATCAGCTCACACCCGCGACTCGCGCAGTTCGGGCTCTTCCTGTGCCTTGATCCAGGGCGGCGCGGAGATGCCGAGCTTGGTGATCAGGTACAGGTGCGCGCCGATCAGGGCGGCCATCAGCCCAGGGATCAGCAGCATGTGGATCGCGTAGAAGCGCGACAGCGTCGTGGCGCCGAACTCTGGCCCGGCTCTCAGGAAGTCCGACAGGTAGGGGCCGATGAACGGGCCGGTGCCGTTGATGTTGACGCCGACGATCGTCGCCCAGTAGGACTGCTGGTCGAACGGCAGCAGGTAGCCGGTGAAGCCCATCGCCAGCGTCAGGATCAGGAGCACGACGCCGATGATCCAGGTCAGCTCGCGCGGGTACTTGTAGGCGCCGAAGAAGAACACGCGCCCCATGTGCAAGAAGATCAGGATGATCATCACGCTCGCGCCCCACTTGTGCATGCCGCGCACGAGCTGGCCGAGGAACGCGTTGTCGGTGATGTAGCGGACTGAGTCGTATGCGCCGCCGTTGGCATTCGGTTGGTAGAACATCGCCAAGAAGACGCCGGTGACGGCCTGGTTGAGGAACGCGAACAACGTCGCCGAGCCGAGCGTGTACGCCCAGTTGATCCCGCGCGGGACCTTGCGGAACATCAGCCAGCGCAGGCCGCCCGACAGAGAGGTCCGCTCGTCGATCCAGTCGACGACCGTGATCCCCGCTTCCTGGGCCGCCTCGCCCGGGGACAGGTGACCGTCCGCGAGCGGGTCGCCGTTCTGCCCTGGAGGCTTCGGCGCCGGTTTGAGGATCTTGGGGAGCGGGGGCATCGATCAGCTGCCCGGGATCACCGAGGTGTCGAAACGTGCCGGATACAAGTACTGGCCGATGCCGTCGAGCGGCTGGCCCGGGTCGCGCGGCGAGAATCGGCGCAGCTCGGAGTTGACCGAGTACCGCGGGCCTAGCTCGACCAGGCCGGTGGTTTTGTTCAGGCGCGTGTAGAAGCGGTCGAGCGGGCGGACCGGCGGACCGCCGGCGACCATCCCGCGGAAGTCGTAGACGCCGCCGTGGCACGGGCAGATGAAGCGCTCGGCGGCCGCGACGAAGCGCACCGGGCAGCCGAGGTGCATGCAGCGCGACGAGAGCGCGATCCAGTGGTTGTACTGGTCTTCGTGCTCGGTGTCGATCGCGGGGTTGCGGGTGCGCACGTAGGCGATCGACTTGCCGGCCTCGCCGATCCCCTGCACGATCGTGATCACCTCGGTCTTGTAGGTCGTCTCGACGAAGTCGTCGGGTGGCCCGATCGGCTGCCAGCTGAACGGCTCGCGGCTGAATATCGGGCCGATCGCGAAGCCGAGCGCTGGGAGCGTGAACGCAGCCGCGGCGACCAGTCCGGCTCCGTTGGTGACGACTTCCATGAACCGCCGGCGCGTGACCGTCTCGCCCTCGAAGGCCCCCGGCATCTGCCGGTCGACCGTGTACTTCGATTTTGCGGCCTTGTGTCTGTCTTCCACGTGCGCCCTTCAATCAACGGCGGCTAAAGGGTATTGAACGCCGCGCGAAGCGTACCGTCAACAAAGAGGCGGGCGTCACGAGACGGGCCGCTCGCCGGCCTGCCGCAGCGCCTCTAGCGCGCGCTCATCGCCCGCCCGGGCGAGCGCCTTGGCCGCCTCGTGTTCGGGGGTCGAGCCACATCCGACTGCGGTGCAACTGGCGCGCCAGATCGTCTCGACGAGGTCGTCGTTGGCCGACTCCGCCTGGACCTGCGCGAGCAGCGAGATCAGGTCCGCGAGCTCTGCGACCGCCTCGAGGTCGCCGACCTCCGCCAGCCGCGACAGCCCCATCGCGTAGAGCTGGTCGCCGAGCAGCAGCGCGAGGTCCCGGTCGTCATCGCGGATCACGCGCGGGGCGCCGTAGTGCAGCCTCGAGCCCTCGTGGATCATCTCGATCAGGAGCTCGTACTCGGCCTCGTGCCCCTCCGCGCGCGGTCCGGCGGCGGCGATCTGTGCGGGCCCTGGCTGCGCGAGCTCGTCGCCGCCGGCGATCTCGTCGCGCAGCGCGGTGGCGGCGGTGGCGTCCTGGTGGCGCAGCTCAGCCGCCAGCGCCAGGGCTCCGTCGCGAGCGGTTCTCATCCCCAAGTGACCTCCTTGAACGCCTCGCGGGCCGCCTCGACCGTGCGCTCGACGTGCTGCGGTTCGTGCGCAAGCGACGGGAACCAGGCTTCGAACTGGGACGGCGGCGGATACACCCCGCGCGAGAGCAGCGCCCTGCACCAGCGCCCGTAGGCGGCCCTGTCCGAGCCGGCGGCTTGGATGTAATTGCAAACCGGACCGTCGGCGAAGAACACCGTCAGGAGGCCTGGGACGCTCTGGACCTGCACTGGGCAACCGACCTCGGCGGCCGCGTCGCGCAGCCCGGCGGCGAGCGCGTCTGTGGTCCGCGCCAGCTGCTCGTAGGCCGCGTCGTCGAGTTGGCGCAGCGTCGCCAGCGCCGCGGCGACGGCGACCGGATTGCCCGACAGCGTGCCGGCCTGGTAGACGTCGCCGGCCGGCGCGATCCGTTCCATCAGCTCGCGCGAACCGCCGTAGGCGGCCGCGGGCAGGCCGCCGCCGATGATCTTGCCCATGATCGTGATGTCCGGCAGCACCCCGTAGTAGTCCTGGGCGCCGCCGCGCGCGACCCGGAAGCCGGTGATCACCTCATCGAAGATCAGCAGCGCGCCGTGCGCGTCGGCCTCGCGGCGGAGCATCGTCAAGAAGCCCTCCGTGGGCGGCACGACGCCCATGTTTGCCGGGACCGGCTCGAGCAGGATCGCGGCCACGTCGGAGGTACCGGGCAACGAGTCGGGAGAGTTCCACGAGATCGTCACGGTCGCGGCCGTGACCGCCGGCGGCACGCCCGGGCTGGTGGGAATTCCCTGGGTCATCAGTCCCGAGCCTGCCTCGGCGAGCAGCCCGTCGACGTGGCCGTGGTAGGCGCCTGAGAACTTGACCACCTTCTCGCGCCGCGTGACCGCGCGCGCGAGGCGGAGCGCGCTCATCGTCGCCTCGGTGCCCGACGAGGTCATCCGCAGCATCTCGACCGACGGGATCCGGTCGGCGACCGCGGCGGCGAGCTCGACCTCGCCGGGCGTCGGAGCCCCGAACGTCGTACCGCGTGCCGCGGCCGCGGTGACGGCCGCGACGACCGCTGGATTCGCGTGGCCCAGGATCAGCGGCCCCCACGACGACACCCAGTCGACGTACTCGTTGCCGTCGACATCGGTGATCGTCGCGCCCTGCCCGGAAGCGATGAAGATCGGATCGCGCCCGATCGACCGCATCGCGCGGACCGGCGAGTTGACGCCACCCGGTAGCAGCCGACGTGCCCGTTCGTACAGCTCTGCCGACCGGGGCGTGTCAGTCACACGCCGGCGTGCTCGCGTTCCCAGGCGCGGTAGTCGTCAGTGAAGTACAGCAGGCGGATCTTCTTGAACTCAGTCGACGAGTAGAGCGTCGCGCGGTCATCGATCCCGGTGTCGGCGGCGATCGAGTCGAGGATCGCGTCGCACTCGTCCTTCGAGCGCCCGTGCGCCATCGTGAACACCGAGTAAGGCCAGTCCGCATAGGTGGGGCGCTGATAGCAGTGGGAGATGCCGCGGAACGACGCCATCCGCATCCCCAGCTCCATAATCCGGTCGTCGGGGATCTTCCAGACGCCCATCCCGTTGGCGCTGAAGCCGGCGCGGCGATGGAACAGGATCGCCGCGACGCGGCGCAGCAGGCGGCGCTCCTGCATCGCGCGCAGGTGCTCAAGGAGCCGCTCCTGCGCCAAGCCCAGGGCCGTCGCCGCCGGAGCGTAGGGCTCGGCGATCACCGGCATGTCGCCCTGCAGCGCCCGGATCACGCCGCGGTCGAACTCGTCGTATGGCTGTGGCTCGGTCTCGGCCGGCGCGACCGGCTCGGCGGCGCGTGCCAGCGCCTCGGTGCCGGCCTCCATCTCGAGATCCATCCGAATCTTGAACAGCTTCAGCGTCGGCAGCTGCCGGACCGACTCGGCGCCGGCCAGGCCCGCCAGCACCTCGAGCGTGCCATCGAGGCCGAGCGGCGAATCGGGCTCGGTGGCGATCGTGAACCAGATGTTGAACTCGTGGTTTCGCAGGTAGTTGTGCGACACCCCGGGATGCTGGTTGATGATGTTGGCCGCGCGCCACGGGTTGTCGGGATCGACCTTCGCCGCGACAAGCATCGACGAGTAGCCGAGCGCCCGGGTGTCGAAGATCGGCGTTACCTGGCGGATGATCCGGTCATCGAGCAATCGCTGGACGCGCGCCATCACCTCGTCCTCGGTCATGCCCGCCTCGCTTGCGACGTGCCGATAGGGGCGAGGCGCGATCGGGAACGAGCCCTGCATCAGGTTCAGCAGCCGCTTGTCGAGGTCGTCGAGCACGACCGCGGCGCCCTGGGTTCGGCTGCGGAGCTTGGGTCCGTGCCGCGTGCTCATCGAAGCCATCGCGCGGCCTCCTTGGCGTGGTAGGTGATGACGATGTCGGCGCCAGCGCGGCGGATCGAGGTCAGCCCCTCGAGCACCGCCGCGCGCTCGTCAATGTAGCCCGCCGCGGCGGCGGCTTTGACCATCGCGTACTCGCCGCTGACGTTGTAAGCGGCGACCGGCACCGAGGTCGCGTCCTTCACGCGGCGGATGACATCGAGGTACGGCAGCGCCGGCTTGACCATCACGATGTCGGCGCCCTCCTCGACGTCGAGCAGCGCCTCGCGCACGGCCTCGTCGCCGTTGGCCGGGTCCATCTGGTAGCCGCGGCGGTCGCCGAACGCGGGCGCCGAATCGGCCGCCTCGCGGAACGGCCCGTAGAACGCCGACGCGAACTTCGCCGAATAGGCCATGATCGGTATCTCCACCAGGCCGTCGTCGTCGAGCGCGGCGCGGATGAAGCCGACGCGCCCGTCCATCATGTCGCTGGGCGCGATCAGGTCGGCGCCGGCGTGCGCCTGCGAGACGGCGGTTCGCGCGAGCAGCTCGAGGGTCGCGTCGTTATCGACCGAACCGTCGCGCAGGACGCCGCAGTGGCCGTGGCTCGTGTACTCGCACAGGCACAGATCGCAGATCACGAGCAGCTCTGGATGCGCGTCCTTGATCGCACGCGTCGCCAGCTGCACGATCCCCTCGTCATCCCAGGCGCCTGAGCCCTCCTCGTCCTTGGTGGCCGGCAGCCCGAACAGCAGCACGGCCGGGATCCCGAGCTCGAACGCCTCGGCCGCCTCCTCGACGGCGTGCGCGATCGAGAGGTGGTCGATGCCCGGCATCGCGTCGATCGGCTCGCGACGATCGAGGCCGTGGGCGACGAACATCGGGTAGACGAGGTCGGCCGGCGTGAGGCTGGTCTCGCGGACGAGACCCCGAAGCGCGTGGCTCGACCGCAGCCTGCGGAGGCGGGTCTGGGGGAAAGGCATGGTCGCCGACCGAGGATACCGGCGCTCGGCTGGCGCGATGCTGCTTGGCAAGCCACACTGTAACCGTGGCGCAGTACGCGTTCGACAAGCTCGGTTGGCTGCAGTTCGAGCAGCTTGCCGCCGAGTTGCTCGAGCTCGAGGCCGGCGTCGGGCGCAATGACTGGAGCGGCAGCGCCGACCGCTGCCGCTACACGCTGAGCCGATCTGGGCTCGGCGCCCCGCTGCTGGCCTACGAGCTTCCGGGGCCGGTGCTCATTCAGTGTGCGTGGATCCACTCCGGTGCAGAGATCGCATTGGCGGTCAAGCAGCTCGCGACCGAGCAGCCCCGTGAGGCCGACGACGCGCGCTCCTACCTACTGATCTGCAACGGCGATCTCGAGAATCCGCTACGGGCACCGGCAGGCGACGACTCGCTGCGGGTCGGCGTGCTGGGCAAGCGCGAACTCGCGGCTCGGATCGGCGCGGTGCCTGAGCTGCGCCAGACGATGCCGTCGCTGCTTGGTCTCGGGGCGCTCGAGCAGCTGATCGACCCCGAGCTTGCCTCCGGCTCGTCGCTCGAGCTTCGGGCCAGCGGTGAACTCGCCGACGTGTTCGTGCCCACCCGAGCCCACCGCCGCGCCCTCGATGTGCTCGCCGCCCATCGGTTCGCGGTTCTGACCGGACCGCCGGAGATGGGCAAGACCGCGATCGCCCGGATGATCGCGCTCGCGAAGCTGACCTGCGGCTGGCAGGCGCACGAGTGCACCAGCCCGGACGGCGTCTGGCAGGCATTCGATCCCGCCCGCCCGCAGGTCTTCATCGCCGACGACGCGTTCGGCTCGACGGAGTACCGCGCCGACGCGGCGGAGCGCTGGGCGCGCGCGATCGAACGCCTGCTGCGCACACTCGACGACCGGCACTGGCTGATCTGGACCTCACGCCCGGCACCTCTGCGCGCGGCGCTGCGCCGGCTGCACCGCGAGCGCGGGGCCGAGCGCTTCCCCGCCCCGGCGCGGGTACTCGTAGACGCGAGCGACCTGGACCCGGTCGAGAAGACGCTGATCCTGTTTCGCCACGCGAAGGCGGCGGCGCTACCGAGCGCGGCTTGCGGATCGCTGCGCCTGTATGGCCCTGAGGTCGTGGACGACCAGCACTTCACTCCTGAGCGGATCCGCCGTCTGATCGCCCGCCTGCAAAGCGGCGAATGGCACGTCGCGGAAGCGATCAGGACCGAGCTGACGACCGCGACCGAGGCGATGGCGACCTCGTTCGCGACCCTCGGTCAGGAGCACCGTGACCTGCTGGTGGCACTGCTGGACACTCCGCCGGGACCGGTCGCCGAGCGCGAGCTCGTGGCCGCCGTCCGTCGCCACCACGACGGCTCGCTGTCGAGACCGCCGGCCGAGTTGGTCGACCGCCTGACGGATCACTTCCTGCGGGTGCACGCATGAGGATCGAGTGGGTTCACCCGACGTGGCGCGATCTCGTGATCGGGATGCTGATCGACGACGACCGCGCGCGCCGGCATTTCCTGCGGCGATGTGGCGTGCACGGGGTTGAGCTGGCACTGTCGACGGCGGGCGGCGCCGCGGGCGAGCGCGTGCTGCCGCTGCTCCGAAGCGATCCGGACTGGGACGTGCTCACCGACCGGCTCTACGAGCTGGTCACCGAACTCGAGCCGCAGGAGCTGATCGCCGCCCTGACGGCGCTGTCGGCTGCACTCGATGAGCTGTCCGGCGAATCGGAGGCGACCGCACTGGCGAAGACCGTCCTCAGTCGCACGGCCGCGCTCTGGAACGCGAGCCGCAAGCCGCTCGCGATCGATCTGCTCGAGGCCTGGCTCTCGCTCGGCAGCCAGCTGGTGCCGCAGCCGACGCCGCCGGAGCTGTCGCTGACCTGGGCTGGCCTGCTCCCGACCAGCACCCCGCGCCCCGATGATCGCGCTGCGGTCGAGCGGTTCGCAGACTGGCTCGTGCTGTGCGAGCTGCTGCGCGACTATGACCACCTGTTGCTCGAGCAGCTCGGCTTCGGCGCCGACCAGCTGGCGCTAGCGCTCGCCTTTGCGCTCGACCTCGAACGTCACCCGGATGACGTTTCCCCGGCCGCCGAGGACGCGACGCTGCGCGCGATCGAGTGCATCGCCAGGCTCGCCCCCGAGTACGCGGCGCTGCCGCGGACCGTCGGCCGACGGCTGCGCCGTGGCGCGATCGAGCGCTCCGACGTTCAGCGACTGAGCCAGGGCGAGCTCGAGCGCGAATTCGGCGACCTGGGGCCGCTCGACGTACGCCGGGTGCTCGCCGACCTATAAGCCGGACCCAGCGCGGCGGTCCAGGTCAGAGAAACAGCTCGCGCAGGTGGTCGTTGAGGAACATTCCCTCTGGTTGTAGAGCGCGGCCGACTCCTCGGTCGGAAGCCAGAAGAAGCCAAGTGGCGGTGCTCGTAAACCAGCTCGTCCCAGCGCTCGATCACCTCGTCCGAGGGCCAGAGGTCGACCTGCTCACTCAGACGGTAAGCGCCGGTTAGCGGGCGTTCCAGCGCTCGACGCGCCAGGAGGTGATCAGCCCCGCCGTCATGTACGGGTCACGGGCGACGTATGCCTCGACGTGTGCGCGCTCGACGCCCCTGAAGACGATCGCGGCGCCGGCCGGCGGATCGAACGCGCCAGCGACCGGCACGTGCCCGGCGTCCCGCTCTTCCCCGAGCACCTCCAGGTGCGCCGCGCGATGCGGTTCGCGCCGCTGCGCCATGTCCGCGACGTACTCGTACAGCAGCAGGTAGTGGACCCCGTCGTCGGCCATCTCGGTTGCAACCGTAGCGCGACCGTGCTTGGCGCTACGCTTGGCGGCAATGAGCAACCTCGACCGACGCGGCGGCTACACCCCCAGGCGAGCGCGCGAGCAGCGCGCGTACCGGCTGGTCCAGGTCGGCGGCGTAGCCGGCGCAATCGGAGTCGTCAGCCTCGTGTTCGCGATCGTCGGCGTGATCGGCTTCACGTTGCCGGTGATCGCGCTGATCGTGACCGCGATCTCGTTCGTGATGTTCCGGCGCGCGACCGGCCAGCGCTGAGTAGCCTCAGACCGCGTGGCGCGCTGCGCTAGCAACTGGCGGCCGGGGGTCGTGCTCGCGGTCGCGATCGTGGCCGCCTGCTACGGACTGCTCGCCGGACACGCGGCCGCTGCGACGCACAAAGGGCCGGCGCCGATCATGCTCGGGCCGAAGGTCCAGGTCGTCGTCACGAGCGCCAGCCTCCGCCAGGCGCTGACGCCCGAGACGCCGCTGCAGTCCTCCACCGCGGTGCCGAACAAGACGCCGCTGATCGACGTCAACGAGAAGCTCCGCTATCAGACGATCAAGGGCGTGGGCGGCGCGATGACCGACGCGTCGGCATGGCTGCTGTACCACGACCTCAACGGCGGCACCAGGGCGTGGCTGATGCGAAAGCTGTTCGGCGCCGGCGGGATCGCGCTGCGGTTCATCAAGCTCCCGATCGGCGCGACCGACTTCACCGCCACCGGGGTCCCGTACACCTACGACGACCTGCCGGCCGGCGACGCCGACCCGACGCTCGCTGGCTTCTCGATCGCCCACGACACCGCCTACGTGATTCCGGCGCTCAGGCAGGCTCTGGCGCTCGATCACGACGCGTTCGTGCTCGCCACGCCGTGGAGCCCGCCGGCGTGGATGAAGACCAGCGGGATTTTGGGCAACCCCGCGAATGATCCCGGCTGGCTCAAGGCGGCCGACTACGGGGTGATGGCGCAGTACTTCGTCAAGTTCCTGCGCGCGTACGCGGCCGCCGGCGTCCACGTCGACGCGATCACGCCCCAGAACGAGCCCGGCCAGCAGACGAGTTATCCGGGGATGCGCATGAGCGAGGCCGACGAGGCGGCGTTCGTCAACGCCGACCTGAGGCCGGCGCTCGACGCTGCCCACCTGCGCACGCAGATCTACGGCTACGACTTCAGCTGGTGGGCGCCGGCTACTGGGTTCGCGTGGGCGCTGGCCGGCAGTCAGGCGGCGCCCGACCTCTCGGGGATCGCATCGCATTGCTACTTCGGCTCGCCGACGTGGATGGCGGCGCTCCACGAGCGGGATCCGAGGCTCGACCAGATCGTCTCCGAGTGCGCGATGGGCAAGCTCCCGTTCAGCACCTCGGAGCTCGAGATCGCGTCGATGCGCAACTGGGCGTCCGCGGTCGCGCTCTGGAACCTGGCGCTCGATCAAGCCGGCGGCCCAGTCGAGCCCCCGAACTCGGGCTGCACGGGGTGCAGGGGAATCGTGACGATCAACGACACGACCCACACGGTCTCGTTCACACCCGACTACTACCAGCTCGGACAGGTGTCGAAGTTCCTGGCGCCCGGGGCGGTGCGGATCGACTCCAACAACTTCGTCACCTATCGCTACATCCCGACCGGCGTCGACGTCGCCAACAACTTCGCGACCGCGGGCCTCGACGACGTCGCGTTCCAGAACCCCGACGGCAGCCGGGTGCTGGTCGCCTACAACAGTGCCGCAGCGCCGGCCAAGTTCGCGGTCCGCGACGACGGCTACTACTTCAAGTACACGCTCGACCCGGGCGCGACCGCGACGTTCGTCTGGAAGCCGCTGCCGTGACGTCAGCTCGAGCTGCGGACGCGCGGCTCGAGCGATGCGCCGCACTCGCTGCAGAACGACTCATCGGAGCCGGCGTGCGCGCCGCACTCCGGACATCGATCGGGACCGGTGCTCAGCAGCCCCAGACCGACGCCTCCGCGCACCCCCCACGGCTCGAACACGAGGTGCCGGCGTAGGTAGACGACCGTCTGGCGGATCACCGCGATCACCGGCAACGCGACCAGGGCGCCCGCGACGCCGTACAGCTGGAATCCGATCAGCAGCGCGAGAATGATCAGGATCGGGTTGATCCGCAGCGAGATCCTGAACACCTGTGGTGCGATCACGTGCCCCTCGAGCTGCTGCAGGGCGATGAACAGGACCACGACCCATAGTGCCGAGATCGGATTCGTGAACAGCGCCACCACGATGGCGGGTACAGGACCGATGATCGGGCCGATGTAAGGGATGAACTCCATCAGGCCGTAGAAGGCGCCGAAGAAGACCGCGTAGTGCTCGCCGGCCGGGAAGATGCCGAGCATCCCGAAGATCGTCAGCGCGACCGCGGCGCTGGCGCCCATGATCACGCTGAACAGCAGCTGACCGCGGACGTAACCCGACACCGCCTGCTGGACCATCAGCGGGTAGTCGTCGTCGGGCGAACCGTCGCCCGGCGGCATCAGCGAGCGCACAAGCTCGCCGATCTGATGCCCGTAGATCAACAGGTACACCGACAGGACCAGGATCAGGACCAGGTCGAATCCGACCGTGACGATCGACGACAGCAGATCGCGCGAGAACGACACGATGTCGCCCGATCGCTTGAGGATGTCGTGCTGGAGCGTGTCGAGCGCGGTGTGGCCCTGCTGTTGGATCTGGACGTGGACGCCGTGCTTGTTGAGGAACCGCTGGACGCTCGCGAGGTCGCGGTTGGCCGTGGCGACGATGCTCGGGACGTTGTGCTCAAAGCGCGTGATCTGGTCCGAGATCGGATTCACGAGCAGGAAGCCGATCCCGGCGAGGATCAGGATCCCTGTCAGATAGACGGCCACGATCGCCAGCCCGCGCGGGACCGCGTGCTCGAACAGCCGCACGAGCGGCGCCAGGATCAGGGCTACGATCGAGGCGACGATCAGGATCAGCAGGACCGATCCGGCCGCGCGCGCGAGCGCCCACAGGCCGAGGATCGCGAGCGGAAGCAGCACCAGCTGCACCCAGCGTGGGACGACGACGGGCGTCGTTGGCGGGGCGACTGACGTCAGCTCGAGCTCAGGCGGCTCATGGGCCGCGTCCTCACCGGTCGCCGCGTCCGGATCAGCCCCGGGCGTCTGCTCGGGTTGACTTGCCGCCGGCGCGACCGGCGTGCGCGGTCGGACCCTGAAACGCATGTACGTGGAAGTATGAGCGCCTCAAGACTGGAAAGCATGAGCAAGTCAGCGAAAATCCTGTTCGTCGGAGACGTCGTCGGAGGCCTTGGCAAGCGCACGCTGCTCGCGCTGCTGCCGTCGCTGCGCGAGCGCTTCGAACCCGACTTCGTCGTCGCCAACGGCGAGAACGTCGCCGGCGGCACCGGGATCACGCCAAAGCTCGCCGAGCAGATGCTTGAGGGGGGCGTCGACGTGATCACGCTCGGCAATCACGCCTACCGCCAGCGCGAGGTCTACGCGTACCTCGACGACCAACCCCGGATCCTGCGGCCGGCCAACTTCCTGCGCAGCCAGCCCGGGCACGGGTCGTGCGTCGTCTCCCGTCACGGCGTCCGGCTGGGCGTGCTGTCGCTGTCGGGCAACCTGTTCATGGATGCCGGGCGATCGGCGTTCGTCGAGGCCGACCTGGCGATTGGCGAGCTGGTCAAGTCAGCCGACCATCTGCTGGTCGACATGCACGCCGAGGCGACGAGCGAGAAGATCGGGATGGGCTGGCACCTGGACGGGCGCGTGACCGCGGTCGTCGGCACACACACGCACGTCCCGACGGCCGACGGCCGGATCCTCCCGGGCGGGACCGCCTACATCACCGACGTCGGGATGACCGGCCCCCGGGGTGGGGTGATCGGCGTCAAACGCGAGCTCGCGATCTCGGCGATGATGACCAAGATGCCGACCCGGTTTGAGACCTCGACCGAGGACCCGTGGCTGCAGGGCGTCCTGATCACGGCGGCCGACGAGCCAATGCGGGCGACGGCGATCGAGCAGGTCCTCGAGCCCGCGCCCGGGGTTATGTAGGGCTAACCGGCGGCGATCAACGCGACCGGCTCGCCGGCGCGGTCCCGGGCGCCAGTCGCGTCGCGTGCTGCTTGGCCGCGACCCTCCGGGTGGCCGGCGAACAGCGCCACCGCGACGAGCGGGAAGAACCAGACGACGTACGGATACAGCCAGTAGTTGGCGGTCAGCTGCAGGGCGATGATCACCGCCGCGCCGAGCGCGGCCACCTCGACCACGCCGCGCCGCTCAGGAACGAACGCGACCACGATCGCGAGCCCGACGGCGGCTCCCTGCAGCAGGTGCTGTACGGCACCGAGCCCTCCCCACAGGCCCCAGATCGAGAACGGCGTGTCGCGGCTCGCCTGGTAGGCGAGCGAGTCGTGCCAGAAGTAGTGCAGGTCGCCGTTCAAAAGCACGGGCAGCATCGCGACCAGCACGGTCGCCGCGAACGCGAGCACGTACACCGCGGTGGGACGCACGCCCGGCCGCCTGCCGGTGCCGCGCCACAACAGCGGCGCGAGCGCGAACGGCGCGAACTTCGTCAGGCCGGCCGCCGCGGCGAGCGCGCCGCGGGCCGGAGGCGAGCCGATCGCCAGCAGCGAGCACACCAGCAGCGCCGAGACCAGCGCGTCGTTGGTGTTGGAGTTGAGCGTGAACAGCGTGAACGGATACGCGACCCAGGCGTACATCAGCACGACCCCGAGATCGTGGCCCCGAGTCCGGCGGCCGAGCAGGTACAGGCCGCCGACCGTCAGCAGGTCGAACGCGATCGCCGCCGCGTGGGCCGCAGGCAGCGAGTCCCAGGACCCGCTCCAGCCAAAGACCAGCCGGAACGGGATGTACGCGAAGTAGTTGACCGGTCCGTACGTATCGCCATAGGCGTTGTCGCTCGGCCAGTGCCCGTACAGCAGATGGCCGTGGAGCAGCTTCGTCGCCCCGATCACACCCGCGTAGCCGACGTCGATCACGTTCGAGTTGAGGATGTTGAGCCCGACCCGCAGCCCGAGCAGGAACACGACCCCGAGCGTCAGCCAGTGCACGGGCACCAACAGCCGCAGCGGCTTGCGCGGGATCCCCGTGCCGAATGCCAGCAGCAGCATCCGCGCCAGCAGGTAGACCAGGAACGGGTACACGAGCGGGACCGAGAGCCCGATCTTTCCGTGGTTGAAGAACGCCAGCGAGACCGAGAAGCCGAGCAACATCAGAAGGTCGAGGTGCAGCAATGAGGGTCTGCGTCGCCACGGGATGAACGGCAGGACGAACAGCACGCACAGCGGCAGCCACACGTAGAGCGCGTTCGAACGGCGCCCGAACGCCCCCGGATAGCCGCGCGCCATCGTCCACGCGACCTGGTAGCCGGTCCAGACCTGGACCACGCGCGCGGTCTGGTCGTCGACGTAGACCTGCATCAGCTCGCGCTGCGGCCTGGCGTTGGAGAACCAGCTCACCTGCCAGGTGCCGTTGCCGTGCGTGTATTCGTACGGCAACGCGCGCGGGTGCCTGCGGAGCTCGGCCTTGACGCGCGGGTCGGCAGCGGCGACCTTGAGCACGTAGCTCGCGGTCAGCCGATAGCCGGCTGGCGGGCGGTCGAGGTTGGAGACGAGGACCGGCGTGCCCGCGGGTGCCCCGCTCGTTGGCGCCGAAGCCAGCGCGACCGCCGGTGAAACCAGCAGCGTCAGCGCCGCCGCAAGAGCCGGCAGCCAGAGTCGAATGATCGGCGGCAAGGCGCGCGTCCGGCCGTCGGCCTCTACGCGCGGAAGCTCCACAGCTTCTGGCCGACGAACGAGAGCGGCGTGGCGGCGGCGATCGAGATCGCCTGCGCGATCACCTTCGGGAAGCCTGCGCCGTCGACCAGCGAGATCAGCAGCACATAGCTGAAGCCGAACGCGATCAGCGAGACGGCGAAGAACCGGGCTCCCTGGTGCACAGCGTGCGCCTGCTTGGCGCCGAACGTCCAGTGGCGGTTCCACCAGAAGTTGTTCATCACCGAGACCACGAACGCAATCACCGCGGCGATCTTGTAGTTGATCGCCAGCAGGTGGACGCAGGCGGCGAACACCGCCAGGTTGACGACGTATCCGCTCGCACCAACAGCCACGAACCGTCCCAACTGAAACCAGTTGTGCGGCTTGCGCACGCCGTGCCGAACGCGGTGGCGAAACGGCAGCGGGACGCTGTGCGTGTGTGGCAGGTCGACGGTTGTCGTCAGCTCGTCGGACATCTCGCCAATGTATCGGCGATCACTGTGCTGTTCGTAAGAGACATCGCCGCTTTAACGGGGTTCTAATCGGTCTGGCCCGCTGATCCTAGACCGAAATGGTCCAGGACCATGGGAGTTACGTCGCGCAGCGACCACTGATCGCGCGCGGCACGCGAGTCTGGCCCGGTGCCGCACCACAGCAGCGCGCCCAGCGAGTCCGTCCGGTGCAGCGACCCGTGTGAGCCGCCACCGACGTGGTCGGAGCCGCCCCAGTCGACGAACTCGTATCCGGGCGCCGCTGACAGCAGCACGTCGCCGGCGTTGGGGCAGTTGAGTGCCGACCAGGCGCGCTCGAGCGCGTTGGGGTATTCGGTACTGAGAAAACGACCGTCCTGGAGCTCGGCGCGCAGGACCGCGAGGTCGCCGTCGACGCTCCAGCGCCCGCCCCGCAGATCCTGGAGCTCGCCTCCGGGCCGGAAGCGCAGCTCGCCGCGGCGGCTGGTGATGACCGCCTCGTTCCCGTCGGCGAGGGTCATGATCAGGTCGACGCCCTCGAGCTCGCTGACCGCCTCGATCGAGCGCTTGACGAGCTGCCCGGTGCGCTCGTCGTCGAGCGCGTAGATCATCGCCGAGCGCTGCGCCGGACTGAGCGCGACCTCGGCGCCGACCGAGCGCGACGGACTCGGGGTCGCGACCTCGAAGTCGGCGAACGCGAGATCGAGCCGGATCCGCTCCTCGACCGGCGCCTGCGAATGGTCGGAGAGGACGACGACCGCGTAGTCGTCGAGGAACTCCTCGGGGCCGCCGGCGGCGTGCATCAGCCGCTCGAGCTGGCGGTCGGCGGCGGCGATCGACGTGACCTGCGCGTGCGGACCGTTGCGGTGCGAGTAGGCGTCGTTGTCGGGCAGCGAGAACAGCAAGAAGTCGAACAGGTCGTGCTCTGCCAGGTAGGCGCCGACGCAGCCGGTGTGCTGGTCACGCGCGCCGGGTAGCCCGAGCTGACCGCGGCAGCCGGTCTTCCGCGAGGCGTACAGATCGGCGTAGAACAGCTCCTTTGGCCCGAGGATCGTGCGCCGGAACAGCGTCGAAGTGACGATCCGCGCGAGCGCTGACTCGTTGGCGACCTCGTGCTCGTGCCGGCCGCGGTAGATCAGGTAGGTCGTGCCGGCGGTCCTGACGTCGGCATCGTCGAGCGACTCGAACACCGTGTTGACGTCGTGCGACAGGTGCTCGTCGTTCATCCGGTAGACGGTGTCGGTCATCGAGCGCACGACGCCGAACTGCCGCGAGGCCGAGAAGCTCGAGCCGTATTCGACGTAGCGCTCTTCCTCGCGGTGGTACCAGTTCATGCTCGGGATCAGGTGCTGGTCGGGGCCGACGCCGGTCGTGATCGTCGCCGCGCAGACTGGGGTCACGGACGGGAACGCCGCCACGCAGTCGCCCACGTACACGCCCTCGGCGTGGATCCGCGCGAGCGCCGGCGCGCGGCCGGCGGCGATCGCGCGCTCGAGCATCGACGGCTTGAGTGCGTCGATCACAACCAGGACGAGCTTCGTCGGCCGCCGGCTCATGGCTAGATGGGCATCCCCGGGGTCAGCGGAGGATGCGCAGGCCGGCGTACTTCTGGTCGCCGCGGCCGCGTCCGGCGATCAGCAGCCACAGCAGCAGACCCAACACGATCACGCCGACCGGTGGCACGATCACCGACAGCACCGCCGCCAGCAGCGCCGCACCCTCGGTGAACATCGGCAGCAGCGCCGCCGTGTCGCCCTCGAGGCGGGACCTCACTCGCGCCAGCAGCGGCCGCGTCGCGAGCACCCCGATCAGGGCGCAGATCGCGCCGCCGACGAGGCCCGGCCAGATCACGTAGCCGCCCCTGCACAGCGAGCCCGCGAACAGGACCGCCCCGATCGCGATCGAGGCCGCGGCGAGCACCAGCGCCACCGGGGCGCTCTCGAGCCGTTCGGTGCTCAGCCGCCGCTCGAGGATCGCCAGCGCGATCGCGCAGACGGCCATCGCAAGCAGGAAAGGAGGCTTCTGCAGCCAAGACATGTCGCAGTGCGCGAAGTCGATCTGGATGTCGCCGGCGCCCAGGGCGCCGACGGCGAGTGCCGGGAGGAACGGCCTGACGCCGACCGCGGAGGCCACGCCGATCCCCTGGAAGATGTCGAAGACGAGATTCACCGTGCTGTACCGTGACGAAGCGTGACGATAGACGAGAGGGCAGCGTGAGCCCCGACGCGGGCGGCGCCCGCCCGGGCGGTGGCGGCAGCACCAAGCGCCCGCGGTCGACGGCACGTGACATCGAGCGCTACGCGGCCCTGTTCGCCGAGCGCACGAAGGTGATGCGCTCGTCGGCGATGCGCGACCTGATGGCGCTGACCGAGCGCGACGACGTGATCTCGCTGGCCGGCGGACTGCCCGACACGACGACCTTCCCGCCCGACTCGTACGCGGCGCTGATGGGCACCGTGGCGGCCGAGTCGTGCTCCCGTGCGCTCCAGTACGGCCCGACCGAGGGGCTGTCGCTGATCAAGGAGTGCATCGCCAGCGTGATGGCGGCCGAGGAGATGACGATCGACCCGGACGACGTGCTCGTGACGACCGGCGGCCAGCAGGTGATTGATCTGGTCTGCAAGACGCTGCTGGACCCCGGCGATGTGGTCGTCACCGAGGCCCCCACCTACCCGGGGGCGATCCCCACCTTCTGCGCCTACCAGGCGGACGTCGTACAGGTGACGATGGATCGCGACGGGATGCGCGTCGAGGAGCTCGAGGAGCTGCTGGATCAGCTCGAGGCGAGCGGGCGGCGGCCGAAGTTCATCTACACGGTCCCCAACTTCCACAACCCGGCCGGGGTCACGCTGTCGCTCGAGCGCAGGCTGGAGCTCGTGCGGATCGCCGGCGAGCGCGAGCTCCTGGTGCTCGAGGACAACCCGTACGGCCTGCTGCGCTACGAGGGTGAGCCGCTGCCGACGCTGTATTCACTGGACGACGAGTTCGTGATCTACGCCGGCACGTTCTCGAAGATCCTGTCGCCCGGCGTGCGGCTGGGCTGGACCGTCGCGCCGGCGCCGATCCTCGCCAAGATGCAGATCGGCAAGCAGGCATCGGATCTTTGCTCGTCTTCGATCTCGCAGTACTTCGTCAGCGCCTACTTCGAGTCCGGGCCGTGGGGCGACTACGTGCGCTCGCTGCTCGAGATCTACCGGCGGCGGCGCGATGTGATGCTCGACGCGCTGGCTGAGCACTTCCCGCGCGAGGCCGAGTGGACGCATCCGCAGGGCGGCCTGTTCATCTGGGCGACGATGCCCGACTACATCGACACGACCGACCTGCTGGCGCGCGCGCTGTCCGAGCAGGTCGCATTCGTCCCCGGCCGCGCCGCGTACGTCGACGGGCGCGGCGGATCGGCGATGCGGCTGAACTTTTCCGGCGTCGGCGAGGACGACATTCGCGAGGGAATCCGGCGGATCGGCGAGGTCGTGCGCGAGCAGGTCGCGATGTACGGCACGCTGACCGGAGCGCGGGTGCCCGACGCCCCGCGCGAGGAGCCCCGCCACCGAGTTTCGGTCCCGGCGCCCAAGGTCGCGGCCGACGAACTCGCAAAGGTCCTGAGGCTGCCCGCAAAGCGTCAGCGCGCCGGTTAGGCTGTCGCGCCCGTGAGCCGGGTCGCGGTCCTGAAGGGCGGGCGCTCGCTCGAGCGCCAGGTTTCGCTGCGCTCCGGCGCGCGCGTGCAGGAGGCTCTGGCTCGCCTCGGGCACGAGGTGGTCCCGGTCGACGCGGGGCCGGACCTGGTCGACGAGCTGAGCGCTGAGCGGCCCGAGATCGCGTTCGTCGCCCTGCACGGGCGCGACGGGGAGGACGGGACCGTGCAGGAGCTGCTCGAGGTGCTGGGGATTCCGTACACGGGCTCCGGCGTGTCGGCGTGCATCCGCGCCGCCGACAAGGTGCTGGCCAAGCACGCGATGCGTGACGCCGGTATCCCGACACCGGACTTCTACGCGTTCAACGACACCGCGTTCGAAGCGCTGGGTGCCGCGCAAGCGCTGCCCGCGATCGAGGAACGGCTCGAGTTCCCGATCGTCGTCAAGCCGGCGCGCCAGGGCTCGGCGCTCGGGATCAAGTTCGCGCGCACGCCGGCCGACGTGCCGGCGGCGCTCGTGTCGGCGTTCTCGTATGACCGCAAGGTGCTGCTCGAGCGCTACGTCCACGGGCGTGAGCTGGCGATCTCGCTGCTCGACGACGGCGGCGCGCCGGTCGCGCTGCCGATCGTCGAGGCCCTGCCCGAGCAGGAGAGCTTCTACGACTTCGAGTCGCGTTACGAGATCGGGCGAACGCGGTTCGTGTGTCCGGCGCAACTCGATCCGGAGGTCGCCGCGCGAGCGAGCGAGATCGCGCTGCAGACCTACGCGCTGCTCGGCTGCGCGGGCTTCGGGCGCGTCGACCTGATGCTCTCGCAGGACACCGGCGAGCTGTTCGTGCTCGAGCTCAATCCGATCCCAGGGCTGACGGAGACGAGCCTGCTGCCGCAGGCGGCCGAGGCCGCGGGGATCTCGTTCGACGGGCTGGTCGAGCGGGTCCTGGCAGCCGTCCGGGCGATCTGACCGCTCAGCTGTTGACCGGGGGGCGCGGCTGCTGGGGTAGCGGGGCGTCGTTCGGAGGCGGCAGCGTCGAGCCGTCGCGCAGGATGATCTCGGCGCCGGGAGCGGGGGCCGTGACCGGCGGCGGCGGAGCGGGTGTGCGGGCCGGGTTGGGCTGGGCGCCGTGGGGAGCGTGATCGGCGTCCCGTAGGCGGGTGGCGCCGCGTTGTGTGCCTGGTTGGGATCGACGAGGTCCGCGAGACTCGGCGCCTGGTCAACCCGCGGCACGCCAAGCGGGGGGAGACCGAGGAGGTCGATCGCCGTTTTGGTGATGCTCGCGTGGCCACACCAGCGGCTGTCGATTCCCGGCTTCACCGGTCCGCCGAAGATCAGCAGCGGGATTCGCGGCCCGTAGGCGAGCTGCACGTTTGTCCATCCCCTGGGTCACGTTCGCCGGCGGATGCTCGTCGAGCGGGCTGTTGTGCCACAGCATCACGAGCGTCGGGAGCGGGCCGGCCTGCGCGTCAGTCAGGAACCGAGACGTCGAAACGATGTTCGGCGAGCGCTGCAGCTGGGTGTAGAACGACACCGGATAGCTGCCCGATGCCGCGTACACCCGCCACGAGGCGCCTTGATCGCCCGCCAAGCCCGGGAGCGACGGCATGTCCCACTGCGGCGCCTGACGCGAAGAGGGGTTCTTGAGTGTCGGGGACTGGCCGCCGACGAGGATCAGGTGGTTCGGGGTCGAGTTGGTGCCAAATCCGGCGCAATGGTTCTCGACGAACGCGCCGGTCAAGGCCAGATACAGGTAGTACGGGAGCACGTTGACCGTGTCGAACTGCAGATGGGCCCCGGTCGATGCCCCGGTCAGCCACTCGAAGTAGGCTCGACGATCGTGGGGCGGATCGCTCGCCGGCGGGTTGGTCGCGGTCGGCCAGCCGGTCGCGACGTTGCCGCCATACGGCGCCAGCCCCCGGAAGTAGCTGTCGACCGTGTGGTTCTCCTGAACCATCACGACCACGCGCTTGACGACTGCGGCAGGCACTTGATTGACCGTACTACTGGCCACGCCCGAGATTGGGGGCATCCGATGAACGAGCGTCGGCGACTAGGCGGAAGGGACGTGGGTCGCGACCTGCGCCCGCACAGGCTCGGTCGGAGCAAGCGAAGGTTCCGCGCTAGTCACAACTTCCTGCCTGTGCGGCGCCAGGCCGCAATCCCACGGCCCAAACAGGCCTACTCGTCAGACGCGAAGTCCTCCGGAGTGACCTGATCGAGGAAGTCCTTGAACTTCTCGACCACCTCTTCGGTGTCCTCGACCTCGTGTTCGAACTCGATCGCCGACTCGGAGATCACATCGTCGGCGGCGAAGATCGGGGCGCCGGAGCGGACGGCGAGTGCGAGGGCGTCGCTCGGGCGCGAGTCGATCTCGAGCTCGCGGCCGTTGGCGCGAAGGCTGATCGACGCGTAGAAGGTGTTCTCGCGCAGCTCGGTGACCGCGACGCGGGTGCACTCGACCTCGAGCTCACCGAGCATCTCCGACAGCAGATCGTGGGTCATCGGTCGCGGCGTCGAAGCTCCCTGGAGCTTCATCAGGATCGCCGCCGCCTCGGGATGGCCGATCCAGATCGGCAGGAACTTGTTGCTCTCGACGGTCTTCAGCAGCACGATCGGCTGCTTTCCGACCATGTCGAAGCTAACGCCGTAGATCACCATTTCCTGCACGCGTCGCTCCTCGTCGGGTCCGGGCAAGTATAGGGACCGCGCCGTCACTCTCTGAGCGCTTCGGGGCGTGCGTTTGCGACCGAGGACGGCTTCCGCGATGCTGTGCGACCGACCCTTAGAGCTGCGGAGGAACAACGTGAGCACTTCAGAGACGACGGGCCTGGTGACGACGATGGCCGAGCTTTCCAACCACGTCGGTACGCATCTCGGCTACACCGAATGGCGCGAGATGGAGCAGGATCGCGTCAACCAGTTCGCCGACGTGACCGACGACCACAACTTCATCCACGTCGATCAAGAGAAGGCGAAGCAGACTCCGTTCGGCGGCACGATCGCACACGGCTACCTGACGCTGTCGCTGGCGGCGCCGATCGGCATGCAGCTGCTCCAGGTGACCGACGCGAAGGTCGGGCTCAATTACGGGCTCGACAAGGTCCGCTTCCCGGCGCCGCTCCCCGTTGGCGCCGAGTGGCGCGGCGGCGTAGAGCTCTTGTCGGTCGAGGACGCCGGCGGCGGCCTGCAGGTCAAGTCGCGCGTGACAGTCGAGGTCAAGGGCCAGGAGAAGCCGGTGATGGTGGCCGAGACCCTCGTACGGCTGTGGGGGTGATCGACCTCGATCGGGTGGTCGCAATCGACGTCCACACGCACGCCGAGCGCAACCACGGTCAGGACCCCGACCCGGTAACGACCGAGGTGCTGGAGGCGGCCGCCCGGTACTTCGGGGGCAGCCCGCCGCAGCCGACCGCGCAGGAGGTCGCCGACTACTACCGCGAGCGCAACCTCGTCGCGGTGATCTTCACCGTCGACGACGAGGCCGGGATGGGTCGGCGCCGGGTCGGCAACGCCGAGGTGTTCGAGGCCGCGCGGGCGAACCCGGATGTCCTGATCCCGTTTGCGAGCGTCGACCCGCACAAGGGCAAGCTCGCGGTACGCGAGGCGCGCGAACTGATCGAGCAGGGCGCGCGCGGGTTCAAATTCCACCCCAACACGCAGGCGTTCTGGCCGAACGACCAGGCTCACTACCCGCTCTACGAGGTGATCGCCGACGCGGGGCTGATCGCGCTGTTCCACTCGGGCACGACCGGGATCGGGGCCGGCATGCCAGGCGGCGGCGGCGTTCGGCTCAAATACTCAAACCCGATGCTGGTCGACGATCTCGCGGCCGACTTCCCCGGACTCGACATCATCCTCGCTCACCCGTCATTCCCGTGGCAGGACGAGGCACTCGCGATCGCCGTTCACAAGCCGAACGTGTACATCGACCTGAGCGGCTGGTCGCCCAAGTACTTCCCGGCGAACCTGATCCAGTACACGAACACGCAGCTCAAGCACAAGATGCTGTTCGGGTCTGACTACCCGCTGATCACCCCCGACCGGTGGCTGGCCGACTTCGAAAAGCTCCCGATCAAGGACGAAGTCAGACCGCTGGTGCTGAAGCAGAATGCGATCCGGCTGCTGGGGCTGGACCCCGGTGCTTAAGAGAGAGCGCCCCGGAACCGGCGGGATATGAGGCCGGATCCACGGGGCGCGCTCGGAGGGAGGAGAGGTACTTCAAGCAACATGATGGCGCATTCGCGCTAGAAGTCCAAGACGAGTATTCAAATTCATTCATAATTCTTGCTTATGGATTTGAGGCAGCTCCGCTACCTCGTCGCGCTCGCCGAGGAGGGGAGCTTCACCCGCGCGGCAGAGAGCGTTCACATCGCACAGCCGGCGGTCTCCCAGCAGATCCGCCGGCTCGAGGAGGAGCTGGGGATAGCGCTGGTCGAGCGCACGACCCGCCGGGTCGCGCTCACCGACGCGGGCGAACTGCTGGTCGTGCGTGCGCGCCGGATCATGGCCGAGCTCGAGGCTGCCGAGACCGAGCTCCAGTCGCTCAGCGGCATGTACGCCGGCCACGTGACGATCGGCGCGATGCACACGATGGGGCCGGTCGATCTGTCGCTCGCGCTGGCGCTCTTCAGTGAGCGCCACCCGAACGTCCATTTCACGGTCCGCGAGCAGTCGAGCGAGGAGATGGCGGAGATGCTGCGCGTCGACGAGCTCGACCTGGCGTTCCTGTCGGTCACTGAGCGGATCGAGAGCCGCGGCCTCGGGCTGCATCAACTCGTGTCGGAGGAGTTGGTCGTGCTGCTGCCGCGCTCGCACCGGCTGGGCAAGCGTAAGCAGGTCCGGATGGCCGAGCTCGCCGACGAACCGTTCATCAGCTTCCGCGCCGGCGCGCGCCTGCGCGAGCTCCTGTTCGCGGCCGGTCGCCAAGCTCATTTCGAGCCCCGCGTGACTCTCGAGTCAAACGAGAGCCAGCGGGTGCGGCGGCTCGTCTCGCGCGGGCTGGGGGTCGCAATCCTGCCGCGATCCGACGCCGAGGTGCCCGGCGCCGACGTCGCCGTCGCGAAGCTCTCCGAGCCCACGCTGCGGCGTGACATCACGTTGGCCTGGCGCGAGGGCCGCCGCCATGCGCCGGCGGCGGCCGAGTTCCTCGACCTCGCGCGTGAGACGTTCAGCGAGCAGCCGAGAGCGAGCCGGTCTCGTTCTAGCGCGTAGACAGGGGACGCCGGCCGGCGCGTTCCACGACATCACGCTCGGCGCCAACGGGCTGTACAGCGCGCTGCCGGGGTGGGATTACACGACCGCGCGCGGGACGCCCGAGATCGCCACGTTCGTCAACGACGCCTGACGATTTTCACTGATTCTTACGGGGACCCGGTGTCATTTTCGGGCCCCTTTGGGGTACTTATAGGTGAGAGCGGTCGTCAAGAGACACCGAGATCACGGGCGTTTGCGCAGCCAAGCCGGCGCCCCGAGAGATGACGCGCTCCCACCCCTCGAGCATAGTTCGATGATCATCGAACTTTTGCTATGATTTCGTATGGAAGAGAAGCCCATGAGAACACGGGAGACAGAACTGAACAGCTTTGATACGCAGACTCACGAAGTCCCGGCCGCGGGGCGCGAGCATGCGAACGATTCAGGCCAGCGAGCGCGCAAGCGTGGCGAACACGCCGCGAGCGCAGCCGCCGCGCCCAGCCCGCGACGCCAGACCCGCCGTCGTCCCGCACACGACAAGGCCGCTGACGCGCGGCGGACGAGTGGCGACTCGGGCGCGCTGAGCGAGAACTCACTTGACCTGTTCCTGCGGGCGGCACGAGCGCACTCGCTGCTGACCGCCGAGGAGGAGATCGAGCTCGCAAAGCGCATCGAGCGCGGCGACCTCGAGGCGAAGGAGCGGATGATCAACTCCAACCTCCGGCTGGTCGTCTCGCAGGCGCGGCGCTACCAGGGCCACGGCCTGCCGATGGAGGACCTCGTCCAGGAAGGGATGCTGGGCCTGATCCGCGCGGTCGAGAAGTTCGACTGGCGGCGCGGGTTCAAGTTCTCGACCTACGGCACGCTGTGGATCCGCCAGGCGCTGCAGCGCGGGCTACAGAACCACGGGCGGACGATTCGCCTGCCGGTGCACGTTGCCCAGCGCCAGACCAAGGTCCGCAAGGTCGAGTCGGAGCTCAGCACGAAGCTCGGGCGTGAGCCCACCGACGAGGAGATCGCCGCCGAGGCGAAGCTGCCCGTCGAGGAGGTCGCTGAGCTGCGCGAGCTGACGCGAGGTCTGACGAGCCTCGACCAGCCTGTCGGCGAGGACGGCGAGACCGCCTTCGGCGACCTGCTCGCGAGTGAGCAGCCACGGCCGGACGAAGAGATCGAGACCGCAGAGCGTCAGGAGCTGATCTCCGGAGCAGTCGACCAGCTGCCCCAGGCAGAGCGTGACGTGATCCGTCTGCGCTTTGGCCTCACGGGTGGCGAGCCGCTGAACCTCCGGCAGACCGGGCTCGAGCTCGGGATCCCGCTCGGTAAGGCACGCGAGCTCGAGCAGAAGGGCCTGGGCCGCCTGGCTCAGAGCTCGCGGCTCGAAGAGCTCCGCCGCGCCGCCTAAGCGCCTTTCAGACGCCGGTCACGGGTCGGGCATGTGATGCTCGGTCTGGGCCGGCGTCTGTTGTTCTGAGGACGGCGCGCGCCGAGCCGGCGGCGTGTGCTCCTGCTCGCCGGGGAGCGCCTCCTCGACCGCGTCCAATCCCTCGAGTGCGTCGACCGCGGCCAGATCCGGATACCCGCCGGCTGGATACGGAGCCGGCCGGAGACGGGCCGAGTAGATCGACGGCACGCCGAGGCGACGCGCGACGACCGTCGCCTCGGTGACCGCCACGAGCGTAGGCGCCATCAGCAGATCGAAATGGCGCGTCAGCTCGAGCACCAGCACGACCGCCGACAGCGGCCCCTGCATCGCGGCGGCCAGGAACGCCCCGCCTCCGACAAGCGCGTAGCTCGCCGGCACCGTGTGCGGCCAGATGTGCGACCAGATCGCCGCCAGCACCCCCGTCAGCAGCACCCCGACGGTCAGCGTTGGCGTGAACAGCCCGCCCGGGGCGCCGGAAGCCAGGCACGAGGCGGTCGCGATTGGCTTCAGCACCAGCAGCTGCACGAACAGGCTCACCGAGAGCGCCCCGATCACCGCGAGCTGCACGATCGACTGGCCGTTGCCGAGCAGCTGCGGATACTTGATCGAGACCACCCCGAGCAAGCCGAACACGATCACGGGTGCGATATACCGGCCGCGCCTGCGAGGGCGCATCCGTGCCGCGCGCTCGATCGTCCGTACCCAGACCACGGCGGCGACGCCGATCACCGGCCCGACGAGTGCCGCCCAGACCATCTGCGCCGGATGCAGTCCGTAGGTCGGCATGTGGTAGGTGTGCGCGGTCCCAAGCGTGATCCAGGCGGTCGCGGTGGCGGTCACCGACACGGCCAGCGCCGGCAGCACGAGCGGCAGCGCGATCGTTCCCAGCAACACCTCGAGCGCGAACAGGGCGCCGCCCAGCGGCACGTTGTAGACCGCTGCGAAGCCGGCTCCGGCGCCGCACGCGACGAGCAGGCGGCGCTGCCACACCGGCAGCTTCGCCCAGTCCGCGATTTTGCTCCCCAGCGCGGCGCCCGCGAGTTGCGGTGCGGCCTCGCGACCGAGCGAGACGCCGAGTCCAACGGTGACGATCGACAGCACGGCGCGAGCCAGGCTCGGGAGTAGCGACATCCGGCCGTTGTGCAGCCACAGCGCTTCGGAGACCTCGGCGCCGCCGGAGGTCGGCAGGCGGTGCAGGATCGCGGCTCCGGCAGCGACGATCAGCGCCGCGACCAGCATCGCGATTACCCGGCGTGCGTCCGAGGTTGACTGCACCGCGACCAGGTACGAGCCCGAGTTGTACCCGTACGCGAGATGCTCGGCGACGTGCAGCAGCCCCATCAGAGCGGAGGCGGCCGCGCCGGTCAGGACCCCGAGTCCAACTGCGATGGCCCAGAAGCGAGCGCTGTAGCTCGCGACGATCCCCCGACCGGGAACGTTCGGCTGGTGCGAATGCCAGCGTCGCGAGCGCGCTGTGGCCACTGGTCCGCAGGATATGGTCCCGGGCGCACGAACGGTGTGACGCGATCGAGGAGATCGGGATCGCCGAAGTGCGGCTGACGCGGACGCTCAAAGTCGCGTCGCGGTTCCCGCGCAGCTTCTCCTGAGCGAGTTTGTTCCGTGTAAGGCCACGGGCGAGTTCGCGCGACTCTCGCGCTCAGGTTCGGTTTCATGAGGGCGTGTCTCCCGGCTACGTCCGCTCGAAGCTCCCCGGCGCGTTTCCATGCGGCGTGATCGCCCGCGCGCTCGGCGTTGCCCTCTGCATCGCGGGCGCGTACCTGATGCTGCTGCCCGACGATGCCGGACGCGTCCTGGCGGCGGGCACCGACCCGTACCAGATCGAGCCGGTCCAGACGAGCGCCGACCTCGCCCAGCATCTCACCGCGCTGCCCGACCTCGAGTTCGGGACCGCCCCCCGGCGGGATGAGCCGGTGATCGACGTCGATGCCCGCGTTCGCTATCAGAACGTGCGCGGGTTCGGTGCGGCGATGACCGACAGCTCGGCCTGGCTGATCGAGCAGCGGCTCTCGCCGAGCGCCCGGCAGGCTCTGATGCGCGAGCTGTTCGGAACAGGCGGAATCGATCTCAATTTCGTCAAGGTGCCAATGGGGGCGTCGGACTTCACCCGCGACGGCCGGCCCTACACCTACGACGATCTGCCGGCGGGCGACACGGACCCGGCGCTGACGCACTTCTCGATCGCCCACGATCAGGCTTACATCCTGCCGGCGCTGCGCGAGGCGCGATCTCTGAATTCGGCGACCCAATTCCTGGCCACGCCGTGGTCCGCGCCGGCATGGATGAAGACCAATCACTCGCTCGGCAACGCGGGCAACCGGGGTGCGCTGCGGCGGCGCTACTACTCCGCCTGGGCCGCGTATTTCGTAAAGCTGATCCAAGCCTATGCCCGCGCTGGGATCCCGATCACGGCGCTCACACCTCAGAACGAGCCCGGGATCGCGACCCTCTATCCGGGCATGAACTTCTCGCCCGCCGACGAGGCAAGGTGGGTGCTGCACGACCTCAAACCGGCGCTCGCCAAGGCCAAGCTGAGCCCTCAGATCTACAGCGGCGACCGCGGCTGGGGGCCCAGTCCGGGCGCCAATGTCGCCACCACACGCGGCGCGGTCAACAGCGCGCTGGCCGGCGTCGCGTGGCACTGCTACTTCGGCTCGCCGTCGGCTATGAGCCAGCTCCACCAGGCCGACCCGACGCTCGACCAGATCGTCGACGAATGCTCGCCGGGGATCTCTCCGACGCCGATCTCAGAGATCGTGATCAGCTCGCTGCGCGACTGGGCCAGCATGGTCGCGCTCTGGAACCTGGCCCTTGACCCCACCGGGGGTCCCGCTCAACTCCCCAACCATGGCTGCCCGGGCTGTCAGGGCCTGGCGACGATCGACCCGCAGACCGGGACGGCGGTGCTGAACCTGAACTACTACGAGCTCGGGCAGGCGAGCGAGTTCATCGCTCGCGGCGCGCAGCGGATCTCCAGCGGACACTTCGTCAGCTACCGGTATTCGCGACCCGGGGTCAACGTCGTAACGCGCGGGCTCGACGACGTCGCGCTGCGCAACCCCGATGGGAGCCTCGTCCTGCTCGCATACGACAACTCACCGGCGCCGATAACTTTCGCGGTTGCGTGGCGGGACCGGACCTTCAGCTACACGCTCCCGGCGGGAGCAACCGTCACCTTCGTCTGGAACCGCGCCTGACCAGGGTCGCTGCTCTGACCTGCGGTGCCGGCCGGCGTGGGTCAGCCGCTCATGCCGCCGTCGATCGAGAACGTGTGCGATGTGACCATCGCGCTCTCGTCGGCGGCGAGGTAGAGCATCCCGTGGGCGACCTCCTCGGTCGTCGTGTGGCGACCGAGCGGGATCATCGCGTCGAACGCCTCAGCTGCTTCGGCCTGCGGCAGCCCGGTGGCCCGCATCTCGATCGAGTCCTGGAACGTGGTCGAGGTCGGCCCCGGGTGGATCGTGTTGACCCGGATCCGCCGCCCCGCGAGCTCCTTCGCGGCCGCCCGCATCAGCCCGACTTGGCCGTGCTTGGCGGCGACGTAGCCGGACGCGCCTGGGGCACCGATCAGGCCCACGACGCTCGACGTGATGATGATGCTGCCCCCGTCGCTGACGTGCGGGATCGTGTGCTTGAGGACATGAAACGCGCCCAGCACGTGCACCGCCAGCGTGCGAGCGAACGCGTCCGACGGGTAGCCGGTGATCTCGGTGACCTCGCCGGTGATGCCGGCGTTGCTGACCACGACGTCGAACCGTCCGTAACGGTCGACGCCGTCGGCGGCGGCGCGGACGACCGCCTGTTCGTCGGTGACGTCCGCGACGCTTGCGATCGCCCTGTCCGAGCCGAGCCCGATCGCGGCTGCAGCCAGCTGCGGCTCATCGATCCCGACCAGCTGGACGTTGGCGCCCTCAGCGACGAACAGCCGCGCGGTCGCGAGCCCGATCCCGCTCTCGCCGCCCGTGATCAGTGCGACCTTGTCATCCAACCGGCCCATCGCCAGCTTCCTCTCGCTCGAGTGTCCGTTTCATCGCCGCCGCGCCCAGATCCATCGCCTGGTCGAGGAAGTCTCGAAGCTCATGCGGCAGAACATCCACGATCCACTCGATACGGGTCCCCGACTCCGGCCCAAGCGACACCTCGACTGCAGCGTTGTAATGCGTCATCCCGATCGGCGAGTCGACCGCGCCGTAGACAAGGCGGCGGGCGATGTCGTCGCAGTCGATCAGCGGCTCGCGCTGCACGGTCCCGCTCGCGAAGGTGACGATTCGAGCGTCGCCGTCCAGCTGTGCGTCGATCACGAACCCGCGGACGAATCGCCTGTGCAGGGCGCCGAAGTCGCGTACCGCGTCCCAGACCTCGTCGGGGTCAGCGTCGATGTCGATCTGCTTGTGAATCGATGCCATGCTGCCGTTCGTACGGGCGCTTGCGTCTCGGCAGTCTCCCACAGGGATTGGTGCACAAAGGCGATCGACATCGTTCCCTTGCTTGACCGCGTAGCGCACGCAGGCCGGCGAGTCCAGGGCTGAGGTCAGTGGGCGATCCAGGACTCGAACCTGGGACCTCTTCCTTATCAGAGAAGCGCTCTAACCGACTGAGCTAATCGCCCGGCGAGTGCGATTCTAATGGGGCGACGTGGGCGCGCCGCATACGGCTGCTACTGAGTGAGGGAATCGGATCCTGGGGTCGTTCCGGTAGTCCCGCCGTTGGTCGGGCCGCTACCGGTGAAGGACCCGCCGATGAAGTCGACGGCTTGCCCTTCGACGAAGTTATCCGTGGCGGTTGAGCCACCGTTGAATTGGACCGTTCCGTTAGGCGCGAAGATGCCGCCGGTGATCTCGTTGCCCGCAGCCGACATGCAGACTCCGCCCACGGAGGCCGAGCTACACGTACCGCTGCCGACCGCATAGAGCACCGGATAAGTAGGCGTCGTGGTCTGGGTCTGGAGGTAGGACTTGTGGCCGACCTCGATCGTGCCGCCGATCCACGTGCCCTGGATCGGGGTGGAAGCGGATCCGAGGTTGCCCGCCTGGAAATAGATCAAACCGGTCCAGGTCGCCGGATTGCTCGGGGTGCCGGTGCCGTAGGCGCAGTAGACGTTGTCGGTTACGACGTTGTCCGCAACAGGGTTGGTGAAATCGAAGCTCGGGGCGGCCTGCGTGCAATAGCTCGGCGTCCCGCCCGGGCCGGTGCAGGCGACCTCCCCCGTGCCGCCGCAGGCGGTGAGGATCTGCGAGTAGTCGTCCGGCCAGGTTGGGATCGGCGCCTCCGAGGTCGGCCCTGACGTGAACGTATCGCCCCCGCCGCCGTTGTTGTCAGCTGCCGTGCAGCCGGACCCATTGCCATACGTGGTCGGGCCCAGGGCCTGGCCGCCTCCCCCCTGCAGGTAGATGCTTCCGTTGCTGTGAACGCTTCCGTCGATGGTGTCGTTCTGGCCATTGAACTCAATCGGGGCCGTGCTCGAGCCGTCCGCGCAACTCGTGCCCATCGCGAAGATCGCGGCGCAGCCACTCCCAGGCGTCACGCATGCCCCCGAGGTGGGCGGGACCCACGACGCTGTCGCCTCGGCTGTTGGCGTCGTCGACAAGATGCCGGACAGGCGCGCGAAGAACGAAGCGGCCGGGTTGGGAGTGGTGACGGTCACCGTCTTGTTGGCCAGGCTGACGCTGACGTCGCTCGACGTGATCGGCACGTTGTTGTCCGCAGCGTAGGTCGTCGCGACCGTGGTCGCGTCCGTGCTGTCGGTGCTCGAGGTGCACTGGTCACCCGACGAGCCCGCGTTGGCCATGCAATTGGCGGCCGCGAGGGCGGCTCCGTCGGCGGCGACCTGCGCTTGGTGATGCTTTTCGTACCAGGTCCCGACGTCGATCGCGAGCGCAGCCATCCCCAGCACCGCGACCATGGCAAGGGCCACGATCACCAATGACTGGCCGTGCTCGGCCGCAGCTCGCGCTCTGATCTTTTTGGTCACGGGTCGCTCGGTCCGGGCGCCCCTGGGTGGGCGCCCATTCACGGACATGATCGGCAGATCACCCTGAGTACTGAATCCAACGAACGTCCACGCGGGCACAGATCCAGTCGGACCGTGTCGGTCTTACCGTCGCAAGTCGCCCATGCCGAAGATCGCCCGTGATCGGGCTTGACCTTCGATCTGAGGGTCCGGTCACCGTTGCTGCGTCCCAAGTAGCCCAATCGCATCTTTGCCACCCGAGGGCAATCACAAGGCGCGTCGCGCGCGATAGCTAATCTTGGTGAGGGTTTGGGGGCTCGCCGTGGGTGCCGTCGAGCGCGACTCGCGAGGCGAGCTCGAGGGCGTCGTCGACCGACTCGAACGTCAGGTGGACGCGGTAGTCGCCCGCCGCGGTGACGCTGACGTCGACGTCGAGGCCGAGCGCGGTGCCGAAGCTGTCGGCGATCTGGACGATCGCGGCCTCCTGGTCTGGGTGCAGGGCAGGGCGGCGCAGGCGGGCCCGCGGCCGCGCGCCGGTTCCTACGTTCGCGCGCCGGGCGCGCTCCTCGAGCTCGCGCACTGACCAGCCGCCGTCGGCGGCGGCGCTGGCCAGCCGGCGCCGGTCGGCGTGCTCGGTCGCGAGCAGCAGCGCGCGGCCGTGGCCCTCGCTGAGCTCACGCCGCTCGATCGCGGCGAGCGCCTCGTCGGGCAGGTCGAGCAGCCTGATCAGGTTCGAGACCGCGACGCGGCTGCGCCCGACGCGGAGGCCGACCTCCTCGCGCGAGAGGCCAAGCTCCTCGGTCAACGCCGCGCACGCTCGCGCCTCCTCGACCGGGTTGAGGTCCTCGCGCGCCATGTTCTCGATCAGCGCGACTTCGAGCGAGGCCGCGTCGTCGTGATAGCGGACGATCGCGGGGACGGTCTCGAGCTCGGCCATCTGGGCGGCGCGCCACCGTCGTTCGCCGGCGATCAGCTCGTAGGTCCCGCCCGGGACCGGACGGACGAGCACCGGCTGCAGGACGCCGCGGACCTTGATCGATTCCGCCAGGCCGAGCAGCGTCGCCTCGTCGAACGTGCTCCGCGGCTGATGGGGGTTGGGAACGATCAGCTCAGTTGCGATCTGGCGAAGCTCCTCGGGCTCGTCCCGGGGCGCGACCGACAGGATCGCCGCCAGACCACGACCCATCGCGCGCTGGCGCTCAGCCACGTGCCGCCACCTCCTTTGCTAGCTCGAAGTACGCATCGGCGCCGGCGCAGTGCGGGTCATAGTGGATCACCGGCTTGCCGAAGCTGGGCGCCTCGCCCACGCGGACGTTGCGCGGGATCACGGTGTCGAACACGAGCGACGGGAAGTGGTCACGGACCTCGCGCTCGACGTCCTGGGCGAGCCTCGTGCGCCCGTCGTGCATCGTCAGCAGCATCCCCGCCACAGTCAGCCTCGGGTTGAGCTCGCGCTGGATCAGCGACAGCGTGTCCAGCAGCCCGGCGAGGCCCTCGAGCGCGAAGTACTCGGCCTGCACGGGGACGATCACGCGGTCGGCCGCGACCAGCGCGTTGACGGTCAGCGGGCCCAGCGAAGGCGGGCAGTCGAGCAGCGTGAACGCGTAACGACCGCGGACAGGTGCGAGCGCCTCGCGCAGCCGGCCCTCGGAGCCGGGCAGGCGCGGCAGCTCGACCGTTGCGCCGGCGAGGTCAGGTCCAGCCGGGACCACGCCCAGGTGCGCGATCCCGCTGTCGACGATCGCGGCCTGCAGGTCAAGCTCGCCGATCAGCGCGTCGTACACCGTCGGCCGGCGGTACTTATCGATTCCGAGCGCGAGAGTCGCGTTGCACTGGGGGTCGATGTCGATCAGCAGCGACTCGTATCCCGCCTCCGCGACGCAGGCAGCCAGATTGACGGCGGTCGTCGTCTTGCCGACACCGCCCTTCTGGTTGGCGATCGCGTACACGGTCCCCATGAGTGGCCTCAAGCTAGCGCCGTCAGCGGTCAGATGGGCTTCCCAATGGGCGCTTGCGCGCCATGCCCGGCCGGCGGGGAAACCTCGGAGGCGTGGCTGCGACCTTGACTATCGGGTGCAGATGCCGGCGCATGGCACCGGCATACGGCTGCACCCGGACCGGCGGGAGGGACTCCAAGCCGAGCAGCGCCGCCGCTCGGGCACCCGCCACCTCGTCGACCGGATCGCGTCGCCCGCGCCACACGACCAGCGTCCCCCCGAGCCGGAGCAGTGGAGCCGCATATTCGGCCACGACCGCCAGTGGCGCCAGTGCGCGCGCCATCACCACATCGCAGCGTCCCAGACCGGCCTGCCACTCCTCGGCACGCGCGTTGACGACGGCCGCGTTCGCGATCGCGCAGGCCTCGACCGTACGTGCCAGGAACGCGCACTTGCGGCCGTTGCTCTCCACGACGTTCACCTCGCTCCGTGGAAGCGCAATCGCCATTGGCAGTCCCGGGAAGCCGGCGCCGGACCCAAGGTCGGCAAGGGTCATTGCGGCGCGCACCTCGGGCAGCTCGAGCCCTACGAGGGAATCGGCGACGTGGTCACGGAGGATCCCATCGCGGTCTGTAACGGAGGTCGGAGCTCCGGAGTCAGTGGCGACGCATTCGACGAGCGCCCGTAGCTGGCTTTGTTCGGGCTCGACCATGCCATACCGTTGGCCGAGCGCTTCAATCAACTGGCCGCGGTCCCGTCGCACGAGCTCGCCGCAGCCAGTCGTTGCCGCTCTCTCTCGATCACAGGCGCGTACCGCTCGCACATGATCCTGAAGCGCTCCGCGCTGTGTCCGTCGCGCTCCGCCGAGAGGTCGGCCTCGAGCAGCGGCAGCACGTCCTGTACGAGCGCGCGCCCACGAGCCATCCACTGGTAATACGACCTGCCGGAGTGGTGATAGGGACCGTAGAGGCGACAGCGCGGGAACCGCGCTTCCAGCCATCGGAAGATCGCCTCATGCCGGACATGCATACGCAGAACGACCTGCGGCTGGCGCCCGTCGCCCCCGAACGAGCCCTCGCCGACGAGCAGCCCGATCAGAAAGCCACGGTCGAAGTCCGATAGGTCGGTCACGACCCGACAGTTCTAACCGCTCGTGTGTTTCACCGTCAAGAAAAACGTGAAACGCTCAGTCGACGAGCGGCGCGACCACGAGACGCCGGGCCGGCTCCTGGCCCTCGCTGTAGGTCTCGACATCACGGCGAGCCTTGAGGTGCTCGTGGATCACTTTGCGTTCCATCGCGCTCATCGCCTCGAGTGGGACGGCGCGCCGGTGATTGATGGCCGTCTCGGCCGCCTGGTCGGCGGTCGCGCGCAGCGCGGTCGCGCGGCGTTCCCGGTAGCCGGCTGCGTCCACGACAACCGAGGTGTGCTCCCGATCGCGCTCGCCCCCCATCGCAAACCGGTATGCGAGGTGCTGGATCGCATCGATCGTCTGCCCGTGATTTCCGATCAGCAGGCCGAGATCGTCGCCCCGGTACTCGGCGACGAGCCCGTCAGGGCCGTCGTGGACCTCGACCGTGACGTCCAACCCGGCGGCCCCTGCGATGTGCTCCAGCAGCTGCCGGACGCGATCCGCGGGCTGCTCGGGCGTCTCGTACACCCCTACCTCCTACGGCCGGAGCGCTTCTTCTTCTTGCGCGGCGGTCGCGGTGGTGGTCCCGATCGAGCGGCGGCGACGACGGCGGCCTTCTCCTTGCCGCCATCGTTCTTGGGACGGCCGCGGAGCAGCCCGCTGAGCCCACCCGAGCCCGACCCACCCGAGCCCGAACCGTTCGAAGACGATTCGCTGGCGCCGTCGTCCTTGGATGGCGGGCTCTTGCCGGAGGTTGGGACGACGCTCGTCGACGTGGCGGCCCCTCCTACCGTGGCCGCGGTCACAGGCCCGATCCTGCGTTTGATGATGTATTGCTGGGCCATCGTCCACGTGTTGGTCGTGATCCAGTAGACCATCACGCCGGCCGGGAAGCGAATCACGAACAGGACGAACAGCAGCGGCATCGCCAGCATCAGTTTCCGCTGCGTCGGATCCATCGTCGCCGACGTCATCATGAGGCTCGATCCGAGCTGGGTCCCGACGTAGAGCAGGATCAGGACGATCAGCACCAAGCCACTGGCCTTGTCGGTCAGGTCGGGGATGAACAGGAACGAGGCCGGCGCGAACGGGCCGTGGACTCCGCACGGAACCGTGTGGGCGGTGCTGAGCACGCCGTGGTTGTGCGCGCGCTGGATCGCCGGGCAGATATCGACCCGCAAGCTCGTGCGCAGCATGTAGTACAGCGAGATGAACACCGGCAGCTGGGCGACCAGCGGCAGGCAGGAGCCAAGCGGGTTGACCCCGTTCTCGCGGTAGAACTTCATCATCTCCTGCTGCTGGCGCTCCTTGTCGTCCTTGTACTTGGCCTGCAGCGCCTTCATCTCGGGGCCCAGGCGCTGCATCTTCTGCATCGAACCGAACTGCTTGATGGTCAGCGGCAGCAGCACCGCCCGAACGCACATCGTCAGCAGCACGATCGCCCAGCCCCACTGCAATCCAAGGCTGTTGTGGAAGAAGACGAGGACCGACTGGAAGACGTCGATCAGCGGCTGGAAGATGTTTGCGCTTATCAGCATCGGTCAGGCGCTCGTCGGGGTGGCTCGTGACTTGAACAGTCGCTGATCCTCAACCCGATCGACTCCGCCAAGGCTCCATGGGTTGCAGCGGAGCAACCGCCAGCCGGCGAGCACGAGCCCGCGCAGTATGCCGTACCGCTGAATCGCCTGCGCCGCGTATTCCGAGCACGACGGGTAGTACTTGCAGCGGTCGCCGACCATCGGCGAGATCAGCCGCTGGTACGCGCGGATCGGCAGGACGAGCAGCGACCGAGGGCGCATCAGGCGGCATCCTCCGCCCGCGACTGCGATCCGCCTTCAACCGCTGCGCCCGGAACCCGATCGATCAACTCCGCGAGCGCCTCCCGGACACCGTCGAGCCCATCGCGCTCGACGAGTTCGCGCGCCCCACGCCGTGCGACCACGACCGCGTCCGTGTCGGCTGGGAGCCTCTGGCCCTCGCTCGCGAACGCCTCGCGCAGCAGACGCTTGACTCGATTGCGCTCCACCGCGCCGCCGACCTTGCGCGACACGGACAGCCCAAGCCGCGGTACGCCGCCGTCGGCGCCGCGCGGGAACACGTACAGCACGAGGTCCCGTCCGGCGTGCGAGCGCCCGTTGCGAAACACCCGGTCGAACTCTGCGCTGCGCGAGAGCCGTCCCCGACCTGGCCGCTGCCCGGAGCCGGGTACGACGAGCATCAGACCGTCAGGCGCTTGCGTCCCTTTGCGCGCCGTCGCTTGATCGTCAGGCGCCCCGCGCGGGTGCGCATACGTGCGCGGAACCCGTGAGTGCGTGCGCGTTTGCGCTTCTTTGGCTGATAAGTGCGTTTCATGGCTCAAGGCCCCGGGCGGCGAAGCAGGAGCGACTGAGTATACGCAGGCGCAGCGGGCGTTCTGGCGCCAGCATTTGCGGCCGCGCCCGACCGGTCGGGAAACATCCTGGCCACTTCGCGTTCACTTTTTCTCGCGCTTTGCGTCAACACCCCGTTGGGGACGGTTCGGGGCCCAGACCGCCGTTGTATATTCGCCGACTCCGGGCGAGTTCCGCCTTGGCCCTCGTTAGCAGGTCCCTCAACACCCCTGGGAGGAGGCGTTTGGCGCTGCCCGCGCAAAGTCAGCCGCTGCCCGCGTGGCGCACGATCCGGACCGAACTCCGTCAGCAGGTTGGGGACTCGATGTACGAGATCTGGCTGGCCCCGATCGAAGTCAAAGGCTGGGACGGCGAGCTGCTCCTGCTCGAGGCGCCGGCGGCGACGAGGTCGTGGGTGTCAGACCGCTTCGGCCGCGTCTTAGAACACTGCGCGCAGCGGATCCTCGGCACCAATACCCGGATCTCGCTCGAGAGCGGCGAGCCGCACCAACAGTCACGGGCCACGGCGCCCATCCCGCCCGTCGGGGGTCCCGACAGCGGGCCGTTCAATCCCCGGCACAGCTTCGAGCAATTCATCATCGGCGCCGGCAACCGGCTCGCACACGGCGCTTCCCTGGCGGTGGCCGAACTGCCAGGCCAGGCCTACAACCCGCTGTTTCTGTACGCGCCTCCGGGTCTCGGCAAAACACACCTGCTGCACGCGATCGGCAACTACGTGCTCGCGTTCGGCGGCGGCGCGACGGTTCGCTACGCGACCGCCGAATCGTTCACGAACGACTTCATCACGGCGCTCGGCTCGAGGTCGCTTTCGGTCTTCAAGCACGCCTACCGCGACGCGGACGTACTCCTGATCGACGACGTGCAGTTCCTGGCTTCCAAGGCACGCACCGAGGAGGAGTTCTTTCACACGTTCGACGCGCTCTACGAGGCGGGCCGGCAGCTCGTGCTGACGTGTGACCGGCTCCCCCGGTCGCTGCTCGAGATCGAGGCGAGGCTGCGGGAACGGTTCGAAGCCGGCCTCGTCGCCGATATCGCGCCGCCGGATCACGCGACGCGCGTCGCGATCCTGCGCAAACGGGCAGCGCTCGACGGCGTGTCCGTCGCCGACCCGGCCGTGCTGGAGCTGATCGCCGACCGCGTGACGACCAACATTCGTGCGCTCGAAGGCGCCCTGATCCGCGTCGTCGCCTATCACTCGCTGACCCAGCGACCCATCGATGTCACGCTCGCGACCGAGGTGATGGATGCGATGTATCCGCTCAGCGGCTCGGCATCACCCTCGATCGCCGACGTCCAGGTGGTTGTCGCCGCCCATCACTCGCTGACCGTCGCCGAGCTGATCTCACCAGCAAGGACGGCGCGCGTCGCGTGGCCCAGGCAGCTAGCGATCCACCTCGCGCGCGAGCTCACCGGAGCATCGCTACAGGCGATCGGGGAGGCGTTCGGCGGTCGCAACCACGGCACGGTCCTGCACGCATGCAAGCGCGTGTCTGAACGGCTCGCCGGGGATCAATACATTGCTGACGAGCTCCACGAGCTATCGACGGAGATCTCATCACTCGGAGCCGACCGCGCGTGTTGACACACTTGCCTGTCTGCCCGCGCAACAACTAACCCGCTATATGCGAGTGATCGCGCACTTCTCCACAGCCTTTGTTCTCCCTATGACTTCTAATTCCTTTTCGAGGTATCAATCGTGAAGATCTCTCTCGAGCGCGAGCGCCTGCTTACACAGCTTCAGACGGTCAGCAGGGTCGCCTCGACGCGCAGCGCGATCCAGGCCCTGTCGGGCGTCCAGCTATCCGCGGCAGAGTCTGGCTGTGAGCTGCGCGCGACGGACATGGACGTCGGCCTGCGCGTCCCGCTCGAGGCGGAGGTCACGCGCGAGGGAACCGTGGTCTTGCCGGCGCGTCTGATCGTCGATGTCGTCCGCTCGTTGCCGGCCGACGCCGTTTCGCTCGAATTGCGCCCGGCTGAGCAGGATGTGGAGCTCGTCTCGGGCAACGCGACGTTCCACATTCGGACGCTTCGCGGTGAGGACTTTCCACCGTTCCCAGAGCCAGACGATGGTGCGACCGTCGAGCTCGCTGCCGGCGCGTTCGTCTCGACCGCGCTCAAGGTCGCCGGATCGGCGTCCCGGGACGAGACTCGCCCGGTGCTGACCGGGATTCTCGTCTCGGCTTCCGAGCGTGAACTACGGATGGTCGCGACCGACTCGTATCGCCTGAGCGTCAAGGAGACGACGCTCGAGGCTCCGCTGACTGCGGGTTTCGAGGTCAACGTGCCGGCCCGGGCGCTGCAGGAGTTGGCGCGTCTGGTGACGCACGCCGACGACGAGCAGCTTCGCGTCAGCGTGCGGCAGAACCAGGTGCTGTTCACGCTCGGGCGCGTGATCCTCTCGTCGCGGCTGATCGACGGCCAGTTCCCGAACTACCGCCAGCTGCTGCCCGAGAGCTTCGAGCACGAGCTGCGGCTCGCAGGCAGCGAGTTCACGGACGTCGTGCGGAGGATCAGCCTGCTGGCGCAGAAGAACGCGCCGTTACGGCTGGCGTTCGCGCCCGGTGAACTGACGGTCTCGGCCCAGACGCCGGACGTCGGTGAGGCGCTGGAGTCGATGCCCGTCGCCTTCCAGGGGGAGCCGCTCGAGATCGGTTTCAACCCCGAGTTCCTGCGCGCGGGGCTGGAGGCGATCGAGGAGGGCGACGTCCTTCTGAAGCTGATCAGCCCTCTGCGGCCGGGGCTGATCGAGGCCGGTGATGAGAGCCGCTTCCGGTACCTGATCATGCCGATCAGGCTCAACGTCTGACGGGTGCGCCGGTGCAGGTCGTGCGCTTGGCGGTGCGTGACTTTCGCTCCTACGACCGCGCCGAGGTGCAGTTGGGCGACGGCCTGACCGTGATCACCGGTCCGAACGGGGCCGGCAAGACGAACCTGATCGAAGCTCTGTACTTCGGTTGCACCGGCCGCTCCTGCCGGACGGCGAACGAGCGCGAGCTGGTGCGCTTCGGCGAGCGCGCGACGCGGGTCGTCATCGATGTCCAGGGGGAGGACGGCGCGCACGAGCTGGCGGTCGGCTTCGCGCCCGGCGAGCCGAAGCGGATGCGCGTCGATGGCGCAACGGTCGAGCGGCTGACCGACGCCGCCGAGCGTCCGCTGATGACCGTCTTCATGCCCGACCGGCTCGAGTTGATCAAGGGAGCCCCTTCGCTGCGCCGCGCGCACTTGGACCGGTTCGTCGCCGCGCTGTGGCCAGCCCGCGTCGCGACTCGACGGGCTTACGCGCAGACGCTTGCGCAGCGCAACGCGCTGATCGCCCGGATCCGCGCCGGCGCCGCAGGACGCGATTCACTTGCCAGTTGGGACGCGCAGCTCGCCCGCCAAGGGATCGCGCTGATGGATGACCGCCGCGCCGCGGTCGAGGCGATCGCTGACCGGTTCAGGGACTGCTGTGGCGAGCTCGGGCTCGACGGCGATCCCGCCCTCACGTACCGGCCGCGGTCAAAGGCGACCGACGCCGAAGGACTGCGCGCCGAGCTCGCCGAGCGCGTTGACGGCGATCTCGAACGCGGCTTCAGTGGCCATGGACCCCACCGCGATGACGTGCTGGTGCAGCGCGAGGGGCGCGAGCTTCGCGCCTATGGCTCGCAGGGGCAGCAGCGCCTGGCGCTGTTGGCGATGCTACTGGCCGAGCGCGAGGCGATCGCGGCCCGGCGCGAGACCCCACCCGTGATGCTGCTCGACGACGTGATGAGTGAGCTCGACCAGATGCGGCGCCGGGCGCTGGTCGACCTGCTCCGCGCCGGCGGCGGCCAGGCGGTGATCACGACCACCGATCTCGAGCAGATTCCGGGCGCCGACGAGGACGGCGTCGCACGTCTCGCGGTCTCCGATGGCCAGGTGCTGGCCGAGGCAAAGGCGCTATGAGGTATCGGCGCGCGCCGCGCGCGCTCGACGTCGCATTCGGCCAGCTCGCCGACGAACTTGCGCCCGAGACGATGCTCGCCGAGGTCCAGCGCGTGTGGTCGAAAGCGGTCGGCGACGCGATCGCCGTCGAGGCGCAGCCGACCGCCGAACGCGCCGGCGTCGTGACGATTTCCTGCTCGGCGTCGGTGTGGGCGCAGGAGCTCGACCTGATGGCGCCGCAGATCGTTGAACGCCTCAACGCACACGTTCGGCGCGGGTCCGTCCAGCGCCTTCGCTGTATCGCCGTCGGACACCGCTGACAGGTCTCATCTGAGGCCGGATTTTCCCGCGTTTTGCAGGCAAAACCATCAGCCGAGGGGGGCGGTTTTGACCGCCCACTGTGCTATCCTTCTGTACACCAATTCTTCGACGCCCCGGCGCGCCCCGCGCGGCGCGGGACCCGGGGCGTTCCAACGTCATCGGAGGATCGTTGGCGAACGACGACGGCGCCATGAGCGCCAACAAGGAATCCAGCTACGACGCCCAGGACATCACCGTCCTGGAGGGGCTCGAGGCAGTCCGACGGCGTCCTGGCATGTACATCGGGTCGACCGGGGAGCGAGGCCTTCATCACCTCGTTTATGAGGTGGTCGACAACTCAGTCGATGAGGCGCTGGCCGGCCACTGCACGGCGGTGACGGTCACCATCCATCCAGACAACCGCGTCACGGTAGTTGACGACGGCCGCGGGATTCCGGTCGCCGTGATGGCCAAGGAGAAGCGCTCCGCGCTGGAGGTCGTGATGACCGTTCTGCACGCCGGCGGCAAGTTCGGCGACGGCGGCGGGTACAAGGTGTCGGGTGGGCTGCACGGCGTTGGTGTCTCGGTCGTCAACGCGCTGTCAGAGCGACTCGACGTGCAAGTGCGGCGTGACGGCTACACCTGGAACCAGTCCTATGAGCGTGGCAAGCCGCTGTCAGAAGTCCAGCGCGGCGAGCCCACCAAGGAGACCGGCACGACGATCACCTTCCTGCCTGACTCGGACGTGTTCGAGACGCTCGAGATCAACTTCACGACGATCGAGGAGCGGATGCGTGACACCGCCTTCCTCACCCGCGGCCTGCACATCACGATCATCGACGAGCGCGGCGCCGGCAACCGGGCGGAGTTCCAGTACGAGGGCGGGATCGTCGACTTCGTTTCCTACCTCAACCAGAACAAGGATCCGATCCAGAAGAAGGTCGTCTATTTCGAGGGTGAGAGCGAGGAGGGCGCGGTCGAGGTCGCCATGCAATGGAACTCCTCTTACCAGGAGTCGGTGTTCTCGTTCGCCAACAACATCAACACGCTCGAGGGCGGCGCGCATATGAGCGGCTTTCGCTCGGCTCTCACCAGTGCGCTGAACAAGTACGCCTGGGACAAGGGCGAGCTCAAGGGTAAGGACGAGAACCTCAGCGGCGAGGATGTCCGCGAGGGCCTGACCGCAGTCATCTCGGCCAAACTCACCGACCCGCAGTTCGAGGGTCAGACCAAGACCAAGCTCGGCAACCCCGGGATGCAGCCGTTCGTGCACTCGGTCGTGTACGCGAGGCTTTCAGAGTTCCTTGAGGAGAATCCCCAGGAGGCTCGGGCGGTCCTGCGCAAGGCCGTATCAGCCGCGCAGGCTCGTGCCGCCGCGCGCAAGGCGCGCGACCTGACTCGCCGCAAATCAGCTCTCGAGAATTCCACCCTTCCTGGCAAGCTGGCCGACTGCTCGGTCAAGGACCCGGCGCTAGCCGAGCTGTTCGTGGTCGAGGGAGATTCGGCCGGCGGCTCAGCGGTCAGCGCCCGCGACCGCAACACGCAGGCGATCCTGCCGCTGCGGGGCAAGATCCTCAACGTCGAGAAGAGTCGGATCGACAAGGTGCTCGCCAACACCGAGGTGCAGGCGTTGATCACCGCGATCGGCACCGGCGTGCGTGACGAGTTCGACATCGCCAAGGCGCGCTACCACAAGGTCGTGCTGCTGACCGACGCCGACGTCGACGGCGCCCATATCCGGACGCTCGCGCTGACGCTCCTGTTCCGCGAGATGCAGCCGCTGATCGAGGCCGGCTACGTCTATATCGCCAAGCCCCCGCTCTATCGGCTCACGCGCGGCCAGAAGCACCGCTACATCGAGCGCGAATCCGAGCTCGAGGAGATCCTGCTCGGCGACAAGTTCGAGAAGCTCGAGATCTATGACCGTTACAACAAACCGTTCAAGCTGACCGAGGCGCGTTGGAGGCGCCTGGCGAAGCTGCTCAAGCAGTACGAGGGGTGGGCCGCGGCGCTGCGGGCCGCTCACGGACAGAGCGTCGTGGTCTTCGTGCAGCAGGCGAGACTGCTCGAAGAGCAGATCTCAGACCTTCAGTCGTTGATCAAGCACACGCGCAGCAGTGAGAGTAATGGCGAGGGAGAGGCCTACAAGCTCGAGCTGATCGAGGAGCGACCCGACGAGATCCTGATCCGGACCGTGGAGGCCAAGACCGGCTTGGCTGCCACACATCACGTTCGACACTCGGCTCTGGAGGCGCACGAGTATCAGCGGCTCGCCGACCTCCATCGGGAGCTCGAAGGATTGACCGGCGTGCCGCCATTCACGATCCGGCTCGGAGAAAGCACCACCACCGCTGCGACGTTTGAGGAGCTGCACGACGGTGTTCTGGCGATCGCTCAGAAGGGCATCGACTACTACCGGTTCAAGGGCCTAGGAGAGATGGACGCAGAGGAGCTCCGCGAGACGACCATGGATCCCGAGACCCGGACCCTGGTCCGGGTCACGATGGAGGACGCCGCGGTCGCCGACCAGGTGTTCTCGATGCTGATGGGTGACCAGGTCGAGCCCCGTCGCGCGTTCATCGAGGAAAACGCGCTCGCCGCGACGCTGGACGTGTAAGGGAGGTTCTTGATGTCAGCGATCGACACCATCGGTGGCGGCAATATCGAGCCGCGCGGGCTCGAGGAGGAGATGCGCTCTGCGTATCTGGACTACGCGATGTCGGTCATCGTCGGTCGGGCGCTGCCCGACGTCCGTGATGGCCTGAAGCCGGTCCACCGGCGCGTCCTGCACGTGATGAACGAGCTGGGGCTGCAGCCGAACCGCAAGCACGTCAAGTGCGCCCAGATCGTCGGCGAAGTGATGGGCAAGTTCCACCCGCACGGCGACTCCGCGATCTACGACGCGCTCGTTCGCTTGGCGCAGGACTTCTCGATGCGCTACCCGTTGGTCGACGGCCACGGCAACTTCGGCAACATCGATGGCTACTCGGCCGCGGCGATGCGCTACACCGAGGCCCGGCTCGCGAAGCTCGCGACCGAGATGTTGCGCGACATCGACGACGAGACCGTCGACTTTGCGCCCACCTACGACGGCACCCGCCAGGAGCCGCTGGTGCTGCCGGCCCGGTTCCCCAATCTGCTTATCAACGGCAGCTCGGGGATCGCCGTGGGCATGGCGACCAACATCCCACCGCACAACCTCAAGGAAGTGATCGCCGCCACGATCGCCTATATCGACGATCCGACGATCGACGTCGAGGGGCTGATGAAGTACATCAAGGGTCCGGACTTCCCGACGGCGGGCACGATCCTCGGGCGCGAGGGGATTCGCGAGGCGTACCGCACCGGCCGAGGCCGGGTGCGCGTTCAGGCGAAGGCGCACATCGAGCCGATCGGGCAGGGCAAGGAGGCGATCATCGTCACCGAGCTTCCCTACCAGGTGCGCAAGGGTGGCGAGGGTGGGCTGATCCTCAAGATCCGCGATCTGGTGCTCGACAAGAAGCTGCCCGAGATCACCGACCTGCGCGACGAGTCGGATCGCCACGGCATGCGGATCGTGATCGAGCTAAAGCGCGACGCAATCCCCAAGGTGGTGCTCAACAAGCTGCACAAGCACACGCCGATGCAGGCGACGTTCGGCGTCAACATGGTCGCGCTGGTCGACAACGTGCCGCGCACGCTGTCGCTGCGCGAGGTGATCGGCCACTACGTCGACCACCAGCGCGATGTGATCATCCGCCGCACCAAGTACGAGCTGCGGCGCGCCGAGGAGCGCGCGCACGTGTTGGAGGGGTTGCTGATCGCGCTCGCCAACCTCGACGAGGTGATCGAGCTGATCCGCGGCTCGCGTGACCCCGAGGCGGCACGCAACGGTCTGGTCGAGCGCTTCGAGCTGACGATCGTTCAGGCGCAGGCGATCCTGCAGCTGACGCTGAGCCGGCTGACCGCGCTCGAGGCCGACAAGATCAAGCAGGAGCACTCCGATCTCGCCGAGCGGATCAAAGAGCTGCGCGAGATCCTCGGCGACGAGCAGCGCATCAACGGGATCATCAAGGACGAACTGCAGGAGATCGCCGACGCCTACGGCGACGACCGCCGCACCGAGATCACGCACGCCGAGGGCGAGATCGACATCGAAGACCTGATCGCCGACCAGCAGATGGTCATCTCGATCACGCACTCCGGCTACATCAAGTCGCTGCCGCTGTCCACCTACCGTCAGCAGCGCCGCGGTGGGATCGGGGTGACCGGGATGGACATGAAGGATGAGGACTACATCGAGCACCTGTTCGTCACCTCCACGCACGACTACCTGCTGTTCTTCACCAACCGCGGCAAGATCTACCGGCTCAAGGTCTACGAGCTTCCGGAGGCCTCGCGAACCGCTAAGGGCCGCGCGCTCGTCAACCTGCTGCCGCTGCGCGAGGGCGAGCGGGTCCAGTCCGTGCTCTCGACGCGCGACTTCACGGAGGGCAAGTACCTCGTCTTCGCGACACGCAAGGGGATGGTCAAGAAAACGTCTTTCGGCGCCTACAACACCCCGATCAAGGCCGACGGGATCATCGCGATCAACATCCGCGACGACGACGAGCTGATCGCGGTGCGCCGGACCAGCGGCCACGACGACATCATCATGGTCTCGCGCTCGGGCCAGGCGGCCCGCTTCAGCGAGTCACAGGTGCGCGCCATGGGCCGCGACACCAGCGGCGTGCGCGGCATGAACGTTTCGCAGAAGGACAACGCGGTACTGGCGATGGACGTCGCCCGCGACGATCAGGAGCTGCTCGTCGTGACGGAGAACGGCTACGGCAAGCGGACGCCGATCCCCGACTACCCGGTCAAGGGCCGCGGCACGATGGGCGTCAAGACGATCCAGCTGACCGAGAACAAGGGCGCGCTCGCCGGCGCGCTGGTTGTCCGCGAGCACCAGGAGCTCGTCTTCATCTCGCAGAACGGGATGGTGCAGCGCACCTCGGTCCGCGGCATCAACCGCTACGGGCGCGCGTCCCAGGGTGTGCGGGTGATGAACATGCGCGACGACGACCAGGTGTCGGCGGTCGCGCTGGTGGTCGAGTCCGAGGCAGAGACGGCGGCACCGGTCCTCGACGACCCTGACGCTGCTACGCCGGACCCCGAGCCCCCCACGGCTTCCGACTCCGACATCGAGTCCGGCTCGGACGAGTAAGCGCGGGCCCCGCAATCGCAACTCCCGCCTGCACCGCGTGGTGCTGCGGTATCGCAAGCGGTTAGTCAGGGTCCACCGAGCGGTGCGGGCCGTGGACGCGACGCGCGTCCCGCGCTTCGGCCTATGACCCAATCGGGAGGCGGCCACGTTGGCTGGTGGGGACCTCGGCCTCCGCTTCGCAGCCGCTCGGTCTCCGCCAGTGCCTTGTTGAAACGCATCGCTCCCCGGCGACCAGGCGGCTGCGGACGCGGTGGGCCGATGGTCGCCACGAAACGAAAACCGTCGCCAGTCTTCGATAACCTCCTGAGTACCAGAGAAAGGAGGTGGTCCGAACTTGTCTGACAGAACTTGCGGGACCCTGGAGGTGTCCGGCCGCTAGGTCGGAGGCTGACCCCGCTTAGCGGAGTCCCCCCGCGACACCGCCGTCCTGATGAGCGCCGGGATTAGTCCCTCCGGCTAGCAGTTTGCTCATCGCGGAATTTGGCAGCCAGATGTTCAGCGAAGGGCGCCGTTGTCGAACGGCGCCCTTCGTGCATTGGTACTAGGCTGGGTGTATGTGCCGAAACATCCACACCCTCCACAACTTCGAGCCGCCGGCGACCCACGAGGAGATCCACGCCTCGGCGCTCCAATACGTCCGCAAGATCAGCGGCTTCACGAAGCCGTCAAAGGCCAACGAGGCGGCGTTCGAGGCCGCGGTCGAGGCGGTCACCGCCGCGTCCGTGGCGCTCCTCGACAGCCTGACGACCGCGGCGCCGCCCAAGGACCGCGAGGTCGAGGCCGCCAAGGCCCGCGCCCGGTCCGCCCAGCGCTACGCGGCGTAGGGGACCGAGTGCGATCTCTGACGCATATCGGAAGGGATCGAACGCGGCTCTAAGGAGTGGGCGGGGCAGGTCAGGCGGCGAGGTAGGCGCGCCAGGCGGCAGGGATCGTCGGGCTCGCGACCTGGATGAAGACGTGCGGGCTGGGAGTCTTCGGTTGCCGGGTCAGCTTCATGCCGGCCTGGCGAGGGAGTGCGTTGCCCTTGCGCCGGTTGCACGGCGCGCACGAGGCGACGATGTTGTCCCAGCTCGACGGGCCGCCCTTCGACCGCGGGACGACGTGATCGACGGTCAGGTTCGAGCGCGAACCGCAGTACTGGCACGTCCAGTCGTCCCGAGCGAACACCGCTCGGCGGGTGATCTTGCGCCGGTGCGTGTCGCGCGGGATCCGGACATAGGTGACGAGCCGGATCACGACGGGCCGGGCGATCGTGGCGGTGGCGGAGTGGAGCTGCCAGCTGCCGTGCTCGATCACCTCGGCCTTCTCCTTGAGCAGCAGGACCACCGCACGGCGCACGGTGCAGACGTTGATCGGCTCGTACGTCGCGTTCAATACCAGCACCCGACCAACCTCACGCCCGCGCCGCTGGTGCTGGGAAGGCGGCGCGGACCCCATTGGCTCTGCTGGCAAAGTGGAGGCCATGACGTGCACGCGGCAGTGTAGCGGCGAGCCCGGCCCGTCCTAGAGGTGATCACGACGCCGGACGAGCGTAATCACGCCGCCGCAGAGGAGGGTGATCACGCCGCCGCAGACGAGGGTGATCACGCCGCTGGAGACGAGCCGAGCACGCCGCCGCAGACGAGGGTGATCACGCCGCTGGATACGAGCCGAGCACGCGTAACTTCTCGACGTGACCGCGCAGCGCCTGGAGCGCATCGATGACGTGGGGCTCGTTGTCGCGCCCCTCGAGGTCGCAGAAGAACATGTAGCGGCCCAATCCCTGCTTGCGCGGTCGCGACTCGATCCGCGTCAGGTTGACGTCGCGACTGGCGAACTCGGACAGGCAGGCAACCAGCCAGCCGGGCGCCTCCGAGCCGATTCCCCAGAACACGATCGCCGTCTTCCAGGGACCCAGCGGCTCGCGGTCGTCGCCGAGCAAGCCCGGTGCAGCGCCGGCGGGACCGAGCCATACAAATCGGGTCTCGTTGTCAGGCACGTCCTCGACTCCGGCCCGCAGGACATGGCAGCCGTAGCGCTCGGCCGCGACCCGGTTGCCGAGCGCCGCCCAGGGTCCGTCGTGGGCGGCGACCTGTCGCACCGCCTCGGCGGTCGAGCTGCCGGCCAGTACCTGCGCGCCGGGCAGCCGCGTGCGAATGAACCGCGCGCACTGGGCGCTCGCCTGCGGGTGCGAGACGACGACCTCGATCTGCTCTAGCTCGAGCTCGGTGCGCGCTATCAGGCAGTGGCGGATCGGGTGAACGACCTCGCCGACAATGCCGACGTCCTCGGTCTCCATCGCGAGCGCGTCGAGGGTCGCGTTGACGGAGCCCTCGAGCGAGTTCTCGATCGGCACCAGCGCTCGCTCGACGTGACCCGAGTGGACCGCCATCACGGTGTCGTAGATCGTCGGCAGTGGGACGGCCTCGATCTCGGCACCGCTGCCGCCCGCGATCAGCGCCTCGTGCGTGAACGTGCCCTCGGGCCCGAAGTAGCCGACCCGCATTGTCAGCTCGCCGGCCCTACGCGGTCGCCGCGGCCTCGCCGCCGCCCTCGAGCGCCAGCCGGATCGCCTCGTTCTCCTCGGGCGAGAGCTCGAGCTCTCCGCGGCCGGCGTAGATCTGCTTCGCGTACAGCCGCGCATGGTCGCGGTGGTGGATCGAGGACAGCACGACGCCCGATCGAGATGCATCGAGCAGCGCGATCGATGTCGATTGGCGCCCCGACATCTCGCCGTAGGCGTCGTAGCGGACCAGCGATCGGTAGGCGATCGCCCCATCCAGCCGCTGCTCAGCCGTTCCCATCCGCTGATCGAGCCGTCCGGCGACGTCCTGGACGTAGTCGTTGAGCGCCTCGAACTGGGTCTGCATCGCCGCGGCGTGGGTGACGAGGTCAGCCTGCCCGTCGCCGAGCACCGTCCGCTGATCGCGACGGACGCGCCTGAGCCGGATTGCGAGGCTGAGGCTGAGCAGCAACGCGACCACGGCCACGGCACCTGCCGCGAGCGCGACGATGCCGACGGTGCTTGTCAGGTCGTGCACCGGTGAAAGGATAAGCGCCGGGCCGGAGCCCGCGCCTGTGGGCCGAAGCCGCGCCTGCGGGCGGAAGCCGCGCCTGCGGGCGGGAGCCGCGCCTGCGGGCGGAAGCCGCGCCTGCGGGCCGGAGCCGTTGCCTGCGGGCCGGAGCCGTTGCGTGCGGGTCGGCGAGCGGCGGGCGCTACTGGAACGTGACCGGGTACGACAGCGTGTTGTCGGCGATGTTCGTCTCGCCCTGGACAGGCTCGATCGTCGCGACGACCGTCGCCGTCCCGGTCGACGGGACCGACTTAAGCGGCACCGTGCAGGTCGCCGACTTACCGGCGAACGTCTCGGGCACGGTCGTCTGTCCGCCGTCGCTGGTGCCCGAGATGGTCACCTTGCAGACGACGTTGAACTCGTTGAAGTGCCCGCCGTTGGTGAAGCTGAGCGTGAACTTCGGGGCCGGGCTGGCGGCGATCGGGTTCGGCGAGCCGGTCTGCAGCGTGGTGCCCGCGACGCTGACCGAGTTGAGGATGTGCCCGTGAAGGCCGGGGACGAACTTGCCATTGCCATTGTTGCTGGATTGCGGGAGCGTCACGTGGAGCTCATTGGCGAGGAAAGTCGGCGTCACCCAGGAGACATCCGGGACGAACTGGCCGCCCGCGATGCTCTGTCCGTTGGGCGACCCGACCGCGATCCCCGCCCCGTGCAACGCGGCCGCGATCTGCTTGGTCGTGTAGTCCTTGTAGACGACGTCGGACGAGTACAGGCGCGCGATCTCGGCGGCGATCGCGTAGACCGCGTCCTTGCTGGCAGAGTTGCCGAGCGCCGGTTGGATCTGCTTGGCGATGTTGGTGAGCGCGTCGACGCGCATCTGCAGCGCCAGCAGCAGATTCTGGTTGGCCATCTTGACCTGGTCCGGAACGCTGAAGCCGTGCGCGGTCGCGAGCTGTTTGCGCGCCTGCGACAGCGTTTGAGTGATGCTGTTGTAGACGCTCGTGCCGCTGGCCGAGCTGACGCCGCTGGAGAGGATCTTGAACAGCTGCGTGCCGGTGTTGTTGGAGTCGGTGATCACTGACGAGACGTCGTTCGCGTAGCTCTTCAGGGCGCTGTTGCGCTGGCTCACCTGGCAGCTGTGGACCCCGAGCGCGACCAGGATCACGACCACCAGCAGCACGACTGCGGCGACCACTCGGCGCGTCTGGATCGACTGCTGACCGCCCGGCGGCCGACGACCGCCACCCGACGGCCTGCTGCGACGCGGTTGGGTCCGAGGCGTGGTTGGAGGCTGCTCGTCGACCTCGTCGAAGAACGACACGCGACATCGCTCCTTAAAGGACTTGTGAAGAGCGCAGTATGACCGCCGGGACGGCTGGATAGGCCAGCACCGCGGTCCGCCACGCGGCCGGCTCGACGCAAGCGGGCCGCAATCCGGCGTGCAATGCGAGAACGCGCCGCCGCCCGGCCGCAGGGAGCGGCGTCGCGGCGTGGAACACCTCGCCATGAGATCGAGCCAGGCAAGGACCGCCCGGCGAACTACCTCCGACACCGGCCGGACACCGAGCGCTGCGCCGACGCGCAGCAGCGCCGCGGGCCGGGTGCCAGAACCTGTCCTCGGGCGATACCAGCTGCACCGCCGCCTGGGCAGTGGGGCGTTCGGAACCGTATGGATGGCAAGCGACCAGCGGCTCGAGCGCGACGTCGCGGTCAAGATTCTGCCGCGCGAGCGGGTCGTCGGCGGCCGCTTCGAGCGCGAGGCGCGGGCCGCTGCGCGGCTCTCGCACCCGGGCATCGTGACCCTGTATGAGGCGGCGGTCGACGACGACGGCGCGTACCTCGTCTCGGAACTGGTCCGCGGCACGACGCTCGACGAGCTGCTCGCGGGCGGTCACCTGTCGGACCGGGACATCCTCGCGATTGGGATCGCGCTCTGCGACGCGCTCGAGCACGCGCACGCCGAGGGTGTCGTGCATCGTGACGTCAAGCCGTCGAATGTGCTCGTGCCGGCGCGCCCGGTGACGCCGGCGCAGGTCGCAAAGCTGACCGACTTCGGGGTCGCGCGGGTGATCGGCGGCGACGCGCTGACGCTGACCGGTGACGTGATCGGGACGCTCGCCTACATGGCGCCTGAGCAGGCCGAGGGGCTCCAGGCGGGCGCCGCGGCGGACCTCTACTCACTTGCGCTGGTGCTTTACGAGGCCCTGACCGGCGTCAACCCGGTCAGGGCGACGACCGCTGCCCACCGTGCGCGCCGGCTCGGGGCGCACCTGCCGCCGCTGCGGCGCCAGCGCCGAGACCTCCCGCGCGAGCTCGGACAGGGCATCGACATGGCGCTGCGGCCGCGGCCGCGTGAGCGAGGGACGATCCGTGATCTGCGACGCGCGCTCGTTGCGGCGCGCGAACACGTCGGCGACGAGCCCGGGGTGGTCGAGGCGCCGTGGACGACCAGGCGGCGCGACACCGTCCGCGCCGACCCGGACCTCGGCGCCGAGCCGGACCTCGGCGCCGAGCCGGGCGCCAACCCCGGCGAGATCCCAGCTGGGCAGACCGACGAACAGCCCGTCGCCCACGAGCCCTGGCAGGCGCGCGGGCTCGCCGCGCTCGGAGCTGCAGCGATCGCCGCCTGGCTCTCGTCCCACGTGCTCGGCTCGACACCGCTGCCGGGGCCGCTCGCGGCGCTCGGCGCCGCCGCGCTGATCCTGTTCCTGCCCCGGGTCGGGTGGTTGGCGCTGACCTTGTCGGTCAGCGCGATCGCAATCGCCCACGGCAAATCGAGCCTTGCGCTTGTGGTGCTGCTGATGCTGGCGCTGCCGGTGGTGTTGCTCGTGAGGCGGCCACTCGACTGGCCGCTGGCGGCGTGGGCGCCGGCGTTGGGGCTGATCGGCCTGGCGGGCGCCTGGCCGGCGCTCGCGGCCCGCGCGGCGAGCCCGTGGCGCCGGGGAGCGCTCGGCGCGATCGGCTGGATATGGCTCCTGTTCGCGGGCTTGGTCGGCGGTCGCGCCCTGTATCTGCCCCGGATTCCGGGCACAATGGCCGTCGGAACCTGGTCCGGCTCTCCCGCGGCGCTGCTGCACCATGCGTTGCTGCCGGTGCTGCGCTCCGCGGCGCTGACGCCGGCGCTCGTGTGGGCGCTGGCGGCGGTCGTGCTGCCGTGGCTGGTGCGGGGCCGCTCGCTCCCGGTTGACTTCGTGCGAGTCGTCATCTGGGCGGCAATGCTCGAATCGGCGACGATCGCCGCGACGGCGGCGATCAACGGCTCCGACGGGGTCCATGCAGCGCGTACGGCGGTGATCGGCAGTGTCGCCGCCGCCGCCGTCGCGCTGGGGGCGGTGTGGCTTTCAAAGCTGCCGCAAGGTTGGGGGCCTCGGCCGCATTCGGATAGCTCCGGAGGACAATTTCCGTAGCATGGATCAGCCCCGAGGGGCCGTCCAATGAGTGTGCTTAGGAGTCTCGAGAGCAAGATCGCAAGCCTCGTCGAAGGCACGTTCAGCCGTGCCTTCCGGTCCGAGGTTCGCCCGGTTGAGATCGCGCGCAAGCTGGCGCGCGAGATGGAGGAGCACAAGTCTCTGTCGGTCTCGCGCACCTATGTTCCGAACGAGTACCGGGTCTACCTGTCACCCAGGGACCGCGAGCGCTTCGCCGACTACGAGGACGCGCTGGCGAGCGAGCTGGCGGGGTACCTGCTGGAACATGCCCGTCGCGAACGGCTGGCGCTGATGTCGCGCCCGGTTGTCGAGTTCGAGACCGACGACCGCCTCGGCTTGGGTGAGTTCGGGATCCAGACGCGGGTCGTGAGCCCCGACCGCGACGACGACCTCGAAGCCCCGGTCGAGGAGTCCGGGCGGACGATGATCTACAGCTCGGCCGGCCGCGTCGCCGAGCCGCTCGAGGAGCGCGCCCGGACACGGACGCAGACGGCGCTGCTGATCAGCGGCGGCAAGCGGCTGGTCGTCGGTCCGGCGGGCGTGACCGTGGGCCGCAGCCGCCAGTGCGACGTGACGCTCGACGACCCCAACGTCTCGCGCACGCACGCCGAGATTCGCCCCCGCGGGGGCTCATGGGTGTTGACCGACCTCGGCTCGACGAATGGTTCGCGGCTGAACGGCCGGCGCCTGGATGGGCCCGAGGTTCTCAAGCCCGGTGATGAGATCGAGCTGGGGACGTCGCGGATCAAGTTCGAGCTCGAGTAGGACGCGTCCAACAGATGCTCCAGCCAGTCTCAGTTGGGCTCAAGTTCGGCTTCCTGGTCGTCCTGTACCTGTTTCTGCTGTGGGTCGCGTTCAGCGCCCTGCGGGACCTTCGCCGCTCCCGCGGCGGCGTCGACGAACCCAACCACCCCGCTCCGGTAGACGCGACCGGGATGTACGACGCGTCCGCAGGGTTCGCGGATCTCGACGGGTTCGAACCGCGGCTGCTGGTCGAGCGTGCCGCCGGTCACGAGACCGGAATCGCTTACGACTTGATGGACGGCGCTACGCTCGGACGCGGAGACGTCGAGATCCGTCTCGACGATCCATTTGCGTCCACGCGTCACGCTCGGATCTCCCGCGAGGGACACGTTTTGGTCATCGAGGATCTCGGTTCGACGAACGGGACATATCTCAACGACAGCCCATTGACCGGCCCGCAGCCGCTGCACGACGGAGATCGAATCCGGATCGGCGACTGCGAATTCTCGTACCTGCAATGACGTACCCACCCACCCAGTGATGCTGCGGGCAGCGCACACGACATGGCGGACCGATACGGGTCGCCAGCGACGCGGCAACGAGGACAGCGCGTTCGCGCGCGCGCCGCTGTTCGTGGTCGCCGACGGAATGGGCGGCGCGCAGGCCGGCGAGGTCGCCTCGCGAATCGCGGTCGAAGCCTTTCAGGGGGACCTGCCGGAACAGGGCAGCCCCGAGGAGCGCCTGACCGCGGTCGTGCAGACCGCCAACCGGCGCATCTACGACATCTCGCGCACCGAGCACGAGCGCGCGGGGATGGGGACGACGCTGACCGCGGTCTACCTCGATGGCGCCGAGATCGCCGTCGCTCACGTCGGCGACAGCCGCGCGTATCTGTTCCGCGACGGCGAGCTCGAGCTGCTGACCCAGGACCACACGCTGGTCGGCGAGCTCGTCAAGCGCGGCAAGCTGACCGAGGAGCAGGCCGCCGAGCACCCGCAACGTTCGATCATCACCCGTGCGCTTGGAATCGACGCCGAGGTCGAGGTCGACACCTGGACCTACACCGGGCGCGCCGGCGACATCGTGATGCTCTGCAGCGACGGGCTCACGTCGATGATCACCGAGGACCAGATCTCGGAGATCCTCGCGCATGAGACCGACCTCGACACGGCCGCCGCTCGGCTGATCGACGAGGCCAACGAGGCCGGCGGCCGCGACAACATCACCGTGATCCTGTTCGCGCTCGAGGAGGTCGGCGGCGACGGCGTGGTCGACGAGCCGACCGTAGTCGGGGTGGCGCCCCAGCACGGTTCGGAGGCGGCCGCGGGTACGGTCGCCGCCGCCGCCCAGCGTCCGCCGACGGTCACACCGCCGCCCTCGGTCACACCGCCGCCCTCGACCACGCCGCCCGACACGGGACGGCGCGCGCTGCCGCCGCGGCTGGCGCGCACGCAAGGGGCCAAGACGACCGGCGACGACGGCCGGTCCGGCCGGCGCCGCCGCCGGTTCGTGAAGGCGTTCGCCGCGCTGCTGGCGACGCTGGTCGTCGTGTTCCTGGTCGGCGGCGGGGGCTACCTCGCGAGCCGGCAGCTGTTCTTCGTCGGCACCAACGGGCAGGGCATCGTGACGATCTACCGCGGCCTGCCCTACACGCTGCCGTTCGGGATCCCGATGTACGAGACGTTCTACGCCTCCGGCGTGCCGATCGAGTTCGTACCGCCGCAGCGCCGCTCGGAGATGCTCAACCACAATCTGCGTTCGCAGGCGAGCGCGATCAGCCTCGTCCACTCCGCCGAGCTGGGACAGCTGACGCCATGAGCGCTCGCAACCGAGAGCTGTTCGCGCTGATCCCGGCTTCGCTGCTGGTCACGGCCGGCTTCGCCGGCGTGTTCATCCAGCGCCAGAACACGCTCTCGAACATCTCACTCACGTACGGCGCGATCTTCCTCGGCCTGTGTCTCGCCGGGCACATCTTCGTACGCGTCACATTGCCCAACGCGGACCCGTACATGTTCCCGCTGGTCGCGGTGCTGGCGAGTTTCGGGCTCGTGATGGTCTACCGGATCAGCTCTACCGACGCGCGCCAGCAGGCCCAGTGGTTCGTGCTGGGGCTGATCCTGTTCGCGGCCACGATCATCATCTTCCGCGACTACCGCAAGCTCGAGCAATACCGGTACATCATCGTTGCGATCTCGCTGGTGCTGATGGTGATGCCGCGTCTGCCGGGCATCGGCTACGCGGCCAACGGCGCCTACCTGGGCGTCCGGGTCCCGGGGCTGTTCGTTTTCCAGCCGCCCGAGTTCGCGAAGATCGGACTCGTCATCTTCCTTGCCAGCTACCTGCGCGACACGCGGCAGCTGCTGGTCGTCGGCGCCCGGCGGGTGCTGGGGGTGACGATCCCGCCGCTGAAGCACTTCGGCCCGGTGGTCGTGATCTGGGGCCTGGCGATGGCGATCCTCGTCGTGCTCTCAGACGTCGGCTCCTCGATCATGTTCTACGGGGCGCTCCTGGCGATGCTGTACGTGGCAACCAACCGGCTGTCGTTCGTGATCGTCGGGGTGGTCGCCGCCGCGGTCGGGTTCTGGTACCTCGGAACTCACATCCCGCACATCCACGCGCGGGTCGAGAGCTGGCTGCATCCGCTCAATCCGGTGCTCTACAACAAACCGCTGGGGAGCTTTCAGATCGCCAACTCGCTGTTCGCCCAGGCCGCGGGCGGGTTGTTCGGCCAGGGCTTCGGCCAGGCGGTGCTGTCGATGCCCGGCGGCGCGACGCTGTTGCCGTTCCCGCAGACCGACATGATCTATGCGGTGATCACCGACGAGCTCGGTCTGTTCGGCGCGACGGCGGTGATCCTGACCTATCTGATCTTCGTCTGGCGCGGGTTCAAGGCCGCGATGCTGGCGCGTGACTCGTTCTCGAAGCTGCTGGCGGTCGGCCTCACCTCGATGTTCGCGCTGCAGGTGTTCGTGATCGTCGGGGGTGTCACGCGCGTGATCCCGTTGACCGGCGTGACGCTGCCGTTCATCTCGTACGGCGGATCGTCGATCGTCGCCAACTTCGTGCTGCTGGCGCTGCTGCTGCTGGTTTCGGACCGGGCACGGAGGCCGGCGACGAGATGAACGCCGCGATCACGAAGCTGTTCGTCGTCGTCGTTGTGCTGTTTGCGCTGCTGATCGGCTGGACCTCGCGCTGGACCGTATTCGACGCCTCGTCGCTGACGACCAACGTGCTCAACAAACGCACGGTGGTCGACGACCTGCGGATCAAGCGCGGGCGGATCTACGCCGACGACGGCACGGTGCTGGCGAAGTCGATCCCCGCGCCGGCTGGGACCTGGAAGCGGACCTACCCGACCGGGTCGCTGTTCGCACAGCCGGTCGGCTATCTGAACGCGCTCGAGGGCCAGGTCGCCGGTCTCGAGCTCTCACACGAGGAGGACTTGCGAGGAGAGCAGACCGGGCTCAGCTCGATCTTCGGGCAGCTGAGTCCGCATCCGGTCGGCGACGACATCTACACGACCCTCGATCCGAAGGCGCAGGCGCTCGCGCGCCAGCTGCTCGCCGGTCGCCGTGGAGCCGCAGTCGCGCTCAATCCGAAGACCGGCGACATGTACGTCATGTACTCGAACCCGACCTACAACGACAACACCCCAAACGCGACCGGTGCCGGACAGTCGACCTTCAACCGCGTGACGCAGTCGGGATACCCGCCCGGCTCGACGTTCAAGATCGTGACGACGACCGCCGCGATGGACACCGGCAAGTACACCCCGACTTCGATCATCGACGGCAAGTCGCCGCTGATCGTCTCGGGCGTGCCGCTCGAGAACGACGGCAACACCAACTGGGGGCCGATCACGCTCACGACGGCGCTGACGAACTCCGTCAACACCGTGTTCGCGCAGGTCGGGGAGGCCGTCGGCAAGCAGACGATGGCCAACTACATGAAGCGCTTCGGCTTCTACTCGACACCGCCGCTCGACTACCCGCCGTCCGAGATGGTCGCCAGTGGTGAGCGGCTGGGCGGCAAGCTGTTATCGCCGACCAGCGGGCTGATCGATCTCGGCCGGATGTCGATCGGCCAGGACAAGCTCGAGGTCACGCCGCTGCAGATGGCGATGGTCGCCTCGGCGGTCGCCGACGGCGGCAGGTTGATGACTCCCCGGCTGGTGAACAAGGTCGTCAACCAGGACGGCCAGACCGTGTCGACCGTCCAGCCCAAGCTCTACCACACGGTGATGAAGCCCGAGACCGCGCAGGAAATCGCGCAGATGATGACCGACGTCGTCGAGGAGGGCACCGGCACCCCGGCGCAGCTGGACGGGATCCACGTGGCGGGCAAGACGGGCACGGCCCAGGTCGGCCCAAACGGGTCGAACCTAACCGACGACTGGTTCATCGGCTTCGCACCGGTCGAGAATCCGAAGGTCGTCGTCGCGGTCGTGCTCGAGGACGTCCCAAATGGCTTCGGCGGGACCGTCGCGGCCCCGGTCGCGGCGCAGCTGATCAAGCTGCTGCTGGCAGAGGGGAAGTGACGGCATGTCGAGCCTGACGCCCAACACGCTGATCGACGGGCGCTACAAGGTGCTGTCGAAGCTCGGCTCCGGCGGAATGGCGGAAGTGTTCCTGGCCGAGGACGAGCAGCTGTCGCGCAAGGTTGCGCTGAAGCTGCTGCACGATCGGTTCGCGGCCGATCCCGACTTCGTCGAGCGCTTCCGCCGCGAGGCGCAGGCGGCCGCCGGCCTCCAGCACCCCAACGTCGTCAGCGTCTATGACCGCGGCAAGTACGAGGACACGTACTACATCGCGATGGAGTACCTGCCCGGGCGCTCGCTCAAGCAGCTGATCCGCGACGAGGCTCCGCTCGAGCCGCTGCGCGCGATCGACATCACGATGCAGATCCTCAAGGCCGCTCGCTTCGCCCACCGGCGCGGCGTGATCCACCGCGATCTGAAACCCCACAACGTGATCGTCGACGACTCAGACCAGGCCAAGGTCACCGACTTCGGGATCGCGCGCGCCGGTGCCTCGGATATGACGGAGACCGGGTCAATCATGGGCACCGCCCAGTACCTGTCGCCTGAGCAGGCCCAGGGGCTGCCCGTCGGCGAGGGCTCCGATCTTTACTCGATCGGCGTGGTCCTGTACGAGATGCTCACCGGGCGGGTGCCGTTCGACGCCGACGCCGCGGTCACGATCGCGCTCAAGCACGTTTCCGAGGCGCCCGTCCCTCCCAGCCGGCTCAACCCGCTGGTGCCGCCCGAGCTCGAGCAGGTCGTCCTCTGGGTGCTCAACAAGAACCCGAGCGACCGACCGGCGGATGCCGACCAGTTGATCACCGCGCTCGAGCACGCTCGGACGTCGATCCTCTCGGCGGCCGCCGGCGAGAACACGGCCAGGATGGCCGCGGTCGCCGCGCTCGCAGCCGCCGGCGCCGGCGGTGGCGGGGCGCTGGGCGCGCTCGTGTCGACCGACGCGCCGTACCCCGAGCAGAGCTCTAACGGAGCCGGCGCCCGCGACGAGCGCGAGCGACGCGACCGCAATCCCTGGCTGCCATGGCTGATCGGCCTGCTGGTGCTGCTGCTGGTCGCCGGCGCGGCGGCGGCCGCGTACTTCATCAGCCGGCCGAAGCAGGTGGCGGTTCCGGCGGTCACCGGACTCCAGCTGCCGGTGGCACGGACGATCCTCGAGCGCGCCGACTTCACCGTGACGCCGGTCAACGTCAACAGCTCCAAGCCGCCGAATATCGTTGTCAGCGAAGCTCCGGCGGCCGGGCAGAAGGCCGACAAGGGATCGAACGTCACGCTCGAGGTCTCGCAGGGCCTCGGCAACACGACGATTCCGTCCGTCGTCGGACTTAGCGAGAGCGCCGCGAAGAAGCAGCTGACGAAGGCGCATCTGACCGTGCACACCCAGCCGCAGGCCTCGCAGCTGGTCAACACCGGCGACGCGATCGGGACCGATCCGCGGTCCGGCCAGACGGTCGGCAGCGGCACCGACGTGACCCTGTTCATATCCTCCGGCAAGCCGACCAAGCAGGTGCCGAACGTCGTCGGCCAGGCCCAGGCGACCGCCAGCGCGGAGCTGACCGTGGCCGGGTTCAACGTCGTCCCGACCAACCAGGTGTCGAACACAATCCAGCCCGGGAATGTCATCAGCCAGCAACCCGCCGGCGCCAGCGCGGCGACGCCGGGGTCGACGGTCACGATCGTGGTCGCGAAGGCGCCGCCGACCACGCCCGTGCCATCGGTGGTGGGCGACACGCCCTCGAGCGCCGGCAGCGCACTCAACGCCGCCGGCTTCAGCGTGACGAAGACGACCAAGGACGTGACCGACCAATCCACCAACGGACTCGTCATCAGTCAATCGCCGAACGGTGGCTCGAAGGCAAAGATGGGCAGTACGGTGACGATCGTGGTCGCCAAGTTCGTCCCGACAAACACGCCGACTTCGACCAGCAGCAGTACGTCGAGCACCACATCAACGACCTCGTCGTCGACGACGTCCAGCACGACATGAGCGCCCGCACGGTGGCGGTCCTGGCCGGAGGCCGGTCCTCCGAGCACGAGGTCTCGTTAGCGTCGGCTGCCTCAGTAGCCGATGGGCTGCGCGAGGCCGGCTACGAGGTATCGATGATCGGCGTCGGTCGCGACGGAGTCTGGCGGCGCGACGGGGAGCCGATCGCGCTGGTCCCCGGCGGCGGCTTTCCCGGCCACGACGTCGTGTTTCCGGTGCTGCACGGACCGTTCGGCGAGGACGGGACCGTCCAAGGGCTGCTCGAATGCCTCGATGTCCCGTACGTGGGCGCCGGTGTGCTCGCGTCGGCGATCTGTATGCACAAGGTCGTGTTCAAGGAGCTGATGGCCCAGGCGGGCATCCCGCAGGTCGACTACCGGGCCGTCACGAAGGCCGAACACGAGGTTTCGCCCGACAATGTGCGCCGCGCGATGGCTCCGCTTGGCCTGCCGGTGTTCGTCAAGCCGGCGCGGCTTGGATCGTCGGTCGGGATCGCGCGCGTCGACGCCGATCACGATCTCGACACGGCGCTGGCGGTCGCGTTCGACCACGACCCGGTCGCGATCGTCGAGGCGGCCGCGGCCGGTCGAGAGCTCGAATGCTCAGTGATCGGCAACGACGACCCGATCGCGTCTGACCCGGGAGAGATCCTGCTCGGCGCGGGCGAGGTTGGCTGGTACGACTACGAGGCCAAGTACTCACCGGGCGGGATGCGGCTCGACGTCCCGGCGCGCGTGCCACCGGCCGTCACCGAGCGCGTCCGGGAGCTCGCGGTGCAGGCATTCGTGGTCAGCGGCTGCAGCGGGCTGGCACGAGTCGACTTCTTCGTCGTCGACGACACCGTGCTGCTCAACGAGCTCAACACGATGCCCGGGTTCACGCAGACGAGCGTCTTCGGGACGCTGTTTGGAGCGAGTGGGATCCCGTACCCGGAGTTGCTCGACCGGCTGGTCAAGCTTGCGCTCGAGCGCTTCGAGGCGGCGCGCGAGCACCGGTACTGAGCGCCGCATGGATCAGTCACTGCGAGGTTTCCTGGACGAGCTCGAGCGGATCGGGGAGCTCCGGCGGATCTCCGAGCCGGTATCGCTGCAATATGAGCTGTCGGCGATGCTCGCCGCTGCCGACACGGGGCCGGCGCTGCTGTTCGAGCGCGTGTCGGGCTCGACGATGCCGGTCGTCGGCGGGGTCCTGGGAAGCCGCGGGCGGATCGCCGCCGGCCTCGGGGTGCGGCCGGAGCGGGTCCAGGAGCGCCTGTTGACCGCGCTCAGCCGACCGCACGACCCGGTCGAGGTCGACGACGCGCCGTGCCAACAGATCGCGATCGAGGCACCCGATCTCGCCGGGCTCCCGATCCCGTGGTTCTTCGAGCACGAGACCGGGCCATACATCACGGCGGGGGCGATCGTCGCCCGCGACGGGCAGGACGGCCCGGCCAACCTCTCGATCGCGCGGCTGAAGCCGCTCGGCGGCGCCCGCGCTATGGCCGGTATCGCCCCCAACCACCACCTCGCGACGCTCGCCCGCCGCGCGGGTGCGCGCGGCGAGACGCTGCCGATTGCGGTCACGATCGGCAACTGCGCCGCCGTGTTGCTGGCCTCGTGCCTGTACCTCGACCTCGGCGTCGACGAGCTCTCGCACGCCGGCGGGTTGCTCGGCGAGCCGGTCGAGGTCGCCCGAACGGCGGCTGGGCTGGCGGTGCCGGCGCACTGTGAGATCGTGCTCGAAGGACGGCTCGACCCGGGTGAGAAGGTCTACGAGGGCCTCGTGTCCGAGTTTCACGGCATGTATGAGGACTATGGCGAGGGGTTCGTTGTGACCTTCGAGCGGCTGACGGCGCGCCGGGACCCGATCTACCAGGCGATCGAGCCCGGCCGCTACCGCGAGCACCTGCTGCTCGGCGGGACGGCGATCGCGGCGGGGCTCGCCGCCGAGCTGAAACGCGTTGTGCCCGCGGTGCGCGAGGTCGCGGTCCCCGAGGCCGGGGCGGGTCGCCTGGCAGCGGTGGTCTCACTCCAGGACGGCGCGCGGCCGGGCTCCGCACAGCGCGCGATGTTCGCCGTCTGGGCAAGCGTCAGTCTGATCCGAACGGTCACGGTCGTCGACGCCGACATCGACCCCTGGGACCCGGTCGACGTTGAATGGGCCCGCACGTGCTTCGCGCGGCCCGACCGCGACCTGCTGATCGCCCCTGGGGGCGCCGCCGATCGTGCCGAGCCATTGGAACTACGGGGCACCGTGGCAAAGCTCGGGATCGACGCCACCCGCAAAGCGGCGGACCGCGCTGACCACCGCGTCGCGGCTCCACCCGCGGATGTGATGGCGAGCGCGCGGCGAAAGATCGAGGGCGAGCCGTGAGGCTGGTGGTCGGGATCTCGGGTGCCAGCGCGCCGCAGCTCGGGCTGGCGGTGCTCCGGGCACTGAAGGACCTCGGCACCGTCGAGACGCACCTGATCGTCTCACCGGGAGCGCGCCGAACCATCGAGCTCGAGCTCGACGTCGATCTGACAGAGCTCGAGCAGCTCGCCGACGTCACCCATCGCCCCGACGAGCTCGCGGCTTCGGTCTCGTCGGGGTCGTTTCAGACGCTCGGGATGGTCGTCGTCCCGTGCTCGATGCGGACGCTGGCGGCGATCGCGACCGGCAACACCACGGACCTGCTGACGCGGGCAGCCGACGTGTGCCTGAAGGAGCGGCGGCGGCTGGTGCTCGTCACGCGTGAGACGCCGCTCAACCTGATCCATATCCGCAACATGGAGACGGTCACGCTCGCCGGGGCGACGGTCATGCCGCCCGTGCTCGGCTTCTACCACCGGCCGCGCACGGTCGACGAGCTCGTCGAGCATGTGGCGGGGCGGATCCTCGACCAGTTCGGACTCGCGGACCCGAACCTGCGTCGCTGGGAAGGCCCGGCCTAATCGCGCCGCAGCGTCACGGCCGCACGCTCGGCCACCAGCCGGGCCGCTAGCAACTCGCCGTCGACGTCGCCGTAGCGCTCGAGTGCGCTGTCATGCAGCCCGCTGACGGCTGAGATCACGTCGAGCGACACGTCGAGCTCATCGGCCAGCGTCACGACCGCCGACAGCTCCTCGCAACACCGCGCCAGTCCAAACGTCGCCAGGTCGTCGCCGTCGAGCAGCGGATCGGCGTAGTCGGCAAGGAAGCGGCTGTCGGCGGCGCTCGCGCGGAGCGCCCCGAGCAGCAGATCGAAATCGAGACCGAGCCGCTTGCCGAGCGTCAGCGCCTCGGCGCTCGCCGCCGCGTGCGTGAACCAGAGCGCGTTGACCAGCAGCTTGGTTGCATAGCCGCTGCCGCTGGGGCCAACGTGGAGGATCCGCTCGGCCAGCACGTCGAGCGCCGGGCGGCAACGTTCGAGGTCGACCGCCTCGCCGCCGGCGAACACCACCAGGCTGCCTTCGCGCGCGGCCGCCGGGCCGCCGCCGACCGGCGCGTCGACGAACCGCACGCCGCGAGCCCGGCAGGCACGCGCGACCCGCGGCGCGGCGCTGCTCATCTCGATCCAGCAGGCGCCCGGCGCCAGCGCGCTCGCGAGCTCGTCGACGATGCCGGCAACCTCTTCGATTCCCGGCAGCATCGTGACCACCAGCTCGACGCCATCGGCGACCCGCGCGGGCCCGTCGGCCCATCGCGCGCTGACCTGCTCGCGCAGCGCCGGGCGCAGATCGGTCGCGACCACATCGAAACCGGCACCGACCAGCCGCTCGCACATCGGCAGCCCCATCCGGCCAAGCCCGACGAACCCTAGCCTCATCGGGAGAATTGTCGCCGAGACGGGTGACACGGCGGGCGGCAATGGGTAGCTTTTGCGCCGACGAGTCCTCGGACTACAGGGGGTTGGCGATGGAACGCGTAGAGATAAGTCCAGGCCCGCACATGAGTTTCGAGATCGCGGAGCAGGATGCTGAGACCGTGGTGATGATCAACGGCGAGGTCGACATCTCGAACGTCGCGCTGCTCGACAGCGCGGTGGCGCCGTTGCTGGAGCGCGGAACGCCGCGGCTGATCGTCGACATCAGCGGCCTCGAGTTCGCCGACAGCTCGGCGATCGCGGTCTGGGTGCGATGGTCCAGGGCGGCCGGCGAGCTCAAGTTGCGCGGCGCGCAGCCGCTCCTGGTGCGCGTGATCGAGACGATGGGGCTCAGCGCCACGCTCCCGATCGAGCGATGAGGACGACTCAGTTCGAGTTGGATCCGCGGTCGGTCGGCGCCGCGCGCCGCTTCACCAAGGAGGCGTTGAGGGGCCGCCCGAGGGAGCTGATCGAATCAGCCGTGCTGATGGTCTCAGAGCTGGCGACGAACAGCATTCGCCATGCGATGACTGGATTTCAGCTCACGATCGCGTGCGAGCCGGACGCGGTCCGGATCGAGGTCACCGATCGCGGCGGTGGCAGTCCGCGGCTTCAATCGCCCGGTCCGGACGAGCCGACCGGCAGAGGTCTGAGAATCGTCGATGAGCTGGCCGACGCATGGGGCGTCCAGCGCTCGGCCAAGGAGGGCAAGACCATCTGGTTCAAGGTCGCTGCGCGTCTGCCCGACGTCACGGGACACCGCTCCGCGCCGGCCGGAGGCTACGTGTAAAGGGCGACCTCGTTGAGCGACACGCTCTGGTGGGGCCCGAGGCTGGTGATCCAGACCAGGTAGTAGCGGTACCGGAGCCCGTCGGTGTTGAGCCGCAGCGTCTGTGTCGCGTGCACGTAGGTCCCGCCGCCGACGTGCACCCAGCCGTTGGGCCCGACGTCGAACACGCCCGCGTTCGGGGTGCTGTTGCGGGCGTAGATCTGCGCCGTGAACCCCGGCGTTGACGTATCGATGATCATCGAGGTGGCCACGACACCCGGCTTCGCATCGACGTACAGCCCGACGCCGGGCTTGCTCTGTAAGCCGTAGTAGTAGGTCTCAGTCGTCCAGGCGGTGTTGCGGTTGCCGTCGATCGCCAGCCCGGCCTCGTTGGGATGCTGGGTCTTGGGGCCGCTTATCGCGTCGGGGTTGTAGTCGTGCGCGCAGGTCGCGCACAGTTGCACCTGGGAGTGCGTGTTGCGGGGCGGCGTCTGGGGCAGCGGACCGTTGCCGTGGTGCGTGCGGCCGGCCAGGAACACGAGACCGCCGATCACCCCGGCGACGACCACCAGCAGCACGGCCACGACCGTCGCCGGGTGCCGCAACCGGTACGGGACTCGCCGCTGCGCGCGCGACGGCAGCGTCCGCAGGACCGTCGTCACCTCGCCGGTCGCGTGGCCCGCCCGCGCCGTCTCGATCGCCAGGACGTCTTCGAGGTCGGCGATCATCTCGGCGTCGTCGGCGTAGCGGTCGTCCTGACGCTTGGCGGTCGCAGTGTCGACCACGACGGCCAGCGCCGCCGACACCTCGGGCCGTTTGACCTGCACGTCGGGGACCTCGTCGCGCACGTGTTTCATCGCCACGGCGACCTGGTTGTCGCCCTTGAACGGGACCTCGCCGGTGAGCATTTCGTACAGCACGACCCCCAGCGAGTACAGGTCCGACTGGCCGTTGACGTGCTGGCCCAGCGCCTGCTCGGGCGAGACGTAGTCGGTCGTCCCGAGTACGCGTCCGGCGGCGGTCAGCCCCTCCTCCTCGAGCGTCCGCGCGATCCCGAAGTCGGTGACCTTGGCTGAGCCCTCCTGATCGATCAGCACGTTCTGGGGCTTGACGTCGCGATGGACGATGTGCTGCGCGTGGGCCGCCCCAAGAGCGCGCGCGATCTCGATCGCATACGCCACCGCCTCGGTGATCGGCAGGCGCCCGAGGCGCCGGATCCTGTCCTTGAGCGTCTCGCCCTCGACGTACTCGAACACGATGTACGGGCGCCCGTCGTCCTCGCCGGCATCGATCACGCCGACGATGTGAGGGTGTGAGAGCTGCGCGACCGCGCGGGCCTCGCGGCGGAACCGCTCGAGCTGGTCCGAGTCGCTGGTCACCTCGCGGTTCATCAGCTTGATCGCCACTTGGCGCTCGAGCGTCTCGTCGAGCGCGCGGTAGACGGTCGACATCCCGCCCGAACCGATCCGCGCGTCCAGGCGATAGCGCCCGTTGAGGCTGGTGCCCAGCAGCGTGCTCATCTACGGACTCCTATTTTGCGCCACCTGTCGATCGTCCACGCCCGGTCAATTCAACGCGTTTGGCAGGGGCATGAGGCAACGTCAGACCGGCTGCAGACCGTCCGTGGTTCCCTGGATCCGATACTCCGGCAGCTCGACGATCCCTGCGCGCTCGCTGAGGTGGCCGACCACGGCTGTCCCCGGGTGGTGGCGCGCCAGCAGAGCGACCGCTGCGGGCGCGACGTCCGCGGGCACGATCGCGCAGAAGCCACAGCCCATGTTGAAGACCTCCCACATCTCGTGCGGCGGGACCTCGCCAAGCTCGGCGATCAACGCGAACACGGGCGGGACCGGCAGCGGCGAGTCGATCAGATAGCCGACCCCGTCGCCGAGCCGGAGCAGGTTCAGCAGCCCCCCGCCGGTGATGTGGGCGAGGCCGTGAACCGGCAGCCCGCTTCCGAGCAGCTCGAGCACCGCGCGGACGTAGATCACGGTCGGCTCGAGCAGGACGTCGGCGACCGTCGCTCCACCCAGCGCCGCGGGCGCCGCGTCGAGCGCCAGGTTTCCAGCGCTCAGCAACGCCTCGCGGGCGAGCGTCAGCCCGTTCGAGTGAACGCCCGACGCCGGCAGTCCGATCAGCGCGTCGCCGGCGCCGCAGCGGCTGCCGTCGACGATCCGGTCAAGCGCCACAGTCCCGAACGCCGACCCGACGAGATCGAACCCGTACGGCGACGGATGGCCTCGGATCACCTCCGGCAGCTGGCAGACCTCGCCCCCCGGGATCTCGACCCCCGCCGCCTCGGCGCCGATCCGCAGACCGACCGCGATCTCGTGCAGGAGCTCCGGGTCGGCGTGCTCGACGGCGAGGTAGTCGAGCAGCGCGAGCGGCTCGGCGCCGACGCAGATCAGGTCGTTGACGTTCATCGCCACACAGTCGATCCCGATCGTCGCGAAGCGCTGCGCCTGCTCGGCGACGATCACCTTCGAGCCGACGCTATCGGTCGCGAGCGCGATCCCGAGCCTGGGCGCGACCTTGATCACGCTCGCGTAATGGCCCGGCAGCGGCACCGCCAGCGAGCTGCGACCGGGCTCGATCGCCCGCAGCACCTCGACCAGAGCGGCCACGCCCCGGTCTGCCTCGTGGGTGTCGACCCCGGCGGCGGCGTAGGCGTCAGTCACGAAGCCATTGTCGTATATCCGCCGGACCGCGGCCGCCGTCGCAAGCGCGCCAGAACAACGCTCGCGAGGCCGATCCGGTAGGCGGCATACGGCAGCAGCGAGCGGTCGCGCTCGACCTGGTGGATCAGCCACGTCGAACCGAGCGTCGACGCGAACGAGGCCGCCGCGCCGACGGCGAACGGAAGCCGTGCCTTGGGTGGCAGCCCGCGACGTACCAGACGGGTGCCCTTGAGCAGTGTCGCGCCGGCGATCACGGGCAGGGCGACGTGGCGCGAGAGCCGGTTGGCGTCCTCGCGCGTGAAACGCCTGATCCGCGCGGCGGCCAGCGTGGCGCCGTTGCGGGAGACGCCCGGGATCAGCGCGCACGCCTGCGCGACGCCGAGCCACAGCGCGTCGGCGGCGCCGGCTTCGTGCGAGCTCCGATCCTGCGGCGAGCGGTCGGCCCAGGCCATCACGAGCGAGCCGCAGATCAATCCGATCGCGACCGTCGGCGGGGTTCCGAGCCGGCGCTCGATCGGCCGCTCAAGCGCGTAGCCGACGATCGCGGGCGGTACGAACGACAGCGTCACGAGCGTCGCGATCCGGGCGTCCATGCCGCGGACCGCCTCGTCGACCTCGCTTCGCAGCGTGATCAGCAGGGCGGCGGCGGTGCCGGCGTGCAGAGCGACTTCGAACGCCTTGCGCAGCTCGCTGTCGAGGCTGTCGTACTCCCAGCCGAGCAGCCACGGGATCAGCGACACGTGGCCCGACGACGAGATCGGGAGCAGCTCGGCTGGACCGTGGAGCGCCCCGAGTGTCAGCGCCTGGACGAGCGTCAGCCGAGCTCCGACCGGATCCTCAGCCGCAGCCTCACCCAGCTCTGGCGGCTGCTCAGTCAGAGACGACATCCGCGGCCGGCTCCGCTGAGCGGTTCGGCGTGCTGTCCGGCGGTATCGACGTACTGCTCGGCGGCGTCGGCGGGTTGCGAGACGACCGCCAGCGCACGATCAGATAGACGACCACGAGCACGAGCACGGCGACGGCCGCGTAGTCGACGTACTCGAGGTGATGGCGCCAGGTCGGCCACTGGCTGCCGACCGCCTGCCCGAGCACGGCAAGGCCGCCGATCCAGATGATCGAGCCGAGTGTCGCGAGGATGAAAAAACGCCAGAACGGCATTCGCGCGACGCCTGCGGCGTACGGGAACACGGCCCGCACGACCGGCAGCATCCGCGAGATGAAGATCGTCGGCGACCCGTAGCGCTCGAACCACTGGTGGGCTTTATTCAGCCGGCGCGGGCTCACGTGGATCTTCGAGCCCTGGTGCTCGAGCAGCTCGCGTTGCCCGAAGTACCCGATTGCGTAGGCGATCGATGCACCCGCCATGTCCCCCGCGACGCCGGCGACGATGATCCCGATCAGGGTCAGGTTGCCCTGGTAGACGTCGAAGCCGGCGAACAGCATCGTCGGCTCGGTTCCGGGCACGCCGATGACGCTCGTCATGGTCGTCAACAGGAAGACGCCCGCGTATCCGAGGTCTGCGATCAGGTGCGTCGCAAGGCGGACCAGGGGCTCGGTCAGTGAGGCAAAAGTCAGCAGCAAGGAGCTGTCTAGCGTAGCGGTCGTCCTGCAGGGCGGGCGGACGCGCAGGTCCGCAAATCAGGCCGGAGTCCCGGGCTGCCGTGCGGCCCGACGGTAGGGTCATGGCCGTGCGCGTTTGGGTCGATCTGACCAACTCTCCGCATGTGCTCGTGATGCGGCCGGTGATCTCCGACCTGCAGCGCCGCGGCCACACGGTCGAGGTGACGGCCCGTGATTTTGCCCAGACACTGCAGCTCTGCGAGCGATTCGGGATCGCGCACACTGCGATCGGACACCACCGCGGCGCCGGTCTCGTCGACAAGGGACGCGGCCTCGCCGCGCGCTCGGCGGCGCTTGTCCGCTGGGCCAGGCCGCGTGGCTTCGACCTCGCGCTCGGGCACGGATCCAACGACGTCACGGTCGCGGCCGCGATCCTGAGAATTCCCTCATCGACGACCTTCGACTACGAATGGGCCAAGGTCCAGCACACGGTCAACTGCCGTCTCGCCGCCGCGGTCGTGGTCCCCGATGTGATCCCGCCGGACCGCCTCTACCGCTACGGAGCGCGCGGCAAGCTGCACCGCTATCCGGGTCTCAAGGAGGAGTACTACCTGGCCGACTTCGAGCCCGACGCGGCCGTGCTCGAGCAGCTCGGGCTCGATCAGTCGGCGCCGCTGGCCGTCGTACGCACGCCGCCGGCTGTGTCGCTCTATCACCGGTTCGAGAACGACCTGTTCGCGCAGGTGCTCGAGCGCCTGCGCGGCGAGCAGGTCGTGGTCCTGCCGCGAACGCCCGAGCAGCGGGCGCAACTGCTGGCCGTCGGGGGGTTCATCGTCCCCGAGCGCGCGGTCGACGCCCAGTCGCTGGTCGCCTACGCAGACCTCGTCGTGTCGGCCGGTGGGACGATGAATCGCGAGGCGGTCGCGCTCGGGACGCCGGTTCTGACGGTCTTCGAGGGCCGGCTCGGCGCGGTCGACGAGCGGCTGATCGTCGAGGGCCGGCTGCGCCGCCTGCAGCGCGCCGACGACGTTCGGCTGGGCAAGCGATCCGCCGCTCCCGTCGTCCGGATACGGCGTGATCCGGAGCTGCTGACCGACCTATTGCTGAGCCCGCTTTAGGTTTGTGTACGTTGCGTTAGCGGTCGGGCGGCGCCGCTGGGCGGGAGCGCGAACGGCGTCACCAGGGCTGGTACCGTCCGGTGCTTCTCGTGTCAGACACCACGCTAGAGAAGTCGCAAGTCCTCCCCCCGGAGGACAGCGGATCGCCGCCGCCACAGGCCTCCGGCGGCGCGCGCTCGTTCGTCGCCCGCTACGTCTGGTGGCTGGTGGCGCTCGGGATCCTCGTGCTGTCAGCGGCGCTGATCCTGATCCTCCGCACACGGCCTGGGTACGACCCGTACGGCTGGCTCGACTGGGGCTATCAGACGCTGCGGGGGTCGCTGAACCTCGGCGGCGCCCCGTCGTGGAAGCCGTTCACCTACTTGTTCAACGTCCCGTACGCGGTCTTCGGCCACTACGCGCTGTGGATCTGGATGGAGACCGCGGTCGCGCTCTCGCTCGCGGGAGCAGTGTTCGGCGGCCGGATCGCCTACCGGCTGACCGAAGCCGACGGCGAGCACCGCTACGCGGCGATCGCCGCGGCGATCGTGGGCGGCGCCGCGGTGCTCGCGATCACTCAGTACATGCACTACGTGATGAGCGTCCAGTCGGACCCGATGCTGGTCACGACCTGCCTGGCGGCGATCGACTGCTACCTCAATCGCCGCTACGCGTGGACGTGGTGGCTGCTTGCGCTGACCGCGCTCGGACGACCCGAGGTGTGGCCGTTCGCCGGCCTGTACGCGATCTGGGTGTGGCGCAAGTTCCCGTCGATGCGCTGGATGCTGTACGTGGGCGTGATCGGCAACGCGTTCCTGTGGTTCGGCGTCCCGACGATCACCAATGGCCGCCCCGACATCGCCGGCCAGCTGGCGCTCAAGTCACCGCGCGAGTTGCACCACGGCAAGATCGTCGGCACCTGGGACAGGTTCACGTCGCTGCAGGGGTGGCCGATCTGGGTCCTGGCGGCGATCGCGGTGATCATCGCCGCGGTGCGGCGCAAGATCGTCGTCCTGGCGCTGGCGGCGATTGCGCTCGGCTGGGTCGTGGTCGAGATCGCGTTCGCGCTGCATGGCTTCCCAGGCGTCTACCGCTACCTGTTCGAGCCGGCCGGGGTCGCGGGCGTGCTGGCGGGCGTCGCGGTCGGCTGGCTGCTGCTGGACGCGAGGAAGGTCAACGGCTCGCTGCCGAGCTGGGCCGGGATCCCGGTCGCCGTGGTGCTCCTCGCGATCATGATCCCGGACGCGATCGCGGCGGTCCGCGCCGAGCACAAGGACGTCTACCACGAGCGCGCGCGCACGGTCGAGATCAACAAGCTGGCCGCGACGATCAACTCGCTCGGCGGCTACAAGCGCGTGCTGCAGTGCGGCCAGCCGGTGATCAACGTCGAATACGCGAGCATCATGGCCTGGTACGTACACATGAACACCGGCCTGATCGGATACCGACCCCAGTTCGAGCTGACCAAGAAGCACAACCCGATCGTGCTGTTCACGCCGCTGCCCAACGGATGGGCCGTGCAGCCCTACCGGACCCCGGCCAGCCTGCAGAGCGCGTGCAACATCAAGTCGCTGTATGTGCCGACGGCGTTCCACCCGAACGGCGTCCTGATCCCCAAATAGACCGCCCCGCACGGCTAACGAGGCCTTAGAAAGCCTTCACGCGGGCCCGATTACAATCAGGCCCGCATGCGCCGGCGGATCAGATCCGCGGCCTTCCCCGTCCACCGCCACGCGGTCCCCCAGCTCGTGGTGGATGGAGTTATGGTCGCGTTGGCATATTTCCTCGCCTTCTGGCTCCGGTTCGAGGGCTACCCGAAGTGGCCCTACGGTTCGCTGTTCGCCGAGACGATCGCCTGGGCGGTGCTGATCAACCTGGTCGCCCTGGGGGCGTTCGGGCAATACCAGCGCCTGTGGCGGTTCGTCGGTCAACGTGACTACGAGGCGGTGCTCAAATCGGTGGTCGTCGGCACGGTCGTGCTGGCAGGCGCGATCGCGCTGATCCACCCGGTCGAGGGTTCGACTACGCAGCACCTGGTGATCCCGCACGTCGTCGACGGACGCCTCCATGACGCGCACAGAACCATCCCCGGTCCGCTCACCGCCGCGACGCTCCCAGGCAGCGTGATCTCACTGTTCTTCCTGCTGGAGTTGCTGTTCTTGATCGGCGCGCGGTTCGCCGTCCAGCTGATCACCGACGGCCGCGTCCGCGGCCCGCGCGTCGGCAAGGGCTTCCGCGAGGTGCTGGTGATCGGAGGCGGCGACGGCGGCCGGCTGGTGGTCCGCGAGCTGATGCGCAACCCGCAGCTGAACCTCCGACCGGTTGGGTTCCTCGACGACGACCCGCGCAAGCTGCGGATCAAGGACGAGCACGGGCTCAAGGTGCTCGGCGACACGTCGGGCGATCTCGAGCGCGTGCTCGACGAGGTCGAGCCCGACGAGGTCGTGATCGCGATCCCGTCGGCGCCGGGCACGCTGCGCGCGCGGGTCGTGACCGCCTGCCGGGCGCGCGGGATCCCGGTCCGGACGATGCCGACCGTGTTCGAACTGCTGCGCGACGGCTCGGGCCAGATGCGCGTCACCCGCCAGCTGCGCGAGGTGCGGGTCGAGGACATGCTCGGTCGCGAGCCGGTGCGCGAGGAGCTCGAACGGGTCGGCGCCTACCTCCACAACCAAGTCGTGCTGGTGACCGGCGCCGGGGGTTCGATCGGGGCCGAGCTGTGCCGCCAGATCGCTCGCGTCGGGCCGCGCTGGCTGGTGCTGGTCGATCACGCGGAGGGCAACCTGTTCGAGATCGCGCGCGAGCTCGAGGAGGACCGTCACGTCCGGACGGCGATCCCGGTGCTCGCCGACTGCAAGGAGGAGGAGCGCCTCCGCGAGGTGATGGCCGAGTACCGCCCGACGATCGTCTTCCATGCGGCCGCCTACAAGCACGTCGTGATGCTCGAGCAGAACCCCGTCGAGGCGGTCCGCAACAACGCGCTGGCGACGAGGCTCGTCGCCCGGGTCGCGGGCGAGAGCGGGGTCGAGAACTTCGTGCTCGTGTCGAGCGACAAGGCGGTGATGCCGGCGACCGTGATGGGCGCCTCCAAGGCGCTGGCCGAATGGGCGGTCGAGGCGGCGGCGGTCAAGTACCCGCAGACACGCTTCGCGACCGTGCGGTTCGGCAACGTGCTCGCGTCGTCGGGCTCAGTGGTACCGATCTTCCGCCGCCAGATCGCCGCCGGCGGTCCGGTGACCGTCACCGACCCGCGGATGAAGCGCTACTTCATGACGATCCCCGAGGCCGTCCAGCTGATCATCCGCGCGGGCTCGCTGGGCGAGCGCAGCGGCGAGATCTACGTGCTCGAGATGGGCGAGCCGATCTCGATCCTCGAGCTCGCCGAGCAGATGATCAGGCTCTCGGGGCTCGAGCCCGAGCGTGACATCGCGATCGAGATCGTCGGCGCCCGCCCGGGGGAGAAGTTCCACGAGGAGCTGTTCAACCCGTCCGAGCACCCGCAGCCGACGCCCGCGCAGCGGATCATGCGGGCGAGCCACGATCCGCTGGATCCGGCGTGGGTCGAGCGCACATTCGCTGAGATCAACCTGCTCGTGCTTGAAGGGGACGCCGCCGCGTTAGCGAAACACGTCTCCGATCTCTCCGACGCACGCGTGACGCAGACCGAATCCGGCGACCGGACCGCTGCATCGTGACCTCCACGTAGACTGCCGCAGAACTTATGGGAGCCATTGCATACGCGCTGTCTGTCAGCCATTTCGTCAACTCGGTCGGCGCCAAGGCCGGCTTTGCGGCGATCATCGCCGTGGCACTGCTGGTGCTGCTGTTCTTCGCGCAGATGCGCGAGACCGCGTCGCTGCGCGACCGCGCCGCGGCGTCCGATGAGCACGTCCAGCAGCTGGAGCAACGCGTTGCGCAGCTGTCCCGCGGCTTTGCTGCCACGAGCGCCGGCGCCCCGGCCGTTGTGCCCGCTCCAGCCGGGGTCTCGAGAGCACCGGTCGTACCCGCTCCAGCGGGCGTAGCGGTCGCCGCAGCCGCCGGCGCGGTCGCGTCCCGCACCGTGCGGCCGTCGATCCCGTCGGCGCCCGCGGGCGTCGGCGCCCCGGCGCTCAGCTCGGCGACGCGGCTGATCCCGAGCGGCGACGAGAGCCCAATCTCGATCCGCGCCACCGGCGCCGGCGCAGCGGCACCAGTCGCCGCCGGGGTCGCCGCAGCGTCCGCGGGCGGTGGTTTTGGTTCCGGCGGCGCCGTCGCGGCCCCTCCCGGCCCGCGGCCCGCGACCGCAGCCGGAGGCGCCAACGGCGGTCCGACCGCGAGTCCGCCGCCGATCCCGGCTCCCGCGCCGCCCCCGGCGTCGGCGCGGCCGGCGGAGCCGCCTCGGCCCCCGGCTCGCAACGGAGCCGCGCGGCAGCCGTTGACCACCTCGCGGCCGACCGGATCGAGCAGCTCCTCACGCATCCGCGCGGCGCTGATGATCGCGGCGGGCGTCGCCGTCGTGGCGGTCGTCGTGATCGTGCTGCTGAATGCGACCTCGGGCGGCACGAGTACCAGCAGCTCGAGCGCCGCCAGCACCTCGAGCCACCGCTCGCATCACGGCGCGCGCGCCACGGTGCCGCTGAAGCCATCCAACGTGTCGGTGACCGTGCTCAACGGGACGCTGACGACCAACCTCGCGCACGACATCACGCAGCGCCTGGCGGGCTCCGGATACCGCACCGGCACGCCCGCGACCGCGACCGATCACACCGTCAGCTCGACCGTCGTCGGCTACCGCGGCCGGACCAACCGCGCCGCTGCGCTGCTGGTCGCCAGGTCGCTCAAGCTCGGCCCCGCCTCGGTCCAGCCGGTCGGCCAGAGCAACTTGGCTGTAGCCTGCCCGCAGACGTCGACGTGCACGGCGCAGGTGATCGTGACCGTCGGTGCGGACCTGACTTCCGCCGCCGGCACGGCTAGCTCCGCGGCCTCGACGTAGCCACTACGCCCATGTCGATGTCGGATCTGCTCAACCTTCCCGAGAGGGCCTCCAAGCCCCGCCAGCAGGGCATCACGCACGTCCTTGACCGCGGCCTGTCGGTCGCCGAGGTCGACGGGCTGGTCGAGGTGTCGGGCGACTACATCGATCTGGTCAAGCTCGGCTGGGGGACCGCGGTCGCGACCGGGAACCTGAGGCCGAAGCTCGACCGCTATCGCGAGCACGGGATCCCGGTGATGTTCGGCGGCACGCTGACCGAGCTGGCGATCGCCCAGGAACGGCTCGACGCGCTGATCGGCTGGCTGCACGAGCTCGGGCTCGAGCACATCGAGGTCTCGGACGGAACGATCACGATCGAGCACGAGCGCAAGCTCGAGCTGGTCGAGCGGCTCGCGAACGAGTTCACGGTCCTGTCCGAGGTCGGCTCCAAGGACAACACGCGGATCATGGCTCCGTTCCGGTGGGTCGAGCAGATCCAGTCGGAGCTGGCTGCGGGCGCCTGGAAGGTGATCGCCGAGGCGCGCGAGAGCGGCAGCGTCGGCATCTTCCGCCACGACGGCGAGGTGCGTATGGGGCTGATCGACGAGATCGTCCACGCCGTGCCGCCTGAGAAGATCCTGTTTGAGGCGCCTCGCAAGGACCAGCAGGTGTGGTTCATCCGTCGCTTCGGCCCGGACGTCAACCTCGGCAACATCATCCCCGAGGAAGTTCTGTCGCTGGAGACGATGCGCGTCGGACTGCGTTCCGACACGGCGGTCCTCGACCTCGATCCGTGAGCGCGCCGCGATCGCTCGAAGGCGTCGTGCTCGCTCGCCACGGGGAGACGGACGACAACATCGAGCCGATCCGTGCGCAGGGTTTCACGGACACGCCGCTGAACGAGCTCGGGCGAACCCAGGCGGTGGCGCTCGCGGAGTTGCTCGCGGCCGGCGAACCGTTCGCCTCGCTCTGGTCGTCCGATCTGAGCCGCGCGCGCGAGACGGCCGAGATCGTCGGCTCCAAGCTGGGGCTCGAGCCGCGGCTCGATGCGCGCCTGCGTGAGGCGAACCGCGGCCGTTGGGAGGGCTCCCGGTTCATCGACATCGAGCGCGACGAGCCCGAGCTGTACGCCGCCTGGCGCCGCGCCGGCGCGGGCTGGCGCTTCCCCGGTGGCGAGTCGCTGCTCGAGCAGCAGCAGCGCGTGCTGGCGTGCGTGACTGAGATCCACGCCGGTGGCGAGCTGCCCGCGCTGGCCGTATGTCACGGCGGCAGCATCCGCGTGATGCTGTGCCTGTCGGATCCGCGGGGCCTCGACGCGTTCCACACGTTCGACGTGCCCAACGTCGCGGCGGTGCCGCTGTGAGCAGGCTGCCGGTCGCGGCGTTTGTCGCGCTGGCGATCGCGACCGCCGGCGCGTTCTTCGTCGTCCAGCACCTGAAGGTCACGACACCGCTGATCAACGGCTTCCCGGCGCCGTACCCGTCGGCGATCAACCCGGTCGACGGCAAGGTCTGCCTGCGCCGCAGTCCCAAGGGCGGGCTGATGCCGGTCAACTTCAAGCGGATGGGCATCTCCTTCTACCTCCAGGGCCACGCCGACAACGTCGACGTATTCATCCTTGACTCCGAGCTGGATCCGATCCGCGAGCTGCCCGGGTCCGGCGTCCACATGGGACTCAGGAAGCGCCACCTGTTCGTCTGGAACGGCCGCGAGGACAACGGCTCGATCGCGCCCGCTGGCAACTACTACATCCGCGTCGTGCTCGTCCACCAGGGCCGTGAGGTCGAGATCGCAAACCCGGACACCGGCGATCTGGAACCGGTGATGGTGATCACCAAGCCCCCGGCGCCGGTGGTCACGACCGTGTCGCCGTCCTCGATCGTCTCCGGTTCGGGTTCGACCGTCACGATCCGCTACTCGGGCAACGAGGGCGAACGTCCGCAGATCCGCCTCTACCGGGTCTCAGGCGGCGGCTCGCACCTGGTCAAGAGCTACGCGGCCACGTCGCTCGCCGGCCACAGCACCTGGAACGGCGAGATCGGCGGCAAGCCAGCGCCGCCCGGGACCTACCTGGTCGGGCTCGTAGTGACCGACAAGGCGTGCAACACCGGCACCTACCCGGCGTCGCTGCCGCCGGCGCCGGGGTCGGCGCCGCACGCCGAGATCACGGTCACGAGCTAGTGCCCTGATTCAGGACACTAGGCGTAGGAGGCGGTGAACCGGCGCCGCGAGAACTGCGGCCGCTCGAGCTCGTCGACCATCGCCGACGCCAGGTCGCCCGAGGTGATCGTGCTCTCGCCCCGGTCGTCGACGACCGGCAGATCGTCGCCGCGGACCTTGTAGCCGCCGGACTTGTCGCCCGCGACGAGCGAGTGCGGCGGCGGGCTCAGGTAGGTCCAGTCGAGCGACGCCGGCGCCGCGCGCAGCAGCTCGAGCGCCTCGCTCTGGGCGCGCGCCTCGGTCTTGTGCGCATCGGGGAAGCCGTCCTGGTCGAGGATCCGCCGGCCGTCGGGCGCCAATAGGCTGCCGCCGCCACCCACCACCGCCAGCCGGGCGACGCCCGCCTGCGGCACGGCCTCGATCAGCGCCGCGGCAACTGTCGGAATGATGCTGCGGTCGGAGCCGGTGCGGTCGGTGACCGAGGAAACGACCACGTCGTGGCCGGTGATCACCGGGGCGAGCTCGTCGACGTGCGACGCGTCGGCGACCACGACTGTCGCGCCGCGCACGTCGCCGAGCTTGTCGCGTTGGCGCCCGATCGCGGTCACCTCGTGGCCACGCGCGAGCGCCTCGCGAGCGATCGCGCCTCCCAGCCAACCGGACGCCCCGATGACCGCGATCCGCATGTCGGCATTGTGGCACCGGCCCGACCCGTACCGTTTGGCCCCGCATGGCCGGCTATCTCAAGCGCCTCGTGTCGTCGCTCGCCGCCTACCAGGTGGCCGACCTGGTTTCGAAGTTCATCGCGGTTCTGCTGTTGCCTGTCTATACGCGCTACATCAGCCCCGCCGGATACGGCGTCGTCGAGCTGCTCGCGAACGGCGTGATCTTCATCAGCATCGTCGTGCGCTTCGGGATGATCGAGTCGTTCCTGCGTTTCTACTTCGTAGACCAGGACCGGGAGCGGCGCGACGCGCTGGTGCGGCGAACGACGCTGTTTCTGCTGATCGCGACGACGATCACGTGTGCGGTGCTGGCGGCCTTCGCGACGCCGCTCAGCAAGATCGTGCTCAGCCACAGCGACCCGACGACGTTCCTGGTCGCGGTGCTGGGGCTGTGGTCGTTCACCAACCTCGAGCTCGCCTACGCGGTGCTGCGCGTCGACGAGCGCCTGCGCCTATACGCGGTCGCCTCGGTGAGCAACGTGCTGATGACGATCGGGGCGTCGGTCGTGCTGGTAGTCGGCCTGCACGATGGCGCCCGCGGCCTGCTGCTGGGCAACTACGGCGCTTCGACGGTCGTGCTGCTGGCGCTGTGGTTCATCCTGCGCGACCGTCTGATGCCGAGGCGGGCGCGGGTCGAGCCGATGTCGGAGCTGTTGCGCTTCGGGCTCCCGACGGTGCCCGCAGAGGCGTCGGTCTACGCGCTCAGCATCGTCGACCGCTATTACATCTACCACGACCGCAGCCCGACCCTGGCCGGGCTGTACTCGATCGCCGTCAAGCTCGCGGGCGCGGTCGCATTCATCGTGCGGGCGTTTCAGTACGCGTGGCCGCCGCTGGCCTACTCGGTGCAGGACGATGCCGAGGCGTCGCGCCTGTACGGGCTGGTGACCACCTACTACCTGTTCGTCTCAGGCTGGGTCGTCGCCGGGCTGACACTGCTCGGGAGATGGGTGCTGCGGCTGCTGACCGCGCCCGCCTACTACGAGGCCTACCGGGCGCTGCCGTGGGTCGCGCTCGGCTGGGCGCTGTACGGCCTCTGGGTCGTGTTCCTGGTGATCGCCGGGCGAGCGAAGGTCACGACGCGCAACTTCCCGGCCGCGATTGCCGGTCTCGCCGCGAACGTGATCCTGATCGTCGTGCTCGTCCCGAGGCTCGGAATCGCGGGCGCAGGGATTGCGTTGTGCGGGGCATATGTGGTCATGTTGGCGGTCATGTACTTCCTCACGCGGCACGCGTTCCGGGTCCAGTTCGAGTGGCAGCGGCTGGTGCACCTGGTTTTGGTGATGGGCGGCCTTGCGGCCGCCGGTGATTTGGTCTTGCCAACCCACGGCGTAATCGGGCTGCTGACGCGCCTGGTGGTCGCGCTCGCGATCCCACCGGTGCTGCTGGCGACCGGGTTCGCGCATCCGGCCGAGCTGCGCCAGCTGCGGGCGCTGTACGAACGCGCGCGGCGTGCATACCCGCCTCCCGCGGGGAGCGAGTCCTGACCCGCCCGGCGGTCAGCGTCGTGATGCCGTTCGCCGGCTCCCGGGCCGACGCCGAGCGGGCGCTCGCGGCCCTGACGGGCCTCGACGCCGGGCCTGGCGACGAGCTGATCGTGGCCGACAACTCCGGCGTCGTCCCAGAGCGCGATGGCGTGCAGATCGTGCTGGCGGCCGCCGAGCACTCGCCGTCGCACGCCCGCAACATTGGCGCCGAGCACGCGTCGCGCGATTGGGTGCTGTTCCTGGACGCCGACTGTCTACCTGAGGCGGGGCTGATCGCGCACTACTTCGCCGACGCGATCGACGCCGACATCGGCGCGCTGGCGGGCGAGGTGGTCGCCGCGGTCGACGGCGTCTCGCTCGCCTCACGGTATGGCGCGACGCGCAGCTTCCTGCGCCAAAGCGCGCACCTCGCCCACCCCTACATGCCGCGCGCGGTGGCCGCCAACCTGCTCGTGCGGCGGGTGGCGTTCGAGCAGGTGGGGGGCTTCTTCGAGGGCGTCCGGGCGGCCGAGGACACCGATTTCAGCTGGCGCCTGCAGCGTGCCGGCTGGCGCCTGGAAGCGCGTCCACGGGCGCGGGTAAAGCACGAGTACCGGACCAGCATCGAGGCGCTGCGGCGTCAGTGGCGTGGCTACGCGGCGGGGCGTGCGTGGCTCGGCCGCCGTTACGAGGACTTCAAGCCCGAGCCGGCGCTGCGTCGCGCGGGCACCCGGCTGCTGCGACGCGAGCGGGCGGTCGCGCCGCCGCGCTCGCGGCCGCTGCCGGCGACGACCGTGCGCCGCCGTGATCGGGGGCGTTTCCTGGCGCTCGACGCGCTGCTCGGGGTCGAGGAGCTGGCCGGTCTGGCGCTCTCAAACCGGCCCCGGCGCGCCGATCGCGGACCGGTGCGGGTCGTGCTGGTCGCTGAGCACTTCCCTGCCCGCGGCGATCCGCTGACCGATTTCGCGCGCACCCTGGCGGGCGCCCGCGTCGAGGCGATGTCGCGGCCCGAGGCGTTCGATCAGCGGGTCGCGCGCGAGCTGACGGTTGACTTCCTCGAGGACGACGGGGCCGCGTCTCGGTTCGTGGCGCTCGTCCGGGTCGCGGTGCGCCATCCGGTACGGAGCGCGTTCGACTTCGCCGGACGCCGGCCGGGCGACCCGAAGCTCGCGGCGCTCGCGCCGGCGGTGCTGAGGCTCGCTCAAGACCCCGACGCCCGCGTTCACGCGCTCGGCGGCGACGATGCACAGCGGGCGGCCCGGCGCCTGGCGGCGCTCGCCGGCCACGCGCTCGAGGACGCTTGATGCGCGTCGACGTCGTCGACCCGTCGGCGTACACGCCGGCGTATGACCACGCGCTGTGCGCGGCGCTCGCCCGTGCCGGGGCCGATGTCTCGCTGGTGACGAGCGCGTTCGCCTACGGCGCGGTCCCGGCGGCCGACGGCTACCGCGTCGACGAGCACTTCTACCGGCGGGCTGTCGGGGCTCCGGGGTCGGGGCTGCGGCGCGCTAGCAAGGCGGTCGAGCACCTGCCGGACATGCTCTCCTATCGCCCGTCTGCCGACGTGGTGCATTTCCAGTGGCTCGCGATGCAGTGGCTCGACGGCTACCTTTTGCCGCGCGGGCGCCCGCTGGTCCTGACCGCCCACGACCTGCTGCCGCGCGAGCCGCGCCCTGGGCAGGCGAGCGCCCAGCGGCGGTTGTACGAGCGCGTCGACGCGGTCGTCGTGCATTCGCAGTACGGCCGGCGCCAGCTTGTCGAGCTCGGAGTCGACCCGGCCCGGGTGCATGTCATCCATCACGGGGCGTTCGATTACCTCGCGTCGGCGCCGTATCGGCCGCTGCCGCCGTCGCTGGTTTCCGTCGAGCTGCCGGTGGTGCTGTTCTTCGGCCTGATCCGGCCGTACAAGGGCCTCGACACGCTGCTCGAGGCGTGGCGGGGTTTGACGGGCGCCGAGCTGTGGGTCGTCGGCCGGCCGCGGATGCCGCTGCCGGCGGTCTCGGCGCCCGGCGTGCGCTTCGTCTCGCGTTTCGTCTCGGACGCCGAGCTGCCCGCCTACTTCCGCCGCGCCGACATCGTCGTGCTGCCGTACAAGCGGACCGAGCGGCTGGACTTCTCGGGCGTGTTGGCGACCGCGCTCGCGTTCGGCCGCGCGACGGTCGTCAGCGACGTAGGCGGGCTGGGCGAGGTCGACGGGGTCCGCGTCGTGCCGCCCGACGACCCGGACATCCTTCGCGACGCGCTGCGATCGTTGATCAATGATCAAGTTGCCCGGGAGCGGCTCGGCGCGGCAGCGCTGGCCGCAGCACGCGGGCAGTACTCGTGGGACGCCGCGGCGGCGCAGACGCTCGCGCTCTATGAGCGGCTCGTTACGCGGTAGCGGCCGGCTGCGGGGTGCGTCGTGCGACCTCGGCGCGCACGACCGGCGCCACCTCGGTCCCGAACAGCTCCATCGAGCGCAGCACGTCCGCGTGCTTGACGGCGCCGACGCTCATCTGCCCGATGTAGCGCGTGTTGCCGAACAACTCGTGCTCGAACAGGATCTTCTCAGCGACCTGCTCCGGCGACCCGGCCGCGACCGCGCCGCGCGGCGAGCGCAGCGCCTCGTACTCGGGCTTGCCCGACGGTGGCCAGCCACGCTCGCGCCCGATCCGGTTCATCATCGCCAGGTAGGGCTGCGCGAACGCGCGGTCGGCGGCAGCCTGGGTCTCGCCGACGAACGCGTGCGTGTTGATCGCCAGCGGCAGGCTGGTTGCGTCGTGGCCCGATTGCTGCGCAGCGCGGCGGTAGAGCGCGACAAGTGGCGCGAATCGCTCCGGCTCCCCGCCGATGATCGCGAGCGTCATCGGCAGCCCCAGCACGCCGGCGCGAGCGACCGACTGCGGTGTGCCGCCGACCGCGACCCAGACCGGCAACGGGTCCTGGATGGGGCGCGGCCAGACGCCGGCGTTGTTGAGTGGCGCGCGCAGCCGTCCCGACCACGTCACGCTGGTCGAATCGCGGATCGCTAGCAGCAGCTCGAGCTTCTCGGCAAACAACTCGTCGTAGTCGTCGAGGTCGTAGCCGAACAGCGGGAACGATTCGGTGAACGAGCCGCGACCAGCCATGATCTCGGCTCGCCCGCCGGAGATCAGGTCGAGTTCGGCGAACTGCTGAAAGACCCGCACCGGGTCGTCGGAGCTGAGCACGGTGACGGCACTCGCAAGTCTGATGCGCTGCGTCTTGGCCGCCACCGCCGCGAGCGCCACGGCGGGTGACGAGATCAGGAAGTCGGGGCGGTGATGCTCCCCGATCGCGAACACGTCGAGGCCCAGCTCGTCGGCCAGCACGGCCTCCTCGAGCAGGTCACGCATCCGCTGCTCAGGGCTGATGCCTGAGCTCAGGTCGGCGAAGGTTGCGACTCCAAGTTCCATTCCGCGTCTCAGTGTAGCAAGGTAGTTGTGTAGACAACTATTCCGGATCGACCGGACCGCCTGATGCGGAGGTGTGTTCGATCCCTTCCGATATGCGGCAGAGATCGCACTCGGGACATGCGTCTCGCGACAAATTCGCCAGAATCCCCGCCCGATGGGGATCACGAAGACGTTTTTCTGGGCCTCGGCGGGACTGCTGGTCTACACGCACGTCGGCTACCCGCTGGCGCTCGCCGCGGTGGCGCCGCTGCGCAAGCGCCGGGGCGCGCAGTCGGACGCCACGCCCGACGTGTCCGTCATCGTCGCCGCATACGCCGAGCAGGACGTGATCGCCGCCCGCGTCGCCAACCTGCGAGCGCTCGACTATCCGCCTGAGCGGCTCGAGCTGCTGATTGCCTGCGACGGATCGCCCGACCAGACGGCCGCCAACGCCCGCGCGGCCGGCGCGGACGTCGTGCTCGAGCTCCCGCGGGGCGGCAAGATCCGTGCCCAGGACGCCGGTGTCGAGCGCGCGCGCGGCGAGATCGTCGCGTTTTCGGACGCCAACGTTCATTGGGAGCCGGACGCGCTGCGGTCGCTGGTGGCGCCGTTCGCCGATCCCGAGGTCGGCTACGTCTGCGGGCAGGTCCGGTTCGTCAACGAGCGCGGGAACAACCAGGAGGGCGTGTACTGGCGCTATGAGATGGCGGTCCGGGCGCTCGAGTCGCGCGTGCGGTCGGTGACCGGCGGCAACGGCGCGATCTACGCGACCCGCCGCGACTCGTACCTCGTCGTCGACCCGATCATGGGCCACGACCTGTCGTTTCCGTTCAACATGGTCAAGCGCGGCTGGCACGCGGTCTACGCTCCCGGCGCGCGCGCGAGCGAGAAGATGGTCCCCTCAATCGAGGGCGAGTTCGCGCGCAAGCGGCGGATGATGAGCCACGGCTGGCCGATCGTGCTGCGCGGCGGGCTGCTGTCCCCGCGCGGCTATGACCCCCTGTATGCGGTGATGATGTTCTCGCACCGCGTGCTCCGGTACCTGTCACCGTTCCTGCACGTGGTCGCACTCGTGACCAGCATCGCGCTCCTGGGCCACGGCTGGGTTTACGGGTTCGCGCTCGCGCTCCAGGTCGCGCTGCTGCTCGCGGCGGCGCTCGCCGGGGCGGTACCCGCGCGGCCGCTGCTGATCGCGCGCTACTACGTCCTGACGACGACGGCGCTCGCCGCCGGGCTGTGGGACTGGCTCGGGCACGGAACGCAGGTGGGCTGGGAACCGGCGGAGGGGACGCGGTGATCAGCAGGCTGCTCGACCTGACGCTCGGGCTCATGGGCTCGATCATCACGGCGCCGGTGGTCGCCGTGCTCGCGCTCGCGGTCCGGCTCGAGAGCCCGGGCGACCCGATCTACCGCCAGAAGCGGATCGGCAAGAACGGCAGGCCGTTTGAGATCTACAAGCTGCGGACGATGGTCAGCGGCGCCGAGTTCAGCGGTGCGGGCCTGGCGATCGCCGAGGGCGACGACAGGATCACCCGGATCGGCGCGCTGCTGCGGCGCTACTCGCTCGATGAGCTGCCGAACCTCTGGAACGTGGTCCGTGGCGAGATGGCGATCGTCGGGCCGCGGCCGACGCTCGAGAGTCAGGTGCTCGCCTACACGCCGCACCAGCGCGGCCGGCTCGCGGTCCGCCCCGGCATCACCGGCTGGGCCCAGGTAAACGGGCGCGCGTCGCTGCCGTGGCCGGAGCGGATCGAGCTCGACCTCTGGTACGTCGAACATCGTTCGTTGGCGCTCGACCTGACGATCCTGCGCCGAACGGTCGACATGGTCGTGCGCGGCCACGGGATCTACAAGGGAGCGACGGGCGGATGGCAGGGCCCGACCAGCGAGACGTAGCGGTCCTGCTGACCGGGGTCGGCAAGCGCTACGACATCGTCTCGGCATTCGCCCAGCACGCGACCGTGATCGCCGCAGACCCGAACCCGCTGGCCCCGGCGCAGTACGCCGCCCACCACCGCCGGCCGGTGCCGCGGATCGACGACCCCGGCTACGTGCCGGCGCTCGAGGCGCTGTGCTCGTGGTTCGGCGTCGGAGCGGTGGTGCCGCTGACCGACCTCGACCTCGAGGTGCTGGGGCAGGCACGGGTGGCCGGCCGGTTGCCGGCGTTCGTCCCCGACCCCGAGTTCGCGCGCGCGACGTTTGACAAGTACGAGGCGCACCTGCTCCTGGAGCGGCTCGGGCTGCCCTCGCCGCCGACCGTGCTCCCGGGCGAGCCGGTCGACAGCTACCCGGTGATGGTCAAGCCGCGCCAAGGCTCGGGCGCGCGCTCGATCCACCGCGCCGACGACGCGCGCGCGGCGGAGTTCTTCGTCGACTACGTCAAGGAGCCGACGATGATCCAGCGCGCGATGGACGGCCCCGAGTTCTCGATCGACTGCCTGTCCGACCTCGACGGCCGCTGCCTCAACGCGATCCCGCGGACGATGATCGAGTCCCGCGGCGGTGAGTCGATCAAGGGGACGGTGATCGACGACCGTGAGCTGGTCGAGCTCGGGCGCCGGGTGGTCGACGCGCTCGGCTGCCGCGGCCCGTGCACGGTGCAGGTGTTCCGCGACGGCGAGATCGGGATCGGGATCACGGACGTCAACACGCGCTTCGGCGGCGCCTTCCCGGCGCCGATGTACGCGGCGCTTCCCGGCCGCACCTACCCGGAGCTGATCGTCAGGATGGCGCGCGGCGAGCGAATCGAGCCGCACGTCGGCGAATACAGGGCCGGCGTCACGTTCACGCGCTACTTCTGGCAGCTGGAGCTCGACGCCAACTTGGCCCCGACGGGCCGCGACATCGTCGAGCCGCCGGGACCGCCGACGCCCGCGCTGAGGGGGTGTTGGATCTCGTAGTGGCTATAGCCACCACGAAGCCCAAAGCCCTCAGGCGAGGTGCGGCCCGAGCAGCGACAGATCCGCCGCGCTGAGCCGGTCGCTGGCGGTCTTGAGCTGGTGCCAGTACGGGTACAGCAGCGGCGGCCGGCTGACGCGCTCGAGCCTCGCGAGCTCCTCGCCGGACAGCGTCAGCTCGATCGCGCGCAGGTTGTCGGCGAGCTGCTCGTCGGTCCGCGCGCCGACGACGACCGAGCTGATGCTGGGCCGCGTCAGCAGCCACGCGAGCGCGACCTGCGCGGCCGACACGCCACGAGCCTCGGCGACCTCTAGCAGCACCTCGATCGTGTCGTACAGCGCGTCCTCGTCGTAGACCGGAGGCTCGTCCCAGCTGGTCAGGTGGCGCGAGCCCTCAGGCGCGGCCCGGCCGCGCCGGTACTTGCCCGACAGCAGCCCTCCCGCCAGCGGGCTCCAGACGAGCGTTCCGAGCCCCTGGTCGAGCGCCAGCGGGATCAGCTCGTACTCGGCTGAGCGCTCCTGCAGCGAGTAGTAGATCTGCTGGCTGACGAACCTCGGCAGGCGCTCACGTTCGGCGACCCCAAGCGCCTTCATGAGCTGCCACGCGGCGTAGTTGCTGGCGCCGACGTAGCGCACCTTGCCCGCGTCGAGCAGGTGCTCAAGCGCGCCGAGCGTCTCCTCGAGCGGCGTCTGGCCGTCCCACTCGTGCACCTGGTAGAGGTCGATGTGGTCAGTGCCCAGGCGCCGCAGGCTCGCCTCGCAGCCGGCGATTATGTGCTGGCGCGAGAGGCCGGCCATGTTCGGCGCCTCGCCCATACTGAAGCGCACCTTGGAGGCGATCAGCACGCCGTCGCGCTTGCCCTTGATCGCTTCGCCGAGGATCTCCTCGCTGCGGCCGGTCGAGTAGATGTCGGCGGTGTCGATCAGGTTGACGCCGGCGTCGAGGCACATGTCGATCTGGCGTTTTGCCCCGGACACGTCGGTCGCGCCGACGTTGGCGAAGTTCCCACTGCCGCCGAACGTCATAGTCCCGAGCGTCAGGGCGGAGATCTGCAGACCAGAGGTGCCGAGCGGGCGGTAGTCCATGGGCATCCTTTCGGTTGGCGCGTTCCACTTGAGCCTAGTGCGGGCTCAGCCCGGCTAGCGCCCTCGCGAGCGGGATCTGCATCTCCTGTGAGAGCAGCAGCCCGGGAAGCAGAACAGTCGTCCGCTGTCCGTCGCCGTGTTAGGAGTAGGCGAGCCGCTGAAGTCGAAGTAATCCACCAGCGCACCAGGTTAATGACTACTTTGCTTGGCTGGCCAGCTAGGGCGCGTCGGCGCTCGCCGACCGGTACCTTCTGCACAGCCACCGCATCGGATCTGAGGAGGAAGTGCCAGTGTCAAGAGCTCCACGCTCACTCGCCGGGAAGGTCGTCGCGATCACCGGCGGGGCCAGGGGGATCGGTCGCGCAACGGCCGCCGCGCTGATCGCGGAGGGCGCACGCGTCGCGATCGGCGACATCGAGGCGACGCTCGCCGAGCAGACTTCGCAACAACTGGGCAACGGGACGGTCGGGCTGCCGCTCGACGTCACCGACCGCGCGAGCTTCGAGCGCTTCCTGACCGAGGTCGAGCAGCGTCTCGGGCCGCTGGATGTGCTCGTCAATAACGCCGGCATCATGCCCGTCGGCCCATTCCTGCAGGAGACCGATGCGATGGCCGAGCGGATGGTCGACATCAACCTCCACGGCGTCATCTTCGGGTCAAAGCTGGCGCTCGAGCGGTTCGTCAAGCGCGGCACCGGGCACCTGGTCAACATCGCCTCGTCGGCAGGCAAGACCGGCGTCCCGGGCGGCGCCACCTACTGCGCGACCAAGCACGCGGTCGTCGGGCTCAGCGAAGCGATCCGCGGCGAGTTCATCAGGCAGGGGATCGACGTCACGGTCGTGATGCCGGTCGGCGTCAACACGGAGCTGTACTCCGGGCTTCCGGCGCCGCGTGGCTTCAAGACCGCCGAGCCCGAGGATGTCGCCAACGCGATCGTGGAGGCGCTCCAGACCGGGCGCTTTGAGGTCTACGTGCCGAAGTCGCTTGGCCCGACGGTCCGCCTCAAGTCGCTGCTGCCAACCACGGCCGGTGACGCCGTCGCGCGGTTCATCGGCAGCGACCGCGTGCTCCTATCGGCCGATCACGGCGCGCGCGACGCCTACGAACAGCGCATGTCGCGGACCGAGGCGGGCCTCCCCGTCGAGGTGACGGTCGAGGTGCCGGCGGTCGAGCGCGAGCCCGAGACGGTCTAGCTATCCAGCCAGTCGGCGATCAGGGCCCCGATCTGCGGGCCCGCGTCCTCCTGCAGGAAATGGCTCGCGTCGGCGATCACGTGCGCGATCTCCGAGCCCAGCGCGGCCGCGAGCCGCTCCCCGGTCTCGACCGGCAACACCGGGTCTGAGTCGGCCCACAAGATCAGCTTCGGGCCGCGGGTCCTCGCGCATCGCCTCCAGCACCCGCTGACCCGCCCGGGCGCCCGGCGCATCGGGACTCGTCGGGAGCATCAGCGGGAAGGCTCGCGCGCCGGCCTTCGAGGCGGCGTTCGGGAACGGGGCGTCGTAGGCGGCGATCACCGTGTCACCCGGGTCGCGCTTGCAGGCGCCGCGAACGAGGAAGCCGACCGGCAGGTCCTCGGTCTTCGCGACGAAATCGCGAAACGCGTTCCAGGCGGGCGTCATCTTCTGGTGGCCGGTGAACAGTCCGGTGTCGAGGATCACCAGCCGGCGGATGCGGTCCGGGTGCTCGACCGCGGCGCGGAGGCCAATCGGACCGCCCCAGTCGTGGACGACGACGGTGCTGTCGCGGACGTCGAGCTCGTCGAGCAGCGTCGCGATCGCTTCGGTGTGGCGGTCGTAGGAGTACCACTCGAGCTCGACCGGCTTGTCCGAGCGCCCGAACCCGGGCAGGTCCGGGGCGATGCAGCGATAGCCGGCTTCGCGGACCGGGCCGATCACGTGGCGCCACAGAAACGACCAGGTCGGCTCACCGTGCAGGAACACGACCGGCTGGCCGTCGCCCTCATCGATGTGGGCAAGGCGCAGGCCGTCGAGCTCGCGCCAGTGCGGCTCGAACGGGAAGTCGGGGAGTCCTTCCAGTAACTCGTCAGGTGTCCGAATCGCATCCGTCATTTCTTACCGACCCAGCTACCCGCGTCTGACGCGACCGTCACGTCGATGACCGTCGGTTCGCGCGCCCACCCGATCAGGTTCAGCGATTGCAGCCGGTCGAGCATCGCCTGCAGGGCGCCCGCTTGGGCGCCGTTGACGTAGCGGCGCTCGATCTGGAACGTGTAGCCGTTGGTCGCGGCTGGAAACACCTGCCCGATCCGGCGCTCGTAGCTGGTGTCGGACACGAGGCTGTAGATCCGCAGCGGCGCCTGCTCACGCGATAGCGCTCGCACCCGGGCCGCGAGCGCGACCAGCAGCCGCAGGGCGACCGGTCGCAGGCCGCGGTACAGCGCGGGCGTGCCGCCGACCTCGTGTGCGGCGGAGCCGATCGCCGGGTTGAGCGCCAGTCCGAGCGCGGCCGCGTTGGCCGGGATCGGCACCAGCGTCCGGTTCTGGTAGGCCGCGGCGAGCGCGGCCGGGTCCGAGAAGGTCAGAGTGCTGCCGGGCGGATGCAGCACCTGCGCGGTCGAGTCCGAGGCCAGCTCGAGCGACGCCAGGCGGCGTAGCGCTGCGCGGTCGGTCCGGTACAAGCTCATGATCTGCTCGGCGCCCAGCAGCCGCCAGTAGTACAGCGACGAATCGTCGCCGAAGCCGGCCAGCAGGTTGTAGGCGGCGCCGTGGTGGTCCGGCGCGGTGTCGAAGTACAGCTGTACGTAAGGGACGGGGTGCCCTCCGTCGTACAGCGCCAGCACCTGGTGCAGGTTGCCGATTCCCATGTGGTAGGACTCGAACGCGAGATCCTGGCGGCCGAACTGGCGCTCGGCGAGCTCCAGGTAGCGGACGGTCGCGGCGAGCGCGGCCGCCGGGTCGAAGCGCTGGTCGGCGGCCGCCCGCCGCGCGAACAGCCGTGACAGCGGGCCGTGGTTGACGCCCTGCTCGGCCTGGTCGATCTCGGTCGTCAGCCGCCGGCTCCGCGCGAGGTCGATGTGCATCCCGAGTAACGACTGGCCCGTCTGCGCGAGGATCTGCGTCAGTCCGGAGGCGTCGGCCGGGTCACTGCCGGCGATCACCTGCGGCCGCCCGGCGCTCTCGACGAACACGAGCGCCTCGAGCATGTTCGGGTCGATCCCGGTGCCCTTCGTGACACGGTCGATCAGCGGGCGGAACGCGGCCACACGCGCGGCCGTCGCCAGCGCACCACCCGGGCTCATGACAAACAGCGGCTGTGCATTGCCGGCCGTCACGCGGGCAACGTAATCGGCGGCGCGCCCGGGCTGATAGCCGAACGGGTCGCCCGCGGCGGCGCCGGGTGCGATGCCCGCGGGTGGCGGCTGTGGCAGACCGCCGCCGTTGAGGCTCCGGATCAGGATCGCCACGGCGAGCACGATGATCGCGACCGCCGCCAGCGGCGTGCGCCGGCGCTGCGTCCGGGCCGTCACGTGCTGTACGTCAGCCCCCGGCAGGCTGCTGCCTGCCCGGCGCTCGTCCAGTCGCTGGGGAAGAACTGCCAGCCGTAGGAATGGGGGTACATGTTGACGATCGGGTGCTCGTGCTCCTGCTCGTACTTCTGGCTGAAATACAGCGTCCCGATGTTGGTGCCGAGATCCCAGGCGAGGATGCTCTGGAATGCGATGTCGATGTTCGGCTGGCCGCAGGCGAGGATGCGGGCGGGCCCGAGGCGCTGGACGACCGTCTCGAGCAGCGCGATCTCCCGCGTGCGGGCGCGCTGCGCGGTCAGGTCGGTGCGCTCGTAGTTGAGCCGTCCGTGGGCGGCGGGGATCAGCGAGCCGACGAATAGAGCCAGGACGAGGACAGTCGCCCAGGCCGTGACCCGCGGCGACGATCGCAGCCGCAGCCGGGCGAGGATGGAGCGGGCATCGAGGATCACGCGCCCGACAAACACGCCCGCCAGCACGCACACCCCGGCGCCCGCCTCGTACATGTAGCGCGGCACGGCCGGCCAGCCGTGGAGCGCGAACACGGCCTCGACGACGACCCAGAGCGCGACGCCGCCGGCGAGTAGCAGGACCGGTCGGTCGCGGCGCACGATTGCCATCCCGACGGCGATCAGCGCCGCGAGCTTGATGGGGCCGGCGTTGAGGCCGAGGAATCGGCTGAAGGTGCCCGTGATCTTGTTGCCGTGGATCTCGCGCGGGGAATTCTGCGCGAGCGAGGCGGCGGCGAACGGGCTCTTCGAGGTGACCGCCGGGATCCCGAGCCAGAGGAGCGGAATCAGCAGGATCCCGGCCACCATCTGGCGCCGCATCGCAGGGACCGTGCGCCACGCCCAGATCACGTACAGGCCCATCGGCGCCCACACCTCGGGCCGGCCAAGCGCCGCCAGCCACCAGGCCCAGAACGCCCACCGGTAGCGCCGGCAGATGATGCAATCGACCGCCGCCAGGCAGAGGGCGACGATCATCGTGTCGGACTCGGCACTGAGGATCGAGTGCAGGTACTGATCGATCCCCAGCACCGCGAGGCCGGCCACCAGCCCGGCCGCGTAGGCCGCGTAGCGGCGCTCAGGCGGCGCCTTGACGAGCGCGAACGCGACCCGCCACGCGAACACGGCGCCGCTCAGCGAGATGGCGAACGCGGTGATCATCCACAACTGCAGCGCGTGGCGCCCGAACAGTGTGTACGGGACCGTGAACAGGAACGGGAGTGGCTTCCACGACGGCGCCCCATTGGTGTCGAGCTTGCCGTGGATCGTGAGATGTCCCCAGACCAGCCAGCCGTACGGGTCATAGCCCGGACGCACCCGGGCCCACAGGAGCAGCAGCGTCGAGAGCAGCAGCAGCCCCGCCGCGCCCAGTAGCCAGCGGTAGCGATAGGCGAGTCGTGAGGCGGCCTCGCGACCCCGACGGAGGCTTGGTGGCGCGGATAGGCCGTCGCGCAACGACCCGGGGGCGTGCAGGGTCTGCTCGGTCACGGAGCGCCGAAGGTAGCAATGATCCCGCCCGGCATCGCCGTCAGGTCGTCGGGCCGATCAGCTCGCTCCCACCGCCCGGCACGCGCGGCGCCGCGATCACGCCGTATCCCGTATCCTGCGCGATTCTCCGGCACGGCCCCGGTCCGTCCGGTGGGCTATTCTCGTCCGCTCGGGTCTTAACGTGATCGCAATCCACCTGCCGGAGGCAGGCCGCGAGCACCGAAGGTTCGAGTCGATTGAAGGTGTCCGAGCTACGCAATGAAAAATCGTGAGTCAGTAGCGGCAGCGATCGCCGGGCGGCGAGTCCTGGTCACGGGCGGGTCCGGCTTCATCGGCCGGCGGGTGGTGGCCGAGCTGAGCTCAGATGGGGCCGAGGTCCGGGTCGTCGATCTGCAGCCGCACCCCGATCCTTCGGTCGACGTGGTGATCGGCGACATCGCGGACCGACAGGTGCTCGACCGCGCGCTCGAGGGCGGCTTTGACTCGATCGTCCATCTGGCGGCGGTGACCTCAGTCCTGCGCTCGCTCGAGCACCCTGAGCGCACCTTCCAGACCAACGTGCTCGGCACCCACAACGTGCTGGAGGCGGGACGTGCTGCGGGGGTGACGTCGCTCGCGTTCGCGTCGACCAATGCTGTGACGGGCCCGATGGAGGCGCCGAAGATCACTGAGCGGGCGACCCTGCGGCCGATGACGCCCTACGGCTCGACCAAGGCCGCGGGCGAGATGATGATGTCGGCCTACACGGCCTCGTACGGTCTCCGCTGCGCGTGCATCCGCCTGACCAATGTCTACGGGCCCGGCATGCAGGCCAAGGACAGCATCGTCGCGCGCCTGATGCGCGCGATCCGGCTCAGGACGATCTTCGAGATCTACGGCGACGGCAATCAGGTCCGCGACTACGTCCACTCGCTCGACGTCGCCGATGCGATACGCCTGGCGCTGACCGGCGACGAGTGGGCGGGGCCGGTCGTGATCGGGTCCGGCACGTCGCTGTCCGTGCACGAGGTGATCGCCGCGGTCCGCGACGTCAGTGGCGCCGACTTCGAGGTGCGCCACGGACCCGCCAAGCCAGGCGAGATGCCGGCCGTGATCGTCGATCCCAGCCGCGCGCACTCGCTGGGTTGGGAGCCGCGTTTCCCGGATCTGGCCGCTGGCCTCGTCGGCGTCTGGGAGGAGTGGTCGACCGCCGACGTAAAGGCGCCGGTCGCGAGCTGATGACGCTCGCCGGTCCGAAGCCGAGCGTCGAGTTCGACCGCCTCGAGAGCGTCGAACGCGGCGCTGCCGAGGCCTTTCTTGCGACCTATCCCGCGGGCGCCGGAGCGCCGCTGGCGGTCGTCATCCCGGCCTACAACGAGGAGCCGACGGTCGCTCCGGTGATCGCGGGGATTCCGAGCGAGGCCGGTGGGCTGCAGGCGGAGGTGATCGTCGTGGTCGACGGCGCCAGGGACGCGACCGCAGCCAGGGCGCGCGAGGCCGGCGCGCTGGTGTGCGATGTGCCGGTCAACCGCGGCCAGGGCGCCGCCCTGCGACTCGGCTACTGGCTCGCGCGTGCCCGTGGCGCCCAGGTGATCGTCACGATCGACGCCGACGGCCAGTACGAGGCCGGTGAGATCGCGCGCGTGATCGAGCCGATCCAGAACGGGACTGCGGACTTCGTATCCGGCTCGCGACGCTTGGGGACCGAGCTGACGACCGACGCCACGCGCCACGCGGGCGTGATCGTGTTCGGCACGCTGATCAGCGTCCTGATCCGTCAGCGGGTCACAGATCCGGCTTGCGGGCTGCGCGCGATGCGCTCCGAGGTCACCGCCGACGTCGTGCTCGAGCAGCCGCAGTACCAAGCGTCGGAGCTGATGATCTCAGCGGCGCTGCACGGCTTCCGGCTCGCCGAGGTGCCGACCACGATGCGCGATCGCGGCAAGCAGGCGACCGGCACCAAGAAGGGCGGGAACTTCGGCTACGGCGTGCGGTTCGCGCGCGCCGCGGTCCATACCTGGTGGCGCGACCGCAAAGCGGCTCGCAGGCGCGACCGCCCAGCGAACACCCAGTGCTCGTAGACCAGGTACTTGACGCCGAAGAAGAAAGCCTGCACCGCGACGTATGCGGCGGTCACGAGCAGCACGCGGATCCCGTGGTGGGCTGGGATCCCCTGGACCTCTGACGACGTCCAGCCGGTGGCCGCCGACGACATCACCAGCACCGCGATCGAGATCGCGATGTAGCCGACTATCTCGCGCATGATCGAGACCTGTCCGCGGATCTTCCAGGCCCAGCGCCGGTTGAGGATCCAGTTGGGCACCGCGCCGGCGACGAATGCGGCGATCGAGCAGACCGTCGTGTTGCCGGTCAGCACGTACAGAAGCGCGAACACGACGATGCTCGTGGCCAATGCGACGACCGATCCGATCGCGTAGCGTGTGATCTTCCCGGCCTGCGCAGAAGCACGCAGACGCGTGTAGAGGTCGGAAACCACCAAGCGAAATCCTAGCGGTTGTCAGTGCACGACCGCTACCCGCGATACGTTCTGATTTTATGCGGATCCAAGAGGTCGGCGGCGATCTGAGCCTCGAGGACGACCTCGTACTCGTCGGAGATAACGAATCTGCGCTCGATCGGCTACCAGCCGGCAGATTCGACCTCATCTACATGGATCCTCCGTTCAACACTGGGCGAGCGCAGACGCGCAACACGGTTCAGGCCCGGCTCGATCCGAGCGCTGGACGCGAGGGCTTCGGCGGGCGGCGTTACCGGACCCGGTTGCTGCGGTCGCTCAGCTACGACGACGAGTTCTCCGACTACCTGGCGTTCCTCGAGCCGCGCCTCGCCCGCGCACGGGAGCTGCTGGCCGCGCACGGGACGCTCTACTTTCACATCGACTACCGCGAGGCTCACTACTGCAAGCTGTTGCTCGATGAGCTGTTCGGCCGCGAGGCGTTTCTGAACGAGCTGATCTGGGCCTATGACTACGGCGCCAAGCCGCGCCGGCGCTGGCCGGCCAAGCACGACACGATCCTCGTCTACGTGCGCACCCCTGGAGGGCATCACTTCGACCCCGACGCGGTCGAGCGTGAGCCGTACATGGCGCCTGGCCTGGTCAGCGCCGAGAAGGCGGCGCGCGGCAAGCGTCCGACCGACGTCTGGTTTCACACGATCGTCCCGACCAATGGTCGTGAGAAGACCGGCTATCCGACCCAGAAGCCCGAGGGCGTCCTGCGGCGGATCGTCGCGGCGTCATCGCGACCCGGCGGGTGGTGTCTGGACCCGTTTGCCGGATCGGGCACGCTGGGCGCGGTGTGCCGCGAGCTCGGACGCCGGTTCGTCCTGATCGACTCGAGCCCGGTTGCGATCGAGGTGATGCGCGAGCGGCTCAGCGACCTTCCTGCCGGTCACGCACGAGCGGCACGAACCTGACCGGCTCAAAGCGCTCGCGACGCACGCCGGCCTCGGTCCGCCGCGCGCGCACCAGATGCTGACGCCGGCGACCGACCGGCGCCACGAGTCGGCCGCCGAGCGCGAGCTGATCGACGAGCGCCTCCGGTAGCTCGAGGCCGGCCGCGGCGGCGACGTTGATCGCGTCGAACGGCGCCCGGTCTGGCAGCCCGAGCGACCCGTCGCCGACCAGGCAGGTGACGTTCTCGCGTCCCAGCGACGCGAGCGCGTCCTGCGCGGCGGCGCTCAACTTCGGGTGGCGCTCGATGGTCCACACCTCGGCCGCCAGCAGCGACAGCAGAGCGGCGTGGTAGCCGGAGCCGGTGCCGACGTCGAGCACCCGGTCCTCGGGCGACAGCTCGAGCAGTTCCAGCATCCGCGCGACGACGATCGGCTGCGAGATCGTCTGGCCGCAGTCGATCGGCAGCGCGACGTTGTCGTACGCCCGGTCGCGGTCGGCGGCGGCGACGAAGCGTTCGCGCGGTACGGCGGCGATCGCGGACAGCACCCGATCATCTGCGATCGCGCCGCTCAGCCGGCGCGCGAGCTCGACGGCCCGATCCACCGATCAGTGGATCGCCGAGCTCGCCGCGACGGCGACGAACAGCAGCGCCAGGTACAGCAACGAGTAGTGAAACAGCACCCCCGCGCGGGCGGTGGTCCGGTCGCGCCAGAGGCGCCAGGCGAGCACGCACAGCACCGCGTCGAGCACCACCGCCGCGGGGAGGTACAGCGCTCCGAACGTGTCCAGCACCCCCGGGACCAGCGTCGCGACGACCAGCGCGGCCGTGTAGATCAGCACCTGGCGAGTGGTCTCGGCGACGCCGCGGACGACCGGCAGCATCGGCACCCCGGCGGCCGAGTACTGGGGCGTCAGCAGCAGCGCGAGCGCCCAGAAGTGCGGCGGCGTCCAGAGCAGCACGATCAAAAACAGGATCCCCGCCCCGAGCCCCAGGTTCCCGTGCGCGGCCGCCCAGCCCGCGAGCGGCGGGATCGCTCCCGCGGCGCCGCCGATGACGATGTTCTGCGGCGTCGAGCGCTTCAGCCAGACGGTGTAGACGAGCACGTAGAAGAGGCCGCCGGTGAGCGCCAGCACCGCAGCCAACAGGTTGTCGAACACCGTCAGGGTCGCGAACGAGAGCGCCGACAGCGCGAGCCCGAAGGCGACCGCACGCGCTGGAGCGATCCGCCCGGCGGCCACCGGCCGCGACGCCGTGCGTGGCCCCATGAGCTGATCGATGTCGCGGTCGAGCACGTGGTTGAAGGTGCTGGCGCCCCCGCACGCGAGCGCGCCTCCGACGACCAGCGCCGCGAGCGCCGGCAGCGCCGGCGACCCGCCGGCGGCTGCGACCATCGCGCAGACCGAGGTCAGCACCAGCAACGACATGATCCGCGGCTTGGTCAGCGTCAAGTAGTCGCGCAGCGTCCCGTGCGACCGGCTGCGGACCCCGGCAGCGGCCGGCAGTGCCTCGGCGATCTCAGACATTGCGCCCCTGGGCGAGGACCCGGAGATCGTGCGCGACCCGGACCGGGACGTACGGGTAGAGGTAGCCGGAGCGCTCGTCACCGCGCCGATCCAGCAGGTACAGCGCCTGGGTGTGGACGATGTCGCCCCTGGCCGGGCGCACGTAGATGTGGTATGCGCTCCAGACCGGCGCCAGCTGCTGGTGCGTGCCCATCAGCCAGTACCACCGGGTCACGCCCTGCAGCCCCCAGGCCCGGATCGCGGCCCGCCGTGCTGGCCGGCGTGTCGAGCGGGTTGACGCTGACGACCACCAGCGCCGGGCGCTGCGCGATCGGCAGCGAGCGTTCGGCGGCCGCGAGCGCGCGGCCCGCGAGCGGGCATTCCTGCTTGCAGTGCGAGTCGAAGAACTCGATCGCGACGTGACGTCCGTGCAGCGACGCGAGCGAGAACAGCTGCCCGTTCTGGTCGCGCAGCGTGTCGATCGCCGGCGCGGGGCGTGCACCGGCCGCCCAGGTCGCCTCGCCATGCAAGCCGAAGCGTGACGACACGGTGGTGGGCGCTCGTGCCGGCTCGTGCCGGCCGTGAGCCGGCGAACCCGGCTCCCACGCCCAACCCGAGGACGACGGCGACCATAGCGGCACGGCAATCCGAGCGGGGCGCAGCATCGCGGGCCGCGGGGCCCACGGGGTGCCCGCGCCGGCCTCCATTACATCCCGCGCTGAGGCGGAAGGCTCTCCGGGGATAGGGGGCCCCGGATTCGGCCGCCGCCGGTTCGTTGACCGGATCCGCTGCCGACGGAGGTCTCGGGCACGCTCCTCGAGTACGATACCAACCAGACCGCGATCGCGATCAGCAGGAGGGTCGGCAGCAGCAGCGTCAGCAGTGAACCAGCAAGATAGTGTCGGCGAACGGGATTGATGCCAATCTGTCTTCGCCTCCTCAGGTCGTGAGCGCCTGCCGACGCGGAGTTGGTGTGTGGTCTGGCTCGAGCCAGCGGTAGACACCGACCATCATCGCAGCCGTGTACGAGAGCGAGCCGAGCACCCACATCACGCCGCCGGCGAGCTGCTGGTCAGTCAAAGCTGTGATGCCGCCCGGACGGTGTGCGAGCAACGCGTAATGCGGGTAGATCGCGTGGGGAACCAGTACCAGCGTGATCGCGAGCACCCAGCCGACGACCATCGCGCTGACCACGTAAGCGATCCGCGTCGGCCAGATCAGGCGCGGCCGCAGCGGCCCAGGGTCGATCACGCGCGCCCAGAACAGCAGCCCGGTGAAGAAGAACATCGCGTGCTCGAGGTTGTGAACGGTGTTGTTGGTCAGTGTCAGGTTGTAGGCGGCCGGGATGTGCCAGAGGACGAACGTCGCGTTGAACAGGATCCAGGCCGGCCACGGGCGGGCGAGCGCGCGTAGCGGAGCCGTCCAGCCCGAACTGACGATCGTGCGGCCGAGCGTGGTTCGCGCCCCGAGCGGAAGCGCGCGCCACATCCGGGGCCACGGCCGACCGAGCAGGATCAGCGGCGGCGCGACCGTCAGCAGCAGCACGTGCTGGAACATGTGGACCCAGAACAGCTGGTCCGCGTAAGTGTCGACCGGCGAGTCGAGCGCGATCACGATCGTCAGCAGGCCCGCGCGAAGAATGGCCGTCCGCAGTGCCCTGCATGCGTGCCGCGATTGGCGTAGCCGCGCCCGCCGACGAAATGGCTCGCGCGATCGCCACGTACACCAGCCGCGAGCGCAGATCGACCAATGGCCGAGTCTCATGACCGGGCGCCGCCGAGGCCATGCGCGGACGGCAACCAGGTACAGCAGGTAGAGCAGGACGAACAGAACGACGCCGTTGAAAACGTAGAAGCTCCAGAAGAACGAGCAGGCGTCCAGCCCGGCACGGATCGTCGCCTCGTCGGTCCGGACGTCGGCTGCATCGCGCATCTCGCCCTCTCTCCGGACCCGCGCCAGGCGTCGCCACCTGGGTCTCGATCCAGAACGCGCACGGGATCGTGAACACCGCGTAGAACGCGGTCCAACCGATGTAACGCTCGCGTAGCCGCCGCTCGATGGTCCGAAGCCGAGCGTCGACCGAGTGATCGCCTGGAGGACGATCGACAACAGCGCCAAGAGGCGATCGTCCCACCGCTCCCATGCTGACCGTCATCTGCGGCCGCGTCGCCGCGAGCCACATCGCGACGGCACTGGCGATCAGGACGATCACTATGATCAGCCCCCAACCGGTGGGGGCGCTGACGTGGCCGATCTTCCACGCATTGTTCGTGTCGAGCGAGCGCAGGTAGAAGTACGCGAACACGAACGAGACGAAGAAGAACGCTGCCGCGCCGCACAGCATGCGCGCGGCAGACCCAGAGCGCCCGTGGCTGCCACTCGGGCGGCTCGAGCTCGATGTCCGGATGGGTGGGGGCGGAGGCGGAGCCTTCCATCGCCTACGCTCCACCGCCCGCAGGCGCCAGCTCCGGCGCGCCGGCGGGCTCGACGCCGTACGGATACGGGTCAGGGCCGAACCTCGGGAGCTTGTCGAAGTCGTGGACCGGGACCGGTGTCGGCAGCTGGAACTCGATCGACTTCGAGTGCCATGGGTTGTCCTCCGCCGGCTCGCGTCGGATCAGCAGCGACCAGACAGCGTTGTAGAGGAACACGAGCATCGACAGCCCGAGCACGAACGCCGACACCGAGACCCAGTCGTTGAGCGGCTGGAAGCTGGTCGGATACGTGACCACGCGTCTGGGCATGCCCATGAAGCCGAGCGCAAAGAGCGGCGCAAACGTCGAGTTGAAGGCGATGAACATCACCCAGAAATGAACCCGCGCCAGATGTCTCGTTGAACTTGTAGCCGGTCATCTTCGGGATCCAGTAGTAGATCGCGGCGAAGAAGGTGAACACCAGGCCGCCCATGATCGTGTAGTGGAAGTGGGCCATCACAAAGAAGCTGCCGTGGGTCGTGACGTCGCTCGGGACGTCAGACAGGAACACGCCTGAGATTCCGCCCCAGAGGAAGTTGAACGCCCACCCGAGGCAGAACAACATCGGCACCGTGAACCGTATTCGCCCACGCCACAGCGTCCCCATCGCGCATAGGAAGATGAACCCGGTCGGCAGCGAGATCAGCTCGGTCGAGAGCATGTAGAACGGCCGCAGGTCAGCGTTGATCCCGCTCACGAACAGGTGGTGCTGCCAGACGAAGAAGCTCAGCAGCGTAACCCCCAGCATCCCGGCGACCGCCAACCGGTAGCCCCACAGCGGCTTGCGCGAGAAGACCGGAAGCAGCTCGAGCACGATTCCAAACCCGGGGATCGCGACGACGTAGACCTCCGGGTGACCGAACACCCAGAACAGGTTCTGCCACAGGTACGAGCTGCCGCCGTTGCCGGCGATGAAGAACGCCGTCTGGACCGTGCGGTCAAAGGCCCCCATCAGCAGCCCCGCCAACAGCATCGGCGCCGCCAGCAACATCAGGATCGAGGTCGCCAGCACGCTCCAGACGAAGATCGGCAGGCGCGTCCAGGTCATTCCCGGGCCGCGCATCGTGATGATCGTCGCCAGCAGGTTCAAGCCCAGCAGGCACATCGAGATGCCGACGAGCGCGAAGAAGCCGATGTAGGCGTCATAGCCCGCCGTTCCCTGGGCGCCGAGCGGCTGATAGCCCGTCCATCCGGTCTGAAAGCCGCCGAAGAAGATTGTCGTAACCAGGACCACCCCGGCCGCCATCAGCAGCCAGAAAGTGAACGACTCGATCCGCGGGAACGCCATCCGCCGGCTGCCGATCATCAGCGGCACCAGCCAGTTGGCGAACGGGCCGAGGATGCCCGAGGTCATGATCCCCATCATCATCGCGCCGTGCAGCCCGACCAGCGTCAGGTACTGGTTGGCGCCGAACACGTGCACGTTGGGCTGCAGCAACTCGGTGCGGATCAGCATCGCGTTGACGCCGCCGACGAAGAAGAAAACGCCGACGCCGACCATGTACTGCATCGCGACGACCTTGTGGTCGGTGCAGAGGCTGAAGTAGCGGCCGAGCCCTTCGCCCTCGGACTCCTTCTCCGCGAGCGTCGGCGGGTAGCCGAGCATCCGCTTGATTGGGTAGTTCGCAAACCCGAGCCCGATCAGGAACCCAAACACTCCGAACAGGTAGCCGAGCAGCACCGAGATGTCGTTCTGGCCTGCCTCGGCGGAGTAGTACGCGAGTCGTCGTCGCGTGGATCAGGCCACCGATCCAGTAGCCGAGACAGCCAACCAGATCGCTCCGAGATGATCCCCGTCAGAAGGTTGAAGCCGATCAGCCTCCGCCACGCGGGCGGCTGTTGGACGGGCATCGAGATCGCCCTCATCCGCCTCTCCTCGTCGGTTCGGGGTTATAGGTCAACTGATATGGCGGGAGCTGCTTGGTCGCCGGCGCAAACAGGATCCGCTGCTGCGCGATCCAGCGCGCGAACTGGGCTTTGGGGACCACGCGGCCGGTGGCGAACATGTAGCCATGCCAAACCCCGCACAGCTCCGCGCAGCGGACGTTGAACGCAGCGGCCCCTTGGTCGTGACGTAGGCGATGTTGTTGACCCCCGGGTTGGCGTCGGCCTTGACACCGAGCTGGTAGGCCCAGAACGAGTGGATCACGTCGAGTGAGGTGACGTTGAACTTGATCGTCGTGTTGGCCGGCAGCTCGATCTGGCGTCTGGACGCCGCCGTAGGTGGGCCAGCGGTAGGTGAACTTCCACTGCTGGGCGATCACCTGAACCGGCAGCACAGGACCAGAGGTACCACTGGGGGTGGCGATCGGGTTTGGACCCTGTCCGCCGCCGGAGCCGTCCGCGAGCAGCCTGACCGTGCCGTAGCCGGCCAAAAACAGCACGATCGCCGTCGTGACGATCAGCCACCACGACTGGACTCGGGCGAATCACCGCGTGATCGGGGGGCCGTCGACACGACCGCCGATGTGTCGCGCTCGCGGAACGCGATCAGACGCGTACCGATGAAATACACCAGCACGGCGACCGCGACCGGCGTCGCGAGCGCGAGCAGCACGGTGTTGTCGATGGTTTGCCCCGACGCCTCGACGCTGCCGTTGCCCGGTGGCAGCCCGGGACCGAACACGAACACAACCAGCGCAGTCATGATCACGCTGGCAACCAGCCACAGCACCACGATGCTACGCCAGTGGGGTTCCGACCATGCTCAGCGAAGCGCCGCTCCTCATACGACCTTGATGAAGCCGTCCATGTAGCCGACGGTCTGCATCGGGCCGCCGAACCCAGGGATGAACCCGGCGGCGCAAGGGACGAAGCACTGCCAGCGATAGAGCCCCGGCCCCGGCGTCCGGACCGTGAACGTGGTCGTCTTGTGGTCGGTGCGAAAGGCTGCATGGCGCGTTGCGGCACGGGTTCTTGGCGGTTTCGGATATCCCGTCGAGCGGCACAGAAAGGCCCAACTGCGGGACCGCGAATACGTGCGAGGCGTTGTTGTGGTTGATCGCCATGGTCGGCTTGCCGTTGAGCGCAGGAAGTTCCCGCCAACCGTTCCAGTCGCCTGGCCGAAACGGTTGTTACGCAGGCCCGACTCGCTGTCGAATTGAAGATCGTGATCCTGCACCAGCGTGTGCGCGGGAAGTACGAAGGTGGTCTTGTGCTGCCAGTTGTCGACGTCGGGCTACCGCGTAGTAGGAGACCCAGGTCGGGTGCGGGTCATTCCAAGCCGCCGCCGGGACGGTCGCCAGGAAGAGCTGCGCGCCGGTTGGCGTGTGGACGGCGGCGACCGATCCGGGGACGTTGGTGAGGTAGAGGCCGATGTACAGGCCGAGCAAGGCAAACGATTGCTGCTGCGCTCACACTCCCAAGGATTCGTCTTCCAGTGGCGCTCACTTTTCTGCCGTCTCCTGGACGCGGGAAATTATCGCGCCCAGCATCGGGCGCGGAGCAGATGACGGCAATGTCATCTGTTGGTCATCTACAAGTCATCACCGGGCAGCTGATGTCCGACGATGGCGAGACCGGACTTGCGAGGCACGCTCTGAGTTGCGCCCTCACAGCAAACCGCTGCGGCCGCGTCCTTAGCTTCAGAAGTCGCGCGAGATCGCCTGGACGACGGTCGCCTGGTCGTCGACGCCCTCACCGAACGCCTGATAGCAGCCGGCGTTGATCGCGTTGATCGCACCCTGCGGCGCGGGCCCCCAGCCTGCCGCAACGGGACCGTGCTCCTTGACGTACAGCCTCGCGTAGGCGTCCTGCCCGTTCACGTTCGTTGAGCCCCACTGCGCGCACGTGGTGCTATCCGAGACCGCGCCGGCCTTCGGGCCGAGAGCCACCAGCAGAAAAACCGCCAGCGTCGAGGCGCACAAGGCGGCTATGACCAGTGAAGCCACCTTGTGGGAAGCGACGAGACCCCGCACTGTCCAGGGCGCGAAGTCCGTCGCGCGGAGGGTCGCCAAAGGGTCATTACTCACGATGAGAACCCGTTCATCTTGTTCGGGCCGGTGCCGAAGCCTTCTCGACGGTGAACGCTACGGCCGACGTCGTCGCTCGCAAGAGGCCCGGACTTATAGACCATGCGTCCCCGGACCGTCAAGGGGAGGATCGCTCGCCGGGCGCGACCAGTGGCTCGATCGAGTCGCTCCCGCGATGCGCCCGGATCGCGCGAGACCTCCAGTGGTGTTAGACCTCGTCCTGCGGCCAGGAAATGACAGCGATGTCGTCGCGCGGCCATTTACAGGTCATCTCTTGAGAGGTATTGTCCCCCACGCACGCAGACGTGGGGGCTCGAAAGAGCACATGGCATATGATCGTCGAGGATGAAGCCCGGATCCGCTCATTTCTCGCGCGCGCGTTCGAGGCCGAGGGGTTCACGGTCGACGTCGTTTCGAACGGCGAGCGCGGGCTGGTGCTGGGGACCAGCGGCGGCTACGAGATCGTGATCCTCGACCTCCTACTCCCGGGCCGCGACGGGCTCGACGTGCTCGGCGAGCTTCACCATCGCCGCCCCGGGCTGCCGGTCGTCGTGCTCTCGGCCCGCAGCGATCTCGCGACCAAGCTGCGGAGCTTCGAGCTCGGCGCGGTCGACTTCCTGGCGAAGCCGTTCGCGCTCGACGAGTTGCTGGCACGCGCGCGCGTCGCGCTGCGGCGAGCCAGCATCGTCGAAGACGGAACGAGTCCTGCGCGCCGGCAAGCTGGCGCTCGATGTGGCGCGCCGCCAGGCTCGGATCGGCGACACTGTGGCCGACCTGTCGGACCGCGAGTTTCGCCTGCTCCATTTCCTGATGCTCCACATTGGTGAGGTGGTAAGTCGGCAGCGCCTGCTGTCGGAAGTCTGGGGGTTTGACTTCGATCCGCGCTCGAACGTCGTCGACGTCTGCGTGCGCCGCCTGCGCCGCCAGCTGGGTCCCGACGCGCCGATCGAGACGGTGCGCAACGCGGGCTACCGGGCTGCGGCGTGAGCGGCGAACACTTCGTGTTCGCTGGCGAGTTCGGCTGGCGCCGAACTCGGGACGACGAGGTGTCGGCGTGAGCGTGCACCGGTTCCCGCGGCGCTCGAACGGGGACCGGCTGCTGAGGTCCGCGTGGCGTTACCGGATCGAGCTGCTGTGGGTCGCGTTTGCGATCGCGAACTTCGCCGCGATGGTCGCGTGGCCGAGCTGGCGGCTGGTGCCCTTCCAGCTCGTGTGGCTGAGCCTCACGATCCTGTATGGGTTCCGCGTCTGGCCGGTGCGCCTGACGATCGCCGTGCTGGTCTGCGTGATGGGTGCGACCGCGCTCGCGGTCGGCTTCAGCTCGATGCACGACATCAAGGCGTGGGCAAAGCTGTATCCGCTGATGGCGGCGTTGTTCGTGGCGATGGTCTGGCATGCTCGCCGGCGCGCCGAGGCGCAGCAGGTCGCAGAGCAGCGAGCTGACGAGCAGCACTCGCTGCTCGAGCGCCAGCAGCGGTTCATCAACGACGCATCGCATGAGCTCCGCACGCCGCTGACGATCGCGCGCGGCCACCTCGAGCTCCTGGGCGAGCACCCGCCCGAGGTCGATGTCGCGCTCGACGAGCTGGGACGGATCGACGCGATCATCGATCGTCTGCTCGTGCTCGCGACGGTCGACCAGCCGGACTTCGTGCGCCGCGTAGAGGTCGAGCTCGAGCCTGCGCTCGAGGAGGTCTTGATGCGCTGGTCAGAGGTCGCCCCGCGGGCGTGGCGGCTGGGGGCACTGGCGAGCGGGCGGCTGCAGGTCGACGCCGACCGCCTGCGGACGGCGCTCGATGCGCTGCTCGAGAACGCCGTCAAGTACACAGAGCCCTCTGCAGCGATCGAGCTGCGCGCCCGCCCCGCGCCCCCGGGCGGCGTGCTGATCGAAGTCGAGGACGAGGGCAGCGGCGTGCCGCCCGAAGCAATGGAGCGGATCTTCGACCGCTTCGCCCGCGCGGATTCGGCACGGACGCGCGCGGCGGGCGGCGCCGGTCTCGGGCTCGCGATCGTCGACGCGATCGCCAAGGCCCACGGCGGCACGTGCAAGGTTACGAGCAACGAGTCGGGGTCGGTGTTCGCGCTCTGGCTGCCGAACTTCACCCCCGAGAGCTCGGAGCTCGCCCCGCGCACCGTGGTGCGCCCAGTGCCCCGTCCGCACCCCGCTCACTGAGCGAGCTCGTCCACGATCGCGCGCAGGAAGTTCGCCGCGTGGGCGCCGTACAGGATCCGGCCGTCGCACGCGAGCACGAGCGAGATGATTGAGCGGTGCGGCGCGCCCGCGCCGAGCGCCGCCGCCTGCGGCGGGACGATCACCGGCGTCGCGCGCGTGATCCCGTAGGGGCCGTAGTCGGTCAGCGTGAAGGTGGCGCCCGACAGCTCCGGGGGAGTCAGCTGACCGGCACGGGCGCGAGCGGTCGCGGACTCGAGCTCGTCACTCAGCTGCTCGAGCGACTTCGAATCGGCGTCGAGCAGCGTCGGGGTCACGAGACCGTCATCGGTCTCGACCGTCACCGCCACATTGACGCGCGAGTAGAGCTCGTAGTGGCCGTCGCGGTAGGAGGCGTTCGCGCGTGGGTGGCGTTTGAGCGCGAGCGCGCACGCGCGGACGAGGACGGCGGTCAGTGAGCAGCCGCGCCCGCGCGTGATCGTCAAGACCGGCTCGGCCGCGACGTCGGCTCCGAATTCGAGGTCGGGAACGGTCGCCCGCGCCTCGGCGGTTCGGCGCACGATCGCGCGCTCGGCGTGTGAGGGCTCGACGATTTCGGTCTCGCCCTTGAGGCGCTGAGAGCTCACCGTCAGAGGGGCCAGTCGTCGGTGCTGTCGGCGCCCTCCCAGCGGGCGATGAACTGTTCGGCATCGAGTCCGACGAGGTCTTCCCGAAGCTGCTTGAGCAGCTTGTGCGCCTGTTTGGCCGGCAGGTCCCAGTACAGGACGACCTCGCCGTCATCGACCGACACGACCTCGATCCGGTCAAGGCGGCTGTCGTCGGCGAGAAACGACGGCTCGCGGCCCTCGCGCGAGACGATCAGGTGATAGACGCGGTTGGCCTTCACCGCGACGCCGCGCTCAGCTGTTGCGCGAGCTCGATGCAGTCGGGTCCTTGCAGCAGCCGGTTGCCGACCTGGATCGCCGGTAGCGAGCCCGCGCCGGCCTGCCGCGCTCGCGCGCCCGCATCGGTCAGCGCCGTCGTCACCGAGCGCAGCCCGATCCCCTTGAGGATCGCGGTCGGGTGCATCTCACAGGCGGCGGCCGCGATCAGCACCGTGCCCTCGTCGCCGAGGTCGCGGCCGCCCGCGAAGGCCTGCCGGAATGCCGCCAGCGAGAACGCGACCGCGCGACCGACGTGCTTGGCGTAAGTGGCGGCGAGCATCGCGGTGGTGGTGTCGGGTGGCCAGCGCGCCGGCCAGCGCAGCGGCTGCAACCCGAGCTCTTGGACCCCTCGCGTGATCCGTTCGCGGTCCGGGTCTGGCGACTCGAACTCGCTGCCGAGGACCGGCTCCCACTCGGGCGGGGTCTCGAGCTCGGACATGATCCGTTCGGCGACCAGATAGCAGTCGGGGCTGCCGAGGTCGTAGTAGAAGATCGGTTGCGTCGCCGTCAACGGCGTCAGCCGTGGATCAGCCAACCGTCGGCCGCGCGAGCGGCTTCCATCACGGCCTCGGACATCGTCGGATGGCCGTGGACCAGGTGCGCGATCTCGGGATAGCCCCCCTCGAGTGCGCGGGCGTTGACGAGCTCCTGGATCAGCTCAGTCGCCTTGGCGCCGACGATATGGCCGCCGAGCAGCTCGCCGTAGCGCTTGTCGCCGACGATCTTGACGAGCCCGGTGCGGTCGCCGTACACGGTGCCGGCGCCGACGGCGCCGTACTGGACCTTGCCGACGACCACATCGTGGCCCTGCTCACGGGCCTGCGCCTCGGTCAGCCCGAAGCTCGCGACGTTCGGCGTGCAGAACGTCGCCCGCGGCACGTCGATGTACTCGATCGGATGGGTCGGCATCCCGGCCGCGTCCTCGACCGCGATCACGCCCTCGTCCGAAGCCTTGTGCGCGAGCGCCGGCCCCGGAACGAGATCACCGATCGCGTAGATCCCTTCGGCGCTGGTGCGCATCGCGCCGTCGACTTCGATCAGCCCGCTGTCGCCGAGCTTGACGCCGGCCTGTTCGAGGCCGAGACCGTCGATGTCAGGTCCGCGGCCGGCCGCGATCACGAGCCAGTCGACCTCGCCCTCGCCGGCGCCGAACGTGAACTTGACGCTCTGGTCGCCCGATTCGATCTCCTGCACGAGGGCGCCGGTGTGCACCGTGATCCCCTGCTTCTTGAATCCTCGCTCAGCGACCTTCGAGATGTCGGCGTCCTCGGTCGGCAGCACGCGCTCGAGCGCCTCGAACAGCAGCACCTCGGTGCCCAGCCGCGCGTAGCCGGAGGCGATCTCGGCGCCCGAGGCGCCGGCGCCGACGACCGCCATGGTTTTCGGTAGCTCGTCGAGCGCCCAGGCCTCCTCGGTGCCGATCACGCGGCCGCCGAACTCGGCGCCGGGGATCGGTCGCTTGACGGAGCCGGTCGCCAGCAGGATCGTCTTGGCGCTCAGGGTTTGGTCGCCGACCTTGACCTGGCCGCCGCCAATGAGTGAGCCGGCGCCCTCGATCAGCTCGACGCCGTTCTTCTTGAACAGACCCGCGACGCCAGAGGTCAACGTCGAGATCACCTTCTCGCGGCGGGCGCTGACGCCGGCGTAGTCGACCTCGGGCTCGGCGACGTTGATCCCGAACTCGCCGGCTTCGCGGATCTCGGACAGCACGTCGGCGACCCGCAGCACCGCCTTGGCAGGGATGCAGGCGTAGTTCAGGCAGCGGCCGCCGACCTTGTCTCGCTCGATCACCGCGGTCTTCATCCCCAGCTGGGCGGCGCGGATCGCGGCCACGTAGCCGCCCGGGCCAGAGCCGATCACGATGCAGTCGTAGGAGGATGCAGCCATGGTTTGAGCCTATCCAGTCGTACTGACCTGCGCGTTTAAGCGTCCTGTCAGGACGTCTAAACGCGCAAGTCCGCTAGCGCCCCGGGTAGCGCGGCATCTGGATCCGGCTCAGGACCCGGACCAGCTTGAAGAACAGGTAGCCGCAGCCGACGATCACGACCAGCGCGACGACCAGCCCGAGCACGTTGCTGGCCTCGATCAGGTACAGCGAGAACAGGGTCGCGACGATCGCCAGCAGCGCCATGAACCCGAGCACGGCGCCGTACCACAGCCGCCACATGCCGATCGCGCAGACGATCATCAGCACGCAGAACAGGATTGTGCCGCCGGCGGCCGGCGTCTTGCCGTGGATCTTGAGGCCGGCGAAGAACGCGATCAGCTGACCGACGCCGACGAGCCCGGCGACCACGGTCGCGATGACGATCGCGCCTGGGCGCTCGCCGGGGGCGAGCGGGGTCAGCCCGGCGCGGACCTGGGCGTCGCGCCGCTGCGAGCGGGTCAGCTGCGGCTCGACGCGCCAGCCGCCGATCCGGGCCTCCTCCTGCTTGGGAGCGGGAGCAGGAGCGGCGGCGGCCGGTGGCTTGCGGCGCCCGCGCTTGCGGCTACGTTGCGCCAACGCCGACCCCTTCGGTGAGCGTGGCCCGCAGCGCCCGCGCGGTTGACTCCGGGTCCTGCGCCTGCGTCAGCGCGCGCACGATCGCGACTCGCGTGGCGCCTGCATCGCGGACCGCGCTGACATTTGTGGTGTCGATCCCTCCGATCGCGAAGAACGGCAGCGCGCAATTCGCGGCGGCGTAGCCGACGAGCTCGAGGCCAACCGGTGGGCGGCCGGGCTTGGTAGGGGTCGCGTGGACGGGGCCGACGCCGATGTAGTCCACGCCGGCAGCGCCGGTGATCTGCTCCGGCGAGTGCGTCGACAGCCCCACGAGCCTGTCTGCGCCGACAACCGCGCGGGCCGCGGCAACAGCGACGTCATCCTGCCCGACGTGGACTCCGTCGGCGTCGGCGGCGAGCGCCAGATCGGGACGGTCGTTGACGATCAGCAGCGCGCCGGCTGCGGTGCACAGCCGCCGGTAGCGCTGCGCCGCCTCGAGCACCCGCTCGTCGGGTGCGTCCTTGATCCGCAGCTGGACGATGTCGACGCCGCCGTCCAGGGCGGCCTCGAGGAACTCGTCCGAGCGTTCGTCGCAAACCAGGTAGAGCAACGCTTTGTCGAGCCGATCGCGGCGGTCGTCCACGCGCCCAGTCTGGCAGGAGTCGCGCGCTAGCATTGCGCCTACGGGAGCCCCACCGTAGGGCTGAGAGGGCGGAGCGCCGCGTCCGCCGACCGTCAGGACCTGGCCGGGTAATGCCGGCGTAGGGAGATCTTGTGTTCGACTTGTCGCACCCCAAGGCACCAGCAGCGGACGTTGCCGTGATCGGCGCAGGCGCGATCGGCCTCTCGATCGCGTGGCGCGCGTGCAGGCGGGGTCTGCGCGTGGTCGTGCTGGAGCGCGACACAGCAGGCGCCGGTGCTTCGCACGTGGCGGCCGGGATGCTCGCTCCGATAGCCGAGGCGATCGCCGCCGAGCAACCGCTGCTCGAGCTGGGGCTCGCGAGCGCCCGCGAGTATCCGCGCTTCGTGTCGGAGCTGTGCGCCGAGGCCGAGCTAGCCGATGTCGGTTACACGCCGTGCGGGACGCTGCTCGTCGCCCGCGACGCGGACGAAGCCGAGGGGCTCGAGCGCGAGTTCGAGCTGCGACAGCGCTTTGGCCTCAGCGTCGAGCGCCTGCGACCGAGCCAGGCGCGGGCGCTCGAGCCCGGGCTCGCGCCCGCGCTGCGCCTCGCGCTCGACGTGGCCGACGACCACGCGATCGACCCGCGGGTCCTGATCCCGGCCCTGTGCGTCGCGATCGAGCGCGCCGGCGGCGAGGTCCACTCGCGTACGAGGGTCGGCGGGGTAGCGACCACCGGCGGACGCGTGAGCGGCGTGATCCTCGAGGATGGCTCGGAGCTGGCGGCATCGGCGGTCGTGATCGCGGCCGGCTCGTGGGCGGACCAGCTCGAAGGAATCGCGGCCCGGGTCCCCGTGCGCCCGGTCAAGGGCCAGATCCTGCGCCTGCACGACCCGGCCGGCGCCGGGCTGCTGACACGGGTGATCCGGATCGGCCCGTCGTACGTCGTGCCGCGCGGGGATGGACGCTACGTGATCGGCGCGACCTCGGAAGAGCGCGGGTTCGACACGACGGTCACGGGCGGCGCCGCATTCGAGCTGCTGCGCGACGCGATTGAGCTGGTCCCCGGCGTTTCCGAGTTCGTGCTCGACGAGTTCTCCGCCGGGCTGCGTCCCGCGACCCCGGACAACCTGCCCGCGATCGGCCGCGGTAGCGTCGACGGCCTGCACTGGGCGGTCGGCCACCGGCGCGGGGGGATCCTGCTGGCACCGGCGACGGCCGAGATGGTCTGCAGCTCGTTGCTCGGAGAGGTCGCCGGGCCGCTTGCTGCTCCGTTCGCCCCGGCGCGCTTCGAGCACGCGTCCGCGGAGAGCGTGGCGTGATCGTGACCGTCAACGGCGAGCGGTGCGAGTTGGCGCCTGGCGCTACTGTCGCCAGCGTGGTGGAGTTGCTCGAGGTTGCGCCCGACGCGCGGGGCATCGCCGTCGCGCTCGACGGCGAGGTGATCTCCCGCTCGCGCTGGCAGCAGGCTGAGCTGCGAGACGGCGCGCTGATCGAAGTCGTGGCGGCGATCCAGGGTGGGTGATTCGTTCGTGATCGCCGGTCGCGAGCTGCGCTCGCGGCTGATCCTCGGCAGCGGCGGCTTCGCCAGCCATGAGCTCCTCGCGCGCGCGTGCGAGGAATCCGAGGCGGAGATCTGCACCGTCGCCTTGCGGCGCCTCGATCCGAAGGCGACCGGCTCGATCCTCGACGTCCTGCGGGCGGCAGGCGTCGAGGTGCTCCCCAACACCGCCGGTTGCTTCACCGCTCGCGATGCGGTGATGACCGCGCAGTTGGCGCGCGAGGCGTTCGAGAGCGATTGGATCAAGCTCGAGGTGATCGGCGACGATCGCACGCTGCTGCCCGACGCGGTTGAGCTGGTCGCGGCGGCCGAGGAGCTGGTCGACGACGGGTTCGTCGTGCTGCCCTACACGACCGATGACCCGGTGCTCGCACGGCGGCTCGAGGACGCCGGCTGCGCCGCGGTGATGCCGCTCGGCTCGCCGATCGGGAGCGGGATGGGGATCCGCAACCCGTACAACATCTCGATCATCGTCGAGCGGGCGGGCGTTCCTGTGATCCTCGACGCGGGAGTCGGCACTGCCTCCGACGGCGCGCTCGCGATGGAGCTCGGCTGCGACGCCGTCCTGTGCGCGAGCGCGATTTCGCGCGCGCACGATCCGGTCGCAATGGCCCGCGCGATCAAGCTCGCGGTACACGCAGGCTGGTTGGCGCGGGGCGCCGGCCGGATCGCGCGCCGTCACTACGCGCAGGCGTCGACGCCCGAGGAGGGGCTGCCCGACCTGGGCGCGCAGCGGCAGGCGGCGCGATGACGATCGACGAGTTGATCGACGGCTGGCAGGCGGCCTGGTCCGACAAGGACCCGGCCGCGTTCGGTGAGGTCTGCGCGGCCGGGATCCAGTACGAGGACCCGCTCACGGTCGCGCCGCTGAACGGAATCGAAGCGCTGGCTCAGCACGTCCAGCGGCTGTGGTCGGCGTTCCCCGACGCGCGGCTCGAGCGGACCGGGAACCGGTTGACCGACGGGCAGTTCGTGGCCGCGCCGTGCAAGCTGCTCGGCACCCACCGGGAGCCGCTCGAGGGCCTGCCGGCGACGCGGCGGTTCGTGGTCGTTCACTGCATCTTCTACTGCGAGCTCCAGCACGAGCTGCTGTTCAGGGTGCGTGGCTTCTGCGACGTCTACGACGCCGCGACCCAGCTCGGCGTGCTGCCGGCGCGAGGGACGCTCGGCGAGAAGGCGCTGCTGGTGCTGCGCGGCTTCGGGCTGCGCGCTCGCTAATGAATCGGGGCACTAGCTGCCGGTTCGCGTCACGGTCACCGCGAGCGGTGGGTGGTCAGACAGCGGGCCGCGCTCGAGGACCTCGGCTTGACCGTCGGGCTCGAGGCCTGGGCCGACGAGGATGTGATCGACGTCACGCTGCGCGACCCCGACCAGCCCGTCGAGCCGAGGCGGACGCTGGTTGAAGTCGCCGCCCAGCACCAGCGGCTCTCCGGCCGCCCATTCGAGCGCCGCGCTTGCGGCGGCGTCGCCGTCCCTGTCGGCGCCCCTGTCCTCAGCCGAAGCGTGGAGGTTCGCGACCCAGATGCCGCACGCGAGCCGCACTCCGTGGACCCAGCGCCGCTCGGGGAACACGCGCACGCGCAACTCGCGGTGGGCGACGATCCTGTCACTGCGGGCGAGGATCGCGTTCGCACCGCCCCCCTGCGACTTCATCAGATCAGGCCAGCGGGTCGCGATCGACCGCCGCACGCCGGGCAGCCCGTTGCGCGAAGTGAGCACTAGCCGGTACTCGGCGATCAGCGCCTCCGCGAGCGCGGCGGGCCACCACGGTGGCACCTCCTGGAGCAGCGCCACGTCCCAGGCGTAGCTGTCGAGCGCGGCCGTGAACCGCGCGCGCTGGTCGCCGTGCGAGCGCGGCCGTGCGCGGCCGTGCATCACGTTCCAGGTCAGCACTCGCAACCGCATCACGGTCGTCGGAACGTACACTGCTCCGCTTGACGCGCGACTTCCTCACGGGTGCCGAGCTGACGCCGGTTGAGCTCGACGCGCTGCTCGCTCGGGCGGCCGAGCTCAAGCGTTCGCCGCTGTCTTCGCAGGCGCTGTCGGGCGCGACGGTCGCGCTGATCTTCGAGGCGCCGTCGACTCGCACCCGCGTTTCGTTCGAGGCCGGCGTGTTCGAGCTTGGCGGCCATCCGATGGTGCTGCGCTCCGACGAGATGCAGATCACCCGCGGCGAGTCGATCCGCGACACCGCCTATGTGCTGTCGCGCCACGTCGCCGCGATCGGGATCCGCACGGGTCCCGATCAGCCGGTCGTCGAGCTCGCCCGCCATGCCAGCGTGCCGGTGTTCAACATGCTCACCGCCGGTCATCACCCGTGCCAGGCGCTCGCCGACCTGCTGACGCTGCGCGAGGCGTTCGGCGAGCTTGGAGGCCTCAAGCTCGCGTATGTCGGCGACGGCAACAACGTCGCCAGATCGCTGGCGGTCGTCGGGGCGCTGGCGGGCGTCGAGGTCCGGATCGCGGCGCCCGATGGCTACCAGCTTGCGCCGGTTGCCGGCGCTGTGCTGACCCGTGACCCGCGGGCCGCGGTCGCCGGCGCGGACGCCGTTTACACCGACGTCTGGGTCAGCATGAGCGATGATCCGGCGAGCGCCGAACGGCGCCGCGAAGCGCTGGCGCCGTACCGGATCGACGACCAACTGCTCGACCTCGCGGCGCCGCACGCGATCGCGCTTCACTGCCTTCCGGCTCACCCGGGCGAGGAGATCACGGAGTCAGTGCTGTACGGCGACCGGCAGCGGATCTGGGACCAGGCGGAGAATCGCCGCCACGCGCAGAAGGCGCTGCTCGAGTTCCTGGTCGCGGCTCCCGACTGAGCTTGTAGTTTCGGTCCCCGCCGGGTCGGGCATACCGAAAGGCACGCCGTCAGACCAGTTCAAGGTGCTCTGTGTCGAGCGTCCGGTTCGGGTAGGCTCGCGCCAGCCCGCACGAAAGTCAGGAGCCAAGTTATGCCCGCGCCGAAACGAACGTCGTCTCGCACGACGACATCCTCTGCCTCAAAGCCGGCCGCCAAGCGGACCGCGACCGCCGCGCGCAGCGGCGCGAAGGGCACCGCCACGAGCGCCAAGAAGGCCACGAGTCGTACGGCGACGCAAGCCAAGTCGGGCGCCAGCAAGACCGCCGGCAGCGCCAAGTCAGGCGCCGCGAAGACCAAGCGCGCGGCGCGGACCGCCAAGCAGTCCCGGACGACCGCAAAGAGCGCGGCGACCAAGACCAAGCGTGCCAGCGGCTCCGACAACTTCGCATCGGTCGCCGAGCAGCTTGCGAAGGGAACGCTCAAGCCGCAGGACGTCCTGATCCTGACCCGCGAGCGTGTCCAGGAGGCGCTCGACGACGCCGCCTCGCGGGGGCGGGTGACGCGCAAGGACGCCAACGATCTGGTGACCGATCTCGTGAACCGCGGCAGGCACCACGGCGATGAGTTCCGCAAGGAGTTCGACAACCTGATCGAGCGCGGGCGCGGCCAGCTCGAGTCGGCGGGCAAACGCGCTCGGCGCGCGCCGGTTGCCGACCGGATCGTGCGCGGCGCCGATCGGGCACGGCGAGCCGCCGGCGTCGGCCCTTCGTTCCCGATCCTCGGGTACGACGACCTGAACGCCAGTCAGGTTCAGAGCCGCATCGGCGGGCTGTCGAAGCCCGACGTTCGCAAGGTGCTGAGCTACGAGCAGAGCCACGCCGACCGTAAGACGGTCACGAGCGCGTTGGAGAAGGCGCTCGCTTAGCGAGGTCGCTCGGGTGCCGGGGGCGCGTCCCTGGCATGCTGGGCTGGTGGAGACAACTGAGACCCAGCAGCCGCGGCCACAGCGCGGTGACGAGCTCGAGCTGACGATCGACTCGCTCGCGTTCGGCGGCGCCGGCGTCGCGCGCACCAACGGATACGTCGTGTTCGTCTCGGGCGCCGTGCCCGGAGACCGCGTGCGCGCCGTGATCGGCAAGCGCAAGCGCGCCTACGCCGAGGCGCGGACGGTCGAGATCGTCGAGCCGAGCCGCGACCGGATCGACCCCGTCGCCGACCACCCGGGCGCGCCGTGGCAGGTGCTCCCGTACGAGCGCCAGCTCGAGGTCAAGCAGGCCCAGGTCGACGACGCGCTGCGGCGGATTGGCAAGCTCGACGGCTTCGAGCTTGAGAAGATCGTGCCCGCGGTACAACAGTGGCGCTACCGCAACAAGCTCGAGTACTCGTTCGGCAGCGCGGCCGACGGCGCACTCGTGTGCGGCTTTCACGCCCCCGGTCGCTGGGACGAGATCGTCGGCGTCAGCGACTGCCTGCTGGCGTCCGAGCCCGCCAACGAGGCGCGCGACCGGATCGTGACCTGGTGTCGCGCCGAGGGCCTGAGCGCTTATGACCGCCACACGGGCGAGGGACAGCTACGCAACCTCGTCGTCCGCGAGGGCCGCCGGACCGAGGCGATCCAGGTCCGGCTGGTGACGTCGGGCGGTACGCGGCTCGACCGCGAATCGCTGTCGCGCGCCGGGGCCGGCTTCGAAGGGTTGCTGTGGACCCGGCAGGACAGCCTCGGCGAGACGACGACCGGTGGCGAGACCGAGCTCTTGGCCGGAACCGAGCGCTTCGAGGAGGTGCTGGGGTCGATGCGCTTCAGCATCTCGGCGCAGGCGTTCTTTCAGACCAACACGGAGATGGCGGAACGGCTCTACGAGCTCGCGGTCGAGTTCACGCGCGCGACAGGGTTCGAGCGCGTCTATGACCTCTACTGTGGGATCGGGACGATCGCGCTCATGGTCGCGCCGCGGGTGGCGGAGGTCTGGGGGCTCGAACTGGTCCCCGAAGCGATCGCCGACGCGATCGGCAACGCCCGCTCCAACGAGGTCGACAACGCCCGATTCTTCGCGGGCGACGTGCGGCTCGCGCTCCGCGAGCTGGTCGAGAAGGCCGGTCGCCCGGACGTGGTGATCGTCGACCCGCCGCGTGCCGGGCTGTCACAGAAGGTCGTGCGTCGGATCATCGAAGCGGCGCCGCGTCGAATCGTCTACGTGTCGTGCAACCCGACGACGCTGGCGCCGAACGCCGCGCAGCTGGTCGAGGCGGGTTACAGGCTCGAACGCGTGCGCCCCGTCGACATGTTTCCGCAGACGCCGCACATCGAGTGCGTCGCGGAGCTGGTCCGGGTCTGAGACGCGGGTTGCTGCTGCCGAGCCGCGGCCAGTGTCATGTGAAAAGCTAGTCCGGTCGTGAAACGTCAGCCGTGGCACGGAGTTCTGGTCGCAAATCCAATAACGCTGGACGCGCGGCTCGAGGTCGACTACGACCGCTACGCCGAGCACATCGCATGGCTGGCCGCCTCGGGTTGTGACGGGATCACGCCAAACGGCTCGCTCGGCGAGTATGCAACGCTGACCGACGAGGAGCGGGCGCGGGTCGTAGTCACTGCCGTGGAGGCCGCCCCCGACGGGTTTGCCGTCGTTCCCGCCGTCGGGGCATATGGCGCTAGAGAAGCGGTGCGCTGGGCCGAGCAGGCGGCCGAGTTGCGTGTGCCGGCGGTGATGGCGCTGCCGCCCAACTCCTACCGCGGCGACGAGCGCGCGGTTTTCGACCACTACCGGGCACTGGCCGCTGTCGGGCTGCCGATCGTCGCCTACAACAACCCGATCGACACGAAGATCGATTTGACGCCTCAGCTGCTCGCACGCTTGCACGAGGACGGATTGATCGTCGCAGTGAAGGAGTTCGCGGGGGACCCGCGGCGCGCCTACCAGATGCGCGAGCTGGCTCCGGAGCTCGACGTGTTGATCGGGTCCGACGACACCGTGCTAGAGATCGCTCTGGCCGGCGCGAAGGGCTGGATCTCCGGCTACACGAGCGCTTTTCCGCGTTCGTGCGTCGAGCTCTATCGCGCGTCGGTGGAGGCCGACATCGGCACCGCCGTGCCGCTGTATCGCGCGCTGCACCCGCTCCTGCGGTGGGATTCGAAGACGGAGTTCGTGCAGGCGATCAAGCTCTCGATGGACATCGTCGGCCGCTACGGCGGCCCGTGCCGCCCGCCTCGGGTGGCCTTGTCGGAGGAGCACGAGGCGGAGGTCCGGCGGCTCACTGAGCAGGCCGTCAACGCCGGGCTGAACTGAGCTTGTTCTACCGCTCGTCGCGGCCGACCCAGAGGCCGGGGATGTGCTTGATGTGCGAGTTGATCAGGCCCCGAGGCTCAGCTGGGCAGACGCTGGTGATCGACGGCGGTCAGGTGCTGCCCGAGAGCGTCTGAGCTAGCGCTGCCGCGTCAGCTCGGGAACGGCCAGCCGGGCGGCGCGCCCGGCGGCACCTGGTAGCCGTCGAGCCTCGACTTGCTCTGGACCGTGAAACCGTCCTGTTGCAGGCGGCTTAAGATGTCCTGCGCGTAGCTGTGAAACACGAGCGGGTTGGTGACGTCGTGACCGACGATCATCGGCTCGCGGTCGACCCACATCCTGACCGTGGCGCCCTCGGGCGAGTCGTCGTACGTGAGCGCGATCGTCTCGCCGGTTTCGCTCCGGTAGTGGTCGAGGTCCTCGAGCGTGCGGTTGAAGTTGACCCGGACGAGTTTCGCCGCCACGGCCGAGTCCATGACCTGCGTTGGCAACCAGGTCATCTGCGAGCGAAAGTGCGCGACTGGTGTCGGCTTGAAGTGATCGGACACGTTGGGTGGCTCGAAGAACGACTCCTTGAACGCTCGCACGACATCGTTCTGGCTCGCGTTGGTCTGCGCCTGCAGCTCGTCGATTGCGCCCATCCCGTGCCCCTCTCGTCGATTGAGCGCGGAAGTCTGCCAGACCCACTGACGGTTGCCCGCGCGCGGCGGGTAGGGTGCACGCTCAGATGTACGCGGTCACGATCAAGGACAAACAGCTGTCGGTGCGCGAGCATCCAGACCCGGTGCCCGGCGCCGGCGAGGTCCTGGTACGCGTCCGCGCCGCGGGTCTGAACGGCGCCGACATGCACCAGCTCCGGGGTGGCTACCCGGCGCCGCCCGGCTCGCCGCCCGACATCCCCGGCCTCGAGCTCGCGGGCGACGTGGCCGCGCGCGGGCCCGGCGCGATGCGGTTCGACGAGGGTGAGCGCGTGATGGGCATCGTCGGCGGTGGCGCCCAGGCCGAGCTCGCGGTTGTCCACGAGCGCGTCCTGATGCGCGTTCCCGAGCGGCTGTCGTGGATCCAGGCCGGCGGCACGCCCGAGGTGTTTACGACCGCGCACGACGCGCTCTTCACGCAGGCTGGCCTTCGCTCGGGCGAGCGGCTGCTAGTGCACGGCGGCGCCGGCGGCGTCGGCACGGCGGCGATCCAGCTGGGTCACGCGGCGGGCGCGCGCGTGACAGCCACCGTCCGCAACCCGGATCTGCGCGAACAGGTGGCCGCGCTCGGCGCGGATGTGATCGCGCCCGAGGGGTTCACCGAGCACGGCCCGTTCGACGTGATCCTCGAACTGGTCGGTGCGCCGAACCTGACGGACAACCTCAACGCGCTGGAGATCTGCGGTCGTCTGGCCGTGATTGGCATGGGCGCGGGCTCAACTGCCGAGATCAACCTCGGGGTGCTGATGATGAAGCGCGGCCGGATCTACGGCTCGACGCTTCGGGCTCGGCCGCTGGAGGAGAAGGCGCTCACCGCGCGGGCGGTCGAGCGCTCGGTGCTGCCGCTGCTCGCCACCGGCGCGATCAGGGTTCTGGTCGCGGCGACGTTCCCGCTGCAGGACGCCGCCGAGGCCTACGAGCGCTTCCAGGCCGGTGGCAAGCTGGGCAAGATCGTGCTCGAAGCCTGAGCCGCGCGAGCTCGCCCGAGCGGGCTCGCTCCACAATGTCCGGTTTCCGGCGACTAACCGCGGCCGACGGGCAACGTGCCGTGCAGCCGGTCTCCGATCACCTTCGCGAACGCGTCGGCGATCACCTGGTAGCCGTTCTTGTTGGCGTGGATGTTGGGTCCGCTGGGCGGTGTCTGACAGGCCCAGGTCCAACTGCAGGTGCGGGCCACGTTGAGCGGGATCTGCTGGCTCTGCCACTCGACCATGGTCGTGTTGTTGTAGGTGGCGAAGGCGTCGGCGACATCGGCATTCAGAAAGCCGCCGCCGTGGTACGCGGTGGCCAGCGTGTTGTTGAGGTCTCTGGCCAGCACAAGCGAGAGCGTCGCAAGCGTATGGGCGGTCGTCCCGACCGGCGCGAAGTAGCCGCCCAGGACCGGGTCGTAGAGGTTCATCCCGGCAAACGTAGTCCCGGCCGGCGCAGCCTGCCTGAGGCCCTGGAGGATCTTCGGCAGGTTCTTGCTGATCGCGTCCAGGCCGTGGGTGACACAGCCGATCACGTCGGTCGCGGTCACGCAGCCGTCCACGTCGTTGGCGCCGATGTCGACGGTCACGAGCGGGACCTCGCCCTTGTCGTGGTGCGCCCTCAGGAAGCCCTCGGCCGCGGCGAGCTGCGATCCGCCAGTGCGGTCGCAGTGCAGCACGCGCGCGTTGGCGTCATTGCCCTGGCCGGTCAGCATGCTGGTCGTAGTCTCGCCACCGCAACCGAGCTGGACCAGCCGCAGGTTGTGGATCCTCCGCTGCTCGATCTCGAGCAGATCGTTGGCGTAGCCCTGGTTGGTGTCGCGGGTGACGCCGTTCAGGTCGGGCTGCATGCCCTGGGACAGCGAGTCCCCGAGCGCCAGGTAGTAATGGGGCGTAGCGGCGCTCGCGGCTGAGGCAGCGCCCGCGTGCGAGGTGGTGCTCGCCGCCGCAACTCCGGGCAGCGCGGCGACGCCGGCCGCCATCACCGACGCCGCGACAAGGGCGCGGATCCTTCTATTCATGAGGCTCCAGTCCCCGCAGCCGTGGCTGCGGATTCGCATTCTGAAAAGGCGAGCAGGCTAGCTTGCGCGGCAAAGAGTTCAATCAGAGTCACCCCTAGTACGGCGGCAGGTCCTCCCACCACTGTCCGAGCACCCGGAACGAGCTCCAGAATTCGCGCTTGGCGCCGTCCTCGTCGAGTGCCTCGTCGATGTTCGGCACGTACAGCGCCTCGATCGCCGGCGTGTAGCGCTGTAGCTCGCCCGGCGACGGCGTCAACTCGCGCGCCAGCGGAACGTCGAGCTCGTTGACGACCGCGAGCGCGTCGGCGCCCATGACGACGATGATCTTCGGCGACACAATCGCGAGCTCCTCGACCAGCCGGGCGACACAGGCCGGGTCGGCCATCGCCGGATCGGCGACCGGGCACTTGACGCACAGCGTCCCGTAGACCGCGAGCGGGTCGATCGACAGCCGCTTCAGCGACTTCATCAGCGCGTTGCCAGTGCGCCCGTAGAACGCGACCCCCTCCTCGACCTCCGACGGCCGCGCCGAGTACTTGACCATGAAGATGTCGGCCTGCGGATGCCCGGAGCCCAGCACCGGCATCAGCTGGCCGCGCGGGCAGTGGTCGCACTCCCCCAGCCGGCGCGCGAAAGCGTTCAGCTCGCGGATCGCGCGCTCGAGGTATTTCTCTCTGATCTCGTCGTCGGTAGCGGGCACCCCTGTCCGATTGGACGGCTCGCGTGCTTGTCCTTGGCGCTGCATCAGGACTTGCGACCGGTCGCACGGCGTACGCGCCGCTGCCGGGACGCTCGCCGCGCCCCCTGTGGCATCGCTTTGGTTTGCAGGAACTTGAGCGCCTGGACGTACAGCAGGCTGGCCGGGTTACGGATGATGTCGGCGTCGCGCAGCGATTGCAGGAACTCTTGCGGCCCGTCGAAATCGCGCATCCGGATCCGCACTGAGCCGAGCCCCTGCGGCACGTGCGCGTCGGACCCGGCGCCCGCTGGGATCCGGTATTTGGCGGCGAATCGGACCGCTTCCTCGTTGAACTCGGTGATCGCGATCCTCGGGTTGAAGACCTCGATCGCGTCGACGCCGTCGATCACCGACAGCAGGTGCTCGTAATCGGGGACCGAGTGCATGCGGTCGAACGGGTGCGGCACGTAGACGAGGCCGCCCTGGCGCTTGATCTCGGCGATCGTCTCCTGGAGCGTCATCCCGCGTGGGATCTTCTCCTCGATGAACAGGCCGATCACCTCGCCCTGCTCGGCCGTCTTGACCTCCTCGCCGACGATCACCGTCAGCCCGTCGGCCTTGGCCCGCGCCTCGAGCGCACCGGAGATCTCGTTGTGGTCTGTGATCGCGATTGCACCCAGCCCGCGCGCGCGCGCTTCCGCCAGCAGCACCTCGACTGGCGTCGCACAGTCGTACGAGTGGTCGGTGTGCATGTGCAGGTCGACGTCGATCAGCGCCCGCTCCGACAGCCGGGCACGGAGGCGGCCGTCTCCGAGGCGGTCGTGGCGCCGGGCGGCGAGCTGCGAGTAGACGTCTTCGAGCTCCGACGCGACCCGCGGCCAGCCGAGCTCGTCAACCTGTGCGCGGCGGTCTCGCAGCAGCTGTGGCTCCGAGATCAGCTGCGCGAGGTGGGTCACGAGCGTCTCGATCTCGCCCGCCTCGAACATCAGCCCGCGCTCGCCGTCGGCGAGCACCTCCTCGTAGACCGGCAGGCGCGACGCAACGGCGACCGCGCCCGAACCGAGCGCCCGCACGAGCGTGCCGGGGATGGCCCGGGTGCCTTCGGATGCGAACACGGCGGCGTCGGCCGTCGCCAGGACATCCCGCTCGGTGCGGTCACCGCCGTCGACGAACGTCACCCGGTCGCGCACCAGGCGGCCGAGCGTCGCCGGCGGCGCGGTCGGCCGTCGGGACCAGACGGTCGCGTGCCATTCGAGCTCGGGCGGCAGCAGGCGCAGCGCGCGCAGGAAGGTGCGCAGCGCCGCGCGCTCCTCAGTCGCGATCATGACCAGCTCCGGTGGCTGCCCTGGCTCGCGCGGCGGCTGCGGGTCCGCCCCCGGCGTGATCACGCGGTAGTCGCCGGGGAAGTAGCGCTGGAGCAGGTTGCGGGTCGCGGCATAGCTGGCGGTCCGCGCGTCGAGCCGCGAGAACAGCAGCTGGGTCAGCGGACGCGTCAGCTGCGTGGAAAGGATCCGCTCTGTCGGGGCGTGGAAGCTGCCGACGTTGAGCGCGCGCGAGTGGCGCAGCGCAACGCTCGAGGCGCTGGGCGCGAACGGCTCGTGGACGTTGACGATGTCGAGTGGCAGCGTGCTCGTCGCCTCCTCAATCGTGCGCGCGACGTCGACCGGCAGCGACGCGGCGCGCCGGCGCGTCGGCGAGAACGGCAGCACCTCACCGACACCGAGCACGACCGGAGCGCCGTCTGCCTGTTCCAGCAGCGCCTCGCCGTTGCTCCGGATCGCACGCCGGCTGTCGCGGACCAGTGAGCTGCTCTCCGACGGGGCGATGATCAGCACGCGGTGACCGCGGCGCGCCAGCTCGTCCGAGACGCGGGCGATGTACTCATTGATCTCGCCGCCCACCTCCCAGGCGAACGGCGTGACCTGCGCGATCGCGAGACGGTCGCCGCTCACGGGGCAGGAGTCTAAGGGGATGACAACGCTCGGGCGCCCGCGTGGCCTCGCCTGCGGGCGCCGCTCGCGTCGCGGCCGGTTGATTACTTGGCTGCGGCCTTGGCCTTCGCCGGGACCTGCTTGCGCGCATACTTGTTGATGAACGCCTCCGTCAGGTCTCGCGCCTCGGCGTCTGGGCGCTGGTGCATCGGCGACTTCATCAGGTACGAGCTGGGGCCGTCGAGTTGCCCCGAGAGGCCGTTGTTGAGCGCCAGCTTGCAACAGCGCACGGCGTCGATCACGATCCCGGCCGAGTTGGGGGAGTCCCAGACCTCGAGCTTGAGCTCCGCGTTGAGCGGCACGTCGCCGAACGCCTGACCTTCGAGCCGGATGTGGGCCCACTTGCGGTCGGTCAGCCACGGCACGTAGTCCGACGGCCCGACGTGGACATCGTCGGCGGGCAGCTCGTGACCCATGATCGAGGTCACGGCATTCGTCTTGGAGATCTTCTTGGACTCCAGCCGCTCGCGCTCGAGCATGTTGTAGAAGTCCATGTTGCCGCCGACGTTGAGCTGCGAGGTGCGCATCAGCTTGACGCCGCGGTCGTGGAACAGCCGCGCCAGGGCGCGGTGCACGATCGTCGCGCCGACCTGGGACTTGATGTCATCGCCGACGATCGGTAGCCCGGCCTTCTTGAAGCGCTTGTCCCAGTAGCTCTCGCGGGCGATGAACACCGGGATGCAGTTGACGAACGCGCAACCAGCCTCAAGGACCTGCTCGACGTACCACTTGGTCGCCTCCTCGGAGCCGACCGGAAGGTAGGAGACGACGACGTCGGTCCGGGTATGCTTGAGCACGTCGACGATGTCGACGGTCGGGCCGGGCGCCTTGGTGATCTTCTCCTTGAGGTACTTGCCGAGACCGTCGTGGGTCATGCCGCGCATCACCTCGACTCCCAGCTTCGGCACGTCGTCGCCGAGCTTGAGAGTGTTGTTCTGGCCGGCGAAGATCGCCTGCGAGAGGTCCTTGCCGACCTTATCGACGTCGATGTCGAACGCGGCGCTGAACTCGATGTCACGGACGTGATAGCCACCGAGGTCGACGTGCATCAGGCCGGGGACCTGCTCAGTCGGGTCGGCGTCGCGGTAGTACTGGACGCCCTGGACGAACGAGCTCGCGCAGTTGCCGACGCCGATGACGGCGACGCGCACCTTCTCGTGTTGACGGCGTGAGGATCCGTTCTTGGAACCGTTGGTGGTGCTCATGGATGTGCGTCCCTTCGGTGAAGTTTGAAGCGCCGAGCGCTGCTCACAGGTACCCGGGGGTGGGCGCGCAGTTACGCGCAGTTGGTACACCGGACGGTGTACTTGCGGTCAGCACGCGAGGCGGTGGACGCCCTCAAACGCAACCGATCGGTTTACTTTTTAACTGATCGCTTCGTCGAGCAGCGCCGCGGCCATCGCGTGCGCCTCCACCGCCGACGCGGCGTTGTCGAAGACGACCGCCTGCGCGGCGGCGCCGTCGTACAGCAGGGCCAGCCTGCGCCCGACCCGTTCGGCGTCGCGCGCCCCTGCCTCGCGGGCTAGATCCGCGAGGCGCTCGACAAAGCGCTGCTTGTGCTCCGCGGCAAGCCGATGCGCCGGATGCCTCGGGTCGGCCAGCTCGACCGCGGCGTTTACGTACGGGCAGCCGCGCATCGGGCGCTCGTCGTCGGCCAGTGTGCCGAACAGCTCCAGCAGCTGGGCTCGCGGGGTGAGGTCCGAACGTGCCAGCGCGCGCTCTGGGCCCGCGTATGAGTCGTCCTCGTAGCTGCGCAGGTAGGCGGTGACCAGCTCGTCCTTACTGGCGAAATGCTGATACAGGGTGCGCTTGGACACATGTGCCGCGGCCGCGAGCTCGGCGACGCCGGTCGCGTTGATGCCGCGGTTGCGAAACAGGATCCGGCTCGCCTGCAGGATCCGCGGCCGCGCGCCCCAGCCGCCGCGGCGATCACGCGGAGATGACGGCATGACCCAATGGTACCGAGCGGTGTACCCAGCTAGCCCGTATCGCGACAACTCGAACGTCCGCGCAGCCCAACGCTAAGGCGCGGCCGAGGCGTTCAGTTGCTTGCGGACGTAGAGGATCCGCTGGATCATCGTCACGATCGTGAGCACCGCGAGCACGTAGACCGACGGTGCGAGCAGCTCGAAGTGCCCGATCGAGGCGCCCTTGGCGAACACGAGACCGATCGAGAGGATCACGACCCGGACCGGGCGGGTCGCGAGGCCGACCTTGCAGGCGACGCCGAGCGCCTCGGCGCGCGCCCGTGTGTAGGAGACCATCAACGACCCGAGCACCGCGAGCACGACGGCCGCGACCGCGACCTGGTTGTGGAGCGAGGCGAAGTAGGCGGCGACTGCGGTGAGGACGATTCCCTCCTCGAGGCGGTCGAGCGTCGAGTCGAGGAACGCGCCGAACGGAGTCCCCTTGCCGGACATGCGCGAGTAGCGGCCGTCGAGGGTGTCCATGATTGAGCCGACGATGAATGCGATGCCGGCGAGGAAGAACATGCGCCCGACGATCAGTCCGGCGGCGGTGAGGTTGAGCACGAAGCCGGTGAGTGAGATCGCGTTCGGAGTCAGGCGCGACTCGATCAGCCGCTCGCGCATCAGCTCCTGGGTCGTCGGCCCCGATCCCCGGTTGCCGGGCCCGCGCCGTTTCGCCGGGCGCGGCCGGACCGGTGTCCTCTGCTCAGCCATAGCGGTTGTGGCGGAGCCTACTAGGCGGATACTTCGCCAAACGCCCAGGCCTCGGGTCTGGCTCGGGCGAGGAGCTGCTTTGCCAGCAGCGCCGAGAGCCCGGCGGTCAGCGCGCCGAGGAATACGTCAGTGAAGTAGTGGTTGCCGGTCGCGACGACGACGAACGTCACCAGGATCGGGTAGAAGCACCACAGCACCCGCGCCCACCAGCGCTTGACGAGCCGGGACATCGGCAGGGCGATCATGACCGCGAAGCAGACGTGCATCGACGGAACCGCGGCGTAGAAGTTGAGGAACGCCTTGCCGGGGGCATCTTCGAGGTGCGCAACGCCCATGAACTGGGCGATCGAGTCCGTGAAGCCCCATTCTGGCATCAGCCGGGGGGGCGCCGTGGGGTACACGGCATAACCGACGAGCGCGATCGCCATTGCGATCATGAACATGTTGCGCACGAAGTAGAACGAGTCGTTGCGTCGCAGGTACATGAACAAGAGCGCGGCGACCGTGACGACGAATTGCGCGTTCAGGTACGTCCAGTCGGCGAAGTCCATCAGCCAGTGGATGCTCGATGTCCACGCCTGGATGCTCGGCTCGACGAACACGTGCAGAGTGCGCTCGAGGCTGATGATCTTGGTCGCGTCGCCGAACGGCTTATAGGTCTCGCCGCTGACGCCGTCGACCAGGCCGCGCACGATGTCGTACAGGAAGTAGGCGCCGATGAACAGCGCCAGCTGACGGACGACGTCCAACCAACCACGCGGAAGGATCCGCGTCTCGATCCAGCTCAGTGCGCGACGCATAAGACAGCGCACACAATCCTACCGAGGTGGCCGGCTGGGGTTCTCCACGCCTGATTCAGCGCGGCGTGTCGGCAGACGTTACGCAAGCTTGCGGTATGCCCCGGGATCCCATGCGAGCAGCGCGAGCAACTGCACCATGGCGCTCTGGTCGAGCAATGTCACGCCGCCGCTCGAGAAGTGGAAGCCGTCGTGCCGATCGCGCCGCTTGGACCACGCGCCGTCGGCGTATGCGCGAACCGTGTCCGTGATCTCGGTCCGCAGTCCGGCGTCGCTCGTCGCGGCGTGGAGCAGCAGCAGATTACGGCAGAAGATTGCGTTGAAAGCGGCGGGCTGGCTGTCGTACCCCCGGCTGCCGAAGTGCCGGAGGGCCTTGCGCGCGATCGACTCGGCGCGGCCCAGGTAGATAGCTTGCTCGGTCCCGCCCTGACGGGCGAGCAGCACGTTTGCCCCGACCATGCTGCCCTGGTTGTAGCTCCAAATCGTCTTGTCGGGCGTGCCGTCGTTGCGCAGCTTGTCCCAGAAGAGACCGGTGGCCGGCTGCTCGGGACCTTCGCTTGCGTCGAGTGTGGCGTTCACCCACTCGTACATGTCCTCTGCGCCGATCGATTCGCGAGCCCCAGCCGGGACGCCGATGAGCTCGGCGAGATGCAGGCCAAGCGCTGCGTTCGGCGCGTTCGAAACCGTATTGCGGCAGTGGTTCCTCGCTCCCTCACCGCGGCCCTGCTCGACCCAGAAGACGCCGCCCGGGCTTGGCACGTTCGGTCGCCGGTCCCAACCCGCGACGGCGAAGCGAAACAGCTCGGTGGCCCGGTCGAGGCGACCCGCACCGGGGCGCATCCGCTCGAGCTGGAGGAGCGCGAGTCCGACCCACGCGTTGTCGTCGTAGTAGCGATCCCCGCCGAAACGGGTCCCGAGAACATCTGACGCGTAGGCCCCGCGACCGCCGCCCGGCTCCCAGTAGCGCTCGAGCGTCTTCAGGCGGTCAGCGATCGCACCGTCGGCGTCAACCGTTTCAACGAGACCTTCGCGGACACCTGCGAGGTCGAGCGTCGCGACAATGGCGCGCGCGAACGGCCACAGGTGAGCGGCGGTCCCCGGCCGGTGCAGCCGTCCGTCGCGGCGGTAGAGCCCGTCGCTGGATCGAAAGCGTTTCTGCATCGCAGCGTAGGCCCGCGCCGCCCGCCCGGCGTAGACATCCGGCGCGTCTCCGGGCGGATCGGGGTCGGCCAAGCGTCTTTGCCTCAGCCAGGTCAGGGAGCCGCACCGGTGTGGGGGCGCGGCGCGGAGAGATCGACGCCGCGAGTGTCACACGACCAACCCGCCGCGGTCAGGTCCACTGGCACGACGCCCGCGGCCAATCGTCGCTCACAGAGTTGTCAGCCCGATAGCCGTCATTGCGATCGTAGTCAGCCACAGTCGGCGGTCGGTGCTGAGTGCCGCGAGCGGCAAAAGCCAGGCCACGTACCACGGAAGCAGCAAGCCGGTCGCGATCAACATCGCGACAGTCGCCCAACCGGCTCCGGTGATCCAATCGATCTTGCCGATCCAGACACGCCGGAGCAACCACACGACGATCGCCACGAACCCGGCCGCGAGTACGACACCGGCGCCGTTACCGAGCCCGCCGATCCCGAGCTCCGTTGAGATGACTCCGAAAATGCTGTTCAAACCGCCCTGGCTCTGGATGTTCTGCAGCGTGCCGAGGAGGTGCAGAGGGCCGGTGCCAAATAGCGCGAAGCTCAGGGCGGCGGTGAGCGCGGCCCCGATCCCCGCGCCGAGTAGAAGGCGATGACGGCGGTGAGACGCGCCTCTGCGGCCAGTGTTGGCTGCGAGTGCGAACGGCAGCAGCAGACCCCCGGTCAGCTTGACCGCTGCGGCGACCACGATCAATGCTCCGCTGGCGCGTTCACGCCGCTGGAGCAGCATGTACAAGGCCGTCACGAGGATCGCGAGCATCAGCAGATCGTTATGCCCACCCCCGATTCCATACACGATGAGCACCGGGTTGAGGCCCACGAACGCTACGGCTTTGACTGGGTCAAGGTCGCGCAGCCGCGCGGCATTCCAGACCATGACAACGATCCAGAGGCTCGAGATCGCCGCGATCACCTTATATGCGAACACGTTCGCGGCGATGTCGAACGGAACAAGCAGATAGCTGAGCGCGGTGAACAGCGGACCGTAAGCGGTCGGGGTCTTGATCCACTGCGCGCCGATGAACGGATACAAAGGATCCAGAGCGATCGCGCTCGGGCCGTGCAGGTAAGGGCTGACCCCGAACAGCACGCCCATGCGGCTATACGCCTCGTAGCTGAAGATGTCAGTTGAAAGCAGCGGCGGCGCGAGCAGAGCCACGGCGTACAGAACCGCGATACTGGTCAGCACCGCTCGCCCCGAAAGCTGGTCAGCGGCCCTCGACGCTGCCGCGTACGAGACGAACATCACCGCGAACACAGCGATCATGCCACCGAGTCCGAGGCTGACGCCGGCGCCGCCAAACGGGCCCGCGAGCCAGCTCGGCACGGGGCGCACGGACGCGGGCAGCAGCACGTTTGTCTGTGCCGCCGAAAGGCACACTACGAGACTGGTCACCAACACGCCGGCCAACCCCAGCCAGCCCTGACGCGCCACCAGCCAGCCGCGCGCGCCGAGCGCCGGTCTACCGAGCTCGAACGCGCCTGTCGGCGGGGTCCCCCCGAGTCCCTCGCTTACGCTCATCCGTTAGCGCGCGTCCACCCAAAGGCCGGACGCGGGTTGGGCAGGGCGCGTTCGCTGATGCGATCGATCAAGCACCGAGTGCGACGCGTCACTGGCTGTTCATGGAGAGCGGTGTGTCGGATGATTGCTCCCCGTTTGGCGGTTCCTTTGAACCCTGCACCAGCCGACCGCCCGGGACCGTAGTCCACGGTACTCAACCTGACCTGAGGCGTGCATGAGCGCGTTCTCATCCAATCGTCAGCACGCTCGAGCCCACCGACGGTTGAGCTTTCGAACGTGGAGATCCGCGGCTCCGTCACGGTCCTGACCTACACCGGGGCGAATCGGCGCCGATCCGGTCCAGCGCAAAGCTCGTCACAAGCGTCACCGTGCCCGGCTCTCGCACCGTCAGACGCGTGTACTGACCCGCCGGCGCGACGCAGCCGGAGCCGCCCGAAAGCGCCCAGTACGGGGTGAAGCGCACGTGGACGAGAAACGTACCCGGCCGCCGTACGCGGATCGTCAGGTAGTCGGGGCCGAGCTTCGTCAGCGTCCCCGGGCCCTGGACGATCGGCGTCGCGTCCGCGACCTCGAATACCCGCCAGTGGCGCGAGCGCATCACGAGGTGCAGGTATGGCAACCCCCGGTTGATGAGCGCCATCTCGGCCTGGGCGGAGTAGTCGAGCTCCGTGTCGGGGGCGGCGACGAAGCGGACCGCGTTGGCGTGCAGCCACTGCTCGTAGCTGGCCGCGGTCAGCTTGCCGCCGTAGAAGATCGAGTTGTCCTTGATGTCGAGCTGGCGCTCCCAGCCGCGTGCGAGCGCGAAGTGCGTCGCGACCACGTACGCCTCCCAGTGAAAGCGTGTGAACGGGATCTCAGTCCGGAACGGCGGCCCTTTCTGGCGGCCCAGGAACTGCACCAGCGGCCGGTAGTAGCTGGTAGAGGTCGACTGGTCGTAGGCGGCGCCCGTGAGATCGCGGACCGGCGCCTGCCAGGCCAGATACAGGAACGGCACTGCGACGACCACCAGGATCACCGCGCGGTGACGCCAGACGAGCACGGCAAGCGGCGCGCCGACGAACGTCGCCAGGCGCGCGATGTTGCTGCCGATTGGCGACGGCACCAGGTAGCACCCGATCGTCACCACCCCGTAGATCGCAACGCCCGCGCGCAGCGTGACCATCTCCTTCGGCGCTGCCACGAACGCGATTCCGGTCAGCACCAGGATCGGCAGCAGCGTCGTCAGCCCGAACGGCTCACTGCCACCTTCGGGGAAGGCGATTGCGATCAGGCCGACGGGGACCAGCGCCGCGATCGCGACCGCGATTCCGGGCATCGCCGCACGCACGCGGTGCTCACGCAGATAGCCGCCGACGGCGTAGGCCGAGGCGACGATCGCGGCAAACAGCGCTGCCACCGGGCTGCAGAGCGCCGATAGCAACGCGAGCGCGCAGGCAAGCTTTTCGCGGCGCACGTCGAGCGCGAGGATTGCGCCGAGCGCCGGCAGCGAACCGAACGCGAACGCGAGCCGGCCCGTGTAGAGGTTGGTCGCGGTCGCGGCGCCGAACACCAGCGCCCCGAGCCACGCGTCGCGGCCGAAGTGGCGACGGGCGAGCAGCTCGAACAGCGCGGCGCTCGCGGTCGCGGCGATCGCCCCGGCGAGCTGGGGCGTCAACCAGGCCGAGACGGCCGGGAACAGCACGCTGTAGCCGACGATGTCGTGGCCCGAGTACCACCAGTTGTTCCAGATCCCGAAACCCTCGAGGCGAAACAGCTGCGCGCGGAACAGATGGGCCGCCAGGTCGAGGCTGGGTGGCGAGATGATCACGTACGCGGCGGCGAAGACGCCGGCGACGAGCGTCGGCGCCAGCCGAGCCAGCAGGTCGAGCGAGACGCGCGGGCGCGTACGGGGGAAGGGCAGGTCGGCGGTCGCCATCAGCTGTCTGTCACGAAGGCTGTCACGCGCTCGATAACCCTAGGCTGATCGAGCCACGGCCAGTGCCCCGCGCCCGCGGTGCGCTCGAGCTCCGCGCGCGGCAGACGCTGCGCGTAGGCATCGGCCAGCGACGGGTCGAGCCACGGGTCGAGCTCGCCCCAGACGACCAGCGCCGGCGCCCACAGCTCGCTCAGCTCGCTCCCGGCGGCGGCCAGCCCCGACGGCTCGATTGAGCGGTGCAGGCGCAGGATCGCACGCTGAGTGCCCTGGTCGAACTGCTGATAGACGGCGGCGACCCGCTCGTCTGGCCACGCGGCGGGCGACGCGGACGCGCCGCGCAGCGTGCGCGCCAGCAGCGACTGGTTGACGGAGCCCATCAGCAGCTCACCGATACCCGGCACGCGCAGGCGGCGAACCAGCGGCGGCCATCGGAACCCATCCAAGAGCGGCACGGCGTCGATGATCGCGAGACGCTCGACCCGGTGCGCATGTCGCTGGGCGAATGCGAGCCCGATCGCGGCACCCCAGCCGTGGCCGACGAGCGTCACGTTGTAGGCGTCGGTTGCAGCTAGGAACTCCTCGACGAAGTCGACGTACGCGGGCAGCGTGTAGTCGAGGAACCCGGCCTTGCTCGAGCGCCCGAAGCCCAGCAGGTCGGGTGCCAGGCCGCCCGTCCGCTCGAGGAACGGGAGCCAGTCGTCGGAGCTCGTCGGAGCGCTGTGCAGGTACACCACGGGCGCGCCCGCGGACGGCGCGTGTCGATAGAAGACGGGCGCTCCGGCGACCTCGATCGTGTGCTCGTCGACTGCCATAAAGTCCCGGCCCGCCCGGCGAGGATAACGTCCCGGCAGATGAGCACGACCTCGGGCCGGATCGTCTGTCTCGGTGAGGCATTGGTCGATCTGGTCGGCGAACGAAGGGGCGCTGAGCTGGCGGCAGTCGAGTGCTACTCCCCTCATTTCGGCGGCGTGGCGGCGAACGTCGCGCTCGTCGCGGCGATCGCGGGCGCCGATGTCGCGCTCGCCGGAGGCGCCGGCGACGACGGCTGGGGCCGATGGCTGGCGGCGCGGCTGCGCGCGGCCGGTGTCGACCTGTCGCTGTTCGAGCTGCTGCCGGACACGCCGACCTCGATCGCGTTTGTGACCGTCGACGCCGATGGCGAGCCGACCTATCAGCTGCACGGCGACGGCAGCGCGACGGTTGCCAGGGTCCTCGCGGGACGCGCCGAGCAGGTCGTACGCGACTGCGCCGCGCTGTGCATCTCGACGAACACGCTCGCCGGTGATCCCGTGCGCGCGGTCACGATGCGTGCCCGCGAGTCGGCGCTCGAGCTCGGGCGACCGGTGATCTTCGACGCCAACCTGCGCCTGCACCGCTGGCGCTCGGCCGATCAGGCGGCTGCCCGCGCGCGGGCGTGCGTAGCCGGCGCGCTGCTGGTTCGCGCCAACCGCTCCGAAGCTCAGGCGATGACCGGCGAGCGCGATCCCGAGCGGGCCGCGGCAGCACTGGTCCAGGACGGCGCGACGATGGTCGTGCTGACGCTGGGGCGCGATGGCGCGATCCTGAGGGGCGCCGCACGCGCGGACGCAGCCGCGGTCGCGTGCGAGGTGATCAGCACCGCCGGGGCCGGCGACGCGCTGACCGGGACACTGCTGGCTGCGCTCGCGGCAGACGACTTCTCGCCGTCGGCGGTGGCGGCGGCGCTACCCGCAGCGGTGGCGGCCGCGAGCCGGGCCTGCGAACGTTGGGGGTCAGTTGACTGAGGCTTGGCAACGTCCCCGCGCGCGCCGGGTGCGCGCGCTCCGTGACCGGCTGCGGCTCGTGTACGGGATCCCGTCGGCCAAACCGCACGGTCACCCGATCGCCGAGCTGATCCTGACCGTGCTGTCGCAGTCGACCAACGACCGCAACCGGGATGCCGCCTACTTCGCCCTGCGTGAGCGCTTCTACGAGTGGACAGCGATCCGCGACGCGCCGGTCGACGAGATCGAGGAGGCGATCCGGCCGGGCGGCATTTCGAAGGTCAAGTCGGCGCGGATCAAGTCGATCCTGCAGGCGATCACCGAGACCGCGCAGCCGGATGACTCGCGCGCCGCCCAATCGGGCAGCCGGATGACGCGAGCGCGGCCCCCAAAAGCGAGGCAGGATGCCGAGCGGGCCGCAAGCTCGAGCGGAGGCCGAGCGGAGGGCGAGCGCGAGCACGAGCTGTCGCTCGACTGGCTGCCGGAGCTGAGCGTGCCCGAAGCGCAGGAGTACCTGTGCTCGCTTCCGGGAGTGGGGCGCAAGACCGCCGCCTGCGTGCTGCTGTTCGCGCTCGGAATGCGCGACGTACCGGTTGACACGCACGTCTCGCGGGTCGGAACGCGGTTGGGGCTGTTCCGGCCCGGCGCGCCGTTTTTGGAGATGCACGACGAGATGCTGGCGATCACGCCTCGGGGCGAGGAGCTCGAGTTTCACCTCAACCTGCTGCGCCACGGCCGCCGGACCTGCCACGCGCGGCGTCCGGAATGCACGGCCTGCGCGCTGGCGCGCATGTGCCCAAGCGCCGGAACGTTCGACTAACGTCCCGCGTCACCAGCGGCAAACGTACCGGACGCGGCCCAAGAACCAGGCCGCAAAACGGCCACACAGGTCGCCCAAATCTGCTACGCTCCGACTAAGATTTTTCGACTCACAGAGGAGCAGACATCAGATGGGAAAAACGATCGGAATCGACCTCGGGACGACCAACTCATGCATGGCCGTGCTCGAGGGTGGCGAGCCGACGGTGATCGAAAACGCCGAAGGTGGGCGCACGACTCCGTCGGTGGTCGCATTCACGAGCGGCGGTGAGCGGCTCGTCGGCACCGTCGCCAAGCGCCAGGCGGTGACGAACCCCCAGAACACGGTCTTCTCGATCAAGCGCTTCATGGGCCGCAAGGAGGCCGAGGTGCGCGAGGAGGAGGCAATCGTCCCGTACAAGGTCGTATCGGGCCCGCGCGGCGACGCCGTTGTAGAGGCCGGCGGCAAGCAGTACCGGCCGCCCGAGATCAGCGCGATGATCCTTCAGAAGCTCAAGACCGACGCCGAGGCCTACCTCGGCGAGACCGTCGACAGCGCCGTGATCACCGTCCCGGCGTACTTCAACGACGATCAGCGCCAGGCGACCAAGGACGCCGGGCAGATCGCCGGGCTGGACGTCAAGCGGATCATCAACGAGCCTACGGCGGCCTCACTCGCCTATGGGCTCGACAAGGAGAGCGACCAGACGATCCTGATCTTCGACCTCGGTGGCGGCACGTTCGACGTGTCGGTGCTCGAGATCGGGGATGGCGTGTTCGAGGTCAAGGCGACCGCGGGCGACAACCACCTCGGTGGCGACAACTTCGACAAGGCGCTGGTCGACTGGCTGGTGGCCGAGTTCAAGAAGGCCCAAGGCATCGACCTGAGCGCCGACCCGATGGCGCTCCAGCGTCTCTACGAGGCGGCTGAGAAGGCCAAGATCGAGCTCTCGACCACCCAGGAGACGCAGATCAACCTGCCGTTCATTACCGCTGACTCAAGCGGCCCCAAGCACCTCGACATGCGCCTAACGCGCGCGAAGCTCAACGAGCTGACGTCGGCGTTGCTCGACCGCACCGTTGCCCCGGTCAGACAGGCGCTCGACGATGCCAAGGAGAAGGGCGCGGCGACGATCGACCACGTGGTACTCGTCGGCGGCATGACCCGCATGCCCGCGGTCCAGGAGAAGGTCAAGGAGCTGACCGGTAAGGAGCCGCACCGGGGCGTCAACCCCGATGAGGTCGTCGCCGTCGGCGCCGCGATCCAGGCCGGCGTACTGGCCGGCGACGTCAAGGACGTGCTGCTGCTGGACGTCACCCCGCTGACGCTTGGGATCGAGACCAAGGGCGGCGTGATGACGAAGCTGATCGAGCGCAACACGACGATCCCGACCCGCAAGTCGGAGGTGTTCTCGACCGCCGAGGACAACCAGCCCTCGGTCGAGATCCACGTCCTGCAGGGCGAGCGCGAGATGGCGACCTACAACAAGTCGCTCGGCAAGTTCCAGCTGACCGGCATCCCGCCGGCGCCGCGCGGGATCCCGCAGATCGAGGTCGCATTCGACATCGACGCGAACGGGATCCTGAACGTGTCGGCCAAGGACCTCGGCACCCAGAAGGAGCAGAAGATCGAGATCCGCGCCGGATCCGGACTGTCGGACGACGAGATCAAGCGGATGGTCGCGGACGCCGAGTCGCACGCCGAGGACGACAAGCGCCAGCGCGAGCTAGCCGAGGCGCGCAACAACGGCGAGAACGCTGCCTACCAGGCAGAGCGCCAGCTCACAGAGCTCGGCGAGACCGTCGACGCGTCCTCCAAGGAGGAGATCGAGGCGGCGATCAAGGAGGTCCGCGAGGTGCTGACATCCGAGAACACCGACGAGATCAACGCCAAGACCAACGCGCTGCAGTCTGCGTTCCACAAGGTGTCCGAGGCGATGTATCAGCGGGCACAGGAGCAGGCGGCCTCGTCTGGCGACGATGGAGCATCGGCGGACGGTGCTGCTGCCGGTAACGGCGCATCGGCCGATGAGGACGTCGTTGACGCGGAAGTCGTTGACGAGGGCAAGTAATGAATACGGATCGACGGATTCATACCCCGGGGTCACGGGTGGGCTCCGGGGATCCGTCCTCGGCGGTCACTGCTGCGCAAGACACCGCAGCCCCGGACGAGGAGCTCGTGGACGAGGAGGCGTCGCCCGTCGAAGGGCAGGAGCCCGAGGCGGTCGATCTCGACGCGCTGTTCGCGAAGGCCGAGAAGGCCGACGAGTACCTCGAGCTGGCACAGCGGACACGGGCGGAGTTCGAGAACTACCGCAGGCGCGCGGCGAAGGAGGCCGCGGCCGCGCAGGAGCGCGGGGCCGCCAAGCTCGCGCTCGCGCTGTTGCCGGCGATCGACAACCTCGACCGGGCGCTCGCGCACGCCGCGGGCGACGAGAACGGCGACGCGACGTTCGTGGCCGGGATCAAGCACGTCCGCTCGGATGTCCTGGCGGCGCTCAAGCGGGCCGGGATCGAGCCCTACTCGCCCGAGGGCGAGCGGTTTGACCCGCAGTTCCACGAGGCGGTCGCGCAGCAGCCGTTCCAAGGCGCCGAGCCAGGGACCGTGGTCGAGGTCTACCAGCGCGGCTACCGACAGGGCGAGAGCATCCTGCGCCCCGCGCGGGTGATCGTCGCGGGCTAGAGGGCGAGCGCAGATGGCTGAGAGGACCGACTACTACAAGGAGCTGGGGGTCGGCAAGAACGCCTCCGACGAGGAGATCAAGAAGGCCTACCGCAAACTCGCGCGCAAGTACCACCCGGACCGCAACCAGGGTGACAAGCAGGCAGAGGAGCGCTTCAAGCGGATCTCGCAGGCGCACGACGTCCTGTCTGATGCCGACAAGCGCAAGGCGTATGACCGCGGCACTGGACCGTTCGGGAACTTCACCGGCGGCTTTGACCCGAGCTCGTTCAGCGGCGGCTTCGGCGACATCATCTCGGACCTGTTCGGTCGGGGGGGTGGCGCCGGCGGCGGCCGTGGACAAGGTGGCGTGCGCGGCGGGCAGCCGCGTCAGGCGCGGGGCCGCGACCTCGAGACCGAGGTGTCGCTGAATTTCGACCAGGCGGTCAGTGGCGCGCAGGTGCCGCTCGCGGTGCCGACCTCGCAGCCGTGCCCGACCTGTCACGGCTCAGGCGCGAAGCCCGGTACCGTGCCGAAGGTCTGCCCGGTCTGCAACGGACGCGGAATCGAATCCGAGAGCCAGGGGATCTTCTCGATCTCGCAGCCGTGCTCGAACTGCCACGGCTCCGGGACCGTGATCGAGGAGCCGTGCCCGACGTGCAACGGAACGGGTGCCCAGCGCTCCGTCAAGCGGCTGCGGGTGAACATCCCGGCGGGCGTCCGCGACGGCAGCCGGATCAGGCTCGCGGGCCGGGGCGAGCCCGGGCTGCGCGGTGCCGAGCCGGGTGACCTCTATGTGATCACCCGCGTGTCCGAGTCCTCGGTCTTCAAGCGCAACGGTGACAACCTCGAGGTCGAGGTGCCGCTGACGATCCCCGAGGCGCTCCAGGGCGCCGTGATCGAGGTGCCGACGCTGAACGGATCAAAGCGGCTGCGGGTTCCGGCCGGAACCAAGCACGGGACGGTCCAGCGGCTGCGCGGCGAGGGCCCGCAGCGCCTCGGCGGCAAGGGGCGCGGCGACATCCACTACCGGTTCGTGATCGACGTGCCGGCGAACCTGTCGCCGGAGCAGTCCGAGGCGGTCGACAAGCTTTCACAGGTCATGAACGGCGATCCCCGCGCGCGGCTGTTTGCGACCACGGCGGCCGACGGCTCGACCGCTCCGAGCGCCGACTGATGGCCACCAGGCGCGTGCGCACGACGCGCGTCGAGGTCTCCTCAGACCGCGGCGTGTTCATGATCTCGGTCGCGGCCGAGCTGGCCGAGATGCACCCGCAGACGCTGCGGATGTACGAGGCGCGCGGCCTGATCGAGCCCAAGCGCTCGGCGAAGGGCACGCGCCTGTACTCGCAGGAGGACGTCGACCGGCTGCGCCGGATCCAGGGGATGACCGCCGAGCTGGGGATGAACCTGGCCGGCGTCGAGCGCGTGTTCGAGCTCGAGGAGCAGCTCGAGATGATGGCGCGCAAGGTGGCCTCGCTCGAGAGGCGTGCCCGGGAACTGGGCGATGAGGTCGCCCGGCTCGAGGCGCTCCGGCGGGAGCTGCGGGCTGAGATCGTGCCCTACACGCGCGGCGGCGAGCTGGTTCGGAATGCCGACCTGAAGCGGGCGGAGCTGCGGCTCGAGCACAACGGCTAGCTTCGCTGTCGCCCGCGCCGGTGTGCGACGATCAAGCGGGGGCGAGCAACTGCCGATGAGGTGTTCGAAGCAGGGATGTGCAACTTTGCGTAAGAGCCGCTGGGGATTTGTAGCCGCTGCGCTGTCCGCCTGCCTGGCTCTGGCGCCGACCGCGCTGGCGAACGGGCGCGTCACAAGGCTGGGCGCGGCGCCTTCGAGCCAGCAGCTGTCGCTCGTCCTGCCGCTGAACGCCGACATCTCAGGGCTCGAGCGGTTCGCCAACCAGGTGACGACCGTCGGATCGCCGCTGTACGGCGACTACCAGCCGATCGCCACCCTGGCGCGGCGGTTTGGCGCCTCGACCGGCGAGCGAACGAAGGTCTTGCACTACCTGCGGCGGATCGGCGCAACGCACGTGAAGATCGACGCGACCGGGCTGTTCGCCGACGCGATGATGCGCGTCTCGGTGGCGCAGCGCACGTTCGGGACCTCGCTCGCGCGGTATGAGAGCGCCCGCGCGACGCGGTTTGTCGCGCCGGCGACGGGCGCGCGGATCCCGACCGCTCTGAGCGGGGCGGTGACCGGAGTCGTCGGCCTCGACACCCGGCCGGTGTTCGGCGGCTCGCTCCAGACGGTCGCAAACGCCGGCAAGCTCCCGCGCACGGCCGCGAAGTTCGGCACCGACAACTTCCCGTCCGGCTATCAGGAGCGGACCGGCACGGCGACCGGCTGCCCGGCCGCGCTCGCCGACCGCGGCTTCACGCCGAACGAGTATCTGACGGCGTTCGACTACGCGCCGTTGCAAGCTTCGGGGGTCACCGGGCAGGGCGAGAGCGTGGCGCTGATCGAGATCGACGGCTTCCGCTACTCGGACCTGCAGGCGTTTGCGAGCTGCTTCAGCCTGCCGATGCCGCAGATCAACGGCTATGGGGTCGGACTCAAGCACCCGCTCGCGCCGGGCGGCGAGACGACGCTCGACCTCGAGGTGCTGGATGCGGCCGCGCCGGGGCTGAAGGAGGTCGACGTCTACGAGTCGCAGGCGCGCGCCTCCGACGTACTCGAGGCGCTGACCGCGCCGCTTCAGAATCGCGGCCACGTGCCCGACGTGATCTCGGCGTCGCTCGGCACGTGTGAGCCGGCGCTCGCGATTTCGATCGGGGAGAGCGGCGTTCGGTCGGCGGAAGGGGCGCTGGCGCTGGCGGCGGCGAGCGGGATCTCAGTCCTGGCGGCGAGCGGGGACGACGGGTCGTCGGCGTGCGTCGGCCGCGACGGACCACTCGACGCGCTCGCGGTCAGCTACCCGGCGTCATCGCCGTACGTGACCGGCGTCGGTGGGACCAACGTGTCGCTGACGGCGGCCAACACGATCCAGGCGCAGACGGTCTGGAACGACGCCCCGTACGACGTGACCGCCGGCGGTGGCGGGCTGAGCGGCCTGTTCAAGCGGCCCTCGTACCAGAACGGCTTCGTCGCGGCGAGCCGCCGCGCGGTTCCGGACGTCTCGATGCTCGCCGACGTGCTGCCGGGCTACGACATCTACTGCTCGGCACGGGAGTGCACATCTGTCGGCGGGGGAAACCCGTGGATCGCGGTCGGCGGCACCAGCGCCGCCTCGCCGCTGCTGGCCGGTGGCTTGGCGCTGGTCGACGAACTGCTGCGTGAGCATGGACGGCAGGGCGTGGGGCTGGCCAATTCGCTCCTTTACCAGGCAGAGCGCCGCTACGCCGCGACCGGCGTGATCGCCGACATCACGACCAACGACAATGACCTCGGCCCGTATATCCCCGACGGCAACCACAAGCCGCTCGGGTGCTGCACGGCCGGTCCGGGCTATGACTACGCGTCGGGCCTGGGGACCGTCGATCTCGGCAAGCTCGCGTTGCTCGCGACCTCGCTGCAGCCGCCGGTCGCGAGCGTCGGCATCTCGCTGCCGCGCCAGCATCCGGTCTCGAACCGCCACCTGCTCGCGAAACTGAGCTGCTCAGGGCGCTGCGACGTCGCGGCGAGCGGGACCGTGATCGTCGCGGGCGGGCGGCCATTCGGGATCGCCTCGCGCACCTACGTCTTCAGCCGCCGCCATCGCGAGACCGTCACGGTGCCGCTGTCGTCCGAGCAGCTGCGACAGCTGCGGGGGGCGCTGGCGGCGCACCGGGGGGTCTACGTGAGCATGATCGGCGTGGTGCTCGATCCGGGCGGCAACGTCGAGGCCCGCAGCCGCCCACGAAAGCTACGGATAACGGGCTGATTCACTTGTAAACGGAGCGATTCCGTGCGATAATCTAAGTCAGACAGACTTAGATTTTTCGAACTCGAATCACGGAATCGCCTATGCAACCAGACCGTTTCACGATCAAGTCCCAGGAGGCGCTGCAGGCAGCCCAGCAGCTGGCTGACGAGCGCCACAACCCGCAGACAACCCCGGAGCACCTGCTCGCGGTGCTGCTCGAGCAGGGGGCACCGACGGGCGGCGCTGAAGGCGCGCGGCCGGCGGCCGGTGTCGTCGTGCCGGTGCTGCGCAAGCTCGGCGTCGAGCCCGCCGCGGTGCGCCAGCGCGTCGGCGCCGCGCTCGACGCGCTTCCGAAGCTGACGACGTCCGGTGAGCCCGCCGGCGGCTCGGGCGAGCTGACCCAGATCCTGCGTCAGGCCGAGTCCGAGATGCGCGATCTCGGCGACGAGTACGTCTCGACTGAGCACCTACTGCTGGCACTGTCGGCGCACGCGGGCGGCGCCGGCGACGCGCTGCGCTCAAACGGCGCCTCGCACGACGAGCTGATCAAGGCGCTCAAGGAGGTCCGCGGCTCGCACCGCGTGACCGACCAGAACCCCGAGGACAAGTTTCAGGCGCTCGAGCGTTACGGCCGCGATCTGACCGACGCCGCGGCGCAGGGCAAGCTCGACCCGGTGATCGGGCGCGACGACGAGATCCGTCGCGTGATCCAGGTGCTGTCGCGCCGAACGAAGAACAACCCGGTGCTGATCGGCGAGCCCGGGGTCGGCAAGACCGCGATCGTCGAAGGGCTCGCGCAGCGGATCGTCGCCGGCGACGTGCCCGAGGGTCTAAAGGACCGGCGCGTGATCGCGCTCGACCTGAGCGCGATGGTCGCCGGCTCCAAGTACCGCGGGGAGTTCGAGGACAGGCTGAAGGCGGTGCTGAAGGAGATCACCGACGCGCAGGGCCAGATCATCGTGTTCATCGACGAGTTGCACACGATCGTCGGCGCCGGTGCCGCCGAGGGCGCGATGGACGCAGGCAACATGCTCAAGCCGATGCTCGCCCGCGGCGAGCTGCGGGCGGTCGGCGCGACGACGCTCGACGAGTACCGCAAGCACATCGAGAAGGACCCGGCGCTCGAGCGCCGGTTCCAGCCGGTGTACGTCGGCGAGCCCAGTGTCGAGGACACGATCGCGATCCTGCGCGGGCTCAAGGAGCGCTACCAGGTCCACCACAAGGTCCGGATCCAGGACTCGGCGCTGGTCGCAGCGGCGACGCTCAGCCACCGCTACATCGCCGACCGCTTCCTGCCGGACAAGGCGATCGACCTGGTCGACGAGGCGGCGTCGCGGATCCGGATGGAGATCGATTCCAAGCCGACCGAGATCGACGAGGTCGACCGCCACATCATGCAGCTCGAGATCGAGCTGCAGTCGCTCGGTGACGATTACGACGACGCCGGCGCGGTCGCGCGGCGCGAGCAGCTCGAGCGGGCGCTGGCCGAGGAGCGCGAGCGCTCTGCCGGGATGCACGCGGAGTGGCAGCGCGAGAAGGAGACCCTCGGCGCTGTCGCGGATCTACAGGAGAGGCTCGAGCAGGCGCGGATCGATCTGGAGAAGGCTCAGCGCGAGGCCGATCTGGGGCGAGCGGCGGAGCTGCAGTACGGGACGATCCCCGAGCTCGAGAAGGCGCTGGAAGCGGCCGAGTCGGCCGAGCACGACGTCGCCACGGCGGCGCCGCGGTTCCTGAAGGACGTCGTCGACGCCGAGGACGTCGCCGAGATCGTCTCCAAGTGGACCGGCGTTCCGGTCTCGCGCCTGATGGAGGGCGAGATCGAGAAGCTCGTGCACATGGAGGAGCGCCTGCATCAGCGGGTGATCGGACAGGACGAGGCGGTCAGCGCCGTATCCAGCGCCCTGCGCCGCTCACGCGCCGGGCTCGCCGACCCGAACCGGCCGATCGGGACGTTCCTGTTCCTCGGGCCGACCGGCGTCGGCAAGACTGAGCTGGCGCGAGCGCTGGCCGAGTTCATGTTCGACTCCCAGGATGCGATGGTCCGGATCGACATGTCCGAGTACATGGAGAAGCACTCGGTGTCGCGTCTCGTCGGCGCTCCACCGGGATACGTCGGTTACGAGGAGGGCGGTCAGCTGACCGAAGCGGTCCGGCGCCGTCCGTACTCGGTGGTGCTGCTGGATGAGATCGAGAAGGCGCACCCCGATGTGTTCAACACGCTGCTGCAGGTGATGGACGACGGGCGACTGACCGACGGCCAGGGCCGGACGGTGTCGTTCAAGAACGTGGTCCTGATCATGACCTCGAACATCCCCGGCGGCCGGGCCGGCGTCGACGCGGCGTTCAAGCCGGAGTTCATCAACCGGCTCGACGACATCGTCCAGTTCGAGCCGCTGACGCGAGCACAGATCGGCGAGATCGTCGATCTGCAGGTGGCGGCGGTCGTCGAGCGGGTGCGCGAGCGCGAGATCGAGCTGGAGCTGACCGACGACGCACGGACGCTGCTGGGCAACCTCGGCTACGACCCGACGTACGGCGCGCGGCCGCTCAAGCGCGTGATCCAGAAGCGGCTCGTCGATCCGCTGGCGCTGGCGATCCTCGAGGGCCGGTTCGTCGCTGGGGATACGGTGCGGGTCGACGTCGCGGACGGCGAGCTGGTGCTGGAGCGGGCGGGGGCTCCGGCGCCGGTCTAGGGTTTGGGGCCACGCCCCAAACCCTAGTGAGGAGAGTCAGGTGCCGACCTACATCATGCTGACGACGCTGACGCCCGAGGGCGTGCAGACGATCAAGAACAACCCCGGCCGGATCCGCGAGGTCAACCGCGAGGTCGAGCAGCTCGGCGCGACCGTCAAGGCGCAGTGGGCGACGCTCGGGCGGTTCGACTTCGTCAACGTGATCGAGGCTCCCGACGAGCAGACGATCGCGCGCGTGTCGCTCGAGCTCGGCTCGCGTGGGACCGGCCGGTATGAGACGCTGAGCGCGATTCCGATCGACGACTTCATCGGCGCGATTTGAGCAACCGCGTCCTGGTGCTGGGCGGGGGCGCGCGTGAGCATGCACTCGTGCAGACGCTCGCGCGCTCCTGCGACGTCTGCTGCGCTCCGGGTAACGCCGGGATCGCCGCCGAGGTGCCGGTGCCCGATGCCGGTCTCGACGCTTGCGACGGCGCCGCCGTCGTCGCGGTGGCGCGCGAGGTCGCGGCCGATCTGGTCGTCGTCGGCCCCGAGGCGCCGCTGGTCGCGGGGGTCGCGGACGCGCTGTCCGAGGCCGGTGTCAGATGCTTCGGGCCCAGCCGCGCAGCCGCGCAGATCGAGGGCTCGAAGGCGTTCTGCAAGGAGGTGATGATCGCCGCCGGGGTGCCGACCGCCGCGTTTGAAGTCGTGACCGGCCCCGACGCCGGGATGGCAGCGATCCCCGGCTACCCGGTCGTGATCAAGGCCGATGGGCTGGCGGCCGGCAAGGGCGTGATGATCGCCGACGATGCGCAGTCCGCGCGCGCGGCACTCGACGCGCTGCTGGTCGAGCGCCGGTTCGGGACCGAGCGGGTCGTGGTCGAGGAGTTCCTCGACGGCGAGGAGCTGTCGCTGCTGGCCCTGTGCGATGGCGAGCGGGCGCTGCCGCTGGCGTCGGCGCAGGACTACAAGCGGATCTTCGACGGCGACCGGGGCCCCAACACCGGCGGCATGGGCTCCTATTCACCCGTGCCGGCGGTCGACGATGCGCGCGCGGCGGAGCTCTGCGCGGTCGTCCACCAGCCGGTGCTCGACGAGCTCGCGCAGCGCGGAATGCCGTTTCACGGCGTGCTGTACGCGGGGCTGATGATGAGCTCGTCGGGCGTCAACGTGCTCGAGTTCAACGTCCGCTTCGGTGACCCCGAGACGCAGGCGATCCTGCCGCGGCTACGGTCTGACCTATCGGAGTTGCTGTCGGCCGCCTGGGAGCCCGGCGGGCTTCGCGGAGCGCGGATCGAGTGGGCGCCCGAGGTCGCGGTGACCGTCGTGATGGCGAGCGCCGGCTACCCCGAGTCGCCCTCAAGCGGCGATGTGATCAGCGGCCTGGACAGCGTTGGGCGCGACGTCTTCGTCACCCATGCGGGAACGGCGCGGGATGCGGCGGGCGAGATCGTGACCGCCGGTGGCCGCGTCCTCAGCGTGACAGCGCTCGGAGATGATTTCGGCGGCGCCCGCGCTGCGGCATATGCTGCAGCCGACATGATCGAGTTCGAGGGCAAGCAGGTGCGGCGCGACATCGCGCTGCGGGCCGTGTCGTGATGAGCTCGTCTTCCGGACCGCACGCGGGCCGCGGCGAGCCGTGGCTGATGGCCGCCGAGGAGGCGAGCGAGCCGATGTCGGAGACCGTCGCCGAGATCGAGGAACTGGAGGTCGACGCGCCCCAGGTGGCGATCCTGATGGGCTCAAAGAGCGACCTGCCGGCGATGGAGAAGGCCGAGCAGGAACTGACCGAGCGCGGGATCCGCTCCGAGACGCGGGTCATGTCGGCTCACCGTGAGCCCGAGGTCGTCGCCGACTACGCGCGCAACGCGAAGCTGCGCGGGCTGCGCGTGATCATCGCCGGTGCCGGGCTGTCGGCCGCCCTGCCGGGGGTCGTCGCCGCTCACACCGAGCTGCCGGTGATCGGGGTCCCGCTCACGAGCCGGACGTCGATCGCGGGCGGCCTCGATGCGCTGCTGTCGATCGCGCAGATGCCGCCCGGTGTCCCGGTCGCGTGCGTCGGGGTCGACAACGCCCGCAACGCCGCCGTGCTGGCGGCACGGATACTGAACGCGTAACAGGAACGACGATCGCCGGCTGTAGCGTTAAGCCCTGAGCATCTTGCCCGACGCGATCGTCCATCTGTCATCGATTGCGGGTAGCCCGCTGCTCGACGCGGACGGCGAGCGGCTGGGCAAGGTCGAGGACGTGGTCGTGCGGCTCGACGGCGCCGACTCGCTGCCGGCGGTCGTCGGACTCGTAGCGGACGTTGGTGGGCGCCGGCTGTTCGTGCCGATGGACCGCCTCGAGCAGCTGGAGCGCGCCGCGGCCCGGACCGCAACGACGAAGCTCAACCTGGCCCAGTTCGAGCGCCGGCCCGGAGAAGTGCTGCTCCGCGCCGACGTGCTCGATCGCAGCCTGATCAACGTAAAAACCGTGCGCCTGGTGACCGCCCGCGACGTCGAGCTGGTGAACGAGGACGGAACCTGGCGCGTGGCCGGCATCGACCCGACGTTCAAGGTGCGTTTGCTCCGCTTGCTGCCGCGCCGTTTCCGGGGCCACGACACTGAGCACACTCAGTTTGTGTCGTGGCAGGACATCGAGCCATTCGTCGGGCACGTCCCGAGCTCGCGCCTGAAGCTCGTCTCGACGCGGCTGCGCCGCCTGCATCCGGCTCAGATCGCCGACCTGGTCGAAGCCGCCTCGCACGAGGAGGGCCAGGAGATCATGGACGCCGTCGGCGGCGACAAGGAGCTCGAGGCCGACGTGTTCGAGGAGCTCGACGACGAGCACCAGGTCGAGTTCCTCCGCGAGCGCTCAGACGAACAGGTGGCCGAGGTGCTGGGGCGGATGGCGAGCGACGACGCGGCCGACCTGCTGCTCGAGATCCAGCAGGAGCGCCGGATCCCGGTGCTCAACCTGCTGCCGGCGGCCAAGCAGCGCAAGCTCATGGGTTTGCTGGGCTACAACCCGTCGACCGCGGGCGGGCTGATGAACCCGGACTTCGTCTCCGTGCCGGTCACCTCGAGCGTCGGCGACGCGCTCGAGCGCGTGCGGACGAGCGCGCCCGAGGACCGTCAGGTCACGACCGTTTGCGTGGTCGACGAGCGCGGAATGCTGGTCGATGCCGTGCCGCTCGCGGAGCTGGTCCGAGCCGAGCCGTCGAGCGCCGTCTCGGCGCTGACCGGCGCGGGGCTGCCGAGCGTCCACACCGAGGCCGACCTGCCCGAGGTCGCGCGGTTGATGGCCGATTACAACCTGCTCGCGATGCCGGTCGTCGATCACGCCGGGATGCCGGTCGGGCTGATCTCGGTCGACGACGTGCTCGAGCTGCTGGTGCCCGAGGAATGGCGCCGCCGGGCCGGCGTGGCGCGCGACTGACGCTCTTCCGGCCGGGGCACCCAGAACACGATATTCCTACCCCGGCGGGCGCCTGCGGTGCTAGCCTCAGCAGCCGAATGACGTTCCGCGACGGATATTCCGAACACGACGAATTACCGCGAAGTACGAGCCTCGCGGCCCGCGCGGTAGACGTCGCCATGCGCCCGGACTGAGTCCCGGCGCCGCGTGACCTCCGGCTGGCCGCGGCTCGTCGCTGCGAGTGGCCGAAAGGAGGTCGAGATGACGACAGATCGCACGAGCGAGGCGCCGGTGCGCGAACGTGCCGTGCTCGACTCCGCCCATGTCGGCGACATCCGCGGCGCGTTCGGGACGATCGGTCAGCACGAGCTGGCGCACCGGTCGCTGCGCGCGCGGTCGCTGGCGCTGCTGGCGATCATCGGCCCGGGGCTGATCGTGATGGTCGGCGACAACGACGCCGGCGGCGTCGCCACCTACTCGCAGGCGGGTCAGAACTACGGCACCAGCCTGCTGTGGGTGCTGCTGCTGCTGATCCCGGTGCTGATCGTCAACCAGGAGATGGTGGTCCGGCTCGGGGCCGTGACCGGGGTCGGCCACGCACGGCTGATCAACGAGCGCTTCGGCCGCTTCTGGGGCTGGTTCAGCGTCGGGGACCTGTTCCTGCTCAACTTCCTGACGATCGTCACCGAGTTCATCGGCGTCAGCCTCGCGCTCGGCTACTTCGGGATCTCGCAGTACATCGCGGTCCCGATCGCGGCGGTCGCGCTGATCGCGCTGACCGCTTCCGGCAGCTTTCGCTTCTGGGAGCGATCGATGTTCGTGTTCGTGTTCGCGAACTTCCTCGTGGTCCCGCTGTTCTTCATGTCGCATCCGAGCTCCAGCCCGATCGTCCACGACTTCTTCGTCCCGGGCATCCAGGGTGGCGCCAACTCGACCTCGGTGCTGCTGATCATCGGCATGGTCGGGACGACGGTCGCGCCCTGGCAGCTGTTCTTCCAGCAGTCGAACATCATCGACAAGCGGATCACGCCCCGGTGGATCAACTACGAGCGGCTCGACACGTGGATCGGGGCGGTTGTGGTGGTGATAGGTGCAGCGGCGCTGATCTGCGTGTCGGCGTTCGCGTTCGAGGGGACGAAGTACTTCGGCAACTTCAGCGACGCGGGCGCGACTGCCACTGCTCTGTCCTCCGAGCTCGGGTCGGTCGCGGGTGCGTTCTTCGCGCTTGTGTTGCTGAACGCATCGCTGATCGGCGCCGGCGCGCTGACGCTGTCGACGAGCTACGCATTCGGAGACGTGTTCGGGACCAAGAGCTCCCTGCATCGCAGCCTGTCGGACGCGAAGGCGTTCTATGGGATATTCGCGGCGCTGATCGCCGGCGCGGCGGCGATCGTGCTGATCCCGGGCGCGCCGCTCGGCGTGATCACACTCGCGGTCCAGGCGCTGGCCGGCGTGCTGCTGCCGAGCGCGACGGTGTTCCTGCTGCTGTTGTGCAACGACCGCGAGGTGCTGGGTCCGTGGTGCAACCCGCCGTGGCTGAACGCGCTCGCGTCGGTGATCGTGGCGGTGCTGATCCTGCTGTCGCTGGTCCTGATGGCGACGACGCTCTTCCCCAGCATCGACGTGACGGCGGTGGCACTCGTCGGGGGCGGGATCTTCGCGGTCGGGCTGGTTGCGTTCGGCGTGGTCGCGGGCGTTTCGCGCGCTCGCAAACCCGTGGCCACCTCCCGGCCGTCGCTGCCGCGGGCGGACTGGACGATGCCGCCGCTGGCGCTGCTGTCGCGGCCAACGTGGTCGCCGGGGAGAAAGACCGCGATGCTGGCGCTGCGCGGCTACCTGCTGGTCTCGGTGATCCTGTTGATCGTCAAGGCCGTGCAGCTCGGGGGCGGCTGACGCCGGTGCGGAGGAGATTCTTCATGTCCGGCATGAAGGATCTCCCACCAGCCGCTAGATCGCCGGGCGCGGCGGGCGGGTCAGGTCCTGGATGTACTGCGCGATCACTGCCGATGAGCCGCGCTGGGCGCGGGCGCGGGTCGCCGAAACCCTCTGTCGGGCACGCCCTGCCTCACCCGACTTACGATTACCGCGGGAAGCCTTCATAGACTCCATAACGGCCTGAATCTGGCTGTCTTTTCTCATTCGTAGTTTCCTCACTGCGGTCCGTTGTACGATGAGTGCCGTACGATAGCAAATTGTACGACGACCGTCGTACAATGAATAACACGACGATGTCAGTGCAACCAACCGAACAAATCGCACACCCAACGCGTGACGAGCTCGAGCTCAGCGCCGTCTTGCACGCGCTCAGCGATCCGGTGCGCCTGACGATCGTCGCGGAGCTCGCCCGAAGCGGGCACGAGTACACGTGCGGGAGCTTCGCGCTCCCGGTGACCAAGTCCACCTGCACGCATCACTTCAAGGTGCTGCGCGAGGCGGGCGTCATCCAGCAGCGCCACAAGGGGACCATGCGCCTGAACACGCTGCGGCGCGAGGATCTCGAGGCGCGCTTCCCAGGCCTGCTCGACACGGTCCTCAGTGCCGCCGGCGAGCCCGCGGTCCTCAGTGCAGCCGCGGCTGCAGGCGAGGTTTGAAGTCCGCGCGGTGATCGCCCGCTACACCCGCCCCGAACTGGCCATGATCTGGTCAGACCAGGCGCGCTTCGACGCGATGCGCGAGGTCGAGGTGGCCGCCTGCGAGGAGATGGAGGGACCGACCGCCGCCGAGCTCGATGCGATCCGCGGCGCGACGTTCACGGTTGCGGCGATCGATGAGCGCGAGAAGCTGACCGATCACGACGTCGCCGCGTTTGTGGATGTTCTGTCGGAATCGGCCGGCCCGGCCGGGCGCTGGATCCACTACGGCCTCACTGCCAGCGACGTGCTCGACACCGGGCTCGCGCTGCAGCTCAAGCGCGTCGGCGAGCTGGTGCTCCCCGACTCGCGGCGGCTCGCGCAGGCGCTGAGCGCCCGCGCGCGTGAGCACGTCGCAACGCTGTGCGTCGGACGCACGCACGGGATCCACGCCGAGCCGACGACGTTCGGGATCAAGCTCGCCGGCTTCGCGTTCGAGGCCGACCGCAACGCAAAGCGGTTGGAGCGGGCGTTCGCGCAGGCCGCGATCGGGGCGGTCAGCGGAGCGGTCGGCACGTACTCGGCGACCTCGCCGGAGTTCGAGGCCCGGGTGCTGGCGCGGCTCGGCCTCGAGGCTGAGTCCGTCTCGACGCAGGTCGTCGCCCGCGACCGGCATGCGGAGCTGCTGGGTGCGATCGCGCTCGCCGGCGCCGGGCTCGAGCGCTTCGCCACCGAGGTTCGCCATCTCGCGCGGACGGAGGTCGGCGAGGTCCGGGAGCCGTTCGGAAGCGGGCAGAAGGGGTCGAGCTCGATGCCCCACAAGCGCAACCCGATCAAGTCTGAGCAGGTGACCGGGCTCGCGCGCGTGCTGCGCGGCAACGCCCAGGCGGCGCTCGAGAACGTGGCCCTCTGGCACGAGCGGGACATCTCGCACTCGTCAGTCGAACGGATCATCCTGCCCGACTCGACCAGCCTGCTGGATCACCTCCAGCGGCGCGTGCTGGCGCTCGTGGAGGGGATGGTCGTCGACGCGGACAGGATGCGCGAAAACCTCGGACTCACGTATGGCGCCCTGTTCTCGCAGCGGCTCCTGCTGGCTTTGGTGGCGCAGGGTCAGACACGTGACGACGCCTATCGGGTCGTCCAGCGTTTGGCGCAGCGGGCGCTCGATCAGCGCATCCAGCTGCGGGAGCTGCTGGCTTCAGACCCCGCCGGCGAAGACCTCGATCTGGAGGCGATCTTCGACTACGGGCCGTTCATCGTGCACGCCGAGGAGATCGTCGCCAGGCTCGACCAACTCGACTAACGTCCGATTGACACGAGGCCAATGACCAAGCGGCGAACTTCTTCACGCCGACCGGCCAGACATACCTCGCGGACCTGACGCTCGGCGAGCACTACCTCGGCGTGACGGGCTGCGCGAACGCCCTCGTGAGCCCGAGCTGATCGCCTAGACGGTACCGGTCAGAAATTCGGCGACGCCGAAAGGCGTCGCCAGGGGCGACTCGAGTGGCGTCCAGTTTCTGACTCGGGCTGCTTGGAACGCTCTGCACCTATACGGTGCTTAAGGTTCCAAAGCGGGCAGTCAGCCGGTCATCGACGACAAAGACCAGCCGCCCGGCTCAGTCTTGAATCAGTACCCCAGGAGGCACAGCCCCGACACGGCGGGGGCGCCTGCCCGGCCGTTCGCTGTCGGACCCAGCCGCTAGCATCGAACCAGTGACCGCCCTCGCAGACCTTCCACTGCTCGCTTCGGGGAAGGTCCGCGAGATCTATGACCTCGACGATGAGCTGCTGCTCGTCGCCTCAGACCGGATCTCGACCTACGACGTCGTGCACCCGACGCCGATCCCCGCCAAGGGAAGCGTGCTCACGGGCCTGTCCACGTTCTGGTTCGAGCGCACCGGCGAGCTGGTCCCCAACCACCTGATCTCGGTCGCCGACGGGGTACCCGACGAGGCGCGGGGACGTGGCATGGTGGTGCGCAAGCTGAAGATGCTGAGCGTCGAGTGCGTCGTCCGCGGCTACATCACCGGCTCGGGCTGGAAGGACTACCAGGCGACCGGGGCCGTGTCCGGGATCGAGCTGCCGGCCGGCCTGCGCGAGTCAGACCGGCTGCCGGAGCCGATCTTCACGCCGAGCACGAAAGCCGACGTCGGGCACGACGAAGCGATCGATTTTGAGGGCGCAGTCATGTTGATCGGCGATCGCGCGCTGGCGGAGAGGGCGCGCGACGTGTCGATCGCGCTCTACGAGTACGCCGCCGAACACGCCCGCCAGCACGGGATCATCCTCGCCGACACGAAGTTCGAGCTGGGGCTTGACTCCGACGGCACGCTGACGCTTGGCGACGAGGTCTGCACCCCCGACTCGTCGCGCTTCTGGCCGGCCGACGGCTACGAGCCCGGCCGCGGCCAGCCGAGCTTCGACAAGCAGTTCGTACGCGACTGGGCCTCGTCGACCGGGTGGGACAAGAAGCCGCCGGCGCCGGCGATCCCCGACGACGTCGTCGCGCGCACGCACGAGAAGTACGTCGAGGCATACGAGCGGATCACCGGCGAGCCGTTCGACGCCTGGCTGGCACGCACCGGCGCCGCCGTTGCCTGATGCGGGCGCGGGTGCTCGTCAAACCTAAGGCGGGGATCCTCGACCCGCAGGGCCAGGCAGTCCAGCGGGCGCTGCCGGCGCTGGGCTTCGACGGCGTCAGCAACGTGCGCGTCGGGCGGATGATCGAGCTCGACCTAGAGGACCCGTCGCGGCTGGCCGAGATGTGCGAGCGGCTGCTGACCAACCCGCTGATCGAGGACTACGAGATTGTTGAATCCGCTGATGCGGATTCAAAAGGGAGTTCACCCGGGGGGCGAACTCCCGAGGGCCCTGCCGGATCGAACGCTGACCACCAACGGTGAAGTTCGGCGTCATCCGCTTCCCCGGTTCATGCGACGAGGTCGACGCGCAGCTCGCCGCCCAGCGCGTCGCCGAGGCGGTGATCCTGTGGCACTCAGATCGCGACCTCCACGGCGTCGACGCGGTGGTCGTGCCGGGAGGGTTCTCGTACGGTGACTACCTGCGCGTTGGCGCGATTGCGCGCTTCGCGCCGGTGATGGAGGAGGTCGCAGAGTTCGCGCGGGCCGGCGGGATCGTGCTCGGGATCTGCAACGGCTTCCAGGTTCTGTGCGAGGCCGGGCTGCTGCCCGGGGCGCTGCTGCCGAACACGTCGCTGAAGTTCGTGTTCCGCCAGGTCGAGCTCGAGGTCGCGGAGCACGACACACCGTTCACGCGCGCGTGTGAGCTGGGCAAGCGTCTTTCGATCCCGGTCAAGCACACCACCGGCCGCTTCTACGCGCCCGATGACCAGCTGCGGCGGCTCGAGTCAGACGGCCAGGTGCTGCTGCGCTATGCGCCAGGGCACAACCCCAACGGCTCGCTGCGGGATATCGCCGGCGTCTGCAACGAGGGCCGCAACGTGTTCGGCCTGATGCCGCACCCCGAGCACGCGGTCGATCCGCTGACCGGGTCGACCGACGGGCTGGCGCTGTTCGAATCGATCCGAGCGCACGTTGCCGACCGCGTCGCAGCCTGACAGCCGCCATCGCGAGCTCGGGCTCACCGACGGTGAGTACGAGCTGATCGTCGAGCGCCTCGGCCGTGAGCCCGGCGACACCGAGCTCGCGATGCTGTCGCTGATGTGGTCCGAGCACTGCGCCTACAAGCACTCGAAGAAGCTCTTGCGCAGGCTGCCGACCGAAGGCCCGAACGTGCTGATGGGCCCGGGCGAGAACGCGGGCGTCGTCGACGTCGGCGGCGGCCTGGGGGTCGCGTTCAAGGTCGAATCCCACAACCACCCGAGCGCCGTCGAGCCGTTCCAGGGCGCCGCGACCGGCGTCGGCGGGATCCTGCGGGACGTGTTCGCGGTCGGCGCGCGCCCGATCGCGGTGCTCGACTCGCTGCGGTTCGGCGAGCCCGCGACGTCGGAGCGCTCGCGCTATCTGCTCGAGCACGCCGTCGCCGGGATCGGCCACTACGGCAACTCGATCGGCGTCCCGACCGTCGGCGGCGAGATCTACTTCGAGCACAGCTACGAGCAGAACTGCCTGATCAACGCGATGTGCCTCGGGATCGCGCCGCACGAGCGGCTGATCCGCAGCGCCGCGGCGGGGCCCGGGAACGTGCTCGTGCTGCTGGGCGCGCTGACCGGCCGCGACGGGATCGGCGGCGCCTCGGTGCTGGCCAGCGCCGAGCTCGGCGAGGGCGATGAGGCCAAGCGGCCATCGGTGCAGATCGGCGATCCATTCGCCGAGAAGAAGCTGCTCGAGTGTTGCCTGGAGCTGCTCGACCGCGAGCTCCTGGTCTCGCTCCAGGACCTCGGCGCGGCCGGGCTGACGTCCTCTGCGTCGGAGATGGCGTCAAAGGGTGGTGTCGGTCTGGACATCGACGTCTCAAAGGTGCCGCTGCGCGAGCCGGGGCTGGAGCCGTTCGAGATCATGGTGTCCGAGTCCCAGGAGCGGATGCTGTGCGTCGTCGAGCCCGGCCGCGTCGACGACGTGACAACGGTCTGCGAGCGGTGGGAGACGCTGGCGACGCCGATCGGGGTGGTCAACGACAGCGGTCGCCTGCGGGTGCTCGACGGCGATCAGGTGGCGGCCGATCTGCCGGTCTCGATCCTGGTCGATGATTGCCCGCTATACGACCTCGAGCCCGTCCGGCCGTCTGAGCCTCTCTACGGGGCCGCCCCGGCGTCGCTGACCGGAGACGAGTCACCGGAAGCAGTCCTGCTGGCACTCCTCTCGTCGGCCAACATCGCATCGCGCCGGCCGGTGTTCGAGCAGTACGACCCGGTCGTCCAGTCGCGCACCGTCCGCCGCCCTGAGCAGGCCGACGCCGCCGTGCTCGCGCTGCCCGATGGCTCCGCGATCGCCGTCTCAATCGACTGCAACGGGCGGCGCGTCGCGTGCGATCCGCGTGCGGGCGCCGCCGAGGCGGTGCTCGAATGCGCGGCCAATCTGGCGTGCGTCGGCGCGACCCCTTTGGGGCTGACCAACTGCCTGAACTTCGGCAACCCAGAAAAGGGGCACGTCGCGTGGCAGCTGATCGAGGCGGTCGAAGGTCTGGCGCGGGCGTGCGAGGCGCTCGGCATCCCGGTCGTCGGCGGCAACGTGTCGCTCTACAACGAGGCCCCGACCGGGCCGATCTTCCCGACGCCGGTGATCGGCATGGTCGGCCGGCTGCCCGACGCGGCGCGCGCCGGGCGCAGCGGGTTCGCGGCTGCCGGCGATGCAATCGCGCTCGTCGGCGCGTTTGCGCCTTCAGCGGTCGGCTCGGAGCTCGCCAAGCTCCAGGGTGCTGCACCCGCCGGTGCGCTTCCGCCCACGGACATGCAAGCTGTCCGTGATGCGCATGAAGCGGTCAGGATTGGGATCAACCTCGGTGCGCTCCACAATGCACATGACATCGCCGAGGGCGGTTTGGCGGTAGCACTCGCCGAGTGCTGCATCGCCGGCCGAATCGGGGCCTGGGTGCGGATTCCGGAGGGGCTGGCGCCGTTCGGCGAGGCGCCGGGGCGGGCGTTCGTCGTCTCCGGCCCCGAGGACGCGCTGACCGGCTTTCAGATCATCGGCCGAGTCGGCGGCGGCGAGCTCGAGCTCGAGGGGTTGCTGAACGTCGCAGTTTCCGAGTTGCACACCGCGCGGGAGCGCGGACTCGCGGGGTTCGTGTGAAAGCGTTGCTAGCCTAGGCCTCAGGCGCCCTTCGATGGCTACCGCTCTCGACCATCGCGACGGTCCACGCGACGAATGCGGCGTGTTCGGGATCTACGCGCCCGGGCACGACGTTGCCCGGCTCGCGTACTTCGCGCTGTTCGCTTTGCAGCACCGCGGCCAGGAGTCGGCCGGGATCGCGACCGCGACACGCGGCGGCAACATCATGGCGATCCGCGACCAGGGCCTGGTCCCGCAGGTGTTCAACGACAACACGCTGCGCTCGCTGGTCGGCGACATGGCGATCGGCCACGTCCGCTACTCGACGACCGGCTCGTCGGAGTGGGAGAACGCGCAGCCGATCGTGCGCGATGACCGCCGCACGCTGGCGCTCGCCCACAACGGCAACCTGATCAACGCCGTGGAGCTGCACGCCGAGCTGCGCGGCCGCGACGTCCCGTTCCGCTCGACGTCTGACTCGGAGATCATCGCGGCGCTGTTGGCGACCCACCCGGCGCCGCGGATCGAAGACGCTGTCGCCGACGTGCTGCCGCGCCTGCGAGGCGCGTTCTCGACCGTCGTCGTGACCGACGAGTGCGTGGTCGCGTTCCGCGACCCGGCGGGGGTGCGGCCGCTTGCGCTGGGGATGATCGAGGACCCCAACGGCGGCCCGCCGGCGTACTGCGTGGCGAGCGAGTCGTGCGCGTTTGACCTGATCGGCGCGAAGCTGCTGCGCGACGTGCATCCGGGCGAGGTCGTGACGCTGACCGAGCACGGGATCAAGACCAAGCTCGTCGCGGGCGCCGAGCGCCACGCGTTCTGCGTGTTCGAGTACATCTACTTCGCACGCCCGGACTCGAGGATGGGCGGCACCGTGCTCCAGGTTGCGCGCGCGAAGATGGGCGAGATCCTGTGGCGCGAGGCGCCGGTCGATGCCGACGTCGTGATCCCGGTGCCCGACTCCGGCAACGCCGCCGCGCGCGGCTTGGCGCGCGCCGCCGGGCTCCCGCAGGACGATGGCTTCATCAAGAACCGCTACGTCGCGCGGACCTTCATCCAGCCAGGGCAGGAGCTGCGCCGCCAGGGCCTGCGGCTCAAGTTCAACCCGCTGCGCGAGGTCGTCGAGGGCAAGCGGCTGGTGGTCGTCGACGACTCGATCGTGCGCGGCAACACGATGCCGCAGATCGTGCAGATGCTGCGCGAGGCCGGCGCGGCCGAGATCCACCTGCGGATCTCTGCGCCACCGATCAAGCACCCCTGCCATTACGGGATCGACATGTCGACGCGCGAGGAGATGATCGCCCACGGCCGGACGGTCGACGAGGTGTGCGCCGAGCTCGGTGCCGACTCGCTGCACTATCTGTCGCTCGAGGGCGTCTACGAAGCTGTCGGCGGAGCCCGTGCCAGCCACTGCGACGCGTGCTTCAGCGGCGAATACCCTTTGGCCGGGACTGAAGAGGCGAACGGCAAGTTCGCACTCGAGAACGAGCTTCCGCTCGTGCGCGCCTGACCGAAGCGACCGCCGGGCACGACTGTATGGTCGAGCGCCCGATGGATGCTCGCGATCAGCTGCGCCGCGTATTCGGCTTTGAGGACTTTCGCCCGGGCCAGGCGGACGCCGTCAGCGCGGCGCTGACCGGCCGCGACGCACTGGTGGTGATGCCGACCGGCTCTGGGAAGTCGGTCTGCTACCAGCTGCCGGCGCTGCTGCGCGACGACCTGACCGTGGTCGTCTCGCCGCTCGTGTCGCTGATGCAGGACCAGGTCGCGGCGCTCGAGCTCGTTGCGCCGGGTGCGGTCGCGGTGGTCAACGCTCAGCGTGGGTTCGAGGCGAACGCGGCGTCGTTGCGACGGGTGCGAGACGGTGCGGTCAAGCTGTTGTATGTCGCGCCGGAGCGGTTCGGCTCGCCGGCGTTCGCGGATGCGCTGCGGTGCGCGAGCGTCGGATTGTTCGCGGTCGACGAGGCGCACTGCGTCTCGCAATGGGGCCACGACTTCCGGCCTGACTACTTCTCGCTCGCCGACGCGGCCGCGCGCCTCGGTGCGCGAGCGACGATCGCGCTGACAGCGACCGCGACCCCGCGCGTGGCGGAAGACATCGTCGCGCGGCTGCGGTTGCGCGACCCGGTCCGCGTGACGACCGGCTTCGACCGGCCCAACCTCAGCTTCGCGGTGATCCGCTGCGGGAGCCGGCACGACAAGGAGTGCCGGCTGGTGGCAGCCCTGCGCGAGCCCGATGCCCTGCCGGCGATCGTGTACGCGGGCACACGCGGCGCGAGCGAGCAGCTCGCGCATGCGCTCGGCTCCGCGGTCGGCGAGCCCGCGCTCGCCTACCACGCAGGGATGGCGAGGGGGGATCGCGCGACCGCGCAGGAACGGTTCATGTCCGGCGACGTGCGCATGATCGTCGCGACCAATGCGTTCGGGATGGGGATCGACAAGGCCGATGTGCGGACGGTCGCCCATGCATCGGTGCCGGGCTCGCTCGAGGCCTACTACCAGGAAGCCGGTCGCGCCGGTCGCGACGGCCTTCCGGCCCGCTGCCTGCTGTTCGCCGAGCAGCGCGACAAGGGCCTGCACGTGTTCTTCATCGAGCGGTCGCGGCTCGCGCCGGAGGCGTTCGAGCGCGTCGGCGAAAGGCTCAACAGCTGGATGACTCGAGCGCCGCGCGGTCAACTGAGGCTGGATGCCGAAGGCGCGGCAAGCTCGAGGGGCATCGACGGCCGCTACGAGCTGCCGCTGTCCGAGCTGACGCGGCTCATTGCCGGCGACGACGACTCGGTCCGTGCGGTGATCGGTCATCTCGCGCGTGCGGGGGTGCTGACCCCCGCGCCGGCGGCGCCGGACCGCGCCGCGGGCGCGATCACCGGCGGCTTTGACCGCCGTGCCGCCGCCGTGTGCCAGAGCTCGGCGCGCGAAGCCGAGCGCCTGCGGTGGGCGCAGTACCGCTCCGTCTGGGAGTACGTCGAGACTCCGCGCTGCCGGCGCGAGGCGCTGCTGGCTCACTTCGGCGACCGCGGCGGCGGGCGGCCGACGGTCGCGTGCTGCGATGTATGCGACCCGACGCTCGTGCCCGCGACCGGCCGTGCCGCGAGCGGCGATCTGGACCGCGCGATCGTCGACGTCGTCAAGGCCGCGCGGCCACCGGTGGGCCGGACCCGGGCGGTCGAGATCCTGCGCGGCGGACGCTCACGCGTGGTCGCCGAGCACCGGTATCACGACCTCAACGGCTACGGAACGTTCTCGCACCTTCGCTCTGGCGAGGTGCTCGAGCGCGTCGACGAGCTGCTGGCGGCCGGCACGCTGCGATCCACCGGCGGCAGGTTCCCGAAGTTGCGCGCCGCATGAATGTCGCGGTGCTCGCGTCGGGCGCCGGCACCAACCTGCAGGCGCTGATAGATCGTTCACACGGCGGGGTGGAGCTCGTGGCGGTCGCGTCCGACAAGCCCGGTGCGCATGCGCTCGAGCGGGCGCGCGCGGCCGGGATCGCGACCGAGACGTTTGCGCTCGACCGCTTCGGCGGCGACCGGACGGCCCGCGACGCGGCGATCGCCGGCTGGCTGAGCGAGCGGGCCGCCGAGCTGGTCGTGCTGGCCGGCTATATGCAGCTGCTGAGTCCCGAGTTCCTGGCCGCGTTCCCGGACCGCGTGATCAACGTGCACCCGGCGCTGCTCCCGGCGTTCCCAGGGCTGGGGGCGATCCAACAGGCGCTCGATTACGGCGTCAAGGTGTTCGGGGTCACGGTTCACTTCGTCGACAGCGGCGTCGACACCGGGCCGGTGATCCTGCAGCGTGCGCTCGAGCTCCCAGCGGCCCGCGACGCCGACGAGGTTCGCGCGCGCCTGCAAGAGATCGAGCACGAGCTGCTGCCGGAGGCCGTCGCGCTGATCGCGCGCGGCGCGGTCGGTTTCGACCCGGTCAACCCGCGTCGAGTGGTCATCGCGCGGTAGAGTCGGGCCGGATGCACGCGACCCCCGATCCGGCTAGCACCGTGGAGCCCGGAGTCACCGAGGCGCGGGTCTCTCGGGCGCTCCTGTCGGTGTCTGACAAGACCGGAATCGTCGAGTTTGCGCACGGGCTGGCGGAGTTGGGGATCGAGATCATCTCGACCGGCGGCACCGCCGGTGCGCTGGCCGATGCCGGCGTCGCGGTCCGCTCAATCACGGACCTGACCGGCTTTCCCGAGATCATGGATGGGCGCGTCAAGACGCTGCATCCGAAGTTGTACGCCGGGCTGCTGGCGGTCCGCGACAACGTTGAGCACCTGCAGGCGGCCGAGGAGCACGATGTGGAGCTGGTCGACCTCGTGTGCGTGAATCTCTACCCGTTCGAGCGCACCGCCGCGGCGCGCGGCGCGACCGAGGCCGAGGTGATCGAGAACATCGATATCGGCGGCCCGACGATGATCCGCGCGGCCGCCAAGAACTACGCGTTCGCGGCGCCGGTCGTCAGCCCGGCGAGCTACGACGCGGTGCTCGACGAGCTGCGCGAGTCCGATTGCCGCCTGTCGCCTGCGACCCGCGAGAGCCTGGCCGCCGAGGCATTCGCCTACACGGCCCGCTACGACACGGCGATCGCGCGCTGGTTTCAGGAGAAGCGCGAAGATTTCCCGCCGCTGCTGGTGCGCGCGTTCGAGAAGGTGCTCGAGCTCCCGTACGGCGAGAACCCGCACCAGCGCGCCGCGTACTACGAGCAGGTCGGCGCACGGACGCACGTGCTGTCGATGGTCTCGCAGCTCGGCGGCAAGCCGATCTCGTTCAACAACCTGCTCGACCTCGACGCCGGGCGGATGCTGCTGGGCGAGTTCCAGATCCCGGCCTGCGTGATCATCAAGCACAACAACCCGTGCGGGGTGGCAGTCGGCTCCAACGCGCTCGAGGCCTACCAGCGGGCGTTCGCGTGTGACCCGATGTCGGCGTTCGGCGGCGTCGTGTGCCTGAATCGCTCAGTCGACCAGGATCTCGCCGAGGCCCTGTCAGAGCAATTCATCGAGGTCCTGTTCGCGCGCGGCTACGAGGGTGACGCGGTCGAGGTGCTGTCGCGCAAGCCGAACATGAGGATCCTCGATGACCGCGAGCGCCGCTTCCCGACCGTCGTCGAGCCGCACCTGCGCCAGGTGCTCGGCGGGATGCTGGTCCAGGATCGCGACATTGACGTTGAGGAGCGGGCCGACATGCAGGTCGTGTCCGAGCGCCGCCCGACCGAGGCCCAATGGCAAGAGCTTTCGTTCGCGTGGAAGGTCTGCAAGCACGTGCGTTCGAACGCGATCGTGTTCTCGCGCGATCTGGCGACGATCGGGATCGGCGCCGGGCAGATGAGCCGTGTTGACGCGGTCCGGCTGGCGATCGAGAAGGCTCGCGACGGCGTCAGCGGCGCGGTGATGGCGTCCGACGCGTACTTCCCGTTCGCCGACGCGCCCGAGCTTGCGCTCGAGGCGGGAGCGACCGCGATCATCCAGCCGGGCGGCTCAATCCGGGATCCGGACTCGGTTGCGGCGGTCGACCGCGCGGGCGCCACGATGGTGTTCACCAGCCGCCGACACTTCCGCCATTGATCCGGCGCCTGGAAGGCGACCCACCGTCGCCGTACGAGGTACGGTACGGGTTCAGCCGAGTGGTGACCGCCGGTCCGTTCGTGCACGTCGGCGGGACCACATCGGTCGACGAGGACGGGGTCGTGATCGGCGAGACTCCGTACGAGCAGGCGGTCGAGATCCTGCGCAAATTGCTGCACGAACTGCGCCGCGGCGGCGCCGACCCGGAGCAAGTGATCGAGACCCGGGTATACGTGACCGACATCTCGCGCGGCGAGGAGGTCGGTCGTGCGCACTCCGAGGCCTTCAGCACGATTCGCCCGCTGATGACGATGGTCGAGGTCAGCGCGCTGATCGACCCGCGGATGCTGGTCGAGGTCGAGGCCGTGGCCTACACGGGCGAGTAGCGCGCGTGATGTGCTCCGCCTGCGGAGTTGCGTGTGCTCTGTCTGGCGCGCGGCGTGACTCATGCCCCGCTGCAGGGTGCGCGATCATGGAGGTCCGCCGCTGTAGCTCAGCTGGTAGAGCAGCGGACTTTTAATCCGAAGGTCGTGGGTTCGAGCCCCACCGGCGGCATTGATTTAGTCCTGTAAATCAGGTTATTCGGGCTTGTGCGTGTCCGCACCACGTGCAACCATGTCCCCAATATGTCCCGAGAAGTCTCGATTGGTGTCCCCACCGGGCACGTCTTCCGGGTGGAGCGCAAGCGCGGTTCGTGTTGGTACGCGAAGTACCGCCTGCCCGATGGCCGCCAGGTGCAAAAGAAGCTCGGGCCGGCGTGGAGCGAGCGTGGCCGCCCGCGGTTGGGCTATTTGACGAAGCGCGCGGCCGAGGCGTGGCTGCGGTCGGTGCTCGACGATGCGCGCCGCGGTGTGCTGCCGGGTCAGGTGAGGACAGGCGTCACGTTCGACACGGCTGCCAATGAGTGGCTGCGTTTCATCGAGGAGGACCGCCAACGCAAGCCGTCGACGCTGGTCGACTACCGCTCGGCGCTGCGGGCGCATCTACTGCCGGCGTTCGGCGGGTGGCCGGTCGAATCGATCACCACGGAGGACATCGAGGCCTGGCGGCGGTCGCTGACCGGGCTATCGAATCGCAGCAAGAACAAGCTATTGATCCAGCTGCACGGGATCTTCCGGCGGGCTCAGATGGTCTGGGGGATCCCGGTCAATCCGCTGGCTCGCGTGGAGAAGCACCCGATGCGCCCTAGCCGCGATATCCAGGTGTTCTCACCGGAGGAGGTGTTTGAGCTGGTTCGCACGGCCGCGTCCGAGCAGGACGCTGCGGTCTATCTGACGGCGGCATTCACGGGGCTTCGGCTGGGTGAGCTCCTCGCTCTGCGCTGGCGTGATGTCGACTTCGCGGGGTCCACGATCCGCGTGCGGGCCAGCTGGGCGGGCAGCGCGCTGACGACGCCGAAGTCAGGAAAGGTCAGGGCGGTGCCGCTGGCGCCGGACGTGGCCAGCGCGCTTGCTCGGTTGGGTCGCCGCGATCACTGGGTTGGCGAGGACGACCTCGTGTTCCCAGGGGAGGCTGGGAATCATCTCGATGGGTCCGCGTTGCGCCGCCGCTACAAGGCGGCGTTGGCGGCCGGATCGCTGCGGCCGCTGCGTTTTCACGATCTGCGCCATACGTTCGGCACGCGGATGATCGCGAAGGCCGACATCCGGCGGGTGCAGGAGTGGATGGGTCATGCGGACATTCAGACCACGATGCGCTACCTGCATTACGCCCCGCGAGCCGAGGACGCGGCCCTCGTGGCGGAGGCGTTTCGGGTCTCTGGCGATGCCGATGCGGGAACGGCCGCGGACGTCCTCGGACATCTTGGGACGTCTTGAGGACATCTGCCTTCAAACGGGCGGTTTTGAAGCCGCCGGAGCGGGCGATCCACGCCCGCAAATAGCGAACTTTTGCAGCCTGGCCAGCACTTTAAGTGCGTGGAGTGTATGCCTGTCTTGCTGGTGCCTTGGGCTAGCGGACCGCGGAATTCTCGAGGCGGTCTTCGGTGCAGATCTCAGGCAAGGCTGCTTGGGCGCAACGGCGAGGGATTAGGTCGTCGGGCTTGTGACGAGCACCTCGGCGGCCAGGGTCCGAGTGAGTTTGGCTGGTGGCAACAGCGTGGTGGGCAAGCCGGCGGGTGTGGCTTGCGATCTCCGCGCGCGCGGAACATCTATCGCGCACGGACGCGCGATCGCTGCGCCCTATTCCGCGCGCGTGTAGCTCAGTCGGCTGCACCGTGCGCCGGGCCCGTGGGTCGTGCGCGACGAGTTGGACGCGCACGGATGCGCGATGGCGTGTCCGCGCGCGATGGCGCTCGTCCGCCGCAACTGCATGCTGCTGCCGCTTCGTGGCCACAAGCGCAGCGAGGTTGCTGTTTGTTGCGCGCTGGTGGCCGTCGTCCGCGGGCCGCGATGGGCGGGATCGAGACC